>JAURZM010000020.1 GCA_030653385.1 Rubrivivax sp. | reverse complement strand
AGGTCGGAAGCAAACTGCGCGAAGGCGGCCAGTTCACGGTACTGCGCCAGGTCGGTACGGATACCGCCGGACAGGCCCTTGATCAGCTTGGTCTGCGCTGCACCACCGACCCGCGACACCGAGATACCGGCGTTGATGGCGGGGCGGATGCCGGCGTTGAACAGGCTGGTTTCCAGGAAGATCTGGCCGTCGGTGATCGAGATCACGTTGGTCGGCACGAAGGCCGACACGTCACCGGCCTGCGTTTCGATGATCGGCAGTGCCGTCAGCGAACCGGTACGGCCCTTGACTTCGCCCTTGGTGAAAGCTTCGACGTAGTCGGCGTTCACACGCGCGGCACGTTCCAGCAGGCGGCTGTGCAGATAGAACACGTCGCCGGGGTAGGCTTCACGGCCGGGCGGGCGGCGCAGCAGCAGCGACACCTGGCGGTAGGCCACGGCCTGCTTGGACAGGTCGTCATAGATGATCAGCGCGTCTTGACCGCGGTCGCGGAAGTACTCGCCCATGGTGCAGCCCGAGTAGGCGCTGACGTACTGCATGGCGGCTGATTCCGAAGCGCTGGCGGCCACGACGATGGTGTATTCCATCGCGCCGTTGGCTTCGAGCGCACGCACCACGTTTTTGATCGACGACGCCTTCTGGCCGATGGCGACGTAGACGCAGGTCATGTTCTGACCCTTCTGGTTGATGATCGTGTCGATCGCCACCGCGGTCTTGCCGGTCTGGCGGTCGCCGATGATCAGCTCGCGCTGGCCGCGGCCCACGGGCACCATCGAGTCGATGGACTTCAGACCGGTCTGTACCGGCTGGTCCACGCTCTTGCGTGCGATCACGCCCGGCGCGACCTTTTCGATCACGTCGGTCATCTTGGCGTTGATCGGGCCCTTGCCGTCGATCGGCTGACCCAGCGCATTGACGACACGGCCGATCAGTTCCGGGCCCACCGGCACTTCAAGAATGCGGCCCGTGCACTTGACGGTGTCGCCTTCGCTGATGTGTTCGTACTCGCCCAAAATCACGGCGCCGACCGAGTCGCGCTCAAGATTCAGCGCCAGACCGAAGGTGGCCTGGCCGCTGGCGGTGGCCGGGAACTCCAGCATTTCACCGGCCATCACGTCGGACAGGCCGTGCACACGCACGATGCCGTCGGTGACGGACACGACGGTGCCCTGGTTCTTGATGTCGGCCGACGCGGCAAGACCCTCGATGCGGCTCTTGATCAGCTCGGAAATTTCTGCGGGATTCAGGTTCATGCTTATTCCTTTAAGTCACGCGCACGGGAGCGTCAGCGACCTTGATGCTGTCATTCAGGCGGTCAACGCGACCTTCATCTGTTCAAGACGGGCCTTGACGGAGGTGTCGAGCACTTCGTCGCCCACCACCACACGCACACCCCCGATGAGTTCGGGCGTGATCTCGACGGTGGCGTTGAGCTTGCGGGCAAAGCGTTTTTCCAGCGCCGCCACCGTGTCGGCCAGCTGGCTGCTGTCGATGGGAAAGGCACTCTGGATCAACGCGTCAGACACGCCGGAGCTGGCATTCACCAGCGCCTGGAACTGCGTGGCGATCTCGGGCATGGCGGCCAGGCGGCCGTTGTCCAGCACTGCACGCAGCAGATTGGCCACCTTGCTGTCCAGCGACAAGCCCTTTTGCAGCGCCACACCGGCCACCAGGTCGAAGACCTGGACCGAAGACACCTTGGGGTTGTCGGCAAACTGGCGCAGGCCTTCGTCACCAGCCAATGCCGCCAGCGCGGCCATCTGGTCCTTCAGCACGGCGCCGTTGCCACCGGCAGCCTTGTACAGGGCCTCGGCGTAAGGGCGCGCAATGGTCGCCAGCTCAGCCATGATGTGACTCCCGCCGGGCCGCCCCAAGGGAGGCACGCGCCCCCGCGGGGGGCAGCGAACGCAAGTGAGCGTGGGGGCTCATGTTCAGAGCTCCGCTTTCAGGCGGCCCAACAGCTCGGCGTGCACACCGGCGTTGACTTCCCGGCGCAGGATCTGCTCAGCGCCCTTGACGGCCAGGCCAGCCACCTGCTCGCGAAGCGTTTCGCGGGCCTTCACCGACTCTTGTTCGGCTTCGGCACGCGCCGACGCGATGATCTTGGCAGCCTCTTCGCTGGCACGCGACTTGGCTTCTTCGACCATCTGCTGCGCCAGGCGCTCGGCATCGGCCAGGCGCTTGGCCGCGTCGTCACGGGCGGCGGACAGCTGGGCTTCCACCTTCTTGTTGGCGACGGCCAGTTCGCTCTTGGCCTTGTCGGCGGCGCTCAGGCCGTCGGCGATCTTCTTGGCGCGTTCGTCCAGTGCCGCAGTGATGGGCGGCCAGACAAACTTCATCGTGAACCAGACCAGGATCGCAAAGACGATCATCTGGACGATCAGGGTGGCGTTGATGCTCAATTCATGCCTCGCACGGGTGGGACTCTTTCCAGGCAAACGCCAGGGAACCGGCTGTGCCGGGCCATCGGCGTTGCCCCTTGAGGGCAGCGGCGGAGCCGCTTTTCCCCAAGGACGGGGTGGCCTTGATTACTTGGGCAGGCGGGCGATCTGGTCCAGGAACGGGTTGGCCGTGGCAAACCACAGCGCGATACCGGTGCCGATGATGAAGGCCGCGTCGATCAGGCCGGCCAGCAGGAACATCTTGGTCTGCAGCTCACCCATCAGTTCGGGCTGGCGGGCGGCCGATTCCAGGTACTTGCTGCCCATGATGCCGATACCGATACAGGCGCCGACGGCACCCAGGCCGATGATCAGGCCAGCGGCCAGGGCAACAAAGCTGATGACTTCCATTTTTTTGCTCCAGAAAGGAAGGTGAGGGAAAGGGGGAAAAGGAAAAAGAGAAAAGAACGAAACAGCGAACCGGTGCGCGATCAGTGCGAGTCGTGCGCCTGCCCCACGTAGACCAGCGTCAACATCATGAAGACGAAGGCCTGCAGCGTGATGATCAGGATGTGGAAGATGGCCCAGGCGGTGCCGGCCACGATGTGCAGCGCAGCCAGCGCAAAGCCGGTGACCGACAGCGTGAACGCTCCGCCCAGCAAGGCGATCAGCATGAAGATCAGTTCGCCCGCGTACATGTTGCCGAACAGCCGCATGCCGTGCGAAACGGTCTTGGCGACGAACTCGATCAATTGCATCGCAAAGTTGATCGGGTACAGGTAGAACTTGTCACCGAAGGGGGCCGAGAACAGCTCGTGTGTCCAGCCACCGAGGCCCTTGATCTTGATGTTGTAGAAGATGCAGACCAGCAGCACGCTGATGCTCAGGCCCATCGTCACCGAAAGGTCGGCGGTGGGCACCACACGTTGGTAGTCGGGCGCGCCCATCGCCGGACCGGCGACGTGCCAGATGCTGGGCAGCAGATCGACAGGCAACAGGTCCATCGCGTTCATCAGGAAGATCCAGATGAACACGGTCAAGGCCAGCGGGGCCACCAGCTTGCGGCTGTTGGCGCTGTGCACGATGCCCTTGGCCTGGCTGTCCACCATCTCGACCAGAAACTCAACCGCAGCCTGGAATCGACCCGGCACGCCCGAGGTGGCATGTTTTGCGGCCCGCCACAGGAACAAACACGTCAACACGCCCAGCAGCGTGGCCCAGAAGATGGAATCGAGGTTGAAGACCGAAAAGTCAACAACCGCCGTCTGCTTCTGGTTCTGCAGATGTTGCAGGTGGTGGACGATGTATTCGCCTGCGGTGGGCGCTTTGCCTTCGGCTGCCATGTGTGTCGATCGTCCTGTGTTCTCAGCGACTCGGTGCCCGGCCCCGCCAGAGCAGGGCCACCCAATAAACCTTCATGCACAGCACCAGGCTCACCAGCAAGGCCGGCCAGCTCAGGTCCTGCACGAGTTTCGGCGCCAGCGCGAGCATGGCAATCGAAACCGCGATCTTGATCATTTCCCACAACATGAAGCTGACAGCGCTGCTGCCGGGCGACATGCTGGAGAGTTTGCTGGTCATGCCACGCGCCATCAAGGCACCCGGCACCACCACCGTGGCAGCGCCGTACAGCACCGACCACGCCATCTCCTGCCTGCCCGTGAGCAGCACTGCAAGCAGCGCCGCCACGGCCCCCACCACCCCCTGCACACCCAGCACCCGCCACGGTGACAGTGGCGGCTCTTTGGCGCGCAGTGCTGACGCTTCCTCTGCCGTCAGCGGCTTGAATGCCCGACTGCCATCCTCATCTTCTGTCGTGCCCCAACGGTCGTTCGGGTGTTGCCGTTCGATCGCCATTTTGGGAGCCCGACTTTTGGGTGTGAACCCGGGTGTGGTCAGCAAAGCCAATCGATTATACGAAGAAACCCGCAGCCTTCGGTGACCCATCTTTGTGCGGGCCGGCGCGGCGCGCTTCAGCCCAACTTCACGCACATCGCTCCACAATGAGCGCCCTGGCCAAAAACGGGGCACCGCCGCCCTGAGCACACCGCGCATGCACGCCCTTCGCATCTTTATTGCCTCGTTCTGCGCGGCACCTTTGCTGGCCCTGGCCTCGACCACGGCCGTGGTCACCACGCCACAGGTACGCGCCGAACTGGTGGCCCATGCGCCCGAGGGCGTGGCGCCCGGCAAGGCCTTGTGGCTGGGCCTGAAGATCGAACACGCGCAGCACTGGCACACCTACTGGAAAAACCCGGGCGACTCGGGCCTGCCCACGACCTTGCAGTGGACACTGCCGGCCGGCTTCGCGGCCGCCGGCATCGAGTGGCCCACACCCGGCCGGCTGCCCATCGGCCCGCTGATGAATTTCGGCTACGAGGGCACGCTGCTGCTGCCCGTGGCCGTCACGGTGCCGGCCAACTTCACCGGCAACCAGCTGGACGTGAAACTGCGCGCTGACTGGCTGGTGTGCAAGGACGTCTGCATCCCCGAGGGGGGCGACTTCGTGCTGCAGTTGCCCGCGCAGGCGGCCACCGCCGGGCACAGCGCGCTGTTTGCGGCAACCCGTGCCGCGTTGCCACAGCCCGTGCCGGGCGCGCAAGCCACGGCGGCGGTCGAAGGTCCGGACCTGGTCGTGCGCATTTCGGGCCTGCCAGCGGCCTGGCAGGGCAAGACACTGGGTTTTCTGCCCGAAACGACGGGTGTGATCCAGAACGCCGCCATGCCCCAGACCCAGTGGGCCGACGGCAACTGGACCGCCCGCGTGCCGCTGGACCCGCAGCGCACCGAATCCCCCACCATCCTGCCCGCCGTGCTGACGAGCGTTGGCCAGGTGGCCGGCCTGCAGGTGCAGGTGGCCGTCACCACCGCCTGGCCCGCCGGTGCGGCGGCACCTGCAGCCCTGCCGGCCTTGGGTGACGCACAGGTCTCGACACCCCCAGCGGCCAGCCTGAGCCTGGCACTGGCGCTGCTCTTTGCTTTGCTGGGCGGCTTGTTGCTGAACCTGATGCCGTGTGTCTTCCCGGTGCTGTCGCTGAAAGTGCTGAGCTTTGCGTCGAAGGCCGACCAGCGGCGCGAATTGCTCAGCGGCGGGCTGGCCTACACCGCCGGCGTGGTGCTGTCCTTCGTGGCCCTGGCCGCGCTGCTGCTGGCGCTGCGGGCGGGTGGGGAGCAACTGGGCTGGGGCTTCCAGTTGCAGTCCCCGGCCGTGGTGGCCACGCTGGCCGCGCTCTTTACGCTGATCGGCCTGAACCTGGCCGGTGTCTTTGAGTTCGGTTCGGTGCTGCCCAGTTCCTGGGCGGCGGCGCGGGCCCGGCACCCGATGGTCGACTCCTTCCTGACCGGTGTGCTGGCCGTGGCCGTGGCATCGCCTTGCACCGCGCCGTTCATGGGTGCGTCGCTGGGCGCGGCGGTGGCCTTGCCCACCGCGCAGGCGCTGATGGTGTTTGCCGCCCTGGGCATGGGCATGGCACTGCCTTACCTGACGGCCAGTGCCTGGCCCGCGCTGGCGCGGCTGCTGCCGCGGCCAGGGGTGTGGATGGCGCACTTCAAGAGCCTGATGGCCTTCCCGATGTTTGCCACCGTCGTCTGGCTGGTCTGGGTGCTGGGTGTGCAGGTGGGTGTTGACGGTGTGGCGGCTTTGCTGGGCCTGCTGGTGGCGCTGGCCTTTGCAGCATGGGCCCTGGGTTCACCGAGCCTGGGCCCGCGGGCGCGGGTCGGGTTCGGCGCAGCGGCCGCCGTGTTGATGGTGGCAGCCCTGGTGTGGACCGTGCCGACACTGCGCCAGGACGCCTTGGCACAAGGCGCAGCCACGGACAGCGAAGACAGCGCAGCAAGCGACAGCTGGCAGCCCTGGAGCACCGAACGTGTCGCCCAGGCGCAAGCCGCTGGCCAAACGGTGTTCGTCGACTTCACGGCCGCCTGGTGTGTAACCTGCCAGTACAACAAGCGCACGACCTTGGCATCTGCCGAGGTCAGGGCCGCCTTCGAAAACCAGCAGGTGCTGCTGCTGCGCGCCGACTGGACCCGCCGCGACGCCAACATCAGCGCCGAGCTGTCCCGCATGGGCCGCAGCGGCGTGCCGGTGTACGCCGTCTACACCCCGGGCGCAACAGGGCCTCGGCTTCTGAGCGAGATCCTGAGCGTCTCCGAAGTGCTGGAAGCCCTGCGCGGCCCCAGTGCACCCACCTGAACAGAGGAGTTCCACCGATGAACAAGCTGCTGCTTGCCGCCGCTGTCGCGACCACCCTGGGCCTGGCCACCGGTGCCGCACGGGCCAATGCCACCGTGGGTCAGCCCGCACCGGCCTTCACCGCCACCGACACCAGCGGCAAGGCCGTCTCGCTGGCCGACTTCAAGGGCAAACACGTGGTGCTGGAATGGGTCAACCCCGGCTGCCCCTACGTCGTGAAGCACTACGGCAGCGCCAACATGCAGGGCACGCAGAAAGAAGCCACGGCCAAGGGCGTGGTCTGGTTGACGGTCAATTCCACTGCGCCGGAACACAGTGACTACAAAGCACCCTCCGCGCTGGCGCAGTGGATGCAATCGCAGAAAGCCGCCGCGTCGGCCACGCTGATGGACCCCGACGGCAAGGTGGGCCGTGCCTACGGTGCGCGCACCACGCCGCACATGTACATCGTCGACCCCAAGGGTGTGCTGGTGTATGCCGGCGGCATCGACAACAAGCCTTCGTCCAACCCGGCCGACGTAGCCACCGCCACCAACCACGTGAAAGTGGCGCTGGCCGAAACGCTGGCCGGCAAGCCGGTCACGCAGGCCGCCACCCGGCCCTACGGCTGCAGCGTGAAGTACCCGTCGGGCGCCTGAGGCCAGCGCACAAGCAAGCGCGGGTTCAGGGCAGGCGCAGGTACTGCGCCGCCAGCGCCTTGAAGTTTTCGGTGGGCACCACGTGCCCCAGTTCTTCGCCCAGGATCGCCGCCACGGCGTCGGCCTGGCGCGCCGCTTCGGCAGCATCCAGGAACAGCAGTCGGCTGCGGCGGGCCAGCACGTCTTCCACACCCCGGGCCATCTCGTAGCGCGCGGCGAAGCGCACCATGGCTTCGCTCAGGCCGCCATTGGCTTCGCGCCACAGCCACTGCTGCGCGCCGGGCAGGCTGCGCAACAAGGTGGCTTCGCTGCCGTAGAGGTGTTCGCCGGGCGGTTCGCCCAGCGGCCGGCCCGGCGCGGCGCCGATCAGCGGCAGGCGCGCCGTCACACCACCTGCCTTGTGCGGCAGCAGGCCACGGGCCATGCAGCGCGACAGCACGTCTTCGGCCATCGAGCGGTAGGTCGTCCACTTGCCGCCGGTCACGGTGACCAGGCCCGAGCGCCCCACCAGCACCGTGTGTTCGCGCGAGATGGACTTGGTGCTGACCGTGTCGCTGCCTTCACCGCGCTCGCTCTCCGGACGAACCAGCGGCCGCAAGCCCACCCACACCGACTTCACGTCGCTGCGTTGCGGCGCGCGCAAAAGGTAACGGGCCGATTCGCGCAGGATGAAGGCCACCTCTTCGGCCAGCGGCTGCGGCTCCAGCGGCAGCTGTCCTTTCGTCAGGTCCGTGCGTGGGGTGTCGGTGGTGCCCAGGATGGTCTTGCCCAGCCACGGCACGGCAAACAGCACACGGCCGTCCTCGGTCTTGGGCACCAGCAGCGCGTGCTGGCCCGGCATGAACTGGCGTTCGACCACCAGGTGCACACCCTGGCTGGGGGCCACCATGCGCGGGCGCAGGGGCGCGCCTTCGTCGGCGTCCATGTCGCGGATGCTGTCCACCCACACACCCGTGGCATTCACAACGCAGCGGGCGCGCAGGGTGGCGGCGACGCCGCTCTCGGTGTCCCGGACGTGCAGGCCACGCACCTGGCCCTTTTCGCGCACCAGGCCGGTGGCTTCGCAGTGGTTGACGAGCAAGGCGCCGCGGGCGGCGGCGGTGCGCGCCAGCGCCAGCGCCAGCCGCGCGTCGTCGAACTGGCCGTCCCAGTAACGTACACCGCCGTGCAGGCCACGTGGCTGCACACCGGGCAGCAGCTCACGTGTGCGGGTGTTGCTCAGCCACTCGGTGCCGCCCAGCCCCTGGCGGCCGGCCAACGCGTCGTAGGCCTTCAGGCCGACGCCGTAGAAGCTGCGCTCCCACCAGTGGTAGGCGGGCATGACAAACGGCAGGCGTTGCGCCACGTGCGGTGCGTTGGCCAGCATCGCGCCGCGTTCGTGCAGAGCCTCGCGCACCAGGCCGATGTCGCCTTGCGCCAGGTAACGCACACCGCCGTGCGCCAGCTTGGTGGCGCGAGACGAGGTGCCCTTGGCGAAGTCCTGCGCCTCCACCAGCACGACGGAAAAGCCTCGCACCGCCGCGTCCAGCGCCACACCCAGGCCCACTGCGCCACCACCGATGACGGCCAGGTCCCATTCCTGCGGCTGCTGCAAGCGGGCCAGCAGGTCTTCGCGACGCAGCAGGTGGGTCATGGCCGGCGCATCTTTCAGCCGTTCATCCGCGCGCGAAGTTCACCGGCAGGCCGGGCACGCTGACCCGGGTGTGCAGCACACAGCCGGCCCAAGGCTCGGCGGCCAACTCGGCAGCAGGCCGGTTTTCGCGTGCGGTGGTGACGTACAGCGTGCGCAGGTCGGGCCCGCCAAAACAGGGCATCGTGGGGCAGCGCACGGGCAGCGCCAGGGTCTGCAAGACCTGGCCATCGGGTGCGATGCGCACCAGGCGCCGGCCTTCGAACATCGCACACCAGTAGGCACCTTCGGCATCAACCGCTGCACCATCGGGGCGACCACCGTAGAGCGTCAGGTCCTGTCCGGGTTGCTTCGGTTCAAACTGCTGGAAGACCCGCGGCCGCGACAAGGCCCCTTCGACCGCGTCGAAGTCATAGGCCATGACGCGGTGCTGCGGTGTGTCGGCCCAGTACAGCGTGCCGCCGTCGGGGCTGAAGGCCAGGCCGTTGCTGACCGTCACGTCGCCGGCCATGCGGCTCAGTCGCCCAGCGGCCCAGCGGTACAGCGCAGCCGCGGCGGGTTGGCGCGGCTCGTAGATCGTGCCCACCCACAGCCGCCCTTGCGGGTCGGCCTTGCCGTCGTTGAAACGCTCGGTCTTGGGGTCATAGGGCGGTGCGGCCAGGCGCCGGCGTTCACCGCTGGCCGGGCTGAAGCGGAACAGGCCGTCGCGCATGGCCAGCAGCAGGTCGCCGCCGGGCAGCGGTGCGGCGCAGCCGGGTTCGGTGTCGAAGGACCAGCTGCGGTGCTGCGCGCTGCCCGGGTGCCAGCGGTGCAGTGCCTTGCCCGGGATGTCACACCAGTACAGCGCCGCTTCGTCGGGCTGCCAGAAAGGCGACTCACCCAGCAGCGAAGGCGCCACCGGCAGCGCTTCGAAGCGCTCCGTCATGCGTGTTCGATCTCCAGCTTCATCCAGGCGTCGAAAGTGGCGCCGGGCGCCACGGCGCGCAGGCCGTGAGCCGCCGGGTCGGCCATGTGGATGGCGTTGCTGACATGGCTGACCGGCTCGACGCAGTAGTAAGGCTTGTCGTCGGGCGTGAACACCACCAGGTACGGCAGCGAAGAGCTCAGCCGCATCGACAGCTTTTCGTCGCGGATGCGTGCCGGCCCGCGCCAGCCGGCAAAACAGTTGTCGAAGGCCAGGTGCGCCACGTCGCCGTCGATGCCCGGCTGCGGCACGTGGCGTGTGGGCAGGCCACTGGCGTCGTTGTCCCAGCGCTCGGTCAGCTCGATGTGCAGGCGGCTGCGGCTGCGCTTGGGAAAGTAGGGGTGCCAGCCCAGGCCCACCGGCTGGGGCTTGGCCCCGTCGTTGGTGAAGGCCAGGTGCACTTCCAGGGCCTCGGCCGTCAGCACGAAGCGCTGACGCGCCGTGAAGGCAAAGGGCCAGTCTGCATCGGGTGTGTGCGTGCAGCTCAGTTCGGCTTCGCTGGCCGACGAAGACACCACCGTCCACGGCCGCTGCCAGGCCACGCCGTGCACCGAATGGGGGTTGTCGTCGAAGTTGGGCGCCGTGGTGTGGTCCTGGCCCTGCCAGCGAAAGCGCCTGTAACCCAGGCGGTTGGAATACGGTGCCAGCGGGTAACAGCCCGACAGCCGCGAGCTGGCCAGGTCGGCCGCTTCGCTGCTGCGCAGCACCGGCACGTCGGACAGCCACAGGCCGGCGATGGCACCGCCAAGGTCGGGGCGCAGCGCCAGACGCAAGTCGCCGGCACGCAGTTCAAGGGATGTAGTGATGGTTGTCTCCGTGCTTTTCTGGGTCGGGAGCCGGCTCAGGCGCTGGGCCGGCCTGGCTGGCCACAGCCGGATGATGCCGCAAGGCCGATGACCCGCTGACCGTGCCCGTTCACCAGCGGCTGCCCGGTGCATCCAACTCGACCTTGAGGTAGTGCGCCCCAGGAATCGGGTTGAAGTAGTAGGGCGGAATCTCGACGAAGCCCAGCGCGACATAGAGGCCGCGCGCCGCTGCCATGTCGTCCAGCGTGTCCAGCAGCATGCAGGAATGGCCCGCCTGCGTGGCCAGCTCCATCAGTTGCTGCGTCAGCAGGCGGCCCAGGCCGAAGCGGCGAAAGGCACGTCGCACAAAGAGGCGCTTCATCTCGCAGGCGTTGGTGTGGTCCGACTCGGGCAGCGGCCGCATGGCCACACAACCGGCCGGCGCGCCGTCCACCAGCGCCAGCAACAGCGCGCCGCCGGGCGCTGCATAGGGCCCGGGCAGCCCGGCCAGCTCGGCCTGGAAGTTCTGGAAACACAGGTCGACCTGCAGCGACGCGGCGTACTCGACAAACAGCTCGCGCACGGCCTGAACGTGTTCCGGCGTCTCGGCCGGCAGCAGTTCGATGAGCGGACTTTCGTCCATGGGCTCCAGCGGCATGTGGCTGCGCTCAGTAACCCAGGCCGTAAACCCAGAACGCGCCCGCGCCACACAGCACGATCAGCACCAGCGCCAGCAGGCGCTGCGGCAGGCCGTCGGCGCTGGCCGGTGTGCCGGCCGGCAGCGGCTTGTCGCCCAGCACCATGGGCGTGACCAGGTTCAGACGCTTTTTCACGAGGTAGAACACGATGGCCAGCACGTGCAGCACCACCAGCGCAATCAGCAGCCACTGGCCGTATTCCTTGTGCCAGCCGGTGGCCTGGCTCACGGTGTCGCTGCTGACGAAGCGGTTCAGCGGGCCGATGTTGGCAATCTCGTCGTCGGCCACCAGGCCGGTGGCCACCTGCACGCCCATCACGGCCAGCAGCGCAAACACCGACAGGCTGCCCAGCGGGCTGTGGCCCACGTCCAGGTGTTCACCGGGCCGCGCCTGACCGCGCAGGTAACGCAGCAGCGTGGCGGGGGCGTAGACGAAGCTGGCAAAACGCGACCAGCGGCCACCCACCAGGCCCCACAGCAGACGGAACACGATCAGGGCCAGCACCACGCAGCCGAAGCGGAAGTGCCACACCATGGCATTGCCACCGATCTTGGCGCTGACCACCGAAGCCACCAGAGTCACGGCCAGCGCCCAGTGAAAGAGGCGGGTGGGCAGGTCCCACACCCGCACGGCAGTCGGGTTGTTGGCCAAAGGCTGCGCGGCGTCTGAAACGTTCATGGTGCTCAGGCAGGCGGCATCGGCTTGCCGGGTCAGGACGGCCAGCGTCCGGTGGCGCAACCATACCGCGACTGCACGCGAAGTTGGCAACGCGCCGGCGATGGAATCATTTGCCTGGGCCGTGCGTACACTGCCAGGGCCGGTGCGAGCAGCCCGGTCCATTCAGCAACTCCCGATCGGAGATCACGCATGACCCGTTTCTTCCTTGCCGCCGCCACCGTGGCCGGACTCCTGACCGCCCTGCCCGCCGCAGCGCAATTCCAGAAACCCGAAGACGCGGTCAAGTACCGCAAGGCCGCCTTCCAGGTCATGGGCACGCACTTCGGCCGCATCGGCGCCATGGCCAGTGGCCGTGCACCGTTCGACGGCGCCGCGGCGGCGGCCAATGCCGACGTGGTGGCCTTTGTGTCCAAGCTGCCGTACGCGGGCTTCGTGGAAGGCACTTCGGGCACCGAGAAGGGTTCGCCCAAGGCCAACGTCTGGACCGAACGCGCCAAGTTCGACGGCGAAGCCAAGAAGATGCAAGACGCCGTGGCCGCCCTGGCCGTGGCCGCCAAGGCCAACAACCTGGACCAGTTGAAGGCCGCCTTCGGCAACGCCGCCGGCACCTGCAAGAGCTGCCACGACAACTTCCGCAACCAGTGATGGGGCGGGTGGGCGGCCCGTGGGCCGCCTGCGGATGAAAGCCCGCTTCGGCGGGCTTTTTGCTGCGTGCCAGGCGCTGGATTCACGACCTTTCAGTCGACAAAGCCCAGCACCACGCGCCGCGTCATCGCGCTCTTTTTTTCGATCTTCGTGACCACCACCGCGCCCACGTCGGCGGTATTGGCCACGTGCGTGCCCCCACAGGGCTGCAGGTCCACACCTTCGATCTCCAGCACGCGGATGCGGCCCAGCCCACGCGGGGGCATCACGCTCATGCTGCGCACCAGGCCCGGGTTGGCGTCCAGTTCTTCTTCGCTGATCCAGCGGTGGCTGACCGCATGGGCCCCGGCCACCAGGCGGGCGATGCCAGCGCTCAGCGCATCCTTGTCCAGCGGCTCGTTCATGTGGAAGTCCAGCCGCGCGTAGCCGGCCGTGATGCTGCAGCCGTCCACCGGGTGCGGCACCAGCGCACACAGCAGATGCGTGGCGGTGTGGAAGCGCATGTGGGCGCGGCGGCGGTCGGCGTCGATGCGCGCCAGCACGCGGGTGCCCGGCGCAAAAGCTGCCAGGTCGGCAGCGGCCGCCGGTACGTGGGCGATGGCACCCGGGCGTTCCTTGTGCTTGCGGGTGTCGGTGATGTGCAGCACCGCGCCGTCGGCTGAAGTCAGCGTGCCGGCGTCACCCGCCTGGCCACCACCCAGCGGGTAGAACACGGTGCGGTCGAGCACGATGCCGGCTTCGTCCATTGCCAGCACGGTGGCTTCGCAGTGCAGCAGCGTGGCGTCTTCGCGGAAGAGTTCTTCGGTCATGCGGCTAACTCTGCAAGACCACGTCACCCAGCGGCGTGGACAGGGTGGCAACAAGCGCCGGGCCCGGTTCGGGCAGCACCTGCACACCCGGCAGGCGCAGCACCTGGCGCGCACGTTCGGGCACACCGTGCAAGGTCAAGGCCTTCAGCGTGATGCCCGAATCGGGCATGTTGTCGGTCGGGTGCGGGCCTTTCCACTGGATCAGCGTCGGCAAGGCACCGCCGCAGTCCAGCGCGCCGTTGGCGGCCACCAGGATCTCCCACGACAAGGTGCCGGCCGGGGTCTCGCGGCTGGCCGCGATGGGCTCGCCCGGTTTCAAGCCCACGGTGATGAGCCCCCAGCGGTGCATGTCCAGCATCGTCGACCGCGCCACCAGGTGGATCAGCCGCGGGCCATCGCGCAGCCGCGCCTGCAGCGCCGCGTCGTCCAGCCCGAACCAGCGTGGGCGCTGCGGCGGCTTGGCTTCGGGGTCGATGGCGATGATCTCGAAGTAGGCCGCCGGGTAAGCCGGCGTGGCGATCTTCAGCAGCCGGTTGTGGGTGCCCATGAAGGCATGCCGGCCGCCCGGCCCCGGCGTCACGCCCAGCGTCGATTCACACCACGCCACGCCTTCGTCCAGCGTGGCGGCCGCGACGATCAGGTGGTCCAGCAGCGCCTGCTGCGTCACGTCACGACCCACTGCGTCACAACTCCACCTGCCCGCTGATGCAGCTGACGCTGTGGCCGCCGATCCAGATGTCGCTGCCCTGCTGCTGCACAAACACCCGCCCGGCACGGCCCATCGCCGTGCCTTGTGCGGCGACGTAGCTTGAAGGCAGCCTGCCGCTGCCGATGAGCCACTGAGCCAACGCCGCGTTCAGGCTGCCGGTGACCGGGTCTTCGACCACGGTGCCGCCGTTGCCGGGAAAAAACGCCCGCACCTCCAGTTGGTTTTCGCCGCCGGCCGGGTGCAAGGCAGCCAGGCCCACGTCCAGGCCTTTCAGCAGCGTGGCATCGGGCTTCAGCGCCAGCAGTCGGTCCACATTGCGCAGCAACAGCGCACGCCAGCCGGGGCCGTTGTCGCACCAGGCGCTGGCCAGCACGTCGGTGGCGTTCAGCTGCAGGCCACGCAGGATGCGGTCGAGCTCATCATCGTCCAGCGCACCGTTGCGGCGCAGCGGCGGCGCGGCAAAGGCCAGGCGCTGGCCGTCGCGCCGGATGCGCACCAGGCCCACACCACATTCCTGCACGATGAATTCACCCTTGGCTTGCCCGCCTGCCGCCAGCCAGGCGTGGCAGCTGCCCAGCGTGGGGTGGCCGGCAAAAGGCAGTTCGCGGCCGGGGCAGAAGATGCGCAGCCGGTAGTCGGCCTGCGGGTCTTCGGGCGGCAGCACGAAGGTGGCTTCGGACAGGTTGGTCCACTCGGTGAAGCGGTGCATTTGGGCCGTGTCCAGGCCCTGCCCGTCCAGCACCACGGCCACCGGGTTGCCGAAGTAGGGGCGGTCGGTGAAGACGTCGACTTGCTGGAAGGGCCTGTTCATCGCATGTGCCTCATCGCTGCTGCTTCAACACCTGCGCCAGCAACGCCACACCCTGGGCGATCTTGTCGGGCGGCACCGTCACGAAGCTCAGGCGCAAGGTGTTTGTGTGCCCACCCTGTGGGAAGAAGGTGCTGCCCGGCACGAAGGCCATGCCGGCTTCGACGGCCTGCGGCAGCAGCGCGGTGGCGTCGATGTGGGCCGGCAGTTCCAGCCAGAAAAACATGCCACCCACCGGCCGCTGCCAGCGCGCCACCCCTTGCAGGTGCTGCTGCAGCGCGGCCTGCATCGCGTCGCGCTGCGCCTTGTAGCGGGCGCGGATGGTGGGCACGTGGTCCTGCAGGAAACCGTTTTTGATGACCTCGTGCACCACGCGTTGGTTGAAACCGGGGGTGTGCAGGTCGGCCGCCTGTTTGGCCTGCAGCAGCTTGGGGTAAAGCAGCCTGGGCGCGATCACGTAACCCAGCCGCAGGCCCGGTGCCAGCACCTTGGAAAACGAGCCCAGGTAGAGGGCGCCGCCGCTGTCGCCCATCTCGCCAGTACCTGCAGTGGCCGACACCGGGGGCGGTGGCGGCTCGTCGAACCACAGGTCGCCATACGGGTTGTCTTCGACGATGGGCAGGCCCAGCGACTGCGCCTTTTCCACCAGCGCCAGGCGGCGCGCGGCCGGCAGGCAGCGGCCGGTGGGGTTCTGGTAGTTGGGCAGCAGGTACAGGAAGCGGGCGTCGCGGGCAGCGTCCAGCGCGTCGGGCAGCGGGCCTTCTTCGTCGCCTTCCACGGCCACGAAACTCGGTTCGTAAGGCGCAAAGGCCTGCAATGCACCCAGGTAGGTGGGCGACTCGACGGCCACCGTGCTGCCCGGGTCGATGAGCACCTTGCCCACCAGGTCCAGCCCCTGCTGCGAGCCGGTGGTGATGAGCACCTGGTCGGCGTCGGCCTTCACGCCGTGGCCGGCCATGTGTGCCGCGACCCATTCGCGCAGCGGGCCGAAACCTTCGCTGGCCGCGTACTGCAGCGCTTCACGCGGTGTGTCGCGCAAGACCGCCGTGGTGGCTTCGCGCATGGCCTGCACCGGGAAGGTGTCGGCCGACGGCAAACCACCGGCCAGGCTGATGATGCCGGGGCGTTCAGTGATCTTCAGGATCTCGCGGATCGTGCTCGGGTTCAGCCGCTCGGCGCGGCGGGCCATTTTCCAGGTCATGGGGTCTCCAGGAGCATCCAGCTCACCGCTGCTGCGGCGTGCAGCGCGGTGGTGTCGAAAACGGGCAGCGGGCTGCAGGTGGTGTCGATCAGCAGACCGATTTCGGTGCAGCCCAGGATCACGGCCTGTGCACCGCGCAAACGCTGGCGGTCGATCAGCGCCACCACGGCGGCACGTGATTCGGGCCGCATCAGACCACGGCACAGTTCGTCGTAGATGACGCAGTGCATCAGGGCACGATCGTCTGCATCGGGTACGCTGATCTGCAGACCGAAACGCTGCTGCAGCCGGCCGCGAACGATGCCGTCGTCTTCCATCGTGAAGCGGGTGCCCAGCAGCGACGCGTGCTGAATGCCAGCCGCCAGCAGAGCGGTGCCCGTGGCGTCGGCGATGTGCAGCAGCGGCAGGCCGCTGGCCGCTTCGATCGCACCCGCCACCTTGTGCATGGTGTTGGTGGCCAGCACCAGGCCCTGGGCGCCAGCGCGCTGAAGGCCACGTGCGGCATCGCCCAGGTGCTGCGCGGCTGTGGCCCAGTCGGCCTTCGCCTGCAAGGCGGCAAGGGGCGCGAAGTCCACGCTGTGCAGCAGCAGTTGCGCGCTGTGCAAGCCGCCCAGCCGCTGCGCCACGCCCTGGTTCAGCAGGCGGTAGTAGACGGCGGTGCTCTCCCAGCTCATGCCACCCAGCAGGCCCAGCGTCTTCATGCCGGCACCTGCGCAGCCCGCCCCACCGGCATGCGCTTGCCCAGCAGGACGACGCCGACCACCGCCAGCGCAAAGACCACCGTCAGCGCGTCGAGCTTTTCGCCCAGCACCGGCACCGCGAACATCAGCGCCAGGAAAGGCTGGATCAGCTGCACCTGGCTCACCCGCACCAGGCCACCCAGCGCCAGGCCGCGGTACCAGGCAAAAAAGCCCAGCCACATCGAAAACAGCGACACGTAGACAAAGCCCAACCACGACGCTGCCCGGGCCGGCGCGTCGGGCCAGAACCAGACCGTGGCCGGCAACGTGAAAGGCAGCGACATCACCAGCACCCAGCAGATGACCTGCGGCGCCGGCATTTCCGCTGCTACCTTGGCGCCAGCGACATAGCCGATGCCGGTGAACAGCACCGCCAGCAGCAGCCAGCCGTCACCCGCCGACAGCACACCGCCGCCCTGCCAGGCGGCAAAGGCCAGCACCAAGGCGCAGCCGGCCAGCGCACAGGCCCAAAAACCCATCGAGGGCCGCTGGCGCAGCACCAGCGCGCCGATGACCGCCGTGGACAGCGGCATCAGCCCGGTGACCACCGCCGCGTGCATTGCGTCGACCTGCCGCAGCGCCAGCGCCAGGCTGAGCGGAAAACCCACCACGGTGCCGATGGCGCTGACGGCTAGCGCGGGCCAGTGCCGCGTGGCCGGCCATGACGCACGCACGGCCAGCAGGTACAACACGCTCAACAGTCCGGCCAGTGCGGCACGGCCGGCGGTCACGAAGGCGGGGGTCAGCTGCGGGTCGCTGTTGTCGCCGACGGCCAGGCGCGTCATCGGCAGCGTCATGGCGAAGATCACCACGCCCAGCACCCCCAAGGCAAAGCCCTTGTTGGTGGGGCTCATGGCTGCCTCACAGCGCGGCCATCCAGGCGGCCGTGGCCACCAGCACGGCCGCCAGGACGCGGTTGAACCAGGCCAGCCGGTTGCCCGTCGACAACCAGCCGCGCAGTGAGGAACCGACCAGCGCGTAGGTGAAGTTGCTGGCCAGGCCGTAAGCCATCATCAAGGGCAGCACCAGCGCCAGGCGCGGCCACACCGGGTCGGCCACCGTCACCCAGCCGGCGCTGATGAGCAAGGCGTTCATCCAGGCCTTGATGTTGACGAACTGCAGCAGCACACCTTTGCCGAAGCCGACGTCGAAGCGCCGCTCGTCGGCCTGCGCCACGCCGCGTGATGTGCCCAACTTCCAGGCCAGCCACAGCATGTAGGCCAGGCCGCCCCATTTCAGCGTGCCCCGCAGCGCCGGCTCGGCCTGGATGACGGCACCCAGGCCCAGCGTGCAACCCAGCAGCAGCAGGCCCCAGCCGAAGGGCACGGCAACCACGAAGCGCATCGCGTGGCGCAAGCCGTGGTTGGCCGCCAGCGCCGCCGACAGCGTGGTGTTGGGCCCGGGTGTGAAGGCCATGGCCGTGGCGAAGACCAGCAGGGCGGTCAGTTCGGGCCAGGTCATCGGCAGCTGCAGGGTCCAGGGCGGCGACATGGGGCGCAGTCTAGTCGACGGCAACAATACAGAGGCCATACACTTCCGAAAACAGAAGCGCCATCTGTACCGACCATGTCAGCCGCACAGTCCAGCCCCCTCGTTGCCCACGGTGCCAATGCCAGCCTGGCCGAGCAGCTGGCCGACCGGTTCGGCCAGCGCATCCAGCAGCGGCTGCTGGCGCCGGGTGCCCGCTTGCCGTCGGTGCGCGACTGCGCCCAGCGCCACGGCGTGAGCCCCAGCACCGTGGTCGGCGCCTACGACCTGCTGCAGGCCCGCGGCCTGGTGCAGGCGCGCCCGCAGCGCGGTTTTTTCGTGCGCGAAACCGCCGTGCCCTTGCCGACGGCCACACGCGGCGAACGCAAACCGCTGCCCGCGCCGGTGGACGCCACGGCGCTGATCCGCAGCATGTTCCAGGCGCAAGGCGGTCTGCCCGCGCCCGGCATGGGCACGCTGCCCGAAGCCTGGCTGGACGCCGAACTGCTGCAGCGCACGCTGCGCAAGGTCTGCCAGCAGCCCCAGGCCTGGCTGGGCTACGGCGACCCCGCCGGCAGCCTGGCGCTGCGCGACGCGCTGGTGCAGCGCCTGGCCGACCTGGGCGTGCCGGCGACCAGCGCGCAGATCGTCACCACCGTCGGCGCCACCCACGCGCTGGACATCGTCAGCCGCACGCTGCTGCAGCCGGGCGACGCGGTGCTGGTCGACGAACCCGGCTGGGCGGTGGAATACGCCCGGCTCACGCGCCTGGGCATGCGCCTGCTGCCGGTGCCACGCGGCAGCACCGCCGACGGTGGCCCCGACCTGACAGTGATGGAAGCCCTGCTGCAGGCCCACAAACCGCGCCTGTACGTCACCGTCTCGGTGCTGCACAACCCCACTGGCCACAGCCTGACACCGGCCACCGCGCACCGTGTGCTGCAGCTGGCCGAAGCCCACGACCTGACCATCGTCGAAGACGACACCTACGCCTGGCTGGCGCCGCCCCACGCCACGCGCCTGGCGCAGCTGGACGGCCTGCAGCGCACGGTCTACATCAGCGGCTTTTCGAAGATCCTGACGCCGCAGTGGCGCGTGGGTTACGTCGCTGCGTCGGCCGCGCTGGCCGAACGCCTGATCGACACCAAACTGCTGAGCAGCCTGACCACCCCCGGCCCGCTCGAAGAAGCCGTGGCGCTGTGCCTGCAACAAGGCCTGCTGCGCCGCCATGCCGAACGGGTGGTGGCCCAGCTCGACGCTGCGCGGGCGCGCACGGTGCGCCTGGCGCAGGCCGCGGGCTGCCACTTCGTCACACCACCGGCCGGCCTGTTTGGCTGGGTCGACGTGGGCACCGACACCGAAACGCTGGCCCAGCAGCTGCTGGACGAAGGCTGGTTGATCGCCCCGGGCACGCTGTTCCACGCCACGCCGCGGCCCACTTCACTGATGCGCGTGAACTTTGCGACGACCCAGGACGTGCGCTTCTGGCAGCGCCTGCAGGCGCTGCGCCGGTGAACCGTTGAACTGTTGAACGGCTGAGCGCGCTGCCTCAGTTGCCCAGCGCGACCGCACCGCGCACACCCCGCGGCAGGCTGCCCAGTTCGACCGCGTACACCAGCCCCAGCTGGGCAAACTTCAGCATGTGGGCCGAAGAATTGCCGAAGGTGGCGGTGGTGTCGTTGAGGGTGTGGATGGTGCGGTTGTAGTTGGCGTTGCTGGCTTCGTGCGGGAACGAAGCGCGGAAGCCGCGGTTGTGCCACGAGGCGTGGTCGCTGCAGGCGTAACCGCAGGCGCTGTAGCCCACGCTGTAGATCGGCAGGTACTTGTTGACCAGCTGCGCCAGGAAGGTGTTCTGCAGCGCGCTGGTGTAGTCGGTGTAGAGCCAGATGTCGGTGCTGTCGCCCTGGAAGGCGGTCATGTCCAGCTGCAGCACGCCCATGACCTGTTCACTGCGGGTCAGGAAGTCGGCGGCGATGTCGCTCGAGCCCCGCAGGCCCACTTCTTCGGCCGCGTAGCCGATGAAGCGCAAGGTGCGCGAAGGCACGTAGTTGCCGGCCATCATCACGCGGATGATCTCGGTCAGCGCTGCGATGCCGCTGGCGTTGTCGTCGGCGCCGGGCGCCCGTGCACCTTCCACCGTGCCCGAGGCGATCGAGTCCAGATGGCCGCCCAGCACCACCGACTCATGGGCCCGCGTGCTGCCCACGATTTCCAGCATCACCGACTTCTGCGGGTAGCCGCTGTGGCTGATCTGCGTCACCCGCACGCCCTTTCGGCCCACCGGCACCAGCGCACGCCACTTGTCGGCCAACCAGTCCGAAGCCGCCACGCCGTGGCTGCTGGTGTGACGCCGGTTCTGGAACGCCGCCAGGCCGTCGACCGTGGCCAGCAGGTGGCTGCCCTGCATCAACGGCAACAGGGCCTGCACTTCCTTGGGGTTGTCGATGGCGTAGCTGGGTGCGGGGCCCACGGCGCTGGGTTGTGCGTCCGCCAGCGACAGGCGGTGCAGCGTGGCCAGCGCCTCGGCCTGCGATGCGTGGTGCACGAAGCCGCCGCAGCGCGCCAGTTCGCGGTGCACCATCAGCGACAGCATCTCGATCCACTGCTCGTCGATTTCCACCGCGTGCACCGTCTCGCTGCGTGTCTGCAGCGCGGGGCTGCGGGCACTGAGCGGCACCGCCACGGGGGTCTGCGCGGTGCCCACGACCTGGGTCTGCGGCACCATGCGCTGCAACACCGCCAGCGCGTCGGCCGACAGCGTGATCCACGCCGGCGCGGCCAGTGCCGCCTGGCTGATCAAGGTGCCGGCCACCAGGGCCAGCGTGCGGGTGAGCCTGCGGCTCGGCAGTGAAAGCTTGTTCATGGCGCCGGACTCTAAGGGGCGCGGGGCGGTTTGTCTGCCCGCGGCCGGCACGCAAGGGCCGCAAACAGCGGCAGCACCGCGTTCCGGGGGTCGCCCGGGCACCACACACATCCTGACACCGTTGAAACAGCCCCAGGTCCGGGACGGGCCCGGGGCCCAGGTCCAATCCGGGTGTGCCTGCCAACTTCGACCCCACCCGTCCGCACTTCGACACCGTGCTGCCCCGCGTCAGCGACTTCCAGCGCCGTCAGCGCCAGGCCGGCCAGCTGTTCCGTGACGGCGTGCAGAGCACGCTGCAGGCCACGCTGGAGCCCGCGCTGCTGCAGGACCTGCAGCGTTTCGAGGGCGGCGCGGCCAAGACCACGCGGCCCGAGGTGCTGGAGGTGGTGGCCGCCGCGGTGCGCCACGGCCGTGGGCTGCGTTTGCTGCTGGAACACGATGGCCTGGTGCTGCCCCTGACCGTGTTGCCGATGCAAAGGGTGGTGCATGCGCCGCTGCCGTCTGCACAGTGGGGGCTGTTGCGCTGGTCGGGCCTGAAGGTGCTGCAGGTGGACGCGGCCGATGCCGACGCACCCGTCGAGCACATCGCGCCGCTGGGGTTGGTGCTGTGGGCGCTGGCACTGCACGGTTCGCGCGCCGAACTGCTGCCCGAGATTGCCGGCCCCGTGGCCTACCGCATCGCCCCCAGCACCGACTTTTCTGGGCTCGACCTGGCCGGCACGCTGGCTTCGGCCGTCACGCGGCTGCGCCGGCAAACCACACCGCTGGCCGAGATCTGCGCCTGGCCGGGCCTGGACCGCGAGCGCGCGACGCGGCTGCTGAACGGCCTGTACCTGCAGTCAGGGCTGATCATCACGCGTTCACACCCGGCGGCCAGCGGCTCGCACTGAAGCCCCCGGCTCACCGCGAGCCCAGCAGTTCCCAGCGTTCAAGCGCCGCCATCAGCTCGGCCTCGATGGCCTCTGCGCGGGCGTGCAGTTCACCGACGCGGCTGGCTTCTTCGACGTACAGCGTGGGGCTGGCCAGTTGTTCGTGCAGGGTTTTCTGCTCGGCTTCGAGTGCTTCGATGCGGGCGGGCAGGCCGTCCAGTTCACGCTGTTCCTTGTAGCTGAGCTTGGGCTTGGCAGCGGCGGGCTTGGCGGCCGGCTTGGCCAGTGGGGCAGGGGCCGGCGCTGCTGCCGCCACCTTGCCACGGGCACGCTGCACCTTCCAGTCTTCGTAGCCACCTTCGTATTCACGCCACAGGCCGGGGCGGCCACCGAAGGCCGGGTCGCCTTCCCAGGCGATGGTGCTGGTGACCACGTTGTCCAGGAACCGCCGGTCGTGGCTGACCAGGAACACCGTGCCAGCGTAACTCTGCAGCAGCTCTTCCAGCAGTTCCAGCGTGTCGATGTCCAGGTCGTTGGTGGGTTCGTCCAGCACCAGCACGTTGGCGGGCAGTGCAAACAGGCGCGCCAGCAGCACGCGGTTGCGTTCGCCACCCGACAGTGTGCGAACCGGGGAGTGGGCCCGTTCGGGGCTGAACAGGAAGTCGTTCAGGTAGCTCATCACGTGTTTGCGTGAAGTGCCCACCTCGATCCACTCACTGCCGGGGCTGATGGTGTCGGCCAGCGTGGCGTCCAGGTCCAGGCCGGCACGCATCTGGTCGAAGTAGGCCACCTGCAGCCGTGTGCCCTGGCGCACGCTGCCGCTGGTGGGCTGCAGTTCACCCAGGATCAGCTTCAAGAGCGTCGTCTTGCCAGTGCCGTTGGGGCCGATCAGGCCCACCTTGTCGCCGCGCAGGATGGTGGCGGTGAAGCCGCTGATCAGCTCCTTTTCACCGAAGTGCATGCCGACGTTTTTCAGCTCGGCCACGATCTTGCCGGGCGGCAGACCGGCGTCCAGCTCCAGCCGCACCTGGCCCAGCGTGTCGCGGCGTGCGGCGCGCTGTTCACGCAGCTTGACCAGCCGCTGCACGCGGCCCACGCTGCGCGTGCGGCGCGCTTCCACCCCCTTGCGCACCCACACCTCTTCCTGGGCCAACAACTTCTCCGCGCGGGCATTGGCCAGCGCTTCGTCTTCCAGCTCGCGGGCCTTGGTGTTTTCGTAGGTCTTGAAGCTGCCCGGGTAGCTGCGCAACAAGCCGCGGTCGAGCTCGACGATGCGGGTGGCCACGGCGTCGATGAAAGCACGGTCGTGGGACACAAAGACCAGCGCGCCGCGCCACTGCAGCAGCAGGTCTTGCAGCCATTCGATGGCGTCGATGTCCAGGGGGTTGGTGGGTTCGTCCAGCAGCAGAAGGTCGGGTGCGGCGACCAACGCACGCGCCAGCGCGACGCGTTTTTTGGTGCCGCCCGAGAGGTCTTCCACGCGCGCAGCCGGATCCAGGTTCAAGCGCTGCAGCGCCTGGTCCACGCGCGACTCCCAGGTCCAGCCGTCCACGGCTTCCAGGCGCGTCTGCACCGCGTCCATGTCGTCGGCCGGATCGTGGCGCTCGAAACGTTCGCGCAGCAACTTGGCTTCGGCCACGCCTTCGGACACCGCGTCGAAGACCGTGCTGCCGCTGTCGAACAGCGGTTCCTGCGCCACATAGACCCGGCGCAGGCCGGTCTGCAGCTGCAGGATGCCGTCGTCGGGCTTTTCCAGCCCGGCCAATATCTTCAGCAGGCTGGACTTGCCTGCGCCATTGCGACCGATGAGGGCGACACGTTCGCCGGTTTCCAGCGCCAGCGCGGCGCCGTCGAGCAGGGGGACATGGCCGAAAGCGAGGCGTGCGTCGGCAAGGGTGAGAAGAGCCATGGGGTGGATTGTCCGGCCTGCGCGGTGCAGGCGCTGGCGCTGGTGCTGCGGTGCGGTGGCTCAGTGCCCGTTCAGGCGATGGCGCGCGACGCAGCCTGCCGCCAGATGGCGCCGCCCAGGGCACGTTCCTGCTCGCGGCAGCTGTCCACCAGCTTGATCACGTGGTCGTCATCGCTGCTCACCGCCTGCGCGACGATGGCAGGCCAGGGTCGCAAGGGCGCCGGTGGCAGCACACGCAGGCCGGCCACGCACACGGCGGCGGCAAAAGCGCGCCAGTAGGCACAAAACGCACGGTCCAACACCGGGGGTTCGTCCATCAACCAGGGTTGCAGCACGCGCAGCGCATGGGCGCTGGTCACCAGGTGCAAGGCCGTGAAGTTGCCGCTGGCGGCGTAAGCGCGGGCGGCCAGCGTGGCCAGGCGGTTCAGCGTCTTCGGGCCCACTTTGAGCTGGAAAACGGTGGCCTGGCAGCGGGTGTGTGCAGCGGCCACCTGCATGCGCTGGAAGATCAAGGAAGCGTCGCTCGGTGTGATGCGCAACTGGCGCAGCAGGCGTTCCGGGTCGGCCTCGGTACCGTGGAAGTCGCTGGAACCCAGATCCAGCCAGCGGCAGGCCCAGTAGGCCAAGGCATCGGCCAGTTCCTGCCGGTGCGCGGCCTGCACGGCGTAGGCGGTGCGGATCAGGCCATGGAAGGCGGCCGCGCCGCAGCCCTGCATCAAGGTGGGCAGCACCTGACGCAGCACGTCGCCAGCGGCTTCGTTGTCCAGCCACTGCACAAAGAGGTCGCGGTACAGCGGCCAGGCTTCGGGCTGGCCCAGGCGCGAAGCCCAGGCGTCGCCCACGGGCCACGCCACAGCCGGCGGTGCGGGCCGCAGGCGCCGGCTGTAGCTGGCGTCGAAGTTGCGCAGTTGGCTGTCGTTGGCACCCAGCCGGGCCAGCGCCAGCAAGGCCATCGGCCGGTGGTTGGACAGGCCGCCGGCATATTCGGCATCGTGGCCGGCGCCGGCATCCAGCAGCGCCACCCAGGCAGTCGGCGCGCTCAAGACGTCGACCCGCGCAGCGCTGCCTCCAGCGCGTCGATGAACATCTTCGCCACGTCGAAACCGGTCTGCTGCGTGATCTCGGCAAAACACGTGGGGCTGGTGACGTTGATTTCGGTCAGGCAGCTGCCGATCACGTCCAGGCCCACCAGCAGCAGCCCACGTGCGGTCAGCACGGGGCCCAGGGCTTTGGCGATCTCACGTTCGCGCTCGGTCAGCGGCTGCGCCACGCCTTTGCCACCGACGGCCAGGTTGCCGCGGATTTCCGACCCCTGCGGAATGCGCGCCAGCGAAAAAGGCACCGCCTGGCCACCGATGACCAGCACCCGTTTGTCGCCCTGCGCGATCTCGGGCAGGTACTTCTGCACCATCAGCGTCTGCGTGCCGCCGCGGTTCAGCGTTTCGACGATGCTGCCCAGGTTCAGCCCGTCGGGGCCGACGCGGAAGATGCCCATGCCGCCCATGCCGTCCAGCGGTTTCAGGATGATGTCGTGGTGCTCGGCGTGGAAGGCCTTCACGTCGGCTTCTTCGCGGGTGACCAGCGTGGGGCCGATGAACTGCGGAAACTCCAGGATGGCCAGTTTTTCCGGGTGGTCGCGCAGCGCAGAAGGTTTGTTGAAAACCCGCGCGCCTTCGCGCTCGGCCTGGCCCAGCAGGTGGGTGGCGTAGAAGTACTCGCTGTCGAAGGGTGGGTCCTTGCGCATCAGCACGGCGCCGGTTTCATGCAGCGCCACGGTGCGGGTGTCCTGCACCTTGAACCAGTCGTCGGCATCGCCGGTGAGCGTGATTTCGCGCACCTGCGCCTGCACCGGGCCACCGCGCTGCCAGCGCAGTTGCTGCGGTTCGCAGGCCAGCAGCGTGTGGCCGCGCGAAGCGGCCTCGCGCATCATGGCGAAGGTGGAGTCTTTGTAAGTCTTGAACGACTCCAGCGGGTCGGCGACGAAGGTCAATTGCACGGTCGGCACTCCGGTAGCGGGCCGCCACTGTGTCACAAGCCGCGCGGCGCCGCCCGGCGGGCCTCAAGGCACGGGAGGAAATGACGACAACAGCGCATCGAGGAGCCCTCATGTGCCGTCTTGCCGCCTACCTGGGCGAACCGCTGTTCCTGGAAGAGTTGATCGCCAAACCGCGCCACTCGCTGATGCGCCAGTCGCTGCGCGCCGAAGAGGCCAAGGTGGTGACCAATGGCGACGGCTTTGGCATCGGCTGGTACGGCGAACGGGCCGAGCCCGGGGTCTACCGCGAGGTGATGCCCGCGTGGAGCGACGACAACCTGCTGGCGCTGTCGCAGACCCTGTCGTCGCGCCTCTTTTTTGCCCATGTGCGCGCGGCCACGGCCGGTGGCATTGCACGCCAGAACTGCCACCCCTTCCGGCATGGGCGCTACCTGTTCATGCACAACGGACAGATCGGCGGTTACGGCCTGGTGCGCCGCACGCTCGAAGGCTGGCTGCCCGACACGCTGTACGCCGAACGGCGCGGCGCCACCGACAGCGAACTGATCTTCCTGCTGGCGCTGGCGCGCATCCAGGCCGGTGTGCCCATCGACGAGGCCGTGACTTCGGTGCTGGATGACACGGTCGTGCTGATGGCTGAACGCGGCGTGCAGGCACCGCTGCGGTTTGCTGCCGTGCTGTCCGACGGTGAAAGGCTGCACGCGTTTCGCATGTCCAACGACAGCCAACCACCGACGCTGTACCTGCGACGTTGCGCCGGCGGCACCATCGTGGCCAGCGAGCCGCTGTGCGAAGACGAACCGGGCTGGCAGATGCTGCCCGACGGCGCGGTGCTGACGGTGGACCAGCACGGCAGCCACCTGCGGCTGCACAGTGCAAGAACCCCCATCTACGCCTGAGGCCGCCGCCAGCGCTGCACGGCCAGCGCCAGCGCACCCGCCACCACACCCCAGAAAGCCGCGCCCACGCCCCACAGGCTCAGGCCGCTGGCGGTGACGACAAAGGTGATCAGCGCCGGCTCGCGCTGGTTTTCGTCCTTCATCGCCGTGGCCAGGCCGCTGCCGATGGTGCCCAGCAAAGCCAGGCCGGCCACCGCCAGCACCAGTTCCTTCGGGAACGCCGCGATCAGCGCCACCACCGCACCGGCCAGCAGGCCGGTGGCGATGTAGAACAGACCTGCCGCGGCACTGGCCACCCAACGCCGCGCCGGGTCTTCGTGGGCCTCGCGCCCCATGCAGATGGCGGCGGTGATGGCCGCCAGGTTCAGCGCATAAGCACCAAACGGCGCCAGCAGCAAGGAAGCCAGGCCGGTGGTGGTGATGACCGGCGACACCGGCGTGTCGTAGCCGGCGGCACGCTGGGCCGCCACGCCGGGCAGGTTCTGCGACGCCATCGTCACCACGAAGAGTGGCAAGGCAATGCCGATGGTGGCCGACAGCGTGAAGCTGGGCGCCGTGAACACCGGTGTGGCCAGCGCCCAGGGCACGGCATCGAACTGCAACTGCCCCTTGCCCAGCGCCAGCGCCACGCCGGCCAGCAACACCGAAGGCACCGCGTAACGCGGCCACCAGCGCCGGCCCAGCAGGTAGACACCGAACATCACCGCCACGAGCGTGAATTCGCGCTGCATCGACACAAAGGCATCGAAGGCAAAACGGGCCAGCACACCGGCCAGCAAGGCCGCAGCAAGCGCTTGCGGGATGCGGCCCATGACACGCGCAAACCAGCCCGTGGCGCCAGCCAGCGTGATCAGCAGCGCGCAGACGATGAAGGCGCCCACCGCCTGGTCCATGGGCACGCCCACACCGGCCGTCACCAGCAGCGCAGCGCCGGGTGTGGACCACGCGGTCAACACCGGTTGCCGGTACCACAGGCTCAGGCCCAGGCTGGTCAAACCCATGCCCAGGCCCAGGGCCCAGATCCACGACGCCGTCTGCGCGGGCGTGGCGCCCAGCGCGGCGGCGGCCTGGAAGACGATGACCACCGAACTGGTGAAACCCACCAGCACGGCCACGAAGCCGGCGACGACGGCCGGCAGCGACAAGGCATTCAACATCGGCCGATGCTAAGCGGCGCCCATGTCGCCCACGGGTTTCCACGGGCCAAGGCACAGGCTCGACGCACGAGGCGCGGCGCTACGATCTTCGTGACAGTGTCATGACATTCACGGCCAACAGTGGCATCTCGACCGCCGACACCGAACGTCGCCCCAACAAGCATCCAGGAGACCGCATGCGCCCCCACGCCACCCCCCGATTGGCCGCCTTGACGCTGGCCACCGCCGCCACCTTCGTGGCGCCCGCACAGGCCCAGGAAGCCGGCCAGCTGAACGTCATCTGCTCGGTGCAGGCCGAGTGGTGCAACATGATCCAGACGGTGTTTGCACGCAGCACGGGCATCAAGGTCAACATGTCGCTGAAGGGATCGGGCGAGGCGCTGGCGCAGCTGATCGCCGAACGCGCCAACCCCAAGACCGACGTCTGGTTCGGCGGCACCGGTGACCCCCACCTGCAAGCCGCCGAACAGGGCCTGTCGCTCGAATACAAGAGCAAGGCGCTGCCGCAGCTGCACGCCTGGGCCCAGCAGCAGGCCCAGCAAAGTGGCTACAAGACGGTGGGTATCTACAGCGGCCCGCTGGGCTTTGGCTACAACACCGAGCTCATCGCGAAGAAGAAGCTGGCCGTGCCCAAGACCTGGAACGACCTGCTGAACCCGGCGCTGAAAGGCGAGATCCAGGTCGCCAACCCGGCCAGCAGCGGCACCGCGTACACGATGGTGGCCACGCTGGTGCAGCTGATGGGCGAGGAAAAGGCCTTCGACTACATGAAGGCGCTGCACAAGAACATTGCCACCTACACCCGCAGCGGCACCGCGCCCATCAAGGCCGCGGCGCGTGGCGAAACCACCATCAGCATCAGCTTCGTGCACGACGGCCCGGGCGAGGCGATGCAAGGCTTCCCGGTGGCCACCATCACGCCCACCGACGGCACGGGTGCAGAGATCGGGTCGATGAGCATCATCAAGGGCTCGCGCAACCTGGACGCGGCCAAGAAGTTTTACGAATGGGCGCTCACCGCGCAGGCGCAGCAGTTCGGCGCCGCCGCCAAGCAGTTCCAGCTGCCCAGCAACAAGGCCACGCCGCTGGACCCGCGCATCCCCGACTTCAAGAGCATCAAGTTCATCAACTACGACTACGCCAAGTACGGCGCCAGCGCCGAGCGCCGCCGCCTGCTGGCGCGCTGGGAAAAGGACGTGAACTCGCTGCCACGTTGAAGCGGCAGGTTATCCCCCGATGAACCGCGGCCGGCAACGCGCCCGCAGCGTCTTGCTGGCCTGGCTGGCGCTGGGCGCAGCAGCCTTCGTGCTGTTGCCCTGGTACTTTCCGCAGAACCTGTCGCTGCTGAAGTCGCTGCCCGGTGTGTTCGGTGGCAGCGAAACGGCCAGCGCCCTGGTGCATGCGCTGCAACACGGCCGGCCCTGGTTGTGGCTGGGCCTGGCCGGCCTGCTGCTGTGTGCAGTCGCCTGGCGCATGGCCGCCGGACGGCCGCAGGGCTGGACGCTGGTGGCCGGCAGCCTGCTGGGTCTGCTGGGTGTTGTCGGTGGGGGTTTTACCATCGGCGCCACGGGCTGGTCGTTTGCCATCCTGAACACGCTGTTCGGCGAACTGCCGCAGGGCCAGTTCGGCATCGGCCTGGGTGGTGCACTCGTGCTGCTGGCGCTGTTGATGTTGCTGGGCGCGGGCATCGCGCGCTTGGGTTACTTTCGCGGCGACTTCTTCATCGCCGGCGCGGTGGTGCTGTGCAGTGCGATGCTGATCCTCTTCGTGGCCATGCCGGTGGGCAAGAGCCTGCTGGGCGCTTTCCTGAACGAAGACGGCGCCTTTTCGCCGGCCGCGCTGGGCGAACGTCTGGGCCATGAACGGGTGTGGGGTCTGGGCTGCCTGGCCGGCGGCGTGCGCTGCGGCGTGGCCTGGAACACGCTGTTCCTGGGGCTGCTGACGGCCACCGGCACCACCTTTCTGGGCACGCTGATCGCGCTGTACGCCGAACGCGGCAACCGGCGCCTGAACAAGCCGCTGAACGTGCTGGCGCTCTTGCCCATCATCACGCCGCCGTTTGTGGTGGGCCTGGGCCTGATATTGCTGTTCGGCCGTGCAGGCCTGGTCAACCAGTTCCTGGAATACGCCTTCGGCATCACGCCCACGCGCTGGTTCTACGGCCTCTTCGGTGTCTGGCTGGCGCAGATGTTTGCCTTCACGCCGATCGCCTTCATGATCATGCGCGGTGTTGTGCAGGGCATCTCGCCCAGCCTGGAAGAAGCGGCGCAGACACTGCGTGCCAGCCGCGTGCGCACGTTCATGACGGTGACGCTGCCGCTGCTGAAACCCGGCCTGGCAAACGCCTTCCTGGTGGGCTTCATCGAAAGCATGGCCGACTTCGGCAACCCCATCGTCGTGGGCGGGCAGTACGCGGTGCTGTCGACCGACATCTTTTTTGCCATCGTCGGTGCGCAGTACGACCAGGGCCGTGCCGCCAGCCTGGCGCTCATCCTCACTGGCTTTGCGTTGACGGTGTTTTTCATCCAGCAGCGTGTGCTGGGCCGCACCAGCTACACCACGGTGTCGGGCAAGGGCGACGCGGGTGTGGCCATGCCGCTGCCCGACGGCGTGCGCCGCCTCTGCCTGGGTGTGGCCGGGCCCTGGCTGGCCTTCACGTTGGTGGTGTACCTGTTTGCCTTCATCGGCGGCTTCGTGCAGACCTGGGGCCGCGACTACACACCCACGCTGAAACACTTCATCACCGCCTTCGACCTGCAGTGGGGCGAACACGGTTTGATCTGGGCCGGCACGGCTTGGAATTCGCTCTTCACGACGCTGAAGCTGGCGGCCATTGCCGCGCCCATCTGTTCGGCACTGGGCCTGTTGATCAGCTGGCTCTTGGCACGCACGCAGTTCGCGGGGCAGAAGGCGTTTGAGTTCAGCGCGCTGCTGGCCTTTGCGATTCCCGGCACGGTGCTGGGCGTGAGCTACATCCTGGCCTTCAACGTGCCGCCGTTCGAGTTGACCGGCACCGGCCTGATCATCGTGCTGTGTTTTGTCTTCCGCAACCTGCCGGTGGGCGTGCGCGCCGGCACCGCCAGCTTCAAGCAGCTGGACAAGAGCCTGGACGAAGCCAGCACCATGTTGCGAGCCAGCACCGGCACGACGCTGCGGCGCATCGTCTTGCCGCTCTTGAAACCCGCGCTGGTGGCGGCGCTGGTCTACAGCTTCGTGCGCAGCATGACCACGGTGTCGGCGGTGATCTTCCTGGTGACGGCGGAAAACGAACTGGCCACCACCTACATCATCGGGCGTGTGGGCAACGGCGACTACGGCGTGGCGCTGGCCTACTGCACGGTGCTGATCGTGTTGATGTCGCTGGCCACCGCGCTGATCCAGTTTTTGGTGGGCGAACGCAAGCTGGGCCGAAGAAAGACAAGTGCATGAGTGAATCCAGGGGCATCGAATTCCGGCAGGTCACCAAGCGCTACGGCGGCAGCGATTCGCCGCTGGTCGTGAAGGGCATCGACCTGGTCGTGCCCAAGGGCACGCTGACCACCATCCTGGGGCCCAGCGGCTGCGGCAAGACGACCACGCTGCGCATGATCGCCGGGCTGGATTCACCCAGCAGCGGCCAGATCCTCATCGACGGTCACGACGTCACCACGCTGGGACCGGCCGAGCGCAACGTGAGCATGGTGTTCCAGAGTTATGCGCTGTTCCCGCACCTCAGCGTGATTGAAAACGTCAGCTACGGCCTGAACGTCAGCGGTGTGGGCAAGACCGAAGCCACACGCCGCGCCAAGGCCGCGATGGAAAGTGTGGGCCTGACGGGTTACGACCAGCGCAGCCCCAGCGAACTGTCGGGTGGCCAGCAACAGCGTGTGGCGGTGGCGCGCAGTCTGGTGCTGGAACCCAGCGTGCTGCTCTTCGACGAGCCGCTGAGCAACCTGGACGCACGCCTGCGCCGCAGCATGCGCGAGGAAATCCGCGCGCTGCAGCAGCGCCTGAAACTCACCGTGGCCTACGTCACCCACGACCAGAGCGAAGCGCTGGCCGTCAGCGACCAGATCGTGATCATGAACGCCGGCCTCATCGCGCAGGCTGGCACGCCGCAGCAGTTGTACGAACAGCCTGACAGCGAGTTTGTCGCCGGCTTCATGGGCGAGGCCATGCTCTTTGCCGGCCAGGCGCTGGACGACGGCACCGTGCAGCTGGGGCCCTTCATCGTGCATGCGCGGCGCCCGGTGCGCAGTGGCGCCGTGAAGGTGGCCGTGCGGCCCGAGGCCTGGCAGGTGGTGGCACCTGGGCCGGGCGCGCTGGAAGGCACGCTGGCCAAGCTGGCCTATCTGGGCAATGTGCAGGAGCTGACCGTGAACACCGCGCTGGGCGAGATCTTCGTCGTCTCGCCCGACGTGCAAAGGGCCTGGCACGTGGGCGAAACGCTGGGCCTGCGCCTGGTGGAGCGCGGCCTGTCGGTGGTGGCCGCCTGAACTGGCCGCCTGAACCCGACAGCTGAACTACAGCTGCAGCTTGCCGTAGAACACCACCGGCCCGGTGGGCAGACCGGTGGGCGACCCGCCCGGCGGCTCGACACTGACCGCCATGTGGTCGATGCCGCTGCCACGCAAACCGCCCGGCAGGCTTCCAGGCGGCAGCACGGTCGTGCCGTCGGCCTTGATGAGGCCCAGCGACCTGGGCGGGCCTTCGACCTGCGCCCACCAGAGTTGCAGCACGCGGTCGGTCTGCAGCGCCACCTTGGTCAAGGGCACGGCCACCAGCGCGCGGCCGTCGGCACTGAAGCTGGCCACCACGCTGCCGGGTGCACCCGTTCCGTCGGGCAGCGCCGTGCCGGTGCTCTGCAGCACCACCACCACCGGTGCCTGTGGCGGCGAAGGCTGGTTGACCAGCACCGCCATGCCCACCACGGCCACCATCGCGACACCGGACAAGGCGCGCCACAGACCCAGCCGCTGCCACCAGGGCAACACGGTGGGCGCCGGCCACAGGCGGCCTTCGATGGCATGCCAGACAGCAGGCGACGGGGTTTCGGGCTGCAGTGCGCCGGTCAGCGGCATCAGGCGGTCCTGCCATTCACGCACCGCGTTTTGCAGCGCCGGATGGCTGGGCAGCAGCGTTTCGAAGCGGCGCCTTGCAGCGCCACGCAGGGTGCCGGCGACGTATTGCGCGGCCAGCGCGTCGGCGAGGGTGGGTTTGCCGTAGTCCATCACACCGCCCCTGTGGTGTCTCGAACGGCCGCCCGGTCCAGGCAACCCTTCAAGGTGTTCAGCGCGCGCCGCACCCAGCTTTTCACGGTGCCCAACGGTTCACGCAGCTGCGCGGCCACTTCGGCATGCGACAGGCCATCGAAAAAGGCCAGCGCCACGCTCTGGCGCTGCGGCGGGGTCAGGTGTTCCATGCAGGCCGAGAGCTGCCGTTTCTGGCTGGCCAGGCCGAGCAGGTCCAACGGGCCTGGGCTTTCGTCGGCCAGGGCTTCGTTGGCATCGGGGCGGTCGTCGTCTTCGTCGCGCGTGGTGCTTTCCAGCCGCGGTTGCGCCTGCGCGCGGCGCAGGCTGTCGATGGCGCGGTTGCGGGCGATGTGGGTCATCCAGGTCAGCGGCTGGCTGCGGGCGGCGTCGAAGCTGGCGGCTGCCTTCCACACCGAGACATAAACCTCTTGCAGCAGGTCTTCGGCCAGGGCCCGGTCGCGCTGGATGCGCAGCACCACGGCCAGCAGGTGGCCGCTGCTGCGTTCGTACAGGCGTGCAAACGCGGCCCGATCGCCCAGCCCGGTTTTTGCCAGCAACTGGGCCAGTTCGTGGCTCTTCTGTGGCCAGTCCTGCGGTTCGACGCGGTTCATGCCCGGTCCCTACAATCTTGCCGATGCCGATCGATCATCAGTTTGTCCTCACGCTGGCCTGCCCCGACACCAAGGGCATCGTGCACGCGGTTTCTGGCCTGCTGTACCAGGCCGGTTGCAACATCATCGATTCTCAGCAGTTCGGCGACCTGGAGGGCGACGATGCCACGGGTTGGTTTTTCATGCGCGTGCATTTCCAGGCGCCCCCACAACTGGCCAGCGCCGACACGCTGCTGACGCTGTTCGAACACACACGCCAACAGTTCAGCCTGCAGGTGCACATCCACCCCCTGGCCAAGAAGCCGCGGGTGCTGCTGATGGTCAGCCAGCACGGGCACTGCCTGAACGACCTGCTGTTCCGCTTCAAGAGCGGTTCGCTGGCGGTGGACATCCTCGCCATCGTGTCCAACCACCGCAGCTTCGAAGGTCTGGCAGCCAGCTACGACATCCCTTTCCACCACCTGCCCCTGATGGGTGGCAGCAGCGCGGAAACCAAGCGCGCGCAAGAGCAGCAGGTCGAAGCGTTGATCAACCGCGAGCGCATCGACCTGGTGGTGCTGGCGCGTTACATGCAGATCCTCAGCAGCGACTTCTGCCAGGCGCTGGCCGGCCGCGCCATCAACATCCACCACAGCTTCCTGCCCAGCTTCAAAGGTGCACGGCCCTACTTCCAAGCCCATGCCCGTGGTGTCAAGCTCATCGGCGCCACCGCGCACTACGTGACCGCCGACCTGGACGAAGGCCCGATCATCGAACAGGACGTGCAGCGGGTGGACCACACGCTGTCGGCCGAGGACTTCACCGCCGTCGGTCGCGACATCGAATGCATGGTGCTGGCCCGTGCGGTGCGCTGGCACGTGGAACACCGCGTGCTGATCAATGGCCACAAGTGCGTGGTCTTCCGCTGAAGCGGCACGGCCGCTGAACCGATGGCCCGCCACCCCGTTCCTGCCGCCACGCTGTTGGGCAGCCCCGACGACGTGGAAGCGCAGTTCTACGAAGCGCTGCAGCGCGGCGACATCGACAAGCTGATGGCCGTCTGGGCCGACGACGACGAGGTGGTGTGTGTGCACCCGGGTGGCGGGCGGGCCATCGGCCCTGTTGCCATCCGCGCCACCTTCGAGGCTGTTTTCGTCAACGGTGGCGTGCCGGTGTCGCCCGAACAGGTGCACCGGCTGCAGCACATGGGCACGGCGGTGCACCACCTGGCCGAACGCATCGACGTCGTGAACCCACAGGGCCGGCAGACGGCCTGGGTGCTGGCCACCAACGTCTACGTCAAGACCGCGCAGGGCTGGCGCCTGGCCGCGCACCATGCCAGCCCGGGCGCGGCGAAGGCACCGCCGGTGCTGGGTGCCGACCGCCCCGGCACCGCACCCGGCACCACGCTGCACTAGCGGTGCAGAGTTACCAAGCCCCGCTGTGGCTGCCGGGTGGCAACCTGCAGACCATCTGGGCCGCGACCCGTTCACTTCGCCTGCCACCCAGCGTTGCCGCCGCGCCGCGCTTCGTGCGCGAACGCTGGCCCACACCCGACGGTGACTTCATCGATGTCGACCACCTGCAAGGCAGTGGCACAGGCCACGGCGCGCAGCTGGCGCGCCACCTGGTGCTGTTCCACGGCCTGGAGGGCAGCACCGGCAGCCAGTACGCGCAGGCCTTTGCTGCCGTCGCGCAGCAGCGCGGCTGGGCCTACAGCGTGCCGCACTTCCGCGGCTGCAGCGGTGAGCTGAACCTGGCGCCACGGGCCTACCACTCGGGTGATTTCGAAGAGATTGGCTGGATCCTGCAGCGCTTGCGCCAGCGCAGCGCGCTGCCGTTGCTGGTGGTGGGCGTGTCGCTGGGCGGCAATGCATTGCTGCGCTGGGCACAGGAAGCCGGTGACAGCGCGGCGCAGACGGCCGCCAGCGTGGCCGCGGTGTGTTCGCCCATCGACCTGGCCGCCGCCGGCCGCGCCATCGACACGGGCTTCAACTGGCTGGTGTACTCGCGCATGTTCCTGGCCACGATGAAACCCAAGGCACTGGCCAAGTGGCAACAGCACCCGGGCCTGTTCGACCGCGACAAGCTGGCCGCCGCGCGCAACCTGTTCGAGTTCGACAACGTCTTCACCGCGCCGCTGCACGGCTACCGCGACACACCCGACTACTGGGCCCGCGCCTCGGCCAAGCCGCACCTGGCGCAGATCCGCATCCCGGCACTGGTGCTGAACGCCCGCAACGACCCCTTCGTGCCGGCCGCCAGCCTGCCCACCGCGGCCGAGGCGGGCCGCTTCGTCACGCTGTGGCAACCGGCGCAGGGCGGCCACGTGGGTTTTCCGCAGGGCGGTTATCCGTCCAACGTGCTGGCCATGCCGCAGGCGGTGAGCGACTGGTTGCTGGCGCACGGATGAAACAGCGGCGAGTGGAGTACCTTCCAGGCCATGGATGACATCGTCAAGGCTGCGCTGTTGAAATGGCCCCAGGTGCCGCACTGCCACGGCTGGCTGGCGCTGGACACACGCGGCAACTGGTTCATGCGCGACGACCGCATCCAGGCCGCGGGCCCGTTCCCGCAAGTCAAGGGCAGCCGCATCGAACACGAAAAGCTGCGGGAGTTCATCGAGCGCAACTACGCCCCCGACGACAGCGGCGCGTGGTTTTTTCAGAACGGGCCGCAGCGGGTCTACGTGGAAGTCGAAGCCGCGCCCTGGGTGTGGCGCGTGGGCGAAGCCGCGGGCTGGCCGGTGGTGTCGCACACCGGCCAGCCGGCGCAGGTGCACAGCAGCTGGCTCGACGAACACGGTCGACTCTTCCTGCACACCGACATCGGTCACGGCCTGGTGCACACACTCGACATGGGCCTCGCCGCGCAGGCCGTGGAAAGTGGCCACTGGCAACCGGGCGCGATGAACTTTGCCGACATGCCCCAGCGCTTCGGCTATGTGCTCAGGCCGCTGCCCGGAGGCTGAAAAAGGGGGCGGTTCACGGCAAGGCATCAGGGGTCATACGGCGTCGGTTGGCCCCTGGATGCAAGCGCTGCGCCGCAGCCGGGCACAAAAAGACTGCCTCGCGGCGGCCATGTGACTTCTGCACGGCGGGCCTGTTGGCCCCACACCGATCTCAGTTCGGTGCGCTGGCGGCCGATGCCGCTGCTGCCGGTGCCTTGGGCTCATCCATCTTGCCGCCGGCGCTGTTCACCAGGTGCACCACGGCGCGGCCCAGTTCCAGGTCGTTGAATTCACCACCGCCCTGGGCGGCCATCGCGCCCTTGCCCTTGATGACCGCCGTCAGCAGCGCTTCGTAACCGGTGCTGATGCGCGGGGCCCAGGCAGCGGCATCAGCGAACTTGGGCGCACCGGCCGCGCCGGAAGCGTGGCAGGCCGCGCACTGCGCCGCGTAGACGGCGTCACCGGCACGCAGCACGGCTGGGGCCGACGCATCGCGGATTTCCACCGAACCCACCCGTTGCAGGCGCTTGGCCACGGCCTCTTCACCCAGGCCATCGCTGCCGGCACCTTCGCGGGCGCCGAAGTCGACGTAGTTGACCAGCAGGATGATGGCCACGACGGGCACCACAAAAGACGCCACGATGGCAGCCACCAGTTGCTTGGGGGTGCGGATCGGGCCTTCGTGCGGGCCGTCGTGATCGGCGGGGTTGCTATCGCTCATGGATTCCTCGGGCCTGCGGTGCCCTGCTCGGTCAATAACCCCGTGATTATAGAGGGGCCGATGGCACCGCCTGCAGGGCCGCCCCGCACCGCGCCAGAGGCTTCAGACCCACGGCGCTAGAATGCGCAGCCCTGCGGAAAGCGACCGTGGTGAAGTGGATATCATGCGGCCCTCCGAAGGCCACGTCGCAGGTTCGATTCCTGCCGGTCGCACCAGGTCCAGCGCATCCGCGCCTGACAGCGCCGCCTGCGCTCAACGCCTGCGACCAACGTCTGCCAACGCACCGACAGCGCGACCTGCGGGTCCTATCCTGAGTCCGGCCATGGCCCCCTGAGACCATGGCCCCTCCAAGGACTCGACATGAACCGCTACATCTACCTGGCCATGCCACTGCTGGCACTGGGCCTGCAAGCCTGCGACCGACCCACCGTCGTGAACGTGCCGCCGGCGCCCATGGCCGTTCCCGGCCCGCCCGGCCCCCCGGGAGAAACCGGGAACACCGGGAACACCGGCAGCACAGGCAATCAAGGCAACCCCGGCACCACGGGTGCCACTGGCGCAACGGGCAGCACGGGCTACGACGGCGCCACGGGCGCCACCGGCAAATCGGGCACCGGCACGACGGTGATCGTGGTGCCCCAGGCCGCATCGGCACCCCCCCGGTGACGCCAACCGGGCCCCCGGCGCCCGGTTTGATCGCCCTGTCAGCCTGAGGGAGGGCAGGGAAACACGCCGTCACCCCTGACCGCTTCGCTGGCTACACTCTTCCGGCCTCGACCTTGCGTGGTGCTTGAGGGGATGTGTTTGGTGATGCGAAGGAGGCTGGCCCCCGTGGCGGTGCGGGTTGCACTCGGGCTGCTGTGTGCCTGGCTGCTACCCGTCTGGGCGCAGGCGCCGGGCCCCGCGGCCCATCCACCGGCAGCCGCAAGCAGCAGCGCCGCACGCCAGCGCCTGGCCCTGGTGGTGGGCATCGGCACGCTGGGCTCGCGGCCGGTGCTCGATTCGGCCCGCCGTGACAGCCAGGCCGTTGCCGCCGCACTGCGTGCCGGCGGCTTCGAGGTGCTGCTGCACCACGACCTGGACACCCACGCGCTGCGCGCTGCACTGAAGCAGTTTCGCAGCAGCCTGCGTGCCGACGGCGTGGGCCTGATCTACTACACCGGCCTGGCAGCGCAGGTGGACGGTCGCAACCTGCTTTTGCCCAGCGACGTGGCGCTCAACGACTTCCAGGAACCCTCGGCCACGGCGGCGCTGCTGCGCGCCGTGGGCCTGCCGCTGCAGGAAACCCTGGACGCGCTGGCCGGTGGCCCCACCGCGGCGCGTGCACTGGTGGTGGACGCCGCCTACCGCCACCCGGCGCTGGCACGGCTGGTGCCGCCGGGTCTGGCGCGCCAGCGCGTGAACGCCGGCACCATGGTGCTGCTGGGCCACGCACCCGGTGCGCTGCAAGACGTGCCGAGCCTGCCCCCGCCGCCCGGCGCGCCCAAGGACTTGCGCGAAGCGGTGGCCACACGCTTCGCCCGTGTGATGGTCGACGCCTTGGGCACCCCGCGCATCAGCGTGCCCGAAGCCCTGCGTGCGATCCGGCTCGCGGTGGCCGACAGCAGTGGCGGGCTGACACAACCCTTCCTGGCCGGCGAAACTTTCGACAAGGACCACCTGGCCGATGCGGTGCGGCTCGAAAACCCGGGCGCCGCAGCGGCGGCCACAACGACACCCGCAACACCGTCCGGCACCGCGCCTGCTGCATCCGCTGCGGCTTCCGCTGCTGCACCCGCACCGGTTGTCACGCCAGCGCCCACCGCCGCCGCAACACCCGCCCCGGCCGCGTCAGCGCCCGCCGCATTGCGCCCCGGCACCGACGGTCGCACCGCGCAAGCGCCAGGCCAGGGTGAGCGGCCGGTGTTCCAGGCACGCGCCAACAGCTTCGGCCACGCCGAAGGAGACACCTTGTCCTACCAGCGTGTGGACACGCGCAAGGACGAACTGCTGGCCAGCTACACGGTGTCCATCGACGAGGTGCGCAACGACGGCCACCTGTCGGCCAACGGCGGCCAGTGGCAGCTCGACCCGCAGGGCCGCCTGAAGCAGCAGCGTGACGAAGACGGCACCCGCCACAGCTACGAACCGGCGCAGGAAATCTGGTGGGCCAGGCCACAGCCGGGCGAAAGTCGCACCGTGGCCTTCAAGGAAACGCGTGTGCTGCCCAACCAGCGCGAGGTGCAGATCGAATGGCGCGGCACGGCACAGGTGGGCAGCACGCGCCAGATCGAAACCCCCGCCGGCGAATTCGAGGTGCTGCCCATCAAGACCAGCGGCCAGAGCCGGCAGACGCCGGCCACGGGCGCGCCGGGTGGTGGGGCATTCACCCGCACCGTCTACTACGCGCCCAAGCTGGGCATGCCGGTGGCCATCGAGATCGAAGACAACGACAGCAGCGGCCGGCCCTTGCGGCGCGAACGCATCGAACTGATGCACGCGCAGCAGTCGCGCACCGCCAACTGAAGGGCGCCGCCGTGGTGGCCACGCAGCACAAGGACTGGCTGACACGCTGGCCGGTCCTGAATCTCGCCTTGGCCGCGCTGGTACTTGCCAGCGGCTGCGCCACCGGCCCGTCGGCCGAGCGCGACGGCCCGCCCAGCCAGGTGCCACCCAAGCTGCTGCAGGTGCCCGACGCCGAACCGCGTGTCGAGCCGCTGCGGGTGGGCGGCCCCAACAAACCCTACGTGGTGCTGGGCCGCCGCTACGAACCGATGACCAGCGACCGGCCCTTGAACGAGAGTGGCGGCGCCAGCTGGTACGGCCGCAAATTCCACGGCCGGCCCACCGCCAGCGGCGAGCGCTACGACATGTTTGCGATGACGGCCGCGCACAAGACGATGCCGATTCCCAGCTACGCCCGCGTGCGCAACCCGGCCAACGGGCGCGAGATCGTCGTGCGCATCAACGACCGCGGGCCTTTTGCCGACGGGCGTGTCATCGACCTCAGCTACACCGCCGCGCTGAAGCTGGGCGTGTTGAACGGCGTGGCCCCGGTGCAGGTGTGGCGCATCACCCATGCCGAGATCCGGGCCGGACGCAGCAGCGCGACGGCGCCGGATGACGAAAAAGACACCCTCGACGCCCGCCGCGCACGTGCACTGCTGGAGGGCCTGCACCCCTAGGTCGGCGCTGCCGCCGCCCCACGCCGCGGCTTGATCTGCGGGCGCTTTGCGTGGATGCTCGCCGTCCCCACCGACAAGAGCTGCCAGGAGACACGCCGCATGGCCACCCAGCCCACCGCCATCACCTTTGTCGTGCCCGGCCAACGCCAGGTCAGCCGCAGCGCCGCAACGGGTGCACCGGCCGACAACGGCTTGCCCGGGCGGGTGAAAGACGCGGTGCGGGTGTCCAGCCGGCGTGCCGGCGGCGAAAGTGTGCGGGTCAGTGCGGTGCCCGGCGAAGACGTGGTGCTGCTGCGCATCGCCGGTGGCCCGGCGTTGCTGCTGCACCCCGAAACGGCACGCGACCTGATGCTGGGGCAGGGCACCGTCAAGCGCAGTTCGGCGCCCGCCGCCAGCGACGACGTGGTGGTGCCGGCACAGCTGCGCTGGCAGGGCCTGGAGCAGGCGGCTCCCACGCGCAGCGGGGGGTTTCTTGGCAACGTGGTGCTGGCGGCCTTCGAGGTCATCACCGACCTCGTCAAGGACAAGGCCGTCGGCTGGGTGGCCGACAAGGTGGTGGCCAAGGTCGACGGCCAGGTCGAAGCCGGTGTCTACGAACTGCAGGCCGATTCACTGAGCGCGTTGAAAGGCAGCGGCCTGAAGCGCACGCAGTTGCCGGCGCTGACCGACGCGCCGAACCAGCCGCTGCTGGTGCTGATCCACGGCACCTTCGTCGACACCTTCAGCACCTTCGGCAAGCTGTGGGCGATGCACCGGCCGCGGGTCAATGAACTGTTTGCCCACTACGGCAACCGCGTCTACGCACTCGACCACCCCACCGTGGGCGTCAGCCCCATCAGCAACGCCTTGACGCTGGTGCAGGCGATGCCGCAGGGCGCGCGGCTGCACCTGGTGACGCACTCACGCGGCGGCCTGGTGGCCGAGGTGCTGGCCGTGGTGTGCGGCCGCATGGCGTCCAAGCAGCCCATCGGCAACGACGACTACGCCTTTTTCGACGGCAGCGAACACGACGACACCCGCAAGGCGCTGAAGGCGCTGGCTGCGGCGGTGAAGGCCAAGGGCATCCAGGTCGACCGGGTGGTGCGTGTGGCCTGTCCGGCACGCGGCACGCTGCTGGCCAGCAAGCGGCTCGACGCCTACCTGTCGGTGCTGCGCTGGACCATCGAACTGGCCGGTGTGCCGGTGGTGCCGGCGCTGGTGGACTTCCTGACCGAAGTGGCGCGCTGCCGCGCCGACGCCACCAAGCTGCCGGGCCTGGCCAGCATGATCCCCGACACGCCGCTGGTCGACTGGCTGAACGCCAACGAAGAGCCCATTCCCGGTGACCTGCGTGTGGTGGCCGGCGACCTGCAGGGCGACAGCGTGGGCAGCTGGGTCAAGACGCTGCTGGCCGACGCCTACTACTGGACCGACAACGACATCGTCGTGCAGACCAGCAGCATGTACGGCGGTGCAGCACGCAGCGGCGGCGCCACCTTCTTGCTGGACCAGAGCGGCAAGAGCACGCACTTCAACTACTTCGCCAACGTGCGCACGGTGCAGGCCGTGGTCGAAGGGCTGACGCAGACTTCGCCAGCGGGTTTTCGCACCATCGGGCCGCTGTCGTGGGCGGGCAAGGACTCGAGCGGCCTGCGCGCCGCGCGACGCAGCAGCGACGACGGCCGCCCGGCCAGCGACAAGCCCGCGGTGTTTGTGCTGCCGGGCATCCTGGGCAGCCACCTGAAGGCCGGCGACAAGCGCATCTGGCTCAGCCTGCGGCTGGTCGGTGGTCTGAAAAAACTGGCCTACCAGCCCGACGGCGTCGACGGCGTGACACCCGACGGCCCCATCGGCCTGATCTACGACGACCTGATCGAACACCTGCAGCAAAGCCACGCCGTGCTGCCTTTTGCCTTCGACTGGCGGCGCCCCATCGAAGAAGAAGCCAATCGCCTGGCCGACGCGGTGGAACGTGAACTGGATGCACGCAGCGGCAGCGGCCAGCCGGTGCGCATCATTGCGCACAGCATGGGCGGCGTGCTGACACGCACGATGCAGATCGTGCGGCCCAAGACCTTCGAGCGTTTGATGAAACGCGAAGGTGCACGTTTGCTGATGCTGGGCACACCCAACGGCGGCTCTTGGGCGCCGATGCAGTGCCTGAGCGGCGACGACACCTTCGGCAATGCGCTGGCCAGTTTCGGCAGCCCGCTGCGCAACCGCCATGCACGCCAGCTGATGGCGCAGATGCCCGGCTTCATCCAGCTGCAGGCCGATTTGCTCGACGTCAAGCTGGGTCTGGACCGCGAAGAAACCTGGGCCGACCTGGCGCGACGCGATCTGCTGGCGGTGCAAGAGGCCAACTGGTGGCACCGCTCGGCCGGCGAGGCCGGCGACGCGGCCTACGAATGGGGTGTGCCGCCACAGCAGGTGTTGAACCAAGCCCGTGCGCTGCGCGAAAAGCTCGACGCCCAGCTCGACCCGCAGCGCGGAGGCGTCTTGCGTGCCCATGCCAGCAACATCCTGCTGGTGGTGGGCAAGGCCAAGTTCACGCCCGATGGCTACGAATGGGGCAGCGAGGGTTTTGTGTACCTCAACGCCACCGACGGTGGCGACGGCCGCGTGCCGCTGGCCAAGGCATTGTTGCCCGGTGTGCGCACCTGGACCGTGGACAGCGAACACGGCAGCCTGCCTGACGTGGGCAAGGCCTTCGAAGCCTATGTCGAGCTGCTGAGCCAGGGCGACACGCAGAAGCTGCCGCGCCTGCAGGTCGAAGGTGCACAACGGGGTGGCGCGGCGGCCAAGGCCATCGTGCACGTGCGCAGCCGCCCTTCGCGGACCCGCCCCAGCGCGCTGCCGGCAGGGTCCGAACGCCAGGTGATGGAGGCATCGGCAGGGGTGCCCAGCGGTCCGGCCGACCACAGCGGCACGCCGCCGCTGAAGGTCAACGTGCTCAACGGCAACCTGAGTTTTGTGCGTGGCACGCTGATGGTCGGCCACTCGCGGGCGCTGCAACTCTCGGGCACCGAGTACGTCATCAACAAGCTCGTGTCGGGTGCCATGCAGGACGCGCTGGATGCAGGCCTGTACCCCGACCAGCCGGGCTCGCACCAGTTGTTTGTCAACGACAGCGCCTACCCCGACAACCCCTGGAAGGCGCCGCAGCCCGCCAGCGTGGTGGTGGTGGGCCTGGGTGCAGAAGGCAAGCTCACCGAACGTGAGCTGACACGCACCGTGCGCCAGGGTGTGCTGGCCTGGGTGCAGCGCATGGCCGAAGGCTCCTTGCCTGCACACACGCAGGGCAGCGCGCCGCAGCCTCAGGCGCCGCTGACACTGACCGCCACGCTGATGGGCAGTGGCGGTGCCGGCTTCCAGGGTGGCAACTCGGCGCGTGCCATCGCGCTGGGTGTGCGCCAGGCCAACCAGCGACTGGCCAGCGTGGCCCGTGCGGGCTGGCCGCAGGTGGGCGAGCTGACGCTGGTCGAGCTGTACCTGGAACGGGCCAGCGACGCCTGGCGTGGCCTGCAGATGCTGGCCAGCTCGGCACCCGAGGAATTCGATGTGGCGCCCACCGTGACCAGCGGCGTGGGCCCGCTGCGGCGCCAGATGGACAGTGGCTACCGGGGCACCGACTACGACTTCATCACCGCCACCGGCGGTCGCGACAAAAACGTCATCACCTTCCGGCTCGACACCAAACGGGCGCGCACCGAAGTCAACGCACAAAGCACGCAGGGCCGGCTGCTGCGCGAACTGGTGCGGCGCGCCAGCACCGAAGCCAACACCGACCCGCAACTGGGCCGCACACTGTTCCAGTTGCTGGTGCCGGTGGAGGTGGAACCCTTTCTCGCCGGCACCAGCCGCATGGTGCTGGAACTGGACGACCAGACCGCGGCCATCCCCTGGGAACTGCTGGACACCCGCGGCGACGAGCCGCAGCAGAAGGACGAGATTCCCTGGTCCATCCGCACCAAGCTGCTGCGCAAGCTGCAGACCGAGAACTTCCGCCAGCATGTGCAGGACGCCAAGTCCGATGACGCCGTGCTGGTCATCGGCGAGCCCAAGGTCGACATGGAGCTGTACGTGTCGCTGCCCGGCGCGCGCGCCGAGGCCGAGTCGGTGCGTGACGCGCTGCTGGGCTCGGGTGGCCTGGCGGCCGAACGGGTCAAGGCGCTGATCGACGACAACGACGCCACGACCATCATCAACGCGCTGTTCGAACAGAACTACCGCATCGTGCACATCGCCGGCCACGGTGAGCCGGTGAAACGCGACGACAAGGGTCAGCTGGTGGACCTGGGTGGCGTGGTGCTGTCCGAAGGCACCTTCCTGGGCCCGCACGAGATCCGCGCCATGCGCACGGTGCCCGAGCTGGTGTTCGTCAACTGCTGCCACCTGGCCGCACGTGATGCCGACCAGACGCTGCGCGGCGGCACGGCCTACAAGGACAACTTCAACCGCGCCGAGTTTGCGATGGGCGTCGCCGACGCGCTGATCTCCATCGGCGTACGCTGTGTCATCGCCGCTGGCTGGGCCGTGGACGACGTGCCGGCCAAGGTGTTTGCCGAGACCTTCTACCGCGCCATCCTGGGTCGCCAACCCTTCATCGACGCGGTGGCGCTGGCACGCGAAGCGGCGTGGAAGGACAACCGCGACAGCAACACCTGGGCCGCCTACCAGGCCTATGGCGACCCCGACTGGGTCTACCGCCGCGGCCCGCACGACAACATGGTCGTGCAGCGCCACAACACCGACGAATTCGACGGCATCTCGTCGCCGCTGGGCCTGGCGCTGGCGCTCGAAGAGCAGGCGGTGCGTGTGCGCTGGATGCACGCCGATCAGGTCGAGCAGCGCGAAAAAGTCAGCCACCTTGAAGCGCGCTTTGGCGACCTGTGGGGTGGCATGGGCGCGGTGGCCGAGGCCTTTGGCCTGGCCTATGCCGAAGGTGGTGACCGTGACAGCGCCATCCGCTGGTACGAAAGGGCGCTGCAGGCCAATGACGGCAGCGCGTCGATGAAGGCCCACGAACAACTGGGCAACCTGCAGGCGCGCCGTGCCTGGGGCAAGGCGCAGAAAGCCAAGCCGGGAACGCCCGCCATGGCCGCGGCGCGGCAGGAAATCAGCAACGCCCTGCGCAGCCTGCTGGCACTGGCCGGGCTGCAACCCACACTGGAACGCCACAGCCTGTGTGGTTCGGCCTACAAGCGGCTGGCGATGCTGGAGCGCCGCGAAGGTGATGCCGCAGCCGAGCAGGCCGCGCTGGTGATGGCAGCAACGTGTTACGCGCGGGCCGAAAAGATGGCACGCGCCACCGAAGCCCCCGACCTCTTCTACCCCGCACTCAACCGCATGGCGCTGGAACTGGTGGCCGAGCGCAACAACAGCAGTTGGAAGGGCTTCGACGCCGACGCCACGGCAGCCGCCCGCCGCAGCCTGCTGGACAAGTCACAACAGGACCCTGACTTCTGGTGTTATGCCGGTCTGGTGGAGATCGATGTCTACGAAGCGGTGGCGGCCAAGCAACTGGGCACCCAGGTGGCTGACCTGCTGGCGCGTTATGCCGAACTGCACGGCCGTGTGTCGTCGGTGCAGACCTGGGGTTCGGTGGCCGACAACGCGGCGCTGGTGCTGCTGCCTTACCTGGGCACGGCCAAGGGCGCAGAGAAGGCCGCAGCGCAGCAGTTGCTGGACGTGTTGAACGGCTACGCCAAGGGGGAATGACGGCGGCAACAGGGCAGGCCGCTCGGCGGCCCGCGCTTCAGGGCCGCTGGCGCACGAAGCAGCTCTTGCGTTCGCCAAAGATCGGGTCACGCCCGAAGGCTTCGACACTGCAGGGCATGCCATTGATGGCCCGCTTGCTGACGAAGCGGCCCTTGGCGCCATAGCGCACCTCGCCAGCGCCACTGAAGCGGCAAATTCCCCCTTCGCCGGCGCAGTAGTCCCAGCCGGCGTCGCCGCCCCCACCGCTGAAATCGTGCTGCTGGTACTCGCAGCGTTTGGGCGTGCCGAAAGCCGGGTCGCCAAATACATCGGCGCTGCAGCGCACGCTGTTCACCGCGTTGCGGTAGACGTAGCGGTGCTCCACACCGTAGCGCACACGGGCGCTGCCGTTGAAGTGGCAGGTGTCGCCTTCGCTGCCGCAAGGCACCCAGTTGTCACCCACAGGGCCACCACCGGTGCCGGGCTGGGCGTTGACGTCGGGGTTGTAGTCACAGGCCTTGGGTTGGTTGAAAGCGGGGTCGCCAAACTCGTACTGGTCGCAGATGAGCCGGTGCATGCCCACCTTGTAGGCATACCGACCACCGGCGCCGTAGCGCACGAGCGCCGGGCCCGGGAAGCGGCAGACTTCGTCCTGGCCGGCACAACGTTGCCAGCCGCCTTGGGACTGGACCTCGACCTGTGCCAAAGCCGGCTGCGGCGCCACGAAAGACAGCGTCACCAGGCACGCCAGCGCTGCCAGCGCCCCCGTGACGGCCTGCCGACCGACGGCAAGAAAGTGGGATGGGTTCATCGGCTCGCTCCTGAGTTGCAGTTGACTGCTGGCGCGTTCAGCGCCCACCCGTCACGTCAAGCACCGTGCCCGTGGTGTAGCTGCTGTCGTCACCCAACAACCAGACGATGGCCTGCGCCACTTCGTCTGCGCTGCCCGCCCGTTGCATGGGCACCAGCGGCGCCATCTGGGCGGCGCGCCCGGGCTGGCCGCCACTGGCGTGAATGTCGGTTTCGATGATGCCCGGCCGCACCGCGTTGACACGGATGCCTTCGGCTGCCACTTCGCGTGCAAGTCCCAGCGTGAAGGCGTCGATGGCACCCTTGGCCGCCGCGTAGTCCACGTACTGGCCACCCGCGCCCAGCTTGGCTGCCGCCGACGACAGGTTGACGATGACACCGCCGGCACCACCGTGTTTCGTGCTCATGCGCCGCACCGCTTCGCGTGCACACCACATCGAACCGAAGACATTGATGGCAAACATGCGTTCGATGCGCTGCGCGCTCATCTCGTCCACCCGCGCGGCCACGTCCACGACACCGGCGTTGTTGACCAGGCCGGCCAGGCTCTGCCCCGGGCCCCACTCGCGGTCGAGGGTGGCAAACAAGGCCATCACGTCGGCTTCGACGCCCACGTCGCCTTGCAGCACCAGCGCGCGCCGGCCAGCAGCACGCACGTCGGCGGCCACGGCTTCAGCGGCGGCTGCGTCGCGGGTGTAGTTGACGGCCACGTCCCAGCCACGAGCCGCGGCCAAACGGGCAGCAGCGGCGCCGATGCCGCGGCTGCCGCCGGTGATCAACAGGGTCTTGTTCATGCCGGGGATGTTATCCCCGGCCAGTCAAGGCTTCAGTTCTCGCAGGCCAGGCCGGCGGCCACGGCCGGGCAGCTCATGTGGTTGCTCTGCAGGCCGGTGCCGTCACCCAGGCCGCCGTAGATGGCCAGCATCTTGTAGTCACCCACCGCCAGCGCCTGCGTGCCGGTGCGCAGGGTCACGCTGCCGCTGGTGGCCGCGCCACGCAGGCCGCTTTCGCCCAGGCGCCCGCTGTCGCCTTCGCCGCACAGCGCACGGTCGCTGCAGAAGGCCAGGCCGTCGACACCGATGCTGCCACGTGCCACGGTCCAGCTGGCGCTGAAACTCCAGCTGCTGGATGCCGCCACGGTCAAGCTGCGCAAGGCTGCCTGCGAGCTGTCGTTCAGGCTCGGCCAGGGCAGGCCGGGCAGCGCGGACCAGACCGGCGGCACGCCGGCAACGTCCACCTCGAAGGTGTGGCGTGAGCCCACGTTGAAGGGCGTGTTGCAGTCGCTGTTGCTGAAGAGCGCGACGGTGACGCTGCGGCCACCGCGGAAGAAGTTGCGCACGGCCGTGTCGCCCGCTTCGCCCTGCGGCAGCATCAACCAGCTGTCGTCGCTGTTGCGGGTGAAACCTGCCGCCGGGTCCAGGCTGCGGCTGGCGCCGTCGTGGTCGGTGCGCCAGGCCGACAGGCTGCGTGCACCGCCGCCCGCGTGGGGCTTGTAGTAGGCCAGTGTCACCGCAGCACCAGCGCCGTCGCGCTGAGACACACGGGCGCAGGCCAGACCACTGAGCGCCGGGATCTCGAAGGCCAGCGCACGTGAGTAGCTGTCCACCACCACGCTGCCGTCGACACGGCGGTCACGCTGAACACGGGCGCTGGCATGGATGGCCAAGGGCAGCAGATCGCCCTTGAACTTCCAGCCGCTGCCGGTGTAGCTGACACCCATGCCCTGACCCACCGCCTCGATGGCGCCGTCAGTGCCCTGCAGCGCGAAGCTCACGCCACAGACCGGCACGCTGCCGCTGAAGTCGCAGCGACCCAGCGTCGGGCTCAGGAAACGTGAACCCAGGCGCACGGGTTCGCCGTGGCCACCGCCAAGGAAACCACACAAGGCAGCGCCCACCGCAGCGGGGCCGACCAGGGGCGCGCCTTCGTCGTTGGAGAAGGTCGCATCGCTGGCCAGCGATGCCGCCAGGCCGGTGGTGGCATCGGTGCAGGTGGCCGCCGTGCGAATGGCCGCGGTCATGTTCTTGAACAGGTCTTCCAGACCGGCCAAGGGCAGTTGGGCCGCGGCGCTGTCGGTGGCCAGCGTGCCCAGCGTGGCACTGCCTTGTTCGATGTACAGGTTGCCGCTGCCCAGGCGCGGCACGATCTGCACAAAGGCCTGGGTATCAACTCCCGTGCTCACACCCACAGCGTCCAGCACACGGTCGTAGCCGGTGCGCGAGCCTGCACTCAGGTTGCCCGAGACCAGGTCGAAGCTGGTGCTCACGCCAGCGTCGGCCAGCACCGGCGCCAGGCCGGTGCGCAACGTGTGCTGGGCGGTGGCCAGCGACGTGCTGTTCAGCGCTGCGGCGCTGCCGCTCATCAGGCTGTCGGGGCTCTGGCCGCTGGCCAGCAGCATCACGGCGGTGGTCAGCGGTGTCACGTGGGCGGTGCCAGCGGCCTGGGCCACCGAGTACAGGCACTGGAAGGTGGCGCCGGTGTAGCCGCAGGCTTCCAGTCGCCACGGCGCCGGGCCGCTGAGCGTGACCGCGGGGTAGCTGCCATCGGCTGCAATGGCCACGTCGGCCGCCACCACGGCGCCATTGGCGTCCAGCACACGCAGCCGGCCGTCGGTCATCGGCGCGCCGACGGCGACGCTGCCGCTCAGGGTGCTGACCCCGGGCGCGGGTGTGACCGGCGCGGCAGGCGGCGCTGCTGCTTCGCCGCCACCTCCGCCACAAGCCGCGAGCGCAAGGCCAGCGACGAAACACATGGCGGTCAGGCGCAGGGGTTGATTCAGCACGGCACCGAATTGGGTATGGGCAGACGGCATGGTTCGACCTTTCACGGCACGGCTGGCCGCGTGCAGGCAGTGGAGCGGGTGTTTTCCCGGGGCGACGCCAACCCGGTCGGGCGGCATGGTTCGGATGTCGTCCGAATCCCGGGCGAACTTGAGCCGCCCCGACCGTGAACGCCCGAGCAACCGTGAACATTGCCAATGCGAGTGAGCAGATCCTGACATGACCGGCGCACAGATCATCGTCCTGGCGACACCCGTTTTCCTGCTGCTCATCGCGCTGGAATTTGCCGTCGGCATGGCCCGAGGCCGCAACACCTACCGCCTGAACGACGCCATCAACAGCATCGGCCTGGGCGTGATGAGCCAGGTCACCGGTGTGTTTGGCAAGCTGCTGCGCATCGGGGTCTACACGCTGGCTTACGAGCACGTGGCGCTGACCCGGCTGCCGGCCGACGCGCTGTGGGTGTGGCTCTTTGCGCTGCTGTTCTACGACTTCTGCTATTACTGGCAGCACCGCGCCGGCCACCGCGTGGCGGTGCTGTGGGCGGCACATGCGGTGCACCACCAGAGCGAGGACTACAACCTGTCCACCGCGCTGCGCCAGACCAGCAGTGGCTTTTTGCTGGTCTGGCTGTTCTACCTGCCAATGGCAGTGGCCGGTGTGCCGCCGCTGGTGTTTGGCGTGGTCGCGCTCGTCGACCTGCTGTACCAGTACTGGGTGCACACGCAGCAGATCGGCAAGCTGGGCTGGTTCGACCGCTGGTTCTGCAGCCCCAGCAACCACCGCGTGCACCACGCGGTGAACGACCGTTACCTGGACAAGAACTACGGCGGCATCCTGATCGTGTGGGACCGCCTGTTCGGCAGCTTCGCCGAAGATGACGACCGTGAGCCCATCGTCTACGGCACACGCTCGCCGCTGCGCAGCTGGAACCCGGTGTGGGCCAACCTGCAGGTCTACCGCGATCTGCTGCAGGACAGCTGGCGCGCCGCTGCCTGGGCCGACAAGCTGCGGGTCTGGCTCAAACCGCCCGGCTGGCGGCCGGCCGACGTGGCCACGCGCTGGCCCAAGGCCGATTTCGACATCGCCGCGGTGCAGCTTTACGACCCGCCCGTGAGCCGCGCCGCGCTGTTCACCGCGGCGGGGCTTTTCCTGGCGGTGCTGGGTGCCACCAGCGTCTTCCTGTGGTTTGCGCACCGGCTGAGCCTGGGCGAACAGGCGGCCGGTGCGGCGGGCATCGTCTTGCTGCTGTGGCTGATCGGCGCCCTGACGCAGCCGCGCCGCGCCACGGCGCCGCCGCAGGCCGCCACGGCCTGAGTGGCCCAGCGCGGCGCCAAGGCCCTGGTCAGCCGGGCGTCGCGCCACACGGCCCAGAATGGGCGGCGAGATCCCCGACGAATCAGCACCCAAGAGAGCACATGGCCAAGGACTTTTCCGACATGGAGGACAGCAACCGGTCCGCCAACCTGAGCATCCACGACGTGTCCGACCCGGCGCGCCGCACCATCTTGCGCGGCGGGCTGGGCGTTTCGCTGGCCGGCCTGCTGGGGTCGATGGGCCCGCTCGCGGGCTGCACGACCACGGCCCACACCACCGGCGCGACGATGGGTTTCAAGTCCGTTCCCGCCACCAGCGTGGACCGCATCAGCGTGCCCGAGGGTTACACCGCCGAGGTGCTGGCGCCCTGGGGTGAACCGGTGGGCATCGCCGGCAACATGCCGGCCTTCCGCTTTGATGCCAGCAACACCGCCGCCGAGCAGGCGGTGCAGATGGGCATGCACCACGACGGCATCCACTACTACGCGCTGGACGGCTCGCGCCGCGGCCTCTTGGCGCTGAACCAGGAATACACCGACGAGGGCCTGCTGCACCCCGACGGACAGCAGCCCTGGACCGCCGACAAGGTGGCCAAGAGCCAGGCCGCGCACGGCATCACGGTGATCGAGGTCGAGCAGAAAGCACAAGGGTGGCAGATGGTGCGGCCTTCGCGCTACGCCCGCCGCATCACCGCCAACACGCCCATCACCATCGGCGGGCCGGCGGCCGGCCACGTGCTGATGAAAACCGCGGCCGACCCCGAAGGCCGCACGGTGCTGGGCACGCTGAACAACTGCGCCAGCGGCAAGACACCCTGGGGCACCTACCTGTCGGGTGAAGAGAACTTCCACAACTACTTCACCGCCGCCGACACACCCACCGCACACGAACGCCGCTGGGGCATCCGCAAGGCCACCTGGTACCGCTGGCCCGAACACGACCCGCGCTTCGACACCGTGCGCAACCCCAACGAACCCAACCGCTTCGGCTGGATCGTCGAAGTCGACCCGATGGACCCCGGCAGCACCCCCGTCAAGCGCACCGCGCTGGGCCGCGCCGTGCATGAAGGTGCCTCGGTGGCGGTCACGCAGGACGGCCGCGCGGTGGTTTACTCGGGCGAAGACGCGCGTTTTGAGTACATCTACAAGTTCGTCAGCCGCGACAAGATCGCACCCGCCGGCAACGGCAAGACAGCGGCGCAGGCCAACGCCACGCTGCTGGACCACGGCACGCTCTTCGTGGCGCGCTTCGATGCCGACGGCACCGGCCGCTGGATACCGCTGGTGCAGGGCCAGGGCCCGCTGACCGCAGCCAATGGCTTTGCCGACCAGGGCGAGGTGCTGATCAAGGCCCGCCAGGCATCGGACACACTGGGCGCCACCAAGATGGACCGCCCCGAGTGGGTGGCCATCGACGAGCGCACACGCTGGGTCTACTGCACGTTGACCAACAACACCAGCCGCGGCGCTGCCGGTTTTCCGGGTGTGGATGCGGCCAACCCGCGGGCCAACAACCTGATGGGGCAGATCATCCGCTGGAAGGAAGAAGGCGACTTCTCCGGCGAGCGCTTCGAGTGGAACCACCTGCTGCTGGCCGGTGATCCGGCCAATGAACGCCCCGAAGCCAAGGGCAACATCCAGGGCGACATCTTTGCCGGCCCCGACACCATCGCCTTCGACGCCCAGGGCCTGCTGTGGATCGGCACCGACACCTCGGTCGGCCACGCGGAGACCCTGCGCATGGGCAACAACCAGCTGCTGGCCTGCAACCCGGCCACCGGCGAGGTGCGGCGTTTTCTGGTGGGGCCGATGCGCAGTGAACTCACCGGCGCCACCTGGACACCCGACGGCCGCACGATGTTCGTCAACATCCAGCACCCGGGCAGCGGCATCAAACGCGACGGCACCGACAACCCGCGCCTGTATTCGAACTGGCCCGACTTCAGCCCGGTGGGCCGGCCGCGCAGCGCCACGGTGGTGATCCGCAAGCTGGACGGCGGGGTGATCGGGACCTGAGCGAGAGTTGAGCGCTCAAGCCTTCAGGCCACGACCACGCTGTTGCGGCCGTCGCGCTTGGCGCGGTACATCGCTTCGTCGGCCCGTTGCAGCAGCGCCCGCAGCTCATGCGGGGGTGATGCCACCAGGCCGATGCTGACGGTCACGCCACCGGTCAGGGCCCAGTCGTGGGCGGCCACGCGTTCGCGCAGGCGTTCGCAGACTTCGGCCGCACGCTGCAGCGGCATGCCCGGCAACACGATCACAAATTCTTCGCCGCCATGGCGCGCCAGCACGTCGCCGGTGCGGGTGTTTTCGCGCAGCAGCTGAGCCAGCTGCACCAGCACCTGGTCGCCGGCAGCATGGCCGTGGGTGTCGTTGACGAGCTTGAAGTGGTCCACGTCCAGCAGCGCCAGCGACACCGCGGCACCCTCCTTCGCCAGCGCCGGCAGCAGTTCGGCACAGCGGCGTTCCAGGTGGCGGCGGTTGCCCAGCCCGGTGAGCGCGTCCCGCTCGGCGGCGGCGGCGTATTCGGCCGCACGCTGGCGCTGCCAGGCCGCGTCGGCGTGGGCCAGGTCGGCCTGGGCGCGGGCGCGGTCGGCTTCGCCGCGCGTCACGAACAGCTGCGACTGCGAACGCAGCTGCGACGTGGTGCGCTGGCGGTCGATGCGCTCGGCGGTTTCCAGGTGCCGCAGCGCTTCTTCGTACAAGCCCAGCGCGCGGCAGCTGCGGTAAGCCGAGTCATGGGCGCGGATGGCCGTTTGCTGCGGCGCACCATCCCCCATCTCGGCAATCAGGCCCAACACCAGCTGGCGAGCATGGCCGGCGTCACCGGCGGCCAGGGTCCAGTCGGCCAACGAAGTGCGTACACGCCAGGCATGGGCTTTCAGTCCACGCGCGCTGGCCAATTCCAGCGCTTCCAGGAGCAAGGGGCGTGCTGCGTCGACATGCCCTTGCAGCAACAGCGTTTCGCCCAGGTTGCCGGGCACGGCCACTTCGTAGGTGTCTCCGGGCACCAGGGCCAGCAGCGCCAGTGCCCGATCACCCTGCCGGCGGCCGCTGGCCAGGGTGGTTTGCAGCTCTTCGTCGGCACCGGTGTCGCGCAGGCGGTGGGCCATGCCCAGGTTGATGGCGCAGACGGCATTGGTCGCCACCAACACGGGGTGGCTGGGCGCGGCCTCGCCATAGGCAGCCAGCGCTTCGGTCAGCAGCCGCACGGCCTGCCAGGAGTCGCCCATGCGCTCGATGCACACCGCCAACAAAAAAGCGGCCGCCAGCGCGTCGTTGGACGTGCCGCTGTCACGCGAGACCTGCGACAGCTCGTGCGCGGCGTCCAGTGCCACGTCGAAGGCGCCGATCTCGCTGGCGCTCAGCGTCATGAAGCGCAGCAGCTCGCGCCGCAGCCCCCGCTGCTGCGCTTCGGTCAGTCGCGGCAGCACAAAACGCGACTGCGCCAGCATCTCGGCATGGCGCCCCATGCGCGACAGGTGGGTGCAGGCCCAGGCCTGGGCCGCGGCTTCGTCGGCGCTGCGCTGCAGCTGGGTCGCCCACGACAAAGCCCGCCGCGCGGCGCGCAGGCCGGCTTCGGGGTTGGTACCGGGTTCGGCAGCCGCGGCCATGGCAGCGGCCAGCTCGCTGTCCAGCGTCTGGGTGGGGGGTGCGTCGGTCAAGGCAGTCAAGGGTAGCCCTCGATCGCTGCTTTCGGCCTTGGCGGGTGGATCTGAAGCCCGAGCGGGCTTCAGGTGGCCCGAAGCGTGAAGGGCAGCGGTGATTGCGCCGCCAGAAAGGCCGTCACCGCCCAGCTGGCCACGTTTTGCGGCAGCGTGCCCAGGTCGACGCGGTCCAGCGTGTCATGCACCGTGTGGTGCACGTCGAAGTAGGCGCTGCCTTCCTGGCTGAGCTGCAGCGCGGGCCACTTGAAGCGACGCATCAGCACTCCGGCGTCCGGCCCTGGCGAACCTTCGTTGGCACCCTGTTCGGGCCAGGCCACGCCCAGCGGTGCCAGCACCGCTGCCATGCGCTGCACGAGCGGCAGCGCCACCGGGTCGACACGGCAACGCATCTGCCAGACCCTGCCGGCACCAAAGTCGCTTTCGCCCACCCATTGGTGCGCTTCGTGGCCGTAACGGTCGCCATAGTTGCGCGCGCCGTCGAAGCCGTTTTCTTCGTTGCCAAACAGCACCACGCGCACGGTGCGGCGCGGTTGCAGGCCCAGCTTGACGATCAGCGCGGCAGCAGCGCTGACGATGGCCACGCCGGCGCCGTCGTCCTGCGCGCCCTGGCCCAGGTCCCAGCTGTCGAGGTGGGCGCTGATCAGCACCACCTCCTGCGCCAGCGGGCCACTGCCGGGCACCTCGGCAATGACGTTGTGCGTGGTGGCTTCGACGTCGCTACGGTTGTCCATCTGCAGCGCCAGACGCAGGGGCGCCGATTGGGCATGCAGCTGAGCCAGGCGCTCGGCATCGGGCACGCTCAGCGCAAAGGCGGGGATGCGCGGCACGCCGATTTCGTAGCGCATGGCGCCGGTGTGCGCGATGCGTTCCTGGTTGGTGCCGATGCTGCGCACGCCGAAAGCCACCGCGCCACGGCGCGCGGCTTCCACCGCGCCCACCGCGCGGGCGGCCACGGCTGCGCCGTAACCGCGGCCGTCACGTGTGCGTTCGGTTTTCTGGTCGACGATGACGATGCGGCCGCGGGCAAGCGAGGTTTCAGGGCTGCTGCCATCGGCGCGCAGCGCGGCCAGGTTGGGGTACCAGGCGACCTCGGCCTCGATACCGCCGGCAGGTGTGCCCACGCTGTTGCCCAGTGCGGCCATCACCAGCGTTTCAGGCACCGGCGACAGCAGGCGCGCCGACGCGGCACCACGCACCCAGGTGCGGATGGGGATGGCATCGGCGCGCACCCGGGCCAGGCCCAGCTGCTGAAGCGACTGCTGCGCCCACGCCACCGCCTTGGCGTCGGCGGCCGACCCGGCCGGCCGCGCGCCGATGCCGGTGCACAGCTCGGTCAGCAGGCGGGCGGCGGTGCCGTCGGCCAGCGCGGCGTCGCGCAGGCGCTCGGCGGCGGCCAGGTCGGCAGCGTCGAAGCGCGCTTCGACCTGGGCCGACACACGGGACGCGGTGCCCAGCAGCGCGGCCGCACCCAAGAGCTTGCGCCTGTTCACTTGGCCGTTGGCATCACGAACTCGGCACCCTTGCCGATGCTGTCGGGCCAGCGCTGCATCACGCTTTTCTGCTTGGTGTAGAAGCGCACACCTTCTTCGCCGTAGGCGTGCATGTCGCCGAACAGGCTCTTCTTCCAGCCACCAAAACCGTGCCAGGCCATCGGCACCGGGATCGGCACATTGATGCCCACCATGCCCACCTGCACACGCCGTGCAAACTCGCGTGCCACACCGCCGTCGCTGGTGAAACAGGCCACGCCGTTGCCAAATTCGTGCTCGTTGATCAGCTTCAGCGCCGCGGCCATGTCGGGCACACGCACGCAGGCCAGCACCGGGCCGAAGATCTCTTCCTTGTAGATGCGCATGGCCGGGCTCACGTGGTCGAACAGCGTGCCGCCGGTGAAAAAACCACCCTCGAAGCCGCTGACTTTGTGGCCACGGCCGTCGACCACCAGCTGAGCCCCTTCTTCGACCCCGACGCCCACGTACTTCTCGATGCGGTCGCGCGCTTCCTGGGTAACGATGGGGCCCATCTCGGCGTCCAGCTCCATGCCGTTCTTGACCTTCAGCGTCTTCGCGCGTGCCGCCAGCAGCGGCACGATCTTGTCGGCCACGTCGCCCACCAGCACGGCCACGCTGATGGCCATGCAGCGTTCACCGGCGCTGCCGTAAGCGCTGCCGATCAGCGCATCCACGGCTTGCTCGATGTTGGCGTCGGGCATCACCACCATGTGGTTCTTGGCGCCGCCCAGCGCCTGAACGCGCTTGCCGTGGTGGGCACCGGTTTCGTAGATGTATTGCGCGATGGGCGTGGAGCCCACGAAACTGAGCGCCTTCACGTCGGGGTGCGTGAGCAGCGCATCCACCGCCACCTTGTCGCCCTGGATGACGCTGAACACGCCGTCGGGCAAGCCGGCCTGCCGCAACAGTTCGGCCATGAGGATCGACGGGCTGGGGTCGCGTTCGCTGGGTTTCAGGATGAAGGCGTTGCCACAGGCCAGCGCCACCGGGAACATCCAGCACGGCACCATGCAAGGAAAGTTGAAGGGTGTGATGCCGGCCACCACACCGAGGGGCTGGCGCAGCGTCCAGTTGTCGATGCCGGTGCTGACCTGGTCGGTGTAGTCGCCTTTCAGCAGCTGCGGAATGCCGCAGGCAAATTCGACGATGTCGATGCCACGCGAAACCTCGCCTTGTGCGTCGGTGAAGACCTTGCCGTGTTCGGCGGTGATCATGGCCGCCAGCGTGTCCTTGTGCTGGTTCAGCAGCGCCAGGAAGCTGTTCAGCACCCGGGCGCGGCGCAGGGGCGGCAGGTCGCCCCAGGCCGGCTGGGCGGCCACGGCAGCGGCAACCGCCGCATTCACGTCGGCCGCGCTGGCCAGCAACACCTGGCGCGCAGGCTGGCCGGTGCTGGGGTTCCACACCGTCTGCTGGCGGCCGCTGCTGCCGGGGTGGCGGGCGCCGGCAATCCAGTGCGGGATGTCGGCCGTGGTGGTGAAGGCGGCGGGTGCGCTCATGGGGTGTTTCTCCTGCAGGCGGGTGACCAAGAAAAGTCCTGCAGTCTAGGGCGTCCAAAAAAAGAACCCGCTGCTCGCGCAGCGGGTTGAGACAAGCTCTCCGAAGAGAGCTTCGTTGGGACAGCAGGTACCGGGCTGACTCACAATGTGCGGCCCGGTACCGACGGTTGGGAATCTAAGGCGCCAGCCACTCTCAACAGCACCCCCCAAGCCCGGGGACCCCCTAGTGCAAAGCCCCATGCAGAACCTTCAGCCCCTGGCCGACGACGACATCACACAGCTGCAGTCGCTGCTGCACGCCCTGCCCGCGCCGCTGCAGCCGCTGGACCTGAGCGCGCTCGACGGCTTCCTGTGCGGCGTGCTGCTGCAGCCGCGCACCGTGCCGGCCAGCCGCTGGCTGGGCCACGTGGCCGACCTGGACGGCCGCGAGGCGCCGGCGGGCGCGGCGCGCGACAGCCTGCACGCACTGGTCCTGCGCCGCCATGCCGAACTGGACCAGGCCATCGGCACACGCCAGTGGTTCGACCCCTGGGTGTTTCCCGCCGACGGTGAAGGTGGCGATGAAGCCGACACCGTGGCCGCCATCGTGTTGCCGTGGACCGCCGGCTTTGCCGCCGCGATGGAGCTCTTCCCCGAGCTGATGGCGATGGACCACGCCGAGTTGGTGGAACCGCTGGCGCTGCTGTTCATGCACTTCGACCCCGACGACCTGGAAGACGCCGACGCCCTGGTGGCCATGATCGAAACCCTGGAGCCCCCGGCCGACCTGGCCGAAGCGGTGCAGGACATCGTGCGTGCACTGATGCTGATTGCCGACGTGTCACGGCCCCGCGCGGTGGCCGCAGCACCCGGGCGCCGTCCCAAGCCCGGCGCCCGACGCCCCGGCATCGCCGGCCGTACACCCCCCGCCCGGAGACCCCGATGAAACACACCGCACTTGTCACGGCCAGCCTGCTGGCTGCGCTGGCCCACCTGGCGGCGCAGGCCGCCGACACGACGCCCGAACCGCCGCCACCTTCACCGTCGTATGCACCTGTGCCACAGCCGCTGGCTGCCGCGCAGGCGCACATCAAGGCATCGCACTGGCTGGCGGCCATCGACGAGCTCAAGCGTGTCAACGCCACCGGTGACGCCGACTGGAACAACCTGATGGGCTATTCACTGCGCAAGCAGTCGCGCCCCGACCTGGACGGTGCCCAGAAACATTACGACGCCGCGCTGCGCATCAAGCCGCAGCACCAGGGTGCACTGGAGTACGCGGGTGAACTGGCGCTGATGAAACGCGACCTGGCCACGGCGGAAAAACACCTGGCCACGCTGTCGCGGCTGTGCAGTTCACCCTGCGAGCCGCTGGACGACCTGAAGGCCGCTGTCGCGAGCTACAAAGCCGCCAACAAGTAGCCGGGGGAGGGCTCCAGGCGGCAAGGGGCTGCTGCCGCCCAAGCCTCTACGTCGGGAACACCGCCCTCGCGTGCCAGCCCAGGCCCTGCGCGACGCTGGCAAAGCGGTCGCCACGCACCTGCTGCGCGGTGGGGAAACAAGCCGAGATGCGGTCCACCAGCGGCGTCAGGCCGGTGGAGCCGCCGGTGAAATACAGGGCCTGCACCTGACCTGGCGACACCCCGGCCATGCGGGCGGTTTCAGCCGCCGCCTGCACGATGCGTTCGAGGTCGGATTCGAGCGCGGCTGACGCATCGCGTTCGAGCAGCGTGGTGGCCAGGCCGGTTTCCAGCAGCCCCAGGTCGACATCGGCCCGGCCGTGCAGCGCGACATCGATCTTGGCGCGCTCGGCCGCGCCGGCCAGCGCGTGGCCCAGCTTCTCTTCCAGCGTCGTGAGCAGGCGCGTGTGGTGGCGCGGGTCGGCGTACCAGCTTTTCATGCTGCGCATCTCGGCCAGCCGTGCGGGTGCGTAGACGGTGTTGATCAGGTGCCAGGTGGCCAGGTCGAAGTAGATGCCGCTGGGCACTTCACGCGGCGTTTCGCCCGCCTTGGCCGGCCGCAGCGTGCGGTAGCCCAGCAGCGGCAGGATGCAGGCCAGTTCGACGTGGCGGTCGAAGTCGGTGCCGGCCAGGTGCACACCGTGGTTGGCCAGGATGTCGTCGCGCCGCTCGGCGCGGCCACGGCGGGCCGGGCCCACGCGCACGAGCGAAAAGTCCGAAGTGCCGCCGCCGATGTCGGCCACCAGCACCAGCGATTCGGTCGTGACCTGGCTTTCGTAGTCCAGCGCCGCGGCAATGGGTTCGTACTGGAAGTGCAGCTCGGTGAACCCCACCGCGTGCGCCGCCGCGGCCAGCGCAGCTTGGGCCTGGGCGTCACGTGCAGGTTCGTCGTCGACAAAAAACACCGGCCGGCCCATCACCGCACGGCTCACGGCATGGCCGGCTTCGGCTTCCGCGCGGGCTTTCAGGTGGCGCAGGTAGCCGACCACGACATCGCGGTACTTGATGGCGCGGCCGCCGCCGATGTCGGTGCTCTGGTCCAGCAGGTTCGAGCCCAGGATGCTTTTCATCGACCGCATCAGGCGGCCGTCGACACCCTCGACATACGCCGCCACCGCGGCCCTGCCGTACAGGCGCTCGGCGTCGAGTTGCTGCGGCGGCGTGTCGGCGCGGTAGAACACCGCGGTGGGCATGGTGGGCTGGCCGAGCTCCAGTTCCACCAGACGCACACCCCCTTCGGCACGTGGCAGAGCCACCGCCGAATTGGAAGTACCGAAGTCGATGGCAACAAAGCCCGTGGCACCCTTGTGATCAGCCATGCCTTGCCTTGTGGCGAAAAAGGGGCGCGATTGTAGTCACGCGCACCGCCATCTTCCGGTGCCGTGATTTGGCACACGGAGGCCTTGCTGTTCGTTGAGCACCCGGCGTGTGACCAAGTGACACTCCTTACCAACGCACACCAGCCGCCTGCCCACCGTCCCCCACCGAGAGAGCCGCCCATGGACAAAGCCACAGCATCCCCCCGCTGGTTCTCGGGCTGGCGCACGCCGGTCGCACCGGCGCAGGCCGACCCCGCCGACCTGGGCACCGCCTATGGCCTGGACATGAGCCTGCACGAGCTGCAAGCCGCGCCCGCACCCGCGAGCACCGTGGCACGGCAACCCGGCTGGATGCAGCGCCTGACGGCAGGCCGCAAGCGCGGCACCTGACGCACACCGGCGCGTTCAAGTCGCGACCGGCACGTTCAGCAGGCGACGGCGCCGACTAGAATCCGGGTATGTCACGTTTGTCCTTCAAGGAGCAGGTGCTCCGCGTCCGGGAGGACGCCATCATTGCCTCGGTCAACCGCCTGCTGGCCGACAAGGGTTTCGACCTGATGACGGTCGACGAAGTGGCCGCCGACGTGGGCATCGCCAAGGCCAGCCTGTACAAACACTTCCCGTCCAAGGAAGCGCTGGCCACCGCGGCCATGGTGAGGCTGATGGAACGCACCCAGGCCTTGGTGGACCAGCAGGCGGCACGCGTTGACGTCTCGGCACGCGAACGCCTGACCGCCATCACCCGCTGGGCACTCGAAGTGCTGTTGTCCGGCGAAATGCCCACCGTGCCTTCGCAGAACTCCAGCTTGCGCGCCGAACTGATGGCCAACAAGGCCTACCTGGACGCCATCATGCGTGTCAGCGACGTGCTTGGCGCGTGGATCGTGCAGGCCCAGGCCGACGGTGACATCAACCCCGCCTTGCCACCCGAGGTGGTGCTGTACACCATCTACGCCCGTGCCTGCGACCCGGTGCCGGCTTTCCTGAAGGCCGGTGGCAACTACAGCGACGCGCAGATCGTCGACCTGGTGCTCACCACCTGCTGGCAAGGCCTGTCGGCCACGCGCTGAAACCGGCGCGAGCCGGTTCCCGTTCCGGGGCTCTAGCCCTTCTAACGGACGAGCAGAGCCGGTGTGCTGCAGTTGGCCAGCACCTTGGTGGCCACCGAGCCCATCACCAGATTGGTCAGCGTGCCGTGACCATGTGAGCCCAGCACCAGCAGGTCGTAGTTGCCCTTGCGCGCGGCTTCGGCAATGACTTCGGCCGCGTTGCCGGTCTTGGCCACGAACTGGGCGTTCAGGCCCTGCTTGGAGAAGAAGGTGCGGATGGGCTTGAAGACCTTGTCGGCGGTGTCCTGGTAGTAGGCCTTCAGCGTTTCCCGCTCCATCACGGCTGCGGCGCGTGACGGCACCACGGGCACGGCATGCACGACGGTGTACTGGTGGAGCGGGCCCAGCCACTCGTCATGTGCCGCCAGGTAGGCGAGCATCTTCTTGGTGTAGGGGCTGCCATCGACGGCCACGAGGATCTTCATCGGTCGTTCTCCTGAGTCGCGTGAACCGCGTTGGCCCACGGGTTGAGTGTCGCAGAGCCGACAGGCGCACAGGCTTGACGCAGCTCAGACATCGATCAGCAGGCCGGCATCGAAACCTTCGTGCTCGCCCTTGTGCACCAGGCCACGGGCGTTGCACACCACCCGCGATGGCAGCTTGCCCGGGCGAAGCACCTGGTAGTCATGACGGCAGTGCAGATGCCCGTGCAGCCAGAGGTCGGCATGCGGGATCAGGTCGTCGTCGGCGTTGCAGAAGCTGGCCGTGCCAGGCTGCTGGCCGTAACGCGGATCGGCACTTTTCAGGCTGGGCGCAAAGTGGGTGATGACCAGCGTCTTGTCCCAGCGGCCCTGGGGTGGGCGGTGCAGTGCCTGTTCCAGCCACTGGCGGCTGCTCAGGCCTTCTTCGCGAACGGCCGTGGCGTCGAAGGGAGCGCCGCCGCGGGTGGTGTCCATCAGGCGCAGGAAGTAGGCGGCGGCCCTTTCCGCGCGAGCGCGCATCGCGGGGCCGAGCAGGTCAAAGTCGCTCCAGCGTGTGGTGCCCAGCACACGCAGACGCTGGCCATCGGCCGCGGTGTGCAGCAGCGATTCGCTTTCCAGAAAGGTGAAACCCAGCCGCGCGCACAGCTCGCGCAGACCGTCGGTGGCCCGGTCGAAGTCGCGGCCGTCGTATTCGTGGTTGCCGGCCACCACCCACACCGGCACCGGCCAGCCGGCAAACCGTTCGTAGCCGACCCAGTTGGCGTCGATGTCACCTGCCAGCACCAGCACCTCGGCGCCCGCCGCCGGCTCGGGGTCGAAGGTTTCGGTTTCCAGGTGCAGGTCGGACAGCAGTTGCAGCTTCACGCCGGGGCCACCCAGTCGATGCGGTTGCCGTGCGGGTGGCAGTGGGCCAGCAAGGTGTCGGCGCCACCCGGCCAGCATTGGCAGCGCAGTTCGACCTGCAAGTCGGCGGCGGGCGGCTCGAAACGCAGCCAGGCCAGTGGGGTGTCGACCGTGGCCGCTGCGCCGGCACGGTCCATCTGCAGCCGGATGTCGGCCTGCTCGGCCGCATCGATGTACTGCCACACCACCGAGTGCATCAGCACCGTGGCCTGGCCCGCCGTCCGCTGCGCCAGCTGCTGACGCAGGAAGTCGGCTGCGCCACGGGCTTGCACCTCCACCTGGCTGCTATCCATGCAGGCGCGAGCGACACGGATGGCGGCTTGCAGGCGCAGCAGGCGCTCACTTTGGTCGGCCCAGACGAAGGATGCCAGCCGCAGGTCCTCCCCAGAGGCCTGCAGGTCCAGCGGCATCGCGTCGCATCCAGCGCGATGGGCAATCTGCAGCGCAGCCTGCGGTGGCGGCGGGCCCAACCACTCGGGCCGCAGACACAGCGCCGCCGCGGGGTCGCCCCAGACCCAGGGGCCGCTTTTGGCCTGCAAGGCGTAGCGGTAACGGTCCGGCCACAGGTTCAGGCCAGCCGACGCGCCGATTTCCAGCAGACGCAGCGGCAGTCCGGTCTGAGCAGCCACGTGCAGCAGCCCCGGCAGCAAGGCCGCACTGCGCTGCACCTCGTTGGTCTGCGGCGGCTGCGACAGTGCACGCGCCATGTGGGGGCGCTGCTGCTGCCAGGCCAGGCGGATGGCGCTGTCCAGTGCGGCGGCGTCCACCTCACCCGAAGCCGGCGGCCAGAGCGCTGCCCAGGGCTGCAGGCCCCGCAACGCCAGGTGGTGCAGGCCCGCCAACCAGCGCAAGGCGACGGCGGCCGACAGCGGGTCGGCGCTCAGCGCCGCCATGGTGTCGTGCGCCTCGCGGTCTTGCGCCAGCCAGGCCCGGCCGCGTTCCAGCAGCCGGGCGCTGAAGGGCGACGGCTGCCGGCACCAGCCAGCCTGGCGCTCGAATGCCGCGAGCAGCGCGCCCGTGTTCAGGCCGCCTGGGCCAGGCGCGCTTCGATGCGGGCCTGGGTGGCCGGCAGTTCGGCGGGCAGGTGGTGTTCGAGCTGCTTGAAGAGCTCGGTGTGCAGCACCAGTTCCTGTTGCCAGGCGGCCTTGTCGATGCCGATGACAGCGTCGAACTGCTGGCGACTGAAGGTCAGGCCGTCCCAGCGCAGGTCTTCGTAGCGCGGGCTGATGCCAAACAGGTTGTCCGCGCCCTCGGCCTTGCCTTCGACACGGCCGACCATCCACTCCAGCACGCGCATGTTCTCGCCGTAACCCGGCCAGACGAACTGGCCATCGGCGCCCTTGCGGAACCAGTTGACGCAGTAGATGCGCGGCAGCTTGGCGCCGGTCTTGCCCAGCTTCTCGCCCAGGTCGAGCCAGTGCTGGAAGTAGTCGGACATGTTGTAGCCCATGAAGGGCAACATCGCGAAGGGGTCGCGACGAACGCTGCCGTTGCCACCGGCCATCGCGGCGGTGGTTTCGCTGCCCATCGTGGCGGCCATGTACACGCCTTCGCCCCAGGTGCGGGCTTCGGTCACCAGCGGCACGGTGGTGCTGCGGCGGCCGCCGAAGATGAAGGCGTCGATGGCCACGCCCTGCGGGTCGTCCCACTGCGCGTCGAGCGCCGGGTTGTTGGTGGCGGCCACGGTGAAACGCGAATTCGGGTGCGCCGCCTTGGCACCGCTTGCCTTGGCGATGGCCGGGGTCCAGTCGCGGCCCTGCCAGTCGATCAGGTGCGCCGGCGGGGTGTCGCTCATGCCTTCCCACCACACGTCGCCGTCGTCGGTGAGCGCCACGTTGGTGAACACCACGTCGGACTTCATCGAGTCCATGCAGTTGGGGTTGGTGTGGTAGTTCGTGCCCGGCGCGACGCCGAAGTAACCCGCTTCGGGGTTGATGGCGTACAGGCGACCGTCGTCGTGCGGCTTGATCCAGGCGATGTCGTCACCGATGGTCGTGACCTTCCAGCCCGGGTAGTCGGCCGGTGGCACCAGCATGCTGAAGTTGGTCTTGCCACAGGCGCTGGGGAAGGCAGCGGCGACGTGGTACTTCTTGCCGGCCGGCGTGGTGACACCCAGGATCAGCATGTGCTCGGCCAGCCAGCCCTGGTCGCGACCCATGGTGCTGGCGATGCGCAGCGCAAAACACTTCTTGCCCAGCAAGGCGTTGCCGCCGTAACCCGAGCCGTAGGACCAGATCTCGCGCGACTCGGGGTAGTGCACGATGTACTTGGTGGGGTTGCAGGGCCAGGCCACGTCTTTCTGGCCGGCTTCCAGCGGTGCGCCGACGGTGTGCACACACGGCACGAAGTGGCCGTCTTCACCCAGCACGTCCAGCGCGCCGCGGCCCATGCGCGTCATCGTGCGCATGCTCACGGCCACGTAGGGGCTGTCGGTCAGCTCGACACCGATGTGCGCGATGTGGCTGCCCAGCGGGCCCATGCTGAAGGGCACGACATACATCGTGCGACCCTTCATCGCACCCTTGAAGAGGGCCTTGTCGCCGGTTTCCAGCAGCTTGCGCATGTCGGCTGGCGCCATCCAGTTGTTGGTGGGGCCAGCGTCTTCCTTCTTTTCGCTGCAGATAAAAGTGCGGTCTTCGACCCGCGCCACGTCGGTGGCGTCGCTGCGTGCCAGAAAACTGCGCGGGCGCAGTTCGGGGTTCAGCTTCATCAGCGTGCCGGCGGCCACCAGTTGTTCGGTGAAACGCTGGTACTCGGCTTCGCTGCCGTCGCACCAATAGACATCGGCGGCTTCGGTCAGGGCGGCGATCTGCGCCACCCATTCAACCAGTCGGGGGTGCTTGACGCAGGCAGGCACGTTCAGGCGCAAGCCTTCCAGGGCGGGACGGTTCATGTTTTCTCCAATCATGGCAATGTCAAAAGCGGAATTGGGCGAAAGCCGACCGTCCTTGCACACGCTGGATCGACGCTCGCCGAATACCGCAGCACCGCAGCTTGGCGCCAGGTGGGGGAGCGATTGTGGGCGCAATGTAATCAGCCTGTAACCACCGGGCCGAAGGGTGTCATGCAAATAGCGCATGAGCTGATGCGCGCCACGAAGTGGCACGACGGCTGCCGCCCTGGGCTACTGCACAACCTTCACGGGTGAGCCCGGGCGAGGCTCCGGACCGCCCCCGTAAACGCCGTTGAGAAGCTTCAAATAGGCCTCTGCCTGCAGGTTCAGCGGCGAACTGCGCGCAAGTTCGGCGAAACCACCGCGGGGATAAGGCACGGTCCGCAGCACCCAAGGTCTGGCCACGGCCCGGTCAGCAGCCGTCATGGCGCGAAACGAAGACTCGGCCTGTTGCAACTGTGCATCGGCACGCTGCAGGGACGCCGCATCCTTGCCCAGGTACTGCATCAGGTAGTTGCGGCTGCCCGGCCCGCTGACCACCGACACCTGCACACCCTGGGCCTGGCCCTGGGCGTTGCGGCGGGTGCCCGCAAAGTGGGTGGCGCTCAGGCCGTTGAAGCTGCGCTTCTCGGTCCTGCCATCGACCGGCTTGACGACGTTGCGGATGATGTCCTCGTGGCCGTTGCCGGCCTGGGCCGGCAACAGGCGCATCACGAGCCCGGCGTCCATGGCGCCATTGACCACGGTGACCGACTCGTCGGCGTTCTGCACCTGCCAGCCTGGCGGCGCGGTGAGCGCGATGCCCAGGTCCTGGTGGTAGAAGTGCTGACCCCGCACCAAACCTTTGGCGGCGGTGTCACCGAAGGGCAGGCCTTCGATGGCCTGCAGGTAACGCGCCTGGCCATCGTCGTCGTAAGTGCCGGTGTACCTGGCCGCCACCTGCTGGATGTCGGCCAGGCGCTTGTCGTTGCTGGGGTGGCTGGCCAGCCAGTTGGCGCCGCTGGGCGCGGCACGGCCTTCGGCCTGGGCACGGTCGGCGACAAAACGCTCCTGGCGCTTCAGCACCTGGATGACGTCGATCATGTTGCGCGGGTTGTAGCGGGTGCGTGACAGGTACTCGGCACCCAGCTGGTCGGCCTGCGTCTCTTGTTCCCGGCTGTAACTGGCCAGCCGGCCCTGGGCCACGCCCTGGCCGATCTGGCTGGCGGCCTGCGCGGTGCCGCTGACGCCGGTGACACCTTCCACCAGCACACCCAGCACCGTGGCAGCCATGACGCCGATGCCGGCGTTGCGCTGGCTGGTGGCACGTTGGGCGCCGTGGCGGGCGGTGACGTGGCCGATCTCGTGGCCCAGCACCCCAGCCAGGTCGGCTTCGCTCTCCAGGTAGGCCATGATGCCGCGCGTGACGTAGACATAACCCCCGGGCAGCGCAAAGGCGTTGATGTCGGGGCTGTCCAGTACCGTGAAGGTCCACGCCAGGTTGGCACGGTGCGATTCCTTGGCCAGCTTTTGGCCCACGCCGTTGACATAGGCCTGCAGCTTGGGGTTGGCCAGCACCCCGTACTCGGCCAGCACGGCCTGGTGCGCCTTGCGGCCTTCGGCGATCTCGGTCTGTTCGTCCATCACCGAGCGTTCGGCCTGGCCGCTGACCGGGTTGACGACCTTGGTGCCACAGCCCGCCAGCAGCAGCAGCGACAGGGCAACGGGGGCCAAACGGACCAGATGGGGGGTGGATGTGTTCATGCGCGGTCTCCTGCGGCGAGTGCAGAGTGTGCCGCCTGCGCCGCTCTGGCAAGGCCATCTGCAGGGTGGGGTCGCTTCGGGCATGCTCGGGTGCATGAAAGTTCTCCATGTCTGCACCGGCAGGGCGCGCAAGGTCACGATCCAGGGCCGCTCGGTGCTCACCGCCATCGGCAAGCAGCCGCGCAGCGGGCCGGTGGCGGTGCAACCGCTGGGCCTGGCAGGCGACGAGCAAGCCGACCTGACGGTGCACGGCGGCCTGTCCAAGGCCGTCTACGCCTACCCCAGCGAACACCTGCCGTTCTGGCAGACGGTGCGCGCCCAGGCCAAGGCCGCCTTGTGGGACGAGCCCATCACACCCGGCCTGATGGGCGAAAACCTGCTGCTGCAGGGCTTGCGCGAGCAGGACTTGTGGATCGGCGACCGCCTGCTGCTGCCGGACTGCGTGCTGGTGGTCAGCGAACCGCGCCGACCCTGCTTCAAGTTCGCCGCCGTGATGGGTTTTGCACAGGCCGCCCAGCTGATGACGCAGTCGGGCTTCTGCGGCGCCTACCTTGCCGTGCTGGTGCCCGGCACGGTGCAGGCGGGTGAACCCATCAGGCTGGAAGCCGGCCCGCGCGACGTGAACCTGCGCGACCTGTTCCGCGCCCGCTCAAAACCGGGCTGAAGGCAGACCGCTCAGGCGATCAGGCGATCAGCGCATCCAACGTGGGGTAGTCGGTGTAACCGGCGGCGCCGCCACCGTAGAAGGTCTTCTGGTCCGGTGCGTTCAAGGGCGCACCTTCGCGCAGGCGGCGCCCCAGGTCGGGGTTGGCGATGAAAGGTTTGCCAAAAGCCACCAGGTCGGCCGCACCGCTGGTCACCACCGCTTGCGCCATGGCGCCGGTGTAGCCGTTGTTGACCATCCAGGCGCCCGGGTGCAGTTGGCGCAGCGCGGCGTAGTCGAAGGGCGCGACGTCGCGCGCACCACCGGTCTGGCCTTCGATCAAGTGCAGATAGGCCAGCTTCAGCGGCGCCAGCTGCTGCACCACGTGGGTCATCAACGCCTGCGGGTTGCTGTCGGGTCCGGCGTCGTTGCTGGGGGTCACCGGTGACAGGCGCAGCCCGGTGCGGCCGCCGCCGATGGCTTGGCTGACGGCCCGCATCACTTCCACCATCAGTCGTGCGCGGTTTTCGATGCTGCCGCCGTAGCTGTCGCTGCGGTCGTTGATGCTGTCGCGCAGGAACTGGTCCAGCAGGTAGCCGTTGGCGCCGTGCACTTCCACGCCGTCGAAACCGGCGTCCATCGCGCAGCGCGCGGCGTGCACGTAGTCGGCCACCACACCCGGCAGTTCGTCGGTGCGCAAGGCCCGTGGCGGCGAACATTCGGCAAACCCGCCGGCGATGTAGGTCTTGCCCTTGGCCACCCGCGCCGTGCTGCTGACCGGCGCTTGCCCGCCCGGCAGCAGCGACACGTGTGAGATGCGGCCCACGTGCCACAGCTGCACGACGACGCGGCCGCCGCGTTTGTGCACGGCGTCGGTGATGCGGCGCCAGCCGGCCACCTGTTCGGCGCTGTAGATGCCGGGGGTGTCCAGGTAACCCTGGCCCATCGCGCTGATCTGCGTGGCCTCGGTGATGATCAGGCCGGCGCCGGTGGCCGGGTTGGCGCGCTGGGCGTAGTAGTCCAGCATCAGCTCGTTGGGCACCTGGCGGGCACTGGCCCGGTTGCGCGTGAGCGGGGCCATGCAGATGCGGGTGGCGAGTTCGATGTCGCCGATGCGGATGGGGTCGAAGAGGGATGTCATGGGTCGAGGTTAGCCCAGGCCGGCCGGCGGCGCCGATGGCAGGTCTTGCCACGTGGCACAGTCGGGGCATGCTTGCTTACCGCCACGCCTTTCATGCCGGGAACCACGCCGATGTGCTGAAGCACACCGTGCTGTCCCTGGTGCTGCGCTACATGAACCAGAAGGACAAAGGCTGGCGCTACGTGGACACCCACGCCGGCGCCGGCGGTTATTCGCTGGAAGGTGAATACGCCAACAAACGCGGCGAATACGAACAGGGCATCGCGCTGCTGCTCGAGCGCAGCGACCTGCCGGCGCCGCTGGTCGAGCTGGTGGCCCTGGTGCGCCAGTTCAACAGCGGCAAGGCGCTGCGCCAGTACCCCGGTTCACCAGCCATCGCACAGGCGCTGATGCGCGCGCAAGACCAGCTGCGGCTGAGCGAACTGCACCCCACCGACTTCAAGATCCTGGCGTCCTACCTGGGCGACGTGCCGGGTGTCGAGGTCAAGCTCACCGACGGCTTTGCGGCGCTGAAGAGCCACCTGCCGCCCACCACGCGCCGCGGCGTGGTGCTGATCGACCCCAGCTACGAGATCAAGACCGACTACACACGCACGCTGGCGGCGGTGCGCGAATGCCTGGAACGTTTTCCCGAAGGCGTGGTGGTGGTCTGGCTGCCCCAGGTGCAGCTGGTTGAGGCCGCCCATTTGCCGCAGCGGCTGAAGGCCGCGGCGGATACCGGCGCCAAGAAGGGCTGGGTGCACGCCCGCCTGACCGTGGCCCAGGCCGACGAACGGGGTTTCGGCATGATGGGCAGCAGCGTCTTCGTGGCCAATCCGCCGCACACGCTGTTTGCCGAACTGCAGCCGGTGATGCCCTACTTGGCACAGGTGTTGGCGCAGTTCGACGGCGCAAAAAGCGCGCTGGAAAAGTCGCACGGCGCCTGACGTGCAGTCCTGTAGGCCCTGTCTTACCTGGATGCGCCCACCCTACTGACAGACCCGGGCGGCGCATCGCGCAAGACTGCAGGCCACGACACGCACAGGAGGCCTGCCATGCAAGTGAAGACCCTGACGCTGCAAAGCGCAACCTTGTTGCGCCCGCCATTGCCCGTGACTCTTGGCCCGGCCGCGCTTGCGCCACCCAGCAGCCGGCCCCCCGTCAACAAATTGCTCGACGCGCTGCCGCTGGCCGTGCTGCAGCGTTGGTCCCCGCATCTGGAGCCAGTGCAGTTGACCTTGGGCCAGGTGCTGTGCGAATCGGGCTGCAGGTGCAGTCACGTGCACTTTCCCACCACGTCGATCGTCTCCTTGCTGAACATGACCAGCAACGGCGACTCTGCCGAGGTGGCCACCGTCGGCAGGGACGGCGTGATCGGCTTGCCTCTGTTGATGGGCAACATGTCCAGCAACGGGCGTGCCGTGGTGCACGGCGCCGGCCGCGGCTTGCGCTTGCGCGCCGATCTGCTCATCGAAGAGTTCAACCACGGCGGCGCGGTGATGCAGTTGATGCTGCGCTACAGCCGCGCGCTGTCGACCCAGGTGGCGCAGACGGCGGTGTGCAACCGCCACCACAGCATCGATCAGCAGGTCTGTCGCTTGATTCTGCAGAGCCTGGACTGCGTGCAGGGCAGCCGCCTGCAGACGACGCAGGAACTGCTGGGCAGCCGGCTGGGGGTGCGCCGCGAAAGTGTCACCGCGGCGGCGCTGCGCCTGCAGCGTGCAGGCCTGATCCGCTATGCCCGCGGTTCGATCGAGGTGCTGGACCGCGAGGGCCTGGAAGACCGCAGCTGCGAGTGTTACGACGTGGTCAGGCGTGAATGCGAGCGGCTGCTGCCGCTGCGCCAGGCCAGTTCTGCGCCACTGTGGGCCGCACAGTCCAGCGCCGCCTGAACAGGCGCTGGTCGCCGAGCCCCGGCGATCAGATGCCGCGCGCGCGGTCGGCCTTGAACTGGGTCTGGAAAGCCGCGAAACGGCCTTCGTCCAGTGCCAGCCGCACTTCCCGCATCAGGTTCACGTAGTAATGCAGGTTGTGGATGGTGGCCAGCATCGGGCCCAGCATCTCGCCGCAGCGGTCCAGGTGGTGCAGGTAGGCGCGGCTGAAGCCCGATGCGCAGGTGTGGCAGCTGCAGGTCTCGTCCAGCGGCCGTTCGTCTTCCTTGTGCCGCGCGTTGCGGATCTTCAGGTCGCCGAAACGCGTGAACAGGTGGCCGTTGCGGGCATTGCGGGTGGGCATCACGCAGTCGAACATGTCCACGCCCTGGGCCACGCCTTCCACCAGGTCTTCGGGCGTGCCCACGCCCATCAGGTAACGCGGTTTGTTCGCGGGCAGCTGGTGCGGCGTGTGCGCCATGATGCGCAGCATCAGGTCCTTCGGCTCGCCGACACTGACACCGCCGACGGCATAACCCGGAAAGTCCATGGCGGTCAGCGCCTGCAGCGATGCTTCACGCAGGTTCTCGTACATGCCGCCCTGCACGATGCCAAACAGCGCATTGGGGTTCTCGAGCCGCGCAAATTCGGCCTGACTGCGGGCGGCCCAGCGCAGGCTCAGCTCCATCGACATGCGCGCTTCGGCCTCGGTGGTGACGTGGCCCTTCAGTTCGTAAGGTGTGCACTCGTCGAACTGCATCACGATGTCGCTGTTCAGCACCGTCTGGATCTGCATGCTGACTTCGGGCGTCAGGAAGAGCTTGTCGCCGTTGACCGGCGAAGCGAACTTCACACCTTCTTCGCTGATCTTGCGCATGTCACCCAGGCTCCACACCTGGAAGCCGCCGCTGTCGGTGAGCATCGGCCGCTGCCAGCCTTCGAAACGGTGCAGGCCGCCGAACTTTTTCACCACGTCCAGCCCCGGCCGCATCCACAGGTGGAAGGTGTTGCCCAGGATGATCTGCGCGCCCATCTCTTCCAGGTTGCGGGGCATCACGCCCTTGACGGTGCCGTAGGTGCCCACGGGCATGAACACCGGTGTTTCGACCAGACCGTGGTTCAGCGTCAAGCGGCCACGGCGTGCGTGGCCTTCGGTCTTCAGCAGCTCAAACGTCAACATGCGCGGCATTGTCGCCGCGCCGGGCAAGGCTTCATTGACGGTGCCTCAGCGGCTGCGTTGCAGCAGCATCGCGTCGCCATAGCTGAAGAAGCGGTAACGCGACTCCACCGCATGGCGGTACAGCGCCTTCACGTGCGTGTGGCCGGCCAGCGCGCTGACCAACATCATCAACGTGCTCTTGGGCAGGTGGAAGTTGGTCAGCAGCAGGTCGACGACGCGGAACTCGAAACCCGGCGTGATGAAGATGTCGGTTTCGCCGCTGAAGGGCACCAGCGTACCGCCGCGTGCCGCGGACTCCAGCGCCCGCAGCGTGGTCGTGCCCACGGCCACCACACGGCCGCCGCGTTGGCGGGTGGCTTCGATGGCGGCCACGGTGGCTTCAGTCACCTCGAACCACTCGCTGTGCATGCGGTGTTCGGACAGCTGCTCCACCCGCACCGGCTGGAAGGTGCCGGCACCCACGTGCAGCGTGACGGCGGCGCTTGGCACACCGCGGGCCTGCAGGGTGTCCAGCAAGGGCTGGTCGAAGTGCAGTGCAGCCGTCGGCGCGGCCACGGCGCCGGGGTGGCGCGCAAACACGGTCTGGTAACGCGCGGCGTCTTCGGCGGTGTCGCTGTGGGTGATGTAGGGCGGCAAGGGCACGTGGCCGTGGCGCTCCAGCAGCACCAGCGGGTCTTGCGGGAAACGCAGGTGGAAGAGCGACGCCTCGGGTCCCGCGCGACCCAGCACCACCGCATCGAAGGCGTCGCCGAAGCGCACCACGCTGCCGGGCTTCGGCGACTTGCTGGCGCGCAGGTGGGCCCAGACCTCGTTGCCGGGCAGCACACGTTCGACCAGCGCTTCGACTGCACCGCCGGTGGGTTTTTCGCCCAGCAGCCGGGCCTTGATGACACGGGTGTCGTTGAAGACCAGCAGGTCGCCGGGCTGCAGCAGGCCGGGCAGGTCGCGGAACACGCGGTCCACCGGCAAGGCACCCCGCCCGTCGAGCAGGCGCGAGGCGCTGCGCTCGGCGGCAGGGTGCTGCGCGATCAGCTCGGGCGGCAGGTCGAAATCAAAATCGGCGAGCATGAACTCGCGGGGAACGGGGCTGTGCATGGCTCGGGAACTGGTGGGGACCAGGCCCACGGTGACAAGGTCAAAATTGTTCCATGTCACCACCCCCGGCGCCAGCGCCCGCAGCCAAAGCCCCAGTTGAAGCCCTGTCAGCGCCGGCGCGTGCCATGCGCAAGCTGGGTCTGCTGCGTGACATCGACCTGGCCCTGCACCTGCCGCTGCGCCACCTGGACGAAACCCGCATCGTGCCGATCGGCAATCTGCGTGACGGCGACATGGCCCAGGTGCAGGGCACGGTGACCGAGTGCCGTGTCGAGATCCGCTCGCGCCGCCAGCTGCTGGTGCGGCTTTCAGACGGCAGCGGCGAGCTGCTGCTGCGCTTCCTGAACTTCTACCCGTCCAACCAGAAGACCCTGGCGGTAGACAAGCTGGTACGTGTGCGCGGCGAAGTGCGCGGCGGTTTCCTGGGCCGCGAAATGGTGCACCCCGAATTCCGCGCCGTGGCACCCGACACCCCGCTGCCCACCGCGCTGACACCCGTCTACCCCACCAGCGCGCAGCTGCCGCAGGCCTACCTGCGCAAGGCCGTGGCCTCGGCGCTGGGCCGCGCGCCGCTGGCCGAACTGCTGCCGCCGGGTGTGGTGCCGCATGGCCTGCCACCACTGCGTGAAGCGGTGTTGAAGCTGCACCACCCCAGCCGCGACGACGACGAACAGCAGCTGCAGGACCGCAGCCACCCCGCCTGGCAGCGCCTGAAGTTCGACGAACTGCTGGCCCAGCAGCTGGCCCAGGCACAAGCCCATGCCACGCGGGCCTTGCTGGCGGCCCCGGCCATGAAGGCGCGCCCGCAAGGTCTGTCCGACCAGTTGCTGGCCACCTTGCCCTTTGTGCTGACCGCCGCGCAGCAGCGTGTGGTGGCAGAAATCAGCACCGACCTGGCGCGCCCGCAGCCCATGCACCGCCTGCTGCAGGGCGACGTGGGCTCGGGCAAGACCGTGGTCGCTGCTCTGGCGGCCACCGTGGCCATGGACGCGGGTTGGCAATGTGCGCTGATGGCCCCCACCGAGATCCTGGCCGAGCAGCACTTCGGCAAGCTGGTGCAGTGGCTGCAGCCGCTGGGCATCACCGTGGCCTGGCTCACCGGCAGCCGCAAGGGCAAACAACGCGACACCATGCTGGCGCAGGTGGCCTCGGGCCAGGCGATGCTGGTGGTGGGCACCCACGCGGTGATCCAGCGCGACGTGGTGTTTGCGCGGCTGGGCCTGGCGGTGGTCGATGAACAGCACCGCTTCGGTGTTGCACAAAGACTTGCCCTGCGAGACAAGCTGCAGGCAGGCCTGCCGCCGCCGGGCCGCCCCAAGGCGGCAGAGCCCCCGCGGGGGGTGGCGCAGGCGCAGCCAGAGCCTGGGGGCGCCAGTTCGCTGGAACCGCACCTGCTGATGATGAGCGCCACGCCCATCCCACGCACGCTGGCCATGAGCTACTTCGCCGACCTGGACGTGAGCACCATCGACGAACTGCCACCCGGCCGCACGCCCATCGTCACGAAAGTGTTTGCCGACGGCAAACGCGATGCCGTCATCCAGCGCATCCATGACGAGGTGCAACAGGGCCGGCAGGTTTACTGGGTGTGCCCGCTGGTCGAAGAAAGTGAACACATCGACCTGCAGAACGCCACCGCCACGCACGCCGAACTGACGGCCGCGCTGCCGGGTGTGCTGGTGGGCCTGCTGCACGGCCGCATGAAGGGCAGCGAAAAGGCCGCCGTGATGCAGCTTTTCAGCAGTGGCGAGATGAAGCTGCTGGTGGCCACCACCGTCATCGAAGTGGGTGTGGACGTGCCCAATGCCAGCCTGATGGTGATCGAACACGCCGAACGTTTTGGCCTGGCGCAGTTGCACCAGCTGCGCGGGCGCGTGGGTCGCGGTGCGGTGGCCAGTGTGTGTGTGCTGCTCTACAGCGCGCCGCTGTCGGCCACCGGCAAGGCGCGGCTGAAGGCGATGGCGGAAACCAACGACGGCTTCGAGATCGCGCGCCGCGACCTGGACATCCGCGGCCCCGGCGAATTCATGGGCGCGCGCCAGAGCGGCGACGCGCTGCTGCGTTTTGCCGACCTGGCGCAGGACAGCACACTGCTGCAGCACGCCCGGGCCGTGGCGCCGGGTCTGCTGGCGCAACACCCCGAAGCCGCGTTGGCCCATGTCGACCGCTGGCTCGGTGGCAAGGCCGAATACCTGAAGGCTTGATCACCGCTGCTGGTTTGCCCAGGCGCTTGACCGTGGTCAAGCGCCAGCGGCCGCTGCAGCCCTTAGGCTCGGCGCCCTGAAAAGGGGAAAAAGGGGGCAAAGGCAGCGTGGAACTCGAGATACCGGAAGACCTGGCGACGGCACTGCAAGGCCTGGTCGGCGCGCAGACCGCACTGGGCCTGCAGCTGGGCGGGCCGGGCGCGGGCAGCGGCACGCGGGTGGTGTCCAGCTTGCACTTCGACGGCCACACGCTGACCCTGCTGTACCAGCTGGGCCTGAACGCCGGTGCACGTGACCTGGTGTTCCAGTTGCTGGCGCTGGACAACCTGAACGGCGAAACGCAGCTGCGCCCCATCAACAGCCTGGAACTGCTGGTGCCGGCCATCACCGACTGGCTGGGCCGCGACCTCATCGACGGCTGGCTCTACCAGCGCGGCAAGGACGGCACGATGCTGGCCTGGCTGGTGCACACCGTGCGGCTGGTGACCCCCACCGACGGCAGTGCCTACGTGGTGGTGGGCCTGCTGGCCAACACGCTGCAGGCCGCCGGCCGCGAACCGCCCAGCGACCCGCGCCTGCGTTTTGCCGGCATGACCTGGGGCCTGAGCTTTTATGCCGAAGACCTGCCGGGCCGCACGCTCGCCGGCCTGTTTGCCGACCAGGGCTTCCACAAGGAATGCCCCGAGTTCAAGCGCGAATACGAAGCCCAGATCACACGCTTCATGCAGCTGCAGCCGCAGTTCGGCGCGCAGTTCACGGTGGGTGGCAACGCCTGGCGCCCGGGTGACAGCCCCCGTGCGCCGGCCGAATGCATCACGCTGCCCGGCGGCACGGCAGCACGCTGCGTCAACGACGAAGCGCTGCTGCAACGCCGTTTCGACCTGGCGGCGGACCCGCACCACTGGCGTGAGAGCGGCATCCCACGCGGCTTCGACCGCATCCCGCAGCACGCCTACCTGTACCTGTTCCACCTGGACTGGCACCGGCACCTCTGGGTGCACGTGCAGCACGTGCAGCCCTACACCTACCAGCCCGGGCTGCGCGGCAGGCTGGTGCTGCCGCAAGCCCACCGCGACCTGATCGACATCCTGACCGCCGACCGCAACTTCCTGCTCGAAGACGTGATGCCGGGCAAGTCGGGCGGCACCACCATCCTGTGCCGCGGCGCGCCGGGCCTGGGCAAGACGCTCACTGCCGAGGTCTATGCCGAGGTGGTGGGCAAGCCGCTGTACCGCGTGCACTCGGGCCAGCTGGGCGTGACGGCCAGTTCGGTGGAAGCCAGCCTGACGAAGATCCTGCAACGTGCCGCGCGCTGGGACTGCGTGCTGCTGCTCGACGAAGCCGATGTCTACATCCGCCGCCGCGACAACGACCTGCAGCACAACGCCATCGTGGCCGAGTTCCTGCGCACGCTGGAGTACTTCAGCGGCCTGCTGTTCATGACCACCAACCGTGTCGGCGACATCGACGACGCCATCCTGTCGCGCTGCATCGCGGTCATCGACTACCTGCCGCCGGGGCCCGACGACGCCCGCCGGCTGTGGGCCACGCTGGCGGCGCAGCTGGGCGTGGATCTGCCCGCCGGCTTGCGCGACACGCTCGCAAACGACTACGCCGGCGCCAGCGGCCGCGACATCAAGGAACTGCTCAAGCTGACCAGCAAGTACTGCCGTGGCAAGGGCATCGCGCTGTCGGCCGCGGCCTTTGCGCAGTGCGCGGTGTTCCGCGGCTTGGCTTGTGCAGCGGTGTCGGCGAACCGAGGAACCGCATGATCGACCCCAGCCTGCTGCAAGGCCCGCTCACCGGCCGCCTGAGCTTCCGCCCCGGCGCAGCCCCGGTGACCGCGCCCTTGCCCCCCGGCCGCCACGAACTGGCCTTCGACGACAACGGGCGTGAAGCGGTGCTGGTGGTGCCCGATGGGCTGCCGGCCCAAGCACCGCTGCTGGTGATGTTCCACGGCGCCGGCGGTGAAGCCAACCGTGTGTTGCCGCACCTGGTGGCCCATGCGCGCGCACGGGGTTTCCTGCTGCTGGCGCCGCAGTCGATGTTCCCCACCTGGGACATCGTCATCGGCGGCCATGGCCCCGACCTGCAGCGCCTGGACCGCGCGCTGTCCACCGTGGCGGCGCACTTCGCGCTCGACCCCACACACCTGGCCTTCGCCGGTTTTTCCGACGGTGGCAGCTACGCGCTGTCGCTGGGCCTGACCAACGGCGACGTGGCCAGCCACGTCATCGGGCTGTCGGCGGGTTTCATGAACACCTTTTCGCAGGCCGGCACCCCGCGAGTGTTCCTCGCCCATGGCCGTGCGGACAAGCAGCTGCCGATCGAGACCAGCGCGCACCCCCACGCCAAGCGGCTGCTCGACAGCGGCTACGACCTGACGCTGCAGCCCTTCGACGGCGACCACGTCATCGTGCCCTGGGTGGTGGGCCGCGCGATCGACTTTTTCCTGGGTATGCCGGAGGCCGGCGGCAAGGTGATACTGCCGCCGAACCAGGAATAACAAGGGCAGACGATGGAACGTGTGTTGATTGTTGGCGCCGGTCAGGCCGCCGTGGCGGCTGCCGAGGCCTTGCGCGGCGGCGGGTATGCCGGTGCACTGACGCTGCTGGGTGACGAAGCCCACGGCCCTTACCACCGCCCGCCGCTGTCCAAGGCCTGGCTGGCCGGCGAGATGCAGGCCGCACAGCTGGTGATGCGCGCGCCGGAGATGCTGGCCAAGAAGGGCATCGAACTGCGCACCGGCACGCCGGTGGCCGCCATCCACCGCGCCGACCAGGTGGTGGCGTTGGCCGACGGCACGGCGCTGCCCTACGACATGCTGGTGCTGGCCACCGGCGCCACGCCGCGCCGGCTGCCGGGCTTCGAAGCTGCCGCCGTGCTGCGCAGTCGCGACGACGCCGAAGCCCTGGCGGCGCGTCTGCAAGCGTTGAAGGCCGCCGGCCGGCCGTTGACGGTGGTGGGCGGCGGTTTCATCGGGCTGGAAGTCGCTGCCACGGCGCGCAAGCTGGGCCTGGCGGTGACGGTGATCGAAGCACAGTCACGGCTGTTGGCGCGTGCGCTTCCTCCGCTGCTGTCCGACTGGTTTGCTGCGCTGCACCGCGAACACGGCGTCGACGTGCGGCTGGGCGCCAGCGCCGCGGGTGTCGACCCGGCCGAGGTGCTGCTGGGCATCGGCGTCGTGCCCAACGACGCCCTGGCACGCGCCGCCGGCCTGGTGTGTGAAGGGGGCATCGTCGTCGATGCCCACGGCCACACGTCCGACCCGGCCATCGTCGCCGCGGGCGACTGCACGGTGCGCCGGCTGCCCGACGGCCGTTTGCTGCGGTTGGAGTCGGTGCAAGGCGCCACCGAAGGTGGCAAGGCCGCAGCGGCCACGCTGCTGGGCCTGGACAAACCCTTCACCGCCACACCCTGGTTCTGGTCCGACCAGCACGGCCGCAAGCTGCAGATGGCGGGCCTGTCGGCCGGCGCCGACCGCAGCGTGGTGCGCGGTGCGCTCGATGCACCGTCGTTTTCCGTCTGGCACTTTGTGGCTGATCAGCTGGTGGCAGTGGACACGGTGGATGCTTCACGCGAACACCTGCTGGCGCGCAAGCTGCTGGACGCGGGCCGCAGGCCGACACCCGAGCAGGCTGCCGACACGGCGTTTGATCTGGCGGGTCTGCTGGCCTGAGGCCACGACCAGCCGCCGTGTGGTTCAGGCGCTTTCGTTCAGCGCCTGCAGCGCCCGCCGCAGCACCGGATCGTCGCCGTCGGTGCTGCTGTCTTCGACCGTGATGTCCGGCACCAGCGGCCTCACCCGTGTTTCGCCACTGGGCCGGATGAAGTCGCGTGTGGCGATGAAGGCGGTGAAGCCGCTGTGCTGCAGCCGCGTCGGCATCATGTTGCCGGTCTGGTTGGCGTGGCCGCCGGTGGGGCGGCCCACCAGCGTGGCCAGCTTCAGGTCCTGCATCGTGGTGGCAAACAGGATGGTGGCCGAGTAGCTCATCTCGTCCACCAGCACCGCCGTGCGGCCACGCCAGCGTTCGGCGGGTGGCAGCGGCTGGATCAGGCCTTCGCGGCCCAGATCAAATTCACGCACCGTGCCGACGGCGCCGTGCTGACCGAACCAGCCCTTGTTGTCGGCATTCAGGCGTTCGCGGGCACGTGACACCTGCTGCGCGGGCTGGCTGATGAAGGGTTGGATCAGTTCCGCGCCAGCGTCGCTCTGGCCGCCGGTGTTGCCGCGCACGTCGATCACCAGACGCGGGTTGCGCTGCGGGTGGGCTTGCTGGCGCAGCCGCGCAAAAGCCGACTTCAGCGCCTGGCTGTAGGCCGCTGCCTGGTCGTCGACATCGAAGGTGGGCACCTTCAGCAGCGCCGTGCCGTCGGGCAGGGTCTGCAGCGTGGGCAGCTCGGGGGCGACGCGGGTCGGTGTCCAGGTGTCGTTGGCGCGCAGCGTGATCTCGGTGTCGGGCCCTGCCGCCGGGGGCCGCAGCTGCAGGCTGAAGGGCATCTGCCAGCCCTTCACCGCCAGCAGCCAGTCGGGCCACATCAGCGTCAGCATGTGCTGGCGCAGCGCCGCGGTTTCGCCGTGGCTGTGGGCCAGCAGTTGCTGCAGCAGGTCTTGGGTGGCCGTGCCGTTGATGGACAACACTTCACTTGCGGCCAGCAGTTGATGGCCGTCGGAGCCGCGGCGCCAGCTGCTGCGCAGCTGCAGCCTTGCACCGGCCGCGAGCTTCACGCCGAAGGGGAAACGCCAGTCCTTTTGGCGACCTGCCGGTGGCTGGCCGCTGAGCCACGGCATCAGGAGCGTATGCGCATCGGCGAAGTGTGGGTTCACTTTTGACAGCACGCTGAATGCCGCCTGCCGGTCCATCGGCGTGTTGGCCTGCTTCGCGACGTGCGCAAAAGCCGCTTCCAGTGCATCGTCCAGCCGAGGCTGGCCGTGGAAGCGCGGGTGCCGGTCCAGCACCGCCTGGCGCCACTGCGACAGGTCCTGCTGCAGTTGCTGCGGCGTCAGCGGTGTCGGCGTTTCTGCGGCCGCCCCCGCGCGCTGGCAGGCACCCAGTGGCGCGACCAGGGCTGGCGCCAACATCAGCAGGCGGCGGCGCTTCACAGCCGCCACGCCAGCAAGGGCAGCCAGCCGAAGGCCAGCAGCAGCCCGCAGAACTGCAGACCACCCAGCGCAACCCCACCGTCCAGCCACCACCCGCGCCAGCGGTGGCGGTGCTGCCAGGCCAGCCACCCCTGCAGCGCAAACGCCAGGGGCCACAGCAGCGAGGCCACCAGCAGCAGGGTCGTGGCCGGCGTGAATTCACCCAGCCGCCGCCAGTCCCAGGCCCACAGCGCCAGCGCCAACAGCAGCAGAAGCAGCGCCCAGGCCGCCGGCTGTTGAAGGCTGCCGGTGTCACCGCGCCAGCGCCGCCAGACCGCCAGCGGCAGCACCGCCACCAGCGCCAGCAGGCCGAACACCGCACTGGTCCACAGCAGCGCCTGTTCGGCGAAGCCCACGCGACGCAAGGTGAGGTAGCCGCTGCCCAGCATCGGCCGGCCCTGCGCATCACGCAGCAGGGCGACCGTGGCCTGCTGGCGGTCGGCTTGCCGGTACAGGCCGGCGCCAGTGGGCCCGGTGCCGGCTGGCAACAGCGGGCGCGGTGGGTCGAAGCCCTGCTGCAGCGTGGCGCGGTCGGTCTGCAGGTCCAGCTGCCAGAAGCCGAACAGGCGGTCGGGCAGCGCCAGGGCCTGCAGGCGGCCGGGTGCGGGCACGTAGAGGCCGTTCCAGTCGCGGTCGCCCACGCGGTCCGGACCCGGCTGGCCCTGCGGCGAAGGTTTCGCCAGGCCCAGGTGCCGGACCAGCCTTTCTTCGATGCGCAGGTACAGGCCGTCTTCGCGGTCCTGGTTCAGCCCCATGAAAAAGCCGCTCTGCGACACGCGGTCGACGCAGAAATGCGCGCGCCAGCCGGCCACGCTGCCGCCGTGGCACAGGGCCACGGCGCCGTGGCGGTCGCGCGTGAACAGGCCCAGGCCGTAGCCGGTGTGCAAGCCGGCGCGGGCTGCGTCGGTGGTGCTGGCGCGGCCCAGGCCGGCCATCAGGTCGGGGCCCAGGAAGTGCTGTGCGTCCGCCTGCCCCGGCAGTCGCCCGTCACCCAGCAGAAACCGCATCAGCTGAATCATGTCGGCCGCGGTGGTGGTGAAGTGCGCCGCCGCGCGCACGGCCACCGGGCTGTCGGCTTCGGGCTGGCCTTGGTCCAGGTGGCCCCAGACCAGGCGCGGGTCGGTGCCCGATGGGCGAAAAGTGAAACTGCTGTCGCGCATGCCCAGCGGCTGCAGCAGCTCTCGGTCAGCCCAGCTTTCGTAGCGCTCCTGGGTCACCGCCTCCAGCACCATGGCGGCCAGCGAGAAGCTGAGGTTGCTGTACGAAAACCGCGTGCCCGGTTCGCTGCGCAGCGTGATGGGCCCCTGTTCGGGGCGCAGCGCCAGCGCCAGCGGCTGCTCGGCCGTGTGCGAACGGTTGAACATGTGCCACATCTGCAGGTCGGGCAGGCCGCCACTCATGTCCAGCAGATGGCGCACCCGCAGCGAGCTGCGTGCGGACCAGCGGTTGTTCAGCTGCAGCGTCGGCAGCAGCGGCTGCACCGGTGCGTCCAGGTCCAGCCGGCCGGTCGACACCAGCCGCAGCACCGCCAGCGCCACCAGGGTCTTGGTGATCGAACCCACCTGCACGCGGCTGTCCACCGACAGCGGCTGGCCGGTGCCGCTGTGCGCCAGGCCCAGCGCGAATTGGCGGCTGCTGTTGCCTTGCACGGTGGCCACCACCAGGCCGGTGAGCTGCTGCGACTGCTGCAGCGCCTGAAGGTCGGACTGCAGGTCTTGCGCGCAGGCCGCGAAGGTGACGAAGCCTGCCACTGAAAACAGGACCGAACGGCAAAAGGAAGGCATGGGCAGGCGATCGTGGCGCGAAGGCCCGCACCTTGGCAGCCGCCTGTGAAGGCCGTGTCAAGGCACCTTGAGTTCCGCCGCGCGGGCCGGCCGGCCCGGGTTCACGATGCGTGCTTCGGTGCAGCCCTGCTCGTGCACCAGCACCAGCCGGCTGCCATGCCGTTCGAGCAGCCGCCGCACGATGGCCAGGCCCAGGCCGAAGCCGCTGCTGGCTTCACCCTTCACGAAACGTTCACCCGCACCGGCCGGCAAGGGGTCACCGGGGTTGCGGATGCACACGTCACCGGCGTTCAGCGCCACCTGCACCGTGCCCCCGGCGCGGCCGTGGGCCAGTGCATTGCCCAGCAGGCTGGACAGCGCCAGCTGCAGCACCGGCGACGGCAGCCACAGCGTGTCGGCGCGGCTCAACTGCAGGTCCAGCTGCAGCTGCCGGGTGTCCAGCCAGTCGGCGTGTGCCAGCACCCAATCTTCAACCAGCGGCAGCACCGGCACGGGCTCGGCCGCTGCGCCGCTGCCGCTGGCACTGTCGGCTTCGCGGGCCAGCAGCAACAGCGTGTGCACGGTCTGCTCCATCAGTCGCGTGGCGGCGTGCAGCGGCAGCAGTTGTTGCTGCAGGGCGGGCGGCAGGCGGGCATCGCGCTGCAGGCCCTCGATGCCCATGCGCAACACCGCAAGCGGTGTGCGAAGTTCGTGGCTGGCGTCGCGCGTGAAGGCCTGTTCGCGGTGGATGAAGTCGCGGGTGCGGTCCAGCAGTGCGTCGAAGGCGCTGGCCACCGCGCCCACTTCGTCGTCGTGTGTGCCCTGGGCCAGCCGCAGCGGCAGGCGCTCGGGCGCGGCCAGCGTCACCTGGCGCGCCAGCTTTTCCAGCGGCGCGCTGGTGCGACGGGCCAGCCAGCGTGCCAGCGCCAGCGACAGCACCACCATGACGAGCCCCCAGCCGGCCAGCCAGCCCAGCAGTTCCTGGCGCATCGGTCGCACGATGAGTTGCTGGCTGACTTCGGCCACCAGCCACGGTGCGCTGCCATCCGGCCCCAGGGGCAGCAGGTGGTAGTGGCGGCCGTCCAGACCCGGGGCTTCGCGCCGGCGCGGTTCTTCGGCCAGCAGCGCCTGCAGCCCGGCCGGCAGCGTGTCGGCACGGGGGTGCAGTTCGATGAAGTCGGCACCGGTGGCGCCGAAGCGCCCGTGTTGCGCGAGGTGCAAACGCTGGGCCACCGCTTCCTTTTCGAGCAGCCGCTCCAGGAAGCGGTCTTCCACCGTGTAGACAAAAGCCATCGCAAACAAGCCGAAGAGCCCGCTCACGCCCAATGTGAAAGCGGCCAGCGCCGCCATCAAACGGTACTGCAGGCGGTCCTGCAGGCGGTTCAGCAGGCGGTGTTTCATGGCGCCGGTGTGTCGCTTTCCAGCCGGAAGCCCACGCCGTGCACCGTTTTCAGCATCGCCGGCAACTGCGGCGCAAAGGGCCGGTCCAGTTGCTGCCGCAGCAGGTAAAGGTGGCTGCGCAGGGGGTCGGACTCGGGCGGTTCGTCGTCCCACAGGCGGTGGATCAGTGTGCTGCGTGTCAGCGCCCGTGGCCAGGCTTCGGCCAGCAGCCGCAGGATGGCAAAGGCTGTCGGTGGCAGGTCCAGCCGCACACCCTGGCGCGTGGCTTCCTGCGCGCGGCGGTCCACCTGCAGGCTGCCCACCTGCAGCAGGTAGTCCTGGCCCGCGGTCTTGCGGCGTGCCAGCGCGTGCACACGCGCCAGCAGCTCTTCGCTGGCAAAAGGCTTGACCAGGTAGTCGTCGGCGCCGGCAGCAAAACCCTGCAGCTTGTCGGCCAGCGTGTCGTGGGCGGTCAGCATCAGCACCGGCACGTGGCGCGGGGCTTCGCGGCGCAGCCTTTCGCACAGGGACAAGCCGTCCAGCCCCGGCAGGCCGATGTCCAGCACCATCACGTCGGGCGGCTGGGCCAGGGCCGTCTGCAGCGCCAGCGCGCCGTCAGCCGCTTCGTCCACCCACCAGCCGGCGCGGGACAGCAGCGCGACGATCTGCTCGCGCAGCGGTGCGTGGTCTTCGACCACCAGGGCATGCGGTCGACTGGGAAGCTTGTCCATGGCTGGGCGCAGTGTGCAGCAGGCGCTGGCAGCGACCGGGGCGCAAACGGTGCGCGCCCGGTGTGAAGATCAGATCAAGACCCGGACGCCCCAGGGTCGCGGGCTGAACTTCGCCACAATCCGCCCATGACCCTGACCGAGCTGAAGTACATCGTTGCCGTTGCCCGCGAAAGGCATTTCGGCCGTGCCGCCGAGGCCTGTTTCGTCAGCCAGCCCACGCTGTCGGTGGCGGTGAAGAAGCTGGAAGAAGAGCTGGACGTGAAGATTTTCGAGCGTGGCGCGGCCGAAGTCAGCGTGACACCGCTGGGCGAGCAGATCGTGCGCCAGGCACAGCAGGTGATCGAACAGGCAGCGGCCATCCGCGAGATCGCCAAGCTGGGCAAGGACCCGCTGTCGGGCCCGCTGCGCCTGGGCGTGATCTACACCATCGGCCCCTACCTGCTGCCCGACCTGGTCCGCCAGGCCATCGAGCGGGTGCCGCAGATGCCCTTGATGCTGCAGGAAAACTTCACCGCCAAGCTGCTGGACATGCTGCGCCTGGGCGAGCTGGACTGCGCCATCCTGGCCGAACCCTTTCCCGACACCGGCCTGGCGGTGGCGCCGCTGTACGACGAACCCTTCCAGGCCGCCGTGCCTTCGACACACCCGCTGGCCAAGCGCAAGAGCCTGAGCGCAGAAGAGCTGAAGCTCGAGACCATGCTGCTGTTGGGCACCGGCCACTGCTTCCGCGACCACGTGCTCGAGGTCTGCCCCGAATACGCGCGGTTTGCCAGCCACACCGACGGGGCCGGCGAAGGCATCCGCAAGAGTTTCGAAGGCAGTTCGCTGGAAACCATCAAATACATGGTGGCCAGCGGCATGGGCGTCACGGTGGTGCCGCAACTCAGCGTGCCCAGCGAGCCGCAGACACACATCAAGTACCTGAAGTTCATGAGCCCGGTGCCGACACGACGCGTGGTGCTGACCTGGCGCCGCACCTTCCCGCGCTACGAGGCCATCGCCGCCTTGCGCAACTGCATCTATGCCTGTCCGCTGGAAGGGGTGCAGCGGCTCACAGCCTGAGTTCCAGCTGCTGGCCGTTTTCGTTGCACAGCAGCTCCTGCGTCCTTTCCTGAAGCTGCGCAGGGTCGGCCTCGGCCGTTGCCCGCTGCTCATCGGGCGCGAAGCCGCTGGGGTGTCGGCAGGACGCTGCCTGTGGTGTCGGACGAGGTCGTCACCCCCGCGCTTCAGCCGGACAGTGGCAGCCAGGCCAGCAGCCGCGTGCCGCCGCCGGGGCTGCTGTCCAGTTGCAGGCGCCCATGCAGGGCTTGCACCCGGTGGCGCATGCCCAGCAGGCCATGCTGGCTGCCACGCACTGCACCTGGGTCGAAACCCACGCCGTCGTCGCGCACCTCGACCTCGACCCCCGCCGGTGCCCCCCCAGCCTGGCGCAGCACGATGTGAACACTGCGCGCCTGGGCGTGTTTGGCGATGTTGGTCAGCGACTCCTGCACCAGGCGGTAAACAGCGATGGCGCTGCGCTCGTCCAGCGCCAGTTCCTGCAGCTCGGTGTCGACCGCGATCTCGCTGCGCTGGGCAAACTCGCGCGCCAGGATGGCCAGCGCCGCCGCCAGGCCCAGCGTGGCCAGTGCAGAAGGGCGCAGGTCTTCGATGATGCGGCGCTTGAGCTCGATGCCCTGGTTCACGGTGGCACTCAGGTGCGCCAGGCGCGCTTCGCTTTCGGTCACCGGGCCGCCCAGGCTGCGCTTGAGCCGGGCCGCGTCCAGCTTGGCGGCCGTCAGCAAGGCGCCCAGTTCGTCGTGCAGCTCACGCGCCAGTCGCGCCCTTTCGTCTTCGCGTGCACTCTGCAGGTGGTGGGCCAGTTCGTTCAGGTCGGCGGTGCGCAGTTCGACCTCGCGTTCGAGCCGGTCCCGTTCGGTCTGCAGTTCAGCCGCGTGGCGCAACTGGGCCTTGTCGAAGGCCCGCGACTGGCGCAGGAACAGCACCATCGCCAGCGTGCCCAGCACGGCCATCGCATTCAGCGCCAGCCGGCTGATGCGCAAGGTGTCGGCCACACCGTCGCGGCCCGCGACGATGCGTGAAGACTCCAGCGCAAAGAGGCGGTCGGTGGCGCTGCGCACCTCATCCATCTGCTCCTTGCCGATGTTGGTGCCGAGCAGGGCCTGCCAGGTCTCGTGGCGGCCCTCACGGTGCAGCTTGAGCACGGTTTCCATCTCGGACATCTTGGCATCGGCCGCCGCCACGATGGCGGCCAAGTGCGGCGCCGCATCGGCGTCACCGGCGTACCCCTGGGCCACATTGCGGGCGAGCATGCGCACGCTGCCCAGCGAACGTTCGTAGGGCTCCAGGTATTCCTCGCGACCGGTGAGCAGGAAGCCCCGTTGGCCGCTTTCAGCGTCGCTGATGCGACGCACCAGCAGTTGCACGTCGCGGCGCAGCTCCACACGTTCGTCCAGCACCGCCAGCGCGGCGCTGGCGCGGTGGTAGGCCAGTTCGTTGATGATCAGCACCAACAATACGGCGGCCAGGGCCATCGGCAAGGCCCAGCGGCTGCGCGGCAAGCGCCGCACCATGTTCATCGGCATAGCTTGCTTCTACACTTCCGGCCCATGAAACCACCTGTCTGCGAGCGCGCCGGTTCCGGCACCCCTTCCTGCTGCGCATACCGCGCGCTGCAGCCATGATCCGCGTCGTGATTGCCGACGACCACGCCCTGGTGCGTGCCGGGCTGCGCCAGTTCCTGGCCGACCACGACGACCTGTCGGTGGTGGCCGAGTGTGCCAACGGCCGCGAACTGATGGACGTGGTGCGCGCCGAAAATGTCGACGTGGTGCTGCTGGACATCGCGATGCCCGACCAGACCGGTGTCGACCTGCTGCTGGCCATCAAGGCGCGTGCACCTGCGCTGCCGGTGCTGATGCTGAGCAGCTACCCCGAAGAACACTACGCCACGACGCTGCTGCGCCAGGGCGCGGCCGGTTACGTGGGCAAGGACACCGACCCCGACGAGATCGTGCGCGCCATCCGCACCGCGGCCGCCGGGCGCCGCTACATCACGCCGGCCGTGGCCGAGCAACTGACCGCCGGCCTGGGCAGCAGCAACGACAAAGCACCGCACGAAAAGCTGTCCGACCGGGAACTGCAGGTCTTTTTGCACCTGGCGCGCGGCGAAACCGTGGGCCAGCTGGCCGAGAGCCTGTCGCTGAGCGTGAAGACGGTGTCCACTTACCGCACCCGGGTGCTGGAGAAAATGGGCCTGGGCTCGAACAGCGACCTGACCTACTACGCGATGAAAAACGGCCTGCTGCAGTAGCTGCCGCACCTGCGCAAGCCCGGGCCGGTGCCAGGTTTCAGACCAGCTCACCGGGCACCGTCGGTGGTGCGCCGGTGGCCAGGCGCTGGCAGTAGCTGATCAGTTCGTCGAGCTCGCTCGACTTGTCGAACACGCGGTCGGCACCCAGTCCCAGGCACTTGCGGCGCATTTCGGGGGTGGCGTAATTGCTGAGCACGACACAACGTGCCGGGTGCGCCTGCAGGGCGCGCAGCACACCCAGGCCAGAGCCGTCACGCAAGAAGATGTCCACGATGACCAGGTCGCAGCGCTGCGCCGGGTCTTCGAGCCAGCGCAGCGCTGCGGTTTCACCGTCGGCCCAGCCCACCACCTGCACCGGCACCAGCTCTTCCAGCGCGGCGACCAGGTTCTCGCGGATCACGGGGCTGTCTTCGACGACAAAGGTGCTCAGGGCTTGCGGCTCGGTGTTCATGGCGGTGGCCGGGCCGGTGGGGCCGGCCCCTGGCTTGCGGCAGCCACGAGTGTGCCGCAGCGCGGGCCCGGGGCGGCGGCTTCGGGGTTCAGCTCTTGGCGGCGATGGTGAGCCGGTTTTCAACCGCCACCACGCCGTCCACGCTGGCGGCCAGCTTCTCGGCACGTTGGCGCGAGTCGCTGTCGGGCGCAGTGCCGTTCAGGGCCACGCGGCCGGCCACGGTGTCGACGTTGATGCGCAAGGCACTCAGCTGGCTGTCGCGGGCCAGTTCCGCATTGACCCGCGCGGTGATGGCGGCGTCACGGGCGGTGTCGGCCACCGATGCGGTGGCCTGGCGCACGGCCTGGCCGGCTTGTGCACCGGCTTGTTCGACGCTGGCCTTCGCTTCGGCCGCCTTGCGTTCGGCGCTGGCGATGCCTTCGTCGATGCGCTGACCGATGGTCGGCTCGGCCGGCGGCGGCTTTTCGCAGGCGACCAGCAACAGCGCAGCAGCGGCGCTTGCCACCAGGGCCAGGCTGCGGGTGCGGTTGATGTTGCGCTTCATGGCAGGCTCCTTGGACGAGTGGACCCGAAGGCCGGTGGCGCAAACATAGGGGGGGCCGGGTCAGCCGCCCATCGTCCGAGACCGTGGTGCGGTGTCGGACCCGGCCTACAAGCGCCGTCGGACACTGCCCGGCAACAGCGGTGCCGTGGCCACGCGGCTGGTGAATCACTGGCTACAGTCAAGGCTGTGCAAACACGGAGCTGGACCATGGCCAAGAAAAAGCCCGCCGGCGGCGCGCCGCAGATCAACATCGGCATCAGTGAAAAGGACCGCGGTGCCATCGCCGGCGGCCTGAGCCGCCTGCTGGCCGACACCTACACGCTGTACCTGACCACCCACAACTTCCACTGGAACGTGACGGGGCCGATGTTCAACACCCTGCACACCATGTTCATGGCGCAGTACACCGAGCTGTGGAACGCGGTCGACCCGGTGGCCGAACGCATCCGCAGCCTGGGCCACCCGGCACCCGGCAGCTACGCGGCCTACGGCGCGCTGGCTTCCATTCCCGACGCCCCCACCACACCGCCCAAGGCGCTGGAGATGGTGCGCATCCTGGTCGAGGGTCACGAGGCGGTGGCCCGCACCGCGCGCAGCATCTTCCCGCTGGCCGACAAGGCTGGCGACGAACCCACCGCCGACCTGCTGACCCAGCGCCTGACCGTGCACGAGCAGACGGCCTGGATGCTGCGCTCGATGCTCGAGACCTGAACCGGCGAGTTGTTGCTGCAAGAGTTGCAGCTGCACAAGCCGCGCCGGTTGCGCACAAAGGCAGCCCCTGGCACAAGGCCGAAGTCCAGGTCGCGACCTACACGCCCGATGAACTCTTCTCGACCAAGCTCCGCGCCTTGTTGCAGCGGGAGAAGAACCGCGACCTCTTCGACCTGCACCATGGGCTTGACCAGTTGAAGCTTGATCCGCGGCAGGTTGTTTCCGGCTTGCAGTACTGCCTCGCGCAGCAGGACCTCAGCATCAGCCGCGCCAACGCCGAGGAGCGGATGCTGAAGAAGCCCACGCGGAGTCTCGTCGAAGACATCGCGCCGCGAAGTGCCCGGTGCTGCTCAGGACCTAAAATGAACGCTGCGCGCCAATTTACCCGGCGCAGGCGCTTCAGGCCGATAGGCGACAGGCTGTGGGCACGTTCGGGGCGGCGTACATGGCTGTGTACCTATCGGGGATGTGGAAGCGATGGCGGACGTTCAGATTGCAGAGCAGGTCAGGCGTAGAAGAACGTTTGCCATCATTTCCCACCCCGACGCGGGCAAGACCACGCTGACGGAGAAGCTGCTGCTGTTTTCAGGCGCGATCCAGATCGCCGGCAGCGTGAAGGCACGCAAGGCCACCCGCCACGCCACCAGCGACTGGATGGAAATCGAAAAGCAGCGCGGCATCTCGGTGGCCTCCAGCGTCATGCAGATGGAGTACCGCGACTGCGTGATCAACCTGCTCGACACGCCCGGCCACCAGGACTTCAGCGAAGACACCTACCGCGTGCTGACCGCGGTGGACGCGGCGCTGATGGTCATCGACGCGGCCAATGGCGTGGAGCCGCAGACCCGCCGCCTGCTGCAGGTGTGCCGGGCGCGCAACACGCCGATCCTGACCTTCGTCAACAAGATGGACCGCGAGGTAAAAGACCCGCTGGTGCTGATGGACGAGATCGAACGTGAGCTGGGCATGGAGGTGGTGCCCTTCACCTGGCCGGTGGGCATGGGCAAGGCCTTCCACGGCGTGATGGACCTGCGCGAAAAGCAGATGCGCGTGTTCAGCCCGGGTGAAGACCGCGTCAGTGGAAAAAGCGGGGCCGAAGACGAGATCCTGGCCGGTCTGGACAACCCCGCTTATGCCGAGCGCTTCGGCATGCAGTACGAACAAGCCAAAGGCGAGATCGAACTGCTGACCGACGCCGCGCCGCCCTTCGACATGGCCGACTTCCGCGCCGGCCGCCAGACGCCGATGTTCTTCGGCAGCGCCGTCAACAACTTCGGTGTGCGCGAGGTGCTGGACGCGCTGGTGGACCTGGCGCCACCGCCTGGCGACCGGGTGTCCATCCAGCGCACGGTGCACCCCGAGGAAACCAAGTTCACCGGCGTGGTGTTCAAGATCCAGGCCAATATGGACCCGGCCCACCGCGACCGCATTGCCTTCCTGCGCGTCGCCAGCGGCCACTTCGAACGCGGCATGCGGCTGAAGGTGGTGCGCAGCGGCAAGGAGATGCGGCCCAACACGGTGGTCAGCTTCCTGTCACAGCGCCGCGAGTTGCTGGACGAAGCTTTTGCCGGCGACATCATCGGCATTCCCAACCACGGCGTGCTGCAGCTGGGCGACACCATCACCGAAGGTGAGCAGCTGCAGTTCACCGGCCTGCCCTTTTTTGCGCCGGAAATGTTCCGCAGCGTCGAGGTGGCCGACCCACTGAAGACCAAACAATTGCGCGCGGGGTTGACGCAGCTGGGTGAAGAAGGCGCGATCCAGGTCTTCCGGCCGGTGGCCGGCAGCGTGCTGCTGCTGGGTGCCGTGGGGCAGCTGCAGTTCGAGGTGGTGGCGCACCGCCTGGAACACGAATACAGCTGCAAGGCGCGCATCCTGCCGGCGCGCTACAACGTCGCGCGCTGGGTGACCTGCGACGCCGCCGACGGTGGCGACAAGGAACTGCAGCGTTTCATCGACGGCAATGCCCACCGCGTGGCGCTGGACGCCGTGGACGCACCCACGGTGTTGCTGGAATACGCCGGTGAACTGCGTGCGATGCAGGAGAACTGGCCGAAGATCAAGTTCCACGCGCTGCGTGAACACGCGGGGCTGGTGTTCCAGAAGCAGCTGGCGGGGTAGGCGACGGGCGGGGTCTCAGCGCGACGCTTTCAGCGTACGCGCCAGCAGCTTTTCGATGCGCTGCAGGTAGTCGGTGTGGTTGCGCTCTTCGAACCAGCTGTGGGCTTCGTCGGCATAGGTCACGCGCTCGATGTCCACACCGGCGGCCCGGGCGGCCGACTCGAAGGTGTCGGCGTGTTCTTTGGTGACGCGCCGGTCCAGGCTGCCCTGGGCCACCAGCACCGGCACCTTGATGTCGGCCACGCGGTGCAGCGGCGAGGTCTGGCGCAGGCGCTCGGCATCGGCCTTGGGGTCACCCAGCAAAGTGGGGTAACTGTACTTCCGGTGCTGCAGCGACACGTCGGTTGAACTGCCACTGAACATCAGCATCAGATCCGTAACACCTGCGTAACTGGCAGCACAGCGGTAGGTGCCAGGGTGGCGAATCGGGCCCATCAGCGCCGCATAGCCGCCATAGCTGCTGCCGGCAATGCACACACGGCCGGCGTCGACCCACCCTTCTTTCACGGCCCAACCCACCGCATCGGCCAGGTCGTCCTGCATCGACAGGCCCCATTGTTTCCAACCAGCCTGGAAGTGTTTGGACCCCAGGCCCGTGCTGCCACGGAAGTCGACCTCCAGGACGCGGTAGCCGCGGCTGGCCAGAAACTGGGCCTCGTCAGACCAGCTCAGATCGGTGCCACGAACCCAGGGCCCGCCGTGCACCAGCACCACCGCAGGCAGGTTCTTGTCGGTTTCGCGCCCGCTGGGGTGAGTGATCACCACCGGCAGGCTCAAGCCGTCGCGCGCGGCCACGCGGTGGAACGTGCGCCTACCCTGGCTGGCCTCGGGCAACCAGGGCCGCTCGGTGCCGATGCGCACCAGGCTGCGTTTCTGACGGTCGTAGACGAAGTACTCGGCGCTGATGCGGTCGCTGCTGGAGCGCACCACGAAACGCTGCGCGCTCAGGCAGTTGCCACACAGCAGGCGGTTGAAGCGGTCCTTGGGCAAGGCCTCGTCGACGGTGCGTTGCGCGGCCACCAGGCCCTCATCGAACCACACGCTGCGCAGGCGGTCGGCTTGCAGGTGCACACCCACCACCAGTCGCGCCTGGCCGTCCGTTTCGAAGTCGGTGCCAATGTCGTAGCTGCTGGCGGCGGCCAGCGCGTCGGCGCCCAGCACCCGCGACTTCGGGTCGTAGGTGTGCATCGCAAGGGTGTCGCGGCCACGCCGCGACAACACGATGACCGTGCCGTCGCCTTCGATGTACAGCGGCTGCAGCGGCCGGTCGCTCAGTTCGGCCTCGTCTTCGATCTCGGCCCATTCGGACTGCCCACTGGCCCTCAGAAAGAGCTTTTCGCGGCCATTGCGTGTGGCCCCGATCAGCCGCAGTTCACCCTGCGCATCGAAGCCCCAGGTGTCGGCAAACGGGGGTTGGTCGAAGGACAGGTTGCGGTAGGTGCCATGGATGCTGTCCAGCCGCACCAACTGCCGGCCCGCACGGTCGCCGATGCCGGAAGGCACATTGCGGTAGGCCAGCACATCGTCGCCACGCCCGTCCCACGAGCGCCAGACATGCCACCCGTAGGTCAACACCCTGGAGCGGATATGCGTGCCGGTGCTTTCGTTGTTGTTGACCCAGCTGATCAGCTGCTGCCGGCGTTCACCGTCCAGGTCGACGGCAAAGGTACCGGCGCCACCTGGGTCGATCAGCGCGCCGGGCTGGTAAGCCTCGTAGACCAGCCGGCGGTCGTTGATCCACCTGACGCTGGTGACGTTGGCGTCAGCGTAGGCCGCTACCACTTTCACGTCGGACGGTTTTTCAAGATCGATCACACCCGCCACTTGGCGGCCCTTGTCGTTGACCAACAGAAAGGCCGCGTGCCGGTTGGACGGCGCCACATTGAAGTCGCTCAACATGGGCCGGCGGGCGTAGTCGGCCGCAGTCGTGGGCGGGGTCTGCGCCCAAGCCTCACCCCCCGGCAGACACGACGCCACCAGCACAGCCATCGCGCACAACAGCAGCTGGCGCCACGGGCGGACGATACGGTCAGACGAGGCAAGGGGCGGTATCAGCAGCATGTGGAGTGTCCTGCAGTGGACCGTTAGGGTCAGGGCGGCAGTGTAATCAGGCCGGCTGCAGGGCTGCCCCAAGACCCCGCCCCAGCAGGGGCGCCGGCGGCCGGTCGCCATACGCCTGCCGCCTGCCGCCTGCCGCCCGCCGTCTGTCACTGTCATCCCGTCAACAGCCGCCCCTCCGCAATCGCATTGAACACCTCCAGCGCCGGCCTGGGCACACCCGGTGCGCTGAAAAAGCCCAGGCCTTCGAGCGCGGGTGCGGCCGCGTCCTGGCCATCGTGCCAATCGGGGTAGAAGGCGATCAGGCTCTGCACACGGCCGCGCACGGCCAACGCGAAGTCGCGGATGAAGTCGGCCTGGCCTTGCGGGGTGTAAGGGTAGGCCGGCGCAGGCACGACCACCGTGCCGTCGGGCTTGGCGTTGTAGCCAAACTCCACGATCTGGATCGGCCGGCCCAGGGCAGCGATGCGGTCCAGCGCAGCCGTGAAGGCAGGTGCGTTGAAGAAGGGTTGTGGCAGCCCCTGTTCGAACATCATGTACGGGAAGCTCAGGCCGGCCAGGTCGAAGGGCACACCCAGGGCCTGCATCGATTCGAAGAAGGCACTGGCGGCCCGCTCGTCACGGCTGTAGCCGAAGCCACCCACGTGCAGCATGATCTTCGCGGCCGGGTAGACCGACTTCACGCCGCGTGCCGCCGCCTGCAGCAAGGGCGCCGCGCGGGCCCACAGGTTCTCGCGCATCCACACCGGGTCGTTGAGCGCGTCGATGCCCGGCGGCACTGGCACCGTGTCCCACAGCAGCAGGCCCAGCACGCCGGCGTCGATTTCGTTGCCGAGCTCGAACACTTCGATGTTCAGACCCAGCGACTGGTAGTGCAGCGCCACGTCGCGGCCGTGTTGTTCGACCCGCTGCGCCAGGTCGGCCGGGCTCAGGCCCACCCAGGCCGGTGGCAGCGTCTGCAACCCCCAATGCGCGGCTTCGTGGCTGAGAAACAGCACCGCGTGCAGCCGCATGCCCAGGTCAGCACCTTCACGCAACAGTGCGCCCGAGACCTCCAGGCTGGACCAGTACTCGTTGCGCCAGGGCAGCGTGTGCCATTGGGTGGTGCTGCGCAGTTCGGGCAGCGACTGCGTGGTGACGGCCACGCGCAGCCACTCGAAGCCGTTGTCCACGAGTTGCGGCATCGGGTTCCAGGGGTTGCTGGCCGGGTTGCTCCAGCGACGGCGCACATAACTGTCCATCACGATGCCACCCAGCGCGATGGCCGTGTTGCGTGGCTGTGTCGTGAAGCTGCGGCTCGTTGGGGCCATGGTGTTGCCCTGGCGGTCGCGGACGCCGCTGCCCAAGGCCACCGTGTAGGTCTCGCCGAAACCCAGGGGCCGCGTGGGCGTCAAGGTGACGCGGTTGCTGCTGACCGCCACGGTGGCGGCCACGGCGCCGCGTGGACCGCTGAGCGCGATGGCGCCGTCGGCCGACGTGACCGGTTCGGAGAACTCGAGCTCGATCACCACCGTGCGCAACACACCGCTGGCACCGGCCGTGGGGGAGCTGCCGCTCACCGTGGGCGGGTCGGGGTCGCCAGCGGTTTCAGACCCGCCGCAGGCGATGAGCAGCGGGCCGGCCGCCAGGCCCGCGGTGGCACCCAAGGCAACGCGCAGCAGGCGACGGCGCGCGACGCCGTGGAGGTCGGCAGGGAATGACATGACGTTCTCCTTTTCAATCCGGATCACGGGTTTCAGCGCTTGGTCCAGCAGGACCAGACGTCACCCTTCATCGAGTTGAAGGCATGGGTGGGGCAAGCCAGCCACCGCGGGCCGGCCGACTGCCTTTCGAGCGCACTGGTGCGGTAGACCTCGCCGCCGCGCAGCGTGTGCGCGCTGACCGGGCTGCGGCACGTGGCGCCGTTGTTGCACCAGGACATTGCCACCTCGGCGGCACACAGATTGGTGAACTCCCACACCAGCCAGCCGTCGGCATGCCGGTCGGCGCGGAAGCGGATGCACTGGTTGATGGGCGGGCTTTGCGGAGAGGCTTGCGCGGACTGCCGCGCGGGCGCGTTGGGTGCCCACTGCCCCGGCACGTCCAGTTGCTCGTCGTCGACGTCACCTTCCCCATCGGACCCGCCGTCCATCGCTTCGATCGTCGCGCGCCACTGCTGGCATTGAAAGGCCAGCCCGGGCAGAGTTCGCAGGTTCTGTGGGCTGCAGGTCAGACGGTACTGCTGTGCCAGCTGCTGCTGGCTGAAAGTCTGGGCTTCCAACGGGGAACTCAGCGACAGGACCAACACTGTCAGCGTGGCAAGAAGAAACGAAGGCTTGGCCTTGGACATGACATCTCCTTCAGGGGTTGAAGTGCATACATGTCGTGTGTGCGGCCAAGCTGCCGCACGGTTCAAGGCCGACGCGAAAAAACTCAGCGCGGGTTGCCCATCAGCACGTAGGCGGCCCAGAAGTAGGGGTGCGCTGCATCGCCGCTGCTGCCTGACAGGCGCATGCGGCCTTCGATGAACGCGCGCTGTGCGGCCTGCAGCGCTTGTGCCTTGGGCTGGCGGCGCGGCGTGGCGGCGCCGGGCGGACCGCCGTAGAAACGGCCCATGAAGTCGGCGCTGCCGCCGTCTTCCACCGGCCACAAGGTGGCCAGCACGGCGTGGGCGCCTTGGCGCTGCGCCAGCGCGGCAAAACTCTCCACCTCGCTGCCGTTTTCGTCCAGGCCGCCCCCCAGCGCGGTGTCGCAGGCCGACAGCGTGAGCAGTTCGATGCCCTCGAAGCTCAGCTGGCGGCGGCGCACGTCCTGCAGCGTCAGGCGGCTGCCGTCACCCAGCAGCAGGTAGGAGTCGGCCAGCGCGCCGGGCCTGAAGCTGAAGTGGCTGGCCAGGTGCAGCACCGGGTCGCCACCGTCCAGCGCCAGCTCCAGGCGCTGCTTCGTGAATCGTTCGTCCAGGAAGACCGCTGCGGGCAGGCGGCCGGTGCGCAGGCGTTCGAGTTCGGTGCGCACCGCCGGCAAGGGCGCCAGCGTGTCGCTGCCGCGTGTCGCACCCATCGCGGTGACGGTCCAGCGCGGGCGGGGTGCCCGCCCCACCAGGTCCGCGGCCGCCGGGTTGTAGATGGCCAGCGCGTGCCGCTGCACCAGGAAACGCTGGCCGTCGTGCAAGACGGCAAAGGGCAGGTAACGCAGGCTGCCGTCCAGCGACAGCAGCAGCGTCTGCACACCGGCGGCTTTCAACTCACCAGCCACGGGTGCCAGCAGGCGCTGGTGCAGTTGCTGGGCCAAGGGCAGAAAGGCCTCGCGTTGCTGGATGGCACGCCGCAGCGCCGCCACTTCGCGGTTCAGCTGGGCCGGCGCAACCGGCAGCTGCCACACACGCTGCCGCTGGTCGGTGCTGAGCATGATCAGCAGGCCCTGTGGCGTGATCACGTAGTGCAGCAGCGCCGTGCGCGGGCCCACCTGGGCCAGCATCTGGCGCAGCGCCAGGTCGGGCCTGGCTGTGCCGCTGACGCGCGGCCCGGCGGCCGATGGGTCGGGCAGCGACAGCGCCGTGTCTGCCACCAGCGACTGCCACTGCACCACGGCGTCGGTCCACCGCTGCGTCACGCCGCGGGCCTCTTCGGCTTCGGCCGGCAATTCACCCAGCAGCACACGCGCCTGCACCTGGCTGCGCTGCACGCCCACCGCCGCCAGCCGCTCGACGGTGCGGCTGTAGGCCAGGTCGGCCCGCGTTTCGGCCGGGCCGCTGAAGCCGACGCGGGTGGACCGGGGGTCCTGCGGCACGTCACGCTGGATCGATTCGTGCAACTCGTCCTCTTTCAGCATCGCCACCACGGCCTGCGCTTCGGCCACACGGCCGGCGGCGGCCAGGCGGTCGGCCAGCTGCACGAAGCTCGCGCGGCGGCTGGCCAGGAAACGGCGCTGGAAGTCGGCCGGTGCCTGGCTGGCCCCGGTGCGCAGCGACTGGATGCGGTTGACGGCCTGCTTGCGCCAGAACAGGCCGGCGCCGGGCTGGCCCAGGGCTTCGCTGGCACCGCCCAAGAGGTCCAGCGCTCGGGCGTGCAGGTCGGGGCTGCGGCCGGCCAGGGTCAGCGGCAGGGCCTCGGTGGCCAGGCGCAAGGCATCCATCGGCCGACGCTCGGCGGCCGTGTGGCCGGTCAGCGCCAGGTCGGCCTGCTCCAGCAGCACACCGGCCAGCGCGGCCGTGCCAGCGGTTTGCCCCGCACCCTGGCGGCGCAGCAGCAGGGCCTGCGCGGCATCCAGGTGCCGGCGCGCGGCCGGCAGGTCACCGGCCAGACGCGCAACGCGGCCCAGTTCGATGTCGGTGTCGGCCAGCTCGGGGTGGTCGGCGGGCTGGCTCTGCGCGGTGATCTGCCGTGCCGCCTGCAACTGCTGGTGGGCCTCGTCCAGCTGCCCCAGGTCGGCCAGTGCCGCCGCCAGCCGGCGTTGGCGCAGCGCCACCAGCGGGTGGGCCGCGCCCAGGGCCGCCTGGTCGATGGCCACGGCTTGCCGGTGCATGGGAACGGCCCGGGCCGCGTCACCCGCGCGGTGCAGCAGCAGGCCCAGGCTGCTGAGCTGGTGGCCCACGTTGCGGTGCGCCTGCCCGTCGATCTGCCGCGCCATGTCCAGCGCACGCTGCAGCAGCGCCAGCGCTTCGCCGTATTCGCCCATGCTCAGCGCCAGCAAGCCGTTGTCGTTGAGCGAAAGCCGCAAGGTGGGGCCGACCACACCGTCGTTGCGCGTGGCCAGTTCCAGGTCGCGCCGCAGCGAAGCACGTGCACCGTCCAGGTCGCCCAGCGCACGCTGCGCCGAGGCCACGTTGGCCAGGCTTTCGGCCACCAGGCGGTCCAGGCTGCCATGCACCGTGGCGGCAGACTGCCGTTCGCGGATGACCAGTTCACGCCGGAACAGCGGCAGCGCCCGTGCCGGGTCGCCCACGGCCATGTGCACCTGGCCCAGGAAGGAGAGCGTCCACGACACGAACAAGTGATCAGGGCCCAGCAGCTTCTCGCGCAGCGCCAGTGCGCGCTCCAGCGCCACGCGGGCTTCGGCATAACGTGCCAGCTGCAGGTACACCCCGCCCAGGTTGGTCAGCGCAAAGGCCACGTCGACGTGCTCCGGGCCCAGCTGCTGCTCACGGATGGCCAGCGCGCGCTGCAAGGGTGCCAGCGCCAGCGCGGGTTCGCGGTTGCTCATGTGGGCCGCGCCCAGGCTGAGCCACGCGCGCGCCACCCACAGGTGGTCGGGGCCATGGGCGCGGATGCGCAGCTCCACCAGGCGCTGCATCAGCGCCACCCACCTGGCGTTGTTCTGCAGGAAGTAGTGGTGGTCCGCCAGCGCGCCCAGCGCGACGAAGTGTTCGGACGACAGTTCACCGTGCTGGGCGGCCGCTGCTTCGGCGGCCTGCACCAGCCGAGCCTCTGCATCTTGGGGTGCTTCGCCGGGCACCTGCGCCGCGGCCGGGCCGGCCACGAGCAGGCACAGGGCGATCCACCACGCGCACCAGCCCTTGCGCATCGGCCCGCAGGTGAACAAGGCCCGCCTCAGCGTGGCGGCTCCACGCCGCAAACCCGCGCATCACCCCCAGCCAGGCACAGGTCGCCGACCAGGCTGCTGGTTTCCCAGGGCACCTGCGTGCCGCCGGTTTCCTGCAACACCGCGGCGCGGGTGCGCTTGAACACGGTTTCGATGGGCAAGCCCGGCGTGCGCAGCTGCGCCGCCAGGTTGCGGGTGTAGGGGCTGTGGCGGCTGGTCGGGTCGTCGGCGGCCAGCGCGCCAGGTGCCGTGGCATAGGCCACCAGCGTGCCCCGTGGCGCCACCGCGGGCGCCAGGCCTGGCGGCGGCCGGGTGCCGGTCTGGTTGCGCAAGCGGCTGCCCGGTGGTGGCCGCACCAGCGGCACGCTGCGGCAGGCATCGAAGACCAGCAGGTTGACACCCGTGCCGCTGCGCGACAGGCGTTCGGTCAGTCCGGTGGCGTCCAGCGCGCGGCCCAGCAGGTCGTCTTCGGAACGCAACTCGGCGTCCACCGGGATCAGGTAGTTGCGGCCGCGGTACTGCGCGCCGTGGCCGGCGAAGTAGAACAGGCGCGTGGAACCCGTCGGCGCAGGCGCGGCCACCCAGCCGCTGATGGCTTCCAGCAGCTGCAGCAGGTCGGCGTCGAGCAGCAGCGTGACCTGGAAACCCAGCTCCTGTGCCACCGACTGCATCAGCCGCGCGTCGTTGCCGGCGTTTTTCAATGGTGCGCCGGGATAGGCCGCATTGCCGACGATCAGCGCCGTGCGCGGGGCGGCACTGGTGCTCCGCATCTGAGCCAACCCCGCTGGAGGCAGCGCACAAGCGCCGGCCAGCGCCAGCAGGCGAAACAAGGCGCAGCGCCGGGTGGCATGACCATGTGGTGCACCGTCAGCGAAGCGGTTACTGTCCACGCGGCCCCGCCAGGTCCACGTCGATGCTGCGGGTCAGACCGCTGGCCAGCAGCAGCGTCTTCATCTCGTCCAGCGACAGCTGGTCCGACGCCAGCCAGTACTCGCCAAAGGCCGTGGGCCCACCCACCACCCGCGCGCCGGCGCTGCGCAGCGCGCTGCGCAGCTGGGCTTCGGTGGCCTCGGGCACAAACACCACGCGCAGGGTGCGCACTTCGGTGACCGGGGTGGACCGCATGCCGGAGTCGGCCGGTGGTGCCGACACCATCCAGCCGATCAGCAGCGCCTGTGCCAGCACCACCGCCGCCATTGCCGCGCCCAGCTGCGGCGTGGCCAGCCAGGCCCACAAGGTTTGGGCCCACGAAGCGGCGGCTTGAGGTGCCGCCACACGCTGCGGCGCCGGCCGCACCCGCGACAGCAGTGTTTGCAGGCCCAGGTCGGCGTCGGCCGGCTGCGGTGCGGCGATGCTCTGCAGCAAAGCCTGTTCCCGTGCCAGCGCCTGGGTGGCCCAGGGGCTGCGGCGCAGCGTTTCTTCCACCCAGGCGCGTTCGGGTGCGTCCAGCGTGCCGTTCAGGTGCCAGGGCAGGGCCTGCAGGAAACGCTGGCGATCGGCGGTGTTCAGGGTGTCGGGTTCAGCCACGGTCGGCCCCTGCGGGTGATGTGGCGCCCCAGGCACCTTCGACGCAGCTGCGCATCTGCCGCCGGGCATGGAAGAGCCGTGTCTTGACGGTGCCTTCGGGCACCTGCTGCACCAGCGCCACGTCGGCCAGTCCCAGGCCCTCGTAATAGACCAGCTGCATGCATTCGCGGTGCGCGGCGCTCAGCTGCTGCAGGCACAGCCGCACCTGCTGCGCTTCCTGCCAGCGCGACAAGGTGGCCTCGCCGTCGTCGACGTCGGCGGCAAGGGTGTCGACGTGCTCGTCGATGTCGTCCGTGTCGCCGGCATCGGCCGCCTGCTGCCGGCCCTGTTCCAGCGACTTGTAGCGTGCGATGCCCAGCACCCAGGTGGTGACGAGCGACTCGCCCCGAAAACGCGCCGCGCTTTTCCAGACTTCATGCAAGGTGTCGACAACCACGGTCTGGGCCCCTTCGTCATTGCGCAGGCGCTGCCACGCAAAAGCGTGGATACGCCGCGCCAGCAGGCGATGCAGTTCCACCAGCGCACTTTCGTCGCGTGCGGCGCAGCGTTGCAGCAACTGGCGGGCCAGGGTGTCGTCGATCGGCGGCTGCATGTGTTGCGGCGGCGGGGCGGTTCGCCAGGGCCAGAGGTCGTGGCGGATTCTGCAACATGGGCTTGCATCGCCTATCAACACAAGGCAGTAGACCGACGAGCGTGGCCGCAGGTCTCACCGTTCGAACCTCACGACAGCCTCGGTGAACTCGAAGTCGTCCAGGTCGCTGGACGAACAGTTGCCCGCAATGGCCACCAGCCGCACCTGCGCGCCCACCGGGAAGTCGGCCACGTTCAGGCGCAATGCAAAGCGCGTGAAGCCGCCGTTGACGTCGCTGTTGCCCGGGTTGGCGTAGCGCGGAATGCCGGCGCCGATGTTGGCGCCCACCGCCGCCAGGCCGAACTGCGTGGTGCAAGTCAGGCCCTGGATGCCGCGGCCGACAAATTCCACCACCGCCTGCGAGTAGGCGGCCTTGTGCTCGGCCGTCCAGGTGGTGATCACGAAGTCGGCCAGGCGCCCACGGGTGCCGGTCTGCAGCCGGGAATTGACACTGCCGCCGAAGCTGTCGTCACCCAGGTGCCACAGGCCAATCAGGCCCTGGGCTGCGTATTCGCCCGCAGCCAGGGCACGCGGCGACGTGCTGGCATTTGCCGGCACCACGTAACGCGCGCCCTGCTGGATGCCCCCGAAATACACCGTGGTCGGACGGAAGCCGGGTTTGTGGATGACCACCGCCACCGGGTCGACACCGGTGAAGTCGGCGGCACGCGCCTGGAAGGCGAACTTGCCCTGCGCGTCGGTGTCTCCGCCCCAGGCCTGGTTGTTGCCGAAGGGAGCCAGCACCTGGGCACCGGCCAGCGGCGCGCCGCTGCTGTCGGTCAACTGGCCTTGCACCACGGCGTAGCCGGCGGCCGGTTGCAGTTCGTCGCTGCCGGTGCTGCTGTCACCCCCACCGCCGCAGGCGGTCAGCGTGACGGCCAGCGAGCAGGCCAAGGCAAGGGCCAGGCGGCGGAAGTGGGGTTGGCGGGTGTGCATGTGGGCTCCTGGGTGTGGCGGTGATGGACCCGGTGCCCTGCTTTTTTGCGGGCCCGGCAACCGTGTGTGCGCCGTTGCGGCGAAACGGTTCAATGGGTGCCCTGGCCGCTGCCGATAATCGCGGCGTGACCCCGAACACCCGTGGCCGCCTGGCCCATCGCCTGGCCCTCTACCTCGACCTGATCCGCTGGAACCGCCCGGCCGGCTGGTTGCTGCTGCTGTGGCCGACGCTCAGCGCGCTGTGGATCGCCGCCGACGGCTGGCCGGGCTGGCACCTGTTCACCGTGTTCACCGCCGGCACGGTGCTGATGCGCAGCGCCGGCTGCTGCGTCAACGACGTGGCCGACAAGGACTTCGACAAACACGTCAAGCGCACCGCGCAGCGGCCGGTGACCCGTGGTGCGGTGTCAAGCCGAGAAGCGCTGCTGCTGGGCGCCGTGCTGGCCTTGCTGGCCTTTATGCTGGTGCTGACGACCAGTGCACCGGCCATCCTGCTCAGCTTCGTGGCGCTGGCCGTCACGCTGGCCTACCCCTACGCCAAGCGCCTGGTGAACCTGCCGCAGGCGGTACTGGGCGTGGCCTTCAGCTTCGGCATCCCGATGGCCTTTGCCGCCGCCCAGGGGGGCACCGAGTGGAGCTTGGCGGCCATCACCGCCGCCGTGCCGCCGCATGCCTGGCTTCTGATGCTGGGCAACCTGTTCTGGGTGCTGGCCTACGACACCGAGTACGCGATGGTCGACCGCGACGACGACCTGCGAATCGGCATGAAGACCAGCGCCATCACACTCGGCCGTTTCGACGTGGCCGCGGTGATGGGCTTCTACGCCGTGTACCTGGTCAGCTGGGCCGTGCTGGGCCGTCTGCTGGGGCTGGGGCCGGTGTACCTGCTGGGCATCGTGGCCGCCGCGGCGCAGGCCAGCTGGCACTTCAGCCTGATCCGCAACCGCCAGCGCGACGGCTGTTTCAAGGCCTTCCGCCTGAACCACTGGCTGGGCTTTGCGGTGTTTGCCGGCGTGGCGGCGGACCTGGCCTTGCGCTGAAGCGCAGCGACCGTCTCGCCGCCAGCCGCCCTGTGTTCAGACCTCAGCGGGGTGCCGCGTGCCGGATCAGGTGGTCGAAGGCCGACAGCGCGGCCTTCGCGCCATCGCCTGCGGCGATGATGATCTGCTTGAAGGGCACCGTCGTTGCGTCACCCGCCGCAAACACCCCAGGCACGCTGGTGGCGCCCTTGCCGTCGATGACGATCTCGCCATAACGGCTGAGTTCCACCGCACCGCGCAGCCATTCGGTGTTGGGCACCAGACCGATCTGCACGAACACACCGGCCAGGTCGACCTGCTGTTCGACACCACTGACACGGTCCTTGAACTTCAGCGCGTTAACCTTCTGGCCGTCGCCGGTGATCTCGGTCGTCTGCGCATTGGTGTGCACGCTGACGTTGGGCAGGCTGTGCAGCTTCTTGACCAGCACGGCGTCGGCCTTCAACTGATCAGCGAACTCAACCAGCGTGACGTGTTGCACCACACCCGCCAGGTCGATGGCGGCTTCGACACCCGAGTTGCCGCCGCCGATGACGGCCACCTTCTTGCCCTTGAACAGCGGGCCGTCGCAGTGCGGGCAGTAGGCCACGCCCTTGTTCTTGTATTCGGCTTCGCCCGGCACGTTGACCGTGCGCCAGCGCGCGCCGGTGGCCAGCACCACCGAACGGGCGCGCAGCACCGAGCCGTTGGCCAGCTTGATCTGCACCGGTTGTGTGTTGTCGGCCGCATCGGCGACCAGCGCTTCGACCTTCTGGCCGCTCATGATGTCCACGTCGTAGGCCTTGGCATGTGCTTCCAGCGCGGCCGCGAACTTGGGGCCTTGTGTTTCGAGCACCGAGACGAAGTTTTCGATGCCCATCGTGTCCAGCGTCTGGCCACCGACCTTTTCGGTCACGATGCCGGTGCGGATGCCCTTGCGCGCGGCGTACACCGCGGCCGCGGCGCCGGCCGGGCCACCGCCGACGATCAACACGTCGAAGGTCTCCTTGGCGGCCAGCTTGGCGGCGTCACGTGCGGCGGAATTGGTGTCCAGCTTGGCCACGATCTCGGCCACGTCCATGCGGCCCGAGGCAAACACCTCGCCGTTCAGGAACACCAGCGGCACGGCCATGATCTGGCGCCGTTCCACCTCTTCCTGGAACAGGCCGCCGTCGATGGCGGTGTGGCGGATGCGCGGGTTCAGCACCGCCATCAGGTTGAAGGCCTGGACCACGTCGGGGCAGTTGTGGCAGGTCAGGCTCATCCAGGTTTCGAAGTGGTAGTCACCGTCCAGGCCCTGGATGCGCTCGATGGTTTCGGCGTCGATCTTGGGCGGGTGGCCACCGGCCTGCAGCAGAGCCAGCACCAGCGAGGTGAACTCGTGGCCCAGCGGCACGGCGGCAAAACGCAGCCCCATGTCGTGGCCGGCGCGGGTGATCTGGAACGACGGGCGGCGTTCATCGCTGCCGTCCATGCGCAGCGTGACCTTGTCGCTGAGCGACACGATGTCTTCCAGCAGGGCAAGCATCTCGGCCGACGCCGGGCGGTCGTCGAGCGAAGCGATCAGCTGCACCGGTTGCGTGATGCGCTCCATGTAGGCGCGCAGCTGCGTCTTGAGGTTGGCGTCGAGCATGGTGTGTGTCCTGCAGGTTCAGTGGGGTTCGGAAACGAAAACGGGCGCGACCTTTTCGGACCGCGCCCGCCGAGCGCTCGCCGGCCCGTGGTGAGACAGGGCCTGTTTCGAATCCGGGTCTCCCGGTTCGAAACGCACCCCCTCGGGGGGCGCGAACGGAGTGAGCTGGGGGCCCTTAGATCTTGCCGACGAGGTCGAGCGACGGGGTCAGCGTGGCGGCGCCATCGTTCCACTTGGCCGGGCACACCTGGCCGGGGTGCTTGGCGGTGTACTGCGCGGCCTTCAGCTTGCGCAGCGTTTCCTTCACGTCACGGGCGATTTCGTTCGAATGCACTTCGGCGGTCTTGATCACGCCGTCGGGGTTGATCACGAAGGTGCCACGCAGGGCCAGGCCTTCTTCTTCGATGTGCACACCGAACATGCGCGTCAGCGTGTGCGTGGGGTCGCCCACCAGCGGGAACTGCGCCTTGCCCACGGCCGGCGAGGTTTCGTGCCACACCTTGTGCGAGAAGTGCGTGTCGGTGGTGATGATGTAGACCTGCGTTTCCAGCTTCTGGAATTCGGCGTAGTTCGCGGCCGCGTCTTCCACTTCGGTGGGGCAGTTGAAGGTGAAGGCGGCCGGCATGAAGATGAAAGCCGACCATTGGCCCTTGATGCTTTCGTTGCTGACTTCGACGAACTTGCCGTTGTGGAAAGCCGTGGTCTTGAAGGGCTGGACGGTGGTGTTGATGAGCGACATGGATTTCTCTCCGGTTGAGGGGGAATGGACAAAACGAGGTCGGGCTTCGGCAACCCGGCTCTGGTAGAGCGAGGCTCTTGCCGAACAACAACCGATAGTTTCTATCCATTCCCCCGCGCCGGCCAATTTGCTTTGGCTAAGCAGGCGATAGACAGCGCCTAAGGGAAATCCCTTGGCATGTTGTCCCGCAGCGCGGCCACCAGGGCCTGCAGGCGGGAGCGCTGCACCGGGCTCAGGCCAGGCTGGCGCAGCAGCGTGCAGAAGTCCTGGGCGGGCTGGGCCTGGGTAGGCGGCTTGCGCCCTTCCATGGCCTCTTTCAGCGCGCGCAGCTTCAACTGCTGCCGCGCGGCCTGCCACTCGGGGGCGGCGGGCAATTGCAGGTGGATTTCCAGTTGCAGCAGCAAATCGTCCACCTCGCCAGCCGGCAAGAAGCCCGTTCGGGCGCCTGCCGGCCGAGCCCGGCGCGGGGCCAGCGCCTGTTCCCAGGTCTTGGGCAAGGCAGCCAGCGCGGCCGCCGCTTCGGCGGTTTCGGGTGCTTCGGCGGCCGGGGCCTGGCCAGCCGCGTCTTCCTGGGCCTCGCACTGCCGCAAGCGTGCAGCCAGCGTTTCACACTGCAGCTGCCACTGCTGTCGCTGCCCTTCGCGCTGGCGCTGAACGGCTGCCGCCAGGGCGCTGCGGTAGCGGGTTTCCAGTGTGTCCACTGCACCCCGCGGCAGCTCGCCACCCTGGCGCCAGGCGCGGTCCACCTCGGCCAGCGTGGCTTCGATGTCGGTCAGCGGCAGCTCGGTGGCGGCGCATTCCAGGCGCTGCACCAGGGCCTCGGCCGCCGCCAGGTGGGCGGCACGTTCTGCGTCGCGAGCGCCCAGCGCGGCCTCGCGCTGCATGAATACCGCGTCGGTGGCGGCCTTGAAACGGGTCCACAAGGTGTTTTCAATGCCCCGTGGCAGCGGCAGACCACGGGCCTGCAACTGCCAGTCGGCTTGCAGTTCGCGCACCTGGCGTGCGGCGTCGGGATGCGGCGGCTGGCCGTCGGCCGGCAGACAGGCCCGGGCGCGCACGATGAGGCGCTCGCGTTCGGCCACTGCCACGTCCTGCTGCGCACGCAGTGGCGCCTCGAGGCGTGCCACCGCCTGCTGCAGCCGCTGCTCCAGGCCCGGGCGCGAGGCGGCGGGTGCCGTGTGTTCGATAGGCCCCAGCTTGCGCCAGTTGCCCTGGAAGTCGAACAGCTGGCGCTGCAGTTCGCGCCAGCCCGGGGCGGCACCGGCCTGGGCATCACCCGGCAAGGCCAGGGCTTCCAAGGCCGCGAGCAAGGCCTCTCGCGCGGCCAGGTTCTGTTGCCTGGCCAGCAGCACGGCGGCGTGTTGTGCAGCCACCGGGCCGTGGGCCACCTGCAAGGCGGCGTCGAAGGCCTGCCACTGCTCGGCGCCGGCGGCCACACCCTGGCGGTCGACCGCCTTCCAGCGCTGGCGCAGGGCCTGAATGCTGTCGCCCAAGGCCCTGAGATTGAGTTTTCTGGGCGCGCGGGTGGGGGCCGGGATCGGGGCTGGGGCTGGGGCGCCCTCTGCGGCCTCGGCGCCGTCCGCGACCTCGGAGGTGGCGGCTTCTTCGGCCGGCGGCTGCACCTGGCGCGCCAGCGCTTGCGCCTCGGCCACCAGGTCGTCGCGCGCCCGTTCGCCGCCCCACTGCTGCCAGTCCTTCAGCCGCGCCTGCTCGGCCCACACCGCCTGCTGGCGGGCCAGCAAGGCATCGGGCCAGACCGTGTGTTTCGCGGCCAGCAAGGGCTGCAGCGCCTGCAGGTGTTTCTGCGCCGCGGCCAGCTGTCCTTCGGCCAGCGCGGTTTCGGCCTGTTCCAGCAGGGCCTGGGCTTGCTGGACCTGTTCCGGCGCGGCGAGCTCAGGGCGGGCCTTGTTCACACGTGGCTGGGGGCGGGGCTCGGGCGCCGGCTGGCGGGCCCTCTGCAGGTCGGCCAGGCGTTGGTGCCAGGCAAGCAGCACGGCCGGGTCGACGGCGGCGGGCGCTGCCTCTGCAGGGATGTCGTCGGTCGGTGCTTCCAGCCACGACAGTCGCTCGTGCAGCCAGGTGGCGGCCTGCTGTACCGGCACGATTTCTTCGGCGAGCTTGGCAGTTGCCGGCGCCTCGGGCCGCGACTCACGCAGCAGGGTCAGCCGCTCGCTGATTGCGGTCACGTCGGCGCTGCCGCCTGCCGCCGCCGCCGCTTTCAAAGCGGGGGCGCATTGCTGCAGGCACAGCCTGGCCTCGGAAGTCCAGCGCTGCCATGCCTGCAGTGTGTCGGCCTGTTCGCGCAGCGCAGTGGCCACGCGGTGGCGCAAAGCCTCGAAGCAGTCGCGCTGAGAGGGCTCGAGCAGCGCGCCGGGCAAGGCAGCCCACTCGCGGTCCAGATCGGCCACGCGGTTGGCGGGAATCTGCGGGTCGGCCGCCAGGGTTTGCGCCTGTGCCAGCAAAACCGTGGCCTGCGCGCGGGTTTCGCGCTGCAAGACGGCGGCTTCCAGGCGCTGCTTGGCCACACGGTGCACCTTGCGGTCGTGGCTGCGAAATTCGCGTTCAGCCTGGCGCAGCGCCTCTTCGCCAGCCAGCGCCTGCACCGCAGACAGCTTGGTGGCCAAGGGCGCGGCCGATTGAGCCAGGCGCAGCAAGGCCCCATCGTCACCCTGGGCGGCGGACAGCTGCGCCGCCCAGTCCACCGCGGGCGTCGGGCTGGGCACGGGCACTTTGGGCGGAGCGGGGGCAGCCGGTGCAGCGGAAGCAGCAGGTGCGGGGGACTTCTTGAAGAGCCAGGTCAACATGGGGGTCGTCAGGGTGCGAGCGTGAGATGGGTTGCAGCACCGAGCCGGTCCTGTGCGCACTTCAGTTTAGGCGCCCGGCGCTGTGCCATATTCGCCGGCTCCACGTGAAGCCCCCGCAAGCCATGACCGAAGCCGCCCCTCCGCTACCCGACCGCCTGTGCACCGACCCCCGCAGCCCTTTTTACGACGCCAAGGTCTTCGAACACGACATCGGCATCCGCTTCAACGGCCAGGACCGCAACGACGTGGCCGAATGCTGCGTCAGCGAAGGCTGGATCAAGGTGCCGGCCGGCAAGTCGGTCGACCGCAAGGGCAACCCCTTGCTGATCAAGCTGAAAGGGCAGGTCGAGGCTTACTACCGTTAGCCCCCAGCTCACTTCGTTCGCGCCGTCCGCCAGAGGCGGCCGGCCCTCGGGCCGTCCGGTTCCGCGCAGGCGGAACCGGAGCCGCGGCCCTCAGCCCCCCGAGGGGGTGCGTTTCGGTCCGGGAGACCCGGGCCCGAAACAGACCGCTTCAGCCTCGACCCAATTCCGCCGCGCGGTCGCGCGCTGCGTGCAGCGCCTTCACAAACGCAGCCTTCACGCCGCTGTTGTCCAGTGAGGTGATGGCCGCAAAAGTGGTGCCGCCCTTGGACGTGACCTGCTCGCGCAGCGCCGTGGGCGACAGCGGGCTTTGCTGGGCCAGTGCGGCCGCACCGGCGAAGGTGCTCTGCGCCAGCAGCCGGCCTTGTTCAGGCGTCAGGCCCATCTCGGCTGCTGCCTGCACCATGGCTTCCAGGAAGTAGAAGACATAGGCCGGGCCCGAGCCGGACAGCGCGGTGACGGCATCCAGGTCGTCTTCCTGTTGCACCCACAGCGACGTGCCGGTGGGCGCAAACAGCGCTTCGACCGCGGCCCGCGCGGCCACGTCCACCGCCGGCCGCGCATACAGGCCCGCGATGCCCTGGCCGATGAGGGCCGGTGTGTTGGGCATGGCCCGCACCACCTGCTGCGTGCCGCAGGCCTGCACCAGCGTGTTGCTGCGGATGCCGGCCATCACGCTGAGCTGCAAGGCACTGCCGACGTGTGGCGTGCAGGGCGCGGCGGCTTCGGCAAACAGCTGGGGCTTGACGGCCCAGACCACGGTGTGGGCCTGCGCCAGTGCGGCGCTGGCTTCGGCTTGCGCCTGCACGCCGAAGCCTTGCAGCAGCCTGGCGCGCTGGGCTTCGAAGGGCTCGACGACGACGACGTCGGCCGGTGCGTGGCCGCTGCGCACCAGGCCGCCAATGAGGGCGCTGGCCATGTTGCCACCGCCGATGAAGGCAATCTTCGGGTTCATGCGGCATAGTTTAGGGCGCAGGTACGATGGCCCATGCCCGCCTCCGACAACAACGCCAGCAGCCCCGCACCCAGTTTCGAGACCCTCTACGCCGAGCTGCGGCGCATGGCCCGGCGCGAGTTGTTCAAGGGCGGACAGGCGGCGCAGATTTCACCGACCACGCTGCTGCACGAGGCCTACCTGCAGATGTCGGGTCGCCCCGACCTGCAGTTTGCCGACCGCGCGCACTTCATGGCCTATGCGGCGCGTGCCATGCGGGGCATCGCCATCGACCACGCCCGCGCACGGGGTGCGCAAAAGCGGGGCGGCGGGCTGGACATCACGGCGCTGGACACCTTCATGTCCGACAACGCAATGTCGCCTGTGGATGCGGCGGCCGAAGACCTGGAACAGGTCGGCCAGGCCGTCGAGCGTCTGGCCGCCATCGACGCGCGCCTGGCAGAACTGGTGGACCTGAAGTTCTTCGCCGGCCTGACCTTTGCCGAGATCGCCGCGCTGCGCGGCGGCTCCGAACGCACGGCCCAGCGCGACTGGGACAAGGCCCGCGCACTGCTGCACGGGCTGCTGCAGGCTTGAAGCGCTGTCAGAAATCGCTCGTCAGCGGGATGTGCAAGCCGCGCAGTGCGCGTTCGACATGCGCCAGTGCGGCGGCGGCCGCGGCCAATGACAAGGAAACGAAGAGCAGGGCGGTCAGGGCGGTCAGGGCAGTCAGGGCGTAAGGCATGGCGGGCTTCCTGGTGGTGCGGCGCCGCGGGCTGCGGGCCTGCCAGGTACATCGCAGCCGCCCGCCGAAACACGACAGGCACGGTGCATGTCCGGTTCGAAGCGCGGCTTTCGATCTCACCTGGGCGGCCCGCGGGTCGCGACTGAACGTCACCCCGCGGCTTACGATGCCTTTACTGAAGTTGCCTCGATGAACGCCCATTCCGACACCCCCGACGCTGCCACCTGGGCCCGCCTGAGCCCCTTGCTGGACGAAGCGCTTGACCTGCCGCCGCCTGAACGCGCGACCTGGCTGGCCGCCCTGCAGGCCCGTGCGCCGCAAGACGCCGCCCTGCTGCGCAACCTGCTCGAACGGCAGGAAGCTGCCAGCCGCGAAGACTTCCTTGCAGGCACGGCGCAGGCCGGTGCGGCCCCACCGGCCGCCGGCCACCGCCTGGGGCCGTGGACCATCGAGGCGCCGCTGGGCGAAGGCGGCATGGCCAGCGTCTGGCTGGCGCGGCGCAGCGACGGCCGCCACGACGGCCAGGCCGCCATCAAGCTGATGCACGGGCGCCTGCACGGCACCCAGGCCAGCCAGCGCTTCGAGCGCGAAGGCCGCATCCTGGCGCGGCTGGAACACCCGCATATCGCGCGCCTGCTCGACGCCGGGGTGGCCAGCGACGGTGAAGGTGGCCAGCCCTACCTGGTGCTGGAACTGGTGCGCGGCGAGCCCATCGACCGCTGGTGCGACGAACACCGGCTCGACGTCGAAGCCCGCCTGCGGCTGTTCGTCGACGTGGTGCAAGCCGTGGCCGCCGCCCACGCGCAGCTGGTGGTGCACCGCGACCTCAAGCCTGGCAACGTGATGGTCGATGGCCAGGGCCAGGTCAAGTTGCTGGACTTCGGCATTGCGAGCTTGCTCGACGAGGGCGCAGGCCAGGACGGCGCGGCCTCAGCGGCCGCCGCCCTCACGCGCACCGGCCAGCGCGCCTTCACGCCGGCCTGGGCGGCGCCCGAGCAGGTGCGGGGCGAACCCGTATCCACCGCCACCGACGTGTGGGCGCTCGGCGTGCTGCTGTGCCAGTTGCTCACCGGCCGTCACCCCAGCGGGCTGCCGTGGACCAGCGATCTCACGGCCTGGATGCAGGCCGCGGCGCTGCCCGACATCCAGCGGCCCAGCGAGCTGGCCAGCGCGGGCGCCGACGCCGCCGCCCTGGCAGCTGCACGCGGCATGCAGCCGGCAAGCCTGGCGCGCCGGCTGCACGGCGAGTTGGACCAGATCGTGCGGCGCGCGCTGGCCGAAGAGCCGAGCCGCCGCTACGGCAGCGCGCAGGCGCTTGCCGACGACTTGATGCGCCACCTGCGCAACGAACCCGTCAGTGCGGTGGCCGACACCGTGGGCTACCGAGCCACCAAGTTCGTTCGCCGCAACCGGCTGATGGTGGGCGCAGCGTCTACCACCCTGCTCGTGCTGATGGCAGGCGTGGTGGGTACGGCCTGGCAGGCCCTGGAAGCCCAGCGCCAGCGCGATGCGGCGCGCTCCGCGCAGGCCGAAGCGGTGTCACAGGCCGCACTTGCCGACCAACAGCGGGCGCAGGCTTTGGCCAACGCCAGCGAAGCCGCCCGGCAGCGTGTCTCCGCCGAGGTGGCACGCGAGCGCGCTTTGACCGAGGCCGCGCGGGCCGAAGCCGAAACCCAGCGTGCCGAGGCCGAGAGCCTTCGCGCGCAAACGGAGAACCGCCGGGCGCAGACGGCGCAGGCGCTGGCGCAGACCGAGGCCACCGCGGCCCGCGATGCGCGCGCCGAAACCGAGATGCAGTTGCTGCAGACCCGTGCTCAAAGGGCCGAGGCGCGCTACATGGCCCGTGCCAGTGCGGCGTCGGCCGACGTGTTGTCCACCCTGCTGGCCGACATCGGCGCCAGCGGCCAACCGCTGCCGCCAGAGCAGCTCCTGGAGAAGGCTCGCGGTTTGGTTGACAAGAACTACACCGCTTCGCCGGCACTGCAGTCCGAGCTCTTGATCAACCTTGGCGTGCGCTACCAGCAATTGCGGCTGTCCGACCGTCAGCGTCAGATGCGCGAGCTGGGTGAGGCCGCAGCGCGCCGCTCCGCAGACGCCAACGCCATTGCCAATGCGCTGTGCGCAGCGCCAGAGCCGGATGCCAACCAGGGCCGTGCCGCGCAGGTCCAGACGAGGCTCCACGAAGCGCGGCAGTTGATGGCGGCGATCAACGGCGAGCCCCGGCTCACGGTGCGACTGGTGTGCCTGAATGCCGAGATCTTTCTGGCGAGTGCCCGAAGTGACCACCCTGAAGCGATTCGCCTTGCGCGGCTTGCCGTCCAGCTGTTTGAAGAAGCCGACCAGCGCGACGGCCTGCCCTACGTCACGGCCTTGGGCAACCTGGCTTTCCAGCACCAGCGCGCGGGGCAGTCCAAGGAAGCCTTTGCGCTCTACGTGTACGTTGGCCAGGTGATGGATGCCACCGGGCGCAGCGACACCACCGACCGCTTGACGGTGCTGGCCAATGTCGGCATCCAGCAATCGAACTTTGGCGAGCACCGTGCTTCGACCGACACCTTCGCACAGATATTGACGCGGGCGCATGGCGCTGACCTCAGCCAGCCTGTGGGTGACCCTGGATTCGCCCGCAGCTACGGCATCGGGCTCTTTCAATTGCATCGCCTGGAAGAGGCGGTGCGCTGGCTGGCCTACGCTCAGCAAAAGGCGCGGCAGGGCGGGGCGGTGCCGGTGGAGTTGGACGCCTGCGTGAGTCTGGCACGCAGCCATCTGCGCGCAGGCCAGCTCGTCAAGACCGACGAGGTGCTGAAGGGATGCGAGGCGACGCTGGCCGGAAACGCGGTGCGGCAACTGTCGCACGGTGCCCGCTTCGCTCTGGCGCGCGCTGAGTGGTTGCTGGCCCGCGGCGAGACCGTGGCCGCCCACGTCGCGCTGCAAACACTGGCAGCACAGGTGCCCGATGCGCCCTCGCCAGCGCATGACCGCGACCGCGTCTCGCATCTGCCCGCCGTCGTGTCTGCGGCCCTGGCCGTTGGTGAGGTGGACGAGGCGCGACGCCGGGCCGAGAGCTACCTTGCCAGCGCCGAACGGGTGGCGCGCGTGCCCGAGCAAAGCGCGCATGTGGGTCGCGCGTGGGCTCTGCTGGGTGATGTGCAGCAGCGACAAGGCCAGCCCGGCCAGACGCTGGCGTCACGGCAGCGCGCGCTGCCCATCCTGCAGGCGGCGCTGGGTGCGGAACACCCAGAGACAAGGACCTTGGAAGCCTTGCTGTCCGCGAGGCCGTGAGGCGAAATCGAACCGGTGATGTCGGTTCCTGACCGCGCCTTGCGATTGACAGAGTGCAGCGCCTCATTCCGGGGTCGCGCACCTTCAACCGCAGCGAGCCCACCCATGCACAGCGTCCCGCCTCTTCGGTCCATCCCGCAGCACCGCTTCGCCATCGTGCTGGGCAGCGGCGGCGTGCGCAGCATCGCCGCGCTCGGCATGGTGGAAGTGCTGGTGCGCGAAGGCCTGCGCCCCGACCTGGTGGTGGGCTGCAGTGCCGGCGCCATGTTCGGCGCGCTCATCGCCGCCGGGCACGACGCCGAAGCGGCCGTGCGCATCGCCACCACGCTGTGGTCGGCCGAGGTCACGAAGCAGCGCCGCTGGCGCGCCATCCCGCAGATGCTGTGGCCGCGCCTGGGCCGCTTCGACGCCGACTTTGCCCTGCGCGACGACCGCCTGGTGATGCAACGCCTGCAGCAGGCCTTTGGCGACGTGCAGGTCGAGTCCCTGCCACTGGCCCTGCGTGTCACCGCCACCGACGCGGGCACCGGCGAGCGCGTGGTGCTGCGCAGCGGCAGCCTGGTGCAGGCGCTGCGCGCCAGCATCGCGCTGCCCTTCATGTTCAAGCCGGTGCACATCGGTGGTCGGCGCCTGATCGACGGCTTCGTCGCCGACCCCTTGCCCGTGAGCGCGGCCACCGACGCCCAGGCCGTGCTGGCGCTGGGCTTCGAGTCGCCGATGCCCTACCGCGTCGATGGCCCTTCGCGCATGCTGGCCCAGGTGACTTCGGCGCTCACCAACAACCTGATGCAGGCCCGCCTGGCCGAGGCCAGCGCCGGTGGCACGCGTTTGCTGAGCCTGGTGCCGCACCTGGAGCGGCGCGTCGGCCTCTTCGATACCGCGGCCATGCCCTACCTGGTGGACGCTGGCCGCCGCGCCGCTGAAGCCGCATTGCCCGCCATCCATGCGCTGCTCAACCGCGCACCGCAACTGGCGGTGGCCTGAGCGGCGGCTTCTCACGCCAATCGATCCCATGCACACGCGGCCACCGGCTCGCCCCACAAGTCGATGAGCACCGGCGTGCCGCTGTGCACCACCTGTGCCGCAGCGCCGCGCACATAACCCAGCGCCACGCAGGCGCCGGCCTTGAAGCCCCAGCCCACCGAGCTGAGTTCACCCACCGTCCGGCCGTCGATCGTGATGGCTTCGCCACCCCAGGCATACACCGCGGGGTCGTCGAAGACGAAGCTGAGCAGCTTCTTTTTCAAGGGCTGGCCTTGCGCGCGTTGCAGTGCATCGCGGCCGATGAAAGCGGTCGGCTTCTGCGGCTTCACGGCAAAACCCAGGCCGGCGTCGAAGGGGGTTTCGTCGGGCCCCAGTTCTGCGCCCCAGGCACGCCGACCAGCTTCGATGCGCAGCGCGTCCAGCGCAAAGTAGCCGGCGTTTTTCAGGCCCAGGTCGGCACCGGCTTCGGTCAGGGCCAGGTAGACATGGCGTGCCATCTCGACCGGCACGTAGAGCTCGTAGCCGGGGCCGCCAACATAGCTCATGCGGGCCACGCGCACCCGCGCACAGCCCAGGTCGATTTCGCGGGTGTGCGAAAACTTCAGACCGGCGGGTGACAGGTCGTCGGGGCAAACCCGCGACAGCAGTTCCTGCGCACTTGGGCCCATCAGCGACAGCACGCTCCACATCGGGCTCACGTCGGTCAGCACGGCGTGTTCGGCGTCGCCGATGTGGCGGCCGATCCAGTCGGCGTCGCGCACCGGTTGTGCCGAGCCGGTGACGAGCAGGAAACGTTCGTTCAACCTGTCGGGCGGCAGGCGCATCACCGTCAGGTCGCTTTCGATGCCACCACGAACGTTGAGCATCGGCGTGTAGACCATGCGGCCCACCGCCACGTCGATGTCGTTGGCACACAGGCGCTGCAGCACGGCCAGCGCGTCGCGGCCCTGCAGCAGCAGCTTGCCGAAGCTGCTCTGGTCGTACAGCGCCACCGCTTCGCGTGTCGCCCGCTGCTCTTCGATGACCCAGTCCAGCCAGCTCGGACGGCCCAGTGTGTGCTCGGGGCGCGCCACACCCGGCGGCCTGAAGTAGTTGACGCGTTCCCAGCCGTTTTTGCTGCCGAACTCCGCGCCCTGCGCGGCGAGCAGGTCGTGCAGCGGGCTGGTGCGCAGCGGCCGGCCGGTCTGCAGTTCCTGCCGCGGCCAGCGCATCGCGTAGTGCAGGCCCAGCGTTTCGCCGGTGCGGTCGGCCAGGGCCTTGCGGTTGCCGGTGAAGGGTGCAAAGCGGCGGATGTCCACGTCCCACAGGTCGCTGGGGGCTTCGCCGTTCAGCACCCAATCGGCCATCAGCTGGCCGGCACCGCCGCTGTTGGCGATGCCGGCGCTGTTGAAACCGGCGCAGACAAAGTAACCGCCCAGTTCCGGGGCTTCGCCCAGGATGAAGTTGCCGTCGGGTGTGAAGCTCTCGGGGCCGTTGAGCAGCATCTTCACCGGCGCTGTTTCCAGGCAGGGCGTGCGGTGGATGGCGTTCAGCATCAGCGGCTCGAACTGTTCCCAGTCTTCGTCCAGCAACTGGAACTGGAAGGTGCTGGGAATCGGGTCCATGCGCCAGGGTTTGGCCTGCGGTTCGAAGCCGCCCATCAAGAGGCCGCCGACCTCTTCCTTGTAGTAGATGAAACCGTCGGGGTCGCGCATCACCGGCAGCATGGGGTGCACACCTTCGATGCGGTCGGTGACGATGTAGAAATGCTCGGCCGGGTACAGCGGCACGTTCACGCCGGCCAGCGCGCCAAACTGCCGCGCCCACTGGCCGGCGCAGTTGATCAGCAGTTCGCAGCGCACCTCTTGCACATGACCGCCCTGGACCGTCTGCACGCCGGTGACACGGCCGGCTTCGCGCAGCACACCCGTCACCTCGACACCTTCGACCAAACGCACGCCGCGGTTGCGTGCACCCTTGGCCAGGCTCATGCACAGGTCGGCCGGGTTGGCCTTGCCGTCGCCGGGAATCCAGATCGCGCCCTGCAGGTCGTCGGTGCGCATCACGGGATACAGATCGCCGGCTTCCTTGGGCGTGATGAGCTGCACCTCGACACCGAAGCTGCGCGCCAGTGCGGCCTGTTTTTTCAGCACCTGCCAACGTTCAGGTGTGCGTGCCACGTTGACGCTGCCGCACTGTTTCCAGCCCGTGGCCAGGCCGGTTTCGGCTTCGAGCCGGCTGTACAGGCCGATGCCGTAACGCGACATGCGTGTCATGTTGCGGTTGGGCCGCATCTGGCCCACCAGGCCGGCGGCATGCCAGGTGGTGCCGCAGGTCAGCCGGCCCTGTTCCAGCAGCAGCACGTCGCGTTCGCCGGCCAGCGCCAGGTGGTAGGCCGTGGAACAACCGGCGATGCCACCACCGACGATGACGATGCGGGCTTGGGTGGGCAGGCTCATGGTCGGTTCTCGGTGGTGGATGTGGCGGGCTTCAGCGTTTGACCAGGCCCTGGTCCAAGAGGCTGCGCGCGGCGTCGACGATGCTTTGCTCCGCCGGCCGTGCCTGCCAGCCCAGCACGGCCTTGGCGTGGGCCGGGCTCTGGTGGCGCACGGAACCCAGTTCGCCCACCACCGCCTTGGCCAAGGGCACGAAGAGTGCGGTCACGCGCACCATCCAGTCGGGCACCTGGCGTGTCGTGACCTTGTGGGCTTCTGCGCCCAGTTTTGATCGCAGCACGTCGGCGATCTCGCCCAGTTTCATGAACCGGTCGTTGGCGATGAAACGTTCGCCCGCGATGCCGGGTGCGTTCAGCGCACGCACATGCAGGTCGGCCACGTCGCGCACGTCCACCACGCCGAAGCCGATGTCGGGGCAGGCGCCCAGGCTGCCGTCGAGCAGCTTTTTCACGATGACCAGCGAAGCCGAGTAGTCGCGGCTCAAGACCGGGCCCAGCACCACCGACGGGCAGATGCTGACAAATTCCATCGTGCCGCCTTCGGTGGCCATCCACTCACGCGCCGCCTTTTCGGCCACCGTCTTGCTCTGGATGTAGGCGCTGATCTCCTTGCGCGCGCCGGGCTTGGACAGATCGGTCCAGTCGGCTTCGGTGAAGTGGTGCACACCACGGCCGCGGCCGTAGGCGATGGCGGCCACCGACGAAGTCATCACGAAGCGCCTGACACCGGCCGCCTTGGCGGCGCGCAAGGCACGAAGCGCACCGTCGCGGGCCGGCACGATCAGCTCGTCGGCGTTTTTGGGCGCACCCATGGGCAGCGGCGAAGCCACATGGGCCACGTGGCTGCAGCCGGCCATGGCTTCGGCCCAGCCGGCATCGACGTTCAGGTCGGCGGCGAAAAACCGCAGGCGGCGGTTGTCCACCTGCAGCAGCTCGCGCACCTGCGCTTCCGTGGCCAGGCTGCGCACCGAGGTGTGCACCGTCCAGCCTTCGGCCACGAGCTGGCGGATCAGGAAGCCGGCGATGTAGCCGCTGCCGCCGGAGACAAACACCGTGTGGGACATGGTTGACCTGCTCCGTTGCTGTGGCTTGTGTGCCGATTTTCGCTTGCGCTCAGGACAGCCGCAGGCTGATCACTCCCAGCACCACCACCAAGGTGCCCAGTGCTCGCTGCATGCCGAACTTCTCTTTCAGCAGCCAGGTGCCCAGCAACGCCGCAAACAGCACGCTGGTTTCGCGCAGCGCCGCCACGCTGGCCACCGGCGCCTTGGTCATCGCCCACAGCGCGATGGCATAACTGCCGATCGATGCGGCACCGCCCAGCGCCGCGATGGGCCAGCGGGTGCGCGCGTAGGCCACGATCTCGCGCCGCTGTGCGGGTGTGCGGCGCAGCCACACCAGCAGCGGGTAAGGTAGGCCGTCCAGCACGAAAAGGATCATCACGTAGCGCCAGGCGCTGCCACCGGCGGCCACCTCGGTGCGCACGCCCATGCCGTCGATGAAGGTGTAAATGGCGATGATGCCGGCGTTGGCAAAGGCAAAGGCCAGGGCCTTGCGGTGGTGCAGCGCCTGGCCCGGGTGCGCCAGGCCGACCATCGCCACGCCCAGCGTGATGGCGATGGTGCCCAGCCAGGCCGTGGCCGCGAGCGTTTCGCCCAGCAGGCTGCCGCTGCCCAGAGCCACCAGCAGCGGCGCGAAGCCACGCATGATGGGATAGGTCATGCCCAGCTCACCGTGCTGATAGGCCCCGGCCAGTGCAATGTAGTAAGCAACGTGGATCAGCAGCGAAGCTGCGATGTAGGGCGCAGCGCCTGCGCTGGGCAGGCCCACCAGGAACAGCAAAGGCAGCGCCACGATGGCGGCTAGGAAGTGCACCAGCGCCGTGTCCACGGTTTTGTCGCCGGCCGACTTGACCAACGCGTTCCAGCTCGCGTGCAGGGCCGCGCCCAGCAGCACGGCCAGCACGACCGGCCAGGTCAGGCTCAAGCACCGCCCGGCGCCGGGCCGTCCCAAGGCGGGCGCTCCCCCTTGGGGGGACCGGGCCGCAGGCCCGTAGGGGGCAAGATGCAGCAGCGCTGGGCGCGTACGAGGAAGTGGCTCAATGACGGTGTGGCGCCACCTTCAACTTTGGCCAGATCGTCCCACTGCCGCAGCTTCACGGCGTCGGCTGCGCCGGGGCGCTTGATGAAGGCAGCGGCTTGATCGGCGTCGAACACACCGCCCTGCAGCTTCAAGCTGCGCTGGCTGTCGTCCGACAGTGCGGCTTCGTAACCGGGCACGGTGGCACACAGGTAGCGCTTGGCGTCGACGTGCAGCTGGATGCCACCCAGCACACGTTCACTGAACAAGCCGCGCAGAAAGGGCAGCGCGGCGTACTGGTGCACATCGTCCACGCCCCGCAGCGTGGGGCTGTCTTCGCCCGAGCCCAGGTCCTGCAGCAGGTGGCCCAGGTCGTGCAGCAGGCAGGCGGTGACCCGTTCGTCGTCGGCGCCAGCGGCTTCGGCCAGCGCGGCGGTCTGCAGCGCGTGTTCCAGTTGCGTCACCGGTTCACCCGCGTACTGCTCGTGGCCGCGGCGCGCGAACACGGTTTCGATGTCGTGCAGGCTCAGCATGGTCAGCGGCGTCCCGCTTCATCAAGCGCGCCCAGCTGGCTTTGCCGGATGCGTGTGGCCGACAAGGCACCGGCCGATTCCAGGATGGGGTAGGCGATGCTGCAGATGTGCGAATTGATGCGCTTCAGTTCGCTGATCAGGTCCAGGTGCAGCGAACTGGTCTCGATGCTCTGCGCGGTGTTGTCCTGCAGCCGGCCGATGTGGTTGGCCGCGTATTCGTGTTCCAGGTCGCGGAAACGTGCCTTCTCTTCCAGCAGCTTCTGTGCGTCGCGCACATGGCCGTCCAGGAAGACGCTCATGCCCAGCCGCAGGTTGCTCAAGAGCCTTTCATGTAGGTGGCAGATCTCGGCCATGCCGGCGTCGCTGAAGCTGCGGTTCTTGCGGATCTTCTTGTCTTCCAGGTCCTGCAGCACCCGTTCGATGCTGTCACCGATCTGTTCCATGTTGATCGTGAAGCTGACGATGTCGGCCCAGCGCCGGCCTTCACGTTCGCTCAGCGCTTCGCGCGAGATCTGCGTCAGGTAGAACTTGATGGCCGAGTACAGGTCGTCCACCGTGTCGTCCATCTGGCGCAGGCGTTCGGCCAGCACCAGGTCGTTGTCGCGCATCACCGGCAGCACACCGCGCAGCATGGTTTCCACCACGTCGGCCTGGTGCAGCGCTTCACGCGCGGCGCAGCTGATGGCCAGTGAAGGCGTGGCCAGCGCCACCGGGTCCAGGTGACGCGGGCGGTCGCCGATGGCACCATGCACGGGCTTGGGCAGCAGCTTTTCCACCAGGCGTGCCATCGGGCCGGTGAAACCGATGAACACCAGCGCCAGCATGGTGTTGAAGGCCAAATGGAACAGCACCACCTGCTGGTGCACTTCGCCCACCCAGTGCTGCAGCTCGGTGTGGATCTGCGGCAGGAAAGGAATGACCAGCAAGGCGCCCACCACCTTGAAGATGAAGTTGCCCAGCGGCAGGCGGCGCAGCTCGGGTTTGCCGTTGCTGGTGACCAGCATCGCCAGCAGGCCGCTGCCCACATTGGCGCCCAGCACCAGGCCCAGCGCCACCTGCGCCGGCAACATGCCTTGTGAGGTGAGCGCGGCCGTCAGCAGCACGATGGCCAGGCTGCTGTACGACAGCACCGCCAGCGCGGCGCCCACCACCATGTCCAGCAGCATCTCGTTGGGCAGTGCCACCAAGAGCGCACGCACCTCGGGCGCGGCGGTCAGCGGCTTGGTGGCGGCCACGATGAGTTGCAGCGCCAGCGTGATGAGCCCCAGGCCGATCAGCACCCGCCCGATGCGCCCGGTGTTGCTGTTCTGGCGGCTGATGAACATCACCACGCCGGTGAAGATGAGCAGCGGGCTCAGCCACGACAGGTCGAAGCTGAAGACCACCGCCATCAAAGCCGTGCCCACGTCGGCGCCCAGCATCACGGCCAACGCGGCAGCCGTGCCCACCAGACCCGAGCCCACGAACGAAGCCACGATCAGGCAGGTGGCGGTGCTGCTTTGCACCAGGCTGGTCACACCCAGGCCCGCGGTGGCGGCGGCGAAGCGGTTGCCGAAGCTGCGCGCCAGCACCTGGCGCAGGTTTTCGCCGAACACACGCAGCACGCCGGTGCGCACGATGTGTGTGCCCCAGACGAGCAGGGCAATCGCGGCCAGCAGATTGAGCAGGTGGATCAAGACGGCATCATGAACCGGGAAAGGCTCGGCTTCACGCCCATGGCAGCGAATAGGTCTTCAGGTTCGTGAAGCTCTTCATCGCTTCCTGCACACCTTCCTTGTATCCCAGGCCCGAGTCCTTGATGCCACCGAAAGGTGTCAGCTCCAGCCGGTATCCCGGCACCTCGCGCACGTTCACCGTGCCCACCTGCAGTTCGTTCACGAAACGCTGGATGTGGTCCATGCGGTTGGTGCAGATGGAAGAACTCAGGCCGTAGGCGGTGCCGTTGCTGATGGCAATGGCTTCGTCGATGCTGTTGAAGCCGATGATGGGCGACACCGGGCCGAAGGTTTCTTCGTGCACCACCAACATGTGCGGCTGAACCTGGTCGATGACGGTCGGTGCGTACAGCGCGCCTTCACGTGTGTGGCCGGCCAGCAGGCGTGCGCCTTGCGCCAGGGCTTCGTCCACCCGCTGCTGGAAGTGCCGGGCCGCGGCATCGTCGATGACGGTGCCCATCTCGACCTTCGGGTTCGACGGGTCGCCGAAGCTCCAGGCGCGGGTCTTGTCCACGACCAGATCGGTGAAACGCTGGCGCACGCTGTTGTGCACCAGCATGCGCTTGACGGCTGTGCAGCGTTGCCCGCTGTTTTTGTAGCTGCCCTGCACGGCCAAGGTGCTGGCTTCATCCAGGTCGGCGTCGTCCAGCACGATGATGGGGTCGTTGCCACCCAGTTCCAGCACCACACGCCGGTAGCCGGCCTTGCCGGCGATGTATTTGCCGATGGCCACACCGCCGGTGAAGGTGATGAGGTCCACCGACGGGTGCAGAAGCATTGCATCGGCAATCTCGCGCGGGTCGCCGGTGATGACACTCAGCATCGGCGGCGGCAGGCCGGCTTCGTACAGCAGATCGGCAAAGTACAGCGCCGACAAGGGCACCTTTTCCGATGGCTTCAGCACCATGCGGTTGTTGGTGGCCACCGACGGCACCACCTTGTGCGCCACCTGGTTCATCGGGTGGTTGAAGGGGGTGATGGCGGTGATCACGCCCAAAAGCGGTTCGCGCTGCGTGTGCACCCGCCGTTTGCGACCGTGCGGTGTGATGTCGCAGCTGAAGGTCTGGCCGTCGTCGCGCAGGCATTCGATGGCGCCGAACATCAGCACGTCGGCCACCCGGCCGGCCTCATACGTGCTGTCCTTCAGGCAAAGACCCGACTCGGCGGTGATCAGCGCGGCAATCTCGGCCGTGCGTTCGCGCACCAACGCGGCGGCGCGGTTCAGGATGTTGCTGCGCTCGAATCGCGACAGCCTGGCCTTGTGGGCGTGTGCGGCGGCGTAGGCCCGGTCCGCCTCGGCCAGCGTGGCCTTGGGCACGCTGCCCACCACCTGGCCGGTGTAGGGGTTGTGCACGGCGATGCGGCGGTCTGCGCCGCGGTCGTCGGCGCCGACCTTTTCGCCGGCGATGCGCAAGGCTTCGTGTCGCATGTCGGCCGTGTTCACTGCGCGGCGTTCAGCGCCAGGTCGAAGGCGTCGAAGTTGCGCCAGCGGCGGTGGGCATCCAGGTTCGCGATCGGGCGGTTGATGATCAAGGGCACCCGCTGTTCCGACACCCCACCGTGGCTGCGCAGCGGCACTTCCAGCGCACTCAGGTCGTGGCGTGACTTCGACGTGCCCAGCACCGTGGAACGTTCGGACACCACCACCAGGTCGCCGATGCGGTCGGCCGGCAGTTCGAAGGCCGCGGCCGCTTCGGCCCGTGTCAGCACCCGTTCGATGCCACGCAGGCCTTTGATGCGGGCTGCCGCGTCGGCCACGCCGCCAGCCGGCAGGTAGAGGGTGGCGTAGGACCCCAGCGCGCCGTGGTGCACCACATAGGGGTCGGTGATGGGCAGGATGGTGCGCGCCACGCCCGCGCCCAGCCAGCCATCGAGCTGGTCTTGCAGGTAGATGACGTCGGGGGTGCCGTCCATCAACACCTTGGCGTTCATGCCGTGGTCGGCGGTGAGCGCGATGACACAGCCCATCTCGTCCAGCGCACCCAGGTAGCTGTCCATCATGGCGTAGAAGCTGTTGGCGCCTACCGTGCCGGGTGCGTGTTTGTGCTGGATGTAGTCGGTGGTGCTCAGGTACATCACGTCGGGCCGCTGGCCCGCAGGGCGCTGCATCAGGGCCACCCCGGCGGCGAAGACAAACTCGGACAGGTCGGCGCTGTAGACACTGGGCAGCGGCTTGCCCACCATCTGCAGCACACCGGTGATGCCGTTGTCGGCCACTGTCACCTGGTCGGCCTTTTCCGACGAAAAGCACATGCTGCCGCCCGACAGATCCATGCCCTTGCCCAGCAGTTGGCGCAGCTTGTCCTTGGCGGTGACCACCGCGCAGCGTTGGCCGGCACCGGCCAGCGCGGCCAGGATGGTGGGTGCACGCAGCCACTTCGGGTCGTTCATCATGACCTCGGTGCCGGTCTCGACGTCGAACAGGAAGTTGCCGCAGATGCCGTGCACGCTGGGCGGTGCGCCGGTCACGATGCTCAGGTTGTTGGGGTTGGTGAAGGTGGGCACCACGCAGTCGGCCACGATGGCCGTGCCTTGCTGCAGCGTGCGCTTCAGCCAGGGTGTGTGGCCGCTGGCGACGGCTTGCGCCAGGTAGTCGGGTTCGCAGCCGTCCACACACACCACCACGGTGGGCTGGCTGGGCAGCGCGTAGCGGCGGCCGTTGACTTCAAGCATGGGTCACTTTCTTGCGCGCCGCAACAGGTGCCGCGGCGCTGGGGTTGGGCTGGCTGTTGTTGCGCAGCGTGCGCTGTTTGCTGTCCAGCACATGCTGGCGCATCGCGCGGCCGGCGGCTTCGCTGTCACCGGCCGCGATGGCCTTGACGATGGCCCGGTGTTCGCTGGCCGACACCGGCAGCTGCGTGCTGTCGGCCAGGTTCATGCGGCGGAACAGCGACAGTTCGTTGATGAGCCGCCGGTACAGCGCGATGAGCTTGCGGTTGCCGGTGAAGGCCACCAGCGTGTCGTGGAACTGCAGGTTCAGCAAGTGGTAGCCGTCGGCGTCGCCGGCCTTCACCGCACGTTCCATCGCGTCGACCATGCTGCGCACCTGGCGCAGCTGTTCGGGCGTGATGGCCTCGGCCAGCTGGCGGCCCACGGCTTCGTCCATCATCGCGCGCAGGTCGAAGATTTCCAGCGCTTCGGCGAGCGGAATGTCGCGCACAAAGGCGCCGCGGTTTTTTTCTTGCCGCACCAGGCCCGCTTCTTCCAGCATGCGGAAAGCTTCGCGCACGGGGCCGCGCGACACACCCAGCGATTCGGCCAGCGCGGCTTCGATGAGCTTGTCGCCCGGCGCCAGTTCACCCTGCACGATGCGCCGTTCCAGCTCCTGCTGCACCACGGAGGTGAGCGAGCTGGACTGCAGCAGGGCAATGGTGGGGTGGGTCATGGTGGATGCACGGGGTCGCGGCGGCCTGGGCACCAGGAACAGCCACGTGGCCATTGGACGGTGCAAATCGTCAATTGTCAACAATAGGCCAAATACCGTTGACAGCCCCAAGGGCGCGCGGCTAGATTGCCCCTGCGCTTCTGGCGGGGCTGGCACGCACCATGCAACGAGCGGTCACACGGCCGACACACAAACCCCGCACGCTGCTTGGTTGGCCCTTTTCAGCACACCCCGAGGAGAACCCCGATGCACATCACCCGCCCCCTGTCGATGCTGGCCGCCGGCGCGCTGCTGGCCCTGTCCACGTTCAGCGGCGCCGCGCTGGCCCAGAAAACCACGCTGCTGGTCTACACGGCGCTCGAAACCGACCAGCTGAAGGCCTACCAGGAAGGCTTCAACAAACAGTACCCCGACATCGAACTGAAATGGGTGCGCGACAGCACCGGCGTCATCACCGCCAAGCTGCTGGCCGAAAAGGCCAACCCGCAGGCCGATGCGGTGATGGGCGTGGCCGCCAGCAGCCTGGCGCTGCTGGACAAAAACGGCATGCTCGAACCCTACCGGCCGCTGAACGCCGACGCAATCATGTCCAAGTACATGGACAAGAAAAACCCGCCGGCCTGGTTTGGCATGGACGTGTGGGGCGCCACCATCTGCTTCAACACCGTGGAAGCGGCGAAGAAGGGCATCCCCAAGCCCGAGACTTGGAAAGACCTGCTCAAGCCCGCCTACAAGGGCCAGATCGTGATGCCCAACCCGGCCAGCTCGGGTACCGGCTTCTTCGATGTCACCGCCTGGCTCACGCTGTGGGGTGACAAGGACGGCAAGGGTGACGGCTGGAAGTACATGGACGGCCTGCACGAGAACATCGCGCAGTACACGCACAGCGGCAGCAAGCCCTGCAACATGGCCTCGGCCGGCGAATACGTGGTGGGCATCAGCTTCGAGTACCGCGCCAACAGCAACAAGGCCAAGGGCGCCCCCATCGACCTGGTGTTCCCGAAAGAAGGCCTGGGCTGGGACCTGGAGGCCTTTGCCATCCACAAGGGCACCAAGAAGCTGGACGCCGCCAAGAAGCTGGCCGACTGGGCCAGCAGCAAGGACGCGATGATTCTCTACGGCAAGAACTTCGCCATCACCGCGCAGCCCGGTGTGGCCGCGCCGCTGGCCAACGTGCCGGCGGACTACGAAGCGCGCCTAGTCAAGATGGACTTCAGCTGGGCCGCCGAAAACCGCGAACGCATCCTGACCGAGTGGAACAAGCGCTACAACGCCAAAAGTGAAAAGCGGTAAGCCGTCAGCGTGACACCTTACCTTCGGCTCGCCGGGGTCCGCAAGGACTTCGGCAGCTTCAGCGCGCTGAAGGGCATCGACCTGGACATCAACCAGGGCGAGTTCGTGTGTTTCCTGGGCCCCAGCGGCTGCGGCAAGACCACCTTGCTGCGCATCATCGCGGGGCTGGAGGTGCAGACTGCCGGCCGCATCGAACTGGCCGGGCGCGACATCTCGCAACTGCCGCCGGCCGAACGCGACTACGGCATCGTGTTCCAGAGTTATGCGCTGTTCCCCAATCTGAACGTGGCCGACAACGTGGCCTATGGTCTGGTCAACCGCAAGGTGCCCAAGACCCAGGCGCGTGCACGCGTGGCCGAGTTGCTGGCGCTGGTGGGCCTGCCCGGCAGCGAGGCCAAGTTCCCGGCCCAGCTGTCGGGTGGCCAGCAGCAGCGCATTGCGCTGGCGCGTGCGCTGGCCACGAAGCCGGGCCTGCTGCTGCTGGACGAACCGCTGTCGGCGCTAGACGCCATCGTGCGTGTGAAGCTGCGCAGCGAAATCCGCAGCCTGCAACGCCAGCTGGGCGTGACCACCATCATGGTCACGCACGACCAGGAAGAAGCCTTTGCGGTGGCCGACCGCATCGTGGTCATGAACCAGGGCAGCATCGAACAGGTGGGCACGGCGATGCAGGTCTACCGCGAACCGGCCACGCTGTTCGTGGCCGACTTCGTGGGCCGCATCAACGCGCTGCCGGCCACCGCGCACGCCGGCGGGCTGCGCGTGGGGCAGCAGGTGCTGCACTGTGAACACAGTTCCGTGAACGGTCACGAAAGCGGCCGTGAACTGCGCATCTACCTGCGGCCCGAAGACGTGCTGGCGCGGCCCATCGCGGCGGGTGACAGCAACGTCTTCGAAGGCCAGATCGAAAAGATCGACTTCATGGGCCCCTACTGCCTGGTGCGCGTGCGGGCCGACACGCTGGGCGCGCAGGCCATCACCGTCTACCTGTCGCTGAACTACCTGGCCGAAGCGCAGCTGGCAGAAGGCAGCCGGCTGCCGCTGCGCCTGCTGCCCGAACGCATGCGGGTCTTCAGCTGAAGCCGTGAACACCGCCGTGCTGGCCCCCCGCGACACGCCGGTGCGCCAGCGTGTGCACTGGACCGACCGCTTGGCCCACCTGGCCCTGGCGCTGGTGGTGCTGGCTTTGCTGGCCTTCCTGGCCGGGCCGCTGTTCACGCTGCTGCTGAAGGCGGTGCAGAACGACCAGGACCGCTTCGTCGGCCTGGCAAATTTCATCAGCTACGCGCAGACGCCGGCGCTGATGCAGTCGGTGTGGAACAGCGTCTGGGTCAGTGCGGTGGTCACGCTGGTCACCGTGCCCGCGGCCTTTGTGTTTGCCTACGCGCTCACACGCAGTTGCATGCGCTTCAAGGGCCTGGCACGCACGATCACTCTGGTGCCGCTGCTGGCACCTTCGCTGCTGGCGGCCATTTCACTGATCTACTGGTTCGGCAACCAGGGTGTGCTGAAAAGCTGGATGCTGGCGCTGGGCATCGAGCAGATCTACGGCGCACCGGGCATCGTGCTGGCCGAGATCTTCAGCACCTTCCCGCATGCGCTGATGATCCTGGTGACGGCCCTGTCGGCGTCGGACGCACGCCTGTACGAAGCCGCCAGCGCCATGGGCACGAGCTCGCGGCGCACCTTCTTCACCATCACGCTGCCGGGCGCCAAGTACGGCCTGATCAGCGCCGCGCTGGTGGTGTTCACGCTGGTCATCACCGACTTCGGCATCCCCAAGGTCATCGGCGGCAACTTCAATGTGCTGGCCACCGACGTGTTCAAGCTGGTCATCGGCCAGCAGGACTTCCACCGCGGCGCCGTGGTGGCGCTGCTGCTGCTGGCACCGGCCGTGCTGACCTTTGCGGTGGACCACTGGGTCAGCAAAAAACAGACGGCCATGTTGACCGCACGCGCCGTGCCTTACCGGCCCAAGCAGGTGCCCTGGTTCGACCGTCTGATGGCGCTGTACTGCGCCGGGGTGTGCCTGCTGATCCTGGCCATGTTGGGCATGGCGGTGTTTGCGTCACTGGCCACTTTCTGGCCCTACAACCTGCAGCCCAGCCTGAAGCACTACACCTACGGTCTGTTCGAAGCCGAGGTGGGCACGGCCTTCATCAACAGCCTGCTGATGGCCACCGGCACCGCGGTCTTCGGCACGCTGCTGGTGTTCAGCGGCGCCTACCTGCTGGAAAAGACCCAGGGCGCCAGGCCGCTGCGCAGCATGCTGCGCTTGCTGGCCATGTTGCCGATGGCGGTGCCGGGGCTGGTGCTGGGCCTCGCCTACATCTTCTACTTCAATGAGCCGTCCAACCCGCTGAACGGCCTGTACCACACGCTGACGCTGCTGACCGTGTGCACGGTGGTGCACTTCTACACCACGGGCCACCTGACGGCCGTCACCGCGCTGAAGTCGCTGGACCCGGAATTCGAAGCCGTCTCGGCCAGCATGAAGGTGCCCTTCTACAAAACCTTCTGGCGTGTCACGCTGCCCATCTGCACACCGGCGCTGGTGGACATCGCGCGTTATTTCTTCATCAACGCGATGACCACCATCTCGGCCGTCGTCTTCTTGTATTCGCCAGGGACCAAGGTGGCCGCCATCGCCATCCTGAACCTGGACGAAGCGGGCGAGATCGGCGCCGCCGCGGCCATGGCCATCCTGATTGCGATGGCCAACACCGTGGCCATCCTGCTGTTCATGGCGCTGGGCTGGTGGGTGGGCCGCCGAACCCAGGCCTGGAAACAGCCCTAGACATCGGAGACAAGAACATGGACCGCGACCCCATCCTGCTGACCCCTGGCCCGCTGACCACCACGCTGCGCACCAAGCTGGCGATGCTGAAAGACTGGGGCAGCTGGGACACCGACTTCATCGCCGTCACCGCCAGCGTCAGGCAGCGCCTGCTGGACATCGTGCACGGTGCCGACAGCCATGTGCTGGTGCCCTTGCAGGGCAGCGGCACCTTCAGCGTCGAAGCCGCGGTGGCCACCGTGGTGCCACGCGACGGCCATGTGTTGGTGATGGACAACGGCGCCTACTGCAAACGCGCCGCCCGGCTGACGCAGCTGATGGGCCGCCGTGCCACCGTGGTGCCGCAAGCGGAAGAAGAGCCGGTGTCGGCCGGCGAGATGGAAAAGCGGCTGCTGGCCGACCCCAGCATCACGCACGTGGTGCTGATCCACTGCGAAACCGGCACCGGCGTGCTGAACCCGCTGCCCGAGATGGCCGCCGTCTGCCAGCGCCTGGGCAAGGGCCTGATCGTCGACGCGATGAGCAGCTTCGGCGCCTTGCCCATCGACGCGCGCGAGGTGCGTTTCGACGCCCTCGTCGCGGCCAGCGGCAAGTGCCTGGAAGGGGTGCCCGGCATGGGCTTCGTGTTCCTGCGCAAGGCCATCCTGGACGGCTGCGCCGGCAACAGCCAGAGCCTGGCCATGGACCTGCACGACCAGCATGTCTACATGGAAAAAACCGGCCAGTGGCGCTTCACGCCGCCCACCCACGTGCTGGTGGCGCTGAGCGAAGCCATCACGCAGTTCGAAGAAGAAGGCGGCCGCGTGGCCCGCTTAGCGCGGTACACCGACAACTGCCGTGTGCTGGTCGACGGCATGGCGGCCCTGGGCTTCAGACCGCTGCTGCGGCCCGAGGTGCAGGCGCCGATCATCGTGACCTTCCACGCACCGGCCCACCCGGCCTACGAATTCCGCCGCTTCTACGAAGCCGCCAAGGCGCGCGGTTTCATCCTGTACCCGGGCAAGCTGACGCAGGTGGAGACCTTCCGTGTCGGCTGCATCGGCGCCATCGGGGCCAATGAAATGCGGCAGGCGGTGGCGGCGGTGGCGGACAGCTTGGCCGAGATGGGCATACCCGACGGGCGGCCGGCGGGCTGAGGTCAGGGCCACGGCCTGCCGCGGTGGGCGGTGGGCCAGGGACTTGGCATTGGCACCCCGGCACGGCAGGCGCTTCTTTTTCGCCCACGGCGCTGCTGGATGTCCTGAGGAAGCTGAGGTCCTGAATGAGAATGCTGCAGGCACTGGGTGCGAAGTCTCGTGGTCCGGCGCGACAGCGGATGAGCCCGCCGGACATTGCGCAGGCCCTGCCTGCGGTGCAGGCGTTTTCAACGACATGACACCCACTCTTCATGGCCGAATTCAAGAGGCGACTTCGCCGCTGGCTCCCTACTGCACAAACCCTGGAGCAGACGAAAGGGTTTGCCTGGGCGGGCCACTATCTGCGCGAGCACCCGCGACTTTGGGTGCTGCACCGCCGCGGTGTCGCCTTGGGCGTCGCGCTGGGTATCGGCATTGGGGTCTTTCCTCTTCCGCTGCAAATGCCTGCGGCGATGCTGGCCGCTGTGGCCCTCAGGGCCAACGTAGCGGCTGCGGCCGCCGCGACGTGGCTGACGAATCCATTCACCATGGCACCCATCTGGGCGCTGGCCGCGTTCCTCGGCTCGTTTGTGGTGCCTCAGAAGGCTGCTGGCGCACCTTCCCCTGGGGTGGACAACTGGCAATGGGCCGCGCCGCAAACATGGCCGGCAGCGCTGTGGGAGCAGATGCTGTCGTGGGGCCCGGCCTTGCTGGCCGGCTTCCCATTGGCCGGCATGGTGCTGGGCGTGCTTGCCTATGCCCTGGTCTATTGGGGGTGGGCCGTGCTCATCAGGCGAGAAAGGCGCCGGCGCCTGCAGCGGCGCAGTGAGCGGTGAGCGGTGAGCAAGAGAAAGTGCGGCTGCCCGGTGTTCAGAGAGACTTGCGGCTGTCACTGATCCAGTCTGACGCTGCGAACAGCAGGCCCGAGATCACGAAGGTGAGATAGATCGCCAGCAGCACGGCGATCAGCGCTGTGTTGTGCCGACCCTTGCAGTCCAGGACGAAGCTTCGGATGCACCGCGGCCTCTGCAGCAGTGCAGGCATCGAATGCCGCTGGGCAGGCCTGGCCAGTGCGGCGCCGAAGAAAGTCCTAGACCACGGTCATCGCAACGAGCCAGACCATGGCGAACAGCTTGGCTGAAAGGCTTGCTGGCCTTGCTCGCCCGACTGCAGCCACAAGAAAGAAGTTGTACGGCAGCGGTGCAAAGTGAATCGCCGCTGCAATCCAGGACGATGCGCCCTGGCTGGCCGCCATCAGGGCAAACAAGGTGGCAAGCAGGTTGATGGCGGTTCCGATGCCCAACATGTCGCGCCAGAACACCGTGCGCAGCGGCACGTCTCCTCGCCATCGAAGCGCAAGAAACGAATCAGACGAGCGTGGGGTCACAGCTGCAGCGGGGTGGGCCCTTGAACGGCGGAGGCTTCGGGTGGGAACTCGGCGCGGCGGGCGTTGACTGCCCGCACTCAACGCGATCATGCGTCAAGTGTCACGGCAGCGCTGGAACGGCCCCGCCCGCGACGGGACCGGCGTCCGGGATGCGGCTGGCCAAGACCTTGTCGAAGAGGGCAGGCGGTGGCCCGATCGCTTCGGTTGATGGGCAGGGATGCCGTGAGCAGCGGTTTCACAGCCCCGGCAGCCTAGGGCTCAGCCCGATAGCGCCAGAACCCACCCCCCTGGCGTTTGCTGTGCACGAGCTGCAGTGCCGGCAGCCGCTGGTGGGGCGGAACCTCACTGCCGTGCTGCAGCAGCAGGCGCAGGTCTTCGTTCATGACCGGGTTGGCGGTGAAGACATCGTGGTTCATGGCCCCGAAAGCGGGTGAGCCCGCTGCCGTGATGTCGATGCTGACCAGCCAAGGATGGACCAGCGGTTCCCCTTCGGTGGTGTGACCGGCGAGCACGGCGCGCTCGGCCAGCCTGCCGATCTTCATCGCCAGGTCGCCGTGCGAGGCGTACAGCGTCAGCCGCTTCACCTTCAGCGCCAGCAGCCGGTCCAGCGCCGGGGCGAATTCGGCCATGGGCACGGCCGGTGCGGCCATCACGATCTCGCCCAGCCGCTGCGACAGCGCCGACATGGGCCTGGCCACAACGCGCAACAGCGCGGGCAGCAGCACGCGGTTGCCCATGCTGTGCGCCAGCACATGGATGCGGCGCGCGGTGCAAGCCCGCTCGACGGCCAGCAGAAATTCGGCCAGGGCATCAACCGACGCCAGGGCCGTCTGGCGGTCGGCAAAGTAGCGCAATGCCTGGCCGCGGCTCGGCCACGAAAACACGAACAGCGGTCCGTCGAAGTTGAGATCGCGGCGCAGCTGCGCCGCACGCTGCAGCGCTTCTTCGAAGCTGACGTTGAAACCGTGCACAAACACCAGGGCCGCGTCGGGCTGGGTCTGCGCAGCGCGCTGCTGCCGCGCTGCCAGCGCGCCGAAGGCCGACGGCGACAAGCCGCGCAAGCTGCGCAGGTGCAGTGCTTCGGGTCGCGTCGCGCGGCCAACAGCGGGCAGCGAGCGGTCCCACAACGGCAGGCTGGCGGCATCGGACAACACACCGCCGGGCACCAGCACATGGGCTCGCCCCAGGTGCAGCTTGCTGCCCAAGCGGTGGCTGAAGGACGTCGCCGAGAGTGACGATGCGGATGCGGATGCCGATGCCGATGCCGGGTCATCCAGCGCCCGCGGCGTGCCCCACTGCACCAGCACTTCGCCCGCACTTTCCTTGCGCAGACGCAGCGCGCGGCGGTAACAGCGCAGCGCGCCAGCGGCATCGCCTTGCGCGCTGCGCAGACGCGAGCGCATCAGCAGCACGTCGGCATGGTGTTGTTCGCCCAGCACCTGCGCCGCCAGGTCCAGCGCGCTGGCGCAGTGGGGCAGATCGTGTCGTCGCAGGGACAGGTCAGCCATGGCGAGCGCAATGTCACCCAGGGTCAGCGGGTCCCAGGGGCGGCGCGCTGCGGGCGGTGCGGGTTCGGGCGCGAAGTTGATCTGCTGGGTGCTGATATCCAGCGCGTGCTGCCAGGCCTCGAGCGCGCCATCCAGGTCGTCGTGGCGTTCACTGAACCAGGCGGTGATCTGCGCGGCGATGAGCGCGTACTCGGCACGTGCCACCGGGTCCTGCACCGGCGTGTCGGCGGCCGACTGAAGGTGTCGCAACGTGCCGTCGTCGTCGCCTTGCGCCAGCGCCAGGCCGGCCAGCATCAGCCGGGACTGCACGCAGCCGGCCAGCATCTCGTCGCGCTGCGCGCCGGGTGGCTCGGCGGCCAGTGCCTGCTGCAGGCACACCAGCGCTTGTTCCTGGTGTTGCCGCGCCAGGTCTTCCTGCAGCGAAGCGGCTTCCAGCAGTGCCAGTTGTTGCAGCGCCTGCGCCAGTGGCGCCGGCGGTGTGTTGGCATGGCGCTGCCGGATCGCGACGGCCTCGCGCAGCAGCTCGATGACATACTCGGTTCGCTGAAAACCCTGCTGCACCAGCAGTGCATAACTTTCCAGTTTGGCAGCCAACTGCAAGGCATCGGTGGGCAGGACCTGGCGCCAGAGCACGAGTTGTTCGTGCAACACATCGTCGGCCTCGTCGGCGCGGTCGGTGCCGACCAGCGCGATGGCCAACACACCCAGCGCCAAGGCGAGCAACTGGGCCTGGCCTTGCAGACGCCGGGCATCGACCCAGCCTTGGGCCGTGTCCACCAGCGCGGGCCAGTCTTCGTCCACGTGTTGGACATGCGCCAGCCGCTCCAGCGCGTCACCGCGCCGGCTGTCCGCCGGCGGAAGGGATCGTGTGCGCTGCACGTCCAGACGGGCCAAGCGGCGTGCGGCGCTTGGGTCGGTTTCCAGCAGCGCGAAAAACTCGCGCATCGTGGCCGCGTGGCGTGTGAGCTCAAGGTCCATGCCGTGTCTGCCACTGGCTGTGTCAGGGCGTCGATCGGGAAGCTGTGGATAACAGGGCCTTGATCGCGTGGCCGCCACGACCCCGGGTGTGGGTGTAGCCGGTGCCGCGTTGGCCGGCTTTGGTCACGACCGCGCAGGTGACAAGTAGGAAATGGGTGTGGTCGCCGTGTTTGGCATCGACCAGCACCCCTGCCAGCGGCACCTTGAACAGGCGGGTTTCGATGGCGGTGATGCGGGACACGGCTGGGCTTTCGATGCGGGCGCGCGGGCATTGTGCCCATCCACGGCCGCCTTGCAGACCCGGGCAGGCATTCGACTGCAAGAAGGGGACGCGGGCGCGTCAGGCGCTGGACTTGACGCACTCCACCCTGCGTTCGTTGATGCACATACGCGCTGAAAGTTCTTCGATACGGTGCCCCGACGAGTGCCGCTTTCGGCATCCAACCGATCACCCTTTGGAGACCTCTGTGCAACGAAACAAGCCCTTTTTGTATGCCCTCACCGCGCTGGCAGCCGCCGGCCTCGTCGCCTGTGGCGGCAGCGACGACGGTGACACGGCCCCGCCGGCCGTGGCCGTTGGCGACACCGTTGTCCTTACCGCGTCGGGCAAGCTGGTCTCGTTCAACCGCGCCAGCCCGGCCACGCAGGTCGGCGCCGTGAACGTCTCCGGCCTCGCGACGGGTGAGGCGCTGTTTGGCATCGACTACCGGCCCGCCGACGGCCTGCTGTACGCGCTGGCCAGTGGCGGCAAGATCTACACGGTCGATCCGGCCACCGGCGTGGCCACGCTGAAGACCACGCTGAAGGCCATGGTCGGCGACGACAACCCCTACACCGCGCTCGCAGGCACGCAGTTCGGCTTCGACTTCAACCCGGTCGCCGACCGCCTGCGCATCGTCAGCAACACCGGCGAGAACCTGCGTGTCAACGTCGACACCGGCGACACCATCACCGACGGCACCCTCACGCCGCTGGCTGGCGTGGCTGCGGTGACCGCAGCGGCCTACACCAACGCCTTCGTCGGCACGGGCTCGACCCAGTTGTTCGGCATCGACGCCGGGCTGGGCCAGCTGTTCCTGCAGGATCCGCCCAACGCTGGCGCGCTGCGGGCTGGTGTGACCCTGGGCGTGACCGGCGCAACCGGGGTCAGCGGTTTTGACATCGACGCCCGCAACAACACCGGTTATGCGGCCTTGACCATCGGCGGCACGACCACGCTGTACAGCATCAACCTGGCCGCCGCCACCACGGCGGCAAGCAGCCTGGGCCCGGTGGCCGGCGGCGAAGCGGTGATCGGCCTGGCACTGAAGCAGCCCGCCGCCGCCGCCCTTGTGATCGGACTCACGGCGGATTCGCGGCTCGTCACCTTCGACCCGCGCACACCGAACACCCTCAGCGCCAATGTCGCGATCAGCGGGCTGGGCGCCGGCGAGAGGGTGCTTGGCATCGACCATCGCCCGGGCGACGGCTTGCTGTACGCGCTGGGCACGTCGGGCCGCATCTACACCATCAACGTGGCCACCGGCGTGGCGACATCCAGGTCCACGCTGACCGCCGACGCCACCGACACGACGCTGCCCTACACGGGCCTGACCGGCACCACCTTCAGCGTCGACTTCAATCCGCTGGCTGACCGCCTGCGCGTCGTCAGCAACACCGGGCAAAGCTTGCGCATCAATGTCGACACCGGTGCGACCACCACCGACGGCAACATCAACCGCGTGAGCGGCGCGGCTTCGGTGGTGGCGGCAGCCTACGCCAACAACTTTGCCGGCACGACCGCGACCACGCTGTTCACCTTCGATGCCAACGCCGACGTGCTGGCCCAACAGGTACCGCCGAACGACGGCACGCTGGTGGATGTCGGTGCGCTCGGTGTGGACATCGCCGCCGGCGGCGCGGCCTTCGACATCAGCGGCGGGGGCAATGCCGCCTACGCCGCTTTGCGCAGTGGCGCGGTCGGCGCGTTCTCGCTGTACACGGTGTCGCTGGCCACGGGTGCCGTCACGCTGATGGGCAACACCGGCAGCAACGCCGCGCTGTCGCAGATCGGCGGTGCTTCGGGCCCGGCGCTCATCGACATCGCCGTGCGTCTGTAAGGGTGGACGTGCAGACGCGTCGTTCGCCGGCGCGTCTGCCTTCACCGCTGAGCCCCTTCAGTAACTCAGTTGCAGCGAGCCGCTGCTGACGGCGTAGTTGGTGCCGCTGCCCGTCGAGACCAGCAGCTCGCCGGTGTAGCGGCCGCCGGCATTGGCACCCTGCTCTGATGCGCTCCAGGTGTTGCCCACCGCCAGCACCCGCACGCCCGCGGCCACCGCCACGCGCAGCGCTGGGGAGCTTGCACTGCCGAGCAAGGTGTTGTCGCCGTTGCCGTCAAAGCCGCCCAGGTTCCACGTGGAAGTGGCCGAACCGGCCAACACCAGGCCACCGTGGTTGGCGCCGCCGCTGCCGTTGCCGCTGAAGGTGCTGGTCTGCACACGCAGCACGTAGTTCGCCGTCACCCAGGGCAGGTTCGGTGTGCCGCCCAAAGAGATGCCGCTTTCTCCGTTGCCACGCAAAGTGCTGCCGCTGATGAACACGTTGCCGTGGTTGGGCAGGTGCAGGCCATGGGCGCTGAAGCTGTGCAGTGTGCTGCTCAGAATCTGCACGCTGGGCAGCGGCAGGCCGCCGGGCTCGGCCCCGCCGGCAAAGCCGATGGCGGTGACACCGCCGGACAGCGTCGAGCCGTTGACCTCGACGTTGCCGCCGGCGGTGAGCGAGACGATCTGGCCGAAGGGCCCGGTCACCGTGCTGTTCAGGATGCGCACCTGGCCCAGGTGGTCGTTCTGCGCCAGCACGTGGCTGGTTCGTGTGCCCTGCTGCACCACCTGGCTGTTGAAGAAGGTCAGCGTGCCGCCCGCGATGGGCGTGAACATCAGATGTGTCACGCCCGCCGGTGCCTCGGGCAGCGTCATGCGCAGCCGCTCCAGGCTGATCACGCCAGTGCCGGCGTGATGGCCCCAGACCCGCACGCCGGCATTGGCGCCGTCGGGGATGCGGTTGAGCGTGATGCGCCCACCCAGGAACCGCGTCTGCCCCACGTCCACCCGGCCCAACGCGCCCTGGAACTCAGGCGTGAACCACTCATGGCTGTCCTCGCTGTCGGCGGTGAAAAGCGTGTTGCCGCCAGCGCTGGACTGCAGGGTGTTCATGCGGCCGAAGGTGGTGCGCTCCAGCCGCAGGGTGCCGCTGGCGGTCTTGGAGATGACGGCCGGCTGGACGTCGCTCACGTCGGCTGCGAGCAGCGTGAAGTGCACACCCGACACGGTGGCCGAGCCCCGCGCCTGCAGACCGAACTGCAGCGTCACGGTGCCGCGGGTCACGGCACGCACACGGCCGGTGTCGGGGATGCGCAGCACCTTGTAGTCAAGGGCCGAGTAGCCGTTGCGGTCGACCTCGCGCGCCCAGGGGTAACTGCCCGGCGCCAGCCACACGGTGCCGTTGGCGCCGATGTTGGCCAGCGCCTTGCCCACGGTCAGATAGGGCGCGCCTTCCGAGCCCGTGTGGGAGTCGTTGCCGCTGGGGGCCACCCAACGGTCGGCCCCCAGCGCAGCGGGCACCCGCACCACCACCAGCAGCGGCGTGCTGGTGCCGGTGTTGCCCGCCGCGTCGCGCGCCACGGCGGTGAAGCTGACGCTGCCGACGTCGGCCGACGTGAAGGCCACCGCTTGCGAGAAGCCGTCACCCGGCGTGGTGTCGGTGCCGATGCGCGTGGCCCCGCGGTAGAAGTCCACCGCCACCACGCCCACGTTGTCGCTGGCGGTGGCGGTCAGCGTCACGCTGCCCGGCACGTCGACCACGGCGCTCGAGGCGCCGAGTGACACCGTGGGCGGCACGGCATCACCGGCCACCGTGACCGCTGCGCTGGCGCTGCTGCTGCCGCTGGACGTGCTGGCCAGCAGCGTCCAGGTGGTGCTGACAACCGGGTTGACGACGACGCTGCCCGAGGCCGCGACGCTGCCCACGCCGTTGTTGATGCTGACGCTGGCCGCACCTGCCACCGACCAGCTCAGCGTCACCGGCCCGCCGCCCAGCGGCAGCGTGGCCGGTGTGGCGGTGAAGCTGCCGATGGATGGCCCCGGCGCCACGGTCGTGCTCACGTTGATCTGCACCGGCGCGGTGATGAAATTGCCCGCCGTGTCTTCGACCCGCACAAGAAGGCCCAGCAGGCCCACGTCGGCCGTCGTGATGGCCACTTCTTGTGTGAAGGGGGGCGCCGTGCGGCTGCCCACGGGTGTCAGGCCCTTGTAGAAATCCACCCGCTTGATCGGCAAGGTGCCCGTTGTGGTGTTGGCACGCAGCAGCACCGTGGCCGGCGCGTCGATGCTGCCGATGGTGGCGGGCGAGCCGGGCAGCGTGACCGTCGGACTGGCCGCCGGCGGCGTGGCCAGTCCGGGCTTGACCTGCACCTGCACCACAGGGCTGTCGACGCGGCTGTTGGTGCCGTCGAAAGCCCGGGCGTAGAAACGCACGGTCTGGCCGGCCTGGGGCACGAGGTGGGCGGCGGAGAGGCTCTGCACGAAAGGCGCAGCGTTGACCGTGCCCATGGCCTGCCAGCCGGTGTTGTCGGCATTCGAGCGGAAGAACTCGACACGCTGGATGGTGGGCGCCACCGAGGTGCTCAGCACCAGCGTCTGCTCGGGCTTGTCCACGAAAGAGCGGTTCGAAAAGAGGAACACATTGGGCAGGTTCTGCGCCGTCACGAGGTTGACCGAATAGGCCGCGCGGCCGTGGCGGCGGACAAACTCGCTGGAGAAGTAGGCGTAGCCGGCATCGCCCCAGCCGCACCCGTGTGAGTTGCGCACGATGAAATAGCCGTCGGTGGTCAGGTTGCCGTCGATGGCCGGCAGCAAGGGGTGGCCGGCATACCGCGTGAGCACCTGCGCATAGGGCACGAAGCCGACGATGTTCAGGGCATGGTGGCCCTCGGTACCGCCGCCGCCCCAGGTGCTGCAATTGGTGGTGTTGAGCATCGCGCGCAGGCCGTTGCGCTCGACGCCAAACAAGGTGGGCGCGGTGGTGACGTTTTTGGCGCAAGTGGGCCAGCGCATGTCCAGCACCACCGGGTTGCCCGCCACCACAGCGGCGCGCACCCGCGTCAGCGTGGCATTGGCCACCAAGCGGGCGGCCGTGTCGGGCAGCCCCCACAGCCCCAGGCCGCCCAGCAGGCTGGCGCTGCGCAGGCGGTACTGCTCACCCAGGCCAAGCGCGGTGGACGCCGGACGGAAGTGGCTGCAGAACAACGTCCAGTTGCCGGGCGAACCGGCGTAGATGCAGACCTTGCCGAGCTGATGGTTGGTGTCGGAGCAGGCTTCGTCGTAGTCGGTGCACGAGCCGTAGTAGCCGCTGTAACCTTCGCCACGATCGGGCGAGCGGTTGTAGCGCCAGGCGCCTTCGCCACGGAAGGTGTAGTTGGTGCCGATCAGCTCTTCGAGCGTCGAGCCGGTGAACAGGCCGTCGCCCACGTCGTCGCTGGTGCGGAACCAGTTGTACTTGGCGACCGAATAGGCGTGCTGTTCAGACAGATCGGGCACACGGCCGTACAGCCGCCCAGCCTTGATCTCGACCCCCGCGGTGGCCGCGAACATCACGCAAGAGCCGCGGCGGCCCTGGCTCCGTGTGGGCGGCAGGAAGGTCTTCAGCGTGTAGTTGAAGTCGTTGGCCAGGCTGTTGGGCGCGGCCGAGCAGTTGCCTCCCACCAGGCTGGGGTTTTCGATGGCCAAGGCACGCGCCCGGCCGTCGGGCAGGGCCTGCGCGGTGGCGCCGGGCACACTTTCGTCGGGCACGTGTTCGAGCACCAGGTCGGCGGCGCGCTGGATGGCTTCCTGCAGCGCGGGCATGTCCAGGCTGGCGGCGGCCTGTTCGCCGGGCAGTTCGGCGCGCACGTCTTCGGGCAGCACGGCCAGGTAACTCTGGTACAGCCCTAGCGCGTTGTCGCGCGAATCGGCCAGGCGCAGCACCTGCGCCACGCTGGCGACCTCGTGGTCGTGCGAGTCCAGCAGCACCTTTTCGCCGGTGGCCGGCAAGGTCACTTCAATCGAACCGCCGGCCAGCCGCACGGCGTCGGGCGCTAGCGCCGGGGCGGCCAGCACGTCGGCCAGTTCCGGCCGCGCCGCCAACGCGGCCTCGACTTGTGCACGTGCTGCCTGTCGGCGGGCGGCCTCGGCTTCGCCGGTGCTCCGCTCGGTCGCCTTGGTGAACCAGATCAATTCACCTTCGGCAGCCAGACGCTGCAGCTCGGGCAGCTGGACCTCGCGGGCACCCGGCGGCAGCGGTTCGGTTCCGGAGCCGTAAACGGGCGCAGTGGCCAGGATGGCCGGCAGCGCTGGCGCGGCGGCGGGCTCGTCGCCCCCACCGCCACCGCAGGCAGCCACCAGCAGCGTGAGCGTGGCAGCCGCCAGCCCGTGCGCCAAGGCTTGTGCAGACCGCCAGCGCGGGCGCTGCAGGGTCTCTTGGGCGCCAGGCGCCCGGGCTTGCTGGCCGTCGAAGTCCATCGGCGAATCCTCCGCCGGCACGAACACCGCGCGTCATTGCGCGGCTTCGGCCTGAAGGTGGATTGAGCCGGTGCCAGCGTTGCGAAGGCGTTGCGAAACCGGCCCCTGGTGGTTCTCAGCCGGCCTGAACCCCCCATGCGGGTGGGTCGGCGGTCAGCTTCCGCGCCTGCATCGGTCAAGCCCCGGCACTGCCGGCTGCCTGCTCTTGCGCCATTGCTTCATGCACGTCCCGCATCCACGGCACGTCGCGCAGCACCCGTTGCCGCACCTCGCTGTCGGCAAGCCCACGCAGATCGCGCTCGAGCTCGGCCGCAGCCAGTGCCAGCTGCACCGGCGCTTGCGCATCGTCGGCCTGGCGCAGCACACGCCACGCGGCCAGGCGGGCGGCCAGGCCAAAGCTGTGCTCCAGTGTGCCGACCTGTGCCATGGCCGGGAGTTCGGCACGCACGGTCTGCAGTGCCGCGCCCAGGTCTTCTGCGCGCCCGCTGGCGGCTCGGGCTTCGGCCAGACGCAGCCGGGTGCAGCGCCCGCCGGCGATGTCGCCCAGCTGGTCGAACCCCAGCGCGTTGTCTTGCCAGGCCGCGACCGCCTCGACTCTGCTTCCGCCGCGCCACAAGGCTTCTGCCCGGATGCTGACGGCCTGGTGAAGCCCGGTGACGTAGCCCATCGCGCGGTACGCCTCCACGGCGTCACCCGCCGCACGGGCCGCGTCGTCCCAGCGCCCGCACTTCAGGTGCAGCCGGCCTCGGGAGCTCTGCGCGTTCACCGCCGACAGCACCAGGTCGAACTCAGCGGCGATGCGTTCCGTGGCGTCGATGTGTTCCGCCGCAACTTGCCAGTCGGCGTGGACCATCGCGGCAATCGCGCGGTACTCGTGGCATGAACACTCCAGCCGCGGGCTGTGCATGCGCTTGGCAAGCACCAGGGCCCGCTCGACCGCGGAGGCGTGTGCCGTGTGGCGGTGGCGATGCTGTTCGATCTCGGCCTGGATCAGCAGCATCTGCACTTCGTAGTTGCCGTCCCTGGATTGCGCCATGCGTTCTCGCGCCTGCACCGCCAGCGCCATGGCCTGGTCGAGGTGTTGCTGTGCGATGTCGAGTTCGTTCCGCTCCGTGGCCATCCAGGCCAGGTTGCCCCGGCTCAAGGCTCCGTAGCGGGGTTCGTCGGCTTCCAGAGCCGCGGCCGCGCCACGGTGTGCAAACACCTCGGCCTGGTCCAGCCGCCCCAGGCGGTAGTTCAACAGGCTCAGACCCGACAGCGCTTCGGCGGCCCAGCCCAGCTCACCCTGTGTGTCAGCGGCCAGCAGCATGCTGTCGAGCACTTTCGCCTGCTCCTCGCGCAGCCCCAGGTTGTCGCAGACCTGCAGGCGCCGACGCATGGCCGCAAAGCTGCGCTCGACCGGCCAGGCCTGGGCCGACAGCGCCAGCTGTTCCTGGGCACTGTCGGCATACTGCAGCGCGGCCTTGAACGCCGGGCGCAGCAGGGCCTTCTGCGCGGCGCGGTCGTAGCAGTCGGCCGCCAGCGCGTGCTGCCCCGCACGTTCGTGGTGCTGCGCGGTGACGGCCAGGTAGGCATCGCTGTGGTCGCCCACGTGTTCGGTCAGCCAGGCCGCAGCCCGGGCGTGCGCTTCCCGACGTTCCGACTTGAGCACCGTGCCGTAGCTCACCTGGTGCAGCAGATGGTGGTCGAAGGCCTCTTCCACGGTGTGCTCGATGGTGCTGAGCGGCCGCACCTGCACCAGCGCCTTCTTCTGCAGCGCCGGCAGCGCCGCCGGGCTGCGGGCGTCCAGCGCGGCCAGCGCATCGTCCCAGAACACCGGGCCGATCACGCTGGCCAGTTGCAGTGCACGCCGCGCGTCGGGCTGCAGTGCGTCGATGCGGGCCTGCAGCACGGCGGTCAGCGTGGTGGGCAGCCGCGAAGGCTGCATGCGTTCGGGGTGGAAAGTCCAGGCGGGGCCATCATGTTCCCGGCTTCCGCGCTCGATCACCCCTTGGTCGATCAACAGCATCACCAGTTCTTCGGCGTAGAACGGGTTGCCGCCCGCTTGCCGCGCGATCAAGGCCGACAGCGCCGGGGGCACGGAACCGAGGCGCTGCAGCAGCGCGTGTGTCAGTGCCGTGCCCTGCGTGGCATCCAGCGGCTGCAACGTCAGGCGTTCGTGGCAAGGCAGGCTGGCGCCCCAGTCGGGGCGGCGCTCCAACAAGCCGGGCCTGGCGCCCAACAGCGCCAAGACCGGGCCCTGCAGGTCTTTCAGCACCAGGGCCAGCGCGTCCAGCGAAGCGTCGTCGGCCCAGTGCAGGTCGTCCAGCAGCAGCACCACGGGCGAGCCTTCGCTGGCCGCCAGGCGTTGCAGCCACAGGCGCAGCGCCGCCAGCGCGCGGTCGTGCAGCAGCCGCGTGTCGGTGCCCAGGCGCACGACGGCCGGCGCGTGGCTGAAGTCCAGGCCCAGCAACTGGCCCAGCAGTTCGGGTGCCGGGTCGTTGGCGCGCGCCAGCCAGGGCGCCAGGCCTTGCACGAACTGGCGGCGGGCCAGGTCGGCGCTGTCACTGTCGGCGATGTCCAGCTGGCGCAGCAGCAGGTCGCGCAGCAGGCCGAAGGGCTGCAGTGCACCCGAAGGTTGTGCCCGCGCGGGCAGCAGCCGCCACGTTGAGGTGTGTGTCGACAGGCGGTACTGGAACTCGCGCAGCAGCCGGCTCTTGCCCAGACCGGCTTCGGCCAGCAGGGTCAGCGCGCGGGGCTGGCGGTCGAGCAGAAGGGCCTGCACGGCGGCCTGGAAACGCTGCAGTTCGTGTTCGCGCCCGACCAAGGGCGTTTCCAGACCCGCGATGCCACGCGCAGGCAAGCGCAAGGCACGTGGCCTGACCGCCTTCACCAGCCAGGTGTTGATGGGCTCGTCGCGGCCCTTGACGGTGATCGGCGGCTGCGCGATGGCGTCGAAAACACCCCGCACCAGGGCCCAGGTGTCCTGGCTGACGCGCAAGGTGCCGGCCGGCGCGGTTTGCTCCATGCGCGCGGCGATGTTGACGGCCATGCCGCGTATGCTGCCGTCGGCGTCCACACCGCCGCCCAGCAGCACGTCGCCGGTGTGGATGCCCACGCGCACGTCGCAGCCGGCGTGACCATGCGCGGCCAGGACCTCGGCGCCCAGCGTGGTGCCCAAGGCCAGCAGCGCCAGGCCGGCATGCACCGCACGTTCAGCGTCGTCTTCGCGCGAGGCGTCGGCACCAAAGGCCGCCAGGATGTTGTCGCCGGCGTACTGCAGCACACGGCCCCCGTGGTCTCGCACGACGGTGGTGCCCCGTGTCAGCACGTCGTCCATGACCGCAGCGATGGCTTCGGGGTCCAGGCGCTGGCTCAGCGCGGTGAAGCCCACGACGTCGAGAAACAAAATCGTGACCTGCTTCAGGGTCTGGGTCGGTTCTGCGGCGGTGGGCACAACAGCCGGTGGGGCTTCCAACGCGGCCAGCTTGGCGCGCAGGCCGGCCACCGCCACGTCGACGGCGCTGTCGCCGAGCAGCGACCGCTGGCCTTCGAGAACACCGATGGCGGCCTGCAGTTGCTGTGTCTCGGTGCTCATCGCGGTCGAGGATAACAACCGGTGGCAGCCACGGCGCGCGCAGGGCACGGCACCGCTGGCATCATCGCGCACATGAAACGCCGCCAGCTGCTGCACACCGTTGCCACCGCTGCGGCTGCTTTGGCCGCGACCACCACCCCGGCCCTGCGCGCGCGTGCAAACCCCGGCCCCGCAGCAGCCTCAGAAGTGCCCGCAGCCACACCGCTGATTGCCGCCTTGCAGGCGCGCCTGCAACACCAGGGTGTGGGTCTGGTGGCGGCCGTGGTGGACGGAAAGCAGGTGGTGTTTGCCGCCGCCGGCCGCCGCCACCTGGCGAGCGAAACCGCGCCCCATGCCGACACCTTGTTCGAGATCGGCTCCATCACCAAGACCTTCACCGCCTTGCTGCTGGCCGACAGCGTGCAGCGGCGTGAACTGGCGCTGGACGACCCGGTCGAAGACGCGCTCGGCGGCGCCCGGCTGCGCGACAGCACCGGCGCGCCCATCACCTGGGCCGACCTGGCCACTCACCGCTCGGGCCTGCCGCGGCTGCCCACCAACATGAAGCCCGCCGCGGCGGCCGACCCCTATGCCGACTACAGCCTGGACGCGCTGCGCAGCTTCGTGGCCGACTGGAGGCCCGAGGTGCCACGCGACAGCCGCTGGGTCTACTCCAACCTGGGTTACGGTCTGCTCGGCCAGGCCCTGGCGCTGCGCAGCGGCCTGTCCTACGCGCGAATGCTGCGCGAACGGGTGCTGCAGCCGCTGCAGCTGGACAGCATGGTGCTGGCCACGCCGGGCTTGCGGGTGGAAGGTCTGGCCAGCGGCCACGACGCGCAGCGCCGGGCCGTGCCGCACTGGCACTTCGACGCCATGGCACCGGCCGGCGCCTTGTTGGGCTCTGCCCGTGCACTGGCGCGTTATGCGCAGGCGGCGCTGGGCCTCGTCGACACACCGCTGCAAGCAGCCTTCACGCTGGCCTTGACGCCCCGCGCCACGGGCGGCACCACGGCCACCGGCATGGGCCTGGGATGGATGTTCGGGCCCCTGCCTGGTGTTCCCAGCCGCCGCGGTGCCGTCCACGACGGCGCCACTTTCGGCTTTGCAAGCTCGCTGATCCTGGACCCGCAACACCCGCAGCGGCCACGCGCCGCGCTGGTGCTGGCCAATGCCCAGATGTCGGTGCAAGACCTGGCGCTGCATGCGCTGGACCCGGCTACACCACCACGCGATTTGGCCGCCGAGACCCGTCGGATACAGAGCCAGACGCAGCGCCCGGCCGCCAGCGTCGATGCCATCGAACTGACTGCACTGGCCGGCACCTATGCGCTGAGCCCGCAGTTCAAGGTCACGGTGCGCGTGCGCGACGGCCGCCTGTTCAGCCAGGCCACCGGTCAAGGTGAATTCGAGCTGTTTGCGCTGGATGCACGGCGCTGGTTCGCGCGTGTCGCCACGCTGGAACTGCACTTCGAAGGCAGCAGCGGCGCGCCACCGGCTTTTGTGCTGCTGCAGGCCGGACAGCGGCTGCGCTTTGTGCGCGAGTGATCGGGCCAGTCGGATCACCCGGGAACGCCGTGCTTTGCTGATACGCTGACGGTGGCGGGGTCCAGCAGGGGCCCCGCGTCTTCGACGGAGCAGCAGATGGCCAGCAAAAAAAACAGCAGCAGCGTCAGCACCTCTAAGGACCACCCGGCGGTGGCGGCCATCCGCCGCAGCGACGCCGGCAAGGTGAAGGTGGCCTGCAGCGACATCGACGGCATCCTGCGCGGCAAGTACCTGCACCGCGACAAGTTCTTCGGCGCGGTCGACGGCGGCTTCGGCTTCTGCGACGTGGTCTTTGGCTGGGACAGCGGCGACCAGTGTTACGACAACACCCAGGTCACCGGCTGGCAACACGGTTTTCCCGACGCGCTGGCGCGGCTGGACCTGTCCACCGCGCGCCATGTGCCCTGGGACAACAAGGTGCCCTTTTTCCTGGGCGAGTTCGTGAATGCCGACGGCACACCCTACGCGGTGTGCCCGCGCCAGACGCTGAAGCGGGTGCTGCAGCGAGCCGAGAAGCTGGGTTTCCAGGTCATGACCGGCATGGAATTCGAGTGGTTCAACTTCGCGGAAACGCCGCAGAGCTGGGCTGCCAAACAAGGTGTCGGCCCCGAGCCCATCACGCCCGGCATGTTCGGTTATTCGCTGCTGCGCATGGCCGACCGGCGCGACTTCTTCAATGCGCTGATGGACGACATGGCGGCCTTCGGGGTGCCCATCGAAGGCCTGCACACCGAAACCGGGCCCGGGGTCTACGAAGCGGCCATTGCCTTCAGCCCGGCGCTGGAACAGGCCGACCGCGCCATCCTGTTCAAGACCGGTGCACGGGAAATCGGCAAGCAGCACGGGGTGATGCCCAGCTTCATGGCCAAGTGGAACGCGGCGCTGCCGGGCTGCAGCGGGCACATCCACCAGAGCCTGAGCGACGGCAAGAACAACGTCTTCTTCGACGCCAAAAGCCCGCGCAAGATGAGCCGGCTCTTCGAGAGTTATCTCGCCGGCCAGGTGGCCTGCCTGATGGACTTCGCGCCCATGTTCTGGCCCACCATCAACAGCTACAAACGCCTGGTGGACGGTTTCTGGGCGCCCGTCAAACCCACCTGGGGGCTGGACAACCGCACCGCCAGCTTCCGTGTCATTGCAGGGTCGCCGAAGGCCACACGCCTGGAAACGCGTTGCCCTGGCGCCGACGTGAACCCCTACCTGGCGATGGCCGCGGTCATCGCGGCCGGCCTGCATGGGGTGGAACAGGGCCTGAAGCTGACCGCACCGCCGATCACCGGCACCAACCAGGGTGCAGAAAACATCCCACGTGCACCGCGCTCGCTGATCGACGGCACACGCGTCTTCCAGCAATCGGACGTGGCGCGCAACTTCCTGGGCGACACCTTCGTCGACCACTTCGCGGCCACGCGCGAATGGGAACACCGGCAGTGGCAGGACGCGGTGACCGACTGGGAATTGAAGCGTTACTTCGAGATCATCTGACGGAAGGGATTTCGAATCGTGAGTTTGCCTTCGATGAGCTGACCGTCCTGCATGTCTTCGGACTGCAGCGTCTTGCAGCCCGCCAGCAGCGCGGCAGCGACGATGAGCGCGTCGTAGATCGACAAGCCGTAACGCTGCGCCACACGCAGTGCCGCGTCATGCGTTTCCAGGCCCATCGGCTCGACCACGCAGACCACGCGAACCTGGGCCAGCACCTCACGAATCTCGTCCCACGGCATGTGCAGCTTGCGCGAAGCCACGGAAGCAAACTCGTTCAGGACCTGAACGCTGACCGTGCCCCCGCCCGCCAGCAGTTCTTCTGCCCGGTCTGCCTTGGCTGCATCTGCGGACAGCAGATAGAGCAGCACATTGGTGTCGAAGAAGTTCTCACCTCCGCTCATGGGCTGCTGCACGGTCGAACTTGAAGTCCTCGGGCAGCCGCCCCCTGTACTTGCGCAATCGGGCCAGAAGCTCGCGGGCACCGGGCGCCTTTTCGACCGCAAAGGTCCGGTCGCCCCGGACGTGGATGTCGATGTGGTCGCCAGGTTTCAGATCGAGGGCTTCCACCACGCTTGCCGGCAAGCGCACGGCCAGACTGTTGCCCCACTTCGCGACTTGCATACCCACCCCAATGATCTACATGCTGAGGTGTAGATCTTAGTCTCGTGTCCGCTCCAGCGGACTGGGTGCTGAAGCGCCGCCTCGGATCAACTGATAGGTCTCAAAAGCGGGCCGCTAGAGTTCGCGGATTGCGTCGTCCGGTGACACTCATGCTCAGCTACCCCTTCGAATCCTTCGGCAAACCCCTGGCAAAGGCCCTGCGCGAGACCCCGCAGCCTGCCGGCAGCGAAGTGCTGCTGCGCGTGGGCAGTTGCGGCCTGTGCCACAGCGACGTGCACCTGCACGATGGTTTTTTCGACCTGGGCCATGGCCAGAAACTGGACCTGAGCCGCGGCGTTGCGCCGCCGCGTGTGCTGGGCCACGAGATTGCCGGCACCGTGGTGGCCGTGGGGCCCGAGGCCACAGGCGTGGCGGTGGGCGACCGGCGGGTGGTCTACCCCTGGATCGGTTGCGGCACCTGCAGCCTCTGCCACGCCGGCCATGAAGAGCTGTGTTCCGCACCGAGGGCCCTGGGCCTGAACCGCGACGGCGGTTTTGCCGACCATGTGCTGGTGCCCCACGCGCGTTACCTGTTTGCCTTCGACCCGCTGCCCGAGGCCGAAGCCAGCACCTGTGCCTGCTCTGGGCTGACGGCCTACGGCGCGCTGAAGAAGTGCGCCCCGCTGGGTGCGGGTGACACGCTGTTGATCATCGGCGCCGGGGGTGTCGGTCTGTCGGCCGTGCGCATGGCGGCAGCGGCCCTGGGTGTGAAGCCGGTGGTGGCCGAGATCGACCGCAGCAAATGGGACCTGGCCCGCCAGGCCGGCGCCACCGACTGCCTGGACCCCGGCGATGCCGCTGCCAGCAAGGCTTTCATGAAAGCCACCGGCGGCGCGGCCGCGGTGATCGACTTCGTCGGTGCGGCTGCTACCTTCGGCTTTGGTCTGCAGGCGCTGCGCAAAGGCGGCAAGCTGGTCTGCGTGGGCCTGTTCGGCGGCGCGGCCCAGGTGATGCCGGCCATGTTGCCGCTGCGCGCGGTGACGATCACCGGCTCTTACGTCGGCAGCCTGGCCGAGATGGCCGAGATGATGGCGCTGCTGCGCCAGGGCGGCCTGCCGGCGATGCCGGTGACGACCCGGCCACTGGCCCAGGTCAACGAAGCGCTGGCCGAACTGCGCAGCGGCAGCGTGCGCGGCCGCGCCGTGCTGCAGCCCTGAAAACGGGCTGAAGCGCAGGCGGCTTCGCGCGCGCCCAGCTGTCCGGCGACACCTCGACGCAAGGCCGCGCGATGGGCAGGGCCCCGCCGCGTCAGGCCTGCACCTGCGCCTGCGCCTGCGCCTGCATCTGCACCTGCGCCTGGCCGCGGCCAACCTTGGCCGATGGCGCTCGCCGCAGACGGCCCGGCGTCGAACCCTGCACACGCCTGAAGGCCCGCGCAAACGCCGCTTCCGACTGGTAACCCGTGCGCGTGGCCACCTCGGCCATGTTCAGGCCTTGCGCCAGCCAGGCTTGTGCCAGCTTCATGCGCCAGCCGGTCAGGTAGACCAGCGCCGGCACGCCCACCCGTTCTGAGAACCGCTGCGCAAAGGCCGAGCGCGACATGCTGCAGGCCTGCGCCAGCGCGTCCACGGTCCAGGCCCGTGCGGGCTCGCGGTGCATCAACGCCAGGGCGCGCCCGATGCGTTTGTCCTTCAGCGCGCCGAGCCAGCCGCTTTGTGCCGTCGGGTCGTGTTGCACCCAATGACGGATGGCCTGGATCACCAGGATGTCGGCCAGCCGCGTGATCACGGCTTCGCCACCCGCGCGCAGTTGCCGCGCTTCGTCGGCCAGCAGCCGCAGCAAAGTCGGCAGCCAGCTGCCGGGGCTGAGCCCGGCGCCTTCGATGACGATCACCGGGGGCAGCGCGGCCAGCAGCTGGGCCGCCAAGGGGTGGTCCAAGCGCACCGCGGCACACAGCAGCTGAGTGGCTTCACCACCGCCGTCATGGCGCAGGATCTCGAAGCGTTCGCTGACCGCTTCGCGTGGCAGGTCGAAGAGCGGCGGTGTCGGCGCCTGCAGGTCACTCTGCAGGTGGTGGCCCAGGCCCTGTGGCACCAGCGCGAAGTCGCCGGCTTGCAGGCAGCGGGCGTCGGCCTTGCCACCCGCCGTGCTGAGCCAGCAACGGCCGCGTGTCACCAGGTGCAGCAGCAGGCAGCCCGGCATGGCCGGCAGGTGCGTGCCCCACGGCGCGGCCAGTTCGGACTGGCAATAGAAGACGCCGCTCATGCGCACCTGGTGCAGGGCTTCGCCCAGCGGGTCGCCGAAGTGGTCCAGGGTGTCGGGTGTCATGCCTGCGACTGTGCAGCACGGCCGGCCCTCTGTCCAAGCCACCTGGACGATCGGCCATGAACTCCGGCCGGTGGGCCGTAGCCGCAGCACCAGGGCGCCGGAACACTGAGCGCCTTGTTCAGCTCGTCACAGGAGACTTCGATGAAAAAAGTGCTGGTTGTCGGCGCCAACGGCGGCTCGGGCCTGGCGGCCACACGCAGCCTGGTGGCCCGTGGGTGCGCGGTCACGGCTTTTGTTCGCCAGCCCGCCCTGATGCCGGCGCTGCCGGGGCGGATCACCACCGTGACCGGTGATGCGACCCGCCCCGAAGACATCGACCGCGTGATGGCCGGCCATGACGCGGTGGTGGTGGCCCTGGGCATCCGCGAGAACCCCTGGCGTGTGCGCCTGCGGGGCAGCGCGCACACCGCGCTGGACGTGCGTTCACGTGGCACGCGACACGTGATCGACGCCATGCACCGCCACGGCGTGCGCAGCCTGGTGGTGCAGACGAGCTACGGCGTGGGCAGCACAGAAGGCCGGCTGCCGTGGATCGTCAAGCTGATGTTCGCGCTGCTGCTGCGGCCGCAGATCCAGGACACCGCGCGCCAGGAAGCCGCGGTGCGCACCAGTGGCCTGGACTGGGTGCTGGTGCAACCGGTGAACCTGACGGACGAAAACACGACCCGGCCCGCCTTCGCCTCGCCCACGGGTGACTTCGAAAGCATGAAGGTCTCGCGCCAGCAGGTGGGTGAGTTCCTGGCCGATGCCGTGCTGGACCCGCGCCACGTGGGCCACTGTGTGGCGCTGTCGGCGCCATCAACTGCGCGGCCGGACCACGAGGCCCACGCCGCCAGGCGGCCGGGATGAAGCCGGCGACACTTCGGCCCGCACCAAAGCGTGCGGGGCCCGGTGTGGCGCACAGTGGTGGCCTCGAACAAACCCGCACCGGACACACCCGATGGCTATCACCTGCTTCATCCGCTACCAGATCGACCCCTTCCAGCGCGAACACTTCCAGCACTATGCGCAGGCCTGGGGCCGCATCATTCCGCGCTGCGGCGGGCAGCTCGTCGGCTACTTTCTGCCGCACGAAGGCAGCAACGACATCGCCTGGGGGCTGATCGGCTTCGACGACCTGGCGGCCTACGAACGCTACCGGGCCACCTTGAGGGCCGACGCCGAAGGCCGGGCGAACTTTGCCTTTGCGCAGGACAGGCGTTTCATCCTGCGCGAAGAGCGCAGCTGGCTGCAGGACGTGAGCGGCACTCGCGAGCTGGCCGCACAGGTGGCCGCACAGGTGGCGCCATGATTGCCGTCATCTTCGAGGTTGAACCGCGGCCGGGTGCAGCTCCACGCTACTTCGAGCTGGCAGCGGCGCTGAAGGCCGAGCTCGAGGCGATCGACGGGTTCCTTTCCGTCGAGCGCTTCGAAATCCTGGCACGGCCCGGACGCTACCTGTCGCTGAGCTTCTGGCGCGACGAAGCGGCCGTGCGCCAGTGGCGTTGCCACGGCATGCACCGCCAGGCCCAGCAAGCAGGCCGCAGCGCTGTGCTGGCCGGCTACCGGCTGCGGGTGGCGACGGTGGTGCGGGACTACGGTCTGCTGGACCGCGACCAGGCGCCTGAGGACTCTCGCACCCTGCTCATCTGAACGGACACCAGCGACACTTGCACATGCCCAGGCCCACGCCGACACCCCACGAACCGCGCCTGGCGCGCGTGGCCGCGCTGGTGGCCGACCCGGCACGGTCGCGCATGCTGGCCTACCTGCTATCCGGTGAATACGCCAGCGCCGGCGAACTGGCCCGCGCCGCATCGGTGGCGCCCGCCACGGCCAGCGGCCACCTGGCCCAGCTGCTGAACGGCCACTTCGTGGTCTGCGAACCGCGCGGCCGCCACCGCTATTACCGGCTGGCCGATGCCGAAGTGGCACACGCCCTGGAAGCGCTGGCGCTGGTGGCCGAACGCGACGGGCACGACCGTGCCTGGGACCACCCCGAGCGCCAGCGCCTGCGCTACGCCCGCTGCTGTTACGGGCATCTGGCCGGTGAGCTGGCCGTGACCCTGTTCGACGCGCTGCAGCGCCACCAGGGGCTGCAGGAAAACAGCGCCGGCTACGCGCTCACGGCGGCCGGTCGGCAGTGGTTGCTGGGCCTGGGTCTGGAGGCAGGGATGCCGGGCTCACGCCGACGGTATGCCTACCGCTGCCTGGACTGGTCGGAACGGCGCGACCACCTGGCAGGCCAACTGGCCGACGAGATCTACCGGCACTTCACGCAGGCCGGCTGGCTGCGGCGCGGCAGTGGCCGCGTGGTGCAACTGACCCCCAGCGGTCAACACGAACTGCTGCCGCGCCTGACGGCGGCTTGAGAACAGCCGGGCCGCATGGGCCCAAGGATCAGCCGCGGCGGCGCAGCACGCCCACGCCCACCAGGCCGGCCATCAACATCAGCGCAATCGAAGGCTCGGGCACCACCGACACACCGAAGTCCATGCGGTAGTCCGCCAGACCGGTGGCCGTTTCCTGGATCCAGAAGGTGTAGCTGCCGGCCGGCAAGGCGCCAACGAAGCCGATGGCGCCCCCGCCTTGGCCGACCAGCGGCAGGATGTCGGTGTTGATGTCGTTTTCGTTGTAGTGCCACCAGCCCAGCAGGGCACTGGGGTCACCGCCAGTGGGGTTGACGGTCATCTGCGAGCCGGCCTGCACCCCGATGAAACCCAGGCCCGAGGGCCCCAGGAAGGTGGTGCCCGGCAGCAAGGTGATCGAGTCCAGCTGCCAGCCATCGGCCAGCGTGAAGGTGAAGTAGTCGCGGTCGACCACCCCATCGGTGCGGCCCGTGGTGCCCAGGATGAGATTGGAGCCCAGCCCCAGGCTGACGCCCGTGGGGCTGGTGCCCACGTTGGCGAAATCACCCGAGGTGGACTCGTCCCAGGCCGTGGCGGCTTGTGCGCCGCTCAACGCGCCGGCGGACAGGAAGGCACAGAGCAGCAGGCTGGGCTTGAACATGGCGGGGGATTCCCTTGCGTGTGGCGTACGAGGTGCGGTGTGGGCATGTGCCACACGGCCGATCAATCATCGTATGTCATCGCCGCACCGGCACGCAAGGCCACCAGCCCCCCTCTTCCCGGGATCCGGTGTGGCCGGACCTGTCAAAGACCGGCCGCGTTCGGGAACGCCTCTCGCCAGTCCTGCGAGTCGGGCAGCACGTAGACCGTGCCACGGTGTTTGCCCAGCAGCGGGGCCACCACGCGGTCGTAGAAGTCACCGGCGACCACGATGCAGCCCAAAGTGATCTGGTTGTCGGCGGGTGTGGCCGAGGCCAGGCGCTGGGGGCGACGCTCTGCGGCAGCGGCCGGGCGCAGGCGGTGCACGGCCACGGCCGCGTCGTAGTCGACCCAGACCACCGCTTCGCCCTGCAGGTTGCGTCCGGGCTCGGAAGCAAATCGCCCTGCCGGCGTGGTGCGCTGCGCCATCGGAATGCCGGTGGCCACGCGGTCACCGACCCCGGGTGTCGTGTTGTCGCCCCGCTGCTGGCCCAGCAGCGCGGGCGTACTGCCAGCCAGGTGGCCCGCCGCCGTGAAGACGTACAAGCGCGCGCCCAGCTTGTCGACCACGGCAAAGGGCCGGCCGCCCGCATCACCGTCGGTGAAGGCCCAGCGCGCAAGTGCCTGCACGGCATGCGACACCGACTGTCCCTTGAACTGGGGTTCGGTGCCAGCGGGTAGAACAGCCCCGGCCGCCACTGCTGAACCGGCCAGCAGCCACGCCGAAGCGGCCCACCGAAAGCTTTGCCACACACCTCTGGATAGCACCACGCCGCCCCCACCTGCCTTGTCGGGTCCCGGGCCAGTCCCGGACCATGGGCGCAGAGGCTAAAGGCTGTGGCACGCGGGGCACGCCACGCTGCGGGTAAATGCCCACCGTGCAGCGGTGAAATGCCGCGTTGGCGGCTGAATCGGGTCAGGGTCAGTTCGGCTTTGCGGTTGCCGCCCGCTCAGCTGGGCCCGACGGGGGCGCCTGGGCCAGCCAGCGCGGGGCGCGGGGCCAGACCCGGGAAAACCTGCTCCAGCGACTTGTGCTCGGGCAGCACATACACCACGCCGGGCTGGCTGCGCATCGTCGGCCACAGCACCTGTTCGAAGAAGTCCACAGGCAGGTTCACGCAGCCATAGCTGATGCGGTTGTCGGCCGCCGTGGCCGAAGCCAGCCGCTGGGCGCGCCGCTCGGCTGGGTTGTTCAAGCGCACGCGGTGCATGGACACGGCCGCTTCGTAGTCCACCCACACCACCTCTTCGCCCTGGGTGTTGCGGCCGATGGAAGCCTGGAAACGGCCGGCCGGCGTGGTGCGCTCTTCGGGCCGCACGTCTTCGATGGGCCGATCGCCGATGCCGGGCACGGTGTCGTCGCCCCGTGCGTAGCCCAGCAGCACGGCTGAGGCGCCCAGCAGGCGCCCGTCGGGGTCGAACACCATGACCCGGGCGGCCAGCTTGTCGAGCAACACAAAAGGTCGCGTGCCGTTGTCCGCCACCGCGACCACCCATTGCGCCAGGCGCAGCGCGTCGGGTGACAGGGTTTCGCCGGCCAGGTCCAGTTGCCTGGGCTGCAACTGCACTGCAGACACCGCAGGCACCGCGGGCACGGCCGGTGGACTGGTAACCGGCGCGCGGTCCCGCCACCACAGCGCGGCGCCCACGATCACGGCGCCCACGACCGCGCCATGGCGCAGGCCCCGCATCACGTCCTTGTCGAAAAAGCGCTTGAGCGTCATGGTTTCGGGGTCCAGCTTTTCGGCGCCGGGCCAGGGGCCGCGGCACGGCCGACTTCTCGCCGGTGGCAGCCATGGTGCGCCCGGCAGGGCGAATCACCGATCGGCCATCGACCCACGGTGCTGTAGGAGATCGCGCATTTGCACATGCGCGCGCTGTTCCCAGACGTCAGCGGCAGCAGCAGCAGCAGCGCTCGATGGGCCTTTCAGGGCCGGGTGCGGCGCCAGGCGTCCAGCAGCTCGCGCCGCGTCGCGGTGGCCTGCAGGAACTGCTGGCGTTCGGCTGTGTCGTCGAACATCTCGGCCTGCGCCATCAGGCAGGCGTGGGCGGCGGCCAGGGTGGTCGCCGCTCGGGGGTCCTTGTGCTGGGCCAGCACACGATGGCAGGCAATGGCCGCTTCGGCTTCGTCCTTGTGCCAGCCGCCGCGGCTGGCCACGGCGGCCAGCACGGCTTCGATTCCCGACAGGGCTGCCGCCGGCTCGCCGGCCTGCTGCAACACGCTGGCCACGCCGGCTTCATAGGCCAGCGACTCTCCCGGTTCGCCATGTGCCAACAGGCCCGCCTGGGCCAGGCGACCGTGTTCGATGGCCTGCTGCCACAGTCCCAGCCGATGGCTGGCTTCGAAGACACCGCCGTGGCCCGTGGCCTGGATGTAGCGGTCACCGTCCATTCGGGCCATGCGGATGCCTTCCAGCGCGTGTGCCAGTGCAGCCTGCGGGTCGCCCAGTTCGACCAGCACCCCGGCCAGGTTGCAGCGGCCCTGGGCGCCGATCTGGCGGTGACCGATGTCGTCGCACAGCTGCAGCAGCTGAACCAGCTGGTCGCGCGCGGCCGCCAGCTGGCCCCGGCTCTGGGCCACCAGCGACAGGTTGAGCATGGCAATGGCCGCCCCGTAGCGGCTGCCGATGCGCTGGTAGACGGCCAGGGCTTCTTCGGCGCGCGTGGTGGCCAGCGTCCAGTTGCGCTCGGCCGTGTAGCCCACGCTCAGGTTGTTCAGCGCCGAGGCTTCGGTGTAGGCGTCGCTGCCTGCACGTGCCAGCTCCAGTGCCGCATAGGCATGCCGGCGCGCGTCTTCGTGCCGGCCCTGGCGGCCCAGCGCCATGATCATGGTGTTGTGGGTGCGCGCGGCTTCCTGCGGCGCCAGACCGGCAGCCGCGGCCAGGCGACGCAGGCCCAGCAGGTGGGCCTCTTCGTGGTCGCCGTTCTGGCACAGGCGCAGCATGCGGGCCTGCGCCGCGATGAGCAGCATCACCGGGTCGCCCTGCGCCTCGGCCAGGGCCTCCAGGGCCTGAACGGCCTTTTCGTGTTGCTGCACATCACCTTGGCGCGACCAGACACTGGCCTGAACCCGCAGCAGCGCAAACCGCCGCTCGGGCACGCTGCCCGTGTCCAGCGCCAGCGCACGCTGGACATGGGCCAGGGCGGCGTGGTCGGCGTGGCGTGAACTGGCCTCCTTGGCAGCCAGCGCCCAGTGTTCGGCGGCACGGTCGAAGATGCCCGCCCGTTCGAAGTGCTCGGCAATCAGGCCCGCGAACTCGGCCCCGCGCCCGGCGCTGCGCGCTTCCAGCCACAAGGCGGCACGTTCGTGTTGTTCGCGCTTGTCGCGCTTGAGCACGGTGCCGTAGGTCACTTCGTGCAGCAGGTGGTGGCGGAAGGCAAATTCCCGCGTGTCGCCAAACGCACTTTGTTCGTGCGGCAGCGTCAGCGCACGCTGGCACAGCAGCTGCAATTCGCTGGGTGCGCGGGTGTCCAGCGACGCCAGCGCGGCGTCCCAGAAGACCGCACCCACCACGCTGGCCTGCTGCAGCGCACGCCGCTGCGGTGCCAGCAGGGCGTCCAGCCGCGCCTGCAGCACACCCACCAGCGTGGTGGGCACCTGCAGCTGCTGCAGGTCGGTGCTGTGCAACTGCCAGGGCGTGCCAGACGTGACCAGCACACCCTGGTCCACCAACATCTGCAACAGCGCTTCCATGTAGTACGGGTTGCCGTCGGTGCGTTCGATCAGCAGACGCTGCAGCAGCGGTGCGTCCGGGTGCGACGCCAGGGGCTGCAGCAGCAAACGGGCCAGCGACTGGCGGTCGCCGCCGCCCAGCGGCTGCAGGTCCAGCTGGCCGTGTGCGGGCCAGTCCCGACCCCATGCGGGCCGCCGCTCCAGCAACTCGGGCCGGGCGGCACACAGCAGCAGCAGCGGCAGGTCACGGCCGGCATGGGCCAGGTGCTGCACGGCGTCCAGCGAACCGTCGTCGGCCCAGTGCAGGTCGTCCAGCAACAGCAGCAGCGTGTCCGGTGGCTGCAGGCTCGTGCACAGCAGCCGCAAGTACTCGACCCAGGCGTGGAAGGCACGGGCACGCAGCTGCCGGCCGTCTTGCAGGATGCCGGCGATGAAGGGGCTGGCGCTGAAATCCAGGCCGATCAGCTGGCCCAGCAGCGCCGTGTGTTCGGGTGCGCGGTCACCGAGCAGCGGGGCCAGGCCGCTGCTCAGCTTGGCCTGCGCCACGTCGAGCGGGTCGCTGTCCTGCACGTCGAAGCGACGGAACAGCAGGTCGCGGACGACGCCGTAGGGCTGGTGCAGCCCCTGGGTCTGGGCACTGGCGCGCAGCACCGGGGTGGCCGGCGCCGCCGCCAGCAGCGCGGCTTCGAACTCGGCCCCCAGCCGTGTCTTGCCCAGACCGGCTTCGCCCAGCAGCGTCAGCACCTGCTGCTGACGACCGAATTGCACGGCAGACCACGCGGCCAGCAACTGCGCCAGATCGGCGTCCCGCCCGACCAGCGCCGCGGTGACCCCTTCCAAGCCGCGCCGCAGGGCCTGCGCGCTGCGCGGCCGTTCGCGGTCGACGCGGTAGGTGAGAAGAGGGGCCGCGATGCCCTTGACGGCCAGCGCCTGGCCGGCTTGCACATCGAAGCGGCCCTGCACCAGGCGGTAGGTGTCGACGCTGACCAGCAGGCTGCCCGGTTCTGCGCTCTGCTCCATGCGCGCCGCGATGTTGACCGCGCTGCCGCGGATGCTGCCTTCGGCGTCCACACCACCGCCCAGCAGCACCGGGCCGGAGTGGATGCCCACGCGCACGTCGAAACCGCGGTGGCCGTGTGCGGCCTGCACCTGCTGGCCCACCCGGCGGCCCTCGGCCAGCAGCGCCAGACCGCAGCGCACGGCCCGTTCGGCGTCGTCTTCGTGCACCTCGCCGGCCCCGAACCCGGCCAGCAGGTTGTCGCCCGCGTACTGCAGCACACGGCCACCATGGGCCTGCACGACGGCGGTGAAACGCGCCAGCGCACCGTCCATCACGGCGTGGATGTCTTCCGGGTCCAGGCGCTGGCCCAGCGACGTGGAACCCACCACGTCCAGGAACAGGATGCTGACCAGCCGCAGCGCCTGCTCGGGCGGTGTGTCGGTGGTCGCCGGTTCACTGACGTGTGGCGCCACCGGCTCGGTCGCCTGCAGCTGCGCCCGCAAACCGGCCACGGCAGCGTCGACCACGGCGTCGCCCAACAGGCCACGCTGCGACTCCAGCACGGCCACCGCGGCCTTCAGTTCGGCCGGGGTCTGGCTCATGGCTTGACGGCGCGTTTGCGCAGTTCGATCTGCACCAGGTCGGGCCGGTCGGAAATGATGCCGTCCACCTGCATGTCCAGCAGCTTGTTCACCATGGCCGGGTCGTTGACGGTCCACGGAATGACACGGATGCCCAGCGCCCGGGCCTCGTTGCGCAGAGCGGGTGTCAGGTAGGTCTGGTTCGGCGCCCAGATGCTGCCGCCGGCGGCCCGCACTGACTGGGGCACGGTGCCGCCGTGGCGGTCGGGGTCGAAACCGGCCAGCCAGGGTGACGGGCCGCCATCGGCCGCCCGGGCCAGCGTGCGCGGCGACGACAAGTACATCGTGCGGATCTCGGGCGCCTGTTTCTGCACCACCTGCAGCGTGCGCCAGTCGAAGGACTGGATCATCGTGCGGGTGGCCATGCCGGCCTGGCGGACTTCGGCAATCACGCGCCGCGCAAACTCTTCTGGCGGCAACGATGCCGAGGGTTCCAGCGGCGAGATCTTGGTTTCGCAGTCGAAGCCCGCGCGGGTGTTGCCCGAGCGCCGCACCAGGTCGAACAGATCGGACAGGCGCGGGATGCGCGTGCCGTCGATGGCCTGCTGATGGGGGAATGTCTTGGCGTACTCGGTGCCGGGTTTGATGCGGCCCACGTCGTAACGCTGCAGTTCGGCGTACGTGAGCTCATGGATGGCCGGACCGCGGCCTTGCAACCACTGGCCGTCAGGGCCGCGGGTGATGTCCGGGTTCAACCACTGGTCGTGGTAGACCACCACGACACCGTCGCGGGTGATGGCCAGGTCACATTCGAGTGTGTCCACCCCCAGGTCCAGCGCCTTCTGAAACGAAGGCAGCGTGTTCTCGGGCGCCAGGCCCCGTGCGCCGCGGTGGCCTTGCAGGTCGAAGGCCGGCGTGACGGTCTGTGCCCACAAGGCAGCGCTGAACAGCAGGCCGGCAACAGCCAGCAGGGCGTGACGGACGGGGCGCATGTCGGGTCTCCGTGGGTTTTGGTCGTGGCGGCGCAAGCATAGGGCGTTGCCCATGACCGGCTTGGCTACGATGCCGAGCTGGCACGCTGGACCCCATGCAGACCACCCACCCCGAACTTTTCGACATCGCCATTGCCGGTGCCGGCATCGTGGGCGCCACGCTGGCACACGCCCTGGCGCCACGCGTCCGCGTGCTGCTGCTCGAAGCCGAGGCGGCCCCCGGCTACCACGCCACCGGCCGCTCGGCGGCGCTCTATGCACCGTCTTACGGGCCGCCGCAGGTGCGCGCGCTCACCCGCGCCAGCCGCGCTTTTTTCGACGCACCACCCGCCGGCTTTGCCAGCGTGCCGCTGCTCAAGCCCCGGCCGACGCTGTTTGTCGGTGGCCCGGCCGACCACGGGGCGCTGCGCAACTTGCACCAGAGCCTGCTGGACAGCGGCACGGCTGCCGAACTGATCAGTGGCGCCGAGGCCCGGCGTCGTGTGCCTGTGCTGCGGGCCGAGGCCTGCACGCTGGCGCTGCTGGACCCCGGCTCGTCGGACATCGACGTCGATGCCCTGCTGCAAGGCTGCCTGCGCAGTGCCCGTGCTGCCGGCGCCCGGCTCGTCACCGACGCGCGCATCGTCGCGCTGCAGCGGCAGACCGACACCTGGTCGATTGACACCCAAAGCGGCCAAAGCTTCCAGACGCGGGTGATCGTCAACGCAGCCGGCGCCTGGGCCGACGAACTGGCGCTGCTGGCCGGCGCTGTGCCCGTGGGGCTGCAGCCCTGTCGGCGGTCGGCGTTCCTCTTCGAAGCACCGCCGGGCCTGGACACCTCGGCCTGGCCGGCCATCGTGGCCGCCGACGAAAGCTGGTACATCAAACCCGACGCCGGCCTGCTGCTGGGTTCACCGGCCAACGCCGACCCGGTGCACCCGCACGACGTGGTGGCCGAAGAGCTGGACGTGGCGCTGGGCATCCACCGCATCGAAGCGGCCACCACGCTGCAGATCCGCCGCCCGCGCAGCACCTGGGCCGGGCTGCGCAGTTTCGTGGCCAGCGGTGAACCGGTGTGTGGTTTCGACCCCGCCGTGCCCGGTTTTTTCTGGGCCGCCGCACTGGGCGGTTATGGCATCCAGGGCAGCCCGGCCTTCGGCCAGCTGTGTGTCAGCCTGTTGCTGGGTGAAGCACTGCCAGCGCACCTGGTCGCGCAGGGCCTGGACCTGCGGGCTTTGCAGCCGGTGCATGCGCTACGCTCAGACACGGCTGAACCGCTTGGCGCCTTGCGCACACCCCCATGACCATCACCCGCTTTGCCTTTCCCACCCCCATCCACTTCGGCGCCGGCGCGCGCAAGATGGTGGCCGAGCACCTGCTGGAACGTGGCATCCGCCGCCCGCTGATCGTCACCGACCGCGCGCTGGCCGCGCTGCCGCTGATGGCCGAGTTCCGTTTGCACCTGGGCGGCCTGGACGTGGCGGTGTTCGACGGCGTCTTCGGCAACCCGACGTGCGCGCAGGTGATGGCCGGCGCGGCTGCGTTCAAGGCCCACGGTGCCGACGCGGTGATCGGCTTCGGCGGTGGTGCGGCGCTCGACGTGTCCAAGGTCGTGGGCCTGATGGCGGTGCACGAGGGCGACGTGCTCGAATACGTGTGGGACCACCCGCAGGTGCGGCCCATCGTGAACCCGCTGCCGTACTACGTGGCGCTGCCCACCACCTCAGGCACCGGCAGCGAGGTGGGCCGCAGCGCGGTGGTGTCGGAAAACGAGACCCACCTCAAGCGCACCGTGTTCAGCGCGCAGATCCTGGCCAAGGCCGTGTTTGCCGACCCCGAACTGACGCTGGCGCTGCCACCGGCCATCACCGCGGCCACCGGCATGGACGCGCTCACGCACAACATCGAAAGTTACCTATCGCCGGCCTACCACCCGCTGTGTGACGGCATCGCGCTGGAAGGCCTGCGCATCGGCGCGCACGCCCTGGCCACGGCAGTGGCCGAACCGCACAACCTGCAGGCACGGTCGGACATGATGATGAGCAGCATGATGGGCGCCATCGCCTTCCAGAAAGACCTGGGCGGTGTGCACGCCTGCGCCCATGCGCTGGGCGCCGTGGCCGACATGCACCACGGCCTGGCGAACGCGCTGATGATCGACACCGTGCTGGCCTGGAACCACGAAGCGGTGCCGCAGAAGTTCGACGCGCTGGCCCATGCCGCCGGTGTCTCGGGCGGGGGTTTTGCGCTGATCGCCTGGCTCAAGCACCTGAAGCACCAGGTGGGCATCACCGGCGGCCTGGCCGCACGCGGTGTCACGGCGGCCCAGGTGCCGCGGCTGGCGCAGCTGGCCGAAGTCGACTTCACCAACCAGACCAACCCCCGGCCGGCCAAGGCGGCCGACTACGAACGCCTGCTGACCCAGGCGCTGTGAAAAGCTCGCAGTGAAAAACATGGCCACGCTCGACATCCACAACCCCGCCACCGGGCAATCGATCACCACGCTGGCGGCCGACGACGCCGACAGCGTCGCCGCCAAGGCCGCCGCCGCGCGAGCCGCGCAGCCTGCCTGGGCCGCCGTGCCGATGGCCGAAAGGCTGGCCATCATCGGCCGTTTCCGCGCCGGCCTGGTGGCCGAACTCGACGACCTGGCGCTGGCGCTGACGCAGGAAATGGGCAAGCCGGTGTCGCAGGCCAAAAACGAGATCAACGGCCTGCTGGGCCGCATCGACTTTTTCCTGGAACACGCCGAAGCCGCGGTGGCCGACGAAGCGGTGGCCGACGGTGGCACGCGCGAAATCATCAGCCACGTGCCGCTGGGCGTGGTGGCCAACATCTCGGCCTGGAACTACCCGTATTTCGTGGGCTGCAACGTCATCGTGCCCGCCCTGCTGACCGGCAACGTGGTGCTCTACAAACCCAGCGAACACGCGACGTTGACGGGGCTGAACATCACACGCCTGCTGCACGCGGCGGGTGTACCGGCCGATGCCATGCAGTGCCTGGTGGGCGGCGGTGCGGTGGGGGCGGCCTTGCTGGAACAGCGCATCGACGGCCTCTTCTTCACCGGCAGCCACGCCACCGGCCAGCGCATCGCGGTGGCGCTGGCGCCGCGGCTGGTGAAGGTGCAGCTGGAACTGGGCGGCAAGGACCCCGTCTACGTGCGCGCCGACGCCGACCCGAAAACCGCCGCCGAAAGCCTGGCCGACGGCGCCATGTACAACACCGGGCAAAGCTGCTGCTCGGTCGAGCGCATCTACGTGCACGAGAGCCTGCACGACACTTTTGTGCAGCACTTCCTGGCCACCGTGGCCGGCTTCAAGGTCGGCGACCCGCAGGCCGCCGACACCTACATCGGCGCCATCACCCGTTTCCCGCAGCTGGCCTTGCTGGAAGCCCAGGTGGCCGACGCCGTGGCCAAGGGTGCGAAGCTGCTGACCGGCGGCGCATCTGGTGGAAAGCGCCTGCCCGGCCCCGGCAACTGGTTTGCCCCCACGGTGCTGACCAACGTGAACCACACGATGGAGCTGATGCGCGAAGAAAGCTTCGGCCCGGTCATCGGCATCCAGAAAGTGGGCAGCGACGAAGAAGCGTTGGCGCTGATGAACGACACACGATACGGCCTGACGGCGGGTGTGTTCACCCGAGACGAAGCCGCCGCGCGCGCGCTGCTGTCGCGGGTCAACGCCGGCAGCGTGTACTGGAACTGCTGCGACCGCGTCAGCCCGCGCCTGCCCTGGTCGGGCCACGGTGACTCGGGGCTGGGCCTGACGCTGTCCACCCTGGGCATCCAGACTTTCACGCGGCCCAAGGCCTGGCACTTGCGGCAACTGTGAAGTCCCTGACGACCCGCGCACCGGTTGATCGTTCAGCGTCCATGGCCATCAGTTACCGCGCCTGCGAAGCGCAGCAAGAGCGGTGGGGATCGAAATCGTCAAGCCCCTTGCAGGGCACCAGCGCCGCCAGCCGCTGCATGAACTCCAGCGGCGACATGACCAGGTGCGTGGTGCCGTCGCGCCAGGCTGTCTTGAGCTTGAGCACCACCAGACCGGCTGCGTTGGTCTGCACGCGCTCGTTGGCCAAGGCCGGCCGGGTGATGTAGCGGCACAACTGCTCCAGCGCCTGCCGGTCGTCGGCGCCGCTTCGCACGGCGGCGTGCAGGCTGAACCCGTCGATGTCGGCGCACAGCGTCTGCTTGAAGTCCCCGTCCCTGGGCATGGCGCCCTGCACCGTCAACACCTTCTGGCCGGCGCGCGGGCCGAAAGCAATGCGGTACGTACACGCGGCGGCTTGCAGCGGCCTGAGCGTGCGCGCTTCGTCCGAATCGCCGTCGCTGTCGGCCACGTAGGTCGAACCCTCCTCTTCGACCAACACCCCCCGACGGGTGAGCAGCTTCATCGTACGGGTGATGATCTTGTGCAACACCGAATGCAGCGCTTCGTCGGTCGGTGCGCGGGCTGCTCGGTGCCTACGTGGCCCCGCCCCAGCCTGGAAGGCCTGCCAGCGAGCTGCAGCGCTTGTGGGGCACGCCGAATGCCCGCCATGTGTTGCCCGAAGGCGCGCAGCGGCTGGAATACGCCAGCGGCCCCGAAGGCCGCACCACCTGGATGGTGGACGTGGACGCAGTGGCCCGGGTGCAGCAGGCGCGGCAGGTGTCGACCGAGTCGCACCTGATGGAAGTGCAGGCCGCAGCCCCGATGCCGGTGGCTGAACTGCAGCGGCGCATCGGCCGGCCGGGCGATGTGCGCGGCGCGCGCGCCGGTGGGCAGACTTGGTCCTGGCGCTACGAGACCAACGAATGCCTGTGGTTCCAGTTTTCGATCGACGCGGCTGGCATCGCGCAGGACGGTGGTTTCGCCATCGACTGGCGCTGCGACGCACCCAGCGACGCGCGCGACTGAGGCTGCGATCTGCGCTTCGCTGCATGCTGCGAAGCAAGCTGCGATCGAGACCCCGTGCACGCGGCAGTTCACGCAGCGATCGACCCGGCCACCGTTGCCGCGCCTATGCGGCTTCAGTCTGGCAGGTGCAGCACAAGGGCCGCTCGAGCCACTTCCTGCCCGTTGAAGTGAACGGCCAGCGCGTGGGCCCCGGCATGGTAGCGGCGCGTGGTGATCGGCTTTATGGCATGTTGTTTGCCCAACGTGACCTGGGCGCGTGGCGGCAGTTCCAGTTGCCAGCCTTTGAACACCTTGGGGCGGGTGCTGCCATCGGCTTTGACGTGGTGCACGGCGTAGTCCACCGCCAGCCGCTGCGGCACTTTGGCGGTGGACCGCAGGGCCAGCGTGAAGCGCAGGCTCTCGCCCAAGGTCAGCTCTGTTGGCTGCAGGTCCAGCGCCGCTGCGCCACGCAAGGCATGCCCCAGGCCCCAGGCCTGGAGCATGTCGGCATGGCCGGCCTTGATGAGGCTGCGGCTGGCGTGCCGCAGCAAGGCCTGGCGTTCGCGGCTGGCCTGTTGCAGATGGGTCTCGACCCAGGTCGCAACAAGCGCGGGGTGGTCCTTGGCGATGTCGTTCAGGTGGTTGGCCACGCTGCGGCGCACGTGCGGGCTGGCATCGCTGGACCAGCGCGCCAGCGTGGGCCACGATGAAGGGCCGCAGGGCCCATTCGGCGGTGAAGCGTTGTGTCATGGCGTGCAGCGATTGCAGCGCACGCTGTGGCTGGGGAATGCCTCAATTCGTCTTGTTGCTCATCCGTCAACTCAATCGCTGGTGCAACCAGCAATGGCTCGGCGCCCTGCATGTGGCTGCTGTCTGAGGCCCATCGCCGGAGCCTTGCGGCGAGGTGTTCGTGTTCAGCGGAGTCGCGCGCCAAGGTCAACCCCGGCGTCGCGATCTGACGCCAGACTCGCCAGGTGAGGCTGCTGAGGTTCATCGCCAATCAGCAAGTCCGTCGATGGCGCGAGCGGCGTCGTCAGGCGGGTTGCTGCGTGATAGCGTTCCGCCATCCATGGCCTTGCACCACTACCTGCCCCAGGATCGACTGCGTGCGCTGGCCGAACGGCGCAGCCTTCTGGCCCACGCGAGAGGTTCGGCGCTCTTTGCCGACATCAGCGGCTTCACGGCGCTCACCGAAGCGCTCACACATGCCCATGGCGAGCGGCGGGGCGTGGAACTGCTCTCGCGGGCCGTGAGCGAGGTCTACGATGCGCTCATCGCAGAGGTCGAGCGTTGCGGCGGCAGCACCTTGTCGTTTGCCGGCGATGCCACGTTGTGCTGGTTCGACGCCGTCGACGCCGCCGGGGCGGGATTGCCCGGGGCCGAGGGCGAAGCCGACGCTGCCATGGCTGCAGCCGCTGCCCGCGCCGTGCAGGCCGCGCTGGCCATGCAGGCGGCCATGCAGGCGGTGGCCAAGTCGGTTGCGCTGGCAGTCTCGCAAGCGGCCCTGCAAGTGCCGGGTGCCGTGGTGGATGCAGCCCCGCTGCCGATGGCCTTGAAAGTGTCGGTGGCCAGCGGCACGGCACGGCGCTTCGTCGTCGGCGATGCCGCCATCCAGACGCTGGACGTGCTCGCTGGCCCGGCGGTGTCGCGCGTGGCGATGGCCGACACACTGGCCATGCCCGGCGACGTGCTGCTCGACGAGGCGACCGCGCACGCCGTGCAGGCGCCCGTGCTGGCCTGGCGCCGCAACGAGGAGGGGGCGCGCTTTGCCGTGCTCGCTGCGGGCTGGCACGGCCCTGCGTTGCCCCAGGTCCCGGCCGCTGCAGCCGCTGCGGGCTGGCCCCAGTTAGCGTCACTGCCGTCGGCGGACCAGCTGCGGCCCTGGGTGCTGCCCTTCGTCTACGAACGCGAGATGGCGGGCGAGGGCTTGTTCGTCACCGACCTGCGACCTGTGGTGGCCTTGTTCCTGCGTTTCGGCGGGCTCGAAGACGCCCAGGGCGAACTCGACGACCGCGCCGTGCATCGGCTGGATGGCTGGATCTGCGCCGCCCAGGGCATCCTGCAGCAGCATGGTGGCGTGTTGCTCGAGCTGATCGTGGGCGACAAGGGCAGCTACTTGTACGCCGCCTTCGGGGCCGCGCTTGCGCACGAGGACGATGCCTGCCGGGCCCTGCACGCGGCGCTGGCCCTGCGCGCGCTGTTTGGCGCCGAGTCCGGCGATGCCGCAGGCGCCTGCATCGGCGTGGCCAGCGGCACGCTGCGGGTGGGCGGCTACGGCAGCCGCAACCGTCAGTCCTTTGGCGCGCAAGGCGATGCGGTCAACGCCGCGGCGCGGCTGATGATGCTGGCCCGCCCGGGTGAGATCCTGGGTTCGGGCCGGGTGCGCGCGGCCGTCGCACCCGCGTTTGCGCTGCAGCCGCGGCCCCCGATCGCGCTCAAGGGCAAGGCCGAGCCGATGCCAGTGTTTGCCGTGCTGGCGGCACAGCGGCCGCGTGCGGGGCGGCTGCAGGCCCGGGACTTCGTGTTGCCCATGATCGGCCGCGACGAGGTCCTGCAGCAGCTGCAAACCTGCCTGCACGCGGTCCGGCAGGGTCGGGGCGCGGCGGTGTTCGTGCAGGCCGAGCCGGGCATGGGCAAGTCGCGCCTGCTGGCCGAAGGCGTGCGCCTGGCACTGGACCAGGGCTTTGTCGGCTTCGGCGGCGCAGCCAGCGGCGATGGCCTGCGCGAGCCCTACCGGCTGTGGCATGGCGTTTGGATGGCGCTGCTGGACCTCGATCCGGCGCGTTCGCCTCGGCTGCTGGCGCGGGCCGTCGAGAGCGCGGTGGCGCGCTGTGCCAGCGGGCGCACCGAGGCCTGGCCACTGCTCGGGCCCGCGCTGGGCCTCGAGCTGCCGCACAACGCCTTCACGCAGGCGCTGGCGCCCAGGGACCGCAAGGCTCTGCTCGGGGCGCTGCTGATCGAGGCCCTGCGCCAGACCGCCGGCGACGTCGCGCAGGACGGCGCCGGCGTGCTGCTGGTGCTGGAGGACGTGCACGACGCCGACCCGCTGTCCATCGAGCTGCTGGCTGCCGTGGTGCGCGACATCGCCGCGCTGCCGGTGCTGGTGCTGGCCAGCCAGCGCCCGTCCGAGGCTCGCATGGCCGACGAAGTGGTGGCTCTGGTGTCGCCGGCCCAGGGCCTGCCTGGCGGGGATGTGGCCACGACCATGCAGCACATCGTGCTGCGCGAACTCGATCCGGCGCAGGCCGAGCAACTGGTCCGGGCGCAGCTGGCGGCGCTGTTTCCCGAGCGCTCGGGCGTGGTGCCACCGGCGCTGATCGAACGCGTGATCGAGCGTGCGCAGGGCAACCCGTTCATGATCGAGGAGCTTCTCAGGCACCTGCGCGATCGCGGGCTGGACCCCCACCGCGCCGACAGCCTGCAGCGGCTGGACTGGCCGGTGAGTCTGCGCAGCCTCGTGCTCAGCCGGATCGACCGGCTCGGCATGCCGGCGCAGCTGGCGCTGAAGCTGGCCAGCGTGATCGGCAGCCCCTTCGGCCTGGCCGAACTGCAGGCCTGCCATCCCGCGCCCGGCAGTGCAGCGGCGCTGCTGGCCGAACTCGGGCGGCTGGTCGATCTGGGTTTGCTGCTGCCGGCCGATCCACCGATGGTGCTGGCGCATGCGGGCGAGCGGGCCGATCCGGGCGAAGCGGCCGACGGCGTTGCAGGCGACAGCGGTCCGCACTTCAGCTTCCGGCACCGCGTGACGCAGGAGGTGGCCTACGAGAGCATCGGCCATGCCAGCCGTTTGCGTCTGCACGCGCAGGTGGCCGAACGGCTCGAGGCCCGGCGGGCCACCATGGCGGCCGGTGGCGCAATGCCTTCGGCGCCGCTGGCGGGACAGCTGGCCCACCATTGGGCCCGCGCCGAGCAGACCGGGCGGGCGTGGCCGCATCGGCTGCACGCCGCCGGGCAGGCCGCCGCCAGCCATGCCAACGACGAGGCGCTGGCCGGGTTTGCGCAGGTGCTGGGCTGGCTGCCGGCGCCCGAACGTGAGGTCCGCATCGATGTGCTGCTGCGCCGCGAAGCCCTGCTGCAGCTGATGGGCCGCCACGCCGAGCGGCGGCAGGACCTGGCGGCCCTGGAGGCGCTGGCCGACGAGCCGGCACAAGCCAGGTTGGCGGTACCGCTGCGCCGTCGCGTGGCGCTGCGCCGCGCCGCGCTGGAGCTGGACGTGGGCGCGTTCGACGCCGCCGCCGCCCTGGCGCAACACGCGCTGGACGTGCCCGGGGCGGAGCGCGCGACTGAAGCGGGCGCCGCGGACGCTGCAGCCAGCTCGGCCGACGACATCGAGGCCCGGCTGCTGTTGGCCCGGGTGTTGTTTGTCAGTGGCCAGGCCGAGCAGGCGCGCTCGCCGCTCGAGCAGGCGCTGTCGATTGCAGAGCAGCAGGGGCTGGCCGGTCTGGCGGCCAACGCCCGGTTGCAGCTGGGCCTGGTGGCGTGGCAGCTCGGGCACTACGACGACGCCGAGGCGCTGATGCGGGCGGCCTTGCCGGCTTTCCAGCGCAGCGGCGCGCTGCGCGACGAACTCACGCTGCTCAACAACCTGGGCGTGCTGGCCAAGTCCCGGGCGCGGTTTGCCGAGGCCGTGGCGCACTACGACGCGGCACGCGCCATCGCGCAGCGCATCGGCGACCGTTCCGGCGAAGCCATGCTGCTCAACAACCGGGGCAGCGCCTCGTTGGCCGCGGGCGACTTCTACCGCGCTGCGCTGGATGCCGAAGAGGCGGGCCGCAGCTGGGCCGGCCTGAACGAGCCCGCGCAACTGGCCGCGGCCTGGGTGAACCGCGCCGAGGCCCACCGCGAGCTGGGCCAGCTGGCGCTGGCGCAGTCGCTGGGCGAGCAGGCGCTGGCCTTGCTGCAGGCCAGCGGCCAGCGCCGCGTCGAGGCCATCGTGCTCGAGAACCTGGGCCGGGTGGCGCTGGCGCGGGGCGAGCATGCGGTGGCCGCCGAGCGGCTGCAGGCTGCGCTGTCGCTGGCGCGCGAGATCGGCCTGCGCGCCATCGAGGCCAGCACGCTGTTCGACCTGGGCCGCTTGCACATGGCACAAGAAACGTTTGCAGGCGCCGAGGCGGCCCTCAACGAGGCCAGCCGCCTGATGCAGGCACTGGGCGATCCGCTGGGCCAGCTGGACGTGCAGACGGCTCGTGCCGAACTGTGCCTGCTCGACACCCGCCGCAGCCCGGGCGAACGCGCACGCGCCGCCCATGCTGCGCTGGCCGGCTGGCTGCCGCGACTGTGCCCCGACGCGGCTTCAGCGTCCGCATCGGCGCAGACATCGGCGCAGACATCGGCGCCGGCTTCGGAGCTGCCTGCGCAAGCCAGGGAGGCCGAGGTGCTGCTGCCCATGGCCGCCTATCGGGTGGCCTGGCGGGTGCTCGTGGCCTGTGGCGACGCGTCGGCCGCCGCCTTGCATGCGCACTCGCTGGCCCAACTGCGCGACCGGGCTGCGCGCATTGCGGACCCGCATGCCCGGCACGACTACCTGCAGCTGCCCGAGCACCGCGCGCTGCTGGCCGACGCTGCCGCCACCGAGTAGCCCGCGAGGACCCAATGAAAACGAACCCGCCATCGGTGGCCCACGCCTGGCTCAAGCTGGAGACCGACAACCACACCGATCCCGTCGTGGCGCTGGCGGCCTCGGCCGACGGGCGCACGGTGGTCTCTGCCGGCGACTGCACCGTGCGCGTGTGGGACATGGCCACCGGCAAGCTGCGTCGCCAGCTCCTGGGTCACACACGCGCCCGGTTCGAAGGTGGCAGCGGCGACGGCATGATCGATGGCCTGGCCTTGAGCCCGGACGGCCAGTGGGTGGTGACGCTCAGGCGCCACGCGCGCCATGGCCGGGCCGAGGTGTTCAACGCCCAGACCGGCAACCTGGTGTCGGCCTTCGAGGGTGATGCCGAGACGCGCTTCCAGGCCCCGGCCTTCAGCCCCGACGGCCAGTGGTTGGCGCTGGGCGTGACGCGCCTGCACGAGGGCGGGCGCTGCGAGGGCGCGGTGCAGGTGATCGCGACGGGTCAGCTGTTGCGTGCCGGCTTCGAACGGCCCCCGAGGCCCGCCGCCGAGCAGGTGCTCGTGCAGGCGGCGGTGGTCGATGGGCTGCCGGTTGTGGATGTCGTGCCGCACTGGATTCCGGCGCCGGGTGCCCCGTCGCCGCCGGCCCGTGCTCAGGCCGCTCGGCGTGGATCCCCAGCGCCAGCACTCGGACTGGTGGTGGCCACCCGGGTGTACGCCGATCCCCCGCAGTGCCGCCTGCTGTGGTTGGCCTTTCGCCCGGGGCAGGGCCTGGAACGCGTGCGCAGCACCGAGCCCGCAGAGCCCATCTTTCCCCGGACGATGGCGGTGAGCGCCCGCATGGTGGCCGTGCGCGCCGGCACAGCCGAGGACGACACCGGCCATGCCGCCGAGGCCGATGGGCTGAAGCGCCCGGGGCTTGGTCGGCTGATCGCGCTCGACCACCGGAGCCGGACGCTGGGCGAGGCCTGGGTGGAGGCGCCGCCGCGGGCCCTGGCGTTTTCGCCCCAGGGCGACGAGCTGGCCGTGGGCCTGGACAGCCACCCCGAAAGCGGCGGGCTGCACATCGTGCTCAGCCACGTGCTGGCCATCGGACCCGAAGGCCTGGTTCTGCGCAGCACCTACTACGGCCACGACGGTTCGGTGGACGCCCTGGCCTGGCTGGGCCCGGACCGCGTGCTCAGCGCCGGGGGCGACAACAGTGCCTTGCACATCTGGAACCCGCGCACCCACACGGCCAGCCTGGAGCGGGCCTTGCGCGGCGTGGGGCAGGACCTGTTCGAAACCGGCATCGATGCGCACGAGCGGCTGGCCTTCAGCGCCGTGACGGAACGCATGCGGCCGCCCAACCATGCCAGGCGGCAGCAGCGCTTCGACCTGCGCGAGCTGCGCCTGTCCACGGCCAGCCCCGGCGAGCCCGACATCGCGGAGGTGGACCACCCGCGCTGGAAGCTGGACTGCGAAGGCCGCCAGGTGCTGCAGCTGTTCCACCGCCCCGACATCGAGGACCACGCGCCGCAGCTGTACGGCCAGAGCTGGGAGCCGCAGGCGCCTCGAGCGGGTGACCTCTCGCTGTTCGTCGGCGCCGACGACCGCTGGGTGCTCTGGACGCGCAGCGGCTTCTTCGCCACCAATGCGCCGGGGCAGACCCGCATCGGCTACTGCGTCGACCGCGGGCCGCGGCGCGAGGCGCTGTTCGTGCCGGCCGACCGCATCCCGGCCTTCGACCGCGAGGACATCGTGCGCGCCGTCGTGCAGCATGGCAGCGAGGAGCGGGCGCGCGCCGCAGGCGTGGACATCCCGCTGCTCGATGTGGCCGCGCTCTTGCCGCCGGTGGTGGAGATCGAGCGCATCACGGCTTCGGCCGATCGCCGCGAGGTGCAGCTGCACTTCCGCGTCGAGCCGCTGAGCCCAGCGCAGCGCACGAGCCGCGTCTGGATCCTGTGCAACGGGCTCCGGGTGTGGTTCCAGGACGATGCCCGGGCGCTGCGCCGGCGCCACTGGCGGGTGAACCTGCGGCTCAACCCGGGGCCGAACCGGATCAAGCTGCTCGCCGAAACCGGCAGCGGCGCACGTTCGGTGCCCTGCGAGCTGGCGTTGGAAGGGCCGGCTGGGGACGGGCAGGCGCTGCAGCCCCCGGGGCGGCTCTTCCTGCTGAGCGTGGGCGTCTCGGACTTCCAGGCCGCGCACACCGGCCAGGCTGGTGCCACCGAGGTGCTGGCCTACCCGCAGCGCGACGCCACGGCCTTGTACAACGCCCTGGCCTGTTCACGCCGCTCGGCGCGATTCCACGCCGCGTCGCCGAAGCGCAACGAGGCCTTCGAGGGGGTCGAGGCGGCGCTGCTGCTGAACCAGCAGGCCACGAAGGCGGCGATCCTCGAGAAAGTCGGGCAGTTTGCCGAATGCATCGCTGCGCGCTGGCAGCAACCGGAGGCCGGCCGCGACGTGCTGCTCGTGTTCCTGGCGGGCCACGGTGTGCGCTTCAAGGGCGAGCCGGAGTTCTACTTCTGGAACTGGGACCTGATCCCGACCGGCGCCGACATGGCGCGCACCGGGCTGTCGATGGTGGAGCTTGCGGAGATCGCCACCGCCGTGCCGGCCGAGGTCGTGTTCATCATCGACGCCTGCCATTCGGGCATGGCCGGCAACAACATGGTGCGCGGGCTCGATGCCGAAGAACTGGCGCGCCGCATCCAGGCCGTGAATGAGCGGGGCATGTACATCATCGCCGCCGCGCGCAGCGAAGAGCAGTCGATCGAGATCGACGCCTTGCGCAACGGTGTGCTGACTGCGGCCCTGCTGAAGGCGCTGCACGATCCGCGGGTGGCTGCGGGTCGCGAGCGCCGCGTGAGCATGTTCGCGCTGATGGCCGCGGTGCAGGCCTGGATGCCGCAGCTGAGCGCCGACGCCGGCGCGCCCGTGCAGACGCCGGTGTGCCGCCTGTACGGCGACATGCTGCCGCTGGACATTTACCAGCTGCCCCGAACAGATCGACAGGACACTCGATTGCGCAGGCAGCAGCGCTCCGATAACGTCGACGGGCCAACCGGCATAACCCCTAGAGGACGAGGAAGGAACACCACGATGGCAACCAAGACCGCAGCCCGCAAGGCCGCGCCGGCGAAGAAGGCCGCCCCAGCGAAGAAGGCTGCCCCTGCCAAGAAGGCCACACCAGCTAAGAAGGCCGCCCCTGCCAAGAAGGCCGCCCCGGCCAAGAAGGCTGCACCCGCCAAGAAGGCTGCACCCGCCAAGAAGGCGGCACCGGCCAAGAAGGTGGCGCCCGCGAAGAAGGTGAAGGGCTTCAGGACGAGGCCCGGGGCCGACGTGGTGCGAAGTTGAGCCTGGACCCCGCTGCGCGGCGGCAGCGGCTCAGCCCCTGCCGCCGCACCTGGGCAGGCCGAACCAGGGCCTGAGCGGCCCGAGGATCGTGTTTTCAAACACCCTTTTCCATCCCCATGGCACCCCGAACACGGCACCCGATGCGTGTGAGCTGGTCTTTGAAGGTGGCTGAGAACTGTTGAGCTTTGACAGCGCCGCCGAAAGTCGCTTTCCTCGGGCGCCGTGATCGGGTTATCCCTTGTCGCCAGGCCGCTTCCATGGGTCCCCCAAACTTGCGGACGCAGCCGACTCCAGCGGCCGTCGGGCTTGCGGAAGTGAGATGTTCATGGTGCTCATGCCGCGTTCGTATTGGGCATGGCAAACTGCCGCCTGCAGCACGCGTTCGGCCAGGGCCTGCGGTACGTCCCAGGCCAGCGTGAGGTCAATCTCCTGCTCGCTGACGGGCGACGGGCGACGGGCGACGGGTGGGACAGCCCCGTGCTGCGCCAGTTCACCTCTTGCACGGTGCCGATGCAAGGGCGGCGTTGACCTGGGGCGCGCAGGCTTGACCGACAGAGGTCCGATCACCGGCGACCCACCGCGTTGCCACCGGCCACGCCTGCGCCCGCACCCGAATCCGCAGCGGCTGGCAAGGCCAGCAAGCGATCGCGGCGCGCCAGGATCGCCGCGCGCCCCTTCTCGTCGATCAACTCGCCGAGCGACGCCGCCAGACCGGGCTTGTCGAGTGCGGTGATGCGGCGTCGAAGCTCGGCCCCGAGCGAGGGCGGTCTGGAAGCAAGGTAGGCGGGTAGCGTGTTCGTTGTGCCAAAAGCGCGATCGTGCGCCGTCACGAAGACGAACCAGGCATCGGCGTCGTACAGCAGCGACTCGGGCGTGCGGCGCTCATTGCCGATCAGCGTGTCAAAGGCATAAACAAGCTGGAACTGGCGTTCGGCATCGCACCAACCGCCCACGCGCATCGACTGGCGTTGCACGTCGGCCTGCGTGACCCAACGCGACGGGCGGGCCTGCAGCACACCCAGCTGACCTTGAACCTTGCGCAGCACCGTCACCGGCACGATGCCCAAGCCGAGTTCGCGGTCCAGCCGGAAGGCAGCGACTTCACGCCGGGCTGGGCCTTCGTCGCGCGCCTGGAAGATGGCCACCAGGCGCTGGCCTGCATGATGGACCGAGACGTTCAACTCGTTGGGCCCGCGCGGGCCGGTGACCGTGATCTCGCCAGCGCTCAGCGCAGCCAGCACGCTTGTTTCGTCGACGTCCCTGGGCGCGACGAACATCGCTTCAGCTTGCAGCCGCGTTGCCAAGGGCTCGCCGGGGTACTGCAGGCTGAGCTGGGCACCTTGCAGCAGCAAGGCCACGGCGCGCCCTTTGTAGACAGCGCCATTCATGCCGGCGTCGAGTTTCACCACCCGTCCGTCAAACCGTGAGGCGGCCCGCCCATCGCGCGTGGGGGTGTGCCCGACCACCAGACGGGTCACGCCGAACTGCTGCAGCAGCGGCAGCAGCACGTCGGACTCTGCCGCTTCCCGGCACATCGCAGCGCCGCGATACCAGTTGGGGCCGTCTGACGACAGCAGGACGTGGTCATCGGCCTGCTCGAAACGTGTCACCACGTCACCCAGTGCGGCGTCGACGGTCGAGTGGCCTGCACCTGCACCTGCACTGGCGGCCATGGCCGCCATCAGCCTGCCGAAGCGCTCTCGGGCCAGTCTGGCGCGATGGTGGAAAACGTCTTGGGCCTGCAACAGCTTTTCCCGCTCAAGTCGTGCGGCCAGGCCCAGGTAGCTGGTCAGCGCGGTGCGGTAACGCAGGTTGACTTCCTGCAGAGTCATGCCGCGCAGCGCATTCGAAGGGCCCGCGTGCATGAACAGCGTGTCGTTGACCTTGATGGCCACGGGCAACGACAACAGCCACTGGCCGTATCGGCCGTCGGGCGAAAGCGCCTGGCGATGGCCGAAGTACCCTGGCGGAAACCGCTGATCGAAAGCAGCTGCTGAAGCGTCGCCCTGCGCCGCTACCCAGGCCTGGCGCTGCTGCGCGCGCTCGGCGGCGGGTTCGACATCCGCATAGGCTGCGTACTCGCCAATGTGAACGTCGCGCAAGTCGCCCAGCAGGTTCATGGCCTCGTGGTTGCCCAGCACCACATGCAGCCTGCCGCCAGCGGCCTGGGCCTCGCCCTGCAAGCGCATCAACAAGTCCATGACCTGGCGCGAATCGGCGCCGCGGTCGAGCAGGTCGCCCAGGCTCACGACATGGGTGGCGCCGGCTGCCCAGCGGAGCTTTTCGTCGACGATGCCGGTTTCGCGCAACAGCCTGACCAGTTCGGTGTGAGCGCCATGCACGTCGGCAAAGGCAACGACCCGCTCCACGCCGTGCCACTGCACCTGGCCCGTTTGGCCCGTTTGGCCCGTTTGGCTCGTTTGGCTCGTTTGGCCCGCTTGGCCCGCCTGCGCCAGCGCTGGCAGCGGCCTGACCATCACAAACAGCATGGCCACCAGCGCCAATGCTGCGGCCATTGCGCCGCAGCGGTGGTGTCTGCAAATCGTTGCCTTGTTCACTTTGCCGCTGGCACCAGCGTGATCTCACCTGCATCGATGCGCTTGAGCAAGCGCGTGCGCAGCCAGTCGATGGACGCGATCTCCTTCGTGGTCAGGCCCATTTGCAAATCCTTGTCCGAGCGGCGCACACCGCGGTGGCTGGCCAGGTTGGGCCCCAGGGGTGCCACCACGTAGCGGCTGCCTTCAAGCCGCCACTGCGCCAGCACGCCCAGGCGCTGCTGCAGCACCGGCAAGGTGAGATCGCGCAGCCGCGCCACGGCGTCGGCCGGCAGGCGTTTGACCCGGATGTCCTTCCAGGCGTCGCCGCGGTCGCTGTCGATGGAGGCAAATGCCACACCGTGATCGATCGAGAAAACGCGTGCGCCGACTTCTGCCTTGCCGATCAGGAAGTTGCCCAGGTTGGCATCGCGGTGCTCGATCAGGTGGGTCAGGATGTTCATCTGCCCGACGTGGCGGGCATAGCGCGGGTCCGCGTCGAAGCGGATCGCGTTGTAGACATCGGCCGGTGCTGCGATCTCGCTCAACCAGACCTGCACCACGGCCAGCACCTGGTCGGCGCTGTGAAAGGTGCGCGCCACGTCGGCTTGGTGCTTGGTGAAATCGGCCAAAACCACGAAGCGCAGCGCCGTCGGCGGCACGACGTACTCGGCAGGGTCGAGAAACAGCTTTTGCAGTTCGTAAGCCGCCAGGTCGTAGCGCGGCACGTTGTTGAACATGTCCGCGCCCGGCTCGGCCTTGCGCAACTTGACCCGCATCGCAGGCGCACCACCGAAGGAAACTTCGGCACGCAAGGTGATGTCGCCTTTGGCCGTGGGCCGACTGCTTTGGGCGCTCTCGATCACCAGCGGTTCGGCGGCCAGCAGCCGCTCGAGGTCGGCAACGGGTTGCGTGATGTTGGCATCCTGGGCCGCCACGGCGACCGCCCATCCCAGCAGCCACAGGACTGCAAACCGTCTGAGGTGCCGGATCATGGCGGGGTCTTTCTGAATGGCCGAGCAAACGCTTGTTTGCGCGAAGTTGGCGCCAGGCAAGCCATCTGCGGGCCCCTGTGGGTTCATGCTAGCCCGAAACGAAAGCAGCAGGAAGGAGCGCGCCTTTGATGCACGCCCACAAAAATGGCGGCGTGCGATGCCCGCATGCACGTGCCATCCACCCCGCTGAGCCTGGCGTCCCGCGCCGACGACCTGGTGGTGGCGCGGCCCGAGGGCCTGTACTGCCCGGCCGGCAACTTCCGCATCGACCCCTGGCTGCGCCCGTCAGCGACCATAATCCGCGCCGTGGATTTTCAAGGGATCAGGCATGAAGTGGCGCGCTGTGTGGGCCAGGCTGAGCCGGTTGCGCAGCGGGAAGCGCGATAGGCCGCACTGACATGTCCCGGCCCAAACCAAGACTTGCCCTGTTCGACCTGGACCACACGCTGCTGGACGGTGACAGCGACGTGTTGTGGTGCGAGTTCCTGATGGACCGCGATGTGTTGGACCGCGCAGCTTTTGCGCAGCGCAATGCGGCGATGGACCGCGACTACCGCGCCGGCACCGTCAGCGCACAGGCTTTCAGCAGCTTCTACGTGTCCACTCTGGCCGGCCGCAGCGCGGCGCAGTGGCAGCCCTTGCGCCTGGCCTTTCTGCAGGAAGTTGTTGCGCCCCGCATCGGCCCGCTGGCGCGCGCGCTGGTGCAGGAACACCAGTCTGCCGGAGCGCTGGTGGTGCTGACCACGGCCACCAACCGCTTCCTGACCGAGCTGACGGCCCAGGAACTGGGCATCGAACATTTGATCGCCACCGAATGCGAAACCGGCGCCGACGGTCTCTTCACCGGCCACACCCTGGGCACGCCGAACATGCGTGAAGGCAAGGTGGACCGTCTGCACCTGTGGCTGGCCGAGCGCGGCGAAACACTGCACGGCTTCGACAGCTGGGCCTACAGCGATTCCGCCAACGACCTGCCGCTGCTGCGGGCCGTGAACCACGCCGTGGTGGTGCACCCCGATACGCGCCTGGCGGCAGAAGCACAACTTCGCGGCTGGCCGGTGCTGCGCCTGCACGGCGCCCGATGAAGGGCGCGGCCACCCGCCACCCGAGGCCATGTGAGCCGCCCACACAGGCCATGCAAAGGCGGCATGGCGGACGGTGAAACATTCGGTGGCGCCGCCCCTACAGTCCACAGCCACGCCATGACCTGGCGGCGAACCTGCCCACCCAGCCCGACCCCCGCCCACCCGGCGTGTGCGGTGCGGGCCGACGCACAACCGAACGGAGACACCGCATGAACGAGCCGCTTTCTTTTGTCCAGCCCACCGCCAACAGCCCCTGGGGCACCTACCTCTCGCAGGTCGACCGTGTGGTGCCCTACCTGGGCCACCTGGCGCGCTGGGCCGAGACACTGAAGCGCCCCAAACGCACGCTGATCGTCGACGTGCCGATCGAAATGGACAACGGCGACGTCGCCCATTTCGAGGGTTACCGCGTACAGCACAACCTGAGTCGCGGCCCGGGCAAGGGCGGCGTGCGTTTCCACCCCGAGGTGACGCTGGAAGAAGTGATGGCGCTGAGCGCCTGGATGACGGTGAAGTGCGCGGCCGTCAACCTGCCCTACGGCGGCGCCAAGGGCGGCATCCGCGTCGACCCCAAGCGCCTGTCTACCAAGGAACTGGAGCGCATGACGCGCCGCTACACCAGCGAGATCGGCATCATCATCGGCCCGCAGCGTGACATCCCGGCTCCCGACGTCAACACCAACGGCCAGATCATGGCCTGGATGATGGACACCTACTCGATGAACACCGGCACCACCGCCACCGGCGTGGTCACCGGCAAGCCCATCCACCTGGGCGGTTCACTGGGCCGCGTGAAAGCCACCGGCCGCGGCGTGTTCGTGACCGGCCGCGAAGCCGCACGCCGCCTGGGCCTGAACCTGGACGGCGCCCGCATCGCCGTGCAGGGTTACGGCAACGTGGGTTCGTCGGCGGCCGAGCTGTTTGGCCAGGCCGGCGGCAAGCTGGTGGCGGTGCAGGACCACAGCGGCACCATCTTCAACGACAAGGGCCTGGACATCGCCGACCTGGCCGCCTACGTGCGCGACCACGGTGGCGTGGGTGGTTTCCAGGGCGCCGAGCCGATGCACGGCGAAGACTTCTGGGACGTGCGCTGCGACATCCTGATCCCGGCCGCACTGGAAGGCCAGATCACCGCCGAACGCGCCCACCGCCTGAAGGCCCGCATGGTGCTGGAAGGCGCCAACGGCCCGACGGTGAGCGAAGCCGACGACATTTTGGCCAGCCGCGGTGTGCTGGTCGTGCCCGACGTCATCTGCAATGCCGGTGGCGTGACGGTGAGCTACTTCGAATGGGTGCAGGACTTTTCTTCGTTTTTCTGGAGCGAAGACGAAATCAACCTGCGGCTGGACAAGATCATGGTCGACGCGCTGAAGAAGATCTGGGACACCGCCGACAAACACAAGATCACGCTGCGCACGGCCACCTTCGCGGTGGCCTGTGAACGCATCCTGATTGCGCGCGAAGAGCGCGGGTTGTATCCCTGAGCAGCGCCTGGGCTCGGGCCCACGGTCGGCGATTCAGGCGCCTGGCTCTTTCCCTTGGGCCGGCAGTGTCAGCGTGATGCCGAAGCGGCCATCGTCGCTGGTGTCGGCCTGCAGCGTGCCGCCCAACTGGTGCGTCAGCTGGGCCACGATGGCCAGGCCCAGGCCGCAATGGCCCAGCGTTGCGCGTGTGTGCGTGAGGCGCACAAAGGGCTGCTGGGCGCGTTCGAATTCCGACGCGTTCATGCCCGGCCCACCGTCGCTGACACGCACCGCGGCACCGGCTGCCGTGGCCCGCAGCTGCACGCTCACCGGCGGGCCGCCATGCAGCCGCGCGTTATCGATCAGGTTGCCGAGCAGGCGACTCAAAGCCAGCTCGGGCACCGGCTGGCTCAGGTCCTGCAGGTCGGCCTGCAGCACATGGCCGGCGTCGACCTGCCGCTGCACCTCCCGGTGCACCACCGCGTTCAGTGGCCGCTGCGGGCCGGAGAAGGGTTCGCTGTCACCCTGCACATAGGCCAAAAACTGGCTGACGATGTGCTCCAGCGCCAGCAGATCGGTCAGCAGCGCTTCGGACAGCGCACCCTCGCACTGGGTTTCGGCACGCAGGCGCAAGCGGGCCAGCGGTGTGCGCAGGTCGTGCGACACCCCCGCCAGCAGCTGCTGGCGCGTCTGCGCGCCCTGGCTGAGCTGGTGCGCCAAGGCGTTGAAGGCATGCACCAGCGACTGGATCTCGACACTGTCCTGCGAGCGCAGGGGTAGCGGCTGCAGACGCCCCTGCTGGCCGCCTTGCGCGCCGATCTCCTGCGCCAGCTGCCCAATCGGCCTGGCGATCAGGCGCACCGACACGAGAAGCGCACCCATGGTGGCCAACGCCAGCACCGCGGACCAGGCCAGCAAGGTGCCGGACACCGCGCCGCTGGGGCCCTCGACCGTGCGCAGCACCCACCAGTCCTCCTGGTCCACCGTCAGCCGGAAGGCGATGGCCGCGCGGGGCGACGCGGGGCGCAAGGGAAACACCTCGATGCCCTGGGCCGCCAGCTGCTCGGCCAGGGCCTGCATGCCGGGTGGCGGCGGTGGCACCATCGCGTGGACACCCTCGGGCTCGCTGCGCGACACCTGCAGTCGGTCGTTCGACAGCTGCTGCGCCAAGGCCGGGCGCGCGGCTGGCGGCACCGCCTGCAAGGCCACCTGCAGCTGCACCGCCTGCTCGGCTGCCAGCGTTCCCACCTCGTGCAACAGCGGGCGCAGCCACAAGCTCATCACCCAGGCCTGCGACGCCAGCGACAGCACCGCGATCAGCGCCACGCCGCCCGAGAGGCGCCGCACCAGCGACCAGCCCGACACGGGCGGGGGCCGCACGACCGGGGTCACGCGGCGCGGGCGCCACGCGCCGGCACGAACATGTAGCCGTGCCCCCGCACGGTCTGGATGTAACGCGGCACCGCCGGGTCGGGTTCCACCAGCTTGCGCAGGCGCATCACGGCCACGTCCACCGTTCGTGTGAGCAAGGCGTCGGCCCGCGTGTGGCTCACCGCCAGCAAGCGTTCGCGCGAGAGCGGCACGTTCGGGTTGCACACCAGTTCGGCCAGCATCGCGTATTCGACCGTGCTGAGCACACGCAGGTGGCCGTCCGGCCCGGTCAGGCTGCGTGTGGCCGCTTGAAACTGGTGCTTGCCGATGGGCACGGTTCTGTCGAAGGCAATCGGCACACCGGGCGGTCCGCCGTTGCGACGCAGCACGGCGCGGATGCGGGCCAGCAGTTCACGCGCCGAAAACGGCTTGCCCATGTAGTCGTCTGCGCCCATCTCCAGGCCCAGCACGCGGTCGATTTCTTCGGTGCGGGCAGTGAGCAGGATGATCGGCACACGGTCGCCCTGGGCACGCAGTTGCTGGCAGGCCTGCAGGCCCGACAGGCCGGGCAAGGTGACGTCCAGCACCACCAGGTCGGGACGCAGCCGGTGGATGCGCCGCAACAGGTCTTCGGCGCTGGCCATGGTGGTCACCGCCAGCCCCTGCTTTTCCAGGTAACTGGCCAGCATGTCGCGCATGGGCGGGTCGTCTTCCACCACAAACAGGTGGTAGGGCTTGGTCTCCATGCCCCGAGCGTAGCCGGCACCGGCCAAGGCTTCATGTCGCCAGATGACGCCATGTGACAAAAACGCGGCGCCGTCATGCGCCGTCACAAGCGGACATGCAGGCGCAATGCAGGGCGCCGGGGCGGGCGCTGCAATGGCGCCTTCTCAGCCGCCCCGCACGAAGGACCGTACCGATGAACGCCCATCCCCCACCGCGCCCACTGCGCACCCTGCGCCAGCCAACGCGGCGGCCGTTTCTGCGGCACTTGCTCGGCGCTTCGGGTCTGCTGGCCGGCAGCCTGTTGCTGGCGGGCTGCGGCGGCGGTAGCGACAGCAGCGGCGGGGGCCAGGCCCAGGTTCGTGCCTTGAACCTGGCCACCGACCTGCCCAGTGTCGACCTCGATGCCGGCGACGTGCAGTTTTTCGGGGCCGTTGCAGTGGACGAGCTGAGGGCCTACAAGGCACTGGACACCGGCACCTACACCCTGAAGGTCAAGCGCGCCGGGGACGGCACCACGCTGCTGTCGGGCAGCTATGCCCTGTCGAAGGACCTGAGTTACACCGCCGTCATCTGGGGCCGCGAGACGGCCCTGCGCCTGTCGACGTTGCCCGAAAACGAGACCAACAGCGACATTCCCTCCGGCAGTGCACGGGTGCGGATCTTCAATGCCACCGTCGACACCGGCTCGGTCGACATTTTTCTCACCGCCAGCACCACCGACATCGGGGAAGCGCAGGCCACACAGGCTTCGGTGAACTCGGGCGGCATCTCGGGCTACCGGGAAATCTCCAAGGGCACCTACCGCCTGCGGGTCACCGGCGCCGGCGACCCGAGCGACCTGCGCCTGGACGTGGCCGAGCTGACCCTGGGCGACCAGCAGCATTCGTCACTGATCCTCAGCCCCGGCGCCAGCGGCATGCTGGTGCACGCCACGCACCTGGTGCAGCAGGGCGCACAGACAGTGATGAAAAACACCAAGGCACGGGTGCGTGTGGTGGCCAGCGTGGACGCGGCCGGCAACGTGGCCGCCACGCTGGGCGGCCGCACGCTGGCCGGTGGCCTGCGCTCGCCGTCGGTGGGGCCCTACCAGCTGGTGGATGCCACGTCGGCCGAACTCACGCTGCGTGTCAATGGCAACGTGGTGCTGAACGAAGCACGCAGCTTCACCGCCGGCACTGACTACACGCTGCTGGCCCACGGCAGCGCCGCAGCCAGCAGCCTGAGCGTGCTGGTGGACGACAACCGCCTGCCCAGCAGCACCAGCCGGGTGAAGATGCGCCTGCTGCATGGCGCTGCAGGCGTCGACCCGCTGACGCTGTCGGTCGACTACCTGGCGCTGAGCAGTGACCTGGCCGCCGGCACCGTGTCGGCCTACAGCACCTTGAACACCAGCGCGGCGGCGCGCATCGACGTGACCTCGGCCGCGGCGCCTGCGCCGCTGTACTCGGCCGAAGACGTGGTGCTGCAGTCGCAGGGGGTGTACACCGTCTTCATGCTGGCCGGCAACGCCACGCCGACGGGGGTGATCCGAAAGGAGCGCTGAGCGGGGCCGGCCGCACGCCGGCCGGCACTTTGGCCACAATGCCGGCATGAACAAGCCCGCCAACCCCTTCGCCGCCCACAACCCCTACGCCGCTGCCGGCCAGCCCGGGCTGAGCCCCTCGGCCACGCCCAGCTTCGCAGCTACCCCCGGCGCCGCCCCGGTGTCGGCCGACGACCCGCTGGTCTACGACGTCACCGAGGCCGACGTGCAGGCCCGTGTGCTGGAACGTTCGCTGCAGGTGCCGGTGCTGCTGGACTGCTGGGCGCCGTGGTGCGGGCCCTGCAAGTCGCTGGGGCCGGTGCTCGAAAAGCTGGCCAATGCCTACGGCGGCGCCTTCGAGCTGGCCAAGATCAACACCGACGAGGCGCCCAACCTGAGCGCGGCGCTGCGCATCCGCAGCATTCCGCTGGTGGTGCTGTTCATCGGTGGCCGGCCGGTGGACCAGTTCACCGGCGCCTTGCCCGAAGGCCAGATCCGCGCCTTTCTGGACAAACACCTGCAACCGCCGGCCGACCCGATGGAAACGCTGCGGGCCGAAGCTGCGCAAGCCACACCCGAAGAGGCCGAAGCGCTGCTGACCGAAGCCTTGCAGATGGTGCCCGGCCACCCCGACGCCACCGCCGACCTGGCCGAGCGCTGGCTGGCCCGCGCGGCCACAGTGGCCGAGGTGACGGCGCTGCTGGACGCGGTGCCGGCCGAAGCGCGAGGCGACCGCGACACTTCGCTGCGCAAGCGCCTGGCCATCCTGGCCAACCGCCCAGCCGGCGACCCGGCGGCACTGACCGCCCGCATCGCCGCCAATGCCAAGGACTTCGAGGCCCGTTTTGCGCTGGCCGCGATCCAGGTCTTCCAAGGTGAATTTGCGATCGCCTTCGACAACCTGCTGGAAGTGGTGCTGCGCGACAAGGCCGAAGGCAAGCCCGACCGCGAACGTGCCCGCAAGCAGCTCATCGAATGGTTCGAAGCCTGCCCCGATGCCGAGGCCGTCAGCCGCGGGCGGCGTTACCTGGGCATGTACTTGAATTGACCCGCTGTTTCAGGCAATGCCAGCCAGCAGCTCGGCGTTGCCACCTGCTGCGGCGGTGTTCACCGTCACCGTCTGCTCGGCGCAGAAGCGGTACAGATAGTGCGGCCCGCCGGCCTTCGGGCCGGTGCCCGACAGGCCTTCGCCGCCAAAAGGCTGCACACCCACCACCGCGCCGATCATGTTGCGGTTGACGTAGACGTTGCCGATGCGCGCGCTGTCGGCGATGCGCTGGGCGCGGCTGTCGATGCGGGTCTGCACACCCAGCGTCAGGCCGTAGCCCAGCTGATTGATCTGCTGAACCACGTGCATCACGTCGCCGCCCCAGCGCACCACGTGCAACACCGGGCCGAAGATCTCGGCCTTCAGGTCGGCAATGGCGCCGATCTCGAAGGCCACCGGTGCCACCAGGCGCGGGAAGGTCGAGGCCACCGCCGATTCACCCAGCCACTTCGCTTCGCCTTTCAGCCGCTGCACATGGGCGCTGATGCCGGTGAAGGCTTCGTCGTCGATGACCGGTCCCACGTCGGTGGCCAGCAACGCGGGGTCACCCACCTTCAGTTCCTGCAGCGCACCGCGCAGCATTTCGATGACACCGTCGGCAATGCCCTCGTGAACACACAAGAGGCGCAGCGCACTGCAGCGCTGGCCGGCGCTGCGGAAGGCACTTTGCACCACCGCGTCGATCACCTGCTCGGGCAACGCCGTGCTGTCCACCACCATCGCGTTCAGGCCGCCGGTTTCGGCAATCAGCGGCACGATGGGGCCGTCCTTGGCGGCCAGCGTGCGATTGATCAGGCGCGCCACCTGCGTGCTGCCGGTGAAACACACACCGGCCGTGTGCGGGTGCGCGACCAAGGCCGCGCCCACGGTTTCACCCAGGCCGTGCAGCAGCGCCACGGCATCGGCGGGCACCCCCACTTCGTGCAGCAAGGCCACGAAACGGCGGGCCACGACCGGGGTCTGCTCCGCCGGTTTGGCGGCCACCGTGTTGCCGGCGACCAGCGCGGCCACCACCTGCCCAGCGAAGATGGCCAGCGGGAAATTCCACGGACTGATGCACACGAAGACCCCGCGCCCATGCAGGCGCAGCACATTGCTTTCGCCGGTGGGGCCGGGCAGGGTCTGGTCGGCCAGCCTGGCTTCGGCCTGGTCGGCGTAGTAGCGGCAGAAGTCCACGGCTTCGCGCACCTCGGCCACGCAGTCGCCCAGGGTCTTGTGGGCTTCTTTCACCAGCAGGCCGCAGTACTCGGGCAGGCGAGCGTCCAGCAGGTCGGCGGCCTTGCGCAACAGCGCGGCGCGTTCGGCCAGCGGCCGGGTGGACCAGGTCTTGAAGCCAGTGTGCAAGCGCTCCATGGTGCTGGCCACTTCGTCGGCGCTGGCCATGTTCATCGCTTCGATGTGTATGGACGCCACGGCCGCCTGCAGCGGCGCACGCATGGCCAGGCAGGCCAGGTCGGCACCGGTGGAATTGCGCCGGCCGTCGCCGTACAAGGCCACCGGCAGCGGCAGGGCGGGTGTGGTGGAAGCGGCCAGCGGTGAAGCCAGCAGCGTTTCGGCGCTGACCATCTCGTCGGCCAGCTGGTGCACGAAGGACGAGTTGGCGCCGTTTTCCAGCAGCCGGCGCACCAGATAGGCCAGCAGGTCGCGGTGTTCGCCCACCGGCGCGTAGACACGGCAGGGCACGGTGCCGTCCTTCAACACTTCGCGGTAGACACCTTCGCCCATGCCGTGCAGTCGCTGCATCTCGAAGGCCGCACCCGCGCTCCGGGTCAACTGCAGGATGGCCGCGATGGTGCCGGCGTTGTGGGTGGCAAACTGCGGGAAGATCACCGCGTGGTGGCTCACCAGCCGCTCGGCACAGGCCAGGTAGCCGATGTCGGTGTGGTGTTTGTGCGTGAACACCGGGTAGCCGGGCAGGCCGGCTTCCTGCGCACGTTTGACCTCGCCGTCCCAGTAGGCGCCTTTGACCAGGCGCACCATGAAACGCAGGCCGTGTTGCCTGGCGATGCGCGCCACCTCGTCCACCACCTCCAGCGCCCGGGTCTGGTAAGCCTGCACGGCCAGACCAAAACCCTGCCACTGCGGGTGGGCCTGCACGATGTGCGCGGCCAGCGTGTCCAAGAGCTCCAGCGACAGCTCCAGGCGGTCGGTTTCTTCGGCGTCGATGGTCAGGTTGATGTTGGCGCGGGCCGCCTGGTCCACCAGGCTCTGCACACGCGGCAGCAGTTCGGCGAACACCCGTTCGCGCTGGGCGTCTTCGTAGCGCGAAAACAGCGCGCTGAGCTTGATGCTGATGCCGTCGGCCAGCATCGGTGACGTTGCGACCTGGCCGTTGGCGATGGCGGTGATCGCATGGCGGTAGCTGGCCAGATAGCGCTCGGCGTCCTTCTCGGTGCGCGCACCTTCACCCAGCATGTCGTAGCTGAAGCTCAGCTTGTGCATGGCCTTGCGCTGCGATGCCGCTTCGCCCATCGCTTCCTGGATCGACCGGCCCAGCACAAACTGCCGGCCCAGCAGCTGGATGGCCCGCACCGTGGCCGCCACCACCGTGCGCGAACCCAGGCGCTGCAGCAGGCCGGGCGGGCTTTCGCTCGAGTTTGTGGATTCAGGCAGGAAGCGCTTGCTCAGCGCGATGGCGCTGGCGCTGATCTGCGCCAGCATCTTGTGCGGGCTGCCTTCGGCGCCGGCGGCATCGAATTCACCGCGCCCCAGTTGATCGGCGGTCAGCGCAATCGCGGTTTCGGCGTCCGGCACCCGCAGCAGCGCTTCGGCCAAGCGCATCAACGCCAGGCCTTCGGCGCTGCTGATCGGGTATTCGCGCAGCAGGCTTTCCATGGCCCAGAAGGGCGCCGGTTGTTCGCGCACGGCCTTCACCCAGGGCCGCGCGGTGGCTATCACGTCGGGCCAGTCCAGGCGGCCCTGCAAGCTGGCCAGCGATGCGGCCACCACCTCGAGCTCGGGTCGGTAGGGGAAAGGCAGGCGTGCGACGGGAGCATGGCTCATGGGGGTTTCCTGGTGGACCTGGCGATGGATGCGCAGCTTAGGCGGGGCAGGGCCGCACCGGATTCGGAAATCAGCCGCGCCGGCAGAGAATCCTTCGCCATGAATCTGCCCGAATCACACGCCCAGCGCAACGAGCGCGGCCTGGACAAGATCGACCTGCGCATCCTGCGTGTGCTGCAGGCCGACGGCCGCATCAGCAACCTGAAGCTGGCCGAAGAGGTGCACCTGTCACCCACCGCGGTGCTGGAACGTGTGAAGCGCCTGCATCGCGAGAGCTACATCCTGGGCTACGAAGCCAAGCTGAACCCGCTGAAACTGGGCCAGGGCCTCTTGGTGTTTGTCGAGATCCTGCTCGACCGCACCGTGCACGACGTGATGGACACCTTCAAGGCCGCCGTGCAGGTGCGCCCGGAAATCCTGGAGGCCCACCTGGTGGCCGGTGGTTTCGACTACCTGCTGAAGACCCGTGTGGCCGACATGGCGGCCTACCGCGAGTTCATCGGCAGCGTGATCTGGACCCTGCCCGGTGTGCGCGAAACCCGCACCTATGCGGTGATGGAAGAGGTCAAACATACCAGCATGCTGCCGGTGTAGGCCGGACCGCCTTCCCCGGCCTGGGCTGCGCTCAAGGCACCCCGAACCCGAAGCGCTGCCACTCCACCCGCGCCGCGTCACTGCGCAGATAGGCCACGAACTCACGCGCCAGCGTGTTTTGCTGGCTGCCCATGCCCACATGCGCCAGGTAACGCACCGGCGTGGTGGTGGGCAGGGTCTCGACCACCCGCACGCGGGCGGCCACGTCCTTCACGTCGGTGGCATAGACAAAACCGGCTTCAACGTCGCCCCCAGCCACCAGGTCCAGCGCTTCGCGCACGTCACTGGCGTTCACCACCTTGCGCTGCAGAGACGGCCACAGACGCTGGGCATTGATGGCTTCACGCGCGTAGCGCCCGGCCGGTTCAACCGCAGGCCTGCCGATGGCGATGCGCACGACCTCGGGCCGCGACAGGTCAGACAGCCGCTGCACCGGCAGGTTCAGTGAAGCCGGCACCACCAGCACCAGCGTGTTGGTGGCAAACACGCTGCGCAGGTCGGGTTGCAGCAAGCGGCGCTGCTGGCCCAGCGCAGCGGTTTCCGCGTCACTGCCGGCCAGCACGTCGGCCGGTGTGCCCTGGGCCATCTGCTCGAGCAGGGCACCGGAAGCGCCCACCACCAGCTTCACGCTGACCCCGTTGCGGCCGGCCTCGAAGGCCTTGGCCACGGCGGCCATGGCCTGGACCAGGCTGCTGTCGGTGGCCACCGTCAGGTTCTGTGCCTGTGCCGTCGAAACCGCTGCCAGCAGCCACAGCGCCACCAGTCGGGTCACGCGCCCGATCGGGCGAAGGAGGTTCATCGTCTTGCCACTTGTCATGCCGCGAGCGTACGGCATGGAGACAGCCCCCAGCCAACAAGGCCAAGCGGATGGTGCCCGGCTCTCGGTGCAGGGTTCGACGGCAAGGTCAGCGTGGCCAGCGCCACCACGATCCGCCAATCGACGGCGGCAACCGTCAACGGCGGCCGAAGATGGCGCTGCCCACACGCACCAGTGTGCTGCCTTCGGTCACGGCCGCTTCCAGGTCGGCGCTCATGCCCATCGACAGCGTGTCCACGGCCAGACCTTGGGCTTGCAGTTGCACCAACAAGTCGCGCAGCAGGCGGTGCGGCCGGCGCTGCGCCTGCGGGTCGGCAGCCGGTTCGGGGATGCTCATCAGCCCGCGCAACTGCACGCGCGCCGCCGGCAGGGCGGCCACTGCCGCGGCCAACGCCGGCAACTCCGTCGGTGCCACGCCGCTTTTGCTGGATTCACCGCTGACGTTGACCTGCAGGCACAGCTGCAGCGGCGGCAATGAAGGCGGGCGCTGTTCAGCCAGCCGCTGCGCGATCTTCAGGCGGTCCACCGTGTGCACCCAGTCGAAGGCCTCGGCCACCGCACGTGTCTTGTTGCTCTGCAGCGGGCCGATCAGATGCCACTGCAGTTGTGGCCGCAGGTCGGCCAGCAACTCGATCTTGCCCAGCGCTTCCTGCACGTAGTTTTCGCCAAAGGCCGACTGCCCACCGGCCAGCGCCTCGCGCACCGCGTCGGCGCCGAAGGTCTTGCTGACGGCCAGCAGCGTGACGGTGTTGGCATCCCGGGCGGCATCCAGGCAGGCGCTGGCGATGCGCCGCTTCACTTCTTGCAGGTTGCTTCCGATGCTGCCCATAATCCCCCGAGGTCCCCTCGATAGCCTTTTCGATACCCGTGCGGCGCCGACACGCGCTGCATTCTGAACCGCTGGTGCGAGCCGGCCGAACCCCCATCCATGGACATCACCCAGCTGTTGGCCTTTTCGGTCAAGAACAAGGCCTCCGACCTGCACCTGTCGGCCGGCCTGCCGCCGATGATCCGGGTGCATGGCGACGTGCGGCGCATCAATGTCGAGGCGCTGGACCACAAGGCGGTCCATGCCATGGTGTACGACATCATGAACGACTCGCAGCGCAAGCACTACGAAGACACGCTGGAGTGCGACTTCTCTTTCGAGATCCAGGGCCTGGCGCGTTTCCGCGTCAATGCCTTCAACCAGAACCGCGGCGCGGGCGCGGTGTTCCGCACCATCCCCAGCAAGATCCTGACGCTCGAACAGCTGGGCACACCCAAGGTCTTTGCCGAACTCTCCTTGCGGCCGCGTGGCATGGTGCTGGTCACCGGGCCCACGGGTTCGGGCAAGAGCACGACGCTGGCCGCGATGGTCAACCACTTGAACGAAAACGAGTACGGCCACGTGCTGACGGTCGAAGATCCGATCGAATTTGTGCACGAAAGCAAAAAGTGTCTGATCAACCAGCGTGAAGTCGGCCCGCACACGCTGAGCTTCAACAACGCGCTGCGCAGCGCGCTGCGCGAAGACCCGGACGCCATCCTGGTGGGCGAATTGCGTGACCTCGAGACCATCCGTCTGGCGCTGACCGCGGCCGAAACCGGCCACCTGGTGTTTGGCACGCTGCACACCAGCAGCGCCGCGAAGACCATCGACCGCGTGGTCGACGTGTTCCCGGCGGCCGAAAAGGAAATGGTGCGTGCGATGTTGTCCGAGTCGCTGGTGGCCGTGATCTCGCAGACGCTGTGCAAGCTGAAAGACGGCAGCGGCCGTGTGGCCGCGCACGAGATCATGCTGGGCACCAGCGCCATCAAGAACCTGATCCGCGAAAACAAGATCGCGCAGATGTACAGCAGCATCCAGACCGGCCAGAACCTGGGCATGCAGACGCTGGACCAGAACCTGGCAGACCTGGTGCGGCGGAATTTGATCAGCCCCGCTGAAGCCCGCGCCAAGGCAAAAATCCCCGAAAACTTTCCAGGGTAGAACCACCATGCTGAACACGCAATCAAGTTTCCCGGCGCGGAACCGGCTTTGCCGGGCCGCTGCCGGACACCCCCCTCGGGGGGCAGCGAGCGCAAGCGAGCTTGGGGGCTGAGTGATGGAACGCGACCAGGCATCCAAATTTGTCAACGACCTGCTCAGGTTGATGGTCAGCCGCAATGGCAGCGACCTTTTCCTGACGGCCGACTTCCCACCCGCCATCAAGGTGGACGGCAAGGTCACCAAGGTCAGCCCGCAGCCGCTGACCGGCCAGCACACCTTGGCGCTGACACGCGCGGTGATGAACGACAAGCAGGGCGCGGAATTCGAGCGCACCAAGGAATGCAACTTCGCCATCAGCCCGCAGGGTGTGGGGCGTTTTCGCGTGAATGCCTTTGTGCAACAGGGCAATGTGGGGCTGGTGTTCCGCACCATCCCGGCCACCTTGCCCACCATCGACGGCCTGGGTCTGCCGGTGGTGCTGAAAGAGGTGTCACTGACCAAACGCGGCCTGGTGATCTTCGTGGGGGCCACGGGATCGGGCAAGAGCACGTCGCTGGCCGCCATCGTCGACCACCGCAATGAAAACAGCTACGGCCACATCATCACCGTCGAAGACCCGGTGGAATTTGTGCACCCGCACAAAAACTGCATCGTCACGCAACGTGAACTGGGCATCGATACCGACAGCTGGGAAGCGGCGCTGAAAAACACGCTGCGGCAGGCGCCCGACGTCATCCTGATGGGCGAAATCCGCGACCGCGAGACGATGGAACACGCGGTGGCCTTTGCCGAAACCGGCCACCTGTGCCTGGCCACGCTGCACGCCAACAGCGCCAACCAGGCGCTGGACCGCATCATCAACTTCTTCCCCGAAGAACGCCGCCAGCAGCTGCTGATGGACCTGTCGTTGAACCTGAAGGCCCTGGTCAGCCAGCGCCTGATTCCGCGTGAACAAGGCCGTGGCCGTGTGGCGGCGGTCGAGATCATGCTCAACACCCCGCTGGTGGGTGACCTGATCTTCAAGGGCGAAATCGCCGAGATCAAGGAACTGATGAAGCGCAGCCGCGAGCTGGGCATGCAGACCTTCGACCAGAGTCTGTTCGACCTGTACGAAAACCGGCACATCACGTATGAAGACTCGCTGCGCAATGCGGACAGCGTGAACGACCTGCGACTGCAGATCAAGCTGCAGAGTGCCCGTGCGCGCAACACCGACCTGGCTGCCGGCACCGAGCACATGAAGGTCATGTAGGCCCCCAGGCTTGTCGCTTCGCGCCTTCGCCACCCCCCGGGGGGGCTCTTGCAGCGGCCCGGCGGAGCCGGTTCCGCGCAAGTCCTTGGTCGCATGCTTCGGCGCCTGAGCGGCTTGTTCATGGCAGCATGTGCGCCATGAACACACGCAGCTACGAACCTTCTTCACCGCAACGCGTGGCCTTTCTGGGCCTGGGCGTCATGGGCCATCCGATGGCCGGCCATCTGGCACGTGCGGGGCACCGGGTCACCGTCTACAACCGCACCGGCGCCAAGTCGGCGGCCTGGGTGGCTGAATACGCTGGTGCATCGGCCGCCACCCCGCGTGAAGCGGCCAGCGGCGCCGACATCGTCTTTGCCTGCGTCGGCAACGACGATGACCTGCGCAGCGTGACGCTGGGCGCCGACGGTGCTTTTGCCGGCATGAAAACCGGCGCCGTGCTGGTCGACCACACCACCGCGTCGGCCGAAGTGGCCCGCGAACTGGCAAGTGCTGCAAAGACGCTCGGCCTGCACTTCATCGACGCACCTGTCTCGGGCGGTCAGGCCGGTGCGGTGAACGGCGCGCTGACCGTGATGTGCGGCGGCGACACCGAACCCTTCGACCGCATGCGGCCGGTGGCTTTGTGTTTTGCCAGGGCGGTGACTCTGCTGGGCCCCAGCGGCAGCGGCCAGCTGGCCAAGATGGTCAACCAGATCTGCATTGCCGGCCTGATGCAAGGCCTGTCCGAGGCCCTGGCCTTCGGTCAACGCGCGGGGCTGAACATGCCGCAGGTGCTGGACGTCATCGGCAAAGGCGCGGCACAAAGCTGGCAGTTGGACAACCGCGGCAAGACCATGCTGGCAGGCCAGTTCGATTTCGGTTTTGCGGTCGACTGGATGCGCAAGGACCTGGGCCTGGTGATGGACGAAGCGCGGCGCAACGGCGCGCAGCTGCCGGTGACCACGCTGGTGGACCAGTTCTACGCCGAGGTGCAGGCGATGGGCGGCTCACGCTGGGACACGTCCAGCCTCATCCAGCGCCTGACGGGCTGAGTGCGCGGCCGCTTCAGCGGGTGGGCATCGACGCCGCCGTGCTGATGGGCGCCGGCGCACTGCTGCTGGGCGTGGCGAGGTCCTTTTCGGTGATGATCTCGAACACCTTGACCACCCTCTCCACCCCGCTGACCTGGCTGGCCAGTTCGGCGCCGCGGTTGGCCTCGCGTTCGGTGACACGGCCCATCAGGTAGATGACACGCCGCTCGGCCACCACCTTGTAGGCATTGGCCTGCACGTCCTTGGCGTCCACCAGCGTCAGCTTGACCTTGGTGGCCAAGCTGCTGTCGGCGGTGCGCGAACTGAATGCGCTGTTGGGCGCCACCACCAGTTCGTTGACCACACCGCGCACGTTTTCGACCCGGGCCACGGCCTGTTCGACCTGGGCCTTTTCTGCGGCACCGGGCACTTCGCCGGTCAACAGCACCATGCGGTTGTAGCTGGTGATGCTGATCTTGCCCAGCGTGGCCAGTTCCCGGACACGCGAACCGGCACGCAGTTCGATGGCTTCGTCTTCGATCTGGATGCCGGTGGTGCGGCGGTCGGTGGCCACCATGCCACCCCCGATCACGGCACCGCCCAGCAGCAGCGGGGCACAGGCCGACAGTCCACCGGCCAGCGTGGCACTGAGCGCCAGTGCGGCGGTCAGGCGCAAAACAACAGGGGCATTCACGTTTCCTGGTCTCCCATCAATTGGAAATCGACCGCATCGCACAGGCAATGCAGCACCAACAACTGCAATTCGGCCACGCGCGCAGCACGCTCGTGGGGCACCGCCACCAGGACATCGGTTTCGGCCAACAACTCACCAAAGGCCTGCGCACTGCGGCCGGCAATGACCACGATGGTCATGTCCTTGGCCTGCGCAGCAGAAATCACCGCCGTGCTGTCGCCATCGGCATCGTCGATGAACAGCAACACGTCACCGGGCAAGCCAAGTGCCCGCACCTCTTGCGCCGGTGCCACACCCTGGTTGGCGCCCAGCGCCATGGCTGCCAGCGGCGGCCGAACACGTTCAAAACGGCCCGTGAACAAACGCGCCAGGTGTGGCGCCAGCACGGCCCCGGCACCACTTCCACACACCATGACCTTGCCGCCGCCCGTGATGGCCGCCAGCAGTGCAGCAGCCGCTTCGGCCACCGGCCGGGCAAGCGTGTCCGCGCAACGGTACTGGAGGTCAGCGCTGTCGAAGAATTGTTGCTGGATGCGCTGTTCGAGCATGGTCACGGATCATATGACGGGCAATCTGGGCTTCGGTTCCCCTGCTCAGCCTGCGTCAAAGGCCGCCGGCAGCCACTGCACATGCTCGCCGTCGATGGCCACCACGTCGAAGCGGCAAGGCGGCACACGCGGCAACTGCGACAGGAAGTGCTGCGCGGCCAGCCGCAGGCTGCGCTGCTTGGCCGCCGTGACGCTGGCTGCGGCACCACCGTGCGAAAGGCTGCCGCGTGCACGCACTTCGACGAAGACCAGCGCGCCATCGTGGTCCTGCATCACCAGGTCGATCTCACCGCCACGGGCGTGGGGGCCGCGCGCCACCCGATAATTGCGCTGCACCAGCGTCAGGCCCTTGCGCAGCAGCCATTGCAGCGCGCGGTCTTCCGCCGCCTCACCTGGCTTGGACCCCGACCGCGCCTTGAACATCGACCCCTCCCTGCTGCACCGCGCCGCGTTTGATGCGGCCGGTGCACAAAGCCACACCACCAGCACACTCTACGTGGTGGCCACGCCCATCGGCAACCTGGCCGACGTGAGCCTGCGGGCGGTGCACGTGCTGGGCCTGGTCGACGCCGTGGCCTGCGAAGACACACGTGTCGGCGCGCAGCTGCTGGGCCACCTGGGCCTGAAAAAGCCGCTGCTGGCGCTGCACGCGCACAACGAACACCAGGCCGCCGCCGCTGTGTTGCAGCGCCTGGCTGCCGGTGAATCGGTGGCCTGCATCAGCGACGCCGGCACACCCGCCATCAGCGACCCCGGCGCCGTGCTGGTGGCGCAGGTGGCACAAGCTGGTTACCGCGTGGTGCCGCTGCCCGGCCCCAGCAGCGCGCTGGCGGCCTTGTGCGTGGCGGGTGACACCATCGGCCAGGGTTTCACCTTCGTGGGCTTCCTGCCGGCCAAGGGCAGCGAGCGCCAGGCCATGCTGGACAGCGTGCTGGCCGACCGGCGCACGCAGATCCTCTTCGAAGCGCCGCACCGCATCGGCAAACTGCTGGCCGCACTGGCCACGGCGGCGCCCACCCGCACCGTCACGCTGTGCCGCGAACTGAGCAAGCAGTTCGAGACCATCGTCACCCGCCCGGCCGCCGCCTTGCCGGCCTGGCAAGCCGAAGACAGCAACCGCGAGCGCGGGGAATTTGTGCTGGTGCTGCACAGCTTGCCGGCACCGGCTGCGCATGAAGAAGATCTGCCGCCGGCCACCCTGCACACGCTGCGTGTGCTGCTGCGCGAACTGCCCTTGAAACAGGCCGTGAGCCTGGCCGCCGAGGTGAGTGGTGCAGCGCGCAACACGCTGTATGCACGCGCGTTGGCCGAGCGGGTGGTGGACGCACCAACCGATGAGGCCTAGGCCCGCGGTCCGCGCCCGCCGGCGGCTGCGGGCCCGTGCCGCGTCGCTGTCACCCGCCGTGCGTGCGCTGCTGTGGGCAGCCGGCAGCGGTGCGCTCTTCACCGTGCTCAACGCCACGATGCGCGGCCTGGCGCAGGAACTGCACCCCTTGCAAACGCAGTTCCTGCGCTACGTCTTCGGCTTTGCCGTGCTGCTGCCGCTGCTGCTGCGGGCCGGTCTGCAGGCCTACCGGCCGCGGAACCCGATGGGCCAGTTCTGGCGCGGTGCCGTGCACACGCTGGGCCTGGTGCTGTGGTTCCTGGCGCTGCCGCACATTCCGCTGGCCGACACCACGGCCATCGGCTTCACCGGGCCGCTGTTCATCATGATCGGTGCCTGGTGGTTCCTGAAAGAGCCGATGCACTGGGAACGCTGGCTGGCCACCGGCGTGGGTTTTGCCGGTGTGCTGATCGTGCTGGGCCCCAAGATGTCCTTCGCGGCCGGCGGCGCGGGTGGCAGTGGCCTGCACCACCTGCTGATGCTGTCCTCGGCGCCGGTGTTTGCTGCTTCGTTCCTGATCACCAAGGTGCTGACACGCACCGAAACCACTGGCGTCATCGTCTTCTGGCAGGCCCTCACCGTCACCTTGTTCAGCCTGCCGATGGCGCTGTGGGTGTGGCAGGCGCCCACGCCAGCGCAGTGGCTGGGCTTCGTGGTCTGCGGCATGCTGGGCAGCGCAGGCCACTACTGCCTGACCCGCAGCTTCCGCTTTGCCGACATCTCGTCCACCCAGTCAGTCAAGTTCCTGGAACTGGTGTGGGCGGCCCTGCTGGGCTGGGTGATGTTTGCCGACGTGCCGGCCGGCACCACGCTGCTGGGCGGTGTGGTCATCGCCGCTGCCACCGTGTGGGTGGCGCGGCGTGAACACCGGCGCCAGGCCGAGCCCGATGCATCGCCCTGAAAGCGCGGCACTGAACGACGAAGCCCTGCGGGCCGTGCGCCAGGGTGCGGCTCCTACAATGTGCAGCTCTATTGCCGGACCTGGGCTGCCTTGATGATCACCCGCGAACCCACCCTCGAACGCCTGGCCATTGCGCAGCAGCTGATGCTCGACCCCTTCGGCTTGTCCGAGGCCAATCTGGCGCAGGCGCTGGCGCTGATCGGCGAACACCGGGTGGACGACGCCGACCTCTACTTCCAGACCACGCGCCACGAAGGCTGGAGCCTGGAAGAAGGCATCGTCAAGAGCGGCAGCTTCAGCATCGACCAGGGTGTGGGCGTGCGCGCCGTGGCCGGCGAAAAGACGGCTTTTGCCTACAGCGACGACCTCAGCGTGGATTCGCTGCTGGACGCCGCGCGCACCGTGCGCACCATTGCCGCCGCCGGCCAGCACAAACGCGTGAAGATCGCGCGCCCGGCCAAGCTGGCCAAGAGCCGGGTGCTCTACGCACCCACCGACCCCATCGGCACGCTGGACAGCGCGCAAAAGGTGGCGCTGCTGGAAAAGGTGGAAAAGCTGGCCCGCGCCAAGGACCCGCGCATTGCGCAGGTGATGGCCAGCGTGGGCGCCGAATACGACGTCGTGCTGGTGGCTCGCGCCGACGGCACCCGCGCTGCCGACGTGCGACCGCTGGTGCGCCTGAACGTCACCGTGATCGCCGAACAAACCGTGGCCGGCGAGGTGCGCCGCGAAGTGGGCAGCGGCGGCGGTGGTGGCCGCTTCGGCCTGGGCTATTTCACCGACGCCATGATCGAGGACTACGTCAACCACGCCGTCACCGCGGCGCTGACCAACCTGGACAGCCGCGCCGTGGCCGCCGGCGAAATGACCGTGGTGCTGGGCCCCGGCTGGCCCGGTGTGCTGCTGCACGAAGCCGTGGGCCACGGCCTGGAAGGTGACTTCAACCGCAAGGGCAGCAGCACCTTCGCCGGCCGGGTCGGCCAGCGTGTGGCCGCCAAGGGCGTGACGGTGCTGGACGACGGCACCATCCCCGACCGCCGTGGCAGCCTGAACGTCGACGACGAGGGCCACGCCACGCAGCGCAACGTGCTGATCGAAGACGGCATCCTGCGCGGTTACATGCAGGACAGCCTGAACGCACGCCTGTCGGGGGTCAAACCCACCGGCAACGGCCGCCGCGAAAGTTACGCGCACCTGCCGATGCCGCGCATGACCAACACCTACATGCTGGCCGGCGGCAAGACACGCGAAGAGATCATCGGCAGCCTGAAGCGCGGCCTGTACGCCACCAACTTCGGCGGCGGCCAGGTCGACATCACCAGCGGCAAGTTCGTGTTCAGCGCCAGCGAAGCCTTCTGGGTCGAAAACGGCAAGATCCAGTACCCGGTGAAGGGCGCCACCATCATCGGCAACGGCCCCGAAGCCATGACCCGCGTCAGCATGATCGGCAACGACCTGCAGCTGGACACCGGTGTCGGTGTCTGCGGCAAGGAAGGCCAGAGCGTGCCGGTGGGCGTGGGCCAGCCCACGCTGCGCATCGAAAGGTTGACGGTCGGGGGCACTGCTTGACGGTGCGCCTGGCCGACATCGAAGCCGCTGCGCTTCGGCTGCAATGTCAGGTGCTCGACACCCCCTGCGTCGAGTCGCGTACGCTGGGCCAGATCCTGGGCTGCCAGGTTTTCCTGAAGTTCGAGAACCTGCAGTTCACCGCCAGCTTCAAGGAACGTGGCGCGCTGAACAAGCTGGCCACGCTGGTGGCGTCGGGCGTGCCCATCAAGGGTGTGATCGCCGCATCGGCCGGCAACCACGCCCAGGGCGTGGCGCACCACGCGCAGCGCCTGGGCCTGCGCGCGGTCATCGTGATGCCGCAGCACACACCCACCGTGAAGGTCGAACGCACACGTGGCTTCGGCGCCGAGGTGGTGCTGCATGGCGACAGCTTCGACCAGGCGCGTGAACGGGCGCTGCAGATGGCCGCCGAGCAGGGCCTGACCTTCGTGCACCCCTTCGACGACGAAGCGGTGATCGCCGGCCAGGGCACCATCGGCATCGAGATGCTGCGTGCCCAGCCCGACCTGGACACGCTGGTCATCGCCGTGGGCGGCGGTGGCCTCATCAGCGGCATCGCCACCGCGGTGCGTGCGCTGAAACCCGGTGTGCAGATCATCGGCGTGCAGACCAGCCGCTTCCCGGCCATGGTGAATGCCATCAAGGGCACGGCGCACCCGCAGGGGCTCAGCACCATCGCCGAAGGCATTGCCGTGGGGCAACCGGGGCAGATCACCCGCGAGCTGATCCGCCAGCATGTCGACGACCTGCTGCTGGTGGACGAAGGCGACATCGAACAGGCCGTACTGATGCTGCTGGAGATCGAAAAGACGGTGGTCGAAGGGGCCGGGGCCGCCGGCCTGGCCGCCCTGCTGAAACACCCGGCCCGTTTTGCCGGCCGCCGCGTGGGCCTGGTGCTGTGCGGCGGCAACATCGACCCGCTGATGCTGTCGGCGCTGATCGAACGCGGCATGGTGCGCGCCGGTCGGCTGGCACGCATCCGCGTCGACGCACGCGACACACCGGGTGTGCTGGCGCGCATCACCGCCATCGTGGCCGAGGCCGGTGCCAACATCGACGAGGTGCACCACCAGCGCGCCTTCAGCACGCTGAGTGCGCAGAACGTCGAAGTGGAACTGGTGCTGCAGACGCGCAATGCCGCGCACGTGCAGGACGTGGTGCAGCGCTTGATGGCGGCCGGCTTCGAGGCGCAGACACGCTGACCGCCCGGCCGGCTTGACGCCGACAATGCCGCACATGAAAACCGCCCACGCCCAACTGCTGCGTCTGTTCATCACCGGCCTGCTGGCGGCACTGCCGCTGGCCGCCACCGTGGCCATCGTGGCCTGGGTCGGTGCGCTGCTGTTGAGCTGGCTGGGCCCCAACAGCGCCGTGGGTTCTTTGCTGGTACAGGTGGGCGTGGGTGTCACCGGCTCGGAAATCGTCGGTTACCTCATCGGCATCGGCCTCGTGGCCCTGGGGCTGGTGGCGCTGGGTGCGCTGGTCGAAGCCGGCCTGCAGCGTGGCCTGGTGCGGCTGGTGGACGGCATCATGCGCCGCATCCCGCTGGTGCGGCAGGTCTACGAAACGGCGCAGAAGCTGGTGGCGCTGTTTGTGCAGCGCGACCCGGGTGCAGCACGTGCCATGCAGGGCGTGTGGGTGCGCTTCGGTGGCGCCGAAGGGGGCGCCATGGTGCTGGCGCTGCAGACCGCCGCCGAGGTGCTGGAAGTGGACGGCCGCCGCTGCGTGGCGGTGTTGGTGCCCACCGCACCGGTGCCCGTCGGCGGTGGCCTGCTCTTCGTGCCGGAGGACTGGGTGACACCCGCGGCGCTGAGCGTCGAAGCCGTGACCAGCCTGTATGTGTCGATGGGCGTCACCGCGCCGCAACACCTGCCGGTGGCCGCCCAAACGGCGCCGCCGGCCGTCAGCCTGGTGCCCTGAAGTGCGTGCTACATTCGCGGCCATGCGCACCGCATCGGTTTACTTTACGTACTTTTGGTTCTCGCACCGCTTGGCGGCTGGAGAGGCAAACGCGTAGGTCACCCGAACGCACCGCACCCCAGAAACCGCCGGCAGCCCCGGCGGTTTTTTGTTGCCGGGCTGAAAACCCGAACCTTCCGGCACACCCTGAAAGCTTCCCATGAGCCCCAAGTCCGCCACGCCCACCGACAACCGTCTGGCCTTGTCCGAAAAGACCAGCCAGACCGATGACCAGCGCATCAAGGACGTCACGCCGCTGCCGCCGCCGGAGCACCTGATCCGCTTTTTCCCGATTGCCGACACGCCGGTGGAAACGCTGATCAAGGACACGCGCAATGCCATCCGACACATCATGGGTGGCAGCGACGACCGGCTGCTGGTGATCATCGGCCCCTGCTCCATCCACGACCCGGCCGCCGCGCTGGAATACGCACGCCGCCTGAAGCCGCTGCGCGACCGCCACGCCGGCGAGCTGGAAATCGTGATGCGTGTGTATTTCGAAAAACCGCGCACCACGGTGGGCTGGAAGGGCCTGATCAACGACCCCTACCTGGACGAGAGCTACCGCATCCACGAAGGCCTGCGCATCGCGCGCCAACTGCTGGTGGACATCAACCGCCTGGGCATGCCGGCGGGCAGCGAGTTCCTGGACGTGATCAGCCCGCAGTACATCGGCGACCTGATCGCCTGGGGTGCCATCGGCGCGCGCACCACCGAAAGCCAGGTGCACCGCGAACTGGCTTCGGGCCTGTCGGCGCCGGTGGGTTTCAAGAACGGCACCGACGGCAACATCAAGATCGCCACCGACGCGATCCAGGCCGCGGCACGCCCGCACCACTTCCTGTCGGTGCACAAAAATGGCCAGGTGGCCATCGTGCAGACCAAGGGCAACAAGGACTGCCACGTCATCCTGCGCGGTGGCAAGGCGCCCAACTACGACGCCGCCAGCGTGGCCGCGGCCTGCAAGGAAATCGAAGCCGCCAAGCTGGACTGCAAGCTGATGATCGACGCCAGCCACGCCAACAGCAGCAAGCAGCACCAGCGCCAGATCGAGGTCATGAAGGATGTCGGCGCACAGATCGCCGCCGGCAAGCGCTGCATCTTCGGTGTCATGGTGGAAAGCCACCTGCTGGACGGCGCGCAGAAGTTCAGCCCCGGCAAGGACGACCCGGCCAAGCTGGTCTACGGCCAGAGCATCACCGACGCCTGCATCGCGTGGGACGACAGCGTGGGGCTCATCGACGGCCTGGCGCAGGCGGTGAAGGCGCGGCGCAAGAACGTCTGAAGCGACGGCTCAGCTCACCCCGGGCTGAGCCGGTTTCTGCGCCAGTTGCTGCGCCAGCTGGCGGTGGTCGGGTGCCAGCATCGGCAAGGACAGCACACCCAACGCCACGTCCCTCACCAAGGCGCGGTCTTGTGCCGCGCTGGGTGCGCCCAGTTCGGCGCGCAGCAGGTGCAGTTCGGCTTGTGCCAGGCGGGTCTCGGCACCTTGGCGCGGGTCGGCTGCAGCGGGGGCCAGCACCGCGATGCCGGCCTGCACCGCCGCCAGCGCCTGCGGCGAATCCCCCAGCGCGCGCCGGGCACGTGCTTCGTTCAGCCGGCACAAGGCCGAGCGGCGCCGCGAACGCCCGGCGGTGATGTCACCCGGCGCAGCTTCGGCCTGCAACTGCCAATGCGCCGCGCCTTCACGCAGCACCGGCAGCGCCTGTTCCCACCGCCCTGCCGCCTGCAGCGCCGCGCCGTATTCGGTGGCCAGGATGGGCCGCATCGCGGCCCATTTGCTGTCGGCACCTTCGCTGGCGATGAGCCCGTTGTTGACCTGCCAGCCGCGCTGGCCGACCTGCACCGCCAGGTCTGTCAAGCCGCAGCGCAGCGACAAGTGGGTGGCCAGGTTGGCCGCGCTCACCAGGCCGTCGCTGAACACCACATTGGGCGGAAAGTCACGCAGCAGCCGTTCGTGCATCTGCAGCGCCTGCTGCGCCTGCGCCTGCGCCGCCGAGATGCGGCCCTGCTTGAGGTGGACCATCGCGGTGCTGCTGTGCACGCTGCCCTGGTTTTGCAGCACCGACGCGGTGGCGTCGATGTCGTCTTCGGGCGACGCGGCGGTCAAGGCCGCGATGCCGGCAGCGTCGGCCAGGAAGCGGTCGAACTCCTGCTGCGCCTGCGCCAGCAGCTCCAGCGCCTGCTCGGGCTGGTCAAGGCCCAGGTTGCCGCCGTGGTCGCACAGCTGGCCCCAGCTCATCAGCACATGGCCCCGCACGCTGCGCAACTGCGCGGCCGCCGCGCGCGGCTGCGGCTGCAACAGCGCGGTGTCCACCTGCGCCAAGGCCGCCTGCAGCTGCGCCAGCCCCTTCAGCGGCTCGTGCGCCTGCTGCGCCATCGCCGCCAGCGTGATGCGCGCGGTGGCGATGCGTGTCACCAGCTGGCCTTCGTGCGGGCCGGCGGCCAGCACTTCGTCACCCAGGGCCACGGCACGCTCGCACGCGCGCTGCGCCGTCACCGCGCCGGGGTCGGGCTGGCCCATCGCGGCACCGGCCGGGATGGCGGTGGCGTGTGAGCCCAGCATCTCGCCCAGTCGCGAATACAGGTCGACCGCGATGGCGCGCAACTCCAGATCGTGCGGCGCGGCCTGCAGTGCACGTTCCAGGCGCGGCAAGGCGTCTTCGACAAAAGCGCGCATCAGCCGGCCGCCCTTGGGCGTGAGCCACACGCCGTAGCTGTAGCGCAGCACCAGGCCACGCAGCAGGTCCTTGACGTGGCCCAGCTGCTCGGCCGCGCTGCGCTGCGCGCGCCGCGCCCGTTCGGCCTGCAGCAAGGCCAGGCCCAGGCCCAGCGCCATGCCCAACAAGCCCACGACCATGGCCACGCGCCCTTGCAGCAAGGCCGCCGCCAGACCGGCCAGCAAGCCCAGCCCGCCCAGTGCGCCGGCCACCACCGCCCAGCGGTTGCGGCGCACGAACTTGCCCAGCACATAACCCAGCTGCGCCGGTCGCGCGCTGACCGGGCGGCCCTGCAGGTAGGCCAACACGTCGGCCGCCAGTGCGTCCACGCTGGCGTAGCGCCGGTCGGCGGCCTTTTCCAGCGCCTTCAGCAGGATGTTGTCCAGGTCACCTTCCAGGCGCTTGCGCGTCTGCAGCCACTGCGGGTCCACCGCTTCGCTGGGCGACAGCCGGCTGGGGCGTGTGGGCTCGTCTTCGAGCACGCTGCGTGCGGCTTCGGCGGGCGTCGTGGCGTGGCGGCCGGTGGGGCGTGTGCCGGTCAGCATCTGGTACAGCAGCACACCCAGGCTGTAGATGTCGGTGGCGGTGGTCACCGGCTCGCCGCGCACCTGCTCGGGGCTGGCGTAGTGGGGCGTGTAAGGGCGCTGGCCGCCCACGGTGGTCTGTCCATCGTGGCCCTCCAGCGGATCCAGCGCCTTGGCAATGCCGAAGTCCAGCAGCTTGACCTGCCCTTCGCTGTCCACCAGCACGTTGCCGGGCTTCAGGTCGCGGTGCACCAGCAGGTTGCGGTGCGCGTGTGACACCGCGTCGGCCAGCTGCAGGAAAAGGCGCAGGCGCGCGTCGATGGACAGGCTGCGCACGGCTTCGTCGATGGCCTGGCCGTCGACGTACTCCAGCACGAAGTAAGGCAGGCCTTCGTCGCTGGCGCCGGCGTCCAGCAGGCGTGCGATGTGCGGGTGGCTCAGGCGCGCCAGCGCCTGCCGCTCCAGCGCGAAGCGCTGCAAGACGGCGGCGCTGTCCATGCCGCGCTTCAGCAGCTTGACCGCCGCGCGGCCCTGGTAGCTGCCGTCGGCCCGGCTGGCCTCGAAGACCTCGCCCATGCCACCGCTGCCGATGGCGCGCACGATTTCCCAGGCCCCCAGCCGCTGGCCCACCCGCGCGGCGGCTTCGGCCAGCTGCTGCGCTGCGGTTTCGGCCATGAAAACCTGCTGCTCGGTGGCCACGTCGTGGTGGGCCAGCAGGCTGCGCAGTTCGGCCAGCGCCGCCGCGTCCAGCGCGGCAGCAGCGATCAGCGTTTCACGATTCGCGGCCGGCAGGTCCACGGCCGCGTCGAACACGGCCTTGATCTGTGGCCATGGCAACGGGGCGGTGGTCATGGTCGAAGTATGGCCGCGGCAGCATCTTCACAGCCCCTTGGCCACCAGCGTGCCGTTGAAGGTGACGTTGCGTTTGACGGCACCCACCGCGCCGCCGTACAGCACCGCGTTGTTGAAGCTCAGCGTGCGGCCGTCGGCAGCCACCGTGACGTGGGTGCACGCCGGGTAGCCGATGCTGGCGCCATTGTCCAGGCAGCCGTAGAGCTCGGCTGCGATGCCCACCGTCGCATCGGCCTTGATGACCCGTCCGCCCTTCACCTGCACCGTGATCAGGCTCAGGCCGGCCTGAGCCGGTGTGCCCAGCACGCTGAAGGTCAGCGTGCGCACGTCGTTGTCCGACGTGATGCTGCTGGTGATGGGCGTGATGCTGCCCAGCTCGGTGGTGGTGACGGTGCCGCTGGTCTGGCCGACGTCCACCGTGCCGTTCACCACCAGGCCGCCACTCAACGGTGTGCTGGCAAAGGAGACGCGCGTGCCGGTGGCGTTGCTGGCCAGCGTGATGTTGCAGGCGCTGGAACACGAGGCCACGGTGGCCGGCGCCAGCACACGCACCACGCTGACCGGGTCGCCGTTGAGCTGATTCAGGCTCAGCTGCGAACCGTCGGACAGGCGGATCACCAGCGTGCGCACGGTGAAGGTGCCGGTGGTGCTGGTGGCGTCGCTGGCGGTGACCGCACTGACGCTGCTGCCGCCCAGCGTCAAGGCGCTGGCGGTGGTGCTGGGCAACTCGCCGGGACTGAACAGCGCGCCGGGGGCGTCGCCCACCAGGCTGCCGCTCAGCGTGCGTGTGCCCACCGGCGTGCCGGCCAGGGTCACGGTGACCGGGTGGGTGGCCCCGGCCGGCGTGCTGACCGTGACACCGCAGCTGGCGGTGCAGTACTCGCTTCTGAAGCGGCCGCCGTTGCGGTCGGTGTAGTCCACGGTGGTCTGGCCAATGCCGGGCACCGAGACCGTCAGACGGGCGTAGTCGGCCGCGGTGGAGATGCTCTTCGTGAAGGTGTAGGTGGTGCCCCCTTCGTTGACGCTGACCACGAAGGCCGTGCCGTCGGGCGTGAAGCTGCTGGCCGAACCGGCGGGCAGGGTGCCACCGATCACCAGCGTGCCGCTGGCCGACGGGTCGCCGCCCGTGGCAGGCGGCGACGGCGGGGTGGACACTGGCGGCGTGGGCGCAGCCGCTGCTGCGTAGGCCGCGGCCAGCGTGGCCGGGTCGGTGGTGGCCAGCAGCGTGGCCAGCGGTGTGCCCGCGGCCACCATGCGCGAGATCACGGTCAGCGCGGTGCCGTAGCTGTCGATGCCGGCGCCGAAGGTGGGCGTGGCGGTGGCCAGCGCCAGGTCGGCGGGCAGGCCGAAGGTGGCCAGCAAGCGGGTGGCGGCCGCGGCAAAAGCAGCGCCGTCCAGCGTGCCGCTGCTGGCCAGGCGGGCCAGTGCGTCGTTCAGCGCCAGGGTCGTCAGCGGCGTCAGGGTGCTGCTCACCGTGCCCCCGGTGGCGGTGGTCAGGCTGCGCAGCGGGCTGCCGGGCGGCAGCGTGATGGTGGCGCCGGTGGCTTCGTCGGTGTAGGTGCCGCCAGTGGCTTCCACCCACAACAGACCGCTGCCGGCGGGCACGGTCAGGCTGTAGCGGCCCAGCACGTCGGTGGTGGTGCAGCTGCCCAGGGCCGTGCCACGGCCACTGGCCACCACGGTGTAGGCACACACCGCGGCGGCGGCCACCGGGCCCTTGACGACGGAGCCGGCGACGGTGGTGCTGACGGCCGGCCCGGGGGCCACCGGCACAGGGGACGGCGTGGCCACGGCATCGTCGTCCCCCCCGCAACCGGGCAACGTGGCCGTCAGGGCCAGGGCAAACAGGGCGGAAAAAGTCGACATCGGCGAAACGGGGCGCAGCGCGGGCGGCAGGGTGTGCATGGAAGTCCTTTGCGGTGATGAACGGCCGGCCCACCTGCAGCAGGCCTTGATGGGTAGCGCAAAGGAAAGTCCGCAAAAGGATCACGGGGGCGAAAGAAGTGCGCACAAGGCCGCTTCGGGCGCGGGTGCGCGGGCCACGCGCGGGGGTCGCGGTCCGCCCGAGCACGACAATGCGGGCCATGGACGCCCCTTTGCTCAGCCCCGCCGACGTGACCTTGTGGCTGCAGCAGCTGGACCAGGGCGACACGGCCAGCGTGGACGGCATGTTCGCCGCGCTCTACGGCGAACTCAAACGCGGCGCCAGTGCACACATGCGCAAGGAATACGCCGGCCACACGCTCAGCGCCACCGCGCTGACACACGAGGCCTGGTTCCGCTTGACCGAGCAGACCCGCACCCAATGGCAGAGCCGCAGCCACTTCCTGAGCATGGCGTCGATCATGATGCGGCGCATCCTGGTCAACCACGCAGTGGCCAAGCTGGCCGCCAAGCGCGACATGCCCCTCGTTTCGCTGACCCTTACCGAAGCGCAGCAGGTGGCCGGTGGTGCCGGCGTCGAGGTCGTGAAGGTGCACGATGCCCTGCTGGCCTTCGAACAGGTGGATCCGCGTGCGGCCAAGGTGGTGGAACTGAAGTTCTTCGGCGGCCTGCAAACCGATGAAATTGCCGACGTGATGGGCCTCAGCAGCGCCACCGTCAAACGCGACTGGTCGCTGGCACGCGCCTGGTTGCACCGCGAGTTGGGTGCATGAGCTGCACCCCCCCATCTCAGGAGTTTGACTGCACCGTGACAGAAGGCACAAGCCTTGTGTTCGGTAGCACACAGACCTTCCACCTGCAGCGGGCCCAGCATCCCGTCGGGTGCACCACAGAACCCGGCGGGCGAAGGCGAGCTTCTGGCCGCACCTTGTTCCCCGCCTTGCCCCTGCATCGTCCAGCAGACGACCGCGCCCAACAGCCACACCCTTCGTGACAGCTCCATCGCCCAAGGCCCCGTCCCGGGCCTCAGCCATGTCCGCCGCGCCCACCGTTCGCACCGGTGGCAGCCCGGAGTTCGGCCGCCAGCGGGACCTGCTGAAAACCGGCGCCTTGCAGACCGCCATCCTCAACAGCGCCACCTTCTCCAGCATCGCGACCGACGAACACGGTGTCATCCAGCTCTTCAACATCGGCGCCGAGCGCATGCTGGGTTATGCCGCAGCCGACGTCGTCAACCGCATCACACCGGCCGACTTTTCCGACTCGCAAGAGGTCATTCAGCGCGCACAGGCGCTGAGCGCCGAGTTCGGTGTGGGCATCGCACCGGGCTTCGAGGCGCTGGCGTTCAAGGCTTCGCGCGGCATCGAAGACATCTACGAGCTGACTTACCTGCGCAAGGACGGCACGCGCCTGCCGGCCATGGTGTCGGTGACGGCCTTGCTGGACGCCCAGGCCAAGGTCATCGGCTACCTGCTCATCGGCACCGACAACACGGCTCGCAAGCAGGCCGAGGCGGTGCAGGAAGCTCTGGACCAGCGCCTGCGTGACCAGCAGTTCTACACACGCTCGCTGATCGAGTCCATCGTCGACGCGCTCATCACCACCGACCCGTCGGGTGTGATCTCCGACGTCAACCAACAGGCCGAACGCCTGACCGGCCACACGCGAGAAGAATTGATCGGCACGCCGTTTGCGCACAGCTTCACCGACCCCGCGCGCGCCCAGGCCTGCATCGACCGCGTGCTCAGCGAAAAGAAGGTCACCGACTACGAACTGACCGCCAGCGCGCTGGACCTGCGCCAGACCGTGGTGTCCTGCAACGCCACCCCTTTCTACGACCGCGACAGCGCGCTGTGCGGGGTGATCGTGGCGGCACGTGACGTGACCGAAAGCAAACGACTGGACCAGGCGCTGCAAAGCGCCAAGGTCGAAGCCGAACGGGCCAACCAGGCCAAGTCGGACTTCCTGTCCAGCATGAGCCACGAACTGCGCTCGCCGCTGAACGCCATCCTGGGCTTTGCGCAGCTGCTGGAGTCGGGCTCGCCGCAGCCCACGCCCTTGCAGAAAGACAGCATCGATCAGATCCTGCAGGCCGGCTGGTACCTGCTGGAGCTGATCAACGAGATCCTGGACCTGGCGCTCATCGAGTCGGGCAGGCTGTCGCTGTCGATGGAGCCGATGCTCTTGGCCGAGGTGCTGGCCGACTGCCACGCGATGATCGAACCCCAGGCGCGAAAAAGCGGCATCACCCTCACCTTCAGCGAAGTCGACAGCACGTGGATGGTGCGCGCCGACCGCACCCGCGTGAAGCAGGTGTTCATCAACCTGCTCAGCAACGCCATCAAATACAACCGGGTCGGCGGCACGGTCGACGTGAACTGCATGGCGCTGCCTGGCGAGCGCATCCGCATCAACTTCCAGGACACCGGCGAAGGCCTGACGCCCGAGAAGCTGGCGCAACTGTTCCAGCCTTTCAACCGCCTGGGCCAGGAAACCGGCACCGAAGAAGGCACGGGCATCGGCCTGGTGGTGTGCAAGAAACTGGTGGCGCTGATCGGTGGCGAGATGGGCGTGCACAGCACCGTGGGTCTGGGCAGCCTGTTCTGGGTCGACCTGGTTCGAAGCCCCTGCTTGCCCCCGCCCCTGGGCGAAACCACGACGGCGTCCGGCATCCGCAGTGACGCGCTGGCCGACGAAGGCCTGGCATCGGCTTCGACCCCCCGGCACTCGGTCTTGTGCGTGGAAGACAACCCTGCCAACCTGTTGCTGGTGAGCCGGCTGCTGGCGCGGCGCAGCGACATCGTGCTGCACAGCGCCAAGGACGGCCGCCGCGGTGTCGAACTGGCGCGCCTGATGCGGCCCGACGTCATCTTGATGGACATCAACCTGCCCGGCATCAGCGGGCTTGAAGCCATGCAGATCCTGGCCACCGACCCCGAAACCGCGCGCATCCCGGTCATTGCCGTCAGCGCCAATGCCATGGCGCGCGACATCCAGAAGGGCCTGCAGGCCGGATTTTTCCGTTACCTGACCAAGCCCATCAAGGTAGACGGCTTCATGGAAGCCATCGACACGGCGCTGGCCCTGGCCACACCACCCCTTTCCCCCGAGACGGGCCGCGACGACGGCCGGACAACCAGCGAGAGCATCACCCCATGAACATCGAAGCAGACATCCTGAACGCCCAGATCCTGGTTGTCGACGACCAGACGGCCAATGTGCAGCTGCTGCAACGCCTGCTGGGCGAAGCGGGCTACACCCGTGTGACGGCGACCATGCAGCCCACCGAGGTGTGCACGCTGCACCGGCGCAACGCCTACGACCTGATCCTGCTGGACCTGCAGATGCCGAGCATGGACGGATTTGCGGTGATGGAGGCGCTGAAAACCAACGACGCCCAGGGTTACCTGCCGGTCATCGTGCTGACGGCCCAGCCCGGCCACAAGCTGCGCGCGCTGGCCGCGGGTGCCAAGGACTTCATCAGCAAGCCCTTCGACCTGGTCGAGGTCAAGACCCGCATCCACAACATGCTCGAGGTGCGGCTGCTGTACCGCAGGCTGGAAGCGCACAACCGCGAGCTGGAACAGGCGGTGCTGGACCGCACGGCCGAACTGCGCGAAAGCGAAGCCCGCTTCCGCAGCCTGACCGAGCTGGCCTCGGACTGGTACTGGGAACAGGACGAGAGCGGGGCCTTCACACGTGTCTCGGGGCCGGTGATGGAGATGCTGGGCATCCGGGTCGCGCCACTGGTGGATGGTGACCCGGCCAACGTCGACTCAGAGGCCGACGACGGCTGGGACCCGGTTCAACGCGAACTGCTGCAGGGTCACATCGCCGCGCGCCGGCCCTTCCTGGACTTCGTGTTCAACCGCAGCCTGCGCAACGGCAAGCAGCAGCACTTCCGCGTCAGCGGCCAGCCGATGTTCGACAGCGGTTGCCGCTTCATCGGCTACCGCGGCATTGGCGTCGAGATGTCGGCCCCACACTGACCTGCCCATGAGCTTGCTGCATGACAGGACCCACCCCACGCAGCGTCCGCCCAGTCACAACCACCTGCTGGCTGCCTTGCCCACGGGCGAGTACCAAGCGCTGCTGGCCCAGCTGGAACTGGTGCCCATGCGCCTGGGCGAGGTGCTCTACGAACCCGGCCAGCAATTGCGCCACGCCTACTTTCCCACCACCGCGGTGGTGTCGCTGCACTACGTGACGGCCGCGGGAGCATCGGCCGAAACCGTGGGCGTGGGCCGCGATGGCATCGTCGGCATGGCCCTTTTCATGGGTGGCGACACCACCAGCGGTTCGGCCATGGTGCACATCGCGGGCCATGGCTACCGCATCGAAAGCCGGGCGCTGCTGCGGGCCTTCCGCGCCGGCAACGAACTGCACCGCCTGCTGCTGCGTTACACCCAGGGCCTGATCACGCAAGTTGCGCAGACCGCCGCCTGCTACCGCCACCACAGCGTCGAACAGCAGCTGAGCCGCTGGTTGCTGGCCACGATGGACCGCTCGCCACCGGGTGAGCTGGTGATGACCCAGGAACTGGTGGCCGGCATGCTGGGCGTGCGGCGCGAGAGCGTGACTGTGGCCGCCGCGGCCTTGCAAGAGGGCGGCTGCATCCGCTACCGGCGCGGCCACCTGACGGTGCTCGACACATCGGCTCTGCAGACGCGAGCCTGCGAGTGTTACGCGGTGGTCAAGCAAGAGCTGCAGCGGCTGTTGCCGGCAATGCAGCCCGACGACCACCGCCGCCCGATGTCGTTGACCGGTTGATGCGTTGATGCATTGGCGAGTTGGCGGGTAGGCGGGTAGGCGGGTCCGTGCCGCTAGAAGGCGCGCCCGGCTGTCAGGTACCCGCGTGTGCCCTTCGGCTCATCCAGCCCCCGCGCCACGCCCAGGCGCAGTTGCAGGCCCAGCACGTACAGCAGCTTGACTTCAGCCATCAGCTCCACGCCCACACCCCGGCGCCAGGTGCCGGGGCCGCTGCCGGTGCTCCAGGCGCCACCCACGTCGGCAAACACGGTGGCCGACAGACGGTTGATGCCCACCGCCGGCACCATGGCGTGGCGGTCGATGTCGGCCAGTGGCAGCCGCCATTCGAGCGTGGCTAGACGTGCGTTGGCGCCCCGCAGGCCGCTTTCGTCACCGCGGTAACCGCGCAGCGACAGGCGGCGGTCGTTCAGCGTCGGGCCCAGTTGCAGCAGGTCGTCGTTGACACCCCCCAGCTGGAAGGGCTCGGTGCGGCCGTTGGCACGGGCTTCGGTGAACCGCAGTGCCAGCACGCTGCGGCTGACGATGGCACCGGTGCCCAGGTAGCCGCGCAGGTCGGCGCGCCACACGTGGCCGTCGTAGCGGCGGCTTTCGCCACCGGAAAAGGGTTTGTAGGTCTCCAGCAGCAGCGTGCCTTGCGCGCCGCGGTTGGCACCTTCGCTGAACCAGTCGCCGTTGCTGAAGTCCACGTCCAGCAGCGCCGCCAGCAGCCGTTCGTCCTGGCGGCGGGTGGTGCTGGCGGGTGGGCCGCTGATGCCCAGGTCGACGCGGTCGGTCCACTCGGCAGCGGCACCCACGCCCAGCAGCACGCGGCGTTCCAGGCGCGTGAAGGGGAACAGGCTCAGCCACTGCGCGCGGGTGCTGCGGTCGTAGACCGAGGTGGTGTCCTTGTCGCTGCCGATGATCCATTGGCGCGCCACCAGTTCGCGCTGCAGCGCCAGGCCGTGGCTGCCGGCGAACTGGTATTCCAGGCTGCCGGTCAGTTCTTTCTGCGAGGTCTCCCACAGCGCCAGCGCGGCGTAGCGGTGCCAGCCCAGCGCGTCGCCGCCCGAGGTGCTGGCGCCATAGGCCGACAGGCCGTGGTCCAGCACGGCGGCCGGCAGCCAAGAACGTGGGCGCAGTGCCGACAGCGCCGAGTAACGACGCGCTTCGCCCAGCGCCGTGGCCGGGTCGTCGGCAGCCGTGGCCGTGGCTGCCGCCGGTGCGGTGGTCTGCACCGCCAGCGTCTGCAAGACCACCGGCTGCGCCAGCCGGTGCAGCGCCACGCCCTTGCTGGCGATGACGGCGCTGAGCAGCGAACCGTCGGCAGCCGTGCCGGCGTGTGCCACCACGGCGGTGTGGCTGTGGGTCAGGCGCTGCAGTTCACCGCCGGTGGCGGGCAGCCGCCAGACGTTGTCGACACCGGCTTCGGCGGTGATGAGTTCCAGGCCCACCGTGCCGTGCCGCAGCGCTTGCATCGGCGTTGCGCGGCGCAGCAGCAGGCGTGGGGCGGCCTGGGGGGTGGTCAGGTCCAGCTGCAGCAGTTGCCAGTCAGCACCCTGGCGCGCGACGTAACTCAGCTGGCGGCCGTCGGCGGACACCGCCAGGTCGATGAGGTCGGTGCCGTCCACGGCCGGCAGCAGCACACGCGGGTTCTGGCCTTGTGAGTCCAGCTGAACCAGCGACGTGCGGCCGGCGTCCTGCTGCAAGGCCAGCAGCAGCGGCCCGGCCTGCACCGCGCGGCGCAGGCGTGCGCAGGTGCTCAGCTGCTGCAGGCGGCTGCCTTGCAGCCGGTACAGGTCGTAGGCCAGGTGAAGGGTGTTGCAGACGTCGGGCTGCATCACGAGCACGGCGCCGTCGGCGGCCACACTCACACGCGCACCGGCGTTCACGCGGGCCAGGCGCTGGCGCGTGCCGTCGGCCGCAAAACGTGTCAGGTGCGTGCCGTCCAGGCCGTCGGCCACCACCGCGAGCCAGCCACCCGTCGGGCCCGGCAAGGCAGCCAGGCTGCCGACATCGAACAGCGCTCCGGTGACGGCCGCGCCCACCACTTCGGGCTGGCGGCGGATGGCTTCGGCGCGGCTGTCCACCTGCTGCGCCAGGTCGGCCAGGAAGTCGGCCCACAGCCCGTCCATCGTGCGGCCGGTGGCGGCCCAGGGTGCGCTGTGCAGGCGCGGCACGATGTTGCCGCTGTATCGCTGGACGATCTGCCCGATCTTGTCCGGCCCGTGCCGGCGCGCCAGGAAGTCCATGAAGTAGGCGCCGTACAGGTACTGCTTGTTCAGCGGCAGCGTGCGGCCGTCGGCGTTGATCTCGGCCAGCGTCAGAAAGCCGTTGGCGCGCTCGGTGCGCAGCCAGGCTTCGAAGACCGGGCTGCGCAGCCGGCCGCGGCCGCTGGCGGGGTCGCTTTCGTTCCAGGTGGCCAGGCCTTCCAGCATCCAGCCGGGCTGGAACAGGTTGGGAATGAACCAGGGCACGTTGCCGAAGATGCGCTGCAGCACACCGGGCGCGCCGCGCACCTTGTCCAGGTGCACGGCGTGGGTGAATTCGTGCACCAGCAGCAGGTCGATCCAGGCGCTGTTGTCCAGCAGCTCCCCTTCGTCGGGCGGCGCCAGGAACACGCCCATGAAGTTGTAGGGCAGCGGCGTGGCAAAACCGTTGGCGAGGTCGAATTCGCTGTACAGCACGATTTCGGTGCGGGTGCGTGGCTGCCACTGCAGCGCCTGCGTGACACGCGGGTAGACCCGCTCGGCGGCCCGTGCCACGGCCTGGGCTTGCAGGCGCTGGCCTTCGCGGTAGTGGATGCGGAAGTTCGTGCTGTCGGCACTGAACCAGTCCACCCGCGGGTCGGCCAGCGGCTGCGCGTGCACCGCGAAGTTGGCGCAGGCCAGAAGCAGGGCCAGGCAGAGCCCGGCTAGGACCCCGGAAAGAGACCTGGAGAAGGACCCGGACAGGCACCCGAAAAGGCGGGACACGGCAATCGGCATGAAGCTTCCTTGGGGCGGGTGTCGACAGCGGGCTATTTCACCACCGGGCCATGCAGAATCGGGCCACTGCACCAACCAACGCCGCGCCCCTCGCGGCCCGCGCCCGATCATGGAAGAGCACCTGCAAGTCCCGACCCTGCAAACGCAGCCGGCCTCGAAGATCCACCTCATCGGTGGCGAAAAAGGCGGCGTGGGCAAGTCGCTGGTGGCACGCCTGCTGGCGCAGCATTTCATCGACCACAAGCTGCCCTTCGTGGGCTTCGACACCGACCGCTCACACGGCAGCCTGCTGCGTTTTTACGCCGGTTACGCCAGCCCGGTGTTGGTGGACCGTTACGAAGCGCTGGACCACATCATCGAAGCCGCCGTCGAACAGCCCGGCCGCCGTGTGCTGGTCGACCTGGCCGCGCAGACCCACGACCCGCTGGTGCGCTGGATGGACGAGTCGGGTGTGCTGGACATGGCCGACCTGCAAGGCATCACGCTGCAGTACTGGCACGTGATGGACGCCGGCCGCGACAGCGTGGACCTGCTCGAACGCCTGCTGGACCGCTTCGGCCAACGCCTGCACTACGTCATGGTGCTGAATGAACTGCGCGGCGACGACTTCAGCCTGCTGGAAAAGTCGGGCCAGCTCGACCGCGCCAAGGGCCTGGGCGCCAAGACCTTGCACCTTCGCCGCCTGCAAGACACGGTGATGCAGAAGATCGACGGCAAAAACGCCAGCTTCTGGGCCGCCGCCAACGTCACCGGTTCGGAAGGCCCGGGGCTGGGGTTGATGGAGCGGCAGCGGCTGAAGCTGTGGCTGCACCACACCAATGGGCAGTTGAACAAGGCCGAGCCGTGAACGGTTGAGACTGGGCGCCCGGCGCCGGGTCATTCATCCGCGCGCAAGAGCTTTTCGCTCTTCCAGTACACGTCGTCCCCACCCAGCCCGTCCAGGTTGGCGCGGTTCAGCACCCGCGCCAGCACAAACAACAGGTCACTCAGGCGGTTCAGGTACTGGCGCGGTGCGTCGTTGATCTTTTCGCTGGCGCCCAGCGCCACCACGGCCCGTTCCGCACGCCGCGCCACGGTGCGGCTGACATGCGCCAGCGCGGCGCTGCGGGTGCCGGCAGGCAGGATGAATTCCTTCAGCCGCGGCAACTGGGCGTTGTGCTGATCCAGCGCCTGGTCCAGGCGCAGCACGGCATCGGCCTTCAGCAGTTCGAAGCCCGGGATCGACAGCTCACCGCCCAGGTTGAAGAGTTCGTGCTGCACCACCACCAGCAGTTCGCGCACAGCGGCCGGCAGCGGTTCGGCCAGCAGCACACCCAGGCCCGAGTTCAGCTCGTCGACATCGCCCATGGCGGCCACCCGCAGGTGGCTCTTGGGCACCCGTGTGCCGTCGCCCAGGCCGGTGCTGCCGTCGTCTCCGGTGCGGGTGGCAATCTGGGTCAGGCGGTTGGACATGGCGGGTGCAAAAGAGGAGTTTGACGGCACCGTATTGAACCACCAGCCCACACCCGGCGTGCGCCCCGCGGCGCCGCGCGGTCTCAGCCCGTCAGACGCACCGCCAGACGCTGCAGCAGCGGCCTTTGTTTCCAGGCCTGGCAGGCGCGGTCGGCAAAGGCCTGGCCACGGGAGTTGAGGCGGTAGCAGTGCATGTGATCGAGACGATCGCGGTTCGGCACCTCGTCGATCAATCCGTAGGCGACCAGTGGCTCGAAGACGGTGTACATCAAGCTGCCGTTGAGCACACAGCGTTCGTCGCCGTTGTCAGACCGCACCAGCACGCAACCCCGGCGCAGGTGCGTCAGGGCGTCGATGAATTCACCGCGGTCGGCGATGATGGGCTCGGGCTGGGACATGGCGGCCTCGACGCTGTTGTATCGCAACACGCGCCATTTGGGCAGTTCACCGCGTCGACAGTGGGCCAATGAACGCCGCCAGCACCGGCCCGTTGGGCGGTCGGCCGCGATGTTCTTCTGTTCCGGGGTGTCCAACGCGCGTCACGGCAGTGGCTGGCCGCGTGGCGCGAGCAGCATGAAGGTGCCGACGCCCGCCGCGTGCCAAACACGACCCAGTGGCGGTGGCGGTTCATCGTCAGCGACCGCAGGTCGGTGCCGTCACGATGCCGTGTGCCGACAATGGCATTGCAATCACGGATTCATGTTCCACAATTGCAAGGATGTTGAACCGGAAAATCCAGGCCCAGGTGCTGCAGGCGCTGTCCGAGTCGCCGGCCGTGGCGCTGCTGGGCCCGCGCCAGGTGGGCAAGACCACGCTGGCGCTGGACGTGGGCCGCACCGTGTCGGCCCGCGCGGGCTCGGCCGGCTCGCCCGGATCCGCGGGTTTTGTCTACCTGGACCTGGAGTCGCCCGCCGACCGCGCCAAGCTCGACCAACCCGAGCTCTACCTGGCCGACCACCGCGACAAGCTCGTGATCCTGGACGAGGTGCACCGCGCACCGGGCCTGTTCCCGGTGCTGCGCGGCCAGATCGACCGCGCCCGCCGCGACGGGCGCCGCAGCGGCTTGTACCTGCTGTTGGGCTCGGCCTCGGTGGACCTGCTGCAGCAGGCCGGCGAATCGCTGGCCGGTCGCGTGGCGCACCTGGAACTGGCGCCGCTGACGCTGTCCGAAGCCCCCGACGTGCCACCCGACCTGCACTGGCTGCGCGGCGGTTTCCCCGACAGCCTGCTGGCCCCCAGCGCGGCGGCCAGCCAGCGCTGGCGGCAGGACTTCATCCGCACCTACCTGGAACGCGAGGTCTTCCAGTTTGCGCCGCGCGCCGCCACCGAAACACTGCGCCGCCTGTGGCTGATGCTGGCGCACCACCATGGCGGCCTGCTCAACGCGGCGCAGTTCGCGCGCAACCTGGGTGTCGACGGCAAGACCGTGGCGCACTACCTGGACCTGCTGGTCGACCTGATGCTGGTGCGCCGGCTGCCGCCCTGGCACGCCAACCTGGGCAAGCGGCTGGTGCGCACGCCCAAGGTCTACGTGCGCGACAGCGGCGTGCTGCACACGCTGCTGGGCGTCAACGACAAGGAAACGCTGCTGTCGCACCCGGTGGTGGGTGCCAGCTGGGAGACCTGGGTGGTGGAAAACCTGCTGGCGCTGGCGCCACGTGACGCCGAGGCGTTTTTTTTCCGCAGCGCGGCCGGTGCCGAGATCGACCTGCTCATCCAGCGCGGCAACGGTGAACGCTGGGCCATCGACATCAAGCGCAGCCTGACGCCGAAGCTGGAGCGTGGTTTCCACGCCGCCTGCGCCGACGTGCTGCCCACGCACAAGTGGGTGGTGTACCCGGGCGCCGAGCGCTACCGCCTGGGCGAAGACGCCTGGGCGGTGGGGCTGCCGGAACTGGCCCGGGGTCTGAGCACGTTACAGGGCTGAGCGGCGGTGGCCGTGGCGCCTGAGCGCGCTCAAACGGAACCCCCGCTGCAGGGAAGGATTGGCCTACGATGCGGCCGGCCAGCAAAACGGCCCTGCCCAACCGGAGACCGCCCATGAACGCCCCCCTGCCCGACCACGTGCTGCCCCGCGTCGACCTGCGCCCCATGCCCGCTGGCATGCTGGACGCGCTGCGTGCGCGCTTCGGTGAACGCTGCAGCACCGCCGCCGCGGTGCGCGACCAGCACGGCCGTGGCGAAAGTGTCTACGACGCCCAACCGCCCGAAGCCGTGGTCTTCTGCGAAAGCAACGACGACGTGCAGTTTGTCGTGCGGCTGGCGCACGAACACGCGGTGCCCGTCATTCCCTACGGCACCGGCAGTTCGCTCGAAGGCCACCTGCTGGCCGTGCAGGGCGGTGTGAGCGTGGACGTGTCGCGCATGGACAAGATCCTGAGCGTGAATGCCGAAGACCTGACGGTCACCGTGCAGGCCGGTGTCACCCGTGAACAGCTGAACCGCGAGATCAAGGACACGGGCCTGTTTTTCCCCATCGACCCTGGCGCCAACGCCAGCCTGGGCGGCATGGCGGCCACACGCGCCAGTGGCACGAATGCCGTGCGCTACGGCACGATGCGCGAAAACGTGCTGGGGCTGACGGTGGTCACCGCCAGCGGTGAACTCATCCACACCGGCACACGCGCCAAGAAAAGCAGCGCCGGTTACGACCTGACGCGCCTGATGGTGGGCAGCGAAGGCACGCTGGGCGTGATGACCGAGGTGACGCTGAAGCTGTTCCCGCTGCCCGAAGCGGTGAGCGCGGCGGTGTGCAACTTCCCCAGCATCGACGCCGCGGTGCAGACCACGATCCAGATCATCCAGATGGGCGTGCCCATCGCACGTTGCGAACTGCTGGACGCCAACGCCATCCGTGCCGTCAACAAACACAGCAAGCTGGCCTTGCACGAGTCACCGCTTTTGCTGATGGAGTTCCATGGCAGTGAAGCCAGCGTGAAGGAGCAGGCCGAAACCGTGCAGGCACTGGCCGCCGAACACGGCGGTGAAGCCTTCCAGTGGGCCAGCACACCCGAAGAACGCAGCAAGCTGTGGGCGGCACGCCACCAGAGTTACTTCGCCGCTTTGCAAAGCCGCCCCGGCTGCCGCTGCCAGAGCAGCGACACCTGCGTGCCGATCTCGCGCCTGGCCGAAAGCATCAACGTCAGCGTCGACGAAGCCGAGGCCTCGGGCATTCCGTACTGGATCGTCGGCCACGTGGGCGACGGCAACTTCCACCTGAGCTACCTGATGGACCCCGACGACAAAGCCGAGGTGGCCGCGGTGGAACGCCTGAACGTGCAGATGGTGCAACGTGCCCTGCGACTGGGTGGCACCTGCACCGGCGAACACGGCATCGGGCTGCACAAGATGGGCTACCTGCTGGAAGAGGCCGGGGCCGGCGCGGTGGACATGATGCGCAGCATCAAACGAGCGCTGGACCCGAAGAACATCATGAACCCGGGCAAGGTGTTCACGGCCTGAGTCCGCTCAGCGGCTCCGGTGCACGGCGGCACGTCAGTCATCGTCATCATCGTGACCCTGGCCTGAACCGCCACCGGCCCAGGCCGAGGTCGGCACCAGCCCTTGCGGCGAGGCCTGCCATTCCCAGGCCGCGAAGGCCAGCACGGCGACCAGCAGCAGGCCCGCCAGCCAGGCGCGGTTGTTCTTGACCAGGTCGGGCCCGGCTCCTTCGATGCGACCCGTCAGCATCGGCAGCGCCTGGTTCTTGCGCCGCACCAGGCTCAGGCCGGCGATCAGCGCCACGTGAGCCAGCACGACCAGGCCGAAGGTGTTGCCGAAAAACTCGTGCACCTCTTCCAGCCAGTCACCGCCCCATTCGTTGTAGGTGGCGTATCCGCTCAAGGTGAGCGGCAGCACCAGCAGCAGCAGCAACACCACGGCCAGTGCCATCAGCAGGTTCTGGCTCTGACGCCAGGGTGCCTGGGTCGGTGACTGCAGCACCGAACGCAGCCACGCGGGTGCACCCGTCACCTTGCGCCACAACACCGCCAGGCCTGCTTGGCGCGGCCCGAACAGTCCGTACAGCAGCCTGAACACCAGCAGGCCCGCCAGCGTGTAACCCAGCGTGACGTGCATGGCACGCCAGCGTTCACCGTCGGCGGTGAGGTAGGCGCCGACGAAGCTCAGCGCAAAGAGCCAGTGGAACATGCGTGTCGGTGCGTCGACGACACGGCGGGTGCGTGCGGGCTGCGCCGGTGCAGTGGCTGTTGTGCCGGGGCTCAGGCTGGATGAGGCGTTCATGGGGTGTCCTTGGTGAATGGCCAGTTCGGGTGTGCAGCTGTGCAGCTCTTCAGTCGGACCAGCCACGGGTCAGTCGGGGGTCCAGGCCCGGCGGCACCCGCAGGCCGTCGTCGTCGAAGTCACCGCGCTCGGCGCCGCTGTGGCAGGCCGCGCAGTTGGCGGCGCTTTTCACGCTGCTGTGCACCCACACGGCGGGCTGCACCTTGCGGTGCTTGCGCTCGAACCAGGCCGACTTTGTGATGCGGTCTTCCGGCGGTGCTTCGCGAACGCGCTTGTCGGTGCCGGCGTAGGCCTGCAACCAGGTGCTGAGCTGCTTGACGGTGGCCGGGTCCAGCGACGCGTCGCTGCCGTAGTGTTTGTCCAGCCCACCCATCATCCGTTGCCAGGAAGACGCCGGCAGCAGACTCGGCGGATAGGCCAGGTGGCAGGCCGCACATTCCTGCGTGTAGGCCTTGGGCACGTTCAGCGGCATCGGGCGGCCGCCGTCGGCATGGGCGATGGGTGCCATCCACAAAGTCAGCAGAGTGCCGGCCAACACGGGCAAGCGACGCAGATTCAGGGTGTTCATGAGGTTTCCTTCAGCGCTTCAAGGTGATCAACCAGGCCAGCACGTCGGCCTTTTCGGCGGCCGTGCACTCACGTTGCATCACGTCCTTGCAATTCCGCCGAAACCACTTGTCGACCTTGGCGGTGTCGGTGAAGGCCTGCGGGTTGAAGGCCGGCGCCAGCGCATCGACGGCCTTGCCGGTGCTGGCGTGTTTGCCGGCGGCCACCGGCAGCTGGCCGTGGCAGGAAGCGCAAGACCATTCGCCGCCATGGCGGGTGGTGAACAACACGCGACCCTTGTCGGCCTGGCCGGGTGCGCCGGCTTCGGTGCTGAAGCGCTGCAGTTGCTGGGCCGGTGTGGTGTCGGCGGCATGCACGGTCAGCGCGGCGGTGGCCAGGGTCAGCGCCAGCAGCAGGTGCGGCAGCGGTTGGGAGTGAAGGTGTGTCATGGTGGCGGGGGGGTTTCAATGTCGATGCAGGCATTGTTGGAATCCACCCTTGAAGCCAGCCTGAAGGGCCCGTTCATCTGCGGTTCAGGTGCGGATCCGACAATCGAAGGCGTGAACAGCCTGTCCAGCCGTTTTGTCCTGTGCTCCGGCCGCTTTGCGCTGTGGGCCGTGTTGGCCACGGCCCTGGCGCTGCCCGCAGCCCAGGCCAGCGAAAGAGACCACGAACGGGCCCGCGCCGCCGTGCAAGCCGGCGAGGTGCTGCCGCTGGCCACGCTGCTCGAACGCCTGCAGCGCACACACCCGGGGCAGGTGCTGGAACTGGAGCTGGAGCGCGACAACGGCCGCTGGATCTACGAAGTGAAACTGCTGCAGGCGAACGGCCAGTTGATGAAGCTGGAACTGGACGCCAGCACGGCACAGGTGCTGCAGGTCAAGCGCCGCGAGGACAAGGGCGGCAAGCACGGCCGGCGCGGGCCGCCCGTTGAGCCGCAGCAGCCCGCAGCGGCGGCCATCGGCGCACCGCGATGAGGATCCTGCTGGTCGAAGACGAGCCCACGCTGCGCAAGCAGTTGCGTGACGCCCTGACCGAAGCCGCCTACGCGGTCGACCTGGCCGACAACGGCCGCGACGCGCTGCACCTGGGCCAGACCGAGCCCTTCGACGCCGTGGTGCTGGACCTGGGCCTGCCGGTGCTGGACGGCCTGTCGGTGCTGCGCCAGTGGCGGCAGGCGGGCCTGACGCTGCCGGTGCTGATCCTCACCGCACGCGACAGCTGGCATGAAAAAGTGGCCGGCATCGACGCGGGTGCCGACGACTACCTGAGCAAGCCCTTTCACATGGAAGAGCTGCTGGCGCGGCTGCGGGCGCTGATCCGCCGCGCGCAGGGCATCGCTTCGCCGCTGCTGCATTGCGGCACGCTGGCGCTGGACACCCGCAGCAGCCGCGTCACGCTGGACGGCCAGCACGTCAACCTGACCAGCCACGAATACCGATTGCTGGCCTACCTGATGCTCCGGCCCGGCCAGGTGGTGTCACGCACCGAGCTCAACGAACACCTGTACGCGCAGGACTTCGACCGCGATTCAAACACCATCGAGGTTTTCATCGGCCGCCTGCGCCGCAAGCTGCCGCCCGACACCATCGAGACCGTGCGCGGCCTGGGTTACCGGCTGACTGCTGCGCCGCGCGCCGAGCCGTGATGCGCCGCTTCTGGGCCGGCTCACTGCGCTTTCGCCTGCTGGCGGCCACGCTGGTGGCAGTGCTGGTGGCGCTGGTGCTGGCCGGCTTGCTGCTGGGCAGCCTGTTCCGCAGCCATGTGCAGAAGCAGTTTGCCGACACACTGACGGCGCAGCTGGACCAGGTCACGGCACGCCTTGAATTCGACAGCAACGGCCAGCCGCAGCTGGACCCGGCCCTGCTGGCCGACCCACGCTGGTCACGCCCCTACTCGGGCCTGTACTGGCAGATCGACGCCGCCGGACCGGGCGCCGTGAAACGTGCGCAGCTGCGCTCGCGTTCGCTGTGGGACACCACGCTGGACGCACCGCTGGACGAGCTGACCCCGGGCCCCGTGCATGTGCACGCCGTGACCGGCCCGGCAGGCACCGAATTGCTGCTGGTGGAGCGCACCGTGCAGGTCGACGGCGCAACGGGAGGCCCCTGGCGTGTGCTGGTGGCCGCCGACCTGAGCCCGACCGAAGCCGCCGTGACGCGTTTCAACGGCGTGCTGGCCTTGTCGCTGCTGCTGCTGCTGGCCCTGTTGTGCGCAGCCGCGCTGGCGCAGGTAGCCGTTGGCCTGGCGCCGCTGCGCGCGCTGAACCGCGGGCTGGCCGACATCCAAGGCGGGCGCTCGCCCCGGGTGCAAGGCCGGTTTCCTGCCGAGGTGCAACCACTTATCGACAACTTCAACGCCGTGCTGGACCGCAACGCCGAGGTCGTGGCCCGCGCCCGCATGCAGGCCGGCAACCTGGCCCATGCCATCAAGACGCCGCTGGCCGCGATGGCGCAGGCGGCCAATGTGTCCGCTGCACAGGGCCCCACGGCGCTGGCAACGCTGGTGCAGGAGCAGGTGGACGTGGCGCGCCGCCATGTCGACTGGCATCTGGCCCGTTCACGTGCGGCTGCTTCACAGGGTGTGCCGGGCACACGCGCCGCTGTGGCGCAGGCGCTGGCCGGCCTGCTGCGGGTGATGGCGCAGGTGCATGCCGCGCGGCACCTGTCGATGGACGTCGCCTCCATCGACCCCGAGCTGGCCTTTGCCGGTGAGTCGCAGGACCTGCAGGAAATGCTGGGCAATGTGCTGGACAACGCCTGCAAGTGGGCGCGTCACACGGTGCAGGTATCTGCGCAGCGCTTGGCTTTGTCAGACCCGCCGCGCTTCCAGATCACGGTCGAAGACGACGGCCCCGGCATCGAAACCAGCCGGCGCGATGCGGTCATGAACCGCGGTGCGCGGCTGGACGAATCGGTGCCCGGCAGCGGCCTGGGCCTGGCCATCGTGCACGAGCTGGTAGGGCTGTACGGCGGCCGCGTCGAGCTGCAGGACACGCCGCTGGGTGGGCTGCGGGTGGTGCTGACGCTGCCCGCGGCGGGCGTACGGCTCAGCCCGCCGGCGCCGGCACGCTGAAGCGCTTGGTCACGTCGCCCTTGGCGTTGGTGCTTTCCAGGTGCACCCCGAAGCCCCACAGCCGCGCCACGTGTTTCATCACTTCCTGCCCGCTGTCGTGCAGCGGGCGGTCGTTGTGCTGGAAGTGGCGCAGCGTGAGTGAACGGTCACCGCGCAGGTTCACGTTCCAGACCTGGATGTTGGGTTCGCGGCTGCCCAGGTCGTATTGGCGGCTGAGCGATTCGCGCACACGGCGGTAACCGCTGTCGTCGTGGATGGCGCTGACTTCCAGCTCGCTCTGTTTTTCGTCGTCGTGGATGGCAAACAGGCGCAGGTCGCGCATCAGCTTGGGGCTGAGGTACTGGCCGATGAAACTTTCGTCCTTGAAGTTGCGCATCGCGTGGTCCAACGTGGGCAGCCAGGGCTTGCCGGCAATGTCGGGGAACCAGTCGCGGTCTTCGGCGTCGGGTTTTTCGCAGATGCGCAAGATGTCCGTGTACATCGCAAAACCCAGCGCATACGGGTTGATGCCGCTGTAGGCCTTGTGGCCCACCGGCGGCTGGTAGATCACGTTGGTGTGTGACTTCAGCCACTCGATCATCACGCCGTCGGTCAGGAAACCGTCGTCGTACATCGTGTTCAAGAGCTTGTGGTGCCAGAAGGTGGCCCAGCCTTCGTTCATGACCTGCGTCTGGCGTTGCGGGTAGAAGTACTGCGCCACCTTGCGCACGATGCGCACGATCTCGCGCTGCCAGGGTTCGAGCAGCGGCGCGTTTTTTTCGATGAAGTACAGCAGGTTCTCTTGCGGTTCGTCGGGGAAGCGCTTGGCCTCTGGCGTGGCGTCTTCTCTTTCCGCACGGCGCGGCAGCGTGCGCCACAGGTCGTTGACCTGGCGCTGCGCATAGGCCTCGCGGTCGATGCGCTCGGCCAGTTCCTGCGCCAGGCTCTTGCGGCTGGGGCGGCGGTAGCGGTCGACACCGTGGTTGGACAGCGCGTGGCAGCTGTCGATGAAACTTTCCACCGCATCGAGCCCGTGTTTTTCTTCGCACGCTGCGACGTAGTTCTTCGCGTAGACCAGGTAGTCGATGATCGACGCCGCATCGGTCCACATGCGGAACAGGTAGTTGCCCTTGAAGAAACTGTTGTGGCCGTAGGCCGCGTGCGCAATCACGAGGGCCTGCATGGCCATCGTGTTTTCTTCCATCAGGTAGCTGATGCAGGGGTTGCTGTTGATGACGATTTCGTAGGCCAGCCCCATGTGCCCGCGTTTGTAGTTCTTCTCGGTGCTGATGAACTCCTTGCCGTAGCTCCAGTGGCGGTAGTTCACCGGCATGCCGACGCTGGAATAGGCGTCCATCATCTGCTCGGCGGTGATGATCTCCAGCTGGTTCGGGTAGGTGTCCAGCCCGAAGCGCTCGGCCGTGGCCTTGATGATGCGGTGATACCGCTCGATGAGCTCGAAGCTCCAGTCACTGGGGCCGGGCAGGTGTTCGCTGGGACGGTCGGCCAGGGGCAGCGGCTGCTCCAGCGCGGCGGGCTTGATCTTCATGCGGCGCCCTTCATGCTGCCTTGGCTCCCTCTTTCTTGAAGAGGTCGCGGAACACGGGGTAGATCTGGCTGGCTTCCGTGGCCTTGCGCATCGCGAAGTGTTTGTGCGCGGCCTGCAGGTGGCTGTATTCCTCCCACAGGTTCTGCTCTTCTTCGGCCACCTGCACGTAGGCAAAGTAACGCACCAGCGGCAGCAGCTTTTCGCTGAGCAATTCGCGGCAGCGGCCGCTGTCGTGGTGCCAGTTGTCGCCATCGCTGGCCTGCGCGCCGTAGATGTTCCACTGGCTGGGGTCGTAACGCGCCTTGATGATCTCTTCCATCAGCACCAGCGCGCTGCTCACCACCGTGCCGCCGGTTTCGCGGGCATGAAAGAAGTTCTGCTCGTCCACTTCCTGCGCCTGGGTGTGGTGGCGGATGAACACGAGGTCGATCTTTTCGTAGTGCCGGGTCAGGAAGAGATACAGCAGGATGAAAAAACGCTTGCTCAGTTCCTTGCGGCCTTCGTCCATGCTGCCCGACACGTCCATCAGGCAGAACATCACCGCCTTGCTGGTGGGCACCGGCGTCTTCACGCGGTTGCGGTAGCGCAGGTCGATGGGGTCGAGGTAGGGGATGCGTTCGACACGTGCACGCAGTGCGGTGATGCGATCTTTCAGATCGGCGATGTAGGCTGCGGCCACCGCGTCGCCGGGTTGCAGCGCCTGCTGGCATTCCAGCAACTCGGCCTCCAGCGCGTGCAGTTCGCGGCGCGGCCCCATGCCCAGTGCGATGCGGCGGCCCAAGGCGCCGCGCATGCTGCGCACGACGCTCAGGTTGTTCGGCGTGCCGTCGTTGCTGAAGCCGGCGCGGTGGCTTTTGTACTCGGGCACTTCGGCCAGTTGCGTGCGCACGAGGTGCGGCAAGGCCAGGTCTTCGAAAAAGACCTGCATGAACTCTTCCTTGCTCAGCGCAAAGACAAAGTCGTCTTCACCTTCGCCGCTGTCACCGGCCTGGCCCTTGCCACTGCCGCTGCCCTGACCGCCCTTGGGCCTTTCGATGCGGTCGCCGCGCACGTAGTCCTGGTTGCCCGGGTGCACGGTTTCGCGCACACCGCCCTGGCCGTGGCCGAAAACCGGCTCCGACAGGTCCTTCTTGGGAATGTGGATGTCCTCACCCCGTTCGATGTCGCGAATGCCTCGCCCGTCGATGGCCCGTTTGACCGCTTCCTTGATCTGGTCCTTGTAGCGACGCAGGAAGCGCTCTCGATTGCCGATCGACTTGTTCTTGCCAGCCAGCCGGCGATCAACGATGTGCTGCATGGATCAGCTGCTCTTGCGAACCCGCAGGTACCACTCGCACAGCAGCCGCACCTGCTTCTGCGTGTAGCCCTTGGCCACCATGCGCGTCACGAAGTCTTCGTGTTTCTTGGCCTCGTCGGCACTGGCCTTGGCGTTGAAGCTGATCACCGGCAACAGCTCTTCGGTGTTGCTGAACATCTTCTTCTCGATCACGGTGCGCAGTTTTTCGTAGCTGGTCCAGACCGGGTTGTTGCCTTGGTTGTTGGCCCTGGCGCGCAACACGAAGTTGACGATCTCGTTGCGGAAGTCCTTCGGGTTGGCAATGCCAGCCGGCTTTTCGATCTTCTCCAGCTCGCCGTTCAGCGAAGCACGGTCGAAGACCTCGCCAGTGTCGGTGTCGCGGTACTCGTGGTCCTGGATCCAGTAGTCGGCATAGGTGACGTAGCGGTCGAAGATGTTCTGGCCGTATTCGCTGTAGCTTTCCAGGTAGGCGGTCTGGATTTCCTTGCCGATGAATTCTGCGTAGCGCGGAGCCAGCAGTTCCTTGATGAAGCCGACGTACTTGTCTTCGGTTTCCTTGGCAAACTGCTCGCGCTCGATCTGCTGCTCCAGCACGTACATCAGGTGGACCGGGTTGGCCGCCACCTCGGCGCTGTCGAAGTTGAAGACCTTGGACAGGATCTTGTAGGCAAAGCGCGTGCTGATGCCGTTCATGCCTTCGTCCACGCCCGCGTAGTCGCGGTACTCCTGGTAGCTCTTGGCACGCGGGTCGGTGTCCTTCAGGTTCTCGCCGTCGTACACCAGCATCTTGGAATAGAGGCTGCTGTTCTCGGGTTCCTTCAGGCGCGTGAGCACGGCAAACTGGCTCATCATCTTCAGCGTGCCGGGCGCGCAGGTGGCCGCCGCCAGCGACGAGTTCTTCAGCAGCTTTTCGTAGATGTGGATCTCTTCGCTCACACGCAGGCAGTAGGGCACCTTGACGATGTAGATGCGGTCCAGGAAGGCTTCGTTGTTCTTGTTGTTGCGGAAGGCCTTCCACTCGCTTTCGTTGCTGTGTGCCAGCACGACACCGTCGAAGGGAATGGCGCCAAAACCTTCGGTGCCCTTGAAATTGCCTTCCTGCGTGGCCGTCAGCAGCGGGTGCAGCACCTTGATGGGCGCCTTGAACATTTCCACGAATTCCAGCAGGCCCTGGTTGGCCAGGCACAGGCCGCCGCTGTAGCTGTAGGCGTCGGGGTCGTCCTGGCTGAAGCTTTCGAGCTTGCGGATGTCGACCTTGCCCACCAGGCTGCTGATGTCCTGGTTGTTTTCGTCGCCCGGTTCGGTCTTACTGATGCCCACCTGCTTCAGGATGCTGGGGTGGCGCTTGGTCACCTTGAACTTGCGGATGTCGCCGCCGTACTCTTCGAGCCGCTTCACGGCCCACGGGCT
>JAURZM010000017.1 GCA_030653385.1 Rubrivivax sp. | reverse complement strand
GCCATCCGGAACACGAGCACCTCACGGCATGGATCGGCGGCGCCTTCGATCCCGCGGCCTTCGATGTCGAGGACGTCAACGTAAGACTGAGTCCCTCGGAATACTGATCGTCAATGACGGTGCTGGTCGGACTCTTACACTGACCTTGTGGCGAGTCGCTTTGCTCAGGCGATCGAAGAGTTGTCGAACGCACTGGAGATCGACGCCGGTGTACTGTTGCTTCCATCTTCATGACGGTCGCGCTTTGGTTCCCTGGAGCCACTGTCCCTGCGGTCAAGACACTGCTCTACAAACGCGACGACGAAGTCGCATTCGGCCAACAGGCGAAGTCCAAGATCGCACCGGGTACTGCGGTCTACAAGGTTCTGCCGAACGGGTACCCTTTTCTCGAACTACTTCGCCTCTATCTCCATCACCTCGCCGACTCGACCGACGCTTGGCTCGACCAGCCCTCCTCAATTCCGGTTGATCACATCTGGATCGCACGCAACCTCGTTCGTCTCAAGGTCGCCTTGAGCACGTGGGACGATCGTGGAGCGACCGCAGCACTTGTCGCGCTTGAGAAGCATCAGGGACTTCTTCATCCCGACCAGATTCAGTTTGTCGAGTTCTGTAAGGGATTTGTGACTCGCTTGGTGCAACCCTTTCTCTGGGGCTCGCCGCTCACCTTGACGACAACCACCGTCTCAAAGGCAAGGACCTGGTGGCTGTTGAAAAGCGATTTGTCACTGGAAGCCGCTCAACAGCTGCATGATCTCCGTTCGCGCTTCCAGGGATCGCTTCCCAGGGTTCTTCAGGACAGCTTCTATCGCTGGCTTACGACCTTTCAATCGTGGCTGGACACCAAGCTCTTCGTTACGAACCAGTCCGACGCGTTGCGTGAAGCATCCGCGCTGTGTCACGCCCTTGCGGTCATTCACTTCGGGCTGCGACGCCACTCACTAGCGCTGCTGTACTGCCACCGTGCAACAGACTTGCTGTTGTTCTCGGAGTGCGCAGCGCAAGGGCTCGTGAACTTTACAGCCAACAATGGGGCTGGAGCACTCTCACCCCCCGTCGGTCAAGACACGATGGTGACGCTCTTAAACTGCCATGACAGTCTGGTCGCAAACCAGAAGATGCTGCTGAACGCCAAGCGGCTCGCCACGTTCAAAGATCTGAACAATCAGCGCAACTTGCTTCTAATGACGCATCACTTGGGCGCTGTGTCGTCAGCAATCGCCGGTTCGCTCTTGAACGACGTCGGCAACGAACTGCACGCGATCGGCGGTTCGGGATGGCAGGCCTCGAGCGTCGCAGCGAGAAGTCTGCTCAAACTGGACGCCCACCAGTTCTTCGAGCTGAGCGCAGGTCTGATGGGAACGCTCGTCCCCGAATAAACTCCCGCCCGCCTTTCCTGTTGTCAGAGCGGCGCGGTGTCGATGGAGGCAATCTACTCTGCCGCTTCGAAATCCGCCTCCGCCTTCCGAGCCTCCTCTTCGAGATCGGCTATGACCTTGGCATACGCACGCAGGAACGTCTCGAGCCTGCGAGGCTTGTCAGACAGTCGTTCGACAAGGACATCGAAGCCGCCGCTGGCGTACTCGTTCATCTTCGCGGAGCCCGCGTTACTCAAGTGCGTGCTGGTACCGGTCGCTGCAAGGAGTTCAGAGACCTTTCTATGCACCGATGGCTTGTCTTGTGCAGTGACGCCGCGACCCAGCAAGCTTCGAAGCTCGGCATCAATCAAGCCGGCAAGCAGCAGGTTCTGCTGCAACTTGTAGGGGGCTGGAAACTCATCCACGAATGCCGGTTTGTCGGCGCCCGAGAGCGGTGAGCGCCGAATTCCAGCGAATCCCGCCATGAGGCAGAAGTAATACAGGTCGAATTTCAACATGCCGGGGTGATCAGCAATTTCGCTGAACCACTTCTCGGCGTCAGTCCTCAAACGAAAGCTCATGCGGACTCCCTCAGTTCGCCCTTCCCGAAGGCCGAGTCATCGAACTCGGCGAAAAATTCCTTCGAGCGCACGAGTGCTCCGTTCGATGTCTCGGTTACCTCCGATTCACTGACCCTATTCAGCAAATCCCTAGTCGATTCGTTGAGCCTGAACATCGTCAAATACTGGACATCGCCCTTGGCCGCCTGATCAAGTACCGGAACGAAATCCTCATACTCCGAGCTGGTAGTGAAGGCGATCAGCTGCTTGGATATCTCAGGCAACAACCCTGCGATCTCGCGCCTCACGTTCTTGTCCAATGCGCCCGTCGGGCTATCCACGATGAACGGCAGGCTGACCTGACCGGCGTCGAAGAGGCCAAGCAGGAATGCATATCCCAACGCGAGCGTCTGGCCAGGGCTTCCTTTGCTCTGCCCGTCAAGCACAACACTGTCTCTGACGTCAGACACCCTCAACGGCGAGCGCGTCAGGATTCCCTCCAAGCGCTTGTTCGTTGCACTGACGAGCTTGCCAGCGATCCTGTTCGTCGCATCCTCGACCGCCGCCGTGATCAAGCTCTTGAGCAGGTTGGTCTTCAGCCGAATGTCCCGAGTCTGCGTCGCCTCCGCCACCTGGTCGGCCGCCTTCTTGATGCGCTTGTCCAGTGCCTTAATCGAGTCGCTGTCCTCACCGAACTGGTCATCGTCTGCGTCCAACTCCTCGAGCCGCGATTTCGCGCGTCCGATTTCGGCTTCGAGTTCGTCCAGCGTTTCCTTCATGGCGGTCAATTCAGCATCACCGCCCCCCAGACGACGGGCCTTCAGGGCATCCAACTCACCTTGAAACTCGTCTCGCTCCCGCACGGCATCCCGCAACCGCGTCAGCTGCTTGTCGTAGTTCGCGCGGTAGGTCGATGCCTCGGAGCCAGCCAGGTCTTTGACGGACCCCTTGATTGAGTTCAGGATCCCCATGTCCTCCTTGCCAAGATACGAGTCACGACGTTTAAGGATGGCGCCGCGCCGAGCATCGGTCATCTCCTCACCGCAGACGCAGTATTCGTCATGCGCCAGCTCCTCGAAGAACTCCCTTGCGGCGCTCTCCGGCAGCTTCAGGCGGTCAAGGCTGTCTCTCAGCATTTGCAGTCCCGACGTGAAACGCGGTGACAAGTTCTGAGGCATCCGTACGTCGTTCAGGGCGGCGGCGAGAACACTCTCGAGGTTCCCTTGTGCCCTCCCCAACTCACCTTCCAATCGTTGGCGTTCCGCCTGGGCCTGCTCGTCTTGATCAAATCGTTCTCGGTACTCCGCCTCAAGCAGAGCATGCTTCTCGGTTGCCGAAGTGACCTGCTTGACCAGGCTCTTGCGCTCCTGCATCAACTTCGTACGCCGCGCCTTCAGCTCGTTCAATCGGTTTTGGCGTTGCGTCACCCCCTTCTCACCCTTGGCCGTGGAGTTGCGCGACTTCAGCTCCCAGTACCGGTCGAGCTTGCTCCGAAAGCCGTTGAGCGTCGTGAGCTGGAACTGGACCTCCAAAGCCTCGCGCGCGCGCGTCCGCTTCGGGTCGAGCAGCGCATGTGCCAGTTCGCCATCGAATACAAAGAACGGGACGAACTCGGGTGTCAGAATTCTCTTGAGCGGGCCGGTCCGGTTGAATCCTGCGGAAGATCCGCTCGGCAACGTCGTTCGATATTCGTCACGCCGAGTCTGAAAGTCGAGTGTCATTTCGATCGTATGGCGCCTTCCATCTACGAGGAGGCGAACATCGAACTTTCCTCGTCCTCCTTGGCTGCCACGCGGTGCAAACTCCGGAATTGCGCTGCGGTCTCCCCAGGCCTCAGGGCCCGACATCGCATGCCGCAGCAGTTCGAGTGTCGTCGTCTTACCGGTGCCGTTTGGCATCTGAATGAGGCTAACGTGGTAAGGCTTCTCAGCACTTCGTTCCAGCGAAATCTCGTGGTCCGGGCATCGCATGCCGCTGGCGCTCCAACCGAGCAGGCGAACATCCGTCATTGATCGCCGCCTTCCCCGAGCGCGTCGAGCGCGGCCTGGCCTTCGGGAAGCACAACCTGCTCCAGCAAATCTGCGATGAGTCGTTCCTCGTCGTCGGTGCCTCGACTGAAGTTGCCCTTCTCGAGCTCATCGAGCCAAGATACCAACCGGTGCGCGACCTCCTTCGGTTGCCGCGCACTCGTGGCTGCAGCTTTCAACGCAGCGATAACGTTCTCATTGACTGGCATGTACTCTCCCCTTGATTTGCGACAGTGCCTCGAGCCACTGCCTTCGCAACTCGTCGCCCGTGGGCTCCGCGGCCGGGCCCGAACGCCGGCGAATGAAGTCAACCACAAGCGCTCGCTTGCCAGGGTTTGTCGGGTCCGTGCGGAGGCATCGCCCGATCCTTTGGATGGTCTCAAGTCGGGCTCTGTCCGCTGACAGGAGCACTACGGTCCTCACGCTGCGGATGTCGATGCCCTCTGAGACACGGTGGCACGTGAGGAGACAATCGATGATGCCCGTGGCAAACTCTTTCAGCGCGGCTGGCTCGTCTGCATCGAAGTAGGTCCGGAACCGCGGCGTGATCGCATGAATGTGGTCGCTAACGTAAAGCCCATACGACTTCTCCGCAAGAAAGACGATGCAGCGCTCCAGTGCATCCGGGCGTGCCTGAACGAACTGGACAAACAGCGGCACCTTCTCGACCGAAACCTTGTAGACCCGGGCCACTTCGCGCCGAAACTCTTCTTCGCTCATAACCGGATTGCCGGCAGCGTCTCGAGCGCTCCGCCTCGCCATGAGCGCTTGCACCTCGCGCTTGTCGTCGGCGCTTGGATCCCATTCCAGGGGCAAGTAGTCGAACTCGCACAGGACGCCGTCTGCGATCGCATCCTCCAGCGGGTACCGGAAAATCACCTCGCCGACATTGCGCTCGATGAACGCATTGCCCGCTTGGTCGTACTCCCTGTCTGGCGTAGCGCTGAGCCCGAGTCTCCATGGAACCTCTTCCGTCTCGCCGTCGAGCTCGGCAACGTGGGAGGCGCTGCCGAACCGATGAACCTCGTCGTGGACGACAAACGCGTCTCGCTTCTCCGGCCCGCTCATGCGCTTCAAGACAGGCTGCAAGGCCTGCCTCGAACACAACAGGACTGACAGGTCTGAGTCAATGAGGTACTCGTCCCGCTGATGATGCTCGCGGTAGTGCTTCAACAGCCGAAAGCGCGGAGTGCACGCCTGCAGACTGGTCGCGAGGTCAGCAGCCCACTGATCGAGCAAGTCGCTGCCATCTGCGGTAACGATGGCGGTCCGAATCGACCCATGGCTGATGAGATGTCTGAGAACGGCCAGCGCAGTGCGCGTCTTGCCCGTGCCCGTGGCCATCTCGAGGATGCCGCGCTGCTTGCTAAGGAATTCCTGCAGCGCTGCTCTCTGGTGAGGCCACAAACCGGCCTCTTCCGACTTTCCTGATCCTCCGGGGCCGGTCGGCTCGTGTAGTACAGCTCGGATCAGCTTTCGCTTGGCTGCATCCGAAAACGTGTAAGTCGTAGCGCCGGGAGCGCGCGATTCCCACAAAGCTTCAAAGTGCTTCTTCTTGTTCAGCGCGCGCGATGGTGACCGCCACGACGGAAAGACGTCAATGCACTCGTAGTTGAACTCCAAGGCCTGCCGGCTCTCGTTAGTCGAACCTGCGAACGCCACGTAGTCCGTCTCATCTCCGTCGAAGATGCCAACCTTCTCGTGGTAGATGCCGCGACCTGTCTTTGGCACGGCGATCCGGATCTCAAGCCGTCCCATCTCCAGCAGTGCCGCGAGTTTCTGCACTCCTGTGCTGAGCGTCTTTCCGCTGAACTCTTGATCGATGATCTCGAGAATCCTTGCCTCGCAAGCAGCCTCGCGACCGGCCTGCCGCTCGATCGCCTCTAGATCGTCCCGATGAACCTCCACCGAAGCGACCAGCCGGACGGTGCCGCCGAACTGGACGAAGCGCTCGAAGGGTTCGGCGAACGACTCCAGCGCCGAACTTGAGAAGTAGCCTACTGCACGATCGTAGGTGCGGGCGGCCCGGAACGAGGGCAAGAAGAATGATGTCAGCGCATCGTCTTCGCCCGAACGGTACTCTTCGGCGTACTCGATCTCTCGCAGGCCCATCGCCCCTCCCGGGGACGAAGATACCAGATGTAAGTCCAGCCCTGATGCTACGCGCTACCTACTTCGTACCACGCGACGCCGCCCTGCCCAGCTTGCGATGCGGGCCATACGTGGCTTTCACGGAGATCCTTCGCAATCAGGTCCAGCGACAAGCCCGTTCGTGGAACCCTCCACGCAGCACCTTGACCCACACCACCTTGCGCCCCTCGTCGGATCCCGCTTCGCGCGGCCGCCTGACCGACCCCCAGTGGCCACCCGCGCTGCGCCCGATGGGGTCCCAGCCCGCCGCGTAGAGACTGGCTCCGCCCTCGCCCTCTGCCGTGTACGTCACGAGGCGCCGATAGCCCATCGCGGAAGCGGCCTTGGCGACCGCGCCGAGCAGCTTGGTGCAGCCGTTGGTCACCGAGGGATCGACAGCCACCCGTCGAACCTCGGCCGTCAGGCCATCGTCCAGGTGTCGTGCCACCGGCCGCGCGCACACGGCCACACCATCCAGTTCCTGATCGGCGACACGGCGCAGGCCGACGGCGAACTTGTGTCCCTGGACCTTGCCCAGTCTTCGGTGCAACCGCTCCACCACCAGGTTCGCCTCCCGAAGGCCGACCGGGACGACCTCGTGCTCGAAGCGCGGCCGGGGTGCGACCGCCCGCCTGATCGCTGCGACGGGGTAGAACTCCGCGCTGCCCGGATGCCGCGCGAGCTCGACGCGAACATCGCCGCTCGGATGAATCCAGTTGACACGACCAGGCCCCACACCGTCGACGATCACGTCGTCGTGCAGCCGGCACAGCCCCTGAGGGTGGTCCAACAGTGGCGGGGTCTCGTCGATGGCATCGCGTGCGGCCACGGCGTCGCCGAACCGGGTGAACACCGTCGTCGGCAAATGCAGGCCCGCTGCGGCACCAGACATCGAGTTGCGAACCAGCCAGAACAGGCGCGACGAGATCGAAGCGATGTCCACCAGCGGTTCGGGAACGGCGCCGGCTCTCGGCGCCAGGGTGGTCGAGTTCATGTTTGCAGTCCTTCTTCGGTATGCAGCGGCAAGTCGTTGGCCACCGCCTTCGCCCTGGCCACCGTCATCAGTTCGCGGTAGCGCACCAGCACTGCGTCCCGGTCGGTGTGATGCACCTGCAGGCCGAGGGCCTGCGCGACATCGCGACGGACCTCGGCGATCACTGCCGCTTCGCCCGGCGTGGGCAGGACCGTGGGCCAGCCCTTCACGAAGAGCAGGTGTTCCGGCAGCCTGGCCTCAGCACTCATCCGCAATCGGGCACGCTCCTTGGCCTCCTGCAGCCGCGCGCGAAGACCCGCATCGAGCAGGTCCGGAGCCACGTCGCCGAGCCAACGGTGGCTCTGGAACGAGAAGGTGCTCGTAGCCTCCAGCGCCACCATCTCGCGGTAGATCGCCTGGTTGTCGGTGCAGTTGCTCGACGCTCGAAGGTCATGCTCCGAGCCGAGCACACAGAACGCACACGAGACCCTCGTGCTGCCATAGAGCCGGTAGGCCTCATGGAGTTCGTCGCCCCGGATGCGCACGTAGTCGTTGACGTCCCCGCGCCGCCAGCCCAGGAGGGGGTTCCAGGTGTGGCCCGCGCCGCGTCTACGCGTCGTGCGCTCGTCCTGCTTCCAGGCCGGCATGCGCGCCCGCTTCGCGCTCTCCTCGCGCCGGATGCCCACGGCGGAGACGACATCACCTTCGGGAAAGCGGCGGCGCATCTCGCGGGCGATGACCTGGCTCTTGAGCTCGGCCGTGCAAAGGCGCTGCGCGGCGGTGCTCCACGGCAAGATCAGCTTCACGCACTCGAGGTTCGCGTAGCGCGCGACGTTGGCGGTCCAGCGCGACAGCCACCGATCCATCATGTCGCCCGCGTTGCGGCGCACGACGATGAGTTCCACGCCGAGGCGCTGTGCCAGCCGTTCGCAGACAGGCAGGCTGTCCCTCCAGTCCACGCGGCCGAGGTCGGCGTGGATCAGGAAGCGCCGGCCCTGGTGCCCGATGTCGTCGAGGTGCGCGCACACCCGATAGGCCAGCGCCTGCGAGTCACGCCCTCCGCTCACGCCCACGAACACCGGCGCCCCTGCAGCCAGGACATTCGCGACCTCGGATGGCACCTCGATCGAGAACCGTTCGACGTCCGCCATCAAGCCGAACAGGTCCGGCGGGCTCGCCGCGACGGCTTCGTCGTTGCAGTGGATCCTGATGATGTTCACGCACTCAGGCTACGAGGCACCTCCTCGTGTTCAAGGGGCACAGCCACACGCCCCATGCCGGGAGCACGAGCCCGCAGACGTCGTCCGAGGTCCTCATCGCCGTCTGCCGATCCACCGTCGGAGCGCTCCGGCCCGTGTCATCAGGCACACGCTGGACACATGAACCTGCGCCGGCTTCAAGACCTCGCGAGACCCCTACCCAGGGCCACAACCGAGTGGCAAACTTGCGGAGCTTCCTGCTGGCGATCGTCGCTGGTACAGCCTTCAACGAGAGCCGTCAACGGCTGGACTTGGAGTCCAAGGTGCCCTGCACCCTGGCGTTAGCGGTCGTGACCCGCACTTGAATCGACCGTCTTCGGACGGCCATGCCGCGCAAGCGGCGAATCCCGGCGCGCGCAAGCGGCCGAACCAGTCCGTGCTGGTTGGCGTCGATCCCGGTCGGCGCGCCTCCTTGTCGATGTGCACATGACACATCGGCCACGAAGTCGGCTGCGCCAGCCCCGCAGGCTTCTTGCCTCCGTGCGTCTTCATCGCTTCGCGTGGCGCCGCGAAGTCCTCTGATCATCCGGCCTGCTGGATGACCTCGGCTGGGCACACCCGTGTGCCTGGCCCGAATCCCTGGGACGCAAGTCCTGAAGTGTGCGAAAGACCCATCGCTTCGGCGTGGGTCTCTTCGCCTGTCCATGGGCGCGCGATCGCGTCGCCTTCAACCCGAATGGGGAACGTTGCTTCTCCATCCGGGGGACGTGTCGTTCCCCTTTTGCATTTGTGCAAAGGAGAACGACCATGTCGAAGTCCACGGCTCACACCGTGTGCCGCCTCTGTGGCGGTAGTGGCCTGCCGCAACACCCCGTTGTGGTGGCCAGGAAGCCTCCGGCCCTGTGCACCGCGTTCGTCCGCCCGTCGGCCGACGTGGTCGTCCCGATGCCCCGACCGCTGCCGCTGGCTGCGTGAGGAGCAGATGGACAAGCACCTGTGGCTGAGCCTGCTGCGTCTTGTCGACGAGGGCAGCGCTGAAGAGCTTCAGGCGAAGAAGGAAGAACTCCTTCAGAGCCTGGAGCGGCTGCGGATCACTCGCGGCCCTGTCCGCAGCGATGTCCTGCGGGTCGTGCGCCTGATCGACGAGGAACTCGTGTCCCGTCTTCATCTGGAGCAACGGCGCAAAGGACGTCGTTAGCGGAAGGTTCGAGGCGCCTCGCGAGGGCCTGCTTGTCGGGACGATCGAACAGGATCGCCCACATGTAGGCCCGCTCGAGCGCTTCGCGCCCGCCATCGATGACTTCAAGAGTCTGGCCTGAACGATCCATCGTGATGGCTTCCTGTGAACACCGGCTTGCCGGCGAGTTCATGCTACCCCACGGGGACGCTTCGTCCCCTGCGGCCGGCTCGTCTCCGTGGACATCCAACGGAGCGAACCATGCATCAGCAATTGCCCAGCATCGGCCCCATCCAAGGCCAGCTCGCCGCCCCGGTTCCACCGGATCGTCACGAGTTGGCCGAGGAGATGGCCTGGGTGCACCTGTACCGCGCCGTGCGCCAGCCTCCCGGCGCCGCGGAAGTGGTCAAGTACCTCAACAGCAACCCTGAAGCCAGGAGCCGCCACGAGGCGCTTTACCTGATCGCCTGCGAGACCTTGCATGCCAAGGCCCTTGCCGACGAACAGAGCGAGCGCACCGTGGCCGCGTTCCGCGCGATCTTCGTGACCGCGCCCATCAGCGTCCTGCAGCTGGCGACGGCCGTCGTCGTCGCCATTCCCAGGATCTTCTCCAGCAAGTCCACCGTCGAGCCGAAGGCGTCAAAGCCCAAGACCGGCGCCTCACGTGCCAAGGCACGCGTGGACGTGCTCGCGAAGCATCCGGAGGTCGCCGAGGTGATCACCGGGTTCGCCGCATCGCCGAGCACGGCGCCGGCGACTCCGGAAGCGCCGGCTGCCCCCGAGGCTCCTGCCTCACGCGGCGGCCAGGCAGCGTGACACCTCGTTGTCGATGAGCCACGCCAGGATCTCGTACTCACGGGACTCCTCGGCGTAGTAGGCCTTGCACTGCGCAACGTACAGCGCCAGGCCGTCGAGCGTTCGAACGCCATCAACCGGGAAACCGGTGATGCGTTCGAGCCGTTCGGCTTCCTTGCGCGTCAGCCTGATCGCATTGCCCAACCTCAGCATCTTCGTCCTCTCGCGAACCTGCCACCGTATCTAGCACGCGAAGTGCCGCCGTCAAGGGTCTCGCGAAGGCGCATCCCTAAGGACTGTCCAAGACGATGAACGTCGAAGCCCTTCAGATCATCGAACTCGACGCCGCTCGGGCGCCGGCACCGATGGTCGACCACTACATCCAGCTCGTGCGCAACAGCCTCGCGGAGTGCACGGCCGACACGGCCGAGTACGCCAACGCGCTGCTGCTCAAGCTCGAGCATCTGGCAAGCCACCAGCGTGTGCATGCCATCGATTCGAGCCAGACCCAGGTCTACCTGGCGCCCTGGCTCACCATCCCTTCGCTGTCCCTGCGGGACGCAGCCTGATCGTCCACCTGTGGGCGTTCGATGCCTCGTGCATCGAACGCCCGCCGGCGGTCTCAGCGTCGTGGCGCGATGAGCACCGCGACCCCCGAACTCCGTGCGACCGGCACGGATGCGACCTCCCCAGGCCGCGCATCGAGCAGGTGCCAACACACCTGCGACTTCATCAACCCGAGCGGGGCGCCCTGCCCCCGGTCGGGGTGGCGGCGCCTTTCTCGCACAACAAGAATGGAAACGTCACATGGCAACTCGCAAGACGAAACATCCGCCCAAGGGTGAGCGGCGTCGCCGCCTGACCCTGTTCTTCAACAAGGACGCACGCAAGTCCGCGGCCGACGCGTTGAAGAAGGCGTCGTGGCTGCTCGCTGCAGCCAATGCGTACCTTGGCTTCGCCAAGGAATCGGTGGCCTACCTGGCCGTCGTCATCGTCGGCTGGTTGGTCGCGCAGACCCTGGCCGTCGTCCTCCTCAGCCTCGAGGAGGAACAGGGCTCGCAAGAGCCTGAGGAGCAGGGACATGCAAGACCTCCTGGCATCGTTGGCAAACGCGCTCAACAATGACCCCGTCCTGGCCACCTACGCGCTCGCGTGGGTGGTCCTCGACCTGTGGGGAGCCGTTGCCCTGGCCCTCGCGTATCGCAGCCGCCTACATGAGCGGGCCGGCCAACTCCACCCGAGGCCGCACCGCCTGTTCCCGCACCGGTAACCCCGCCGTTCGGCGTACCCCGACATGCCCTGCACGATCACCCGATCTGCAGGGCATCGTCGCTTCTGCAGGCCCTTCAGCGCCAGTAGCGGACGAAGGGCCGCACCCGCCAGCTGATGCCATCCGGACTGCTCGCCTCGGCCAGCAAGGTTCGGCAGGCGCCCAGCTTGACGAACCGGCCGTGGCTGTCGAGCTGAAAGCCCATGAGTTGGAGCGCCTGTCTTGTGTAGCGCTTGCGCAGCATGGCGTAGGCCGTCGGGGCACGTCGCCGCCTTGGCCAGTGATCCAGTTGCAGGTTCATCGTTCCTCCCCTACTTGCGCCGGCGGCCCTTGGCGCGTTCCACCCGCTGCAACTGGAGCCGCTGCCGCACCGCGGCCGTGTAGCACCATGCCACATCGAGCGTCTCGGTACTTCGCAGCCCCTTGGCCCGCAGTTCGATCACTCCGCCGACCACGGTCACGATCACCGCGCGCGGGCCCTTGTCTCGCACCATCGCGCTGGTCTCGCGCGTCACGGGCCGCAGCGACTTGGTCACCATGGTGCACCCGCAGTCGTCTTGAGGATTCCGGCGTTCAACATCGTGTTCTCCTTGCCTGTGGTCAGGATCGCATCGCGTGCTGCGCCTTCAAGCCCTGCCCGCCGGACGGCATCCTTCGCAGATCTGCCGCGAGGTACGCATCCGGCATGTCATCCGCATTGGCCTCCAGATGCCCGGGGCAACACCGGTCCCGGGCTGCGAGCTGCGCGAGCACGGGCAGCAGCATTCCCAGCGCGCCGGACAGTGGCTGTGCGTCGTGCTCGGCGAGCCAGCCGCATCCTTCGACCGCCGGCAGGATGGAGCCGCCTTGCCGCGACCAGCGCACGCACGTCTCGCACTGACCTTGCCGGCTCATCCCTCGACCCCCGCCCACTCGCCCTTGCCCACCGCCTCGGTCCGCTGAAGCATCGCGCGCCCCATCGCGCCGGTCGCAGCAACGAACGCTTCGCGACTGCGAGGCCGCGCACCGCGATCCGCGCGGCATAGCGGCCGATGCGACGTGCCGCTTCCATCACCGAAGCCGCACACGAGATCGAACGCCCCCGATCCGTCCAATGCGACGATCTGCGTGTCAGCCAGCGCGATGCCGAAGCCGCCGATCAGGTAGCGATGCGCGGCCGGCGCCAGCTGGTCGACGGCGTTGGTGACGCTGGCACCCGGGTTGCGGCCCCAGCGCTCCATGTCCACCAGCAGCAGCCTTGCCAGTCCGGCCCGCTCGAGCACACCTGCCACCGCCAGCACACCGTCTTGTTGTCGAACGGGTGGCACATTGGGGCTGGCGCAGAACAGACGCAGGTGGCGGATCAGTGCTTGCGACATCGACGGTCCTTCGGGGTCTCGAAGACCATCATCCGAGCCACCCGAGACGCTTCAAGGGATCAACGCGGGCGCAGGCGCCGATAGGTCAGCCACTCGTCGAACGACTCGCACAGCCGAACAGAGGCCTTCGCGCGGGTCAGGGCGACGTACAGCAGATTCACGTCCGCCTGATCCACCTCGTCGGCTGTCAGCTCCCTGCCGTCCTCGAAGAACCGCATGAAATCGTCGGCCAGCCAGACCTGGTCGAACTCCAGGCCCTTCGCCTTGTGCGCTGTCGAGAAGAACAAGCCGTCGAAGTCGCTCCTGGCGGCCTTGTCGAGCGCCACGTGCCGGGACCTGATCTGCTCCACCAGTGCCGGCACGCACCCGCCGTAGTCCTCGACCACGCGCACCAGGTGCCTGAGCTCAGGGTCAGCGGCATCCTCTGCGAGTTGCTGCAGGTCCTCGAAGCTGCCGAAGCTGCGCAGGTAGGGGTCGCGGACAAGCCCGCCACTGCCCGCCCACAGGTGGTAGGCGTCGAGCAGCTTCTCCATCCGGTAGCCCTCGGGCCCGCCCACGAAGTGGTAGCGCCGATTGCTCGACAGGAACGAGATGGCTTCCTCGAACACGACCGCGTTCGTCCTGGACAGCACCGCGAAGGAGCGCTTCGTGTCCACCGACAAGCGCGTGGCCGCCCGGCCGGCCCCGACGATGCGCAGCGTGTTGTCGAGCTTGAAGTGGCCCAGCAGGGCGTTCGCCATCTGCGCGAGCCCCTCCCCGAAGCGAAAGCTGCGCGTGAGCTGCAGCCGCTGATCCGCCTCGTGAACCCCCAGGGCATTAGCCGACCCGCGGAAGGCGAAGATCTGCTGCGCCGAGTCGCCCACCAGCACCAGCCCGCCGCCCTGGCGCCGCACGATGTCGTAGGTGCACAGGTTGAGGTCCTGGGCCTCGTCCACGGCCACCAGATCCTGGCCTCGCAACGTCGGCTCGTCCATCTGGAAGAGCTTGAGGTACCCGTCATGGGGCAGACGAAGGTCACCGCCATCGGTCCGGCACATCCGTCCCCAGGTCGCCCTGGCAACCTCGACAACGTTTCCCGGATCGGCCAGGCGCTCGGCGATGTCGGCCGGCACGTGCGAGGCATCGATCTGCGCGTCCAGCGAGCCGCACCAGTTCTGGATCGCCTGCAAGGCAGCGGTGGCCACCAATGGCCCGCATCGGAACGTCCGCGCCACCGAAGACGCGTAGGTCTTGCCCACCCGCTGCGGCGCCTCGCTGCCGAAGAACTCGACCGCCTTGCGCCAAGCGATGGAGTGGGTGGTGCGGCACGTGACGTTCGGCGGCATGCGCGCCGCGGCTTCCAACTGGATCGACTTGTTGAAGGCGAGATAGAGGATGCGGCTGCGCGGACGCGCGCCGGCGTACAGGCCGAGCGTCGTCGTCTTTGCCGTACCGGCCCCAGCCTCCACGACCAGCGACCGCGCATCGCTGGCGACGATGCGCTGCTGTTCCTCGGTCGGCTGCATCGGCGTTTCCGCCGCTCGCTACCAGGCGGTTCGCCTGTTCACGAACAGCGTCCGCATATGGCCCTGGTCGACCTGCGCCCAGGCACGGAACGACCACGCGCACACGGCGATATTGGTCGCATACATCCCGATGCTCCACCACAGGCCAACCCGCGCGCTCAACCCGATCAGCACGATGTTGGCGACGATCCAGGTCACGAAGCCTGCCCGGCGCTTGCGGGCCACCTGGACCTGCCCGAGCAGCGTGAGGATCCAGCCGAACACCTGGAGTGCGCTGACCAACTGACCTTCCACCATGACGATCCCTTTCGTCGATTGCATGGGTTCATTCTTGGCTGGCGCTCGACGCCTTCAAGGGCTGGCCAGCGGAGCCCGAGGGCCTAAAGACGATCGAGCCGACACTGCCTTGTCATGCTGCCGGGTTCGCGTCGCTCGCGCCAACCGAAAGGCGGTACGCAGCACCCCCGTTTTGCGGCCGCCGCAGCGCCCGGCGAGCTACTCCGCCTGAAGGCCGCGGGGCTTGCGTCGTCGAATGCCGAAGCGCTTCCACACCGCCGGGTTCACGTCGATGGGGCCTGAGCGCTTGGACGACAGGTTGACCAGCACACCGTGCTGCCTGATCGGCCCCTGGAACAACTCGTAGAGCAACTGCGACGCCCACCGCACCGCCATGTCGTTGACGAACAGTCCTTGGGATTGCAGCGAGATTCGCACCGAGCAGGATGGCGCGTCGTCCTCCTGCTGCTCCTCCAGCAGTTGAGGGAACAGCTCGGTGACACAGGGCAGCCGTCCCCATTCCTGCAGTTCGGGCAGCGGATAGGGCTTGGGCTGACCCAGCACCACCTGTGCCCCGCTCTCGGTGTTGCCGAGGTCGAGCCAGTAGGTGGCACGCGATCCGCGTTGGAACAGGCTCCTGTGCAGGTCACGCCGCGAGCGCGCAGAGTCCACGCAACTGATGACGATGCTCGGACTGCCTCCGAGGTCGGTGGCCGGCGATGCGTCGTAGTGCCGCGGCACGGCGTCCCAGTCGAGGCCGAAGTACTGGTTCAGCCGGTGGATCGTCACCACCGCCTTGTGCAGCCCCACGTCGGCCGGGCTGTAGATCTGCCGCCCGACGTTGGATTCGCTCACCCGGTCGCCATCGAACGCCGTGACATGCAGGCCGTAGGGGTGGCCGAGCGCCCGCATCGCGATGTCCAGGCGAGCCAGGCAGTTGGCCATCTGCGCACCGTTGCCCCCGACGCCCACCAGGTGGACCTTCACCCGCTGGCTCAGCAGGCTTCGCCCGATGCAGTGTTCCATGTCGAATCCGATCCTCTCCCGAAGATGATCGTGGACCAGGCGTCCGCTTCAACCCCGGCGCGCGCGCCATCGGCAAGCTCCTCGGCGGTGGCCGCTCAGCGACGGGCCGCCGTGCACAATGAGGAGCGCATTCGATCCGACCTTGCTTGTCCTCCCTGGGCAAGGCCTGATGCGTCTTCGGCGCCTCGGCGTTCAGCGTCGAGGCGCCTCTTCTATGCCAGCAGTGCGCCGTCCGGCTCGACGGCCCACGGATGAGGCAATTCCCGGAACAGGCCATTCAGCGCGAGCCGGAACCTCGCGGTGGGTCGCTCACGGTCCAGGTTGCCGAAGACACCGCAGACCCGCACGCCCTGGTCATCCCGATCGTCTTCGCCCGACCAGAACGCACCCAGCCGACCGTGTGAGTGAAGGTCGATTGCGACAAGCTCGTCTGCGGCCAATTCTTCCATCCGGTACCTCAGGTAACCTGGCCCGGCCTCGATGGCCTCATGCATGGCGAGACGCAAAGCACCGCTGCGCACGTCGTAGACCAGCGCGCCCGCCGCCTCGTTGGGCAACGCCGCGCGCGCGGCGGCGATGAACCGCTCCAGCAATCCCAAGGGAATGACGCCGAAGGCGAACGTGATGGCCTCGGCCGCCGCCCCGTACGGCAGGTGCATGCCGACCTCCGCGACCCGTGTCGTGCAATCGAGCCAGGGCGTCTTCATCTGCACGAACAGGCCGTTTCGGGCGAGCAGCATGCGCTGCCCGCTCGCGTGCGGCTCCAGTGCGCCGAATCGAGGCACGGCGACCACCGGGCAACTGACCCCGATGGCCGCGTCGCGCGGGTCAGTCGTCATGCTTGGCTCCGCGGGACTGCAAGGCCTCGCCCAGGGTGCGGTCAAGGTCGACCAGCGTCCGCTCCGGAAACACGACATGCTTGCCGTCGAGCATGTCGCGCCAGAACCGGTAGGCCCCGCCACGGTAGCGCACGAGGTTGTTGTGCACGTTGGGATGCGTGAACCAGCTGTGGAAGAACGCGCTAGTCCACTCGTCGAGCTTCTCGGCCGTCGCGCGCTCGGGCAGGTCCACGTTGCCGACGCAAATCTGGCCGCTCTCCCAGACGTTGAAATACGGAGCACGGAACAACCTCGTGCTGTCCTTCGGCCGCGCCGCCCCTTTGACCGCCCAGACAAACCACTTGCGCGCGGTCGTCACGCAGAACACCAGCCCTGGATGGCTGACGACCTCGGAGCGTTCGCCGGCGACGAGTTGGTCTTCGGGGCACCGGAACCAGATTCGTCGCATGCCCGGGGGCACCCACCATGCGATCGCAGCCGAATCCTGGAAGATCAACCTGTCCGGGATGAAGCCGCCGTCCTGCCGCTTCATCAAGCTGCGGGCCAGGCGCAGCACTGCGAACGCCGTCATCGGGCGTCCGGGCAAGATCGTCGCGCCTCCGCCCTGGTTCGCGGCGATGTCGTGCACGGTTGCGAAACTTCCACCGCCCTTGCTCGCGTAGACCAGGATTGCCCGCCGCAGATGCATTTCAGCGGGGCCTTCCTCGGTCACGCTGAACTTCACGTCTTGTTGAGGTTGGGTCATCGGAACTCCTTGCTCTCACGGTCACTTCGCGGACCAGTCTCCCTCGCAGAGTTGCCAGATCAAGCCGTCCAGTGCCCGTGTCGCCCGGCACCACGGCCGCATGGCGTCGAACCAGTGGGCAAATGTCTCGTGATCCTCGACAGCGATCGTGAGTTCGCCGCAGGTCTCGAAGTAGTCGCCGCTCTCGCTGACCATTTGCTCGTAGTCATCCAGCACTCGGCCGGTCAGCTCGTCCTCGCGGCCCCAGGCCAGTACGCCCGAGAAGCCGACGAAGCGCCCCTCGCGGTAGGACCAGTCGTAGTTGGGCAGGTCCACGCCGAGCACGCTGATCAGGCTCTCGATCACGTTGGCGACGCGGCGATCTGATGCGGACTCGGCGATGCGCTGCAAGGTTCGTCGGCCGACGGGCCTCGACCGACCCCCGAGCGCCCAGCCTGGAAACGTACTGTCGAACATCGCCCGCGTCACCATGTTGTCGCGCATGGCCTTACGCTCGTCGGCGTCATCGCCGCAGGCCTCTTCCAAAGCCATGTCCTCGTCGGACTCGCCGTACCAGTAGACATCGCTGGCGCACTCCATGACGATGGCGGGCGTGTAGATCGGCAACGTGCGAAACGCCTGCCGCTCCAGCACCTGCAGCACCGTGCGGCCGAGCCTGGGTTGACGGCGCTCCAGGAACTCCAGTGCCGGCCCCACGCAGCGCACCCCAAAGGACTCACCGCCCCACTCGATCGTGCACGCCGGCCCCACAGCATGCCCCGCATCGCTGCCGGCCTCACGCAGGTTCATCCCGAAGTACGGCCGCAGCATGCGCAGCGCACCGAGTTCGCGGCGGACCCAACCCTCCAGCACGTTCTGGCAATTCCGGAGGTGATCTGGCCCCGGCCGCGCCGGTATCAGGGCAGCATCGACGATGCCGGTGCGCAGCAGGGTCCGGGCCAGCAGCGCCCCACGACGGCGCGACGCTTGTGGTACCAGAGCGCAGGGAATGCCGGGGTCAACGACGGGCAGTTGAAACATGGCTAGAACAGTGGCGGAAGGAGCGCGCCGCGTACCACCATGCGGTCCTGTCGATCCCCGTGGGGCTGGCCCCGTACGTCTTCGGCGAACTGGTGGACGATGCTGCTCACGAGAGCCAGTTTCGCCTCGCCCATTGCGGCTTCAAGGGCCCCGGCCTCGCCCTGTCCGGGCTGCGCGAGGAACTGGTCCAGCCGCGCGGCATAGCGCGCGACCGGATCGTCCTCAGCCCTTGGTGCCGACCGCGCGCTTGAAGGCGATTTCCTGGACGCCACGAACGACCTCACCGACCTGGGCCTCGGCCGTCAGCAGTTCGGGGTACTGCGCGGCGTAGACCTCCTTGACCTGTTCGACGCTCATGCCGGGAATGTCCGGCAGCGTCATCCCGTTGTACTTGAAGCAACGGGCGAGAGCGGCAACGACGATGGACATGGTTGCCTCCCTTCACGCACCGAAGAGATCAGGCACGCCCGGTCCCGCAGCGGAAGTCGCGGCCGGCACAACAGCGGGTGGCGTTGCGGGCGCATCGTCGGCGCCGTCCCCACCATGCTCGTCATCTGCGTCGTTGTCGCCGGCCGCTGCCTTAGGTGCTGCGACCCGCTGCGCGAGCTTGGTGCCGGCCTTCGTCACGGCATCGGCGCCCTTCTTTACCGCCGCAGCCTTCGCCGCCTCGATCACTTCGTTGGTCGCGGCCACCTGTTCGTCCAGGCTGGCGCGATGGGTCGCGTAGCTGAGCAGGGCCTGCACGAAGCCGGCATCCAGTTCGTCGGGGACAGCCGTGAGCTTGAGCGGCATCGCCAGCGCGGGGACGTCCTTGCCGCCCTCCGAGTGCTTCGGCACCACCACCACGGTCATGAGGCCGCTGGCCTCGTCGGCGGACAGCAGCAAGCTGAACGCGCCCTGTGCTGCCAGCGGGAAGAGTTCCTTGAACATCGCTTGAATCTCCTTGTTCGAGAGGGATGACCCTCGGATTGATCCTATGGGTCACCCCTCGTTTGTCGAGGCTCACGCCGCGTGCGCGGGCTCTGCCTCTTCTCGGCGTTCCGCGGGCGCATCGGCAGCCGCGCCCGACTCGCGGGCCGGCTCCGCGCGCTCGGCGTGTTTGAACTTGCGCCGGGGGTAGCGCATCGCCTTGGGCACTGCACCCTTGTAGGTGAAGCCTTCGACCGCCAGCAGCGCCTGGATGAATTCGCTTCGCTTACCGGTCTTGGCCTTCGCGTAGCGGTCACCCATAGCCTTCTTCAGGCCGACTTCCTCCGCGAGCGACTCCAGTTCGCTCACCGTCAGCAGTGCCAGGTAGGCCTCGTTGAGCGTGAAGTGCCGCGCCTCGTCGACTTCGAGGTAGTTCAGCAGCGCCTCGAGGCCTTCGGTGTCGATGCCGTAAGCGGCTGACGCGGTGACCGCCTTGACGAGCGCCTCCAGCGCACTCGCGTCCACCGCGTCGGCCTGCTCCAGCATCTTGCGCAGGGGAGCGTCACCCAGGCTCGGCTTCTTGATGCCGGCCAGCTTTACCGCCGCGTCTGCGTACCGATCCGCATGGATGGCTCGCATTTCACGGGCCAGCACCAGGGCCGTCAGTGCGCGGTGGTTGCGCTCACCCTGCACCATCAGCTGGTTCGCCACCGTCTTGCGCCAGAACTCGATGCGGTGCGCCACCACCTTGCCCGGCACCGTGTTGCGCGGCTTGGCACTCTCGGCGGGCGAGACCGCTGGCGTGGCGCCCTTGGCCTTGCCGTCGCCAGCCCCGGCCGCGTCCCTCGCCGGCGCGGTCGGCTTGCTCGCTGCCCGCTCGGCCTTGCGTCGCGCGGCCACCTTGGTGCTGTTGCACGCAGCATCAAAGCACAGCGACTCGGCGACCTCGCCGTAGTGACCCGGAATCGCCGACACGCTGCACCCGAAGTTCGCGCAGCCCTTGCAGGCCTCCATCTGCTCTGCGCCCACGCCGAGGGGGCCATCCGCCGCTACCGCGAGGGGCACGAAGCCATCTTCCGGCTTGATAAACCGGATGACCTGGAAGCGTTCGCGCAGCGGCTCGGCTCGCGCCTCCAACGCTGCCATCGTGAGTTCGTCGTAGTGGGTCGGGTGCTGGCAGTAGCCCTCACCGATGGAGGCGTCGAACAGAGCGGCCTGCTGCGCCGAGTTGTGCGGACAGCCCAGGCACTGCGCCGTGTCGAAGATGGCCTCGGACAGCCGCTTGGCGTACTGGCCGAGTTGCTTCTTCAACACCTCGATCGGCACCTTGTGCTGCAGGATGCCGGCCAGCACCTTGACCTGGCGGTCCTGCGGCAGGCCGGCCAGCAGTTCCGCGTGTCCGATGCTGATGTGCGGGTGACGCTCGATGACGGCATTCTGGACCTCCGGCGCGCAGTTCAGCAGCAGCAGCCGGTTGTCCAGTTCGCGCAGCTTCCAGCCGAGCTGGATGGCGGTCTTCTCCTTGTCGCCAGCGTTGAACCGCAGCAGATCGGCGGCGCCCTTGGCTTCCTCGATGGCGCTCGGGTTGTCGCGCCCCTTGTTCTCGATGATGCCGAGCGCTCGCGCCTCGGCATCGCTCAGGTCCTCGATGGTGACCGGCATGTCGTAGGCGTCGCCGTACTGCTCGCCGGCGACCATCCAGCGGCGATGGCCGTAGACGATCTCCCACACTCCATCACGGCTGGGATGCGGTCGCACCATGATCGGACTCTTGATGCCGCCGGCCGCCTTCACCTGCTCGCGCAGGTCGGCAAGGGCCTTCGCGTCGTAGTGCTCCCGGTAGTTCTGGCCCGGCACGATCTGCCGCACCTGAAGGGTGGGCTGCACCGGCCGGTCCAGCGTCGTTGCGTCGTTCATTGGGACTCCTTCTGTCTGAGTGCGCTTCCTTCGAAGCGTGAAGCCATGTTCCCGCGGCATCGGCGTCGCTCAAGGGTGCGCCCCCAGGCTCTGCGCTCGACCGGCTTGCGCCTGCTTCTCCGCACGCGGGCGCCGGCCGCGACCTCGCCGCGCTGGATGCCGTATCGAGCCCGGCCGCATGCAGGCCGCTCGTTCGGCTCCCTTCGATCCGCCTTCGATGCCGTTCGCGGCGGGTCGAGCCGGCCCGAATGCAGGCATGCTTTCGCGCGCGGCCCGCACTTCAAGGTCGAAAGCTGCCCAATGAACCTGCGCCGCTGAAATCGAACCGTTGCAGGCCACTCGCAGGATGGCCATACTGTTCGCACCTTGTCCGGCCATCGGTCGGTCCTCATCGCGAGGAGGTGCCCATCGCGCAAGCGATGGCGTTTGCGGTCGTGACCCGCACAAGAATCCGTGCGCTGCCTTCGGGCAGTGCCATCCACCCCAACCGGGCATCAGCCCGGTGGCTGGTGCCCTCACCCAACGGAGCGCACCATGTCATCCACTCAGGCCCTCCCTGCGGAGGCTCCCTGGATCCCTCCCGGTGTGATTCGCCTCGTCCGGCTCAAGCGCGAAGGCGCCTTGGGTCGCGGTGACCTGGTGGCCACGCGCCGCCTCGGAACCTGCGAGGTCGTCTCGATCGCGTCCCCGCACTCGCTCACGGTGCGCGCGCTGGACAACCACACCCACTACCGCATCAGCGGCATCGACTTCGGCACGGGCGCCCGCCTGCGCGAAGTCTGACCACGCACGCGGCCCAGGCCGCATGCAACCCTTGAGGGATCACCGTCCCTCGGGGCGCCGGTGTTCCCTCTTCCATCAAGAGGTCCACACCATGAATCTCACCCTCCTGGATCGCGATCAACTCGAAGCGATCCTGCTGAATCCGTCCAGCGAAGCGGCACAGCCGCTCGTCTGCTCCGACAACGCCGTCGTCGCCTACCTCCCGGTGCCCGCCACCTCGCGCGACGGTCGACTGCGGCATGTGCTCGCCGCGGCTCACGAACTGCTCACGCGCATCGCAGCCGAGGCGATCAGGGGTCGCTCGTTGATCGACTCGCCCACGGTCATGAAGGACTTCCTGCGGGTGTACTTCGCCGGCGCGGAGCGCGAGACCTTCGTCGTGGTCTTCCTCGACGCGAGCCATCGCGTCATCGAGGCCGAGGAACTGTTCGCCGGCACGCTGACGCAGACCTCGGTCTATCCGCGGGAAGTGGTCAAGCGCGCGCTGCACTTCAACGCCGCGGCCGTGTGCCTGAGCCACGTGCATCCGTCGTCGCAGACGGAGCCGAGCCGGGCCGACGAGGCGCTCACCAGCGCGCTGCGCCAGGCGCTGTCGCTGATCGACGTGCGGGTCATCGACCACATCATCGTCGCAGCCAACGGCAGTTCTCTGACCTCGATGGCGGAGCGTGGACTGCTGTGACCGAGCTCACCAACAGCGTGGGCGACCACTGGGTTCCTGCCTGCGGCGGCACCGAGCGGCCGACGAGAACGCGCACAGGTAGGACGCTGCTCTTCATGTGGAACACCACCAAGGGCGAGCACGCGTACTACGACTGCGAGCGCGACATCTTCTTAACCGATGACGAGGCCCGCGCGGCGCTCGCCCTCGACTGAGGGTGCGGCCGGCCCGGCCCACACCCCATCCACTTCACACGGCGCGCCGCAATGGCGCGCCGCCTTCGGAGCATCTTCATGCAATTCATCGAAATTGGCCCGGTCCCGGGCGAGGAGAACTGCGCCCAGGTTGGCAGCCCCGACTACACCGAGGCCTCGCAGCGCGAGTGCGAGGTCTTCCGTCGCATGCTCTATCGGCTGTTCCCGGTCCCGAAGGGACTGCCAGTGGCCTACGTCGGCCGCACCCATCCGCACGACTTCGGCAACTACCGCGAGGTATCGATCCGGTACGACGACGCCAACAACGAAGCGGTCGAGTTCGCCTACGAGGTCGAGCGCTCGGCGCCGGCTTCGTGGGACTCGATCGCCCGGTACGAACTCGCCTGGTACGAGCGCAAGCGGGCATACGACGTGGCGGTGCGAGAGCAGCGCCTGCAGCCCGAAGAGGTGCCGCCGCAATTCGGCACCCTGACGCCGCCGAGCCTGCCACCAAACGCCAGCCTTTCCGAAATGCTGGCGAGCAACCAGCTGTGAAGCGTCCCCCTGCTGGCCGCTGGGCCGGCCGGTCAACCATCCCCGAGAGGGCGCTCGCCGCACGCGGCAGCGCCCTCTTCTCTTCTTCAGGGAGAACCAGATGCATCCCCACACCACTCCGGCCGTCGACGAAGTCGGCCGGCTGGTCATCCACTTGCCCGACGACGCCACCTTCTACGGTGCTCGGTCCTACCTGCCGATCGCACTGGATCTGGTCGAGGGCGTGAAGAAGCCGTCGTTGTTGCATCCCGACCTGCAGGGCGTCAACTACATGGCTCAGTACGAGGTGTTCTCTGCGCTTTGCAGCGACCGCGCCCAACGCACGGTCGATCAGACACTCCTGGTCGGGGGCCAACCGACGAAGCCCGAGCGCTACCTCGGGCTCTGGCGCGACGCCATCGCAGCCTCAGTCTCAGCGGAGTCCGCCGCGGAGGGGCATGGCATCCGGGTCGTCGCAGTTCTGCGGGCACCGCTGGCTGCCATGGCCAGCGCGAAGTCCTCGTGGACCTGTTGCCCGTTCGGGACCTTCGCCGCCTTTCAGGCCAGGTATGCCAAGCAGATGGACCTGGCGGGCGATGGGGCCTTCACGCTCGAGCTCGACCTGGCCAGGCCGGGTGCTGCTCGTGACGCCTACTACGGCGCCTCGATGATCTGCGCCGCGCTCAGGCGGGCACCCACCGCATGGCGCGCCTGCATCGAGCTGCGCAAGACCACCGCCGGCCGGCCCTGGCAGGCCTCGCTGTTCGCCAGCGTGGAGACCTGACATGTCCTACCGCATCGAGTACCAATGGACCAGTTGGAAGCTGACCGCTGGTCCAGACACCGGCGGCGTCGACCGCTTCGTCGTTGCGATCGAAGGGGGCGACAACAACCTCCGCGACGCCGTGACGGGCAAGCGCGCCAGGAGTTGGGAGGTCTGCATGCTCGGCAGCGCGGAGCAGGTGCTCAAGCAGGCCGTCTACTTTGCCGGCGCCTGCGAGGGTGGCTCCCTCAAGCCGGGCTCGCGGGACTGCTCACCGGAGGCGTACATCCGGCGCATTCGCCGCCTCATCGAAGACGGTGCGCCCCCAGCGCAGGGCCGCTGGTACCCCTGCATCCGAGTGGCCGAGGCACACCCGCTCGCGGCCCACGCGGCGCAGTTGGATCTCACGATCGACCGCGAACAGCGGTATGGCGAATGGGTCGCGCGCGTGTCGCTCTCCAACGAGCGGCGCAACCTGATCTTCGACTTCGCCGACAGGTTCCCCGACCTGCGCGGCTGGCAACTGGCAGCCGTCAACGGTCTGCCGGCGAGCTGAGTTCGATTCTCTCGCCCCTGAGCAGTTGCTCAGGGGCCTCTCTGGAGCCCCCTACCCATGGAGGATCCAGAGAGGCCCTGCTGGCGCGTTGCAGAAGCCGTCTACCGATGCACTCCGCACCAGACGCCGACGCCTGCATTCCACCAACAACCAGACACCCGTGCCGCCCGGGCGACCGGCCGTGGACGACCCATTCCTGCCTCTGAGGGCTAGAGAAACCGGTCCATCGGCTCGACTCCAGGCGTGGGCTTCGCCTCAGATTCGCATCATGGATGCTGCAGCGCCAGGGCCGCTGCAGCCAAAAGCTGGCGGCTCAACTGATCGACCAATGTTGAGGCCGCGCGCGCATGCTGCCAGTACAGCGGCACGTCCAGCGGCGTTTCGGGCACCAGTTCGACCAGTGATCCCTCGCGGAGCTGAGAGGCAATCAATTCCTGCGGATGCAGGCCCCACCCCATGCCCGCCAAGGCTGCGACGACGAAGGCATGGGGAGACGGCACGGCATGCCGGGGGAGTTCGACGTCGCGGTGGCATAGGCGTCGCACCCAGCGGGCTTGCAGATCGTCCTTCGTGTTGAACACCAGGCTGGGCGCCAGAGCCAGGCTCCCGGCCCCGACGCCGTCGACAAAGTGGCGCTCAACGTAGGAAGGGCTGGCGGCTGCGACGTAGCGCATGGAGCCCAGCGGCCTGCTGTTGAATCCCGCCGGGGGCCGTGCCGTTCCCGTGACAGCCGCAAGCACAGCGCCGCTGCGCAGCCACTCGGCCGTGTGGTCCTGGTCGTCCACCATCAGTTCGACAAGCACCGGGGCGTTGGCCGCATAGGCGGCGACTGCCGGTGCGAACCAGGTGGCAAGGCTGTCCGCATTGACGGCGATTGGCAGCGCCACTCGGGTGAGGCCCTCCGGGGCCAACGCTGGTAGCGCGCTCTGCAGTTCCTGTTCGAGAAGCCGTACGCGGTCGACGTGCTGACACAAGCGCCGGCCGGTGTCAGTGGCGCGGCACGGTTGACCGCGAACGACCAAGGCAGAGCCCACCCGCTCCTCCAGCGAACGGATGCGCTGAGACACCGCCGATGGCGTGACAAACAGCGCCTGCGCCGCGCGCTCGAAGCTTCCCTCCCGGACGACAGCGGCCAGGGCGGAGAGCGCCGCGTAATCGAGCATGATTTAGTTCGTCTTCATCGCGATTAGCGAGTTTAGTTTGTCTTCATGTCCCAAGACGAGCAAAGTTGCGGCTTCATGAACCCTGCAGCCACTTCAGCTCTCGCCTTCCCGGTGTTCGTTCAAGGCTTGGCCTTGAGCTTCGGGCTCATCGTCGCAATCGGCGCGCAGAACGCTTTCGTGCTGCGCCAGGGGCTACGCCGCGAGCATGTGGGCGCCGTGGTGCTGTTCTGCGCCGCCGCGGACGCGGTGCTCATCGCTGCGGGCGTCATGGGCATGGCGCAGGCCCTCGGGCAGAGCCCCGGCCTGGCGCGTGCCCTGGCGCTGGCGGGCGCCGCGTTCCTCGCGGTCTACGGCTGGCGTGCGATGCGGCGGGCCATGGAGGCCCACCAGCTCGATGCGTCAACGGTCGGTTCGTCGTTGTCGCTGGGAGCTACGGCGGCGCAGGCGGCCGCCTTCACCTTGCTCAACCCGCATGTCTATCTGGACACCGTGCTTCTGGTCGGCAGCATCGGAGCGCAGCAGCCGGCTGCGCTTCAGGGCTGGTTCATCGCGGGGGCCGCCGGTGCCAGCCTGGCCTGGTTCTCCATGCTCGGCTTCGGTGCCCGCTGGCTGGCACCCTGGTTTGCCCGGCCCAGGGCTTGGCAGGTGCTCGAAGGCCTGATCGGCGCGACGATGTTCGTGCTGTCGGCGCTGCTGGTTCGGCACGCACTCATCGGCATGTGAAGGATCACGGATGTATGTCAACCCGCGGCACCGACTGACCGACCCCGAAGCCCTGTTCGGGCTGATCGAGTCTCACCCGCTCGGGGCCTGGGTTTGTCATGGCGACGCCGGCCTCGTCGCCAACCATGTGCCCTTTTTGTTGGACCGCGGCCGCGGGCCGCACGGCACGTTGATCGGCCATGTCTCGCGCGCCAACAAGGTCTGGCGCGACCTTGGCTCGGCCGGCTCTTCCGTTGTCATGTTCCAGGGACCCCAGGCCTACATCACGCCAGGCTGGTATCCGGGCAAGGCGGAACACGGCAAGGTCGTGCCCACCTGGAACTACGTGGTGGCCCACGCCCACGGGGCGGCACGCGCGATCGAGGATCGTGAGTGGTTGTTCGACATGCTCCGACGTCTCACCCAGGCCCATGAGGCTCCTCAGGCGGCGCCCTGGTCGGTATCCGATGCGCCATCAGCTTTCATTGAGAAGATGATGCGCGCCATTGTGGGCATCGAGATTCCGATTGATCGCCTTGAAGGAAAGCTCAAGGCCAGCCAGGATGAAGCGATGTCCGACCGAGTCGGCACGGTGCGCGGACTGCGGGAGCAGGCCTGCGATACGGCTCGCGCGATGGCGGCCCTTGTTCAGGAGGCGATCGACGAGGACGCCACTGGCAGCCCCTGACTCCCGCCCTCCGCTCGATGACCCCGAGTCGAGCGGCAGCTCTCAGGGGCGGTGACCAATGTCGCCTCATGGCCGTCCAGCGCCGACCGATGAGACCAAGCGAAAGGCAGCTTCGCTGCGACTACGCGACGTTCGCAGGACACGCAGTCAAGCAACCGCCTCCGCATCCTGCGCGGTCATGCCTTCCAGGTCGATGATTCGATCGGCCATTCCAGTCAGCTCCGGGGTCTGGCTCACGAAGAACTCGCACGCGTACCCACCAAGGCGCAGCACCTCGCGTTTCATGGCCATGAACATGCGCTTGTGCTCCGGGTCCAGCGGCCCGTCCGCCTCGTCGCTGAACAGCGTGCCGATCCGGCGCCCGGTGTTGCCAGACAAGTAGAGCGCGATCGCGCGAGTCAGGCACTCGTTGATCCACTATGCCGAGAACCCGGATATGCCGAGTTCGCATTCTGGCCGGCGTGCCAGCCCCTGCAACTGTCCTGCGGGTACCTGCGAAGCGATGCGGCATAACACGCCGGGGCCGGCAGCGATCAGC
>JAURZM010000016.1 GCA_030653385.1 Rubrivivax sp. | reverse complement strand
GCTGATGCGCACCCTGAGCAAATTCGGTCTGGCCGGTGTGCGGCTCGGGTACATGATGGGGCCGCAGGCGCTGATCGCCGAGATCGACAAGGTGCGCCCGCCCTATAACATCAGTGTGCTGAACTGCGAGTGCGCCCTGTTTGCGCTTGAGCATCAGGAGGTTTTTGCGGCCCAGGCCCTTGAGATACGTGCGCAGCGTGCTATGCTTTTGGAAGCGTTGGCGCTTTTGCCCGGCGTGCGGGTCTATCCCAGCGATGCCAACATGCTTCTGCTGCGGGTGCCTGACGCGCAAAAAACTTTTGAAGGCATGCGGATGCGCAAGGTACTGGTCAAGAACGTTTCTAAAATGCACCCACTGCTGGCCAACTGCCTGCGCCTGACCGTGGGCGCGCCCCTTGAAAACGACGCCATGATCCAGGCCTTGAAAGCCAGTCTGTGAGCCCCGCCATGAACCGCACCGCCGACATCCGCCGCGACACCAAGGAAACGCAGATCCGCGTCGTGCTGAACCTGGACGGCAGCGGCGCCGCGCAGCTGTCCACCGGCATCGGCTTTTTCGACCACATGCTGGACCAGATCGCGCGCCATGGCCTGATCGACCTGGACATCCAAGCCAAGGGCGACCTGCACATCGACGGCCACCACACGGTGGAAGACGTGGGCATCACGCTGGGCATGGCGGTGGCCGCCGCGGTGGGCGACAAAAAGGGCATCACCCGTTACGGCCACAGCTACGTGCCGCTGGACGAGGCGCTGTCACGCGTGGTGGTGGACTTCTCCGGCCGCCCCGGTCTGCACATGCAAGTGCCTTTCAAGGCCGGCATGGTGGGCGGTTTCGACACCCAGCTGACCTACGAGTTTTTCCAGGGTTTTGCCAACCACGCACTGGTCACGCTGCACATCGACAACCTCAAGGGCGACAACGCGCACCACCAGTGCGAAACGGTGTTCAAGGCCTTTGCGCGGGCGCTGCGCATGGCGCTGACCCCCGACCCGCGCTCGGCCGGGGTCATTCCGTCGACCAAGGGTTCGCTGTAGTGCCATGGCCACGGTAGCCGTCGTCGACTACGGCATGGGCAATCTGCGCTCGGTGTCGCAGGCCGTGATGCACGTGGCCGCGGGCACGGGCTTCGAAGTGATCGTCACGCAACGCCCCGAGGAAGTCTTGGCCGCCGACCGCGTCGTGCTGCCGGGCCAGGGCGCCATGCGCGATTGCATGCGTGAGCTGCAGCACAGCGGCCTGAAAGAAGCCGTGCTGCTTGCCGCCGCCCACAAGCCGCTGATGGGTGTCTGCGTGGGCATGCAGATGCTGCTGGACCACAGCGAAGAGCAGGACACACCGGGCCTGGGGCTCATCCCGGGCCAGGTCAAGCGCTTTCAGCTCGAAGGCCGCCTGCAGCCCGATGGCAGCCGCTTCAAGGTGCCGCAGATGGGCTGGAACCGGGTCTCGCAGCTGCCGCACGCGCTGTGGGCGGGGGTGCCGGATGAGTCCTGGTTCTACTTTGTGCACAGCTACTACGCCGCGCCAGACGACCCCAAACACAGCGTGGGCCGCACGGATTACGGGGAACGCTTTACCTGTGCCGTGGCACGGGATAACATTTTCGCCACCCAATTCCATCCCGAGAAAAGCGCTGAGCAAGGCTTGGCCCTGTACCGCAACTTCCTGCACTGGAAGCCCTGACGGAGCTGGCCCGCCCGCTGTTCTGATTCACCAGGCTGTTCTCGTGTCTTTGCACCCCACCCTCCACCACGCTCAAACCGAGCCATGCTGCTGATACCGGCCATCGACCTCAAGGACGGCAAGTGCGTCCGCCTTCAACAAGGCGACATGCAGGCGTCCACCACCTTCGGCGAAGACCCCGCCGCCATGGCGCGCCGCTGGCTGGACGCCGGCGCACGGCGCCTGCACCTGGTGGACCTGAACGGCGCTTTTGCCGGCAAGCCCATCAACGAAGCCGCCATCAAGGCCATCCTGCGCGAGGTGGGCGACGAGATTCCGGTGCAGCTGGGCGGTGGCATCCGCGACCTGGACACCATCGAGCGTTACCTGGACGACGGCCTGAGCTTCGTCATCATCGGCACCGCCGCGGTCAAGAGCCCGGGTTTCCTGAAAGACGCCTGCAGCGCCTTCGGTGGCCACATCATCGTCGGTCTGGACGCCAAGGACGGCAAGGTGGCCACCGACGGCTGGAGCAAGCTCACTGGCCACGAAGTCATCGACCTGGCGAAGAAGTTCGAGGACTACGGCGTCGAAGGTGTCATCTACACCGACATCGGCCGCGACGGCATGCTCACTGGCATCAACATCGAAGCCACGGTGAAACTGGCGCAGGCGCTGTCCATTCCGGTCATCGCCTCGGGCGGGCTGTCCGACCTGGCCGACATCGAACGCCTGTGCGCGGTGGAATTCGAAGGGGTCGAAGGGGTGATCTGCGGCCGCAGCATCTACACCGGCGCGCTGGACTTTGCTGCCGCACAGCGGCGGGCTGACGAACTGGCTTCGGCCTGAAGCGGCGGCAGGCGCCGCTGCTTCAACCGCAAGCTCAGGCCCGCTTCTGGCGCCTGGCCACCCAGGCCACGAAGGCCAGGCCACTCAGCATCAGCGCATAGGTTTCAGGCTCCGGCACCGGTGCAAGAAAACCCCGGATCTCGCCACCCGAGGCAAAAGTGCTGTGGATGTTCAGGTAGGCGCGACCAGCGTCGAAGCCATTGACCAAAGCCGCAAAAGCCCCGTTCACGGTGCCGCCGTTGGCGGTGATGAAGGCCGGGTTGTAGCTCGAAGCCAGGGTCATGTCGAAGGTGTTGTCGTAGGACCCGAAGGTGCCGCCCGCCGGAAAGCCGGCGAAGGAAGGCGTCTGCGTGGCCACGCCCACATTGCCCGGCGCCGTGACGCAGCAGTGGATGTGTGCGACCGTCACATTGCCCGTGAGGTCGGCGAAGGTGGTCTGCAGACGCATCGTCAGCAGGCCCATGTCGACAGTGACCACCGCAGCGCCGCTGCCCAGAGAGGCATTCGACGGGTTTTCATTGGCGCCGCTCAGCGTCGTTGCGTAGAGCTGGATCTGGGCTGCAGCCGGCAGCGCGACGGCGGTCAAGGCCAGCACGGCGGCGCCGGTCAGGGTGTGGGACAGTTTCATGGGGGACTCCTCCACTTTCGAGCGCGGGCTTGGCTCTGCGGAGGATACGAAGCCAAAGCGCCGTTCATTCCAGAAAACCTTCGGCGAGGCCCTAAGATGCAGGCCAGGAAAACCCCAAGATGCTGGCCAAAAGAATCATTCCCTGCCTGGACGTGACCGGTGGACGTGTTGTGAAGGGCGTCAATTTCGTCGAACTGCGCGATGCCGGTGACCCGGTGGAGATTGCCGCCCGCTACAACGAGCAAGGCGCGGACGAGCTGACCTTTTTGGACATCACCGCCACCAGCGACGGCCGCGACCTCATCCTGCACATCATCGAAGCCGTGGCGTCGCAGGTGTTCATCCCGCTCACCGTGGGCGGCGGGGTGCGCACGGTGGCCGACGTGCGCCGGCTGTTGAATGCGGGTGCCGACAAGGTCAGCTTCAATTCGGCGGCAGTGGCCAAGCCGCAGGTCATCACCGAGGCCAGCGACAAGTACGGCGCGCAGTGCATCGTGGTCGCCATCGACGCCAAACGCCGCGTGGGCGAAGACCTGTCCGCCAAAGGCCCGGGCTGGGACGTCTACACCCATGGCGGCCGCCAGAACACGCACCTGGACGCCGTGGCCTGGGCGCGCCAGATGGCCGAGCACGGCGCCGGCGAGATCCTGCTGACCAGCATGGACCGCGACGGCACCAAGATCGGCTTCGACCTGGAATTGACCCGCGCGGTCAGCGATGCCGTGCCGGTGCCGGTGATCGCCAGCGGCGGCGTGGGCGCACTGCAGCACCTGGCCGAAGGCATCCGTGTGGGAGGCGCCGATGCGGTGCTGGCGGCCAGCATCTTCCATTACGGCGAATTCACCGTCGGCCAGGCCAAGGCGCTGATGGCGAGCCAGGGCATCCCGGTGCGCCAATGACCGCCCTGACATGAAGCCGCAGACATGAAAGCCAAACCCCAGGCCCACGGCCGCGACCCCAAGTCCACCCGCCCGGTCATCAAGCCGGCCACGCATCACCCGGGTGAAGTGCGCCTGATCGGTGGCCTGTGGAAACGCAGCAAGCTCACCGTGCCCGACCGCCCCGGCCTGCGCCCCACGCCCGACCGCGTGCGCGAAACCCTCTTCAACTGGCTCGGTCAGGACCTGACGGGCTGGCGTGTGCTTGACGCCTTTGCCGGCACCGGTGCACTGGGCTTCGAAGCTGCGTCTCGGGGCGCGGCAGAAGTGCTGCTGATCGAACAAGACCCGGTGCTGGTGTCGGGCCTGCTGGCCGTGAAGCAGCGGCTGGATGCCACGGCGGTGACACCGCTGCGGGCCGACGCCATGTCCTGGATTTCGCGTGCACAGGCCGACCGCTTCGAACTGGTGCTGCTGGATCCGCCCTTCGACAGTGGCAAGGCACCGGCTGCAGCAGCGGCTGCAGCAAGGCTGGTGGTGCCGGGCGGTTTTCTCTACGTCGAATCAGGCCAGCCGTTGGTCGAAGCACCCGCCGGCTGCACGCTGCACCGCAGCCTGAAAGCCGGTGCGGTGCACGCCCAGCTGTGGCTGCGTGCCGCGTGAGCACGGCTACACTGCCCACGCCAGTGACTGACCCAGCCGATGACGGGAGCGCCGCCATGACACTGAAAGCACCGCTGACCGCCGTCTACCCCGGCACCTTCGACCCCATGACCCTGGGCCACGAAGACCTGATGCGCCGTGCCTCGCGCCTGTTCGATCGCCTGATCCTGGCGGTGGCGGCGGGCCACCACAAACGCACCATGTTCACCATCGCCGAGCGCGTGGCACTGGCCACCGAGATTGCCGCGCCCTACAAAAACGTCGAGGTCATGGCCTTCCGCGGCCTGCTCAGCGACTTCGTGGGCCAGATCGGCGGCAAGGTGGTGGTGCGTGGCCTGCGCGCCGTGAGCGACTTCGAGTACGAATTCCAGATGGCCGGCATGAACCGCCAGCTGATGCCCGAAGTGGAAACCGTGTTCATGACACCTTCGGACCAGTTCCAGTTTGTCAGCGGCACCTTCGTGCGCGAGATTGCCAGCCTCGGCGGTGATGTTTCCAAGTTCGTGGCACCCTCGGTGTTGCGGCGTTTGCGCGACCGCATCACACAACCCGAGGGCTGAGCAAGATGGCGCTGTGGATCACCGATGAGTGCATCAACTGCGATGTCTGCGAGCCCGAGTGCCCGAACCAGGCCATCAGCATGGGCGTGGAGATCTACGAGATCGACCCCGGCCGCTGCACCGAATGTGTGGGCCACTTCGACGAACCGCAGTGTGTGCAGGTCTGCCCGGTGAGCTGCATCCCGGTCAATCCAGCGCACGTCGAAACGAAGGTGCAACTGCTGGCCAAGTACCACTCGCTTCAAGGCGGTGCGGCTTTGCCTGCGGCCGAGGCTTGCGCGCATCCGACGGTTTGACCAGGCGCGAGCCGTTGATGCCGGCTGCGCCGGCCACGACCTGACGTTCACGCTGCTGGCGCTCCTGCACCAGGCGGTCGGCCAGCGCCTTTTCCCGTTCCGCCATTTCCTGCGCGCTGTAGACGTCGGCGACCGGGCGTGCCAATGGCGTTTCAAGGGCCTTGCCATCGCGGCAGGGGGTGTCCGAGAACGTGCGGCCATCGGGCCCGCAGCGCCAGACGGTCTGCGCCTGCACGGCCGACACGGCGGCAGCCGCCAGAACCAAGGTGATCAGGGTCTTCATCACAGGTCTCCCGGGCGTGGGGGTTTGGGCCGCGGCGGCTGAGCGTGAACCAGCGCCAGCGCCTTGTGCATCTCGCCGGCCAGCATCAGGTCGACGGCTTTCAGCGACTGCTCGCTGACCTTGTCGATGGCCTCGCGGTGTTCGGCCGAGGGTTTTTTCAGCACGTAGTTCACCACCTCGGCCTTCACGCCCGGGTGGCCGATGCCCAGCCGCAGGCGCCAGAAGTCCTGCGTGCCCAACATGGCGTGGATGTCTTTCAGGCCGTTGTGGCCGGCGGCACTGCCGCCGAACTTCAGCTTGGCCTGGCCGGGTTGCAGGTCGAGTTCGTCGTGCACGACCAGGATCTGCGCCGGCTCGATCTTGAAAAAACGCGCCAGCGTGGCCACCGACACGCCCGATCGGTTCATGAAGGTCATCGGCTGCAACAGCCACACCGGCCCGACGCTGCGGCTGACACGGGTGGCCAAGGCTTGGTAGCTGCGCTCGGGCACCAGGCGGGTGCTCCACTGGGACGCCAGCATGTCGATCCACCAGAAGCCGGCGTTGTGCCGCGTGGCTTCGTATTCAGTGCCGGGGTTGCCCAGGCCGACAAACAGTCGAATCATGTCAACGCCCGCACGGCCGCCCGAAGGGCGTTGGCGCCCCCTCTGGGGGCAGCGAACGAAATGAGCTTGGGGGCTTCATGTCTGGGATTATGGAAGGCGCGACCACGAAAAAGCCCCACCGGAGTGGGGCCTGTCGATGGGGGGGCGGCCCATGCCGGACCACCCGCCCTTTCGGGGGTGCCGAGCTTACTTGGCGTTCTGCTTTTCGCTCTTCTTGGCCTTGGGTTCCTTGCCCTTGGCAGCCACCACCGGCGCGACAACTTCTTCGACTTCTTCCTTGGGCACGGTCACCGCCACGATCACCGGGTTCTGGGTGCCGTGTTTGACGTACTTGATGCCGTCGGGCAGCTTCAGGTCGCTGGCGTGCAGGCTCTGGTTCTTGCTCAGGCCGCTCAGGTCGATGGTCACGAACTCGGGCAGTTGCGAAGCCAGGCACTCGATTTCCAGGTCCAGGCGCACATGGCTGACCAGGCACTTGTCGGTCTTCACTGCCGGCGACGTTTCTTCACCCGTGAAGTGCAACGGCACCTTCTTGCGCACCTTGGTGGTTTCGTCGACCCGCTGGAAGTCGATGTGCAGCACCATCGGCTTGTAGGCGTGCATCTGGAAGTCGCGCAGCAGCACCTTCTGCACGCTGCCGCCCAGGTCCATCTCGAGGATCGACGAGTGGAAGGCTTCTCTCTTCAGCGCGAAGAACAGGGCGTTGTGATCGAGTTCGATCATGGCGGGTGCGCCGGCACCGTAAACGATGCCCGGCACCTTGGCGGCGTTGCGCAGGCGGCGGCTCGCTCCGGTCCCCTGCAGCGTACGCTCGTAGGCTGTGAATTTCATGTTGACTCCGATAAGGATGAGGCGCCCGCGACCAGGCTGCCTGGGGTAAAGAGGCCACGCGACGCGCGGCCCCGGTGCAAGCGGATCAGAAGTTGTTGTTCTGCTCCGCGAACAGGGACGTCACCGATTCACCGTCGCTGATGCGGCGGATGGTCTCGGCGAACAAAAAGGCCACCGACAGCTGCCGGATCTTGCCGCAGGCCTTGGCGGCGTCGGACAGTGGAATGGTGTTGGTGATGATCACTTCGTCGATCTGCGAATTCTTGATGCGATCGACCGCCGGGCCCGAAAACACGGGGTGCGTGCAGTAGGCGTAGACGCTTTTGGCGCCACGTTCCTTCAGCACCTCGGCCGCTTTCACCAGCGTGCCGGCGGTGTCGATCATGTCGTCCATGATCACGCAGTTGCGGCCTTCGATTTCGCCGATGACGTGCATCACTTCCGACACATTGGCCGTGGGCCGGCGCTTGTCGATGATGGCCAGGTCGCAGCCCAGTTGCTTGGCCAGCGCACGGGCGCGCACCACACCACCCACGTCGGGCGAGATGACCACCAGGTTGGGGTAGTTCTTGCTCTTCAGGTCGGACAGCAACACCGGGCTGGCATAGATGTTGTCCACCGGGATGTCGAAAAACCCCTGGATCTGGTCGGCGTGCAGGTCCATCGTGAGCAGCCGTTCGACGCCCACGGTTTCCAGCATATTGGCCACCACCTTGGCGCTGATGGGCACACGCATGCTGCGCGGCCGGCGGTCCTGGCGGGCGTAGCCGAAGTAGGGGATGACGGCAGTGATGCGGCGGGCGCTGGCGCGCTTGAGTGCATCCACCATGAACGCCAGTTCCATCAGGTATTCGTTGGTGGGCGCGCAGGTGGGCTGCACCACGAAGACGTCGCGGGCGCGCACGTTCTGGTGAATCTCGACCGTGACTTCGCCGTCGGAAAAACGGCCCACGTCGGCCTGCCCCAGTTCGACCCCCAGGTGGCTGGCGATCTCCTGTGCCAGCACCGGGTTGGCGTTGCCGGTGAACAGCACGGTGTTGAACAGCACGGTGTTTACTCCGCAGGGCGCCGCTGGGCGGGGCAGGTGGGCTGGGACAGCAGACGGACCAGAAGAATTTGGCAGGGGAGGAAGGACTCGAACCCTCGCATGTCGGAATCAAAATCCGATGCCTTGACCAACTTGGCGACTCCCCTACACAGGTTGCGGTTCATCACCGCCACCCACAACTGATTTTCAGTCGGATGCCCAACCCCGCAGGGGGTGCTCATCCAGACCGCGGCACATCCTGCCCACCCAGCCCGGCGGAAGTGCTTCCACTGGAAATGTCGCCAAGGGTGAACCGGCTGAACCGCTGCTTTCAGTGACTGTTGCAAAAACCGCGCTGCCCGAGCCCGTCATGCGGCTGTTGCCGTAACGGGTCTTCAGCCAGCTTGCGGCTTGTGCCACTTCAGGGCACCGGTCTTCGGCGGCGGGTTGCAGGTCGTTCTGGCCGAACTCTGCCGCCCATTCCGCGGGCCAACCGGTAAATCCTGTGACATCGAAAGAGCCCGTGACTATAACAGTTCCGGTGTCGCGGGCCAGCAGCGGATGCTCGAATATGTCGCGTGTGGCGATGCCTTGCGGCGGTTTCACCACGGCATATTGCGCAGCCGGCACACGCATCGGCGTGAGTTGTTCGCCAATGCCCTGCACGAAGGCGCTGCGTCCGGCCACGAAGAAGGGCACGTCGGCGCCCAGCTCCAGCCCCAGTTCACACAGGCTCGTGCGCGTCCAGCCCAGGCCCCACAGTCGGTTCAGCGCCAGCAAGGTGGTGGCCGCGTCGGAACTGCCGCCGCCCATGCCGGCACCCCAGGGCACCTGCTTGTCGATGTGGATGTCGGCGCCCAGGGTGCAGCCGCTGGCGGCTTGCAGTGCCCGGGCGGCGCGCAGGCACAGGTCGTCGGCAGGCAATGCGGCCGACAGGTCGTGGCGCGCCAGCCGGCCGTCTTCGCGCCGTTCAAAGTGCAGACGGTCGGCCCAGTCGATCAGCACAAACACCGACTGCAGCAGGTGGTAGCCGTCATCGCGCCGGCCCACCACGTGCAGGAAGCGGTTCAGCTTGGCCGGGGCCGGCAGGTCGTGCAAGGCGCGCAGGGCCATCGTCAGTCGGCGCGGTCGAGCCGGGCCCGCAGTTCGATGGCCGGCGCCGCGGCGCGGCTGGCGCTGACCCAACCTTGTGCCAGGCGGTCGGTCTGCACATGCCAGCCCAGTTGCTCGAAGCCGTCGCTGCGTGGGGTGTGGGCCGCTGCTGTCCAGGGGCGGCCGTTCAGCCAGTCGGGCAATGCAGCCAGTGGCAGGGCCTCGCCCAGGGCTTCGCGCGAGAGTTCGTCAAGGGTCGTGAAGGCGCGTTCGCCTTCGCTCGTGCGCAAAACGGCCAGCCCGGGCGCCCAGCGCGCGGCCGCCACCTGGGTGCCCAGCGGAGACGTCAGACGCAGCTCACCTTGTTCGCCAGTGCCGCGCACCTCGAAAGCCACGCCCAGGCTCTGCTGTGCGCGCTGCGGCGTGGCTTCGACCCTCAGGCTCAGGCGACCGGCTGTCCAGGGCAGTTCGCCGGTGGCCGGCGGTGGCGTGGCGCATGCCGCCAGCAGTGCGGCCAAGGCGGCAGCCAGCCAGACACGGATCACAGGTCCACGCGCAAACGCGCCAAGGTCTCGCGCAGCACGTCGTTGCCAGCGTCGCGGCCCTGGCTTTCGCGCCACACGCGGCGGGCCTCTTCGTGGCGCCCCAGCGTCCAGAGCACCTCACCCAGGTGGGCGCCGATTTCGGTATCGGGCCGCGCCGAGTAGGCCTGGCGCAGCAGCCGCACCGCTTCTTCGAAGTTGCCCATGCGGTATTCGATCCAACCCAGGCTGTCGGTGATGAACGGGTCACCGGGCGACAGTTCCAGCGCACGCTGCACCAGCGCACGGGCCTCGGGCAGGCGCAGCTTGCGGTCGGCGAGTGAATAACCCAGGGCGTTGTGCGCATGGGCGTTGTCGGGCTTGATGTCGATGACCCGCCGCAGCAGGCGTTCCATGTCCTCGAGCCGGTCCATCTTCTCGGCCACCATGGCCTGTTCGTACAGCATGTCGGCATCGTCACCAAAACGCTGGGCGCCACCGGCCAGCACTTCGTAGGCGTCTTTCCAGCGCTTGCCTTCACGCAGCACCGCCGCTTCGGCCATGACCTTGGCGCGTGCGTCTTCGGGCTGGCGCTCGGGCAGCTGGCGGATCAGTTCGCGGGCCTGCGTGATGCGGCCCTGGCGTGCCAGCATCGAGGCGCGGCGCGACTGCACTTCGAGCGCGCGTTTGGGGTCTTCGATCTTGGCCAGCCAGGCCTCGGCGCCCTTGAAGTCGCCGCGCTGTTCTGCCGACTGGGCCAGCATCAGCCAGGCCTGCACCAGGCCCTGGTCGGGGCGCTCGGTTGCGTCATCTTCACCCGCGAGCCCGGGCAGGGCTTGCCCAGCAGCGGCAGGGGGCGCGCTTTGTGTCAGCTCGATGTAGCGCTGCAGCGCCGCTTCGCCTTCGGGGCGGTGTTTCAGTTCCAGCTGCAAGGCGCCCAGCGTGAGATAGGGTGCCGCGACCGTCGGCTGCGCCTGCGTGGCGGTCTGCAGTTGTGTCACCGCGTCGGCGTAACGCTGGCTGCCCATCAGCTGGCGCACATAGGCCAGGCGCAGTGCGTTTTCAGCGCCGGGCTGCTGCAGATACGCCAGCACGGGGCCTTCGGCCTGCGGCCGCTCGCGCATCAGTTCCAGGGCCAGCAAGGCGGGGCCGATGGTGCCGGGCTCCAGCGCGTGGGCTTCTAGTGCCAAGGCCAGCGCACGGTCGGCTTCCTTGGCTTCCAGCCAGGCGCGGCCCAGGGCAATGCGGGTGGGGATGCGGGTGTCGGCCTGGTCGCGATAGGGCTTGAGCACGTCCTCCATGACACTGGCCACCAGGCGCGGGTCGTTGGCACGTTGCAGGAAGCGGGGCAGCGCCGACACCAGGCCGGCACGTTCGGCTGCCGGTGACTGTTCCAGCAAGGACCGCAGCGGCTCGGCGATCTGGTCGGCGCGGTTCAGGGCCAGCAGGATCTGCATCTGCAAGCGCAGCGCGTCCAGCGATTCGGGCCGCGCCAGGCGCCAGGCGCGTGAAGCGGCCAGGGCCTGTTCACCAGCGCGCGACTGCAGCGCGATGTCCACGGTGCGCCGGAACAGGCCTTCGTCGCGGGTGCGGCGGGCAGCATCCAGCAACCAGTCGTAGGCGGTGCCGGCGTCGCCCTGGGTCAGGGCCAATTCGCCAATCAGCAACTGGTAGAAAAGCCGGTCGTCCATGGCGGAATTGGACGGAAGGGCAGGCGCTGCAGGTGCTGCATCGGCAGCTTGCGCCCCAGTGCCTGGCGCTTGGGGCGACCTCGGTTGGGCATGCGCCGGCGGGCCCAGTCCCAGCAACGGGGCCATCAACAACACGGCCCACCAGGTGGTCCGTTCAAGACGCCGGTGGCGGCGGTCAGACATGAAGACTCCCAGGGTCCCAGAAGGACTTCAGATCATTCTCACATAATGGTTTTATGCCCGAACTCCCCGAGGTTGAAGTCACCCGAAGGGGTATTGCCGCCCCTTTGATGGGGGCCCGAGTCACCGCTGCCCGCCTGGGCAAACCGCTGCGCTGGCCGCTGGGCCTGCCGGTGCATGACCTGGTCGACGCCACGGTCGGTCTGGCACAACGGCGTGGCAAGTACATCTGGCTGCCGCTGCTGCAGACCGGAACCGACGGCGGCGGTCTTTTGCTGCACCTGGGCATGTCGGGCTCGCTGGCCCTGTTGGCTGAACCGCCACCGGCCGGGCCGCACGACCACTTCGATCTCGTCACCGACCGCGGCACGCTGCGGCTGAACGACCCGCGCCGCTTTGGCGCCGTGCTGTGGTCACCTTCACTGGACGACCTGCCGGCGGCCAAGCTGCTGGCCCGCCTGGGCGCAGAGCCTTTCGACGCGGCCTTCACACCCAGCCTCTTCCACGCCGCGCTGCAAACGCGCCGCGCGCCGATCAAGGCCGTGCTGCTGGCTGGCGACGTGGTGGTCGGTGCCGGCAACATCTACGCCTGCGAGGCGCTGTTCCAGGCCGGCATCCACCCGGCGCTGCGCGCCGACCGCATCAGCCGGCCGCGTGCCCACCGCCTGCTGGCCGCGGTGCGGGCCACGCTGGGTCGGGCGCTGGACCTGGGCGGCTCGACGCTGCGCGACTTCACCGACGTGCACGGCGCCAGCGGCGCCTACCAGGCGCAGGCCGGTGTCTACGGCCGTGCCGGCCAGCCCTGCCTGCAGTGTGGCGCCCCCGTGCGGCGCGTGGTGCAGGCGCAGCGGTCGACCTACTTCTGCGCGGTCTGTCAGCGCAGGTAACGCCGGCTTTGCCCGTGAATTCCGCCTGCCGCAGTGCGCGGGTGCTGCGCTAGCATGGTCTTTGCGGTTTCCTTGCCGAGCCTGCGCGTTTGCCGCCCACCCCTTTATGCACAGTTCCATCGCCGACAGCCTGGACGCCTTGGCCACCTGGCGCGCCGAACTCGACCGCCACGTGGCCCTGTTGGGCAAGGCCCTGGCCGAACAGGACGTTCTGGACAGCGCCGACTTCGCCCTGCTGGGCGGTCTGCGCGAGCGCCTGTCGTCGGAAAAGCTGGTGCTGGCTTTTGTGGCCGAGTTTTCGCGCGGCAAGTCCGAACTGATCAACGCCATCTTCTTTGCCGACGCCGGCCGGCGTGTGCTGCCCGCCACACCGGGCCGCACCACCATGTGTCCGGTCGAACTGCGGTATGAGATCGACGCGCCTTCCCGCCTGTCGCTGTTGCCGGTTGAAACCCGGCTGCGTGGCCTGTCGCTGGCCGAACTGCGCCCGCGCGACGAACCCTGGCACCACGTGCCGCTGGACCCGAAAAACGCGCAGTCGCTGGTGCAGGCGCTGAGCGCCGTCACGCGCACGCAGCGGGTGCCCAAGGAACGTGCACTGGCGCTGGGTTTCTGGGACGACGAACACCCCGAAGACAACCCGCCCATCGACGACGCAGGCAATGTCGAAGTGCCGGCCTGGCGCCACGCCATCATCAACTACCCGCACCCGCTGCTCAAGCGTGGGCTGGTGGTCATCGACACACCGGGCCTGAATGCCATCGGCGCCGAGCCCGAACTGACGCTGGGGTTGCTGCCTTCTGCGCATGCCGTGGTCTTTGTGCTGGGTGCAGACACCGGCGTCACACGTTCCGACATGAGCATCTGGCGCGACCACCTGGGCCAGGCCACCTTGGAACGGTTTGTGGTGCTCAACAAGATCGACGCGCTGATGGACCCGCTGGTGCCACCGGCCGAGGTGCGCGCGCAGATCGAGCAGCAGTGCCTGAACACCGCCGAGACCCTGGGTGTGCCACTGGGCCGGGTTTTTCCGCTGTCGGCGCGCGATGCCCTGGCCGCGCGTGTCGACCTGGACCCCAAGCGCCTGGCCGCGAGCCGCCTGCCCGCGCTGGAAGATGCGCTGGTGGCGCAACTGCTGCCGCGCCGGCAGGACCTGCTGGTGCAGTCCGCCGTGTCAGTGGTCGAACAGCTGCGCCACTCGGCCGCCCGCCGGCTCAGCGACCGCCGCCGTGGCCAGTCCGAACAGCTGCTCGAACTGCGCGGCCTGCGTGGCAAGAGCAGCGCCAAGACCCGCATGATGCTGGGCCGGGTGGACGCCGAAACGGCCGACTTCGAACGCTGCACCGCCAAGCTGGGTGCATTGCGGGCGGTGCAGGCGCGCATCCTGAAGTCGGTGATGGCGCTGCTGTCGGCCGAGTCGCTGCGCGCCGAATTGGGTGCCATGCAGTCGGCCATGAGCTCGCGGCCTTTCAACCTGGGCGGCCGCAGCGCTTTCGACACGCTGATGACACGCGTGAAGGCCTCGCTGGGCAAGGCCCGTGCGCAGTCCGAAGAAATGCGGCTGATGCTGGAAGGCAGTTTCCGCCAGCTCAACACCGAGTTCGGCTTTGCCTTTGCGCTGAACCCGATGCCGGTACTGACACCGTTTTTTGACGAGCTGGACCGCATCGAACACAACTACAGCCGTTACCTGGGCCTGGGTCAGGCATTGCGCATGGCCGTACCCGGTTTTGCCGAGCAGTTCCGTCGCATGTTGCTGAGCAAGCTGCGGGTGGTGTTCGAAAACGCCGCTGGCGAAATCGAGCTCTGGAGCAAGTCGGCGCAGGGCCAGGTCGACATGCAACTGCGTGAACGCCGCCGCGGCTTCACCCGCCGCCGCGAAGCGCTGCAGCGGGTGCAAGTGGCCGCGGGTGAACTGGAACAGCGCATCGCCGAGGTCGAGTCGCAGGACCAGCATGTGGCCGAGATGCTGGCGCGCTTGAACGCCGTGGCCGACGAAGCGATCAGCAGCGCTCGCCGCCTGGGTCAGGAACCCACGGTGCCGCGCATTTCGCTGCAGGCCGAAACAGCGCAGCAGGACGCGGCTTGAGCGCCGGCGTGCGTCCGATACGCCAGCACACTGCCTGCTGATGGCACAGGCCAGCCTGGCCACGCGTGTGGTGCGCTGGCAGCGCCAGCACGGCCGCCACGACCTGCCCTGGCACGGCACCCGCGACCCCTACCGCGTGTGGTTGTCCGAGGTGATGCTGCAGCAGACGCAGGTGAGCACCGTGCTCGACTACTACGCGCGTTTTCTGCAGCGCTTTCCCACCGTGGCCGACCTCGCCGCCGCGCCACTGGACGACGTGCTGTCGCTGTGGAGTGGCCTGGGCTACTACAGCCGTGCCCGCAACCTGCACCGCTGCGCGCAGGCGGTGGTGGCGCAGCATGGCGGGCAGTTTCCGGCCAGCAGCCAGCTGCTGCAGGAACTGCCGGGCATCGGCAGGTCCACCGCTGCGGCCATCGCAGCTTTCTGCTTTGGCGAGCGGGTGGCCATTCTCGATGGCAACGTCAAACGTGTGCTGTCGCGTGCCCTGGGCTTCGAGGGCGATCTGTCGCTGGGGCGCGAACAGGAACGCCTGTGGCAAAAGGCGCAAGACCTGCTGCCCCGCACCGGCGTCGAGGCCTACACCCAGGGCTTGATGGACCTGGGCGCGACGGTCTGCACCCGCAAGCCGGCCTGCGAACGCTGCCCGTTGGCGGCTGACTGCAAAGCCCTGGCCAGCGGCGAGCCGCAGCGGTTTCCGGTCAAGACGCGGCGCCTGAAGCGCAGCCAGCGAGAAAACGCGTTGCTGTGGCTGGAGCACCGCAAACGGGTCTGGCTGGTGCGGCGGCCTGAAACCGGCGTGTGGGCGGGTTTGTGGACCTTGCCCGACTACCCGTCGGTCACTGCGCTGGAGGCGCTGACCGACCCCTGGCCCGGCCAGGGCGAATGGCTGCCCACGGTGCAGCATGCGCTGACCCACTTCGACTGGACGCTGCACCCCTTGCGCTGGCTCTGGGGTGCCGGCGCAGCGCCTCAGCCGCCCGTGCTGCCAACCGGGCGCTGGTGCACGCTGGACGAAGCCTTGGCCCTGGGGTTGCCGGCGCCCGTGCGGCGGCTCCTGGCGGCCGGCTGAGACGCTCAGCCGACAACGACTTTTTTGTCGCGCAGGTAACCGTCCACCAGGCTCAGGCGGATGACCGGGTCATCCAGTTCCATCAGCTTTTGCTTGGCCGGCAGTGGAATGGGCAGCAACTCGCACCAGCGGTTGGCCACCCAGCCTGCGTCGTCCAGGCGGTAGGGCAGGGCAAAGGGCTCGGCTTCGCGTTCCTGCAGTTTCTTGATGGCTTCGGCCAATGCCGTCACCGTGGGCAGCACGGCCGGCCCCGGCGCACGCAGCGGGTCGGGTGGCAGCAGGTCGACCGGCACCACCCACAAGCCGTTGTCGCGCTGCACGGGTGTTTCCTTGACACGGAAACGCTGCCGGCCACTGCACTGCACACGCAGGATGCCAGGCTGTTCTGCGTCTACCTCGTCGATGTGGGCCAGCACGCCCACCGACTCCATGGCGGGTGTCTTCTTGCTGGGCCCGGCCTCGGCGCCTTGCCGCAGGCAGATCACGCCAAAGGGCTGGCGCGAGCGCAGGCAGTCCGACACCAGGTCGAGGTAACGCGCTTCGAAAACCTTCAGGCCAAGAACGGCACCTGGGAACAGCACCAGGCGAAGTGGAAACAGTGGCAGCGGCGACACAGGCGCCGCCCCGTCGGGCACGGCCCCCGTCATTCCAGCGGACCCAATTCGCGGTGGCGCACCAGTGTCGCGTACTGGGCCTGGAAGTGGCGCGCCAGCCATTCCACGCTGTACACCGAGCGGTGCTGACCGCCCGTGCAGCCGATGGCCACCGTGAGGTAACTGCGCTGGTCGTCTTCAAAGGCCGGCAGCCAGCGCACCAGGAAGTCGCGGATCTGCACCAGCATCTCGCCCGCTTCGGGCTGGGCGTCCAGAAAAGCCGCCACCGGTGTGTCGCGCCCGGTCAGCGGCCGCAGCTCGCGCACGTAATAGGGGTTGGGCAACACGCGCACGTCGAACACGTAGTCGGCGTCCAGCGGCACTCCGTGTTTGAACGCGAAGCTCTCGAAGACCAGCGTCAAAGCCGATTCGCGCGCCCCCACCAGCTTGCGCACCCAGCTGCGCAGCAGTGCCGGGCGCAGCTGGCTGGTGTCGATGACGGTGGACACCTCGCGCAGGTCGGCCAGCAGATTGCGTTCGAGTTCGATGGCTTCGATCAGCGCGCGGGCGTTGTCGTTTTCGCTGGGTGCGGTCAGTGGGTGCGGCCGGCGGGTTTCGGAATAGCGGCGCACCAGCGCGTCGGTGCTGGCGTCCAGGAAGATCGGGTGCACCCGCACGCCTTCAACACGCAGCTGGTCGATCAAGGGCACCAGGCCGGGCAGTGAGGTGGCCGTGCGCACGTCCACCGCCACCGCCACGCTGCGGGTGAAGCGGTCGTGTTCCAGGCGGATGAAGTCACGCAGCAACTCGGGTGGCAGGTTGTCGACGCAGAAATAACCTGCGTCTTCCAGCGCGTGCAGCGCCACCGACTTGCCCGAACCCGAAATGCCGGTGATCAGGATCACCTCGTCGCGTTGCTGGCGCGGGTCCAGCGACATCCACTCGCTCACTTGCCTTCCTTCACGGCCGTGTTCAACAAGGTCTGGGCATGGGCCATGCCCGACAGTTTTTCGCCACCCAGCATGCGCGCGATCTCGCCGACGCGGGTTTCGCCTTCGACGGGCTGGATGTCCGACAGCGTCTGCTTGCCTTTCAGTGCCTTGCTGACCACGAAGTGCCCGTCGGCGCAGGCGGCCACCTGCGCCAGGTGCGTGACCGCCAGCACCTGCGCGCTGCGGCCCAGCTGCTTCATCAGCCGGCCCACGCTGTCGGCCACGGTGCCGCCGACGCCGGCGTCGATTTCGTCGAAGATGAGCGTGGGCGTGGCCGCACCGCCATGTTTGGCGGTGGTGACCGCGATGGCCAAGGCCAGGCGCGACAGTTCGCCGCCCGATGCCACCTTGGCCAGCGGCCGCGGCGTGCTGCCGGCGTGGCCAGCGACGCGGAACTCCACCACGTCCAGGCCGTGCGATTGCGGTTCGTCGGCCATGGCCACCGCCACCTCGAAGCGGCCACCGGCCATGCCCAGTTGTTGCATGGCCTGGGTGACGGCAGTGCCCAGTTTGGGCGCGGCGCGGTGACGCAGGCGCGAGATGCGTTCGGCCTCGTGCCGCCACACCCGCTCTGCGTTCAGCGCTTCGCGTTCCAGCGCCTCCAGGTCGGCAGCGGCGTCCAGCTGCCGCAGTTCTTCCTGCCAGCCGGCCAGCAGGGCCGGCAGTTCGGGCGGGCTGCGCCGGTAGCGGCGGGAAAGCGACACCCAGCTGCCGATGCGGCCGTCCAGGTCGGCCAGGCGTTCGGGGTCGGGCTCGCGGTGGTTCAGGTAGGCGCTGAGCGTGTGCGCAGCATCTTCCAGCTGGGCCTGCGCGGTGCGCAGCACATCGGCCACGGCGCCCAGGTCGCTGTCGTAACGCTGCACTTCATCGAGCGCGCCGATGGCGCGCGACGTCAGCGTGTGGGCGCCGGGGTCGGCTTCGGAGATGGCGTCGAGTGCCGCACGGGCGCCGTCCAGCAGCGCCTGGCCGTGCGCCAGCCGCTGGTGTTCGGCATTCAGCTGCTCCCATTCGCCTTCGGCGGGTTGCAGCTTGTCCAGTTCGCCGATCTGCCAGGCCAACCTTTCACGTTCACGTTCCAGTGTGTCGCGTCGTGTGCGCGCGGTGGCCAGCCGCGCCAGCACCGCACGCCAGCCCTGCCAGGTTTGGGTGAGCGCTGCGGTGTCGGCACCGGCTTGTGCATCGAGCAGCGCACGCACGGCGGCCGGCCGGGTCAGGCTTTGCCAGGCGTGCTGGCCGTGGATGTCCACCAGGTGGTCGGCGGCCTCGCGCAGCTGCGCCACGGTGGCGGGGCTGCCGTTGATCCAGGCCCGGCTCTTGCCCGCCGCATCCACGCTGCGGCGCAACAGCAGGGTGTCGTCACTGTCGAAACCGGCCTCGTCGAGCCAGGGTTTCAGAGCGGCGGGTGTGTCGAACTCGGCGCCGACTTCGGCCCGTGCCGCGCCTTCACGCACCAGGGCCGCGTCGGCGCGGTTGCCCAGCGCCAGCTGCAGCGCGTCGATGAGGATGGATTTGCCGGCGCCCGTTTCGCCTGTCAGCACCGAAAAACCGGCCGCGAAGTCGATCTCGAGCTGGGCCACGATGACCACGTCGCGAAGAGACAAGCGTCGCAGCATGATCAGGCCACGCCTTCGTACCAGCGCAGTTTTCTGCGCAAGGTGGCGTAGTAGCTCCAGCCGCGTGGGTGCAGAAAACGCACCTTGAAGGCCGAGCGTCGCACACGCACCTGGTCGCCGTGCATCAGACTGGCCAGGTTGTGCATGTCGAAGTTGGCCGACACGTCCTTGCCGGCCACGATGCTGATGCGCACCTCGCCCGAATCGGGCAACACGATGGGGCGGTTGGACAGCGTGTGCGACGCAATCGGCAACACCACCCAGCCGCCGATGCCGGGGTGCAGGATGGGCCCGCCAGCACTCAAGGCGTAGGCCGTGCTGCCGGTGGGCGTGGCCACGATCAGGCCGTCGGCGCGCATGTTGGCGACGAAGTCCTCGTCCACGTCCACGCGCAGTTCCACCATGCTGGCGGTGGCACCGCGGCTGACCACCACGTCGTTCAGCGACAGGCCTTCGAAGATCTTCTCGCCGTCGCGCCACACGTCGCCTTCCAGCATCGAGCGGCTTTCTTCTTCGTAGTCGCCCGCCACCATGGGTGCCAGCGCTTCTTTGTACTGGCCGATGGCCACGTCAGTGATGAAACCCAGCCGGCCCTGGTTGATGCCCACCAGCGGCATCTTCCAGCGTGCCAGTTCGCGCGCAATGCCCAGCATCGTGCCGTCGCCACCCACCACCACGGCCAGGTCGCAGCGCTGGCCCATCTCGGGCGGGTCCAGCATGTCGAAGTCGGTGACGCCAGTGGCCAGCGCGGTTTCGCGCTCGAAAGACACCTCCAGGCCCAGACCGACCAGGAAATGCGCAATCTCTTCCAGCAATGGGCGAATGCCCCGCGCCTGGTACTTGCCGACGATCACCGCATGTCTGAAGCCTGCACCCATGAAAATGATTACACCATAGCGGTCCGAATCGAGCGGAGCCCCGCGGGTGGGTGTCGGGCCGCCCGTGGGCCGCCCACGGGCGATACCTACAATGGCCCATCATGCTTGACGACCGTGCCCGCACGCTCCTGAAGACCCTGGTCGAGCGTTACATCGCCGACGGCACACCCGTGGGCTCGCGCACGCTGTCGCGCACCTCGGGCCTGGACCTGTCGCCGGCCACCATCCGCAACGTGATGGCCGACCTGGAAGAACTGGGCCTCATCGCCAGCCCGCACACCAGTGCCGGGCGCATCCCCACGGCACGCGGCTACCGGCTGTTTGTCGACACCATGCTGACCGCCAGGCCCTTCAGGCTGGACGACCTGAGCCAGATGCCACCCGACGTGGCCGCCGCCGGCCATGCGCTGCACCCCGACCAGCCGCAACGGGTGATTGCCCAGGCCGCTTCGCTGCTGTCCAGCCTGAGCAGCTTCGTGGGCGTGGTGACGGCGCCGCGCAAGGCCAGCGTCTTCCACCACATCGAGTTCCTGCGCCTGGGCGACAAACGTGTGCTGGTGATCCTGGTGGCACCCGACGGCGACGTGCAGAACCGCGTCATCTTCACCGCGCGTGACTACCAGCAGAGCGAACTGGTCGAGGCCACCAACTACCTGAACGCCCACTACGCGGGCCTGACCATCGAAGAAGTGCGCGAGCGCCTGAAAAACGAGATCGACGCGCTGCGCGGCGAGATCGCCACGCTGATGCAGGCCGCGGTGCAGGCCGGCACCGAGGTGCTGGCCGAAAGCAGCGACAACGTCGTGGTCTCGGGCGAACGCAACCTGCTGACGGTGCAGGACTTCGGCAACGACATGTCCAGCCTGCGGCGCCTGTTTGACGTGTTCGAGCAGAAGACCGAACTGATGCGCCTGCTGGATGTGAGCAGCCGCGCCGAGGGCGTGCGCATCTACATCGGCGGCGAAAGCCACGTCGTGCCCTTCGAAGAGCTGTCGGTCGTGACGGCGCCGTATGAGGTGGATGGCCGCATCGTCGGCACCTTGGGTGTGATCGGCCCCACGCGCATGGCCTACGACCGCATGATCCAGATCGTGGACATCACCTCGCGGCTGGTGGGCAATGCCTTGTCGGGCAAGGCCTGAATTGCCGTCGGCCGTTGACGGCAGTGGCGCCTAGAATCGCGCCGCCTTGCCTGCCCAAGTCAAGGGGCCGTTAGCTCAGTTGGTTAGAGCAGAGGACTCATAATCCTTTGGTCGTTGGTTCAAGTCCAACACGGCCTACCAGTTGCACTGGCAATCTTTCGATAGCGATCACTGACATTTCAAGGTCGCATTCGAGCTGGTGCCAGTTTCGGGCCGAATGCTGCTCATCCCGGCTGCCACGGTTCGCTTCCCTCTGGTCAAGAGGCACCCGACGCGTTCAACATGCGCTCGGCCTCGGCCAGCCGGGCCCTCACGACCTCGAACTCAGGCGGCGCAGCGACGAACATGGCTCGCATCTGCGCGTCGTCGCGCGCCAGGGCGGCGAGCCGAGCCTCGGCAGGCAGCGATCGAAGCCTGCCTGGCACGGCCAGGTCGTCACGTGCCAGCTGGCGCGCAAATACCCGGCTCTTCCACTCGTAGGCAGGGGGGAAGACATCTGCGACCCAGGGGCGCACTGCATGCTGCTCGGTGGGCCGCTGGTCGGTGAGTGATCCCAGTTCGAGTTTCGCCTGCGGCGCAGGTAGTCAAAGCCGGCCTCGGACGCCGCCGGGTTCCCACCGACTGGCCCGTCTTGACCAGCCGGACAGCCTCCAGCTTGAACTCCTGCGTGTACCTCTCGCACAGCTGCTTGTCACCTATCTCGTAGCTCCCGTCTCTGTTTTCATCATCAGCCAAGAACTGCGTTTTTCGGGGTCAAGGTCACTTCTCGTCGGGCGCAAGCAACCTCAGCAGTCTTACCTAGGGCTGTTCGGCAGCGTAGCCACTGGCGCAGTGTCTGGTGCAGCGGCTACCGTATCAGTGTCGCCTCCAGCGCCCGCGCAAGACCCATGAACCTTCCAACAATGACTGCCAGCCTCGCAGATCAGGCGGATCTGCGCCTGCTGGCCACGCAGGCGCTGCAGTCGCTGGACGCGGCGGTCTCCATCGTCGATTTGCAGGCGCCCGACCAGCCGCTGGTGTTTGTCAACGAGGCCTTCTGCCGCCTCACCGGCTACACCGCCGAACAGGTGTTGGGGCGCAACTGCCGCTTCTTGCAGCACCCCGACGTCGACCCGGCGGCGCGCAGTGCGCTGCGCGAGGCGATCGAACAGCGTGCCTCGGTGCGCACCGTGCTGCGAAACCTGCACCGTGACGGCAGTGATTTCTGGAACGCGCTGCAGTTGGTGCCCTTGGCGCTGGACGGCGGGCAGGTCACGCACTACGTCGGGTTCCAGCAGGACTTGTCGGAGTGGAGCTTGTCGGCGCATGCCGTTCTGTCGATCGACGAGCAAGCCCCAGGTGCCGCCTGGGAGCGTTTTGAGAACGCGGTCTCCCTTGCCTTGCGTGAGCAGCAGTCGACGCCGCGGCGCCATGTTGTGCTTGCACTGCGCAGTCGGGGCTCGGCCAGCGAATCGCCCGCGGTGATCTCGCTGCCACAGCGTGTGAGTACCAGCATTCGCCTGCGCCGTTTGCTGAGCAGCGGCGGGGCCCTGCACTACACGGCCAGTGGTGGCCTGAACTTGTTGGCCCCGCTGGACGACGGGAAGACCGCCGGCATGCTGGCACTGCATGTGATGGCTCTGCTGCAGCCCGTCTGGCCCTGCGTGGCCGGCGTGGCCGAGTTCCTGATTGATGGCCACGACGCTCACTCCATGAGCGCTGTCGCCCAGGCGGCCAGTCTGCGCGCCGTGGTCGAAGCCGCCGATGGTTTGTGCTTTGCCGATGCCAAGCGCGATGCCAGCGACCGCCGCGCGCGCCAACTGCTGCACGATCTGACAGGCGCTCTGGCGGCGCGGCAGTTCCGCCTCGTTTTTCAGCCCATCGTCGAACTGGCCAGCGGCGCACTGGGGGGCTTCGAGGCGCTGCTGCGCTGGCGCCACCCGACCCTGGGCGAAGTCATGCCCGGTGAATTCATCGCTCAGCTTGAACACCGGCCGGACATCCGCGCGGTCACGCGCTGGATCCTGCAGGTTGCGCTCGAGCACCTGGCCCGCTGGGACGGCATGCTCGACCGGCCGCTGCGCATGTCCATCAACGTGCCGGTGGAGGTGCTGCTGGACGACGACTTCGTTGCCTTCACACTGGCCGAACTGGAGCGCCGCCACCTCAGCCCGCGCCAGCTCGAAATCGAGTTGACCGAGCGCTCGCTGGCCAGCGCCGACGGGCCTGCCGTGACGCGGCTGCGCGAGCTCCGCAGTCACGGCGTCCAGGTCGCCATTGACGACTTCGGCACCGGCTGGAGCAGCCTGGCTTATCTGGCATGCTTGCCCGTCGACACCCTCAAAGTCGACATGCAATTCACGCGTGGCGTGACCCACAGCAGGGCTGACGCCGCGATCGCGCGCATGACGGTGGAGCTGGCGCGTGGTCTGGGGCTGCGCTGCATCGCCGAAGGCATCGAACGGCCTGGCCAACACCGTTTTTTCGCCGATCTGCGCTGCCTGGAAGGCCAGGGCTACTTGTTCTCGCGTCCGCTCGAAGTGGCGGCTGTCGACGCGCTGTTGTCCGCGCCCGTTTCGTTCAGCCCGGAGGGGGTGTCCGCTGTGACCAACGGCCCGCCCGTGCGCCACCTGCTGATACTGGACGACGAGGAAAACGTGCTGCGCGCACTGCGCCGCACATTGCGACCGGCCGAGTTTCAGATTCACATCACCACCTCGGCAGAAGAAGCCTTTGAAGTGTTGGCGCTGCACCCGGTGGGCGTAGTGCTGGCCGACCAGCGCATGCCCTTGATGACCGGCAGCGAGTTCCTTCACCACGTCAAGGACCGCTATCCACAGACCAAGCGCATCGTGCTGTCGGGCTACACCGACCTGCAGTCGATCACCGACGCCATCAATCGGGGGGCGATCTACAAGTTCCTGACCAAGCCGTGGAACGATGCCGAACTGCTGGCGTTGCTGGAGACGGCCTTTGCCGAGTACGAACTTTCCGCCGAGAACCAGCGCCTGCACCAAGAGCTGCAGCAGGCCAACCGGCGGCTGGCCGAAGCCTTTGCTGCCCAGGGCCAACGCATGAGCCATGGCGAAACGGCGCTGGACGTGATGCATGCCGCCATTGCATCGGTGGCGGTGCCAGTGCTGGGCCTGGACCCGGCGGGCGACCTGGTGATGATCAACGCCGCTGCGGAGCGGCTGTTTGCACCCGCCCTGCCGATGATCGGTGAGCCGATCGCGCCGCTGCTCGGTTTCGAGCCGGGCATGGACCTTGGCCAGCCGCCACGACAGATTCAACTGGGTGACCGTAGCTACACCGCGCATTGCACGCCCATGCACATGGGCGCCCGCGCCCTGGGGCTTGTGCTGACCCTGCTGGAGACCTCGCGATGACGACTGCCCTTGCCGCCCCACCCGTGCGCCGCCGCCTGCCTCCCTTGTCCACGGTGGCCCACCGCATCGTGCAGCACGCCACCGAGGCCGATCCTGACCTTGCCATGCTGGCGCGCCTGATCGAGCTCGACCCAGCGCTCACGGTGGCCGTGCTGCGGCTGGTCAATTCTCCCTTCTACGGTCTGTCGCGCCAGGTCGGCACGGTCAGCGCAGCCATCATGGTGCTGGGCATGGATACGGTGCGCCGCGTCGCCATTGCCTCGGCCATCGCGCAGCCGCTGCAGCAACTGGGTCTCAAGCGCAGCCTGGTGCACACCATGTGGCGCAAGGCCATTGCCGGCGCGGTGCTCGCGTCACGCCTGCTCGACGGCCACGCCGCCAGCCAGTTGGCCTTCACCGCCGGTGTGCTGCAGGACCTGGGGCGCCTCGAGCTGCATTTGCGCTCGGGCGAGGCCTATGCCGAGCTGGAAGGCCTGGCCGGCCAGGCGCTGTGCGCAGCAGAGAAAGCCACCTTCAGTCAAGACCACGCCGAAGCGGGCGCCGAACTGGCCCAGGCCTGGTCGCTGCCAGCCAGCATCGTCGAGGCCATCGCGCTGCACCACCAACCCAGTGAGAGAGTCCCCGAGGCGCCCGCCGCGCAGGCGGTCTGGCTGGCCCGCCTGATCGGTGACGGTGATCTGGGTCTGGCGATGATGCCGCCGCTGCCACACATCCAGGTCGACCCGGTGCATGCCCAAGCCGCTTCGCAACTCGAGATCGAGGCGCTGTGCAAACTTGTCGGTGTCTGAAGCCGTGCCCGTGGAAACGCAACAAGACACCGCGCTGCTGATCGCAGAGCTGCACCTGTTGAGCCTGCACGGCGGCGACGATGCCAGCGCGCTTGACCGCATGCTCGAGCATGTCGTGCAGGGCTTCGGCGCGGTCAGCGGCTGCCTGGCAGTGCTCGACGAAGCCCAGCCCGATCAGATCGTCATCACCGCCGGCGTCGACCTGCCGGCTGGCGCGCTGGGCTCGCGCATCGCTTTGGGCAGCGGCGTGTTGGGCTCGGTGGCCGCCCACGGCAAGCCGCGCCTGCTGGCCGGGGCGCGGCCGGGCGCGGCCCAACGCGATCTGGGCGTACCGGCCTCGTCGATCTGCTGGCCGATGATGATCAAGTCGCGCCTCATCGGCGCGCTGTCGATCAACCGCACGGCCGGCTCGGTGGCCTTCACGCAGGACGACGTTGAACGCGGCGCCACCTTTGTCACCGTGTTGGCGCTGCTGGTCGACAACGCCGGCATGCGCAGCCAACAGCAACAGCGCATCGATCACCTGTCCACGCTCAATGCCGAGATGCTGGCCATCAACGGCGAGCTCAAGGCGACCCAGGCGCAGTTGCTGCAGTCCGAAAAGATGGCCTCGATCGGGCAGCTCGCGGCTGGCGTGGCGCACGAGATCAACAATCCGATCGGATACGTCTACGCCAACTTCAACACCCTCTCGGGCTACGTCACCGATCTGCTCGCCGTGGCCCGGGGCGGCGGCGGTGGCAGCGCCAAGCCGCTCGACCTGGAATTTCTGTCCGAGGACCTGCCCGATCTGCTGCGCGAAACCCGCGACGGCCTTGACCGCGTGACCAAGATCGTGCGCGACCTGAAGGACTTTTCGCGCGTCGACACCAGCGACGCCTGGGAGTCGGCCGATGTCTTGGCCGGCCTGGAAAGCACGCTCAACATCGTGCAAAACGAGGTCAAGTACAAAGCCACCATCGATCGCCAGCTGGTGGCGCTGCCCGCAGTCTGTTGCCGGCCGTCGGAAATCAACCAGGTGTTCATGAACCTGCTTGTCAACGCCGCGCAGTCGATTCCCGAGCGCGGCGTCATCCGGCTGGCCTCGGGCTTTGACGACGAGCAGGTCTGGGTCGAGGTGGCCGACACCGGCAAGGGCATGACCCCCGAGGTGCGCAACCGCATCTTCGAGCCCTTCTACACCACCAAGCCGGTGGGGCAGGGCACGGGGTTGGGGCTGTCGCTGTCCTACACCATCGTGCAGAAGCACCACGGGCGCATCGATGTCGACAGCGAGCCCGGTCGCGGCACCACCTTCCGCGTCACGCTGCCGCGACGCCAGCCCGAAGCAAGCGGCGTCGCGCTGCCGAAGGAGGCCGCTCATGTCTGAAGCGGGTTTGGCGTCCACGGCCGCCGTGGCGAACCAACCGCCGGCCGGCTTTGACGTGCTGGTGGTCGACGACGAACCCAACATCCTGTCGGCATTGCGCCGCATGCTGCGCGCCCACGGCTACCGCGTGCAGACCGCGCCGGGCGGCAGCGAGGCGCTGGCACTGCTGGAACAGGCGCCGGTGGACCTGATCATCTCGGACATGCGCATGCCCGAGATGAACGGCGCCGAGTTCCTGCGTCGCTCGCGCGAACGTGTTCCCGAGGCGGTGCGCATCCTGCTCACAGGCTATGCCGACATCGGCTCGACCATCGACGCCGTCAACAACGGCGAGATCTTTCGCTACGTCAGCAAGCCCTGGAACGACGAAGCGCTGCTCGCCACGCTGCGCGATGGCCTGGAGCGCAAGCAACTGGAGCGTGAACGTGACCGCCTGCTGGCCACCGTGACACGCCAGCACGAGCAGCTCAAGGGCCATGCCGAGCTGCTCGAGCAACGCGTGATGGAACGCACCCAGGCGCTGTCGCACGCCCACGTCGAGCTGCAGACCTCGCACGACCGCGCGCACCAGGGCTTCATGGGCACGCTGCGCATGCTGTCGCATCTGCTCGACCAGCGCGCAGGTCTGGCACGTGGCTGCGGCCGCGCTGCAGCCACTCTGGTGCAGGCCATCGGCCCGCGCCTGGCGCTGTCGCCGGCCGAGGTCCAAGACACTTTTCATGCCGCACTGCTGGAAGACCTGGGCCGACTGGGCTTGCCCGACCGGCTCATCGACACACCGCTGCATGCACTGGCTGGCGAGCACCGGCGCCGCATGCAGCGCGTGCCCCTGGTGGCCGAAGGGCACCTGCTGGCGCTGCCCGCGCTGGCCGGAGCCGGCCTTGTGTTGCACCACCTGGGCGAGCGCTGGGACGGCCAGGGCGAGCCCGACGGCTTGAAGGGTGCGGCCATCCTGGCCGGCGCGCGGCTGCTGCGCGTGGTCAGCGACTATGAACGCCTGAAGGCCGGGTGCATCGAAACCCGCCGCTTCACCGATGCCGATGCGCGTCGCTGGCTGGGCAACGGCAGCGGCACGCGCTACGACCCGGCGGTTGTGCAGGAGCTGCTGGCCTGGTTTGATTCAGCCCAGGCGGTACCCGCGTCGCGCGCCCGCTTGGGCGTGGCGGCGCTGCTGCCGGGCATGGTGCTGGCCCAGGACCTGAGCGCGGGCAACGTTCTGCTGGTGGCGCAAGGTCGCACGCTCGACGCCACCCTGATCAAGGCGCTGGCGCAACTCGAGCAACGCCAAAGCGCGCAGTTTGAACTGGAGATCGAAGTTCATGACCCCCTCTGAGATCAGCATTGTCCATATCGACGACGAGTCGAGCATCCTGTCGGCGCTGCGGCGTGCGCTGGTGCGCGTCTGGCCAGCCGCCAGCGGCAACCTCAAGCTGCGCTCGTTCACCTCGGCCGCAGCGGCGCTGGGCACTTTGCTCACCGAGCCGGTGGACGCGGTGATCTGCGACTACCGCATGCCTGAAATGGACGGTGTGGAACTGCTGCGCCGGGTGCGCGAACTGCAGCCCCACACCGGTCGCATTCTGCTGTCCGGCGCCACCGACCTGTCGTTCCTGCTCCATGCCGTCAACCAGGCGGCGGTGGCGCGCGTGCTGCGCAAGCCCTGGGTGGACGAGGAGTTGCTCGAGGCCGTGCGCAACTGCGTCGCATTGCGCCGGCTTCAGCTCGAGAACGCCGACCTCGCCGACCAGGTGCGGGTGCAGCGCGGCCAGATCTCGCAGCAGGACGCCACCTTGCGCCGTTATGGCAGCCTGCACCCCGAGATCACCGAGATCATCTGCTCCGACCAAGGTCCTGCCGAACAGGAAGATGCCTGGCCAAGCATCGGCCGCCAACCCTGAACGGCTGCCCGGACCGCGCATGCAATCCCAAGCCGTCGCTGAGAACGAGTACTCCGCACAATGAACGCCAGGCTCTATCAGCTCGACCCCGCATCCCTGGCGCAGTACCACGAACTGCGAAACGAGGCCATTGCAGCCACCGTGGCGGCCAGCGCGCGCGCTGCTGCAGATGTCGACGCGCGCTTCGGTTTCGCAAGCCCAGAGGCCTGTGCCGAAGAACTGGACCACCACCTGGACTTCCTGCGTCCGACGCTGGAGACCGATGACCTTTCACCCTTCCTCGCCTACCTCGGCTGGTGGACCCAGGTGCTGGCCAGCCGGGGGCTGACGCAGCTGGCGCTGCAGCTCGCGCTGGACGAACTGGCGTCATTCTTCATTGCGCGGCTGGGCAACGCGGCGCTGCCTATCGCCGCTGCGCTCGGCGCCGGCAGGGCCGCGCTGGCGCAGGGCATTTCAGCGCCCACCTATGACAAGCCGTGCCCGGTCTGCCATGACGAAGCCCTGCCCTACGCCCGCGCAGCGCTGCTGGGCGAGCGGGTGGGCGCAATGGCGCTGCTCGAGGCCGCACTGGCGCGCGAGGACTCGTTGCCCCAGGTCGCGGTGCACGTGATCCAGCCGGCGATGTACGAGGTGGGCCGCCGCTGGCAGGAGAACATCGTCTCGGTGGCCCAGGAACACCTGGCCACGGCCCTTTCGCAAACCTGGATGGCACGCGCCCGCGCGCTGGCCACCGCCGCACCCGACAACGGCGGGCGCGTGCTCTTCGCCTGTCTGGCCGGCAATCACCACGTGATGGGGCTGCGCATGGTGGCAGACGCCTTTGAACTCGACGGCTGGGCGACCCACAGCGCGGGTCCCGACACGTCGCTCGCGGCCTTGCTGGCCAAGGTGCGCCAGATCCGCCCGCACCTGGTGGGCTTTTCGGTGTCGCTGCCGCAGCATCTGCGGGGCGTGCGCGATGCGGTGGCCGGCCTGCGCGCCGAACTGGGCCGCGACTGCCCGCGGCTGGTCGTCGGCGGCCTCGTCATCAACCAGTTCCCCGGACTCGCCGACTGGGTCGGCGCCGAGGTGCTGGGCGCAGACGCAGTGACGGCCGCAGCGGCTGCGCTGGCTGGACTGACTGGGCATCCCCATTGAGTACGCCATGACCGGCCCTGACCTGCGCGATGCATTCGAGCTGATCGACTCCATCGTCATCGCCGACTTCGACGCGGCCGGACAGCCGCTGGGCGGCAATGCCGGCTTGCGCCGGCTCTGCGGCAAACACGCAGTCTCGCTGTGGCAATTGCTGACGCAACCGGCCGTCGCGGTGCTCATCGACGCCGCGGCCGACGACCAGGGCCGGGTGCACACCGGACTGCTGACCGCCCGCGGGCCGCAGGACTCGACAGTCACGCTGCGAGGCGCGCTCTACCGCACGGCCGTCGGCCTGCGCCTGGTGGCCGGCTACGACATGCACGAGTTCGAGGCCCTGTCAGCCTCCTTGCTATCGCTCAACAGCGAGGTCAACGACGCCTACCGCGCGCTGGCGCTGAGCAAACAGGTGCTGCAGGCGCGCGAAGCCGAAATCCTCAAGCTGTCGCGCACTGACGCGCTCACCGGCGTTGGCAACCGGCGCATGCTGGACGAGACACTGGCCAGAGAAGTCGAGCGCGCACGTCGCGTCGGGCTGGCGCTGTCGCTGCTGATCCTTGACATCGACCACTTCAAGCGCGTCAACGACTCCTGGGGTCACGAGACCGGCGACCGCGTGCTCAAGGAGACCGGCGCCACGCTGCTGCAGATGCTGCGCGCCACAGATGTCGCCACGCGCATGGGCGGCGAAGAGTTTGTGGTTGTGCTGCCGGCCACGACGCTGGCCGAGACCCTGGTTTGCGCCGAGCGTTTTCGCGCCGCGCTGGCAGCGCATGACTTCGGCCTGCCTGGGCCGGTGACCTCCAGCTTCGGTGTCGCTGAGCTGCAGCCGGCCGAGGCCGGCAATGCGCTGCTCGCCCGTGCCGACGGCGCGCTGTACTTGGCCAAGCAGCAGGGGCGCAACCGGGTGATGGCAGCACGCCCGGCCGCCGCGGATACCGACTCTGGCCCGCTGTCGTCAGGCGCAGGGGTGCATGATCGACACTCTTCCGCCGCACCTCAGCCTACCGCCCCAGCGCAGGCCAACCCATGACACGTGTCCCGCCGTTTCTGGTGGCAAATCAGGCCATCCTGTTCCTCAGCGACCCTGGCGACACCACCCAGGCCATGCGGCAAGTGCTTGCCGACACCCTGCGGCGGCTCTCGGTGCAGGCTGCGCAGCAACGTGTGGTGGTGCTGCTGGACGAGCCACAGCTGGGGCGCCAGTTCCAAGTGCGGGTCACGCCCTGCATCCTGCTCGATACCGGCGCACGCCGGGTCCAGCTCCTGGGCAAACCCGCGCGGCTCGACGACAACAGCCTGCAGCAGGCACTGACGCGTCCATGACCAAGCCGCGTCTGGACACACCGTCAATGGCCGCGCTGGCAGCGCTGCGCGAAAGCCTGATCTTCATGCGGCTGCCGCAGCCGTGCTGGGTCTACGACCTGCAGTCGCGTTCCTTCCTCGAAGTCAACCCGGAAGCAGAGCGCGTGTACGGCTACACGCGGCAGGAGTTCCTGACCATGACACTGGCCGACATTCGCCGTCCGGCGGAAGCCCTGCGCCTGGGTAGATGGCTCGATGCCCGCGCGCGTGGAGAGCCGGTCAGCGACACGCGGAATTGGATGCACCGCACCCGGGACGGACAGGAACTCGCTGTCACCGTGCAAGGCGTCGATTTCCCTTGCGGTGAACGCAGCGCGCGCATGGTCTTCGTCACCGACATCACGCTGCAGCACGCCACCACGATCGAAAACAAACTGCTCTACGAATGTCTGGAGACCGCTGGCGACCTGATCGTGGTCACCGCGGCTGATTCCGACGCCGCGGGCAATCACCCCATTCTGTTCGTCAACCGCGCGTTTGAGCAACGCACCGGTTTCACCAAGGCCGAGGTGTTGGGGCGCGACCCGCGGCTGCTGCAGGGGCCCGGGACCGACCGCGCCCAGGTCGCCCGCATCAGCCGTGCGATGGCTGCCTGGCAATCGGTGACGGTGGAGCTCCTCAACTACACACGCAGTGGCACGCCCTTTTGGGTCGAGATGACGGTCACGCCAGTGGCCGACGAGGGCGGCTGGTTCCACTACTGGTTTTCAGTTGAACGCGACATCACCGAGCGCAAGGCCAGCGAGCAGCGCCTGAGCGACAGCAACGCCGAGCTCGAGCGCCGGGTGGATGAACGCACACGCGAGCTGCAGGACACCGTGCACGAACTCGAGGCCTTCAGCCGCACCGTCTCGCATGACCTGCAGAACCCGCTCAACGGCGTGCGCGGGTTTGCCGAGATGCTGCTGTTGAAACACGCGTCGGTTTTGCCGGCCGACGCCAGCCGCATGCTTGGCCTGATCCAGCGCAGCGCCGATCAGATGCACATCATCATCGAGCACTTGCTGGCACTCAGCCGCATCAACAGCATGCAGGCTCGGCCCGTACCCATCGAGCTCGGTACGCTGTGTTCGGGCATGCTCAGCGACATGCACCGTCAGCAGCCCGAGCGCGAGGTGGAGTGGACCATCAGCCCTTGCGGGCTGTTCAACGCAGACCTGCAGTTGCTGAGCATCGTGCTTCACAACCTGCTCGCCAACGCCTGGAAGTTCACCGGCAAGCAGGCGCGTGCGGCTGAGATCCAGGTCGACTTGCGGGCCAGTCGCGGCGGTGTTGTCCTGAGCGTGTCCGACAACGGCATCGGCTTCGATGCCGGCCGTGCGCAGACCCTGTTCAGGCCCTTCCAGCGGCTTGTCGGCGCGCGTGACTTTGATGGGCTCGGCATCGGGCTGGTCCAAGCGGCGCGCGCTGCCGAACGCCTGGGTGGCTGGCTTTGGACCGACAGCAGCCCCGACCAGGGCGCGCGCTTTCATCTGTTCGTGCCCACCCCCTTGGGATTGACGACGGCCGTTCAGACATCACCCCCAGCGCTGCGCGATGAGCACTGAAACCCAGGGCGTGTCCCCCAACCCCGACGCGCTGCGCGCGCCGCTGCGGCGGGTGATGATCGTGGACGATTCGGAAGTCGATGCTGAACTGCTGCGCGTGCGTCTGCACGACCAGTTTCCGGGGCTGCAAGAGGTGTGTTGGGTCGGCGATGGCACGGTTGTGCTGGAGCGGGCTGAAGTCTTCGACCCCGACCTCGTCATCACCGACTACCACATGCCGGGCTACGACATCATCGGTACGGTCAGTGCGCTGCGCCGGCGCTGGCCCGACTTGCCGGTGTTGGTGATGTCGGGCCTGGTGGGCGAAGAGGCGGCGATCCAGTTGCTCAAGGCCGGCGCCAGCGACTTTCTGCCCAAGTCACGCGCCGAGCGGCTGGCGATGGTCATTGACCGCGAATTGCTGGAGGCTGGCGCCAGGCGTAACGCAACGCAGTTGCGCGCCGCGCTCGAACGCGAGCACAGCCTTTATCAAGCCATCGTCGACGAGGTGCAGGCGGGGTTGTGGATCCTGTCGCCGCAGGGTCTCATCGAGCGCACCAACCGCCACGGCGCGCAGATGATGGGGAGTGCACCCACCACGGCCCTGGAAGACTTCGCGGCCATCGAAGGCTGGTGGGCCGACAGCGGGCAGCGCATCGAGTCCCACGATTGGCCGGGAGCCCGCGCCATCCTGGTCGGCGAACGCACCGCGCCGCGGTTGATGCGCGTGCGCAACTTTGCCGGCGAATGGCGACACTTCAGCTGTGGCGCCGCTCCACTGCGGGCCGGCGACGGCAGCAGCCTGGGCGCGGTGGTCTCGGCGGTTGACCTGAGTGCCGAGGTTGATCTGCAGGATCGCCTGCGTCAGGCCGAAGCGCGATTGCGCCAGCTCTCGCTCAACCAGAGCCTGCAGCACGAGCGCCAGATGGCGCGCGTGGCGCGTGACCTGCACGACAACCTGGGCCAGGTGCTGTCGCTGCTCAAGCTGCACCTGGGCTCGGCGGCGCGCATCGACATGCCCATCGCCCGCCGCCAGCTGGAGATCGATGAGGCATTGCCGCTGGTGGACGTGGCGCTGAGCCGGCTGCGCGAGGTCTGCAACGAGCTCTTGCCCAGCGAGCTGTCGGACTTTGGGCTCTTCCCGGCGCTGACCTCGCTGTGCAGCGCAGCAGCACGGGCCAGCGGCATGACCGTGTCGGCCAGCGAAGCCGGCAGCCCGCAGGCCATCGAGCCGGCGCTGCAGCTGGGCCTGTTCAGGGTCGCCCAGCAGGCCCTGACCAATGCGTTGCGCCATGCCGGGGCTGGCGCGGTGCAGGTCGACCTGCAGTGGCAAGCCGGTGAAGTGTCCTTGACGGTCAGCGACAACGGCATCGGCTTCTATCCCCAGGCGCCGCGTGCGCCCAAGCAGCAGGGCCTGCGCGGCATGTACGAGCGCATGGAACTGCTGGGCGGCGCGCTGACCGTTGAGTCCAGCGCCGGTTGTGGTGCCACCATCTGCGCCCGCTTGGCCATCGGGGGGCTGCCGTGATCCCCCCGGGCCGCCCCAAGGGCGAAGACCGCAGTGCGCAGCACGAAGTTTCGCCGCCGAGCACGATGCCGACAATGCTGCGCGTGCTGCTGGTCGATGACCACGCGCTGCTGCGTGCTGGCGTGCGCACGCTGATCGAGCGTGACCTGGGCGCGCGCATCACCGCCGAATGCGACACCGGCGCGCAGGCGCTGCACGCCATCGCGCAGGAGGAGCCCGATGTCGCCATGCTCGACATCACGCTGCGTGACGAGGACGGCATCGAGCTGGCACGCCGCATCACCGCCGACTGTGCCGGCCGCGTGCGCTGCATCATGCTGTCGATGCACCTCAACACCCAGTACGTGCTGCGCGCCTTTGCCGCCGGCGCGCGTGGCTACGTGGTGAAAGACGCCGGCCCGGTCGAGTTGACCAACGCCATCCAGGCGGTGATGGCCGGGCAGCGCTATGTCAGCCCGAGCGCCTCGGGCGCGCTCGTTGACAGCCTCAGTGGTGATGCGGCCGCGCCGCACCACGCGCTGTCGCCGCGCCAGCTTGAGGTGCTGTGCCTGGTGGCGCGCGGCCTGAGCACGAAGCTGATCGCGCGCGAACTGGCGCTCAGCACCAAGACGGTGGACGCCCACCGCTACCAGATCAGCCAGCGCCTGGGCGTGCACGACGTCGCAGGCATGGTGCGCTATGCCATCCGGCATGGCTTGGTGGGCAGCCATGGATAGGGGGCGATTCGCCATCGCGCCGCCGGGGCAGGCTGCGCCGAACAAAGCACCGCCGGAAGCGCGGAAGCTGCGCCTGCAACTGGTGGCGCTGGCGCTGGGGCTGATGCTGCTGTCAGCGTTGCTCTTGGCGGTCACGCTGGCCCGGCAACGGACACAAGCGATCGATTCGGGTCAGCGCCTGAACCAGTCGCTGGCGCTCGTGGTCGAGACCCAGGCTGTCAGCGCCGTGCAGGCCGTTGACCAGCGGCTGCAGTTGGCGGCGCAAGGCCTGGACATGCTCGAAGCGGCTGGCGGGTGGAACGATGCGGCCGTGCGCACGCTGTTGATCCAACATGCAGCAGCGCTGCCTTTTGTGCGTGCAATCTGGGTACTCGACGCGCAGGGTCGCGTGCTGCATGCGCCCGAGGCCAGCGCCGTGGGCCTGCAGCTGGCCGACCGCGAGTTTTTTCAGGCGTACCAACGCGATCCAGAGACGAGTTTTTACCTCGGCGCTCCAGTGCGCAGCCGTGCCACGGGTGACTGGCTGGTCAGCGCCGCACGGCCGCTTCACAGTGCGAGCGGGGCCTTGGTGGGTGTGATCGTGGCAGGGCTGGATCCACCATTTTTTGACCGTCTTTGGAGTGCACTTGATCTGGGGCCCGACGGCGCAGTGGCACTGCTGCGCCGCGACGGCGTGCTGCTGATGCGCAGCCCCATCCTGGAAAGTGCCATGGGCCAGAGCTTTGCCGGCAGCGCCCTGTTCAGCCAGCGGCTGGCGACCCAACCGAGCGGCAGCTACGTCGGCGCAAGCCCGGTCGACGGCCGGCAACGCCTGAACGCCTACCGCAGCCTGACGGGGCCGCCGGAATTGCTGGTGCTGGTTGCCCGCAGCCGCGACGCCGTACTGGCCCCATGGCGCGAGCAGGTACTGCTGGCAAGCTCGATTTTGGCAACAGCCGCCGTCGTGGTCGGCCTGTTGTTCGCGGCGCTGGACCGCGCCTGGCGCCAGCGCCTGCTGGCCGCAGCCGATGCCCGCCAGATGGCCAAGCGTCTGGAGCTGGCCACCGATGCCGCCGCCATCGGCGTCTGGGACTGGGACCTGCTACACGACCACTGGCAGGCCAGCCCGACCTGGTACACCATGCTCGGCCATGCCGTGCGGCCCGGGCCGGCGGCCGGCCCGCCCTCGCTGCAAGCCGTGCACCCCGACGACCGCGCCATGGTGGCGGTGCGCATCCAGGCCGTGCTGGACGGCGCCGACGCGCCCTTCGGTTACGAAGCGCGCATGCAACATGCCGACGGCTCGCTGCGCTGGATGCAGGTGGCCGGCCGGGTGCTGGCGCGCGACGCCGCCGGCAAGGCCACGCGGCTGCTTGGCGTGCGCATCGACATCACCGAACGCCAGCAGCTGATGCAACAGCTGCAAGCCAGCGAGGCGCGCTTTCGGGCCTTTTTCGAGCAGGCCGCTGTGGGCGTGGCGCACGTCGCGCTGGACGGCACTTTTGCACTCGTCAATCAGCGGTTTGCCGACATCGCCGGCCGCAGCCGGGCCGATCTGCAGGCTTGCACCTTCCAGCAGATCACCCACCCCGACGACCTGGCGAGCGACATCGACCAGGTGCGGCGTCTGCAGGCCGGCGAAATCACCACCTATGCCATGGAAAAGCGCTACCTGCGCCCGGACGACAGTCTGGTCTGGGTCAACCTGACCGTGTCGATGGTGCGCGACGCCATGGGCATGCCATTGCACTTTGTGTCGGTGGTCGAGGACATCAATGTACGCAAGCTGTCCGAGCAACGCCAGCTGGAACAGCTCAACGAGCTGCGCCGCTGGCACACGGCGATGCTGGGCCGCGAGCTGCGCACGATCGAGGTCAAACGCGAGGTCAACGCGCTGCTGGCCGCCACGGGCCAGCCCGCACGCTACGCGGATGCCGAGCCGTCGGCTGCTGAGAGAGGCACATGAACACCACCCCAACCCTGCCGACCGAGCCCATCGGCAGCATCCCGCGCCCACTGGCACTGGTGCAGGCCATCCGCGACGCTGACGCCGGCCGGCTTGGCCCGGCCGCGCTCGACGCGCTGTACGACGAGGCGGTGCGCGACACGCTGCGCCGTTTCGAAGCCACCGGCTCGCCCGTTCTCTGCGACGGCGAACAGCGCAAGAACCACAACTTTGCCGACTACGCGGTGCACGGCTTGGCGAACTTCGCGCCCGACGGTTTCATGCTGCACTTCACCCACCACACCCGGCAGTGGCCGCGACTGACGGCCGGCCCCTTCCGCTACCGCCAGCGCGGCGATCAATTCCTGGCGCAGGCGCAGCGGCACACCACGTTGCCGCTGAAGCAGGCGGTGATTTCGCCTTCGGCGCTGAGCCTTTTCTACCCTGCCCAAGCGCTGCCCGAGTACCCGCGCGAAGCCTTCATCGCCGACCTGCTGGCCGAGCACGAGAGCGAACTGCGCGGCTGCCTGGCGCTGGGCGCACACACGGTGCAGGTCGACTTCACCGAAGGCCGGCTGGCTTGCAAGATCGACCCCAGCGGCGGCTTGCTGGCCCGCTTCATCGAGCTCAACAACCTGGCGCTCGACCGCTTCAGCGACAGCGACCGCCAGCGCATCGGCATCCACACCTGCCCGGGCGGCGACCGCGACTCGACGCACAGCGCCGACGTCGACTACGCCGCGCTGTTGCCGAGCCTGTTCGAGCTCAACGCCGGGCGCTTTTTCATTGAGCTGGCGCACGAGCCCGACCGGCCGCGTGTGCTGCAGATGATCGGGCGCCTTCTGAAGCCCGGCCAGCGCGCCTATGTCGGCGTGATCGACGTGCTGGACCCGCACATCGAGACGCCGCAGCAGGTTCGCGACCGCGTGCTCGAAGCGGCGCGCTGCATCCGGCCCGAGCAGCTGGGCACCACCGACGACTGCGGCTTCTGCCCGTTCTGCGACGACACCTCGACCAGCCGCGACACCGCATTCGCCAAGATCGCGGCCCGGGTCGAGGGTACGGCGCTGGCCTCGGCCGTGCTGGGCCGCTGAGCCACCGAGTTGCCTTGCGCATCTTGGTTCTGCACGCCGCCACCTTCACACCATGGACGACCTGCCAGTGACCGAACCCAGCGACGGCAACGGCCCGCTGCACGCGGCCGCGCTGCAGACCTCGGCCAGCATCCTGGCGCTGCAAAGGCGCGCCCAGCAGGAGCAAGCGCGAACGGTGGCCCTGCTCACCGCCGTGCTCGAATCGATAAGCGACGGCCTGGTCGCCGTGAACGACGGTGGCGCTATCACCGCGATCAACCCGCAGGCGGTGGCGATGCTGGCGCTGCCGCCCGCCATGGTGGCGCGTGCGCGCTGGGCGGAGGTTCAAGCTCACGTGGCACGACTGGCCCACGCCCCAGCAGGTGCAGAGTCCGCTCCAGGCCCGGCGCTGTTCACCAGACTGGACACCTTGGACGAGCTCGACATGGCCGACGGCCGCGTGCTGCAGTGCCAGACAAAGACGCCGCAAGTCGATGGCGCGCCGCTTGGCACGCTGGTGATGTTCCGTGACGTCACGGCGCGCAAGGCAAACGAGCGCGCCCGGCAGCAGGCGCAGAGCGAGACCACACGCCGGCTGCAAGAGGCGGAGCAGTCGCGGCAGGTGCTGCTCAGCGCGCTCGAAGACCAGCAGCAGGCCGAGGCGGCACAGCGCGCCAGCGAGGCGCGCTTTCAGGCATCCTTCAACTCGGCCGGCATCGGCATGTCGCTCAAGGCCATCGACGGCCGCTGGCTGGAGGTGAACGCGCAAATGTGCACCATCGTCGGCTACCCGGCGCAGGCCCTGCTGCAGATGACCTGCGAGCAGATCACCCACCCGGATGACCTGCCCGCCCACCGCGTGCAGGTGCAGCGGTTGCTCGATGGCAGCGCCAGCCACTTCCAGATGGAGAAGCGCTACCTGCACGCTAACGGTCAGCCCGTGTGGGCGCACCACACGATGGCCGTGGTGCGCGATGGCGACGGCCGGCCGCAGTACTTCGTGGTCCACGTCGCAGACATCAGCCAGCGCAAGGCACTGGAGCAGGCGCTGAGCCAGAGCCAGGCGCGACTGCAGGCGACCCTGGATGCGCTGCCCGATCTGATGTTCGAAGTCGGCCTGGACGGCAGGTACCACGACTACCACGCGCTGCGCACGGAATTGCTGGCGACGCCGCCGGAGGCATTTGTCGGCCGCTTGATGAGCGAGACCTTGCCCCAGGAAGCGGCCGCCGAAGCCATGGCGGCGCTGAACGAGGCCAGCGCCAAGGGTTTCTCCAGCGGCCACCAGATGGCACTGGACCTGCCGCAGGGCCAACGTTGGTTCGAATTGTCGGTGGCGCGCAAACCCGCCGTGGCGGAGGAAGGGCCGCGATTCATCGTGCTGTCGCGCGACGTCACCGAGCGCCGGCAGGGTGAGGAGGCCTTGCGCCGCTCGCTGGCCGAACAGGCCGCGCTGCTCAAGGAAGTGCACCACCGGGTCAAGAACAACCTGCAGATCGTGCACAGCCTGCTGCGGCTGGAGAGTGGGCGCAGCGTGCAGCCCGAAACCGCAACGGTGCTGCGTGACATGCGCTCGCGCATCCAGTCGATGGCGCTGTTGCACGAATCGATCTACCGCTCGGGCCGCTTCGCCAGCGTCGACCTTGGCGACTACCTGCGCCAGGTGGCCACGCAGGCCATGCGCGCCTTGCAGACGCAAGCCGGCGCGGTGCGCCTGCAGCTCGACCTGGCCAGCACACGGCTGGACCTCGACCAGGCGCTGCCCTTCGGGCTGCTCGTCAACGAGCTGATCAGCAACAGCCTGAAACACGGCTTCCCCAACGGGCAGGGTGGCGAGATTCGGGTGGTTCTTCAGATGGTGGGCGGCACCCTTCAGCTGTGCGTCAGCGACAGCGGCGCGGGCCTGCCGCCAGATTTCGAGGCCCGGCGCGGCAAGTCGCTGGGCTTGCAGCTGGTGGCCGATCTTGTCGAACAGCTGGGTGCCCGTCTTGACATCGGGCCAGCGCCCGCCGCGGCGTTCAGCGTGACTTTTGATCCGGCCAGGCCGGCCCAAGGCAAGGCCTTGCGATGAAGGAAGACCCTTTTTGCACCATTTGTTTTGCGGCTGACAGCCAGCGCTTGGGCGTAGATTCAGAAGGTCTTGTTGAGCATGGCAGGTCAGCCGTGAAGAGTGCGCGCATCTTGGTGGTGGAAGACGAGCTGATCGTCGCGCGCGACATCCGCCTGCAGTTGGTCGAACTGGGCTACGAACCGGTGGGCCATGCAATGCGCGGCGAACAGGCTGTCAGCATGGCCCGGGCGCTGCGGCCTGACCTGGTGTTGATGGATGTGCATCTGGCCGGCGCGATGGACGGCATCACTGCCGCTGAGTTGATACGCAGCCAACTGGCGTTGCCGGTGGTCTTTCTGACGGCCTTTGGCGGTGCCGACACGCTTGATCGCGCCAAGCTGACCGACCCCTTCGGCTACATCCTCAAGCCCTTCTCCGAGCGTGAGCTGCATACCGTGCTGGAGATGGCGCTGTACCGCCACCAGGCCGAAGCCCGACTGCGCGAGAGCGAACTGCGACTGCGCACGGTCTTCGAGTCGGAGCCCGAGTGTGTGAAGGTGATCGGACCGGGTGGAGAATTGTTGGAGATCAACCCGGCCGGGCTGGCCCTGCTGGAAGCCGACAGCGTGGCCGAGGCTGTCGGGCATGGTTTGATGCACTTCGTGGTGCCCGAACACCGTGCCGCTTTCGCTGCACTGCACCGGCGCGTGATGGCCGGCGCCCACGAACTGCTGGAGTTCGAGATCGAGGGCCGCCGCGGCACCCGGCGCTGGCTGGAGACCCATGCAGCGCCGATGCGCGACGCCAGCGGGCGGGTCACCAGCATGTTGGGCGTGACACGCGACATGACGGCCGGCAAGGCGGGCCAGGCGCATTTGCGCAAGCTTTCGCTGGCGGTCGAACAAAGCACACAAAGCATCCTGATCACAGACTGCGACGGACGCATCGAGTACGTCAACCAAGCCTTCGAACGCATCACCGGCTACGCGCGGGCCGCCGCGCTGGGCCGCCACCCGAGCTTCCTGGGCTCCAGCAGCAATCCCGAAGAGGACATTGCTGGTCTGTGGGCCACGCTGCGCAGTGGCCAGAGCTGGCGCGGCGAATTGATCAATCGGCGTGCCGACGGCAGCGAGTACACCGCGCAGTTGCTGGCCATACCCCTGCGCCAGAGCGATGGGCGCATCACCAACTACCTGCAGTTGCACGACGACATCACCGACCAGCAGCGCCTTCGCGCTGAACTGGAACTGCACCGCAATCACCTGGAAGAACAAGTCGCCAGCCGCACCGCCGAACTGACTTTGGCACGCCACCAGGCTGAAGCCGCCAGCCGGGCCAAGAGTGCCTTCCTGTCCAACATGAGCCACGAAATCCGCACCCCGATGAACGCCATCATCGGGCTCAACGAACTGCTGCGCCGCGACCCTGCCACGCCTGAACAGGCACAGCGGTTGGAGCAAATCGCCAATGCCAGCCAACACCTGCTGGCGCTCATCAACGACATCCTCGACCTGTCCAAGATCGAGGCCGGCAAGGTGGTGCTGGAGGACCTGCCCTTCCAACCGTCGGCACTGTTCGACAACGTGGTTTCGATCATCGGGGACGCCACGCGCAGCAAGGGCCTGGTCATGGAAGTCGACACCGACCGTATGCCAACGTGGCTGCGTGGCGACGCGACGCGGCTGCGCCAGGCGCTGCTCAACTACGCCAACAATGCCGTCAAGTTCACCGAAACGGGCCGGGTCGTGCTGCGCGCCAGGCTGCTGCACGATTCAGCCGATGCCGTGCGGGTGCGTTTCGAGGTCGAGGACACCGGCCGGGGCATCGCGGCCGACAAGTTGCCGCTGCTGTTCCGCGACTTCGAGCAGGTCGATGCCAGCACCACGCGCCAGTACGGAGGCACCGGGCTGGGCCTGGCCATCACGCGGCGGCTGGCGCGGCTGATGGGTGGCGAGGCTGGCGCTGAAAGCCGGCTGGGCGCGGGCAGCACTTTCTGGTTCACCGCTCTGCTGCATCGCAGCCCAGAGCAGCACGCTCAGAGCGCAAGCCAAGCCAGGTTGATATCAGAGGCAGACGCCGACGCCGCCACACAGCTGCGCCAACAGCATGCCGGAGCACGGGTGCTGCTGGCCGAAGACAACGAGGTCAACCGCGAACTTGCCATGTTGTGGCTGCAAGACGTGAATCTGGCCGTCGACAGCGCCGTGGACGGACGCGAGGCCCTGCTGCTGGCCCGGGCCTGCTCCTATGACCTGGTGCTGATGGACATGCAGATGCCCAACCTGGACGGCATGCAGGCCAGCCGTGCCATCCGCGCCTTGCCGGGCTGGCAGAGCACGCCGATCCTGGCCATGACCGCCAACGCCTTCGACGACAGCCGTCGGCAATGTGAAGCGGCAGGCATGAATGGCTTCATCAGCAAGCCCGTCAGGCTGGAGGAACTGCACGTGGCGCTGTTGCTGTGGCTGTCATTGCGCCAGGCTGGGCAGCTGCCAATCTGGCATGCGGAAGAGGGTGCATTTTTGCCGGCTGTTCCGGCCGCTGCACAGCCGTCACACTGAGCATCATGCCCTCGTGCGCTTGCGTACGCGGGGCGGCCGGCGCCCTGGACCGCACCGCCCGATGCAAGGGTCACGAATCATGTGGTTGCAGATCATCCGCCGCTGGCGCCACGTTCAGGCGCTCCCGGTAGCGGTGTTTGCCATCGGCTCGCTGCTGGCCATTGCCGGTGGGAGCTGGCGCCACCACGAAACCGAAGCGCTGGCCCGTGCTGCCTTCGAGCGCAGTGTCGATCGTGTCAACGAAGACGTACAGCGCAGCTTCCGCAAACCGATCTTTGCCCTCAGAGGTGCCAGCGGCCTGTATGCCGCCAACCCGCATGTCGGGCGGGCAGAGTTCCGCGCCTTCGTGGCGGCGCGCGATCTGGCGCAGGAGTTTCCGGGCGTACGCGGCTTCGGCTTCATCCAGCGCGTCGAGCGTGCGTCGCTCGACGACTTCGTCGCCACCGAACGCCGAGACGAAGCACCGCACTTCGCGCTGCGCCAGTTGGTCGACAAGGCGCACGATGACCTGTACGTCATCAAGCTGATCGAACCCCTGCTGCCCAACCTCGGTGCTGTGGGGCTGGACGTGGGCTCAGAGCGCGTTCGCCGCGATGCTGCAGAACGCGCTGCGCTGGGTGGTGAACCCACGCTGAGTGGCGCCATCACGCTGGTGCAGGACGCGCGAAGCAGCCCCGGCTTCCTGCTCTTCCTGCCGGTCTATCGCCGCGGTGCCGATCCGTCGACGCCCATGCAGCGTCAGCGCGCGCTGCTGGGGTTGCTCTACGCGCCCATCGTGGTCGCTGAGCTGCTGGCCAACATCCACGAGGTGGCAGCGGGCAATCTGGAGTTCGACCTCACCGACGCCGCGTCGGGCGATTCGGCTGCCAACCCTGTTTTCAGGTCTGCTGCCGCTGCAGCTGCCCCACCCGCCAGCGTGGCTGCAGCGGGAGCCGTCGCAGGGCGATTTGCGGTCACGCGCAGCGTGGAACTGCCAGGGCGGACTCTGACCCTGCAGGCCCGCAGCACGCCGCAGTTCGACGCTGCGCTGTCGTTCTGGCCGCCCTGGTTGCTGGCTGGCAGCGGCATGCTGGTCAGCGCCTTGCTGGCCGCCCTGCTGCGCCAGCAGGCTTCGGGGCGGCTGCGCGCCGAGGCCCTGGCGCGCACGATGACGGCCGACCTCGACCGCCTGGCACAGGTCGCCCGGCACACCTCAAACGCCGTCTCGATCACGGACTGCGATCTGCGCATTCTCTGGGTCAACGAAGGCTTCACCCGCATCACCGGCCATGAACCCGCCGACGCGTTGGGCCGGACGCCGGGCCAGCTGCTGGGCAGCGGTAGAGCCGACCCGGCGGCGCTGCAAACCTTGGCCGCCGCCGCCGCCGTCGGCAGCGGCTGCCGGGTCGAGATTCTGAACCGCGCTCGCGACGGCCGGGAGTTCTGGTTCGACACCGAAATCCAGCCCTTGCACAACCACCAGGGTGTACTGACCGGCTTCATGGAGATCGGCAGCGATGTCACCGATCGGCACGTTGCTCGGGTCCGACTCGAGGCCGCGCTGCGCGACAACGAGGCGCTGCTGCGCACCATCGACCTGCACGCCATCGTCTCCGTCGCCGACCGCGCCGGCCTCATCACGCAGGCCAACGACGCCTTTTGCCGCATCAGCGGTTACCGCCGCGACGAACTGCTGGGGCAGAACCACCGCATCGTCAAGTCTGACGTGCAGCCGCCGGGTTTCTGGCGGGACATGTGGCGCAGCGTCGCCGCCGGCACGGCGTGGCGCGGCGAGGTCTGCAACCGGGCCAAGGACGGCTCGCTGTACTGGGTCGACTCCGTCATCGCGCCTTTTGTCGGCGCCGATGGCCGGATCGAGAAGTACGTCTCGATCCGCACCGACATCACGGCCAGCAAGACGGCCGCGCGCGACCTGGCGCGTGAACGCCTGGCGTTGGCCAACATCATCGAGGGCACCAACGTCGGCACCTGGGAGTGGAATCTCGAGACCGACGCGCTGCTGTTCAATGAGCGCTGGGCGCTGATCATCGGCCACACGCTGGCCGAGCTGGGCAAGACGACCATGAGCACCTGGCGCGGGCGCGCCCACCCGGAAGACACGGCCAACACCGACGCCCTGCTGAAGCAGCACTTCCGCGGCGAGCTGCCGGCGCTGGAATGCGAAAACCGCGTGCGCCACCGCGACGGCCACTGGGTCTGGGTGCTGACCCGCGGCAAGGTCTTCAGCCGCGCGGCCGACGGCCGGCCGCGCTGGATGGCTGGCACGCACATGGACATCAGCCAACGCAAACAAGCCGAGGCTGCGCTGCGTGCCAGCCAAGGCTTCCTGGATCGCACGGGGCGCATCGGCGGCGTCGGCGGTTGGGCCTTTGACATCGCCACCCAGACCATCCAATGGAGCGACCAGACCTGCCGCATTCACGATGTCGCGCCGGGTCACCAGCCAACGCTGACCGAGGCGATCGGCTACTACGCTGCCGAGGCGCAACCCATCATGGCCCAGGCGGTGCAACACGCCATCGACAGCGGCGAGGGCTTTGACCTGGAGCTGCCGATTGTTACCGCGACCGGACGTGCCATCTGGGTGCGCGCAGTGGGCGAGGTCGAGTTCGTGCAGGGCCAGGCGGTGCGCCTGGTCGGCGCGTTCCAGGACATCTCGGCACGCCGCGTCATGGAACAGGCCCTGCGCCGCAATGCCGAGCTCGTCACCAGCGTGATCGAAAACCTGCCCTGCGGCCTGAGTGTGTTCGACGGCGAGCTGAATCTGGTCGCGGCCAACGGCGAGTTCCGCCGCCTGCTGGACTTTCCGGCGACGCTGTTCGAGACCCAGCCGACCCGCTTCGAGGACATCATCCGCTTCAATGCCGCGCGCGGTGAGTACGGCGCCGAGAACATCGAGGCCACCGTGCAAGCCATCCTCGCGCGGGCGCGGGCACCGTCGGTGGCGCACCAGTTTGAGCGCGTGCGTCCGGACGGCACGCCGCTCGAGGTCCGCGGCGGGCCGATGCCGGGCGGCGGCTTCGTCACCACCTACACCGACGTCAGCGCGCGCAAGCGCGCCGAGGCCGAGGTCGAGCGCAGCGCACAACTGCTGCGTGGCGCGCTGAGCGCTATCGACGAGGCCTTCGTGCTCTTCGATCCGGACGATCGCCTGGTGTTCTGCAACGACAAGTACCGCCAGATCTATCCGGCCGTTGCGCACCTGATGGTGCCCGGCACGCCATTCGAGGACATCATTCGTGCCGGGGCCGAGAACGGCGACTACGCCGAGGCCGTGGGCCGTGTCGACGCTTGGATGGCCGAATGCCTGGCTGCGCACCGCGCCGGTAACCGCACGCTGGTGCAGAAGCTCAGCAGCGGCCGCACGCTGCGCATCGTCGAGCGCAAGATGCCCGACGGCCACACGGTCGGCTTCCGCATCGACATCACCGAGCTGACGCAGACCACCGAAGCGGCGCAGAAGGCCTCGGTGGCCAAGAGCCAGTTCCTGGCCAACATGAGCCACGAGATCCGCACGCCGATGAATGCCATCCTGGGCATGCTGGCCTTGCTGCGCAAGACCGAGCTCAGTGCGCGCCAGGCCGACTATGCCGTCAAGACCGAAGGCGCAGCGCGTTCGCTGCTGGGGCTGCTCAACGACATCCTGGACTTCTCCAAGGTCGAGGCAGGCAAGATGACGCTCGACGCGCACCCGTTCCGCATCGACCAGTTGCTGCGCGATCTGTCGGTGATCGTCTCGGCAAGCGTCGGCGCCAAGCCGGTGGAGGTGCTGTTCGACGTCGACCCTGCGCTGCCACGACAACTCGTGGGCGACGCCATGCGCCTGCAGCAGGTGCTGCTCAACCTCACCGGCAACGCCATCAAGTTCACGGCCCGCGGCGAGGTGGTGCTGTCGATTCGCGTGCTCAAGCAGGACGCGGTCAGCGTGAACATGGAGATCGCGGTTCGCGACACCGGCATCGGCATCGCGCCCGAAAACCAGGCCCGCATCTTCAGCGGCTTCACGCAGGCCGAGGCCTCGACCACACGGCGCTTTGGCGGCACCGGTCTGGGCCTGGCCATCAGCCAGCGCATGGTGACCATGATGGGCGGCGAGCTGCAACTGGACAGTGCGCTGGGCCGGGGCAGCCGCTTTCACTTCGCCATCACCTTGCCGGTGGTCAGCGACGCCACGGCCGCAGCCGACACGCCGCGGCGGGTGCGCGCCGCACCCCTGCGGGCGTTGGTGGTGGACGACAACCCGACTGCGCGCGAGGTGCTGCAGCGCATGGGCGATTCGCTGGGCTGGACCATCAACGTGGCCGACAGCGGCCAAGCCGCGCTGGACCAGCTGCAGGCCCAGGCAGCGCTGGGCATCGTCTTCGACGCCATCTTCGTCGACTGGCAGATGCCGGGTCTGGACGGCTGGGCCACGAGCCAGCGCATCCGCGCCCTGTGCGGTGCGGGCAAGACACCGGTCATCGTGATGGTCACGGCGCATGGGCGCGAGATGCTGGCCCAGCGCAGCGAAGCCGACCAGGCGCTGCTCGATGGTTTCCTGGTCAAGCCGGTGACGCCGTCGATGCTGTTCGACGCCATCGCCGATGCCGGGCTCGGCCACGGGCCTGCGGGCCCGCTGCGCATTGCCGGTGCTGCATCCGCGCAGCGCCTGGCCGGCCTGCGGCTGCTGGTGGTCGAAGACAACCTGAACAACCAGCAGGTGGCGCGCGAACTGCTCGAGGACGAAGGCGCCAGCGTGCAGATCGCCAGCAACGGCAAGGAAGCCGTCGAGGCCGTGGCCGCTGCCGACCCGCCCTTCGACGTGGTGCTGATGGACCTGCAGATGCCGGTGATGGACGGCTACGCCGCCACGCGGGCGATCCGCGAAGACCTGGCTCTGCGGATGCTGCCGATCGTGGCCATGACCGCCAACGCCATGGCCGCTGACCGCGACGCCTGCCTGGCCGCCGGCATGAACGAACATGTCGGAAAGCCCTTCGACCTGGACCACCTGGTGCAGGTGTTGCTGCGCCAGGGCGGGCGCAGCCAGACCCCGATCGTTGGCGGCAGTGGCCGGTCGGCTGGCGAAGCACGGCCGCTGCCCGAGGCGGTGCACGCGGCGGCCGCCGCTGCCGGCGTGCAGGTCGAGACCGCTGTCGCGCGCCTGGGTGGCAAGGCCGAGGTCTACCGCCACATGCTGCAGCGCTTTGTCGATGACCTGGCGCAACTGCCCGCCGAGTTGCAGGGCCTGGCGAGCGTGGCCGACAGCGAGGCCGCGGCACGTGTCCTGCACACCGTCAAGGGCGTGGCCGCCACGCTGGGCGCCGACGCCCTGGCGGCCGAAGCCGCGCAGGGCGAGAAGGCCCTGCTCGGCGGTGGCGCGCGGGCTGCGGCACAGCAGGCGCTGGCCGCTGCAGCCATGGCCATCGAAGCCGCCCGACCAGCGCTGCAAGGCCTGCTGGACACGCTGCGGCCCGCCGACCGGCCCGTGCCGGCAGCGCCCGCGGCCGACATCGACCGCCCGGCACTGCGGCTCGGCCTGTCTCAACTGGCCGAACTGCTGCGCAATTCCGACATGGGCGCGATGCAGGTCCTGGGCGATCTGCAGATGCTTTTCGCCGGTGATCTGGAGGAGCGCTTTCGGGAACTGGACGCTGCAGTCGCAGGGCTGGACTTCGACCCCGCACTGCGGCACTGCACGCAGCTTCTGGAGGAACTGGAATCATGACCTCATCACCCCTCCTGACCCCACCTGAGCGGCGCCCGCGCCTGTTGGTGGTCGATGACCAGCCGGTCAACATCCAGGCGCTGTACCAGGCCTTTGCCGCCGACCATCAGGTGCTGATGGCCACCCGTGGCGAGCAGGCGCTGGCGATGTGCGTTGCCCAGCAACCCGACCTGGTGCTGCTGGATGTGGTGATGCCCGGCATGGACGGCCACGAGGTGTGCCGTCAGTTGAAGGCCGATGCTGCAACCCGCGACATCCCGGTCATCTTCGTCACCGCCCACAACGACGAGGCGGCAGAGACGCTTGGACTGGAGCTGGGTGCGGTGGACTTCATTTCCAAGCCCATCAGCCCGAAAGTCGTGCGCGCCCGCGTGCGCACGCACCTGACGCTGAAGGCCCAGTCCGATCTGCTGCGCCAGTGGGTCTACATCGATGGCCTCACCGGTGTCCACAACCGGCGCCACTTCGACGAGCGGCTGACTGCCGAGTGGGGCCGCGCCAGGCGCAGCCACACCGCGCTGAGCGTGGTGCTGATCGATGTCGACTTCTTCAAACGCTACAACGACCGCTACGGCCACCAGGCCGGTGACGACTGCCTGCGGCGCGTGGCCTCAGCATTGCGGGACACCCTGCGACGGCCGGGTGACCTGCTCGCACGCTACGGTGGCGAAGAGTTCGTCTGTTTGCTGCCCAACACCGCACTGCCGGGGGCGCTGTCTCTGGCGCAGCAATTGGGTGCAGCCGTTCAGGCGCTGCAGATCGAACATGGCGACTCGAGCGTGGCCCCGGTGGTGACGGTGAGCCTGGGCGTGTGCACGCTTCCCGGCAGCGCGCCCGGCAGCGCGCCCGACAGCGCCGCCGCGCTGCTGCGCGAAGCCGACGCCCAACTCTACAAGGCCAAGTCCGAGGGGCGCCACCGAGCGTGCGGCGTCGAACTGCGCGCAGACGAGAACTTGTCTCAGGCGCACCATTCGTAGATCGCCTTGAGGCCGAGGCCGGTTGCCTGCTTGGGGTTCGAGCCCAACTCGGCCCACCGAGTGCCTGTATGAACAAGCGGACGACCCGCCTGCGCACGCGATGCGCGGGCCGCGATGTCCGTCCCAACTCACGCAAGACTGCTGGCGGTTTCGGGATCGGCTGTCCGCACGGCTTCCCGGTTCACGAACGTCACCAGTTCCTCGGCCGGCATGGGCCTGGCGAACAGGTAGCCCTGCAGCTCATGACAGCCCAGTTCCCGCAGCCAGTCGGCCTGCTGTTGTGTCTCCACGCCTTCGGCCACGACACGCAAGCGCAGCGCGCCGGCCAGCGCAATGATGGCCCTGGCGATGGCCAGCGCGCCGTCGTCCTTGCCCAGATCGACAACAAAGCTGCGGTCGATCTTCATCACGTCGATCGGCAGCCGGCGCAGTTGTGACATGGCCGAGTAGCCGGTGCCGAAGTCGTCGAGCGCGATCTCGACACCCAGGTTTCGCAGTTCCCGCAACTGTCGCTGGGCGCTGGCGGCGTCGTCGGCGAGAAGACTTTCCGTGACTTCCAGTTCCAGCGCCGACGGGGGCACCGAGTGCCTTGACAGCATCTCGCGCACCTGCCCTGGCAGGCACCCGGTCAGCAGCTGCTGCATCGAGACGTTGACCGACACCTTGGGCACGGGAACGTCGGCCCGCCGCCAGGCGGCCAATTGGCGGCAGGCTTCGTTCAGCACCAGTTCGCCCAGCTTGTCCATCAGGCCCGCCTGTTCGGCAACTTCGATGAACCGCCCGGGGGGCAGCAAGCCACGACGGGGGTGCTGCCACCGCACCAGCGCCTCGACCGAGACCACCCGGCCATCCGCTGCCGAAACGCGCGGCTGGTAGTGAAGCATGAACTCTTGGCGCACGATGGCTTCTCGCAGTTCCGCCACCCAGGCCGCGCGTTCGCTGGCTGCCTGGTCCAGTGACTCGCTGAACAGGCACACGCTGCCCCGGTGGGCCTTGGCGGTGTACAGGGCAATGTCGGCCCGACGGGCCAGTTCCACCCGTGTCTGCCCGTGGTCGGGCGACATCGAGATGCCTGCGCTGGCGCCGATGACGGTGCTGATTCCGTCGATCAAGAAGGCCAGTTTCAACTGCCTACAGATGTGCGAGGCCAGTGCAAAAGCGGCGTCGGCCGTGGCGCCGGGCAGGAGCACGACAAACTCGTCGCCGCCCAGCCTGGCCACCGAAGCAGTGGGTGGCACCTGTTCGACCAGTCGCTCGGCCACTTGACACAACAGCCTGTCGCCGACGTCGTGACCGCGGGTGTCGTTGACGTCCTTGAAGTGGTCCAGGTCGATGAGCATCAAGGCCAGACTTGCCGGCTCGGCCCCGGCCGGGTGAGTTGCCAGGTGGCGGTCCAGGCCGTCGTGCAGGCCCAGTCGGTTCAGCAGGCTGGTCAGGCTGTCGTGGGTGGCTCGCCAGGCCAATTCCCGGTCGCGCCTGCGCGCCGTCAGCGCCACAGCCAAGCGGTCGCGCACCGCATCCAGCCGGTCCGGCGGCGTGGACGCCGGTGGCAGCGCCAAGGCAATCAGGCCCTCGACCTGACCCTCTCGCTCGACGGCACGCAGCACATGGCACCAACCGGCGCCGGGCAGGTCGGGCAGCCAGGGGCCGGCAAGGTCATCGCTTGCATCGCCCGTGTGCTGGCCGAGTTCGGCCAGGCTGGGCAGTCCGGTGAGTTGCGCGGAGGCGAGGTGGCCCGAAGCTGAGGCCCGCAAGGTGCGCACCCCGGGTTCACCCGACGGGTCCTCCAGCGACGCGCAGTCGCGCCAGGAGATCGCGACCACGGCCCTGGGCGCCGCGCGCAGAACCTGGGCCAGCAGCCGCTGAACCACTTCACTCAGCGGCGCACCGCGAAGAATGTCGTGGTCGATGGCGGCCAGTTCGCGCAGCGCACCCAGCTGGTCGTCGATGCGGGTGGCCATGTCGTTGAAGTTGCAGGCCAGGTGCTCGAGCTCGTCGTCCGGCGGCGTGGCACGCATCGCCACGCGTGTGCGGGTGTCGCCTGCGGCCAGGCGACGGGTGCCCTCGGCCAGAGCCTCCAGCGGCTGGAAGACGCGGCGGATGCGCCAGTGCGCCGCCAGCGCAACGGCGAACACCGTGCCCAGGGCCAGCAGGCCCAGCCACGTTGCCAGCGGCGAACCCAGGAACTGGATGGCCGTCCGGGGCGCCTGATGCTCGAACTGCCAGCTGCCAGCGGCAAACAGCCCATCCAGCGGCAGCGCCACGCTGGCCAGCCTGGGTTCGGGCCCCAGTTCATCGGCGGGGTCGTGTCTGAGCAGCTCGCGACCCGTGGCGTCGAGCACCCGCCACCAGGTATCGCCGGCGCCATCGAGCAGCGGGCTCCACAGCGCCGTTGAGCGCAGTTCAGCGCGCCAGACCAGACGGCCCCCGACGTGGCGTTCCAGCATGATGCGGGGTGGCGTGGCCGACTCCCGTTCAATGAGCAGCCTGTGAAAGGCAGGCGCCTGGGCCTGCCAGCCGCCGGGAATGTCATCCGGCTCGGCCGGGGTTCGCGACGAGGTGCTGCGTGAAGCATGCCGGCGTCCTTCGGCATCGAAAGACTCGAGCCGTTCGAAGGTGGTGCCCAGTCCAGGAACTGCCTCAGGCATGTTGGGCAGGCCTTCCGCGGCCGGATCCGGCAGCGCCGCCATCACGTCGCGCGCGGCCAGCAGGCGGTCCAGCACCTGACGGCTCAGTTCCCGGGTGCGATCGGCATGTGCCTTCTGGTGCAGGTCTTCGGCGATGCGCTCGACGGCGCTGAGGGCCACCCAGTCCGACAGCAGCAGCGGCACCACGGCGGCGGCCACGAACAGGACAAACAGGCGGCGCGCCAGGCGACCGCCGGGCAGGCTGCGCCACCAAGGGGCGGCGGCAACAGTGGTGGGCCCGTTGGAGGGCGCGTTCCGCATCGGGCGCCGCTAGAAGTCGGCCCCGAGGCCGACGTAGCGCCCACTGTTGGCGCGCAGCACGTCGTCGGCGCTGTTGCGGTGGCTCACCTGCATGTGTGTCACACCGTCCGCACCGTGTGAGTACAGGTCGAAGTCCGAATTGATCGGGTTCAAGGCGCGGTCCTTGCGGGCACCGCCGCGGCCCCGTTTGTCGACGTTGTAGTAGACGTAAGGCCTGCCCCAGGGGTCGACCCGTCCGCCCATCTGCACATCGGCCAGGCTGTTGGGGTAGGCGCGGTGGTCGAGTGCGTAAGCGTCGATGGCCGCCGCCATCATGCCGATGTCCTGCCCGGCGTGGCGAGACAGCACCCGGTTGCGCTGCTTGTGCCAGGCGGGAACGGCCAGTGCGATCAACACGGCCACCACGGTCAGCGCCAGCATCAGTTCGACGATCGTCCAGCCGCCAGCCTGCGGCCGGCACCGGATGTGTCGGCAAGTGATGGAGCGGAGCGACATGACACCGGTTTCGGCGCCTGGGCAGAAAACTTGAGCTGCTCGGGGTGCCCCGTGGTGTGGCGGCCAGGCGCACCGGCGCACCAGCGCCGCACCGTCGCCGAACCTCGTCAACCGTGCAGCCGTGAACTGCGCGGCACGCTGGCCAGCAAGAAGTCCATCTGATCGGCCACGATGCGCCGCCCGCGAAGAATCATGTCTTCATGCAGGCTGGGCACATACGGCAGGTACAGCAGCGTCATGCGCGCTTCTTCGGGCAGGCGGTTGCCTTTGTGGCCGTTGCAGGTGCGACAGGCCGTGATGCAGTTCATCCAGGTGTCGTGACCGCCGCGTGACACCGGCACGATGTGTTCGCGGGTCAGGTCGTCCAGATGGAAGTGGCCACCGCAGTAGGCACACACCTGGCGGTCGCGCGCAAAGAGCTTGGGGTTGCTCAGTGCCGGGGCTTGCCGCCACGCCCGGCTGGGGATGGCGCCGCGCACCGCCACGATGGGGTGCACCTCGATGCGGCTCTGCAGGCCCGTGCTGCGCTGCACGCCGCCGCGCAAGGTATGGAAGGTGTCTCCCAGGGTCCAGGCGATTGCGTCGCTGGCATAGAGAATGGCCGCCTCGCGCGGGGTGATCCACGCTTGTGGGCGGCCCGAGATGTCGAGCTGCAGCACGTCCATGACGCGAGCGTACCCGATCGCCGATGACAGTTGCTGCTGTGCATCAGCGCCTGCCGAAGGCACGGGTTTGCCCTTGATTCGCTTGCGGCTTTGCCGGCCTCTCACGCCGGGCCACCCAGGGGTCTAGGAATGCCACCCTAGAAAATTTCACGGGCTTTGCCCCGCGCGGCCGGGCGAATTCGGCAAAATAGAACGACCGTTCGATTTTGTCGACGCACCTGAGGATGACCGCATCCGAGCCGACGCCGTGAGCACACCCGCCGACACCGCCGCGCCCAACAGCAAGCCCCTGCACAAGGGTCAGCAGACGCGTGCCGCCATTCTGGACGCGGCGCTGGGCCTGGCGTCGCACATGGGGCTTGAGGGTCTGTCCATCGGCGCGTTGGCCGAGGTCACGCAGATGAGCAAGTCGGGTGTCTTTGCGCACTTCGGTTCGCGCGAAGAACTGCAGATTTCCGTCATCCGCGAGTACCACACCCGTTTCGAAGACGAGGTGTTTTTCCCGGCCGTGCGCGAAGCGCGTGGCCTGCCGCGCCTGCGGGCGCTGTTCGACCGCTGGATCCGCCGTGTCTCGGTGGAGGTGGACTCGGGCTGCATCTACATCAGCGGTGCGGTCGAATTCGACGACCGGCCCGGCCCAGTGCGCGACGCCTTGGCGTCGATGGTTCGGGCCTGGCACGCGGCGCTGGAGCGCGCCATCCGCATCGCCATCGACGACGGCCATCTGCGAGCCGACACCGACCCCACGCAGATGCTGTTTGAACTGCACGGCCTGATCCTGGCCCTGCACCACGACGCGCGTTTCCTGCGCATCCCGGGTGCGTTGGACCGCGCCCGTGCCGGTTTTGAACGCACGCTGTCCTTCTACAGCGTGGCGCCTGCCGCCGACACCTTGCCGGCGCCGCGTGGGCGCTGCTGAACCCCTTTTTTGCCATCCCGCCTTCAGGAGCCTCGACATGCCCATCTACAACCCCCCGCTGCGCGACATGCACTTCGTGCTGCACGAACTCTTGAACGTCAGTGAAGAACTCAAGCTGATGCCACGCCATGCCGACGTGGACACCGACACCATCAACGCGGTGCTGGAAGAGGGCGGCAAGTTCGCTTCTGAAGTGCTGTTCCCGATCAACCTGAGCGGTGACCAGGAAGGCTGCACCCACGACAAGACCAGCCATGCTGTGAGTCCGCCCAATGGCTTCAAGGAAGCCTACGCACAGTACGTGGAAGGTGGCTGGCCGCGCATGGCGGCCGACCCGGCCTATGGCGGCCAGGGCCTGCCCATCGTGGTGAACCACTGCCTGTACGAGATGCTGAACAGCGCCAACCAGGCCTGGACCATGTACCCCGGCCTGTCGCACGCGGCCTACGAATGCATCCGCGCGCATGGCACCGAAGAGCAGCAAAGCACCTTCCTGCCCAAGCTGACCAGCGGCGAATGGACCGGCACCATGTGCCTGACCGAACCGCAATGCGGCACCGACCTGGGCCTGCTGCGCACCAAGGCCGAACCGCAGACCGACGGCACGTACAAGCTGACGGGCCAGAAGATCTTCATCAGCGCCGGTGAACACGACATGGCGGCCAACATCCTGCACCTGGTGCTGGCCCGCTTGCCCGACGCACCCGAAGGCAGCAAGGGCATCAGCCTGTTTGCGGTGAGCAAATTCCATGTCAAGGCCGACGGCAGCCTGGGCGAGCGCAACCCCATTTTCTGCAACGCCATCGAACACAAGATGGGCATCAACGGCAGCGCCACCTGCCAGATGATGCTGGACGGCGCCACCGGCACGCTGGTGGGCCAGCCGCACAAGGGCCTGGCGGCCATGTTCGTGATGATGAACGCGGCCCGCCTGGGCGTGGGCAACCAGTCCGTGGGCCTGACCGAGGTGGCCTACCAGAACGCCGTGGCTTACGCCAAGGACCGCATCCAGATGCGCAGCCTGTCGGGCCCGAAGATGCCCTCGCAACCGGCCGACAACATCATCGTGCACCCCGACGTGCGCAAGATGCTGCTCACCGCACGCGCCTACGCCGAAGGTGGCCGCGCGCTGGGCATCTACATCGCGTTGCTGATCGACAAGGAACTGAGCAGCGACGACGAAGACAAACGCAAGGAAGCCGCCGACCACGTGGCGCTGCTCACGCCCATCGTCAAGGCCTTCCTCACCGACAACGCCTGGCTGGCCACCAGCCACTGCATGCAGGTGTATGGCGGCCACGGCTACATCAAGGAATGGGGCATGGAGCAGTACGTGCGCGATGCCCGCATCAACATGATCTACGAAGGCACCAACACCATCCAGAGCCTGGACCTGCTGGGGCGCAAGGTGCTGGGCGACAACGGCGCCAAGCTGAAGAAGTTCGGCCAGCTGATTGCCGCGTTCGTGGAAGAAGAAGGCACCAACGAAGCGATGCAGGAATTCATCAACCCGCTGGCCGACCTGGGCGACAAGGTGACCAAACTCACCACTGAACTGGGCATGAAGGCCTTCGGCAATGCCGACGAAGTGGGCGGCGCGGCGGTGGACTACCTGCGGGTGGCCGGCCACCTGGTGTTTGCCTACCTGTGGGCCCGCATGGCCAAGGTGGCGCTGGCCCAGCAGGGCAGCGGCGACCCCTTCTATGCCGCCAAGCTGCACACCGCGCGCTTCTACTTTGCCAAGCTGCTGCCCGAAACGGCAGGTCTCATCCGTACCGCGCGCTCTGGCGTGGCACCGCTGATGGCCATGGAAGAAGCGATGTTCTAGAGTCGGCAGCCCCGCTGGTGGGGCCCGATTTCAAAAGTGCACAACAGGAGACAAGACATGAAGACCTGGATCGCCCTGGCCCTGGTGGCCGCCGTCGGCAGCGTGTCCGCGCAGAGCACCCCCGTGGGTGTGTGGAAGACGATCGACGACAAGACCAAGACCGAACGGGCGCAGATCCGCATCACCGAAGCCGGTGGTGTGTACAGCGGCAAGATCGAAAAGCTGCTGGCTGCCGACGCCAAACAAGACGCCGTGTGCGACAAGTGCAGCGACGACCGCAAGGACAAGCCCATCGTGGGCATGGAGATCATCCGCGGCGTCAAACGTGCCGACGCCGAAAACACCTGGGACGGCGGCACCATCCTGGACGCTGGCGAAGGCAAGGTCTACAAGGTGCGCATACAGGCCGCCGACGGCGGCAAGAAACTCGAAGTGCGCGGTTTTGTGGGCATGCCCATGCTGGGCCGCACACAAACCTGGATCCGTGTTGAATAAGGAAACCTCATGACCCGATTCCCCGTGCGCAAGGTGGCCGTGCTCGGCGCCGGCGTGATGGGCGCGCAGATTGCCGCCCATCTGGTCAACTGCAAGGTGCCCGTCGTTTTGTTCGATCTTCCGGCCAAGGAAGGTCCCAAGAACGGCATCGTCACGAAGGCCGTCGAAGGCCTGAAGAAGCTCAAGCCCGCGCCGCTGGGTGTGCCCGAAGACGCCGCGTTGATCCAGCAGGCCAACTACGAAGAGCACCTGTCGCTGCTGGGCGAATGTGACCTGGTCATCGAAGCCATTGCCGAGCGCATGGACTGGAAGCTGGCGCTTTATATGCAGATTGCGTCGGCGCTGGCGCCGCATGCCATCGTGGCCAGCAACACCAGCGGGCTGTCGATCACCAAGCTGAGCGAAGCGTTGCCGGAGTCGATCAAGCCGCGTTTCTGCGGCATCCACTTCTTCAACCCGCCGCGTTACATGAGCCTGGTGGAGTTGATCAACACTCCCGCCACGCAGCCGGAAGTGCTGGACCAGCTGGAAGCCTTTGTCACCAGCGCGCTGGGCAAGGGCGTGGTGCGTGCCAAGGACACGCCCAACTTCATCGCCAACCGCGTGGGCATTGCGGGCATGCTGGCCACCATCCACGAAGCCCAGGCTTTCGGCCTGAGCGTGGACGTGGTCGACGACCTGACCGGCAAGAAGCTGGGCCGCGCCAGCAGCGGCACCTTCCGCACCGCCGACGTGGTGGGCCTGGACACCATGGCCCACGTCATCAAGACCTTGCAGGACAACCTGGGGCCCGAGCAGGCCAACGACCCCTTCTTTGGCAGTTATGCCACGCCGCCGGTGCTGAAGGCGCTGATCGACAAGGGCGCGCTGGGCCAGAAGTCAGGCGCGGGTTTCTACAAGAAGGTGGGCAAGGACATCCTGCGTCTGGACCCGGCCAAACAAGACTACGTGCCGGCGGGTGGCAAGGCCGACGCCATCGTCGACCGCATCCTGAAGAAGCCGGCGGCCGAACGCCTGAAGCTGCTGCGCGAAAGCAGCAACCCGCAGGCGCAGTTCCTGTGGGCCATCCTGCGCGACGCCTTCCATTACGCGGCGGTGCACTTGCAGGACATCGCCGAGTCGGCGCGCGACGTGGACTTCGCGATGCGCTGGGGCTTCGGCATGAAACAGGGCCCCTTCGAGCTGTGGCAAGACGCCGGCTGGCTGCAGGTGGCCGGCTGGGTGAAAGAAGACATTGACGCCGGCAAGGCGCTGAGCACGGCGCCGCTGCCGTCGTGGGTGTTCGAGGGCCCGGTGGCTGCGTACGGCGGTGTGCACCGGCCCGAAGGTTCGTGGAGCGCGGCGCACGTGCGCTTCGTGGCCCCCAGCACGCTGCCGGTGTACCAGCGCCAGCACTTCCCTGAAGCGGTGCTGGGTGCGGGCGCCGCGCAGCCGCTGCAGAGTGGCACCGAGCTTTTCAAGAACGACGAGATGCGCCTGTGGACGCTGGACGGCGAAGTGTTGATCGCCAGCATCACCAGCAAGCTGCACCTCATCGGCACCGGAGTCGTCGAAGGCCTGGCCAAGGCGGTGGAACTGGCCGAGGCTTCGTTCAAGGGTGTGGTCATCTGGTCGCCCGACGATGTGTTCAGCGCCGGCGCCAACCTGGAAAGCCTGATGCCGGTGTTCATGAAGCAGGGCTCCAAGGGCATCAAGCCGGTGGTCAAGCAACTGCAGGACACGATGCTGCGCATGCGTTATGCGCAGGTGCCGGTGGTGGCCGCGATGCGTGGCATTGCGCTGGGCGGTGGCTGCGAGATTGCGCTGTACTGCACCCGCCGCGTGGCAGCGATGGAAACCTACGTGGGCCTGGTGGAAGTGGGCGTGGGTCTGATCCCGGCCGGCGGTGGCCTGACCCATGTGGCGCGCCGCGCGGCCGAAGCCGCCGGTGCCGCCAGCGTGGCCAACTGGGCCAACGCCGACATCATGAAGTTCGCCACCGACGGTTTCACGAGCGCCGCGATGGCCAAGGTGGGCACCAGCGCGATCGAATCGCAGAAGCTGGGTTACCTGCGTGACGGCGACATCATCGTGCCGCACAAGGACGAACTGCTGTTCGTGGCACTGACGCAGGCCAAGGCCATCTTCGACAGCGGTTACCGGCCGCCCGCACGTGCCGTCATCCCGGTGGCCGGCCGCAGCGCCATCGCCACCATCAAGGGTCAGCTGGCCAATATGCGCGACGGCGGTTTCATCAGCGCACACGACTTCCACATCAGCACGCTGATCGCCGAAGTGGTGTGTGGCGGTGATGTCGACCCCGGCAGTCTGGTGAACGAGGAATACCTGATGACGATGGAGCGCGACCGCTTCTGTTCGCTGCTGGACCATCCCAAGACACAAGAGCGGGTGATGGGCATGCTCTCAACCGGCAAGCCGGTGCGCAACTGATCAGGACAACGACCATGAGCAAACAAGTTCAAGACGCCTACATCGTCGCCGCCACGCGCACGCCCATCGGGCGAAGCGGCCGCGGCATGTTCCGCAACATGCGGCCCGACGATCTGCTGGTGGCTGCCGTGCGCAGTGCGCTGGCGCAGGTGCCCAGCCTGGACCCCAAGGCCATCGAAGACGCCATCATCGGCTGCAGCTTTCCCGAAGGTGAGCAGGGCATGAACATGGCACGTGTGGCCATGGTGCTGGCCGGCCTGCCGCACAGCGTGGGCGGGGTCACCGTGAACCGCTTCTGCGCCAGCGGCCTGACCGCCCTGCAGATGGCGGCCGACCGCATCCGTGTCGGTGAAGCCGACGTGATGATTGCCGGCGGCGCAGAAAGCATGAGCATGGTGCCGATGGGCGGCAACAAGCCGTCCTTCAACCCCGAGGTGTTTGCGCGCGACGAAAACGTCGGCATCGCCTACGGCATGGGTTTGACCGCCGAGAAGGTGGCCACGCAGTGGAAGGTGAGCCGCGAAGACCAGGACAACTTTGCGCTGTCTTCGCACCAGAAGGCGCTGGCGGCCATGGCTGCCGGCCACTTCGGTGCCGAGATGACGCCCATCGACGTGGTCGACCGCTACCCCGACCTGGCCAGCGGCGGCACCAGCGTGAAGACACGCACCGTGAACCTGGACGAAGGTGCACGGCCCGACACCTCGCTCGAAGGCCTGGCCAAGCTGCGCCCGGTGTTTTCGGCCAAGGGCAGCGTCACCGCCGGCAACAGCAGCCAGACCAGCGACGGCGCGGGCGCGCTGATCCTGGCCAGCGAAACTGCGATCAAACGCTACGACTTGAAACCGCTGGCCCGCTTCGTGAGCTACGCCGCGCGGGGTGTGGCGCCCGAGATCATGGGCATCGGCCCGATCGAAGCCATCCCCGCGGCGCTGAAGTACGCCGGCCTGAGCCTTGACGACATCGGCTGGATCGAGCTGAACGAAGCCTTCGCCGCACAGGCCCTGGCCGTGATGCGCACCGTGGGCCTGAACCCCGAGCGTGTGAACCCGATGGGTGGCGCGATTGCGCTGGGCCACCCGCTGGGTGCCACCGGCGCCATCCGCGCGGCGACGGTCGTGCATGCCTTGCATCGCCAGCAGCTGAAGTACGGCATGGTGACGATGTGCGTCGGCATGGGCCAAGGCGCCGCCGGCATTCTGGAACGGGTGTGAGCCCCCAGGCTTGTCGCTGCGCGCCTTCGCCACCCCCCAAGGGGGCTTCAGCAGCGGCCCGGCAAAGCCGGTTCCGCGCTGAACCTTGATCTGATTCACCGCTGTCGTTGAAAGGTCCACGTCCCATGAGCATCAAGACCGCCACCCTGAACGGTGTCTGCACGATCGAGATCGCGCGGCCGGAGAAGAAAAACGCACTCACCGTGGCCATGTACCAGGCCATGAGCGACGCGCTGCATGCGGCCAAGGCCGACAAGGCCGTGCGCGCGGTGCTGATCACCGGCCAGCCGGGTGTCTTCACCAGCGGCAATGACATCGAAGACTTCATGACCCGCGCGCCGGGCCAGGGCAGCGAAGCGATGAACTCGCCGGTGTTCCTGTTCATGCGCGCGTTGATGGAGTGCGACAAGCCGGTGGTCGCCGCTGTCACGGGTGCAGCCATCGGCATCGGCACCACGATGCTGCTGCACTGCGACTTCGTCTACGTGTCCGACGAAGCGCGCCTGGCGATGCCTTTCGTCGCGCTGGGCCTGGTGCCCGAGTTTGGGTCGAGCCTGCTGGTGCCGCAGTTGATGGGCCACCGCCGTGCGGCCGAAAAGCTCTTGATGGGCGACCCCTTCACACCCGAGCAGGCGGTGGAATGTGGCATTGCGAACGCCGTGCTGCCGGCCAGCGAGGTGGTGAACCACGCTCGCCGCATGGCCGAGCGTTTCAATGCACTGCCACCGGGCGCGGTGCGTGAAGCCAAACAGCTGATGCGCGGCCCGCAGCAGGAAGAACTGCTGAAGACCATCGCCACCGAAGGTGCGTTGTTTGCGAAGCGGCTGAAGAGCCCCGAGGCGATGGAAGCCTTCCAGGCCTTTTTCCAGAAGCGCAAGCCCGACTTCAGTCAGTTCTGAGCGCGGGTGGCCGGCTCCATGTCTTTGACCGCCAAGCTGATGCTCAGCCCCGTGCTCGTGGCACAGGCCATCGCCACGCGCGCACGGCTGCCGCGCCTGCCTGAACCCGAGGGCCAGCGGCACGGTGTGGCCGGTCGTGGCACGCCGCTGCGGCTGCTGATTGCCGGTGATTCTTCGGCGGCCGGTGTCGGTGTGCACCAGCAGCGCGATGCGCTGGCGCAGCGCCTGGCCAAGGCGCTGGCCGACGCGGCCGGTGCGCGTGTGGCCTGGCAACTGCGCGCGCGCTCGGGCCTGACCACCGCGCAGACGCTGGCGCTGTTGCGCGACGAAGGCCATGCCCCGGCCGACCTGGCGGTGGTGGTGACGGGTGTCAACGACGTCGTCGACCAGATTCCTTCGCACCGCGCCGTGGCCGCGCGCGAAGCCCTGGCCAACTGGCTGCGCAACGGCCAGGGTGTGCACCACGTGGTGTTTGCGCCGCTGCCGCCGGTGCACCACTTTCCGGGCTTGCCGCAGCCCTTGCGCTGGGTGGCTGGTGCCGACGCACGGCGCCACAACCAGGCCCTGTGTGCCTGGGCCGCCACGCGCCGCGACGTGAGTTGCGTGGACATGGAAATGCCGCTCAACCGCGGCGTCATGGCCAGCGACGGTTTCCACCCCGGCGAGCCGGTCTACCGCTACTGCGCCAACGCCATCGCGCAGCACATCGCCACCCACGTGTGGCCCGATCTCCACTTGAGCTGACACCATGAGCACCACGTTGCAAGGCAAGACCATCCTCATCACCGGCGCCAGCCGTGGCATCGGCCTGGCCATTGCCAAACGCGCCGCCGCCGACGGTGCCAACCTGGTGCTGCTGGCCAAGACCGTGGAGCCCAACCCCAAGCTGCCGGGCACGCTGGGCAGCGCAGTGGCCGAGGTGGAAGCGGCCGGTGGCCAGGCGCTGGCGGTGCAGACCGACATCCGCGACGACAACGCCGTGGCCGCGGCGGTGGCGGCCGCGGTCGACCGGTTTGGTGGCATCGACATCCTGGTCAACAACGCCAGCGCCATCAGCCTGACGCCGACACCGATGACGCCGATGAAACGCTTCGACCTGATGTTCGGCGTCAACGTGCGCGGCACGTTTGCCTGCACCCAAGCGTGCCTGCCCGAACTGATCAAGAGCGCGAAGGCCGGCCGCAACCCGCATGTGCTGAACATGAGCCCGCCGCTGTCGATGAAGGAACATTGGTTCAAGGGCCACGTGGCCTACACCATGGCCAAGTACGGCATGAGCGAATGCACGCTGGGCAACGCCGGTGAATTCCGCCCGCACGGCATCGCGGTCAACAGCCTGTGGCCGCGCACGGCCATCGCCACCGCCGCCATGCAGATGATTCCGGGTGTGGACCTGAAGCTGTGCCGTCAGCCCGAGATACTGGCCGACGCGGCCTGGTTCATCCTGACCAGTGATTCGAAGACCACCACCGGCAACTTCTTCATCGACGATGAATTGCTGGCCAAGCACGGCGTGACCGACCTGGACAAGTACGCGGTGACGCCGGGCACGAAAAACTTCATCCCCGACTTCTTCGTCGACTGAAGTCCTTCGCCAGGTGACGTTCGCCGGCTGACATTCAGGCCGGCGCGGGTGCGCCGCTGGCTGCAGGCCGCCGCCGCACCTGCAGCATCACCACCAGGCCCAGCAGCACCAGCGCGGGTACGAACATCCATTCCTTGACCGGCCGGTCCGCGGGCAGTTCGATGCCGGCGATCTTGAAGCCCTGTTCCAGGCCCAGCTTTTCGGCCTGCGAACCGAACTGCACCTGCGCGATCTGCATGTCGCCACCCAGCGGCACCACGGTGACGCCGATGCGCCGCAGCCGTTCTCGTGCCGGCCCGGCGTCGCCCAGCGGCAGCAGCACCCCCTTGCGGATGTCCTTGCCGTCCATGTTCTGGCCTTCGATCCAGATGCGCTTGCGTTCACCGGGCTTGGCTTCTTCCACCAGCTTCATGAACTCGGCCGGCGGTGCGTTGGCATAAGGCGCGTAGACCATGTCCCACCAGAAACCGGGGCGGAAGAGCGTGAAGGTGACCAGCAGCAGCGCCACCGTTTCGTACCAGCGTGAACGCGCAAAGAACCAGCCCTGCGTGGCGGCTGCAAACACCAGCATGGCCACCACGGAGATCACCACCGTCAGCGCCAGATGCCAGATGCTGGCAATGCCGATCATCAGCAACTGCGTGTTGAAGATGAACAGGAAGGGCAGGATGGCCGTGCGCATGCTGTAGTAGAAAGCCGTGACACCGGTCTTGATGGGGTCGGCACGTGCAATGGCCGCGGCTGCAAACGAAGCCAGCCCCACCGGGGGGGTCACGTCGGCCATCAGGCCGAAGTAGAAGACAAACAGGTGCACCGCAATCAGCGGCACCAGCAGGCCGCTCTGTGCGCCCAGTTCCACCACCACCGGCGCCATCAGCGTGGACACGACGATGTAGTTGGCCGTGGTCGGCAGCCCCATGCCCAGGATCAGGCTGATGGTCGCCACCAGCACCAGCATCAGCATCAGGTTGCCACCCGACAGCAGTTCCACCACCTCGGTCATCACCAGGCCGATGCCGGTGAGTGACACCGTGCCCACGATGATGCCGGCCGCGGCCGTGGCCACGCCGATGCCGATCATGTTGCGGGCACCCGCTTCGAGGCCAGCCACCAGGTCCTTGAAGCCGGCCAGCGTGGCCGCGCCCAGCGTGCCTTCGCCGCGCAGCAGCACCGTCAGCGGCCTTTGCGTGAGCATCACGAAGATCATGAACACCGTGGCCCAGAAGGCCGACAGCGCGGGTGACATCTGCTCGACCATCAGGCACCAGATCAGCACCACCACGCTGAGCAGGTAATGCAGGCCCGACAGCAGCGTGGGCGCGGTTTCGGGCAGTTCGAAAACCGGTGCATTGGGGTCGTCCAGCTTCAGCACCGGCTGGCGCGAACCCACCCACATCAGGCCCACGTAGGCACACAGCAGCCCCAGGCCGATGACCGGGAAGGCGGCATTGCCCAGCGCCCCCTTCACCCAGCCGATGCCGTAGTAGACGATGCCCGACAGCACCAGCAGCCCGGCCACCGTGGTGGCCAGCGACAGCAGCCGCTGAAAGCCCGTGGCCTGGCTGCGCCGGGGCAGGCCCTTCAGGTCGGCCTTCAGCGCTTCCAGGTGCACGATGTAGAAGAGGGCGATGTAGGAAATGACCGCCGGCAGGAAGGCGTGTTTCATGACCTCGACGTAGGGGATGCCCACGTACTCGACCATCAGGAAAGCCGCCGCGCCCATCACCGGCGGCATGATCTGGCCGTTGACCGACGACGACACTTCCACCGCGCCGGCCTGGTCGGGCCGGTAGCCGACACGTTTCATCAGCGGAATGGTGAAGGTGCCGGTGGTCACCACATTGGCGATCGAGCTGCCGCTGATGATGCCGGTGGCGGCCGACGACACCACCGCCGCCTTGGCCGGCCCACCGCGCATGTGGCCCAGCAACGCAAAGGCGCTCTTGATGAAGTAGTTGCCGGCGCCAGCGCGGTCGAGCAGGCTGCCGAACAGCACGAACAGGAAGATGAAGCCGCTGGACACACCCAGCGCCACGCCGAACACCCCTTCGGTGGTGAGCCACTGGTGCGACATCGCGCGGGACAGCGACGCACCCTTGTGCGCAATCATGTCGGGCATGTAGGGCCCGAAGAAGGTGTAGCCCAGGAAGACGATGGCCACGATCACCATCGGCAGGCCCAGCGCGCGCCGCGTGGCTTCCAGCAGCAGCACGACGCCGACGGCGGCCACCGTCAGGTCGGTGGTGGTGGGTTGGCCGGGCCGAGTGGCCAGTTCGCGGTAGAACACAAACAGATAGGCCGCGCAGAAGGCGCCCACCAGCGCAAAGACCCAGTCCAGCACCGGCACATGGCCGCGTGGGCTGCGATTGAAGGCCGGGTAGGCCAGGTAGGCCAAAAACACCGCAAAGGCCAGGTGCAGCGACCGCGACTGCGTGTCGTTGAACACCCCCACGCCCAGCGCAAACGGCAGCGGCGACGCAATCCACAGCTGGAACAGGCTCCAGGCCAGGCACAGGCCCAGCATCAGCTTGGCCACCAGAGGGCCCGGGTTGCGGCCCCCGGTGTCGTTGTCGGCGGCCAGCTGGTTGACGTCGATTTCAGGCGCTGCGGCGGCCGTGTTGGGCGGTGTTGTCATGGGGCACGCACTCCGGGCGGGGTCTTCAAACAAAAGCAGGCCCCGGGTGGGGCCTGACGTGGTGTCAGCGATGCAAGGGTCGGGCCAGTTTCCCGGCCCCGGAAGACCCGGTCACAACCAGCCCTTCTCCTTGTAGTAGCGCACGGCGCCCGGGTGCAGCGGCGCGGAATTGCCGTTTTTGACCATGTCCTTGGGGTCCAGCGCGCCGAAGGCCGGGTGCAGCTTCTTGAACTCGTCGAAGTTCTCGAACACCGCCTTGACCAGTTCGTACACGGTGGCGTCGGGCACCTTGGCGCTGGTCACGAAGGTGGCCAGCACGCCGTAGGTGGGCGTGGGGTTGGCGTGGCCGGCGTACAGGCCGCCGGGGATGTTGACCTTGGCGTAGAACGGCGCACCAGCCACCAGCTTGTCCACGGCCGGGCCGGTCAGCGGCACCAGCTTGGCGCCGCAGGTGGTGATCGGGTCCTGGATGTTGGCGCTGGGGTGGCCCACGCCGTAGAAGAAGGCGTCGATCTTGTTGTCGCACAGCGCGGCGCCGTGTTCGTCGGCCTTCAGCTCGGCGGCCAGCGAAAAGTCGCTGGTCTTCCAGCCTTGCGCCGTCATCAGTTCTTCCATCGACGCGCGGGTGCCGGAACCGGGGTTGCCGATGTTCACGCGCTTGCCCTTCAGGCCGGCCACGCCGGTGATGTTGGCTTCCTTGCGCGCCAGCACGGTGAAGGGTTCGGGGTGCACCGAAAACACGGCACGCAGGTCTGCGTGTTTGCCGTCTTTTTCGAACACCTTGGTGCCGTTGGCGGCGTGGTGCTGCCAATCGCTTTGCGTGACGCCGAAGTCCAGTTCACCGGCCTTGATGGTGTTGATGTTGAAGACCGAACCGCCGGTGGATTCCACCGAGCAGCGGATGCCGTGGCGGGCGCGGTCCTTGTTCATCAGGCGACAGATGGCACCGCCCGCAGCGTAGTAGACACCGGTGACACCGCCGGTGCCGATGGTGATGAACTTCTGTTGTGCCACGGCCTGCGGGGCGGCAAAGCCGGCGCAGGCCAGCGCGAGGGCGGAAGCGGCTAGTGAAATCTTCGAGCGCATGGTGACTCCTGGCTTGTGGGTTCTGGATAGGGAGAAGACATCGTAGTTCAAGCCGGCAGCACTTCTTGCACGGCGGCGCTCAGCTTGTCCACGAGCTCTTCGAGGTGGCCGATGCTGCAGATGAAAGGCGGCGCGAGCAAGACGTGATCACCCTGAGCGCCGTCCACCGTGCCCCCCATGGGGTAACACAGCAGGCCCCGTTCAAAGGCCGCGTGTTTGATGCGGGCATGCACCCGATCGGCCGGCGGCAGCGCGGCCTTGGTGTCGCGGTTGGCCACCAGTTCGATGGCGCGGAACAGGCCGCGGCCGCGGATGTCGCCCACGTTCGGGTGCTGGCCCAGGCGGTCGTGCAGCAGCATGTGCAGGCGCTCGCCCAGCAGCCGCACCTGCGGCAGCAGCGGGCGGATCTCGCGCTGCACCGCCAGCGCCGCTGCGCAGGCCACCGGGTGACCCAGGTAGGTGTGGCCGTGCTGGAAAAAGCCGCTGCCCTGCCGGATGGCGTCGACGATGCGCTGCTGCACCAGCACCGCGCCGATCGCTTGGTAGCCTGCGCCCAGGCCCTTGGCCACCACCAGCAAATCGGGCACCACGCCCTCCTGTTCGCAGGCGTGCAGCGTGCCGGTGCGGCCCATGCCACACATCACCTCGTCCAGGATCAGCAGCACACCGTGTTGGTCGCAGATCTCGCGCACCCGCTTGAAGTACCCTGGTGATGCCGCGACCGCGCCCATCGTTGCCCCCACCACCGGTTCGGCGATGAAGGCGGCCACGTTGTCGGGGCCCAGGCGCTGGATCTCGGCTTCCAGCAGGTCGGCCGTGCGCAGGCCATGCTGCTCGGGTGTTTCGCCCACGCGCTGGCCGCGGTAGGGCGCACATTCGTCGATGTGCGTGATCTGCTCCAGCAGCAACGAAGGAAACTGCGCACGCCGCCAGCGGTTGCCCCCGGCCGACAGCGCACCCAGCGTGTTGCCGTGGTAACTCTGCCAGCGCGCAACGATGCGGTTCTTGCCGGGCCGGCCACATTCGCTGTGGTACTGCACGGCCATCTTCAGCGCTGCTTCGACACCTTCGCTGCCGCCGCTGACGAAGTAGACGCTGGACAGGCCCGCAGGTGCATGCTGCACCAGGTCGTCGGCCAGTGTTTCGGCCGGCTGGCTGCTCATGAAAGAGGTGTGGGCGTATTCCAGCGCCGCCACCTGTTCACTCACCGCGGCCACGATGGCCGGGTGGCCGTGGCCCAGGCACGACACCGCGGCGCCGCCTGAGCCATCCAGGTAACGCCGGCCGCTGTCGTCGACCAGGTAGGGGCCGTCACCGGCCACGGCCACGGGGTAGGTCTGGCGCAAGTGACGGTGGAAAACGTGGCTCATGCGGGGCTCCTTGCGGTCTGCGGGCTGCGGTCGGTGGTTGCAAGCGTCGGCGGCTTTCAGCCGCGTGGCAAGGGGCGCGGCTGGCCCTTGCCGTCGATGGCCACGTAGGTGAGGTCGGCTTCGGTCACCTTCACCACCTGCAGATTGGCCGGGTTGCGTTCGGCGTAGACCTGCACGTGCACGCTG
>JAURZM010000006.1 GCA_030653385.1 Rubrivivax sp. | reverse complement strand
ACGGATGTGCGTCGATGCGTTCAGGTTGTAACGAGAACCGCGCCAGTCGTCGATCAGGTACTTGGTGAACGGCAGACCGGTCTTCTCGAAGAAACGCGGCCAGCCGATACGGTCGATCCAGTCGGCGATACGCTCCCATGGACGTGCATCCGCCTTGTAGACAGTGAGGATGTTCTTCACTGCAGCGCCGACTTCGGGCCAGCGCGGCGGGTTGTTGGGCAGACCGGAAGCGACCATCTTCATGAAGGTGGGCTTGCCGCGCGCGTTGGAGTTCTTGCCGCCGACCCAGATCGCCAGCTTGGAGAATTCCGGATCGTTGATCTGCATGGGCGGGCACGGAGGGTAGCAAGCGCCGCAGCACATACATTTGGATTCGTCGATCTCCAGAGAAGGCTTGCCGTTGACCATCGCGGGACGGATCGCCGCGACCGGGCAACGTGCAACCACAGCCGGACGTTCGCACACGTTGGCGACCAGGTCATGGTTGATGACCGGCGGCTTGGTGTGCTGCACGATGATGGCGAGGTCGGCCTGGCCGCCGCAGTTGATCTCGCAGCAGGATGTGGACAGGTGCACGCGGTTGGGCATCTCTTCGCGCTTGAATTCGTCGATCAGTTCGTCCATCAGCGCCTTCACCACGCCGGAAGCGTCGGTGCCGGGGATGTCGCAGTGCAACCAGCCCTGGGTGTGCGCGATCATGGTGATCGAGTTACCGGTACCGCCCACGGGGAAGCCATGCTTCTCCAGTTCGGCGATCAGCGGAGCGACCTTCTTCTCTTCCGACACCATGAACTCGATGTTGGAACGGATGGTGAAGCGGACGCGGCCTTCGGCGAACTTGTCGGCGATGTCGCACAGCGTGCGGATGGTGTAGACGTCCATCTGGCGCTGGGTACCGGCACGCACGGACCACACCTGGTCGCCGCTGTGGGAGACATGGTGCAGCACGCCGGGACGGGGACGGTCGTGATATTTCCAGTTGCCGAAGTTCTTCAGCAGAACCGGGTGCATGAATTTCTTGTTGTCCGGTACGCCAGTCTCTTTGGGCTTGCGCATCTGTACGGGTGCATTCATCTTCTTATCTCCTTAAGCTTGCTTCTTAGCTTTGATCTTGGCGACTTCGTCATCCCAGCCATCGGTACGGACGTAGGGGTTCATGCGCGGCGAACTGATCATTGCCGGATCAACTTCGATCTCCATCGCATCGAGGTAGTTGGCCAGACCGATACGCTCGACCATCTCGCCGGTACGCTCGTGCTCCAGTGCGTTCTCGGCGAAGAAGTCGATGGCGCGCTGGGCAAAATCAACCAGCACTGCAACTTCTTCTTCCGTATCCAGCTTCATGAACGGGATCACCACGGTGCCCATCAGGCCGCCGATCTTCAGGTGGCTCTTGCCGCCGACCAGCACGCTTGCGCCCTTGTCCTTGCCGGGTGCCAGTGCGCCTGTCATCACGTTGATGCAGTGCATGCAGCGTACGCAATCCTGATTGTCGATCTCGACCGCATGGGTGTCGCTCACCTTCACGCTGGTGATGTGCTCACCCTTCTTGATCTTGCCAATCTCCTTGACCTGAAAGGTCTTGGTCGGGCAACGCGCGACCACGTCGTTCACCAGCTCATCCATACCGTGCTTGGCGAACCATGTCTTGGCCAGCGCTTCGTCGGTGCGGATGTTGTCGCGCCAGGTTCCGATCACGGCCATGTCGGCGCGCTGGATCGCGTTCATGCAGTCGTTCGGGCAGCCCGAGAACTTGAACTTGAACTTGTACGGCAGGGAAGGACGATGCAGATCGTCGAGGAAAGTATTCAGCACGGCACGGTGTGCCTGAGCTTCGTTGTAGCAGGACTGTTCGCAACGGGCGGCGCCGACGCAAGACATGGAAGTACGCACTGCGGGGCCTGCGCCGCCGAGGTCGAAACCCATCTCATTGAATTCGTCGAAGGCTTTTTGCACGTTCTCGGTAGTGCAACCCTGGAACATGATGTCGCCGGATTGGCCGTGGAAAGCGATCAGGCCGGAACCGTGCTTTTCCCAGATGTCACAGAAGTGGCGCAGGGTGTCGGTATCGTAGTGCATGCCGGGTGGAGGCATGATACGCAGGGTGTGGAACTCGGCCGCATCCTTGAACTGGGGAGTGCCGTCAGCGTTCTTCAGCTCGGTGAAGCGCGGAATCACGCCGCCGCCATAACCGAACACGCCCACTGTGCCGCCCTTCCAGTAGCCCTTGCGGGTTTTGTAGGAAGCCTCGAGCTGACCCAGCAGGTCAACTGCGATGTCCTTGTCTTTGGCCAGACGTTTGAGGCCTGTGACAAAACTCGGCCATTTGCCCTTTTCGAGCTCGTCCAGATTCGGTGTGTTATGCATCTTCTTCGCCATAATGTCTTCCTTTCAGTCGCGTTGCGCTAGGTTGCCCGGCGGGGGCTGGAATTCCGGTCTTTTTTCTCGTACGGGTTCTGGCAACAGCAGCCGACCCGGTTTCTTAATGGTCCCGCATGTTACGGTGCTGCAACAAGGCTAACCATCACCCGTAGCGACTATCCAAAGTAACCCTAAAGGGGGGTGTTTTTCCCTTCCCCGGTAGTATTTCAAACAGCGCCACATTGGCGATAGACTTGCGCCCTCTGTACATTGCCCGTTATCGTCCCGCCCCGGTCTGACGAATGGGAAGGTAAACATGGCACAAATCACCGAACTTAGCAAAATACAGGTACCCCTGGGCGGACAGCAGATCGAGCTGCAACAAATAGATCACGCCGAGGACGGGATGAGCATGATGCGCGTTCGGATTCGCGAAGGCAAACGTTTCACTATCTTCGACATCGATGCCGTCACTGCCGCCGAACTGGGGAACGCCATACAACAGTGGGCAAAGACACAGGGGCAAGCGTGAACACAGCCACAACGGAAATGATCGATCTGGTGTTCGACCTGCGCGGCGAGACGCTGCCGCACACCTACCCTTTCGCCCTGTGGGCGGAACTGGTGAAACGGGTGCCGCGTCTGGCAGAAGACGAGACGGTCGCCGTATTGCCTTTGAAAGTGGCAACCAACAAGGATGTCGTCCTGCTGCCGAAGCGCACCAAACTGGTACTGCGCCTGCCGCAGGGCATGCTGCAGGAAGCGGCCGCCCTGTCCGGCGTGCAACTGGACATCCCGCCCGGCGTACTGACTCTGGGCGAGATGAAGACACGGGAGATACAGGCCCACCCCACGCTGCACGCACAGTTGGCCGCAGGGGCGGACGACGAGATGGAATTCATGGAAGCGGTGAACACCCGCTTCTCCGCGCTGGGGATCAGCGCGAACACGATTTGCGGCATACGCCGCACGTTGAGCGATGGAAGGCAGTCGATCAACGGTTACAGCCTGGTGGTGCACGACCTGAAGCCGGAGGCTTCCGTCCTCCTGCAATGCGCAGGGATGGGAGAAGGAAGGCAGTTCGGTTGCGGCATCTTCATGCCTTACAAGGTCATCTCCGATCTGGAGTGATCTGTTTTTATTAAACTTTTAATCAGAAGGGAGAATCAACCATGGGATACGTAGTTGCTGGAAACGAACTGGAAACCAATGACGAAGGCTATCTGCTGGAAGCGGATTTCAGCGAAGAGATCGTCAATGTGATCGCGGCAGCCGAGGGTATCGAATTGACCCCGAAACACTGGGAAGTCATCAATTACATGCGCGAGGAGTACAAAGAGAACGGCCACACCCCCAACTTCCGCAACATGCTGAAGGGCGTCAACGAATTCTGGCCGGAAGCCGACAGCAAAGCGTTGTACGATCTGTTCCCGATCGGCCCCGCGAAACAGGCCGCCAAGATCGCCGGCCTGCCGCAACCGCTGGGCAAAGGCGGCTACTAAGTTTCAAGCAGACAGCCCGGCGACCGGGCTGGTCACAAGGAGATAAAGGATATGGATATGGTCAACGTAGTACTCGATATGAAGGGGCTTTCCTGCCCCAGACCGCTCATCGGCGCCAAGCGCATGATGGACGAACTCGCCGCCGGACAAGTATTGTTGCTGGTATCCGATTGCCCCGGCACCCCCGACGACCTGTTCGCATGGGTGAAACAGACCGGCAACCAGATCCTGAAGACCGAGAAGATGCCCGACGGCGGCACCGGCTATCACATCCAGAAAGGCCAGGGCACATCGCTCAAGGCCAACGTCACACTGGACATCCGCGGCGCCGTCTGCCCCGGCCCCATCGTCGAAGCCAAGAAACTGCTCAACGGCATGCAGACCGGCGAAGTACTGCGCCTGGTCAGCGACTGCCCCGGCGTGCAATCCGACATCGGCGGCTGGGCTTCCGCCACCGGCATGACTTTGGTCGAGACCATCGAGGCTGGCGCCGGCGTGCACGAGTTCTACATCCGCAAGGGTTAGAGCGGTCTCTGATGCGCATCAAGAGCAGCTGGTTCAAGGAAGGCCGCGTACACACCCCGCAGGAGATCTCGGATGCGTTGTCGTTCGTCATATCGCGCATCGCCGACAACGCACTGAAGAACACGCGCAAGGCGAAATTCGAGATCGAGGTCGGCCCGCAGTATTTCGAGTTTCTGGCCGAGTTCCTGGTGTTCCTCATCCTCGTCGCCGACCGCATCGCCTATCGCGAACTGTCGGCCGAGGACAGGGCTATCTTCACCGCAAACCTGGCCAACCGCGTCGGCGAGACCTTCGCCGAGAACCGTAGCCGCCTGCTCGTTGAAGATTACAAGGAATGCAAACAGCGCTTCATCGACCTGCTCAACCAGCGCGCCGGCGAATACGCCGATTTCCACTTTGACGAAAAAGGCCCGGAATACGGCTTCTATCGTTATCTCGCTTTCTGCATCGGCGAGGTCATGACCGATGCCGACAGCGGCTGGGTCATCGACCAGATGATCAGCTTCGAAGCGCCGGAAGCGGTGCAGATGGTCGAGAAGACCCTGCGCGGCCTGTACGAGGCCGAGCCGAAGAAACCGCGCCGCCGTGCGGCGGCAGGCGGCGACTGAATGGGCAGCCCGTTCGATCTTGACGACGACGCCGGCTACCGGCGCTGGCGCGAGCAGAAGCTCGCGGAAGCCCCGGCATCGGTGAACGACCTGATCGTCGAAGTGGGCGATCCGCGCGCGCTGACCGCCGCCGAACGTGCGGCATTGGCCGACGTGGTGCGCCGCTGCAACATGGCGATCTACGCCAGCCCCATGCACGAGGAAGACACCGACATCCTGCGCAAGCTGGGCACACAGTTCGGGCTGAACCAGCTCGACGCCAACTGGCTGGCGGGCGAGGACGGCATCTCATCGATCCGGGTGTTCGACGACGGCACGCGCAAACACTACATCCCCTACACCGACAAACCGATCAAGTGGCATACCGACGGCTACTACAACACGCCGCAACGGCAGATACGCGCCATGGTGCTGCATTGCGTGCGCTCTGCGGCCAGCGGCGGCGACAACCGCCTGATGGACCACGAGATGGCCTACCTGCAACTGCGCGACCTCGACCCGCAGCACATCCGCGCGCTCATGCAGCCCGACGCGATGACCATCCCGGAACGGGTGGACGAGGCCGACGGCGTGCGCGACGCGCAGAGCGGCCCGGTGTTCTCGCTGGACGCGCAGGGCAAGCTGCACATGCGCTACACCGCGCGCACGCGCAGCATCGAATGGAAGAAAGATGCGGGGACTGCGGCGGCCGTGGCCGCGCTGGAGAAACTGCTGGCATCCGAATCGCCGCTGGTCTTCCACGCGCGCCTCGAACCCGGCATGGGCCTGCTGTGCAACAACGTGCTGCACGACCGCGGCGCCTTCACCGACGACCCCGCCCATCCGCGCCTGCTCTACCGCGCGCGCTATCTCGACCGCATCAACCCCTGACCGCCGCTTTACAGCCGGCGGCGCGTTACCTTACATTGCGCCCCATGAAAAGACTCTCCCTCTGGCTTCTGCTGTTGCTGCTCTCCGCCTGCGCCTCATCACCGGTGCGGCAATATGATGCCAGCGAAGACCAGATGAACGATCTGGTGATGTATGCCGTCGGTCTAGCGGACACGCCCTACCGTTACGGCGGCAACTCGTCCAACAGCGGTTTCGATTGCAGCGGCTTCGTTGGCCATGTCTACCGCCACAGCCTCGGCGTCAACCTGCCGCGCACCAGCCGCGACATCAGCCGTGTCGGCAAACCAATCGGCAAGCACGAGCTGCAACCCGGCGACCTGGTGTTCTTCAACACGCAGCGCGCCTCGTTCTCGCATGTCGGGATCTATATCGGCGAAGGAAAGTTCGTGCATTCGCCAAGGACGGGCCAGAGCGTGCGCACGGAAGATATGCAGATGAGATATTGGGTGGCGCGCTTCGACGGCGCGCGCCGGTTAAGGCGCTAGTCTTACTATGCTACAAGCCCCTCTCCCGCAGGCGGGAGAGGGGTTGGGGTGAGGGGTGTTCGGCTGGCGGAACATCCCCGCCCCTCATCCCCGACCCTTCCCCCGCCTGCGGGGGAAGGGAGCAGCCCGAATCTCACCTGATGTTTTCACTCCGGTTGCTGCAAAACGCCAAGGATCATCCGGGATCAATACCGCTCGTTGTGGATCGCCTCGGCCAGCTGGAGCACTGACATCGCGTAGTAGTTGCTGTTGTTGTAGCGCATGATGACGTTGAAATTGCTGAACACCAGCCAGTATTCCTTGCCCGATTCCGCCGTGAAATCCATCAGCCAGCCGGGCGGCAGGTCGCCGAAGCTGTTCTTCAGCGGTTTCACCCCGGCATCGCGCCAGGCCGCATAGGGCCGCGCATCGGCGACCACGCCCAGACGTTTCTCGCTATCGATCCTGCTCAACAGCGCCACCGGCTCGCCGCTGCGCCAGCCGTATTGTTTGAGATAGTTTGCCACGCTGCCGATGGCGTCTTCCGGTTCGTTCAGCAGATCGACCTGGCCGTTGCCATTGAAATCCACCGCATAGCGGCGGTAGCTGCTGGGCATGAATTGCGGGACACCCAGTGCCCCCGCATAGGATGCCTGGATAGCGCGCAGATCGAATTCCTGTTCGCGCGCCAGCAGCAGGTAGTTCTCCAGTTCGTCACGGAAAAATTCGGCGCGGCGCGGGTAATCAAACGCCAGCGTGGTCAGCGCGTCGAGCGCGCGATAACGTCCGGTGTTGCGCCCGTACATCGTCTCCACGCCGATGACGCCGAGGATGATCTCCTGCGGCACGCCGTATTGCTGCTCGGCGCGGCGAAACGCATCGTCGTATTTCACCCAGAAATCCACGCCCAGATTGATGCGCTGCGGATTGATGAAATTGGGACGGTATTCCACCCAGGGTCTGAGGATGGCGGGTTTGGAGATGGACTCGATGACGTCGGGGCGATGTTCGGCGCTGCTGAACACCTGCTGCAACTCGACGCGCTTGAACTTGTGTTTGTGCACCATCTCGTCGATGAATGCCGGAATACCGGGAAGGTCGGCCGCCTGAGCGGTGCCGAGAAGCAACCAGAAGATGAGGAACAGTCGTTTCGTCATAAGGTCTCGCTTTAACCGGTTGGCGCATTTTACTCGACAGTGCGCCGCGTCACTGTTAAATTTCGGCCCGATCTCAACGACTATTGGCCACTTGAACATCATGGAAAAAACCACCAGACACCACCCGCTCATCATCCTCGGTTCCGGCCCTGCCGGTTACACCGCCGCCGTGTATGCCGCGCGCGCCAACCTCAAACCCGTGCTCATCACCGGCATGGCACAAGGCGGCCAGCTGATGACCACCACCGAAGTGGACAACTGGCCCGCCGATCCCAACGGCGTGCAGGGTCCCGAGTTGATGCAGCGCTTCCAGCAACACGCCGAGCGCTTCAACACCGAGCTCATCTTCGATCACATCCACACCGCGAAGCTGCAACAGAAACCGTTCACCCTGATCGGCGACGGCGGCACCTACACCTGCGACGCGCTCATCATCTGCACCGGCGCATCCGCCCAGTACCTCGGCATCCCGTCGGAACAGGCATTCATGGGCAAAGGCGTTTCCGGCTGCGCCACCTGCGACGGCTTCTTCTATCGCAACCAGGATGTCGCCGTCATCGGCGGCGGCAACACCGCCGTTGAAGAAGCGCTGTATCTCGCCAACATCGCCAAGCATGTCACGCTGGTGCACCGCCGCGACACTTTCCGCGCCGAAAAGATCATGATCGACCACCTGATGGCGAAAGTGAAAGAAGGCAAGATCACACTGCAACTCAACCAGGTGCTGGATGAAGTGCTGGGCGACGACAGCGGCGTCACCGGCATGCGGATCAAACAGGTGCAGGGCGGCGCGACGCAGGAGATCAAGCTCATGGGCGTATTCATCGCCATCGGCCACAAACCCAACACCGACATCTTCGCCGGACAGTTGAAGATGACCAACGGCTACATCGATACGAAAGGCGGACAGCAAGGCAACGCCACCGCCACCAGCATCGAAGGCGTGTTCGCCGCAGGCGACGTGCAGGACCAGATCTACCGCCAAGCCTGCACCAGCGCCGCGACAGGTTGCATGGCCGCGCTGGATGCGGACAAGTATCTCGCCGGCTAAAAGTCCTTGAAGCAGATGCCGTTCGCCCTGAGCTTGTCGAAGGGCCATTCATGGTTCGACAAGCTCACCACGAACGGCCCAGTTACATTGATGCTCCGTTGTTTTTGCGTCTCTGTAGTGAAGGTCTGACGTGAAGGAAAAATCGAAGCAGGACGCAGACCTCTTCCGGCAAGCGTTGGAAGGCGTCACCCCGCTCCCGCCCCCAGACCGCATCACCCCCAAACCGAAACCGCGCAAGTTCGCCGCCTCCGCAGCGCCCTCCCCCGATATCCCCGACACCCTCTCCGACTACGGCGCGGGCGACACTGCCATCACCGAATTCCTGCGCAACGGCATCAGCCGCATGACCCTGCGCGACCTGCGCCGCGGTAGATGGCCGATAGAGGACGAGCTCGACCTGCACGGCCTCACCAATGACCAAGCCAGAAGATTGTTAGCGGGATTTCTGCAACAGGCCGCGCAGCGCGGCTTGCGCTGCGTCAACGTCATCCACGGCAAAGGCTGGCGCAGCGAGGGCCGCGACGGGATATTGAAAGTGAACACACGCCACTGGCTGACACAACATGCGCAGGTGCTGGCGTTCTGCGAAGCGCCGCCGAATGCCGGCGGAGGCGGTGCGGTGCGGGTGTTGTTGAAGGCGATGAATCAGGAAACAGTTCAATCGAATTCCACTCCATCGCAACGAGATTGAACCCGACCGTTGCCGCCCCGCGAAGCTAAATAATCAAACCGTCATTCCTCAAGCAGCCGCGCCTGCCGTTTCGCCAGATTTCCCACCTTGTGCTTGCGCGGCACTTCCTTCTCCGTCTTCATGAACGGCGGCAACTCCTTGCAGCCTGACTGAACAAAATCCTGCTCCAGCGCTGCGCGGGCCGATTCCGCCGGTACTGCAAGTGCTGTCGTCAGCCCGGTGAAAACCAGATCGAACAAGCGGTGCAGCGGAATCTGATGCGTCTGGCGCGTGGTGGAATAGAGCCAGTCGGAGAAAGTCAGGAAGCGTGCAAACGGACTTTCTCCCAACAAGTGTTCCAGCGCCTTCTGAAAACGCCCCGAGTTACCCACCAGATCCCAGTAGCGGGCAAAACGCACCAGTCTTTGCATGGTGGCAAAGTCGATGCGGTCGGTGGCGAGGATGGTGTAGGGAGGGTAAGGGGTGTAGCGCATGGCGTACGCCTCGGTATGGCGGATGATGGGCGTGCCGCGCAGGCGCTTGAGCACGCCGACCTGGATCTCCTGCTGCTTCAGCGCAACCATGCGGTCGAAACCATAAGCGATGCTCGCCACATCTTCACCGGGCAGGCCGATGATGAGATCGACGTGGACATGCGCCTGGCTTTCCTGATTCAGCCAGCGCAGGTTTTCTTCTGTTTTGGCCGTGTCCTGTTTGCGCGAGATCAGTGCCTGCACTTCGGGATTCAAGGTCTGAATGCCCACCTCGAATTGCAGCGAACCGGGAGGGAATTTAACGATCAGCGCTTTCAGTTGCTCCGGCAGATGATCGGGGATGACCTCGAAGTGCACGAACAGTTTGTCATCCAGACGTTCAAGGAAAAATTCCAGAATGCGAACACCGGTCTTGATGTTGAGGTTAAAAGTGCGGTCGACGAATTTGAACTGGCGGGCGCCGCGCTGATAGAGCTTGTCCATCTCATCGAGGATACGGTCGAGATCGAAGGCCAAGGCCGTCTTGTCCAATGACGAAATGCAGAATTCGCATTTGAACGGGCAGCCGCGCGAAGCTTCCACATACAGCGTGCGTTGTGCGATGTCGTGGTCCGAGTAAAGCGCATAGGGCAGCTTAATCTCGTCCAGCTTCGGCTGGATGCCGGCAATGATCTTCTGCGCCTGCGGGCGCTGTTGCAAAAGTTCGCGGCAAAGTTGGGCAAAGCTGACGTCACCCCAGCCGGTGATCACATGATCGGCCAGACGCACGACCTCCTGCTCATCGCATTCGTAACTCACTTCCGGCCCGCCCAGCACCACGGTGATCTGCGGAGCGACGCACTTGAGCAAAGCGACCACGCGGGTGATCTCGGTCACGTTCCATATATAAACGCCGAAACCGATGATGCGCGGCTGCGCCGCAAGCAAAGCCTCGACGATCTCCTCAGGCCGGTTCTGAAGGATGAACTCCATGATCTCGGTGTCTTTTTCCAGCTCGCCCATGTTGGCGGCGAGATAGCGCAAGCCCAGCGAGGCATGGATGTAGCGCGCGTTGAGGGTGGTGAGGACGATGGCGGACATGCTGATCAAGTGTTTCCAAAGGCCGCCATGTTACGCTAGTTCTGCGCGCTCACAGAATGGCGACTTTGGTACCGGAGATGATTTCTGCCCAGAGTCATTACAAGCATTTCCACTCCGGCACCTTTGGCTCGATGGCTGTTATTCGGCCGAAGCGGCCAAATCCCCTCACGTTGGAATCCGTCGGTTTAGCTGACAAAAGCAGTCGTCAACGTAAAGCTAACCGGCGCTGCGCGATTTCATCGCGCAGCGTCCGTGTTTATAGATAGGTTGGGCGTCATCGCGGGTAGATATATTTCGGCGAACTCGCGTTTCGACCCCGGACAAAGACGCATACCTGAAATGTATCAAAACCATTCAGGTTGACCGTGGTGTCCGGAGAGATGCCAATTAGTGGAGACTCGTCGTTGACCAAGTACAACGCATGCAGGCGCCCTCGATCTGCCAGAGAGGACACAGGGAGTTCACCTTTGACATTATGGCGAAGGTCTGTGCCGAAAGTTTCGCTGAACGTAGCGGGAAAGCGAATCCCATTCTTGACTGATTTGCTGTTCAAATCATCCTGTAGCGTGAAACCAGGGTTGTCCGAAAAAACGAAGCTTGTGCCGGAGAATAGTGACTGATTCTGCTCCTCGAATATCTTGAGATTCACCCAACCACTGATTCGGCGAGCCGAATACCACCTGTCCGCCATGCGAGTGACGATATGTGTGAGCATGGTCAGCGCTTTGACTACTTCTTCTCTGTCGCTGCCGTTGTGTACGGGTGCAAAGTAAGCCTTGCCATCCTTTGCGTGAAAGAGTGGTAGTCGCGCTCCTTCATAGATAATGCTGAGCACGTGGCTGATGGTGTCAGGCGTACCAGCGGGCACTACGCCCACTAACGAAAGGTCGGTTGATGCCGCTGTTAGTGATTGCCTAAGCCAGTCGATCTCCAATCCCTTTGTCTTGGGATAACGCGACGAGAGCAAACTCTCAAATGCGAGATACATATTTCGGTAGGCGTCATACAAGTCGTCGGATGCCTGAGAAAGCCTAAAGAATCTGAACCCAATGTGATGCCTCGGAATTACCGGGGTTGGAGGTACAACATTTCCTTGAGCATCCTTGACGGTAATGCTCACAGGGCCAACCTTGATTGAGAACGTCGTCGTCGTGACAAGCACAAGCGAGCGCTCAGTGGGCGTGGCCCACCAGACGAAGTACTCGTCTTCGGCTTCTCGTGTAACTAGGTCACCACGCCCTGTCATCGAGAGTACATCCAGTGCTTCCTGCACAAGGAGGCTGCCTTGGCTGTATGCATCTTCATGTGAATGTGCCCCGCCGAACCTACACACAACATGCGGTGTATCTGGAGATGCAAGCAGAACGCAGTCACGATACTTAACTGTGATTTCTTGTTCAGGAGGCTTTATCAAGAGTAAAGCTATACCTGAATCAAGGCCATCGCCGAGGTCGAAAGTAATTGAGCCAATAGCAGTCACAGATTTGATGCCCAGCGTTGCGCTCTGTGGCAAATTTGGTGCCCCGTGGAAAATTTGTCCGACAGCAGTGCTTTGTTAGTCGAGCATCTAAACATTTTTAAGTCTTGGTTCATTCATTCTTTTAGCCAAGAGCGCTTCACCTAGTTTCCTGAACGCCTCTCTATTCTCAGCCAAATTTCCTTGTGTTTGTGCAACAACGAGCTCTGAGACTTTTAAATCCTGCAATTCGAAAAGCAGGTGATAAACGGTTGACACAAACCCTTCATCATTAAGTTTTAGTTGTTGAACTTGATCTACAAGGTGGCGACTTTGTGAGTCGTGCTTGATTTGAGGAATTAAAGTAAGAATCTGAGCCACTTTGGAAAGCAGACTTGAAAAGTCAATCGTAGCCATTCGATATGCCTTTTGTTCTGGCGTGAATATCTGAGGGGTTCCTTTTTTGTCAAACCAATACTCAACTGCGAAATTAGGGCCGCCCTTTTCTATAAAGATTGTTGTTCTACACTCCCCGAGCCATCCAATTTCTCTCTGATTTAGAAAACTCTCCTCATGATTCCTTTTCCAGCGCTGTAGTAGTTCAACTGTATAGCGATCTTCATTGTCGTCTATTAAATCGTGATGCTTTCCGCAAAGAGCGATTAGATTGCCAAACGAATGGCGCTCTTCATCTGATTGGTCCTTGTCGTATCTGGCCGCATCGGGCCTTGATCCCTTGATATGGCAGACTTTCCCCAAAATCGTTTCATGATCAAGATCGAACATCAATTCAGTGCAATCTGGGTGGGCACATTGATTTCCAGATGCGGCTAGAAGCTTCCTTTTGGTAGTGTCTGATACGCTCATATTTATGCCTAACAGTTATTGTGGAGATCCATGGGGTCGGTCATTTATTAATATTGAGATAGACACTTTTCGCAGCTATCCTCGTGAATATTTAGTGCTTATGAATTCCTACGTATCTCTATTACATTATGAAAAGGAGGCGTACCGTATCAAGACAATTCAACCACATTTATTGGCTTGAGCATATATGCCGAAATATCTAGATATTCAGGACTAGCCTCGTAACAATAGTCTGTCCTGAAATACGTGAAAAGCAGCCAGTTCCACCATTGATTGCTGGCGGTAGTTTTGGCCAATCAACAGTCAATTGCCCGTCAGACGAATACCGAACTACTTCAGTTTAATGCCAACAATACGGTAGCGGCTCAGTTTGCCTCCTAAGCGATATGCAAGCGATATGGGGGCGGCATCGCAATAGTTTAGAGCACCGACAGGTTTAGTCACGAAAGCGGACTTAATCGGCGGAATCCGCCACCAGCCGCAATGGCCGAGAAGCAGAAGTTCACAACACAGCCCTCGAACATCTTCTCTTGCTGTAGATTCAACACCGGATACAAAAACAAAACGCCACAGCAGAATCTGCTGTGGCGTTCGTGTTTTCTGAAACCGGAAGATTAAAGCGCGGTCTCGTTGGTCTCGCCGGTGCGGATGCGGATGACTTGCTCGACCGAGGTGATGAATATCTTGCCGTCGCCGATCTTGCCGGTGTTGGCGGCTTTGACGATGGCTTCGACGGCGGTGTCGAGCATGGCCGCGGCGATCACCACTTCCACTTTGATCTTGGGCAGGAAGTCGACCACGTATTCGGCGCCGCGATACAGCTCGGTGTGGCCTTTCTGGCGGCCGAAGCCTTTGACTTCGGTCACCGTGATGCCCTGAACGCCAATGCCGCTCAACGCTTCACGCACTTCATCAAGCTTGAAGGGCTTGACGATGGCTGTCACCATCTTCATGGTCCGGTCTCCTTGGGGGTTCAGAAGTTGTACTTGACGCCGAGCACGATGCCGGCCTTGCCAAGTTCCTTGCCGTTGACCGGCGAAGAATAGAAGCTCTTGTTGGCGTCGGTGCCGACGATGGCGGCGCTGGCGACCAGGCCGTTGAAATCCCGCGACAGCGTCAAGGCGTAGTCGGTGTAGCTGGCCACGCCGGCGACCGGGCCCTTGTACTTCTGGTAGCCGACGTGCGGCGTGAAGGAAGCAAAGCCCAGGTCGAAGGTGGCCGACAGGTCGAGGTAGGTCGAGTTCTTGCTGTCCGGCGCACCGAAGGTGTTGGTCACGGCGTGTGAATACTTGCCGGTGACGGGGCCGAAGGTCAGGGCACCGTAGATCTCGGTCGTGTTGGCGCTGGGGGACAGCTTGTTGCTGGGGTACTGGTAGCTCAGCACGCCCACGTCGTAGCTCAGGCCGGCGGCCTCGCCCTTGTAGCCGCCGTAGATGTCGACCTCGACACCAGCGTCGCCACCGACGTCCTTGATCCACTTGATGGACGAAGCCCAGGCGCCGACGTACAGGCCGCCGGCAGCGAGATCCACACCACCCTGAACGGCGGGCTTCAGGCGTGTTTGCGAGATGCCGCGGTAGCGGTAGTCGCTGACGGCACCCACGTTGAAGGCCAGTTGGGCGCAGGCAGCGCCGGGCAGGGTGGCCAAGGCCACGATGCTGGCCAGGCCAAGGGTGGAAAGTTTCATGCAGGAGCTCCGGTGACGACACATCGTTGTTTGTCACCGGGTTTGCAGGTTCTGTGCCAAAGCTTCGGCGCGCCTGTCACGGGGCACGTCACTTGGACATCCCACCTTTCGGTGCGCCTTTGCGGCGCTGCAGCATAAAAGCTGCACCCGAAAGGGGCGCCCCGTTCAGGTGCACTCGCATGGTGCGCTGCGCCCGCCTTGCCTGCTGCAGAGAATGACCGCAGGAGGAAACTGCAACATGTCGCTGTCGGTGGTCATGAGTCGCTCGCTGGTCGGGCTGGATGCACCACCGGTGCACGTGGAAGTGCAGCTGGCCAATGGCCTGCCGAGCTTCACGCTGGTGGGGCTGGCCGACACCGAGGTCAAGGAATCGCGCGAACGGGTACGGGCCGCGCTGCAGCAGAGCGGATTTGCCTTTCCGCACAACAAACGCATCACCGTCAACCTGGCCCCGGCCGATCTGCCCAAGGAAAGCGGGCGCTTCGACCTGCCCATCGCACTGGGCATCCTGGCCGCGGCCGGGCAACTGGATGCCACCCGGCTGGCGGCCTGCGAATTTGCCGGCGAGCTGTCGCTGGCAGGCGAGCTCAGGCCCGTTCGTGGCGCGCTGGCCTTGGCCCTGGCGCTGCGTCAGGGTGGCGCCGGCCGCACGCTGGTGCTGCCACTGGCCAGCGCACGCACGGCGGCGCAGGTCAGCGGCCTGGACGTGCGCGAAGCCACGACACTGGCCGAGGTGGTGGCGTCTCTGCTGCCCGGCGAGGCGGCCGAGCCCTTGCCCGCCGCCCGCGCCCTGGCCCGCCTGCCGGCGCTTGCCGGCCCCGACCTGCGCGATGTGAAAGGCCAGGCCGGCGCCAAACGGGCGCTGGAGATTGCCGCCGCCGGCGGTCACAGCCTGCTGCTGGTGGGCCCACCGGGCACCGGCAAGTCGATGCTGGCGCAGCGCCTGCCCGGCCTGCTGCCGCCGCTGGACGAAGACGAAGCGCTCGCCAGCGCCGCGCTGCGCGGCCTGGGCCACACGGCAGACGACACGGTACCGCTGGGCCAGCGGCCGGCGCGCGCGCCGCACCACACCGCCAGTGCGGTGGCGCTGGTGGGCGGCGGTTCACCGCCACGGCCGGGCGAAATTTCACTGGCCCACGGCGGTGTGCTGTTCCTCGACGAAACACCCGAGTTTCCGCGGGCTGCGCTGGAAGCGCTGCGCGAGCCGCTGGAAACCGGCCGCATCACCATCAGCCGCGCCGCGCGCCAGGCGCAGTTTCCGGCGCGTTTTCAGCTCATCGCCGCCATGAACCCCTGCCCTTGCGGCTGGCTGGGCGCGCCACCCACGCTGGGCCGCAGCTGCCGCTGCACGCCAGAGGCCATCGGCCGCTACCAGGGCCGTTTGTCGGGGCCGCTGCTGGACCGCATCGACCTGCAGGTGGAGGTGCTGGCCACACCGGCCAGCGAGCTGATGTCACTGCCCGACGGCGAAAGCAGCGCGCAGGTGGCGCAGCGGGTGGCCGCCGCACGCCAGCGGCAGCAAAAACGCCAGGGCCAGCCCAATGCGCAGCTGGAAGCCGGCCGCATCGACGCCCACTGCGTGCTGGACGACGCCGCCGCGCGTTTTTTGCGCAGCGCCGCCGAACGGCTGGCGTGGTCGGGTCGGCGGCTGCATCGCTGCATGAAGGTGGCACGCACGATTGCCGACCTGGCGCAGGCCCAGACCATCGGCACGGCACATGTCGCCGAGGCGCTGCAGATGCAGCGTGTGCTGGCGGCTTGATTCAGATCGCCAGCGGGTCCACGTCGACCGCCCAGCGGATCAAACCCTTGTGTTGCGCACGCAAGCCGTGCAGTGCCGGCAGCCAGTCGGCCAGCATGCGCTGCAAGGCGGTGCGCGACGGCGACTCCACCAGCATCTGCATGCGTTCGACATCGGCCACCTTGGCCACGAAGGGCGGCACCGGGCGGTAGACCGTGACACCTTCATAAGTCTTGGCCAGCGCAGACGCGTCTTCCAGAAATCCGGTGGCCGCCTCGGCCGTGCGGGCGTCGGCCCGCACCAGGGCCAGCGCCGCAAAGGGCGGCAGGCCGCCGGCACGGCGCTCATCCAGCTGCGCCGCCGCAAAGGCTTCGTAGTCGTGGGCACGCAGCGCGGCGTAGATGGGGTGGCGGGCATTCCAGGTCTGCACCCACATTTCACTGGCTGCCGCCTGCGCCGCATCGCGCCCGGCGCGGCCGGCGGCTTGCATCAGCAGCGCAAACAGCCGTTCGGGGGCGCGGAAGTCGCTGCTGAAAAGCGCGGTGTCCGGGTTCACCGCCGCGACCAGCGTGACACGCCGGAAGTCGTGGCCCTTGGCCACCATCTGGGTGCCCACCAGCACGTCCACCTCACCCGCGTGCACCGCCGCCAGCTGCTGTTCCAGCGCACCCACGCCCCGGGTGCTGTCGGCGTCGATGCGGGCGATGCGCGCCTCGGGCAGCAGCGCCGCCAGCTGTTCCTGCAGCTTTTCGGTGCCGCGACCGATGGGCGCGATGTCCAGGTTGCCGCAATCGGGGCAGGCACGTGGCACCCGTTCGCTGAAACCGCAGTGGTGGCAGCGCAGCGTGCGGTCGCTTTTGTGGAACACGCGCCACGCGCTGCAATGCGGGCAACCGCTTTTCCAGCCGCAAGCACCGCAGTTCAGCACCGGCGCATAGCCGCGGCGGTTCAGCAGCAAGAGGCTCTGTTCGCCGCGTTTGATGCGTTCCTGCACCGCCGCCAGCAGCGGCGGCGCCAGCACCCGTTCAACGCCTTCGACACGCGGCAGCAGCGTCATGTCCAGCAGCCGCACCCGCGGCATGGCGCCGCCGCCGATGCGCTGGGCCAGCGGCACCCGCAGGTAGCGGCCTTCCTGCACGCGGTGCCACGTCTCCAGCGACGGCGTGGCCGAACCCAGCACCACCGGAATCTGCAGCTGATGGGCTCGCCACACCGCCAGATCACGCGCCGAATAACGTGCGCCTTCCTGTTGCTTGAAGGAAGGATCGTGTTCTTCGTCGACCACGATCAGGCCCAGGCGCGGCAGTGGGGCAAACACCGCCAGACGTGTGCCCAGCACCAGGTCGGCCAGGCCCAGGTGGGCCAGCAGCCAGTGGCGCAGGCGCTGCGCCGGTGTCAGGCCGCTGTGCAGACTGACCATCAGGCGGCCCGGAAAGCGCTCGGCAAACCGCGCTTCGAGCTGCGGCGTGAGGTTGATCTCGGGCACCAGCACCAGCGCCTGGTGGCCACGCTGCAGCGCCAGGGCCGCGGCGTGCAGGTAGACCTCGGTCTTGCCGCTGCCCGTGACGCCGTGCAGCAGCAGCGGGCGGCGGGCCTGGTCGATGGCGGCCACGGCGGCGGTCTGTTCGTCATTGAGCAGCGGCGCTGCCTGCACCGTCGCCGCAGCCGCATCCGGGCGCGGCGCCGCCAGCGCGCGGGCGACACGGCGCGCCAGGCGGGTGTTGTCGATCTTGCGCAGTTCGGGCGGCAGCACCGTCATCGCCAGTTCGCCCACGCCACGCTGGTAGTAGGCGGCGGCAAAGTCCACCAGGGCGCGCCAGTCGGCCGGCAGCGGCGGCAGCGCGTCGAGCACCTCGCTCACCGGCCGAAGCTGCGGCGGCGGGCTGCTGGCCGGCATGGGCTGGGCCCCAGGCCCTGGTGTGTCCCAGACCAGGCCCGGCACCTCGCGGCGGCCCAGCGGCACACGCAACAGCGTGCCCGACGCGAGCGGCTGCTCACTTGTGTAGTCCAGCAGCGTGCCGACGCCCGAATGCCTTGGGGTTTCCACCGCCACTGGCAGGGTGCAGGGCTGCGTTTCGCTCATCGCCAGGCCCCAGCAACTGTCGCTGCAGCGCACAACGCAGGAATCACCTCAAGAAAGGTCGCCAAGTGCTTGATCAAGAAGAACTTTCCGGGTTACCCACCCAATCTGTGGATAACATTGTGCGAAACCTGCGTCCAGCCGCGCCAAGTGCTTGATTCTGCGGGCCGGACCTTGCTTTGCCCATTTTGAGAGCAGCCCGAACTTCTCAATAAAATCAATGACTTGGCACGAAGCTTGGTGATTTTCGACATTTTCATGACAGCCCGCCTCGGGCGCTGCGCCGCAGCACGCGGATTGGGGATAAGTCAAGTCCTGAGCGTCCACTCACGCAACTTTTTTTGCGGGTTCGTGCAAGGCCCGTGAGAGCCTTGCGCCAGCAACAGCCCGCCACGCACGATCGGGCAAAGCGTGCACTCACAAGCCGAAGGCCAGCCCCGCGGAAAGTTCAGGCGCGTTGTTGCCGCGAATGGGCATGCACGGCCTCGACCAGCGCCGTCACGTGTTCGGGCGGTGTGTACTGGCTGATGCCGTGGCCCAGATTGAAGATGTGTCCGTCCCAGCCGCCGTCGGCCCGTTGCGGGCGGCCGAAGCTGTCCAGCACGGCCCGACCTTCCTGCGCCACCACCTCGGGCGGCGCAAACAGCACGTTCGGGTCCAGATTGCCTTGCAGCGCCACGCGGCTGCCCACGCGGCGGCGCGCATCGGCCAGGTTCACGGTCCAGTCCAGGCCCACGACGTCAGCGCCGCAGCTGGCAATCTCGTCCAGCCAGGGGCCACCGCCCTTGGTGAACACCAGCACCGGCACCGTCTGGCCATCCTTCTCACGCTTCAGGCCGGCCACCACCTGGCGGGTGTAGTCGAGGCTGAAACGCTGGAAAGCACCGTCGGCCAGCACACCGCCCCAGCTGTCGAAGATCATCACGGCTTGCGCGCCAGCATCGATCTGGGCGTTCAGGTAAGTCGTGACTGCGCGCGCGTTGATGGCCAGGATGCGGTGCATCAGGTCGGGCCGGCTGTAGAGCAGGGTCTTGACGAGCCGGTAGTCGTCGGAACCGCCGCCTTCGACCATGTAGCAGCCCAGCGTCCAGGGGCTGCCCGAAAAACCGATCAGCGGCACACGCCCATTCAGCGCCTTGCGGATGCTGGTGACGGCGTCGAAGACATAACGCAGCTGGTCCAGGTCGAAGCAGTCGAGCCTGGCGACGGCGTCTTCGTCGCGCACCGGGTGCGCGAATTTGGGGCCTTCACCGGCGCCGAAGCTCAGGCCCAGGCCCATCGCGTCGGGTACGGTCAGGATGTCGGAAAACAGGATCGCCGCGTCCAGCGGGTAGCGGTCCAGCGGCTGCAGTGTCACCTCGGTGGCGTACTGCACATTGGTGGCCAATCCCATGAAACTGTTGCCGGCCTTGACACGGGTGGCCTTGTACTCCGGCAGATAACGGCCCGCCTGACGCATCAGCCAGACGGGTGTGTGGGTGGTGGGCTGGCGCAGGCAGGCGCGCAGAAAAGTGTCGTTTTGAAGGGCTGGCCACATGCGGCAGATTATGGCGGGCCACCCAGCTGCTTCATCAGCTCGGCTTCCAGGCCGTCGTCGTGCTGCGCCCATTGCCACAGGGTCTCGGGTGCGATGACTCGCGTGCCCGGCGGCAGCCGCGGCAGCAGCCGGGCCAGCTGCACCACGCAGCGCGCCAAAGTCACGGCGCGCAAGGGCTGCTGGCGCTGCGGCACCATCCAGGCCAGTTGCGACAACCACCAGCCGGCAAAACGCTGCAGGCGTGGGCCCTGCGCCGCGGCGCGCGCGGACTGCGAAGCGCGCAGAAAGACCAGGTGCGAAAACCCCAGCGCCGCCACCGCCGCTTCGTCCAGGCTGGCCAGCCCGTGCGACAGCGCCTGCGGCAGCAGCGCCGGTGCGTGCGGCACCACCACCAGCAGGCGCTGCACACCCCGCTGGCGCAGCAGGCGCGCCAGTGCCAGCAGGTCGGTCGGCTCGGGCTGCATGAAGGCGTCGTCGCGGCCGTTGCTGTGGCGCTGACGTTCGAAGATGATCACCGCCGCCGGCATGTCGTCTGCCGGCGCGCCCTGCAGGACTTGCATCTGCGCGGCTTCGAAACCCCGCACGGTGCTGGCCAGCAGTTCGGTGACGAGCACCCGCACACGCAGAAAGCGCCCGGCCACCAGCGATTCGGCCAGCACTGCCGAGCCCAGCGTGCCCCCGCCGCCCAGCAACAACAGCGGCTGCAGCGCCTGCAGCGGCGCCGGGCTGTGGCGCGCGCCGCGCAGGGCTTGCTGAAGTGTGTCCATCGCGGGCTCCGGTCTTGAAGCCGGATTGTCACGCCCCATCTGCTGCAGCGCGGCTACGATGCGTCGGTCGATTCCTGGAGAAGAACACATGACCCTGGTCCACACATTCACCCGCTGGGCCGGCCGCAGTGCCGTGCTGTTGCTGGCCTTCACGCTGGCCGGCTGCGGCTACAACGACTTCCAGCGCCTGGACGAGCAGGTCAAGGCCGGCTGGGCCGAGGTGCTGAACCAGTACCAGCGGCGCAGCGACCTCATTCCCAACATCGTGGCCACCGTCAAGGGCGAAGCCAACTTCGAGCAGGAAACGCTGACCCGGGTGATCGAAGCCCGCGCCAAGGCCACCAGCATCCAGGCCACGCCCGAGCTCATCAACGACCCCAACGCCTTTGCCAAGTTCCAGGCCGCGCAAGGCGAAGTGAGCAGCGCGCTGAGCCGTCTGCTGGTGACCGTGGAGCAGTACCCCAACCTGAAGGCCAACCAGGGCTTCCAGGACCTGCGTGTGCAGCTGGAAGGCACCGAAAACCGCATCACCGTGGCGCGCAACCGCTACATCAAGTCGGTGTCCGACTACAACGTGCTGGCGCGCAGCTTTCCCAACAACCTGACGGCCATGGTGTTTGGCTACGAGGTCAAGCCCAGCTTCACGGTGACCAATGAAGCGCAGATTGCCTTGCCGCCGGCGGTCAGCTTCGACAAGCCCGCACCTGCCGCCCCTGCTGCGTCGAAGTAAACCTTGAACCTGCTGCGCCTGCTGCTGTTGACCTGGGTGCTGCTGTGGGCAGCGCCGGGGCAGGCGCAGGACGTGTTGCCGGTGCCGGCGCTGAACACCCGTGTCGTCGACCAGACCGGCACGCTCAGCGATGCACAGCGCGCCGCGCTGGACAACAAGCTGGCGGCCTTCGAAGCGCAGGCCGGTCCGCAGATCGTGATCCTGCTGGTGCCGGCAACGGCGCCCGAAGACATCACCAGCTACGCCCAGCGGGTGGCCGACGCCTGGAAGATCGGCCGCCGCGATGTGGGCGACGGCGTGCTGCTGGTGGTGTCCAAAAACGACCGCCGCGTGCGCATCGAGGTGGCCAAGGCGCTGGAAGGTGCCATCCCTGATCTGGCGGCGCGGCAGATCATCGACAGCGCCATCCGACCGGCCTTTCGCGCCGACGACTATGCCGGCGGCCTGAACGCCGCGGTCGACCGCCTGATGCAACGCATCGAGGGCGAAAACCTGCCCACACCGAGTGCACGTGCCGGCGCCCAACAAGGTTTGCAGCTGGAAGAGCTGGGCATGTTTTTTTTCGTCGCGGTGCCCATCATCGGCGCTGTGCTCACCGGCATGTTCGGCCGCAAGTTCGGCTCGCTGCTGACTGCAGGTGCGGCCGGTGGCCTGGGCTGGTGGTTCACGGCCAGCCTGCTGCTGGCGGCCGGGGCGGCCGTCGGCGCCATCGTGCTGGTGGGCATCTTCGGCATCGGGTCGGCGGTGCGCCGGGCCGGTTCGCGCAGCGGCGGCCTGCCGCACATCGGCGGCTGGGGTGGTGGTGGTTACGGCGGTGGGGGTGGCGGTTTTGGTGGCGGCGGGTTTTCTTCCGGCGGCGGCGGTGACTTTGGCGGCGGTGGCGCCTCGGGAGACTGGTGATGGGCCTTTTCAAGCGGCTGGCCCGCATCTTCAGACATCGCTGGACCGACGAAACCGACGCTGCACGCGCACTGAAACCCGAGGCGCTGGCGCGGCTCGAGGCGCGTGTGGTGGCCAGCGAAAGCCGGCACAGCGGCGAGATCCGCCTGTGTGTCGAAGCCGGGCTGCCGCTGACCTATCTGTGGCGCGACGCCACGCCGCGCCAACGTGCCGTCACGCTGTTCGGCAAGCTGCGGGTGTGGGACACCGAAAACAACAACGGCGTGCTGATCTATCTGCTGCTGGCCGAACACGCCATCGAGGTGGTGGCCGACCGCGGCCTGTCGCGCCACGTGCCGCAGGCCACTTGGCACACGCTTCTGGCCGACATGCGCGTGCGGTTCCGTGCCGGTGAGTTCGAACAGGGGCTGGCGCAGGCCATCGACGCCGCCGACGCGCTGCTACAGCGCCACTACCGCCTGGCCGAGGGCCAGGTCAACCCCAACGAACTGCCCGACCGCGCCGACCTGCGCTGAACGGCCCGCTCGACGCGGCCCGCGCTTTCAGTGACGTCCGATGGTCAGCAGCAGCCGGTTGTGCCCGTCTCGCCTTTCGTAGGCCATGCTGCTGGCGGTGTTGCGGATCATCAACAAACCCAGCCCGCCCACCTGCGCGTCGTCCAGCGTTTCGGGCAGCAGCACACCCCCTGAGTCCAGTGGGTCGAAGGGCTTGGCATCGTCGACGATCAGCACCTGCACCTCGTCCATGTCGATCTGCAGGTCGATTTCGATCACCGGCGGCTCGTCGGCCGGTTCGCGGCCTTCGTAGCCGTAGCGGATGACGTTGGTGATGGCTTCTTCGAGCACCAGTTCGACTGCCGCCAGCGCGTGTTCGTCGACGGCGTTGTTCTGCAGGAACTGGCGTGCCTGCAGTCGTGCGATCTCGAGCCCGGGCACGTCGGCCGTCATGGGAATCAGCAGTGAGGGGGGCGGGGATCGCATCGCGGCTTGGGGTGCTTGCGGTGGGCCGTGACGACAGCGTGGCGCTTCAGGCCGCCAGGTGCGCCAGGGCCTGCTCGCGGTCGGGCAGCAGCGGAATGATCTTGTCCAGCGCCACCATGTCCAGCGTGGCCCGCACCGCCGGTTGCGCGCCGCACAGCACCAGGCGCCGGCCGCGGGCCTTTTGCGAACGGGCCAGCGTGATGATCAGGCGCACACCCATCGACGCCAGGAAGCTGACGCTGCCCAGGTCCATCAACACATCACGTGGCTGCGCGCCCACGGCGGCGGTCACGTCCGCGTCGATGCGATCGACGCCCACCGTGTCCAGGCGGCCCTGCAAGACCACGCACAGGGCGCCGTTGTTCAGGTCTTCGAGCTGGATGTCCATTCGGCGTGGGGTCTTTCAGTGCACCTGCAGGGTGAGGATCGAAAAATCATCGTCCAGCGGGCCGGGTCGCGCAAGGGCCCGCACCACCTTGAACAGGTGTTCGGGCTCGCCAAGACCACTGGGCAACGGTTGCCCCAGCAGCGGCAGGAACTCGTCCAGTGTCCACGTTTGGCCATCCTGCGTGACGATTTCGAAGACACCGTCACTGAACAGGTAGAGCCGGTCGCCAGGCTGCAGCTGGGCCACGTCGGCATCAAAAATGGCCTCGGGCATGGCGCCGATGACCAGGTTGCGCGTGGCCAGCGGCTGCGGCACGCCGCCCTGCGCACCGACCACATAGGCCGGGTGCTGGCCAGCCGATGCAAAACGCAGCCTGCGCGATGGCAGTTCGAGCACGCCGTACCAGATGGTGAAGAACATGCCGCCATGGCGGTCCATCGGGAACACGTCGTTCAGGCGCGCCAGCACCTGCGCCGGTTCGGCAAAGTTGGTGTCGGGCAATGTCTGCTGCCGCAGCGTGCCCAGCACCGAAACACCGTGCATCGCGGCGCCCACCCCATGGCCCGACACGTCCAGCAGGTAGACCACCAGGTGCTGGCTGTCAAGCCAGTGGTAGCCGAAGCCGTCACCACCCACACGGGTGCTGGGCTGGAAAAACCAGTCGCTCAGCACCGGGCCACCGCGCATCGGCGGCGGCAGCAAGGACTGCACGTAGTCGCTGGCACGGGCCAGGTCGCGGTCCAGTTCCTGGCTCTGCACCAGTTCCTGTTCGTCGCGGAATTCGTGTTTGATGAGCTGGCGGCCGACCTGCAGCACGCCCCCGTGGGGCACCCGCTCGTTGGCAAACACACGTTTGCCGTCGACGAAGGTGCCATTGGTGGAACCGCGGTCACTGACCACCAGTTCGTCCTGCCGCAGTTGCACTTCGCAGTGCACACCCGAGACCTCGGAATCGCGCAGCACCAGCTCGCAAGGTGCACGGCGGCCGATGCGCACCGCCTCGGAGCCCAGGCGCAGGCGCTGCAAGTTGCCGACATCGTCGGTGTAGACCAGGTAGTGCACCCAGCCCAGGCGCGACGGCAGCGCAGGCTGCCGGTTGCGCGTGGTGCGGATCATGGTGCGCTCGCCGTCGCTCGCAGCATCGCTCGCACCATCGTTCATGCCGGCGGCGTAGGGCGTGGCTCGGTCCTCAGCGGTGCTCAAGGTGGTGTTCCGATCAAACCGTCGATCGCGGTGTCCATGCTCTGCCGGCCCGCTCTCAAGCGCTGGACCGGACGGGTGAGCATGCCACATCGGCGCCATCAAACCCCAAGCCGGGCACCCCCGCTGTCAGGGATAGGCACAGTTGCTGCAATCCCCCGTTTGCGGCTACCGTCGGCACGCACCTTGCACCTGTGTTGTGCAGTTTCGGTCACACAGACCCATTTCAGGAGAGACAGATGATGAACAGCAGCACCTCGCGTCCGGCTTCGCGCCCCACCTTGCGCCTGGCCATGGCCGCCCTGTGCGCCACCGGCGCCCTGGCAACCGCTCCGGCCCAGGCCGGCAAAGACCTGGACGCGGTCAAGTCCCGTGGCACCTTGGTGTGCGGTGTGAACACCGGCCTGGCCGGTTTTTCTGCCGCTGACAGCCAGGGCAAGTGGACCGGCCTGGACGTCGACTACTGCCGCGCGCTGGCAGCGGCGATCCTGAACGACGCCAACAAGGTGCGTTTTTCGCCGTTGACGGCGCAGCAGCGTTTCACCGCACTGCAATCGGGGGAAATCGACGTGCTGTCGCGCAACACCACCTGGACGCTGACCCGCGATGCCTCGCTGGGCATGCACTTCGTGGGCGTGACCTTCTACGACGGCCAAGGCTTCATGGTGCCCAAGAGCCTGAAGGTCAACAACGCCAAGGCGCTGAAGGGTGCCACCGTCTGCGTGCAGTCGGGCACCACGACCGAACTCAACCTGACCGACTATTCCCGCGCCAACAACCTTCAGCTGAAGCCGGTGGTGTTCGAAAAGCAGGAAGCCGCGACCGGCGCCTATTTCTCGGGCCGTTGCCAGGTGTTCACGACCGATGCGTCGGGTCTGGCCTCGGTGCGCAGCAAGGAAGCCGCCAAGCCCGATGACCACGTCATCCTGCCTGAACTGATTTCGAAGGAACCGCTCGGGCCTTCCGTGCGCCGCGGCGACGACGAATTCTTCGCCATTGCCAAGTGGACACTGAACGCGCTGCTCGAAGCCGAAGAGTTTGGCATCACCGCTGCCAACATCGACCAGATGAAAAAGGACAGCAAGAACCCGGGCGTGATGCGCCTCTTGGGTTCGGGCACCGAAGACACCGGCAAGCTGCTGGGCCTGGACAAGGAATGGGCCTACCGCGCCATCAAGGCCGTGGGCAACTACGGCGAGATCTTCGAGCGCCATGTCGGCCCCAAGACGTCCATCGGCCTGCCCCGTGGCACCAACAACCTGTGGACCAACGGCGGCCTGATGTACGCCCCGCCCGTGCGTTGATCGGCTGATCGACACACCCTGAGCCCGCCGCCGCCGCGCCCACCACCCCAGCGGGTCGGCGCGGCGGTTTCCCTTGATTGCAGTGCGCACCGGAGACGTGCTTGAACGAACGCGCCCCGACAAAAAAGCGTGACTGGTCCTGGCGCAGCCGCGCCGCGCGTGGGCTGGTGTACCAGGCGGTGGCCCTGCTGCTGATTGCCAGCGGTGTCTGGTTTCTGGCCCACAACACCCAGCAGAACATGCAGGTGCGGGGCATCCAGAGCGGTTTCGACTTCCTGGGCCAGGCCGCCGGTTTCGACATCGGCGAGACCATGGTGCCCTATGACCCCAGCGAGTCGTATGGCAAGGCGCTGTGGGTGGGCGTGCTGAACACGTTGCGGGTGGCGGTCATCGGCATCGTGCTGACCACCTTGCTGGGTGTGCTGGTGGGCGTGGGGCGCTTTTCGCGCAACGCCCTGGTGCGGGGCTTGTGTTACGGCTACGTCGAGCTCTTCCGCAACGTGCCCATCCTGCTGCAGTTGCTGATGTGGTACCTGTTTTTTGTCGAGGTGCTGCCGCCGCCGCAAGAAGCCTGGAACGCGGCCGACCTGTTTTTCCTGAGCAAGGGCGGCTTTGCCTTCCCGCTGCCGGTGTGGGCCACCGGCCATGGCGCGATGCTGCTGGGTGCGCTGGCCGGCATCGGTGTGGGCTGGTGGTGGCGTCGGCGCGCGCAGCAGCAGTTCGAACTGACCGGGCAGGACCAGAACCGCTGGGCCGTGCCGGTGGCCGCTTTTTTCGTGCTGGCGCTGGTGGGCTGGGCTGTCGGTGGCGCGCCCACCGCGTGGTCGCTGCCGGAGCAGCAGGCTTTCATGGTGGACGGCGGTGCCTCGGCCACACCCGAGTTCTTGGCTGTGCTGGTGGGCCTGGTGATGTACACCGCAGCCTTCGTGGCCGAGGTGGTGCGCGGTGGCATCCAGTCGGTGAGCCGCGGTCAGACCGAAGCAGCCAGCGCGCTGGGGCTTTCACGTGCCCACCAGATGCGGCTGGTGGTGTTGCCGCAGGCCCTGCGCGTGATCATTCCACCGCTGACCAACCAGTACCTGAACCTGACCAAGAACTCGTCGCTCGCGGTGGCCATCGGCTACCCCGACGTGGTGTCCATCGCCAACACCACGCTCAACCAGAGCGGCCGCGCGGTGGAATGCATCGCCATCATCATGCTCGTGTACCTGACCACGTCGCTGGCCACGTCACTGCTGATGAACTGGTACAACAAACGCGTGGCCATCAAGGAGCGATGAATGGCCGGTGACGTTTTTCAATCCATCGTTCCGCGCCCCGCACCCGTCCAGACCGAAGGTGCGCTGCCCTGGATCAAACGCAACCTCTTTGCCGACTGGAAGAGCGCGCTGGCGACCGTCATCTTCATCGGCCTGGCGCTGTGGGCCCTGCCCAACCTGTTCGGTTGGGGTTTGACCCGTGCCGTCTTCAGCGCCGACGCCGACGCCTGCCAGGCCGCGCGGGGCCTGGGTGCCTGCTGGGGCGTGGTGACCGAAAAGTGGCGCATCATCATCTTCGGCCGTTACCCCTTCGAAGAGCAGTGGCGCCCCGAGGTGGCCACCGTGCTGATGGTCGGCGCTGTGATGGCCAGTTGCGTGCGCGCCTTCTGGAAGCCCTGGCTGGGCCTGATGTGGCTGGGCGTGCTGGCCGCTTTTTTCACGCTGATGGGCGGCGGCATTCTGGGGCTGTCGTCGGTGCGCACCGACCTGTGGGGCGGCTTGCCGCTGACAGTGATGCTGGCCACGCTGTCGATCTTCTTCGCCTTCCCGCTGGCCGTGGTGGTGGCGCTGGGTCGGCGCAGCCGGCTGCCGGCCATCCGCACCGCCTGCATCGTCTACATCGAACTCATCCGCGGCGTGCCGCTGATCAGCGTGCTGTTCATGGCCAGCTTCATGTTCCCGCTGTTCATGCCGCAGGGCATGAGCATCGACGTGCTGGTGCGTGTGCTCGTTGGCATCACCCTCTTTGCCGCGGCCTACATGGCCGAGATCGTGCGTGGCGGATTGCAGGCCATTCCCAAGGGCCAGCTCGAAGCGGCTGACACGCTGGGCCTGAGCTACTGGCAGACGCAGCGCAAGATCGTGCTGCCGCAGGCGCTGGCCATGGTGGTGCCCAGCATGATGAACAACTTCATCAGCATCTTCAAGGACACCTCGCTGGTCACCATCGTCAGCCTGTATGAACTGACCGGCGCGCTTAGCCTGGCACTGAATTCGGACGTCGAATGGCGGCCGTTCAAGATCGAGGCCTACCTCTTCATCACCGCGATCTACTTCACCTTCTGCTTTGCGATGTCCCGCTACAGCCTGTGGGTCGAAAAGCAGGTCAGCGTGGCCAAGACCCGCTGATCTGCCGAGCCCTGCATCCAGAACAACACCCCCGCACCGCAGCACCCCACACCATGAGCGATCTCATCGTCCGCTTCGAAAAAGTCAACAAGTGGTACGGCAACAGCTTCCACGTGCTGCGCGACATTGACCTGGACGTGAAACGCGGCGAGCGCATCGTCATCTGCGGGCCCAGCGGTTCAGGCAAGAGCACGCTGATCCGCTGCGTCAACGCACTCGAGGAATACCAGGAAGGCCGCATCACGGTGGACGGCACCGTGCTCACCGACGACATCAAGGCCATCGAGACCGTGCGCAAGCAGGTCGGCATGGTGTTCCAGCAGTTCAACCTGTTCCCGCACCTCACGGTGCTGGAAAACCTGACGCTGGCGCCGATGTGGGTGGGCCACCTGCCCAAGAAAGAGGCTGAAGAACGTGCCATGCAGCAATTGCAGCGTGTGCAGATTGCCGAGCAGGCGCAGAAGTACCCGCTGCAGTTGTCGGGCGGTCAGCAGCAGCGGGTGGCCATCGCACGGGCGCTGTGCCTGACGCCGAAGATCATGCTCTTCGACGAGCCCACCTCGGCGCTGGACCCCGAGATGATCAAGGAAGTGCTGGACGTGATGAGCGAACTTGCCGGCCAAGGCATGACCATGTTGTGTGTCACGCACGAGATGGGTTTTGCCAAGGCCGTGGCCGACCGCGTGATCTTCATGGACCAGGGCCAGATCGTCGAAGAGAATACGCCGCACGAGTTCTTCAACAACCCCAAGAGCGAGCGCACCAAGGACTTCCTGTCCAAGATCCTGGGGCACTGAGCGGGCCTTCTTTCGCGGGCGTTGCAGCGCATGCCCCAGGTGCAAATCTTCATCAGCTACCGGCGCGACGACAGCGCCGGTTACGCCCGCGCGCTGGCCACCGACCTGGCGCGCCACTGGGGCGAAGAGCGGGTCTTCATCGATGTCGACGACATCGGCGCCGGGCAGCCGTTTGCCGACGTCATCAGCCAGGCCGTGGGCCGCTCGGAAGTGCTGCTGGTGCTGATCGGCCCACGCTGGATGGGTCTGCGTGAAGGCCAGCCGTCGCGCCTGCACGACAGCGACGACTTCGTGCGCCGCGAAGTGGCCACGGCGCTGGACCGCGGCATGCAGGTGATTCCGGTGCTGCTGGACGGCGCACGCATGCCGGCCGACAGCGACCTGCCCACGCCGCTGCAGGCGCTGGCCGGACGCCATGCGCTTGAACTGCGCCACAGCCACTACGCGGCCGACCTGGAGCGCCTGTTGTCTGCGCTGCGACAGACGCTGGGCGACGGGCCGCTTTCGACACCACTTTCGACGCCGCTGCCGGCGCCGCCCCGGCGCGCAGGGTGGTGGCTGCTGGCCGCCGCAGCCGTGCTGTTGCCCACCGGCTGGTGGTTGCTGCAAGCCGGCGCGCCGGTGCGGCCCGACATCAACGGCCGCTGGCAGGCCGAGGTGGAGTACGACTGGCCCAACTCGCGTTACACCGAGCAGTTCCAGTTTCGCGGCGAGGGTGCCCTGCTGCAGGGCACGGCGACTTTCCTGCGTGCACCGCGCGAGGTGCTGCAGGGCCGCGCCGAAGGCGACGTGCTGGACTTCATCACCCACAGCATCGAAGTCAGCAGTGGCGAAGCGCAGCGCCAGAAGACGCAGCGCTACCGCGCGCGGCTGGTGGCCAATGAGCTGCATGTCGACCTGCAGATCGAAGGTGGCAGCCCGCCCCACGCGCCCATCAGCTTCGTCGCACGCCGGCTGCCCGCAGCCGTGCCCCGATAACATGCCCGCTTGAGCAGTGCGGCGGGCGCACGGCCCGCAACCGACGGAGAAGCAGTGAAGGCTTCAGTCTCTGAACTTCGCCCGCCGCAGGGCCCAGCTGTGTTTGTGCTGAGCTGCCTGCTGCTTGTGCCCGCGGTGCATGCGCAGACGCCGGCAACGGCCGGCACGGACGTGCCGGCCTGTGTTGCGCTGCAAAACGACACGGCACGGCTGGCCTGTTACGACGCCGTGCACCGGCGCGCAGCGCCGGCTTTGGATAGCGCACCTTCAACCCTGCCGGCCGCAAGCGCTGCAACACCACCGGCTGTGCCGCAGTCCGACCCGGCACCCGCATCGGTGCTGGACGAACGCTGGGACCTGGACGGCCGCCGCCGCGGCGATCTGTTTGTGCCCCGCCCCTACAAGCCCGTCTACCTGCTGCCAGCCACCTGGACCGACCGCGTCAACCAGACGCCTTCTTCACCTTCACCCGAGCGCACGGTCACCGATTCGCTGGGTCTGCGTTCGCTCGAAGCCAAGTACCAGATCAGCTTCAAGGCCAAGCTCTGGGAGAACGTGCTCGGCACCCCGGCTGCGGTGTGGGGCGCGTACACGCAATCGTCACGCTGGCAGCTGTACAACGGGGCGGTGTCGCGGCCCTTTCGCGAGACCAATTACGAACCCGAATTGATGTTCGGCTGGCCCCTGAAACTGCCGTTGGCAGGCTGGCAATTGCGCCAGCTGGGGGTGTCGATCAACCACCAGTCCAACGGCCGTTCGTTGCCCTTGTCACGCAGTTGGAACCGCATCACCGCCGAAGCACGGCTGGAGCGTGGCGAATGGACCGCCGAGTTGCGCCCCTGGTGGCGCATCAGCGAGGACCTGAACCGCGACGACAACCCCGACATTGCCGACTACGCCGGCCGCGCCGAACTGCTGCTGACACGCCAGTGGGGCAGCCATGTGCTGGCGCTGCAACTGCGCCATTCGCTGCGCGGCGGCAAACGTTCGCGCGGGTCGGGCCAGCTGGAGTGGTCGGTGCCGCTGGACGGCGCGCTGAAAGCTTATGTGCAGTGGTTCAACGGCTATGGCGAGAGCCTGGTCGACTACAACCTGAGCCAGAACAAGGTGGGCATCGGCATTTCGCTGGTCGGCTGGCGCTGAAGCGACAGCACCGAGCCCTCACAAGGGCTTGAGGCCGGCCTTGAAGCGTTCTTTCAGCGGCTCGTGCCCGAGCGGCGGAAACTCGATCGGCACTTCGGGCACATCGTGCTCGGGAATGGTGTCCAGCAGGTGGCGGATCATCGTCAGCCGGCCCTTGCGCTGGTCGTTGAAGTCCACCAACGTCCACGGCGCGTGTCTGCTGTGCGTGGCTTCCAGCATGGCGTGTCGGGCGGCGGTGTAGTCGCCGTACTTTTCACGTGCTTTCAGGTCCACGGGGCTGAGTTTCCAGCGCTTCAGCGGGTCGTTCAGGCGCTCGGCAAAGCGCTCTTCCTGCTTGTCCTGGTCAACGGTCAACCAGTACTTGAACAGCAGGATGCCGTCGTCGACCAACAGCTTCTCGAACACCGGCGCCTGCTTCAGGAAGGCCTGGGTTTCGGCCTCGGTGCAGTAGCCCATGACCCTTTCGACGCCGGCGCGGTTGTACCAGCTGCGGTCGAAAAGCACGATCTCGCCGGCAGCGGGCAGGTGCGGCACGTATCGCTGGAAATACCACTGCGTGCGCTCACGGTCGGTGGGCTTGGGCAGCGCGACGACGCGACACTGGCGCGGGTTCAACGTTTCGGCGATGGCCGAGATGACACCACCCTTGCCGGCCGTGTCGCGCCCTTCGACCAGCACCAGCAGGCGCTTGCCGGTGTGTTGCAGCCAGCGCGCCACGTCATTCAGTTCCAGCTCCAGCGGGGCCAGTTTTTCCAGGTACTCGCCCTTGCCCAGGCGCTGGGAGTCCTTTTTTGCCATCGTCCACCTTGTCTGGGGTCGCTCGACCCGGAGTGGGCAGTCTGGGCAGGCCAGGCCTTGCCGTCAAGGCGGGATCACAGTGCCGCGCGTGCTGGGGCAGAGGCTGCGGGCGCAGCCAGGCCAACGCTTTCAGACCCCGCCTTCCTTGTCCCTCGGCGGCAGCATGGGGCTGGCAGCAGGCCAGCTGACGGTGACTTCGCGTGTGCGGCTGCCCAGCAGCGACACCGGCTGGTTGGCGCTGGCACTGCCGGCCACCAAGGTCCAGTCGTCGGCAAACTCCATCACCAGCTGCATCGAAGGGTCCAGCGGGAAGGCTACCCCCAAAGGGCCCAGGAAGGTGCTGTCGCTGACGGTGCTGCCGCTGCGCGTGACGACAGTGCGTTCACGGCGTCCTTCGGCGCTCATCGCCAGCACCACCACCATGCGGCGTGCTGCCAGGTCCAGCTGGCCGCCGAAGGCCACAAATCCGCCTGGGCCGCCCGCCTGCACCAGGCTGCTGCCGCTCCATTCCAGCTGCGTGGTGGTGTCGCCCTCGGTGCGCGAGAGTTGGCCCGATGCGGTCCATTGCGCCTGGCTGCGCTTCATGCGGTTGACCGAAACCACCGGAATCTGCTGCGCCACGGGTTGGTCGGGGCGCAGGCGGAAACCCCGCACGTCGTGCCGAAAGTGCAGTTCGAAGCTCACGTCCAGCATCAAGCCGCCACTGATGCGGTCGCGCACGGTGACCGGCACGGTCCAGTAGGTCAAGCTGGCAACGTTCGACCAGCGACCGCCATTGAAGACCTGCAGGCGTGAACCCGTCAGGTGCTCGGGCAGGCGGCAGGCGATGAAGTCGCCGCGCCAGTCGGTGATGGACAGGTCGCTGCCAAAGCGCAGCGTGGGGTCGGCTGCGTCGGCCAGCAGGGGTTCGGCAAAGGTGTTCAGCTCACCCCCGTGCTTGACCGAGCCCACGTCGGGCGCGCCGAACTGGCCCACCAGTTCACATTCCAGGGTTTCTTCATCCACCAGCAGGTGGTCGATGGTTGGGGTCAGGGCATTGACGTAGTCGGCCGGCGTGGCCTGGGGGAAGTAGGCCAGCGACCCACTGTCCACCACACGCCGCTGCAACAGGAACTGCAGCGTTTCACCGTTGCCGAAGTTGCGCAGGCGCGGTTGGTTGTCCAGGCTGCCGCGGGCGCTGCCTTCCAGGTGGTTGGTGGCCAGGGTGAGGTGGAAGAAGTCCTCGGCAGCGGCCAGCATGCGTGGCAGGTCGGTGTCGGCGCTGAAGGCCACCAGCGTGCGCAGGCCGCGGGCGCCCAGCAAGCCCTGCCAGTCGCCCAGGGTGCCGCCGGTGACGGCCAGGAAGCCCAGGCTGTTGAGCGGGAACTGCCAGTCGTAGAAGCGCACGAAGTCGGGCGTGATGCCGAGCACCATGCGGTAGGTGCCCGCTGGTGCGGACATCACAGGCACCTGCATGTAGACCAGACGGCCGGCGTCCAGGTCGGCATCGAAGGTGGCATCGGCCAGCGCTTCCCCGGCGCTGCTGCGCCTGTAGGCGGCCGAGGTGCTGGCAATGGCCGTCACCGACACACCGCCGACCGGATAGGTGCCGCCAAAGGCGTTGACGAAGAACACGCCGTCGCCCGACACCAACTTCATGCCCGGCACGGTGGTTTCGCGAGCGAACTCGAAGTTTTCGTCCGGCCCCTGGTCGACCACCTCGAAGCCGCGTCCTGCGGCGATCTTGCGGATGTTGGGCAGCGTGTCCCTGTCGACCCAGTCGCGTGTCACGTGGCTGATGTTGAGCAGTGGAATCGGGCCCAGCATGTCCAGCAGCCGGAAGCCGCGCGCGACCAACAGTCGCGGCAGGTCGCCGGACGAAGCCAGCGCGAACTTGCGGCCGGCCTTCACGCTGCCGGCCGGTGCACCACCGGAAGCCGTGGCGCCTGGAGGCGCGCCCCCCGTGGCGCCGGTGGTGCCCCCTTGGCCGTTGTTCGGCACCACCAGCCAGCGGCCACCATTCAGTCGCGCCCACACGCTGCGGCTTGCGGCTTCCACGCCTGTGGCCTGAAAGCGACCCGAACGCGCCAGCTCGGCAGCCAAGGCGGCCGAATCGAAGCGGCCAGTGCCGGCCGACAGCGCCGTGGCAGCATCGAGGGCACCTTGCAACGCAGCCAGGGGCGTGCTGCTGCCGGCACCACCGCCACCTGCTCCACCGCCACCTGCTCCACCACCACCCGACCCACCAGCGCCCGAATCACCACCGCCACCCGTTCCGCCGCCAAGGTCCGGGGTGGTGTCGGCGTCACCGCCACCGCAGCCCAGCAGCGTGGTGAACACGATGCCGGCCGATGCGGCGGCCATCCAATGGCGACGGTTCAGATCGATGTCTTGCGTCACGGCCGATCCTCCAGTGCCCGCAGTGTTGGGCCGCTGGCGTCACGGCAGCGTCACGCAAAAAAACGCCGCCCGGGCTGGCGCGAGGGCGGCATGTTCGTGGTCCGGGGTCGCCAGGGGAGCGACCGCGGGTGGGGCTATCTCTTGCGAAGCTTCTGGATCGCCGCCAGCTGCGCCGCCATGGTCGCAAATTCGCTGGTGGCGGCGGCCAGGTCGATGTCGCTCTTGGCGTTTTTCATCGCCTCTTCGGCCAGCCTCTTGGCTTCGTTGGCCTTGGCTTCGTCCAGGTCGTGACCGCGGATGGCGGTGTCGGCCAGCACGGTGACCGTGCCCGGCTGCACTTCCAGAATGCCGCCGGCGACAAAGACAAACTCTTCTTCACCGTTGTCGGCCCGTTCGATGCGCACCGCACCGGCCTTGATGCGCGTGATCAGCGGCGTGTGGCGCGGCAGGATGCCGAGCTCACCGTTTTCACCGGGCAGCGCAACAAACTTGGCTTCGCCGCTGAAGATGCTTTCTTCGGCGGAGACAACGTCAACGTGAATCGTGGCCATGGTGGATAGTCCTTAGACGTTGAAGAAGTTGCAAGGACCAAGCAGACGGGTGTCTGGCAAGGCGCCACGCGGAAGCGCACTCCCGTGCGCTGAGCATGGCAACGCCGCCAGGTGCCCGTGTGCGCCGGTCATTGCATCTTCTTCGCTTTTTCGAAGGCTTCGTCGATCGTGCCGACCATGTAGAAGGCCTGCTCGGGCAGGTGGTCGCACTCGCCGGCCACGATCATCTTGAAGCCGCGGATGGTTTCCTTCAGCGGCACGTACTTGCCCGGGCTGCCGGTGAACACCTCGGCAACGTGGAAGGGCTGGCTCAGGAAACGCTGGATCTTGCGCGCGCGGGCCACGGCCAGCTTGTCTTCCGGGCTCAGTTCGTCCATGCCCAGGATGGCGATGATGTCGCGCAGTTCCTTGTAGCGCTGCAACGTCTGCTGCACGGCACGTGTGGTGGTGTAGTGCTCTTCACCGACCACGTTGGGGTCGACCTGGCGGCTGTTGCTGTCCAGCGGGTCGACGGCGGGGTAGATGCCCAGCGAGGCGATGTCACGGCTCAACACAACCGTCGCGTCCAAGTGGGCGAAGGTGGTGGCGGGCGAGGGGTCGGTCAGGTCGTCGGCAGGCACGTAGACGGCCTGGATGGACGTGATCGAACCCACCTTGGTGGACGTGATGCGCTCTTGCAGGCGGCCCATTTCTTCGGCCAGCGTCGGCTGGTAACCCACGGCCGAAGGCATGCGGCCCAGCAGCGCGGACACCTCGGTACCGGCCAGCGTGTAGCGGTAGATGTTGTCGACGAAGAACAGCACGTCACGGCCTTCGTCGCGGAAGCTTTCTGCGATCGTCAGACCGGTCAGCGCCACACGCAGGCGGTTGCCCGGGGGTTCGTTCATCTGGCCGTAGACCATGGCCACCTTGGACTGTTCCAGGTGCTCCAGGTTCACGACGCCCGAGTCGGCCATCTCGTGATAGAAGTCGTTGCCCTCGCGGGTGCGCTCGCCGACACCGGCAAACACCGACAAGCCGCTGTGCGCCTTGGCGATGTTGTTGATGAGCTCCATCATGTTCACGGTCTTGCCCACGCCGGCGCCGCCGAACAGACCCACCTTGCCGCCCTTGGCAAACGGGCAGATCAGGTCGATCACCTTGATGCCGGTTTCCAGCAGCTCTTGCGAAGGGCTCAGCTCGTCGTAGGCCGGGGCCTTGCGGTGGATGGGCGCGGTCAGCGTCTGGTCGACCGGTCCACGTTCGTCGATGGGGTTGCCCAGCACGTCCATGATGCGGCCCAGCGTGGCCGTGCCCACCGGCACCGTGATGTTGGCGCCAGTGTTGCTGACCATCAGGCCGCGGCGCAGGCCGTCGGAAGAACCCAGCGCGATGGTGCGCACGACACCATCGCCCAGCTGCTGCTGCACTTCCAGCGTCAGCGCGGTGCCGTCGAGCTTCAGCGCGTCATAGATGCGGGGCATGGCGTTGCGCGGGAACTCAACGTCCACCACGGCGCCGATGCATTGGACTATCTTGCCTTGGGTAGTGTTCATGTAGGCCTCTTTGATTCAATCAAGGTCATGCGCGGAACCGGCTTTGCCGGGCCGCTGCGTGCGCCCCCTCGGGGGGCAGCGAACGTTAGTGAGCGTGGGGGTCAACCAGATATTGCGGCCGCGCCGCTGACGATCTCGGACAGTTCCTTCGTGATCGAGGCCTGCCGGGTCTTGTTGTAGATGAGCTTGAGTTCGCCGATCAGCGTGCCGGCGTTGTCGGTGGCCGACTTCATCGCCACCATGCGCGCGCTCTGCTCGCTGGCCATGTTCTCGGCCACGCCCTGGTAGACCAGCGCTTCGATGTACCGCGTGAGCAGGTCGTCGATGACGGTCGGCGCGTCGGGCTCGTAGATGTAGTCCCAGCCGTACTGCGACTTCTCGGCGGCCGTCTGCTCCAGGCGCGCGGCCGACAGCGGCAGCAGCGCTTCCACCAGCGGTTCCTGCTTCATCGTGTTGATGAACTTGGTGTAGCAGAGGTAGACCGCGTCGAGCTTGCCTTCGGTGAAGGCGTCGAGCATGACCTTCACCGGGCCGATCAGCTTGTCCAGCTGCGGCGCGTCGCCCAGCTGCACGGCGTGGCTGACGACGGTGGCGCCGATGCGGTTCAGGAAGCCGAAGCCCTTGTTGCCGATGGCCACCGTGTGGATGGTGGCGCCGCTGGCCTGCACTTCCTTCATCTTGGTGGTCAGCGCACGCAAGACGTTGGTGTTCAGGCCGCCGCACAGGCCCTTGTCGGTGGTCACGACGATGAAGCCCACCGCCTTGGGTGTGCCACCGGCCTTGACCACGTCACGCATGTACGGGCTCTTGTACTCGGGGTTGGCTTCCGAGAGGTGTGCCGTGATGTTGCGGATCTTGTCGGCGTAGGGCCGGGCCGCACGCATGCGCTCCTGCGCCTTGCGCATCTTCGAAGCGGCGACCATCTCCATGGCCTTGGTGATCTTCTTGGTGTTCTCGACACTCTTGATCTTGCCGCGTATCTCTTTGCCGACCGCCATGGTCCGTTCTCCTGGAAAGGGTCAGTGGCTCAGAAAGACTTCTTGAACGCCGCGATGGCGCCCGACAGTTCTTCTTCGGCGCCCTTGTCCATGGCCTTGTCGTTTTCCAGCTTGGCCAGCAAGGCCGCGTGGCTGGTCTTCAGGTGTATGTGCAGGCCGCTTTCGAAGGACAGGACCTTCTTGACGTCGATGTCGTCCAGGAAGCCCTTGTTCACGGCGTACAGCGTGGCGGCCATCAGGCTGATGGGCAGCGGGCTGTACTGCGGCTGCTTCAGCAGTTCGGTGACGCGGGCACCGCGGTCGAGCTGCTTGCGCGTGGCGGCGTCCAGGTCGGAAGCAAACTGCGCGAAGGCGGCCAGTTCACGGTACTGCGCCAGGTCGGTACGGATGCCACCCGACAGGCTCTTGATCAGCTTGGTCTGCGCCGCACCACCGACCCGCGACACCGAGATGCCGGCGTTGATGGCGGGGCGGATGCCGGCGTTGAAGAGACTGGTCTCCAGGAAGATCTGGCCGTCGGTGATCGAGATCACGTTGGTCGGCACGAAGGCCGAGACGTCGCCAGCCTGCGTCTCGATGATCGGCAGCGCGGTGAGCGAACCCGTCCTGCCCTTGACTTCACCCTTGGTGAACTTCTCGACGTAGTCGGCGTTCACGCGCGCGGCACGTTCCAGCAGGCGGCTGTGCAGATAGAACACGTCGCCGGGGTAGGCTTCGCGGCCCGGCGGGCGGCGCAGCAGCAGCGACACCTGGCGGTAGGCCACGGCCTGCTTGGACAGGTCGTCATAGATGCTCAGCGCGTCTTGACCGCGGTCGCGGAAGTACTCGCCCATGGTGCAGCCCGAGTAGGCGCTGACGTACTGCATGGCGGCT
>JAURZM010000004.1 GCA_030653385.1 Rubrivivax sp. | reverse complement strand
TACGGGCGGCGGTTCACGCTGGAGATCCGCACCCAGGTGGCGACTGCCAAGGGCGAGATGCGCGAAGGCTTCGACATCGTCGTTCACGACGGCGAAGGTGGCGAGTCCAAGAGCGTGGCCCTGCTGAGTGGCGGCGAAAGGGTGTGGATCTCATGCCGATCACGGCATGAGATCCATACCCGCTCGCCACCGCTGACAAGCTTCAGGCTCTTCGATTCGTCCCGAGACCCGTCGTGCACGATGATGTCGAAGTCCTCGCGAAGCTCGCCCTTCCCGTTGGTCGACTGCGTGATCACCTGCAGCGTGAATCGCGGCCCGTAGCAGGCCAGCAGCAGCTCGTTCGCCAGCGCGGAGAACGTTGGACCCGCGTCGTCGATGTCCAGCGCGATCACGCCGTCGTTGCTGAGGCACTTGGCAAGCAGCGACCAGGTGGCCAGTTCGTCCTCGACACGCTTGGCGGCACGGATCGCCGCCCCTTCCTTGGCCGCGATGTCGGCCAGTTGTTCGCCAAGCGCCTTCGCGCGCTCGTCGCGCTGCCGGGCGCAAGACTCGGCGGCCTCCGCTGCTGCTGCGGCCCGCGTCGCAGCCTCGACCTCTTGCCTCGCCGTGTTTAGCCCTGCCGCATCCAGGGGCGGGGGAAGCAGGGCGGCCTGTTCGGCGGTGCGGGTTAACGCTTCGTCGCGCACCACGGCAATGCGGCTGAGCTCGTCCTGGACTCGCGTCCGAGCTGCAGCGATGTCGGTGCTTTCGGCACGCTCGTCCTCCGTCTCCAGCGCGGCTTGCTCAGGCAGCGTGGCCAGTTCCGCAGTGTGTCCATCGATCGTCTGTGCCGCACGGGTCACCTCGTCCCGGCGCGCGCACAGCAGCTCGATGTCGCGCAGGCGCTGTTCGGCGGTCTCGAGCATCTGCTCGGCCTGGTTGCGCAGTTGCGCTTCAGCGGGCAGCGCGCGCACCGCCGTCTCGGTGTCGGCGATCTCCCGCAGGGCAACCCGCTTCTTCTCGGCCAGACCAGTGAGCGCCGCGTCCGCCGATGGCAACAGCGCCTTCGCCTCGCGCGCGTCACCGAGCAGCTGGCACTGCCCCTGGATGTCCATGCCTGCACACGGCACATGAGAGGTCAGGCCGAAGCGCCGCTGCAGGTCCGCTTGCCGCAACGCGATCTGCCCGGCCTCGCGGTCGATCGACTCGACCTCGCGTCGCCGCGCCACAAGAGTCGCCTTGGCCTGCTCCAGCACGTCGACGCGTGCCTGCCGCCGGTCCACGATGGCCTGGCACCGGGCCACGACACGCTGCGCAAAGTCCCGGCGCGCCGCCGCGCGCTCGACGCTCTCGCACAGTCGGGCCACCGCAGTCAGCGCCGCGATGTCCTTCACCAGTTGCGCCCGCCTCCGACCGTGCGCCTGGCATCGCTCGGCGATCCGCTGCTGGAGGCTCGTTTCGCGCTGCTGCAAGCGCGGCAACTCCTGGGACAACCGCTGGGCCGCCGCATCGTGCCCCTCCTTCGCCCGCCTGGCTTCGTCGGCGAGCGCTCGGCGGCGAGCCTCAGTCTCTGCGGCGCCAGTGTGCTCGGCGGTGACCGTGGCCAGCTTCTGGCGCGCAGCGTCCAACCTCGCGGCTGTCGAAGTTCGTTGGGCCGTTGCCGCAAGCAAGGCCTGTGACGCACCGTCGAGCTCTGCGAGGCTGCGCCGCGTGCCCGCCGCGTCCTCCTGCACCCGCGCTAGTCCCTGCCGGACCAAAGCCAGGCCGGCCTTAAGCTGCTTGACGACGTCCGCCGCGAGCGCCCCTTGCTGCCGTACCTGCTCCAGCCCCAGCAGATCGGCCAGCAGCGTCTTGATTTCCGCGTTCTTGAACGCCGACAGCGGCCGCTTGCCCTGGGCAGAGAAGACCGACGTGAAGAAGGTGTCGGCCGGGCACAGGATCTCCGCGACGGCCTTCTCGTACGTCTCGACCTTGCCGTCCGACACGGTGCCATCGTGGAGCACCACCGGCGCCCAGCCGCGCCCGCCGTGCTCGAACAGGAAGGCCTCGGACTTCTTCTTGCCGTTGACCCGCAACACCAGCTGGCTCTTGTAGCGCTTGCCGCCGTGCCGCCAGACCAGTTCCTTGCTGCTCTCGGGCAGGAAGACATGATCGTAGTAGGAGAACGCGCCCAGGCCATCTGCACCTGCCCGCGACGGCATCACGAGGTAGGGGTGTTAGGTTGCATTCGCGAGTGTCAACAGAGTTGGCTCGCTCGACGCCACCACCTACAGTTGTTCATGCCCGAGGAGCCCAAGCCTCTTTCAGAGGCGAGTAGGCCGGTGCGTCCCGCGTCTTCAGCAGCTTCAGCGGGGGTCCGACGTGATGGTTGCGCGCCGATCTCGCAGATCGTTCAGTGCCTCGACGTTGACACGGCTTCGTCAGATGCCGGCCAGCGACGCGCTGGCGCTGCTGGCCACCCACGTCAAGCCCGATCTGACCTATCTGCCCCTCAAGGATGAGCGCAGCCGTCGCTGGCACGCCAGCACGGCACGCGGCGAGCTCGAGATCCTGACCACTGGCGTCAAGTGGTACGACACGCGGGCGCACGCCGGTGGCGGTGGAGCCATCGACCTGGCAATGCACTTGCTCGGCGTGTCGTTCGTCGACGCTGTGAAGCGCTTGGACGCGAGGTAGCGCCATGGTCCAGATCGTCCGCAAGGCTTCGCTGCCGAGCCCGTCTGAGGTGTCGGAACCGTTGGTGCAGCTTGCAGCGCAGGCATTGGCGAGTTCGCTTCGCGAGCCACGTCCTGCCGGTTTCCCGCTTCTTTTCACGAAGCAGTGGCAGTTGATCGAGCCCGCGGTCGCCTTCCTGCATGAGCACGCGATCCAGCGCGCGCACACCGCCGACACGCTCAGAACCTATACCGAGATCCTCTACGACTGGTTCGACACGCTCGAGCAGAACGACATCCCTTGGCACAAGGCGGATGCTGTCGACCTGGTTGCCTATCGCAACCGCATGATGTCGCAGCCCAGTCCGCACACCGGACGTGCGTACCGGACGACGACCATCAACCACCGGGTTCGCGGCGTGCTGCGGTTCTATGCTTGGGCGGTCCGCGCGCATTGGCTGAGCGAATCGGCGCTCGCGGACAAGACCCGCGACTTCGCTGTGTCGAGGCGGTACTCGCCGATCCGGACGCGCTACGCTGCGGACACCGAGCGCAGCATCTTCGTACTGCGGCAATACGAACCGCTGCCCCGCCCGCTGGTCTCCGGGCAGGCCCGCGAACTACTCGCCAATCTCGCCCCGCCGTACGATCTGATGGCCCGCTGGCAGCTGTACACCGGGCTGCGGATCAGCGAACTCCTGCGGCTCGGCGTCGACGACATCAACGGCCGCCCCACCCCGCTCACGGCGCATCACACCATCGAGATCACGCGCAAGGGCCGCAAGCCGGGCTACGTGATTGCACCGGCCAGCCTGCTCGACGAGACCGATGGCTACATCTCGGGGCTTCGCTTCGCGTGGCTCAAGCGCGCGCGACGCAGGGGACGCGCCGCCCACCACCCGGCTTTGTTCGTCAACGCCCGCGGCGCACCGGTGAGCAAGAACGCCTACCAGCGCGCCGTCAGCCGGGCCGGCCTGGCCTGCGGCTTCAAGGCGACGACGCATCTGCTTCGCGCGACCTTCGCATGCATGCTGCTGGCCCGGCTCGAGTACTTGGCCAGCGAGGGCGCCAAGGTCAATCCACTGCTCGTGGTGAAGATCCTGCTCGGGCACGAGCACATCGAGACCACCGACCGGTACCTGCGTGCCGTCGCCGTCGACGCCTGCGTCCTCAAGGACGTGCTGGACACGCTGCTCGCGGGCAGCGCAGAGCCGTGAGTTCACGGCGCCCGCCGATTCCGCGGACCCTGGCCACCAGACCGCAGGCCGGAACGGGGCACGCGCCACAGCCGGCGCGCCACGACGCGGCTCGCCTGGTTCGCCACACGCTCATCGACTTCTCGTCGTTGCCGCTGCCAGCCGACGTGCGCCTGGCGCTCGCCCAGGCCTTCTGGGGCCATATCGGGGGCCATTCGGATCGCAGCATCGCCTCGTACTGGAAGTCGATATTGCCCTTCGCCCGGTTCGCCGCCGAATCGCAGTCCCTCGGATCGGTCGCCGACCTGGACCGCGCGATGCTGGTTCGCTACATCGAGTGGCTCAACGCGCAACGCTGTGCCGACGGCAGGACCTGGGCCCTCACCACGCAGGCTGCCGTCTACGGCGCGTTGCGCCAGTTGCTGCGATGGCTTGAGCGTTGTCGGCCCGACCTGATCACCAGCATCGACTACCCCTTCTCGCCGTTCCCCAACAAGGCCGCCGCGCGGACATCGCGCTCGACGCTGTCCGGTCGGCAGCTGCGCGCCATCCTCCAGGCCTGTGAGGAGGAGATCACCCAGATGCGCGCGGCCCGCGAATCGGCTGCCCGTCAACGCGCCGCCGACGCAGACAAGCCCGGCACTCTCGGCTGGATCCTCGAACAGATCGATCAACGCCACGGAGGAATCATTCCGGACTGGCGCACGACCCAGGCCAGCGGCAATTTCTGGCTGCAGAAGGCCGTTCGCCGCTACGGCGGCGCCAAGCAACTGGCTCCGTTCCTGTACCCGCGGGCGGTGTCGCTGCTGCCGTACTACCTGGCGATCCTGATCCACACGGCCGGCAACCCCGAAGCCATCGCCGACCTCACTCGCGACTGCCTGCAGCCCCTGCCCTTGCTCGATGACCGCGAGCTGCTGGTGTGGTTCAAGGCTCGCGCGTCGCGCATCCAGCGCCGGACCTTTGACCGCGCCGACGCATTCGGGCCGCCGGCCCTGGTACGCGACATCCTGGCCTGGAACGAGCGGCTGATCCCGCTGACCCCTCCCTCGCAGCGCAACCGGCTCTTCGTCTTCAAGGGGCAATTCACGGTCAACGCGATGTCGATCATCACGGTCCACCATCAGCTCGGCGCGTTCTGCGATCGCCATGGCTTGCCGCACTTCGCTCCGGCGACCATCCGGCCGAGCGTGCTGAGCTGCTTCTACCGCGCCAGCGGTGACCTGCTGCGCACCAAGGCCGTTGCGAACCACGCCAGCGTCGCCACGACGGTTGGTTACGTGCAAACGCCCCTGGTCGAAGCACAGAACCGCTCGCGCATCGCGGATCTTCAGGGTGCATTCATCGAGCACCTCGAAGGGCGGTCGGGTCCGAGCCAGACGCGGTGCGACGCTGCGCCTGAACCATCGCCTCCCCCACGCAGCCGCGGTGTCACGCTGTTCGGCTTCGACTGCAAGGATCCATTCGCGGGCATCGCACCCGGTACTCGGCAGGGCGACCTCTGCGTGAACTTCATGGGCTGCTTCACCTGCCCGAACGCCGTCATCACGCCCGACCCGATGTCGCTGGCGCGCTTGCTGCAAGCGCGCGACCACCTGCGCGGGGCCGCGGCGACCCTGCACCCCGCTCGTTGGGAAGTACTCTATGCCCCGCAGCTGAGGATCCTGGAGGAGGACATCCTCCCGCGCTTCGGCTCCCGCGAGCTCGACGCCGGCCAGAGGCTGCAGGCGCAGCTTCCCCCGCTGCCTGACCTGCGGTGAGGTCGCGCCATGCAACCACGGCGATCCAGCGCGCTGAGAACTTCGGCCAGTACCGTACTCGGTACCTCTGAAGATCGCGCGTGGTTCCTCAAGAACTCACGCTGGGAGGACTCGTCCTGGATCCTCGCACCCACCAATGCGCTCGAGGAGCGGCAGCCGGTCCGCCTGCACTGGGACTTCACGCTCCGGGATGGCCACCGTTTTACCGACGCGCGCCATGCCCCGCTGCTGCAAACCAGCAAGCGGCTGATCGCCCTCATACGCGGCCGCTCGCTGTACACGGGACTGCCGCTGCGGCCGAGTTCCGTCCTGAACTTCTTCCACACGCTGCGCCTGCTGGTGCGCTGGATGGACCTGGAAGGTCTCAGGCGCTTTGCCGATCTGGATCGGCCGGCGCTGCTGCAGTTCCAGCACCGGCTGTCGGTGTCTCCGACGTCGCGGCACTCGATACGCGCCGCCTCAACGGTGCAGCGGCACCTCGCCTTGTTCAACTACCTCTACCGTGTCGCGCCGAACTCGGTGACGGTCTTTCGTTCGACCCGTTCCCGGGGAGCAACCATCACGAAGCCGCTGGCGCCCGGGAAGGACTGAGCCGGCCGTGGCCGTACACGCCGGACAGTGTCTCGGTGGTGTTGCTTCAGGCCGCCGTCAAGATCGTGACGCACGACGCGGCGCATGTCCTGCAAGCCCGAGAGACCTATCGGCGCGTGATGGCGAGCGCAGCCGCGCCGCCCCACAGCTCAGCACCTGTCGGACGCGCAACGAGGGCGCTGCGCCGGGCACACGAGAGTACGCCGGGCATCGAGCGGCCGGTGACGTCGGTGTCCGAGCTCGTGCGGCGCATCGACATGCTCTACGCGGCATGCTTCGTGGTCCTCTCCTACATGGTTGGTCCGCGTGTCAGCGAGATCCTCCATCTTCAGGCCGGCTGCGCGCGGCGGCTGGACGGCAACGCGGCCGGCGCACCCGTGAGCGTGATCGTCGGCAGCATCTTCAAGCGTCAACCCGGCTACGATGGTCGCCCCCATGAATGGGTCGCACCGCCCGTGGCCGTCCAGGCGATCTCGGTGCTCGAGGCGCTGTCCGAACCGCATCGTGGCCTCACGGGACGTTTGGACTTGTGGCTGCGCCGGCGCCGCGGCAACGGCGCTTGGGAGTGGCACGAGGTGCGGCCCGAGTTGCTGGAGATCGCGTCGGCCGCGCGCGTCAGCCATCTGCTGCGGCGCTTCGGCGCCGCGCTCGGCCTGTCGCACCTCGACAAGCCCTGGAGGCTGACGACGCATCAGGGACGCAAGACCTTCGCAAGATTTGCCGCGCTGCGCGACCGCAGCTGCCTCTTCGCGCTGGCTCAGCATCTTGGCCACCGCGAGCGCGCGCAGACCGACCACGGCTACGTCGGCAGCGACTATCGGCTCAATCAGGAGATCGACGCCGAGATCCTCAACCAGTCCGTCGCCGCGTGGGAGCACATGCTGGCGGCGCCCGGGCTCGGCGGGTGCGCCGGCGCCGAGATCGTCGCCAAGCGCCCCCGCTTTCGGGGCAGCCGCATGAAGCAGGACCTCAGGAGCTACGCCCGCTTGCTCGTCGACGCCGGCTTGGTGCTCGGCGTGTGCGACTGGGGCTACTGCGTCTACCGCGAGGAACACAGCGCCTGCCTCGGCAACGCGACCGGGCCCAATCCAGCCCGGCGCGAGCCCTCGACCTGCGCGCGCTGCCAGAACTTCGTCGTCTCGGCGCAGCACCGGCCGTACTGGCTCGAACAGGTGCGACGCAGCGAGAGGCTGCTCAACGAACCCGCCCTGCCGCTGCAGACGTTGCGCATCGTCCGCGCGCGCATGAACGAGGCCCGTGGCCTGCTGCGCGCGCTCGGCTCGGACACAGGCGAGGAGACTGATCATGCCTAGGAAGACGCCCGTCAGCTCCGCGGAACCGCCTGCTGCCCAGCGCCTGCATGACGCCCTGGCGGAGATGGTTCGCCAGCATGGCGCCGGCCTGTCGCCGCGCGAGCTGACCGCCAAGGCGCTTTGTGAGTCGGCCGGCATCTCGCGCAACGCGCTTTACCGGTACCACCGCGACGTGCTGCTGGCGCTGCACGACGCCCAGAGCCGCCACCGCGATCGGCCCGAGGCTGCGAAGCGCGTCGCCGCCCAGTTGCGCCGGGAGAATCGCGAACTGCGCGAACACCTCGCCAAGCTGGCCGCGCTGGTCGACCACTACTTCGCGGCTTGGCAAGAGACGCGGCTGCAGCTCGAGCGGCGCGATCGGGAGTTGGCCGACCTGCGCCGGATCCACAGGCCCCAGGTGATCCCATTGCAGCGCTCACCCGGGAACCGGAGTTGACCTTGACACGGGGACAAGGTCTACGCTGCAAGCAATGGGGCAGTGGTGTCCCGTATGGAGGTCTGCGATGAACTGCGACCTCGGATCGAACCTCGTGCTCGCGCGAGGACTGTTGCGGCTCTTCAAGCTGGCCGTGATCGATGGGCACCGTGGCGTAGCCGACCAACTGCTGTGTGCCCTGGAACGACTCGCCCGAAGCGATCCGGGATGCGAACCGATTCTCGATCATGCCTACCTGTGGAGCGTCGGTGGGCACGCCGGCGCAGCGCGTCTGCGCACGCCAGGGCCCGGGCCGCAGTGATCGATGCCGCTGCGACGCCATCGGCTACGCCAGCGACACGCACCGATCCGCATCGCACCCGTCCGCCCTCAGCGCGTCGATGTCGATCACGGCGTCCGCCATCGCCGTCAGCTCGGGGGTCTGCGAGATGAAGAACTCGCGCTCGTAGCCGCCCAGGCGCAGCACTTCCCGCTTCATCGCCATGAACATGCGTTTGCGCTGCGGATCCAGTGCGCCGTCTGCTTCGTCGGTGAACAGCGTCGTGTAGCGGCGCCCGGTGTTGCGGGCCAGGTACAACGCGATCGCCCGGGTCAGGCACAGCTCCACCAAGGTCCGCTCGCCGCCGCTCATCATGCTGACGCTCTTGCTGTCGCCGGTGTCGCCGTCGTGCACGACGATGTCGAAGCCCTCCTTCTGCTCGCCCTTGGACGTTTCCAGCAAGGTGTGGATGGACACCGTGAAGCGCGGTCCGTAGCAGGCCAGCAGCAGGTCGTTCCCCAGTGTCGACAGCGCAGGCCCCGCGTCGTCGATCGCCAGCGCGATCAGCCCGTCGTTGCTCATGCAGCGCGCGAAGAGGCTCCAGTTGCCCAGTTCATCCTCGACGCGGGCGCAATGCGCGCGCAGGCGTTCGCGACGTTCATCCAGCACGCCCTCTTGCTTGGCGACCTCGTCGAGCGTCTGCGCCTCGCGCACCGCCGTGAGCATCGACTGCTCGGCTGCGGCGAGCGCCTCCCGCGTGGCGCCCAGTGCCCGCGCAGCCTGCGCGACCTGCTGCTCGTCGAAGGCGGGAGGCAGCGACCCGAGCGCTTGATCCAGGCGCGCCAGCGCCGCGCCGGAGTGCGTGGTCTGAAGATCCCGTTGTTGCCCGATCGCTGCCCGCGCTGCGGCGATCTGTTGGCGCTCCGCGCGCTCGTCGGCGGTCTCGGCGGCGGCACCGGCAACCGCCTCGGGCCCCAGCGCCTGCAGCTCCCGCTCGACCTCGACCAAGGTCGCCTGCGCCTGCGCGCACGCCTGGGCCTTCGAGCACATCACGGACAAGCGGTTCACCCGCTCGCGTGCGACGGTCTCGTGGAACTCGGCCTGCGCCAGAGCCTGCGGCGCGCCGGCCAGTGCCTCGTAGCGCTGGCGTGCGTCGGTGAGCTCCCGTTTCGCCTCGGACTTCTCGCCGGCCAGCCGAGCGACCTGCGCCTGGGCGTTCGGGATCAGCGCCTGCGCCTCGCGCGCATCACCCAGCAGCTTGCAACGCCCCTGCAGGTCCGTGCCGGCGCAAGGCACCTCGCCGGTCAATCCGAACCGGCGCGCGAGTTCCTCGGCCTTCAGCACGGCCCGACCCGCGTCCCGTTCGATGCCGGCGACGCGCTGCTCTGCAAGACGTACCGCCCCCTGGCACTGCGTCAGCTGATGAACCTGCTCGCGGCACGCCTGCGTGCGTGCACTGCGCTGCGTCTGCACGCGCTGCGCCAGCGGCAAGCGCCTTTCGGCGTGCCGCACCGCGCCGGCCCCGGCGAGCACCACCAGGCATCGCTGCCGGGACTGGCCCAAGGCCCGCCGCCGCTGTCGTTCCTGCTGCAATCGGCTGGCGACGCGCTGATCGAGGCGTTCCAGCCGCTGGTGCTCGGCCTGTTCCTGAGCATCGAGCGCGCGCAGCGCCTGAGTCGCGCTTGCCAGCGCGGCTTGCCGTTCGGCCACGAGCTGTGCCCGCCGGGCATCGGTAGCCTGCGACTGCTCGCGTTCGACCACCACGCGGGCGTGCCGCTCCTGGGCGGCCTCCAGGGCGGCCTGTGCCGCCGTCTTCGCGCGCTCGGCCGCCGACACACGATCGTCGGCGCCGTCGAGTTTTCGGCGCATCGCTACGAGGCGCTGATCCTCCGCGTCGAGCCCGGCCAGTTCCTGACGCTGGGTTGCCAGTCCTGCCTTCAACAGGCGGACGATTTCTGCGGCCTTCTGGCCCAGTTCCTGGATCTCCTCCTGCCCGAGCAGGTCGGCCAGCAGCGTCTTGATTTCAGCGTTGCGATAGGTGCTGAGCTGCCGTTTGCCTTGTGCGGCGAACACCGAGGTGAAGAACGTCTCGGCACTGCCGCAGAGGCTCTCGACGCAGCGCGTGTACGTCTCCACCCGGCCGTCGGACTGTATACCGTCATCGAGTTGCACCGGCCGCCAGCATCCGGCATCGTCGAGCGTGTGCAGGAACGCCTCGGTGCGGCGGCGGCCGTTGAGGCGAATGACGATCTGCGACCGATAGCATCGGCCCTCGTGCGCCCAGGTCAGGTCCTTCACGCTCTCGGGCAGGTAGACGTGGTCGTAGTAGGAGAAGCCGCCCGCACCGGCCAACGCGACCCGGCTTGGCAGTCCCATGAAGGGCGTGAGGCAGTCCATGATCGTCGACTTGCCGCTGCCGTTGGCGCCGACGATGGCGATCAGGTTGGCGCCGTCCGCCAGGCGCTCGAGGTCGAGGGTGATTTCGTCGCGGCCCAGGCCGTCGCGGATGCCGCGGAAGCCTTTGAGGGTGAGTCGGAGCGGCTGCATGGGATGCCTCGGAGTTGATCTCCGATCAGGCTCTCATGGCCGACGGCGCCTTCAACGGTTGTCAGGGACGACCGTTCACGAGCTTTGCCGCAAGGTGGCGATGCTCCGCGACGTTCCTTGTTCAAGTCCCGCTGAGCTCAGCCGGCGCAGCACGACAGTTGCTTCACGTCCTTGGTGAAGGTCTGCGCCGCGAGCTTCAGGGCTTCGACCATCGTCAGGTACGGGAACAACTGGTTGGCGAGGTCGTGCACGGTCATGCCGGCACGGATGGCAATGGCGGCGGTCTGGATGACCTCGCCGGCTTCGGCGGCGACCGCCTGCACGCCCAGCAGCCGGCCGGTGCCCGCTTCGGCCACGAGCTTGATGAAGCCGCGCGTGTCGAAGTTGACCAGCGCGCGCGGCACGTTGTCGAGCGTCAACGTGCGGCTGTCGGTCTCGATCCGCCCCTGGTGCGCTTCGGCCTCGCTGAGACCAACCGTCGCGATCTGCGGATCGGTGAACACGACAGCCGGCATCGCGCGCAGGTCCAGTGCTGCATTGCCGCCAGCCATGTTGATCGCCGCCCGCGTGCCTGCGGCGGCCGCGACGTACACGAACTGGGGCTGATCGGTGCAGTCGCCTGCGGCATAGATGTTCGGTGCGCTGGTGCGCATGTGGCCGTCGACCACGATGGCGCCCCGCCCGTCCACCTTCACGCCGGCGCCTTCGAGGTTGAGCGCGCCCGTGTTCGGCGTGCGTCCCGTGGCCACCAGCAGCCGGTCGGCGCGCAGTACCCCGTGGTTCGTCATCACCACGAATTCGCCGCCAGCATGAGCGACGCGGCTGGCTTGCGTCTGCTCGAGCACCTCGATGCCTTCCTCGCGGAACGCGGCGGTGAGTACCTCGCCGATGGCCGGATCCTCGCGGAAGAACAGCTTGTTGCGCGCGAGGATCGTGACCTGGCTGCCCAGGCGCGCGAAGGCCTGAGCGAGTTCCACTGCGACGACGGACGAACCGATCACAACCAGCCGCGGCGACGTCTCGCTGCTGGCCAGCGCCTCGGTCGAGGTCCAGAACGGCGTGTCTGCGAGGCCAGGGATCGCCGGCACCGCCGCGCTGGCACCGGTAGCCACCAGACAGCGGTCGAACGGCACGACCCGCTCGCCGCCGTCGCGTAGGGTCACCGTCAACGAGTGGGCATCCGTGAAGCGCGCCGTGCCGTGCACGACCGTGATGGCCGGTGTGCCCTGCAGGATGCTCTCGTACTTACCGTGGCGCAGTTCGTCCACCCGCGCCTGCTGCTGCGCGAGCAGCCGGTCGCGCAGGATGATCGGCTCGGCAGCGGAGACGCCAGCGTCGAACGGGCTGCGTCGCCGCAGGTGCGCGACGTGCGCGGCGCGGATCAAGATCTTGGACGGCACGCAGCCGACGTTGACGCAGGTGCCGCCGATCGTGCCGCGTTCGATGAGCGTGACCCGCGCACCGCGTTCGACCGCCTTGAGCGCCGCGGCCATTGCGGCGCCGCCGCTGCCGATGACGGCAACGTGCGACGCATCGCCGCCGCTGCGCTCCTTCTGGCCACTGCCAAGCCAACTGCGTGCCCTATCGAGGAATCCGTCGCGCGACGGACCGGAGGCAGCCTCGGGCACGCGAGCGCGATATCCGGCGGCGGCCACGGCCGACACGAGCTCCGCCACGGGTGTGTCAGTCGCAAGGGTGAGGCGCGCCGTTCCGTTGGGGTAGGACACTTGCGCCGAACGCACACCAGGCACCTTCTCCAGGGCCTGGCGAACGTGCGCGGCGCACGACTCGCAGGTCATGCCGCTGATCGCGAGTTCGGTCATCGGAATGCCTTTCTGGTGGAGTCGCAGCGTGAAGGCTTCAGGCGTGCTTGGGCGGGACTGCGCAGCCATCCGGACCGCAGCGCCGGTTCGCCGGCGAGACGAAGTCCCACACCGACACCGCGACCATCGTCGCGAGGCCCACGTAGAGAAGCTTCTCGGCCACGGTGAAGCTGGCGACCAGCACGATGGCGGGGCCGACCATGCCCAGCACGCTGCGGTGCCACTGGCGGTGGTTGAACCAGCCCAGCGCGTTGGCCAGCAGCGCCAGCGCCGCGAACAGCGGCAGCAGCACGGTGACGAACACGGCCTCGAACTGGCTCAAGAAGCCGAGCCCGAGTGCTGCGCCAAGGCTGGCCAGGGCCGGGAAGCAAGCCCCGCAACCCATCGCCGAGACGATGCTGCCCAGCGCTCCGGCCTTGTCCGCGACCCGCGTCATGACGCTCATATTGTCCTCCTCGATCGCTGCGGCTTCAGCGCTTGACGGTGGACGGATAGCCCGCGTTCTCGGTCGCCGCGGTCAGCTTCTGCACGTTGGCCTTGGCATCGTCGAAGGTCACGATGGCCTGGCGCTTCTCGTAGCTCACGTCGACCTTGCTCACGCCGTCGACCTTCGAGATCGCCTTCTTCACCGTGATCGGACACGCCGCGCAGGTCATGCCCGGCACGTCCAGCGTCACGGTCTGCGGCGCTGCCTGGACACCGGCCGCGCCGGACATGGCGAGGGCCGCGATCAAGATCAGCTTCTTCATGGAGCACTCCTGGTCAGTAGAACAGCGGAAGGACATAGGGGAAGGCCAGCGCGATCAGCACCAGCACGGCCACGAACCAGAAGACGGCCTTGTAGGTGGACCGCACCTGGGGGATCGCGCACACCTCGCCCGGCTTGCACTGCTGCACCGGTCGATAGATGCGACGCCACGCGAAATACATGGCGACAAGCGCAGCGCCGATGAAGAACGGGCGATAGGGCTCCAGCGCCGTTAGGTTGCCGATCCACGCGCCGCTGAAGCCCAGGGCCACCAGCACGAGCGGGCCCAGGCAGCAGGTTGACGCGAGGAACGCGGCCAGTCCGCCGGCGAAGAGCGCACCACGCCCGGTCTGCGATTCCGTCATGCACTTTCCTCGGTGTGTCGGGGACACGATGGCGTAAGCTTATTTCCGTACTCATGTACGGAGTCAAGCGGGATGGACAGCGATCAGCAGGGACTGACGATCGGGGCCGTCGCCAAGGCGGCCGGGGTCAACGTGGAGACCGTGCGCTTCTACCAGCGCCGCGCGCTGCTACCCGAGCCGGACAAGCCCTACGGCCGCATTCGGCGCTATGAGGCGAAGGACGTGGCGCGGGTGCGGTTCGTGAAGGCCGCACAGCGCCTTGGCTTCAGCCTCGACGAGGTTGCGGGCTTGCTGAAACTGGACGACGGCACGCACTGTGACGAGGCGAGACAGCTCGCCGAAGCAAAGCTCGGCGATGTGCGCAAGAAGCTGAAAGACCTGCGCCGGATCGAGTCGGCGCTGGCCGTCCTCGTCCGCGACTGCTGCTCGATGCGGGGCAAGTTGTCGTGCCCGTTGATAACCACCCTGCAGAGGCAGTGAAACAAGTGAAACGCCGCGTGTTGGACGATTGTTGACGCAGCGAATTCAACATAAGGGGTGCAGGTTGTCCATGACCGTGGTCTTCCCGCGCCCGTTGCTGCCCGCAATGGCCACCAGTTGCGCGTCACCGACCAGCGCCTCGAGATCGAGCGTGAGCGTGTCCCGACCGAGACCGCTGCGGATCCCCTTGAAACCCGTGAGCGTCAGCGACAGCGGTTGGTAGCCGTCGCGGGACACCTCGTCCGCTTGCTTCACTTGATCGTCCATCTTCTTGCTCCATGCACGGCCGCCCATCGACCCGCTTCGTACGAGTCTCCGGCCGCCTTCACTTCCTTCAAGACCAGGCCACTTCAGAACAGCTCCATCGCCTCGGCTTCGCGCAGGGCCTCCGCCACACGCCCGTCCCCGGACGGTCGCGGCAGCGGCGCCGTCTCGTCGGGGACCGGCTCGGAAGTTGGACCGATTTCCTCGTCGCCGGCCAGGATCGCATTCGCGATCTGAGCGGGCTCGCGGTGGGCCAGGGCCTCGAGGCGCTCGATGAGCGGACCGTCCATGCTGCCGGTGGCGCGTGCCCACACCCTCACCTTCTCCTGCAGTGACGACGCGCGCGAGATCCCTGCCGCCCTGCTGCGCACGACGGGAACGACCCGCCCTTCGAGCTGGACGTCGGCGGCATCGCCCAGGGCCCGCTTGATGGCCTCGCGGTCCACGCTGCCTCGTTCCTCTTCACCCATCTGCCACCGCACCCGGACGTAGGCGCCGGCCACGTTCACTTCACGAACCGCCGCGGCGATCTGCTCGGCATCCGGCACTCCATCGAACACCAGGTCCACGGTGCGCCGCGCCGGCGTCTCGACCAACTGGAATCGGGCCGCCGCCGCCTCGACCTCCCACAACAGAAAGCCCTTGGCATCGATCTCGCCGTGATGGAAGCGGCCAATCGAGCCCGCATAGGCGATCAGTCGCCCGCCGTCGTCCCAGCTCTGATGCTTGTGGATGTGCCCGAGCATGAAGGCCTGGGTACCTGCGGAGAACAGGCTCGTGGTGTTGAACTCGTGGTCGAAGCCCGCCATCGGCACGCCGTGCTCCGTCACGCAGCCGGTGACCGTGCCATGCGCTACGCCGATCGTCGGCACCTGCGCTGCCCGTGCGGCTCGGTTGATCGACCCGTACCCGGCCAGCAGCGCGGCCAGTTCCTGACCGACCGCTTCCGCAGCCCCGGTGGCGCCGACCGTGGCCGCCACGACCGCCTTGTTGACCGTCGGGACGCAGGTGAAGATAGCCCGCGCTCCGGCGGGGACCGCGTCGAAGCGCCAGGCCTGCGAGGGCACCCAGTGGCCCTCCTCCATCAGCGCGACCTGGCCGAGGTGGTCCGCCACGAACACCGGGTGCCGGCCGCCGAGCAGCGGAAAGATCGCCAGGGTGCCGGGAGGCTCGTGGGAGAACGTCCCCTGCAGCATCAGCACCGGGCAGTGGTCGGCGAGACGCCGGACCTCGCGCGCAAGGCGCTCGACCGCCGGGCTGTGCACGTCGAGCGCATGGTCCGTTGCGTCGCCCGAGATCACGGCCGCATCAACGCCGTGCCTGATCGCCTGGTCCACCGCGAAGCCGAAGCATCGGCCCGCCTCGTCGAGGTTCTTCCCGCTGAAGTGCAGGTCCGAGAACTGCGCCACCTTGATCATGAGAATTCCTTCCGTCGGTTGTGGGTGAGCGTCCTGAGCACCTGCCGCCAGCATCGGCCCGCGGCGCCAGGCTTCAAGCGCTGGCGGGTCCAGCGATGGCGCCGCCTTGTGCGGCGCCGGCCGCAATCAAGCCCAGACCTCGAGCTCGCCCTTCACCTTCTCGACGAAGCCGGCGCCGTCGTCCTGGAAGGGTGTGATGTCCTCCAGTGCTCGCTTGCGGCCACCGGCGGCCTTCTTCCAGCCTTGGCCCCAGCGCTTGGTGGCGTAGCGCTCATAGCTCTCGGCGTCGACACCAAGCGCCGCGGCGGCATCGAACAGCCACGCCACCTCCTTGGCCTCGACGCCAGCGTCCGCCGCTGCCGGCCTGCCAGCCAGCGGCGCTTCGCCGCGCTTCGGCTGGGCGGAGCGCGCAGGCTCGACCCGCGCCGGCGCCGCCGGCCTGCTCGCGGTTGACGCGCCGGAAGAGCGCTGGCCGCGCTCCCCGGCTTGCTCGACCATCGGGGACGGACTCGCGACCTCGATCACGCCGTCTTCACTGACCACCTGGACGGTGCTCGTCCCGCCACCATGGCCCTGGAGGACGTTGGCCGCATCAGCAGCGCGAAGCTCGAGCGCGTCGAGGTCCTCGTCGTGGCGCAGCAGTGCGGTCGGATCCACCGGCGCCTCGAGTTCAATCAGCCATTGGGCCACGCGGGTTGGACGGCCTTCCTCGTCGATCCGCGAGACCTCCACCAAGCGCTTGCTGATGTAGAACGGCGTGCGCTGGCCGTCGAGGAAACCAGAGATGCGGCCGCCACGCATGAAGCCGATCGTCTGGAACTTCTCGATGGCCGCCTGCATGGCGTAGAAGCTGTTCGTCGGCAGCTCGAAAGCGCTGATCGACTTGATGCCGGGGACGAAGAAGATGAACCGGCCCGACAGGTTGCACTTCTTGCCCTGGTACTCGGCGCAACTCTCGGGATCGCACAGCCCGTTGTTCTCGGCGCGCAGCGTCACCTTGCGGCCGCCGAAGATGCGCACGACGCGGCGGCCCGCGCCCGGCGCCGGCGGCTGCTCGTAGGTCTTGCAGTACCGCGTCTGCCCGTCCTCGGAGTACTCGGACCAGAAGCGGCGCTCGCTGGACGTCCAGGTCACCAGCTCATGTGGCATGACGTTCTGCCAGGCATCGGCCGGGAACACCACCGGGAAGCGATACAGACGCTGGACACCGTCGCCACGATCCTCGGCATACAGGTCCATGATCTGCCGCGCGAGCTCGGGGTTCGGGAAGTCCTCGCCTCGGACGGTGAAGTACGGGACGTTCTTCGGCGTGAGCGGGTTCTTGAGGTCAGGCAGCGCCGCGGCGAGTTCCCGCTCGATCGCGTCGAACCCCTTGCCCTGCGCCACGCCGGCGTCGTAGATCTCGCGCGCCTGGCCGGACTCGGCCGCTCGCCGGGTCAGCACCTTGATGCCGGCTCGGATGCGGCCGCCCACCGGGATGCGCTGCGCCGAGCGGCCCAGCAGCGTGGGGATCGCCACCGCGCCGCCCGCGGCCGGGACCAGGCCACCGCCCTGCCCGTTCGCCTTGCTCTGTGCCATTGCGACCATTCATCTCTCCTTCGCAAGTTGGTGAATGTGGAGATTCATGGTCCCGCCGGAGTCGGCTCTTTCAAGTCCGCCGCGCGGGGAACCGCTGGGCGGGATGCGTGACCACGCTCGATCACGACCTCGAAGTCAGGCATGCCGCGCATGAGGAGCCCACCCCAGCGCTTGGTCACGATCCGCCTGTCCAGGATCGTCACGCGGCCTCGGTCATGGATCGTGCGAAGCAGCCGCCCCAGTCCTTGCTTCAGCCGCACCGCGGCCTCCGGCACCGTGATCTCGATGAAAGGCGATCCACCGCGCGACTCGACCCACTCACGCCGCGCCTCTTCGAGCGGCGAGTCCGGCACCGAGAACGGGAGCTTGGCGATCACGACGTGCGTGCAGTACTCCCCTGGCAGGTCAACGCCTTCGGCGAAGGTGCTCAGGCCGAACAACACGGACCGATCGGCGCGGTCGACGGCGGCGCGGTGCCGCGCGAGCATCTCGCCCTTGGGCATCGACCCCTGCACCAAGGTGACCCGCCTCAGCTCCTCGGGCAACTGGGCGTAGACCTCGTGCATCTGCCGTGCCGATGTGAAGAGCACCAGCGTGCCGAGGGTCTCCACGAGAGCCGGCAGCCGGTCGCTGACCTCGCGCGTGTGTTCCTCCGCGGCCGTCGGCTCCGCGCGCATCGCCGGCACCACGAGCTGCGCGTTCTTGCGAAAGTCAAAGGGCGACTCAACGCGCAGGAAGGCCGGGCTGTCGAAGCAGCCGAGACCCGACTGGCGCAGGAACAGATCGAAGGTGCCGCACGACGTCAGGGTGGCGGACATCACCACGGCACCACTTGCGCGATTCCACAGCAGCCTGCGAAGCTTGTCGCCGCCGCTGATCGGCGACGCGCAGACCAGATAGTCGTCCGGACGCCCGCCTTCGCCATGCCGCTCGATCCAGCGCGCGATCGGCGGCGCGTCCTCCGGCTGCTCCGCCAGCATCAGCTGCCAGGTGTCCACCAGGTTGTCCAGCCTCACCACGTAGAAGCCCAGCACGGACAGGACCTGCGTGGCCAGCGTGCCCACACTCGGCGCTTTCTCGAGGACATGCTCCCTGAGCGAAGCGAAGGTCTTCTGCAACTCCTCGCCGGCGGCCAGGACCTGCCTGCCAGCCGTCTCGCACCAGTCCGGCAACGGCCCGGACTTGAACCGGCGGGCGCGCTTCTCCTCGAAGCCGTTGGTGCCGTGGATCCGGTGGTGCAGATCGCGCAGCGCCCGCTCGATGCGTTCGGCACTGGCCCGGCTGTCGCGGTTCAGTTGCTCGTCGAGCCGCAGCCCGAGAACCGCATCGCGCACCGCGTTGCACGCCCCTTCCAGCCAGTCGATCGCCCCGCGCAGCGCATGCCTGGCTGAGAAGTGCTCCACCGCCTTGGCGGCCAGGCTGTGGGCCTCGTCAAACACGTAGATGGTCTCTTGGGGCGGCGGAAGGACACTCGCCCCATCCATGTCGATGGCCGACAGCACGAGGTCATGGTTGGCGATCACGAGGTCCGCCTCCTTGACCCGCTGCCGCGCGGCTTGGAACGGGCAGCGTGCGAACTCCGGGCACTTGGAACCGGCGCAGCCCTGGCGATCCGTGGTGACGCGATCCCACACCTCGTCGACCACGGGCAGCGGCAGTTCGTCCTGATCCCCGCTCCATCGACCCGCGTCGAAGGAAGCCAGCAACTCCCTCATCACTGCCACCCGCCGGGGTGCGTCTTCGGCACCGCCGGGGCCGCGCTGGCCCGCAAGGTCGAGGCCACCCTGCCCCGCCAGCTTGCCCTCCGCCTGAAGCTTGGCCGTGCAGGCGTAGCGTCGTCGGCCCTTCGCAACGGCGAAGGTGAAGGGGATCGGCACCAAGCGCTGCAGGCTGGGCGCGTCCTTCTCCGCATACTGGTGTTGCAGCGCCACCGTCGAACTGCTCACGACAAGCCGCTTTTGCCTGGACTTCGCCATCACGAGCGCCGGCACCAGGGCACCGAACGACTTGCCTGTGCCGGTACCGGCCTCGACGATCGCGAGGTGGTCGCCGTTACCCGCCTGTTCGTCTTCGGCGCGGCAACGGGCCAGCGTGTTGGCCACCGCCGCGATCATCTCCATCTGCGGCCGGCGCGACTTGAAGCCCGGAATGCCCTCTCGCAGCGCGTCGACGCACTGGCGGATCAGGTGCTTTTCTTCCTCGCGGACCATGCGGCCAGCCTACGGTTCAAGCGTCTGAGCTCAAGGGTCGCTCGCAAAGGCCAAGCGCCAGCCGATCGCGAGTCGCGGCCGACCCCGGTGGCCTCGCGTTGCCCCCGCTCATGGCCTCGTCGGGAGCCTTGGCCGCGGGCGCTCGAGCCCCGCGGCTCACCATTGCTATCCGACTTCGGGGACGCGCTGACCTCGCGCCACGTCAGACCCTGCAAGGGCTGTCCTGGAACCCGCACGCGGCGGCAGCGCAGGCAAGGCCTGGTCGGTGCGCCACACCCACGCGTCGTCACCCGCGGCCTGAACCGCCTTCTCCTTGGCACTCTGTTCCTTTGGGTCAAGGAAGGCACTCACCACATGCAGCGGGAATGGCCCGCCCTCGGTATCGAGCAACAGCGCGTTCGGGAAACAGGCGCCGCTCTTGGCGTCGAAGCGCAGCGGCTTCAAGAAGGCACGGCCCTGCCGCTGCAGTTCCTCGACCAGCGGCAGCTCATGGAGGCCGTCGAGCGGTATCCACTGATCCGAGACCAGGGTCATCGACAGCGAGTCCACCTGGTAGAGGTGCTCACGCTTGGCGTAGATCAGCGCGGCCATCACGACCATCGGCTTGCGCTCCAGATCGGCGTCACGGGCCTGCAGGGTGGCCGCATAGGCGCGCTCGGCGCGCTCCCAGGCCTTGTTCTCCATGTACAGCGGCACGTCCGGCATGTGCTTGACCAACAGCTTGCGCCCGTAGGCGCTTTGCTCAGCGCCGTTGAACTGCCCGATGACGATCGCCATCTTGTAGGCCACGTCGTCGCCCGGCGAGAGAAGCATGGCCAGCTTGCGCCGCCGCCGCTCACCGATCTCTTCCTTGTCGGCGACACGGAACGGCTCGGGCACGTACAGGCGCTTGTCCAAGGTCTCGCCCTTGAGCGTCACGCCGGCTGCCGCAAGCTCGAGGTACTTCTTGATCACGCCCTGCGAGCGCCTTCCCTCCATCGCCGGATACCAGCGGTTGAGCCCGGCGCGGTGGTAGAGAAAGTGCAGTACCGCTCGCAGGCTCATCCGCTTGCGCGGTGCATTCACGGCGGGAGGCTCGCCGTTTGCCTCCCCTCGCGGCATTGCCTTGCCGGAGACCCTGGAGAACGGGAAGTCGGTCCGGATCTCCACGTGATCGGGGTTGTGCTCAACGATGGCCTCGCCGACGAGCTCGCCCAGGCCCGAAAGACCGGGCTCTGGCTCGAAGGACTGGCAGGTCGGATGGTGCATGTCCCCTGTGCCCGGCATGCGCTTGACGACGTACTCGCCATGCTTGGCGATGTACATCTCCACGCCACCGCGAACGCACATGCATCGCGGACGCTCCGAGCTGTCGTACACCTTCGACAACGCCTCCTGCAGGCCCGGGTCGGTCGCCAGCAGCGTGACGCCCCGGATGAAGTACTTCGCTGCGTCCATGGCAACCTCCTGGGCGTCTGTGGCCACGATCGGGCCTACACGATCTCGTGAGACACGACGTCTAGCGACATGGGCGGCAGCCTGAGCAGCCGTCGCACCTGGCGTCCCGACCGCAGCCCAAGCAGTTCCCGAAGCTGGGCCCTGTCGGCACCCTGTCGATCCAGCGAGAGTGCCACCTGCCTGCGGGCCTGCTGTGCCGTCATGCCAACCCATCCGGCGCGCGCGAACGCCAGTCGCAGAGTCGCTTGCAGATACTTGGAGGTGAGCCGCGAATCGGTCGGTGACCGGCGGGTAATCAGGAACGGCCTGCCCGCCTCGGTCAGGAACAGGCGGCTCTTCGGATCGAGTCCACGGAAGCGCCCGGGTTCGCCGGTGCCCAACCGCCGACGCAGGCGCTCTTCCAGGTAGATGTCGATGCTGGCCACGGCTCGCGTCGAGTTGAAGTACAGCGGTCGCGCGATGCCGCTGGCCGCCACCTCCCCACGCAGTGTCGATACCCGTCGCACGTTGCCGTTCTCATCCAGGTAGTCGCCCACCTCCAGCAGCGCGAGTTCCATGGTCTTGAGGCCGGTGCACAGCAGCGTGTAGATCAGCGCGATGTCCCGGTTAGCACTACGGCAGCATGAGCGAAGGCGGCTCGCACCGGCAGCGACCTCATCCGCATCCAGCACGACCCGGCAAGGCTGCGGCGGTGCGCCTACATCGTGTGCACGCGCGGCGGCCATGATCGTCTCCCGCTCGCGGCGGATCGCGACCAGGCTGTCGAGCCAGTCCACTCGGATCGAGCCCAGCGCACCGGCCTGCTGGAGCCTGCGCAGCAGGCCTTTGATCCGACGCTCGACCGTCGAGCGCGCGACACCCAGGTCGGACGCCACCTCCTTGTAGCTCCGGCCGCCTTCGACCACGCTGATGAGCAGGCCCAACGAATCTAAAGGTAGGCGCCCCATGGACTGATCTCGACCTGTGGGTTGAACGTCAGGCAACGCCGTCGATGGGCGGGTTGCCGTGGCGCCAATCGTCCCGAAGATGGCGGCCGCCTTCAACCGGAAAGGCGGCTCGAAGTCCCCCCCGGATTTCGGGCGCCGCGCGGGCCAAAGCGACAGATCCGCCGCTGCAGGTGCGGGGCGGACGAGTGACGGATGGGCATGCGCCGTGCGATGCCCCTTTTCGACCGCGCATCGTTGATTCATACTGACCATGCGATGGGCATCTCTGCCTTTGCCGCTGTCACCAGCGTTCCGGCCTGGCCGGCGTTTGCGGTCGTGACCCGCACTTCAATCGGCCTGCGCCTGCAGGCCACCCGCATCCTTCGCCGGCTGTTGCTGGCCCGGCTTGCGAATCGACCCGTGCCGCCCGACTGCGGCCTCGCGGCCAGGGCGTAAGCCACCTCCTGCGCGGGCCCTCCCGCGCATCTTCAACCCGAGCTCGGGCGACACCCGAGTCGGGTTCGCTCGTGTTCATGCGCTTGAAAGGAAAGCGTCATGTCCCACGAATCCACTTCCCTCTTCGCCGACCCTGGGCAGACCGTCGACGGCAGCGTTCGCATCACCGCGAGCGTCGTGCCCGGCGAACGTCGCATGGACTTCCTCCCGCAGCACTTCGGCGAGCGCGCGATGATCAAGTTCGAGATGTCGGTGTACGACTGGATGGGCAGCCTCTGCCCGACCTATCGCGGCGGTTTCTGGAACTACGTCGAGATCTCCAACGGCGGTGCTTTCATGTACCCCTCGGGCGTCGAGAGCTTCGCAATCAGCGTCGACGGCAACGGCTTCAGCAGCACCGTTGGTGCCGAGGTCGCCGGCATCATCGCCACCGCCTTCGCGCTCAACAACATGCTCTGGCGAGGCTGGGACAGCCTGACCGAGAAATACGAACAGCTGCTGGAGTTCATCGGCGAGCACCCAGAGTCTGTGGCCATCCGGCGCGCCCTCGACTAGGGGACGGCAATGCTGACCCATCGTTGCAACCGGTTCATGGTCCTCTTGACGGGCTTGCGCCACTACACCACCGAGCAACTCCTCGCGGTGATGCAAGACCGCCGCTACCCACCACTGCTGCGCGTCGCCGCGCTGCGGTGGCTCATCCACTGGGCTCCCCTGGACATCACCAAGGGCGCTCCCTATCTGCAGCGGCGTCGCTACGTGCGTCAGCACTACGGCGTGTAGTCCGCCCCTCGCAACTCGACGACCACGGCCTGCCGGCCGTGGTCCTCTCCATCTGAAGGACACCAGAACGTGAATATCCGAACGCCACGTATTGGCTCCGTCTGCTCGGCGGATCCGAACGACTGGCCGGCTGTGGCCCATGACTTCGCCTACGAGCTGCGCCAGTTCATCAAGACCGACCGCGACCCCGACCGGCGACGAGCTGCAATGTCGGCAATCAGCGAGTTCGAAGATGCCGGCGACGATCCTGAGGCGTTGCAAGCGTTCGTCGAAGGGTCTGGCAAGGACGCATTACAGGCGTACTGCTTGCCATTCATGAGCTTCTCCAGTGCGCCCTCTGGTGACTACGGCTTCTGGCCAGACATCGAAGGGCTGGAGTACAGCGCTCAATCGAAGGACGGCGTCATCAAGGTCAATGCGGGCGACGCCTGGCCGCCCCTCTTGACATCATCGGGCCATGAAGTGCAGTTCATCATGGAAATCAACGACCACGGGAACGTGACCCTCTACAACCGCCGCCGCCGGGAAGTCTGGAGTTGCGTCTAACCACGTCCTCCGCAACGGGGCGCAGCGCGACGGGCGGCAGGACTCTGAATTGCGCGAGCCCTTGGGCCTACACGAACACCTTGGCGGGGGCCGGTCACTGCGACCGGCTCCCCTCAGCGGGCGGGCTCCGTGTCCCCGGCACGCGCGGACGGTGAAGTCACCGTGAACCCAGCATGCTCGAGCGCGCGTTGACACAGCTCCAAAAAACTTGCCACTGTCAGGTCGTTCTTTGCATCGTTCGTGCGCCAAGCGCAGATCTTGAAGCTTGCTTCCGTCGCCCCCGCGTCGACGTGGTCGACGGTGGGCAACAGTGCGTGCTGCGCCTTGTAGCCGTGCCTGCCCGCCTGGGACTCGTCGTTGTCATAGGTGCCGATTCGTGCCCAGTCGAGGAGCTCGCCGGTATAGGCATCTCTACCGTCGGACAGGACCACGGCCGCGTGGATCGCTTCTTTGTAGTGGGACACCGATGCGGTGCGCTGCCGCTTGCGGTCGCGCTTTACATGCGCGGTCGCCTTGCGGCCCAGCCACGACTCGTACTTCTCGGCCGTCACGATGTCTACCAGGAACTGAGGCATGGTGTGCTTGCGTGCCATTCTTCAGGTCCCTCGACGCGCGAGACGGTTCTGCAGCAGGAACCAGCACATGTTCAGCGCGAATGAGCGGCCAAGACGCGTCATCTGCCCCTCCGGAATGCCCACCGGGCGGTGCGCACCCGGGCTCAGCAGTCGGAACACGCCGGCGAGGCCTTGTTCTTCCTCGACGCTGATCTCCCCGCTGCTGCGCAGGAACTGCAGGATCTCGCCCCACTTTGCTGGGTTGTAGGTCACTGGTCCGCCGCCGGCGACGTCCAGCGCAACATCGCCGGCCAGCGTCTCCAGCGCGATCCGTGCATTCACCAGCGCGGCGTTGTAGTCGGGCGGTGCGGCCCGAAAGGCCTGTGCGGAGTCGTTGATTTTCTGGACGATGTCCCCGCTGCGCGGAGCACCGCAGGTTCTCAACGCTTCAATGAGGTCATCGTCGATCGGCGCGGCGTCGGCGATCGACGGGTCGCTCTGGTGCAGCCGCTTGTCCACCACCTGGTAGCCATCGAGCATCAGACACTGCGTCAGGTCATGCATGCGTTCGTCGAAGCGGTACTTCGGATTCACGCGAGAGCGCAGGTCGCCGGCGGTGGCCACCACTTCAGCAAGCACGTCCATGACCTGCCGGTCGCCGAGACCGCGCACCGCATTGATGAGCTCGTACACCAGCGAGCCGGGATTGACCGAGATCGGGGCGCCGTGCTTCCTCAGCAGCGTCACCACGATGGCGGGGTCCTGCTGCTCCAGCAGCTGCGCGAGCGAATAGCGGGTTCGATGTCCGATCACGTGTTCTGCCCTCCGCGCGTGGCGGCCTTGCGCTGCCTACAAGGCCGGTCGAAGTTGGTGCTCGATTGTCAGGTTACACAGCGATCGCCACCGGCACGCCGATCTGCTGGGCGACGCTCGCGTACAGGTCCTGCTCGACGGCAGGGGCCTCGATGGAGACCACGAGGCTGTATCTGGCCGCACGTTCGAAGCGACCATGGGTCGGCCGGTTGCGCCACCATCCCATCGCCGGAAAGATTGCCAGCTGCCCGCGGTTGGCCAGCTGCGCGGCTGTCCCGCTCCAGCTGTCGCTGAGCAGCGATCCTCGCGTGCGCAGCCGCTCGCCGATGGTCCAGCCGGCGTCCGCGCCGCCGCCACCGGGCAGACCTTGCTCCTCTGCTACCGCTTGGGCATTGATGCGGCCACGGAACGAAGCCTCGGTTTCCAGCGGCCGACGCACCGCGAAACGCAGTGCGTGAGACTGGTAGGCGTACTTGTCGATGCCGCCACGCTCGCCCGGGTTCGGCTCGATGAAGTAGGACAGCGTGACGCGCAGGGTGACCTGCGTGTCGCCCAGCGCCTGCAGCATGTCCGTCGGCCACGGCAACGCGTGCAGGTGCATGTCGCGGGTCTTCACGGTACCGTCGACCTTGTGGTACGGCTGGAGGTGGTCCTGCACGATCAGCGTGAGCGAGTTTCGGGCGCTGTATAGCGCTCGCTCCAAGCCCGGCACGCCATAGCCGCAGTGACGCAGTAGTTGCCGCAAGGTGTCCTTGTTGCGCAAACCGTTGGGCGTGTTGGCGTGCAGCATCGGCTGCGTCCAGCGCGCAGAGTGCACCATCAGCGCTCGCACCGTTTCCGGCCAAAACGTGGGGTAGGCGGCCTGGATGCGGGCGCCCATGCCGGCGGCCAGAGCAGTGGCCGCGCTGGTTGCCCAGCTGAGCGTGAACAGCCGATCGTGCGGCTCATGGCCGGTGGTCAGGAGGGACAGACTGTCCATCGAGCACGCGAAGCCCATCGGCTCGATCGCCGCATTGCCACCCTCCATCACGATGTCCGGTTTGAACGGCCACCCGGGCTGCCAGGTCGCCGAGGTGGTCGTGTAGGGGCTGAGGCTTCCCGCGGCCGCGATCGCGCTGTATTGCGGAGCGTCCGCTTCGGAGATCGTCGTGAGCTCCGAGTAGGCGCCCACGGTGAGCGCGTTCCAGGCCTGGCCTGGGTCGTGCACGGAGTTCGTCGAGAGACTGTCCGGGTAGGCGCTCCAGGCGTCGGCGTCACGCGTGTTGCCGGCGCACAGAACGAACAGCCGAGGCGTCGCGCCTTGGCCGTCGTAGTCGCACGCCAGGCGGTCGATCTCGGCTGACCAGGACGAAGGCCTTCCGCGGTCGCGGCCGTCCGTCGACGAGACCGCCATCGCGAACACGCGCCGGCGATTGGGATCGGTGACCTCCACGCGGCCCACGGCTTCGGCCGTTATCGCCCCATACGACTCGCCTTCGTTGTCACCCGGTCCGCGCAGGACCTTGATGGATTCGAGGCGATGCGGCACCGCCAGTGGCCCGTCGTCGGCCAGCGCCGGCGTCAGGTCTCCCAGCAGTGCCAAACCCGCCAGCTCGGTGCCGTGCCCGTTTCCGTCGTCAGGTCCCCAGGCGGGTTCAATCGTGTGACGGTCGGCGTCGGCCACCAGCGGCGCGATCAACGGATGGCCGTGGTTCACGCCGGTGTCCAGCAGCGTGACGTAGGAGTTGCCGGCGTGCTCCGGCACCAGCCGCCCTTGCAAATTGCCGACCCACTCGGCTTGTTCGTCGAGCGGCAAGGCGGCGAAGAATTCAGCCGTGGTCTTCGCGCGCCGAAGCTCGGCGATCATGTTCAGCACGAGCGACGACTGCAGCAACTGCGCCTTGCTGCCGTGCATCTGCGCCACCGACCGCTCGGGGAAATGCAGGACGCGCTCGCTCACGTGGAGGCCAGCCATGCCGGCGACGGTACGAAAGTCGGCTACGACCTGTTCCCGGTGCTCGCCGGCCGGCAGCCAAGCTTCCCACCAGATGGCTTCGGCGTCGTTGTGAGGGAGGGCGTCGGCGGTGTCGGTCCACAACGACTCGAATGTCGCCACTCTCACGGCGCGGATCGCGTCAACCAACGACTGGTTGTCGCGGGGCTGGCCGCGGCGGTCGACCTTGTGATCGATGTAATCGGTGACCAGCTTCTCGAAGTGCGCCAGCTTGCCCAACGGAACGAACACGGTCGCCAGCACCTGGTTGCCCTGTTGGCGCACGTTCATGAGCTCGATGCCTTGGCGGTCGCGAGCCAGGCTCTCGGCGGCCAGGGCCACACCTTGCTGACTCTCGAACTCGACCTGAACGCCGATCGCGGTTTGCACATTCGCGACTTGCTGCTCAGCGACGCGCTGCTGCTGGACTGCGGCGACTTGCGCGATCTGAGCGCGAAGCACACCGGCGTGCTGCTGCCGATTCTGCGCTGGAACGACGACCCTGCCGCCGCCGCCGGCCGCCCGCGCGGTGTATCCCTCGGTGGTTCGTGTGTCCTGAGGAAAGAGGTGCGGACGGTGTTGTTGATCCCCGTTGGCCATGCAGCTGGTGCGCGCCTATTCCTTGCCGCCCGGCGTGCGGCGCCGCACGGCCTGACGCTGTTGCAGGAGGCTCTTCACAGCTTCGGCCGGCACGCTCTCCTGATCGTGCATCACCGCTTCCTTGACCGCGTCGCCGACGGCCCGGGCAATCTCGGCATGGCTCAAACCCGACGCCTCCTGGGCCAGGTCGTCGACGGCTTTCGGGGACTTCAAGTAGTTGGCCAGGCGCATGCGCAACAGCGCCTTGATATCCTCCGCGGACGGCACGTGGTACTCCACCACGTCGTCGAAGCGCCGGAACAGCGCTTCGTCCAGGATGTCCGGGTGATTCGTCGCCGCGACGATCACGCTGCTGGAGTCGTCCTGCTCGATCATCAGCAGGAAGCTGTTGAGGATGCGGCGGATCTCGCCAACGTCGTTGGCCATGCCGCGCTGGCTGCCGATCGCGTCGAACTCGTCGAAGAAATACACCCCGCGAGTTGATGCCACGGCGTCGAAGACCTGACGCAACTTGGCCGCCGTCTCGCCCATGAATTTGGTGATCAGCGCATCCAGGCGGACCACGAAAAGCGGGATGCCCAGCTCGCCCGCGAGGGCGGCGGCGGTCATCGTCTTGCCGGTGCCTGACGGGCCGACGAGCAGCAGCTTGCGCCGAGGGTGAAGGCCATGGCCGCGCAGCTTGCTCAGGTGCCGCTGTTCCTTCAGGACCTGCTGCAGGCCTTCGAGCAGCGGCTTGCCAAGCACCATGTCCGACAGGCGTCTGGATGGGTAAGAGACGCTCAACAACGACGCGAGTTCGCCTTTCGGCCGAGCGATCGGAATGGGGCCGTCCCCCCCAGGCGCATGCCGGCGCGACTTCGCGGAATCGATCAGCTCTCGCAGTTCCTCCGCCAGTTTGCCGTGGCCCTGCTTGGCCTCGTGCGCTGCTAGTTGCATGGCGACGGAGTAAAAATGGCGATCATCGCCCTCCGCGAAGGAGCGCAGCAATGCTTTGAGTTGATCGCCGTTGGCCATGATGGGGCTATTGTCCCGTACTCAGGGCTGGCCGCCCCGCCGCTACGGGTTTCCGCTCGGTCACCCTGGAGCGGGTAGGCGCAGCAAGGCGGTGGGAGAGACGCGGCTAGACACGCGCACGGTGCTGTGAAGTGAGCTTCCGACCGGTCTTCGTCGTCGCCGCCACTCAGACCTACGTCACGAGTGACCGACCTCGGTCTTCAGCCAATGTTGGCAAGGTCGGCTTAGGGCGGGCGCCGACGCTCAGGATGGCGGCGTCGAGCGACAGCAACCAGTCTGCTCCGGACCAACGCTTCAGGCCTCCAGGGAAAGCATTTCTCTCACCGCTGGTGAGAGACGCTCGACTACACCTGACCGACAGATCGGGCACGGTCACACAGCGGTGACATTGAACAGATCGCACAGGGCGTCCAGCTGTGCAACCTTTAGCTTCTCCGACCGAAGCTTCTTCAACCCGCTCCGCTCGAAGATCGCGTAGGCGAAGCCCTTGTTCATCTGGCGGGACACGTACCGAATGCCCTGCCATCTCGGGTCGGCGTCATGGATGGCCTGCGCCCAGGCCTGACTCACTGAGTAGTCGGCCAGAGCGCTGATGTCGTTGTTCAGGCCGAGGGCCTTGAGCGCCGCGCCGGTCAGGTCCGCCAGGACCAGCGTCTTGCGGTGCCCACACGCGAAGCGCACCACCGATCGCTCCGTCAGTTCGGCAGAGGGCACCTCGTAGGCGCCATCGACGAAGCGTCCCGATTCGTGGATCACGCTCTCCGCGAAGGCGACCTCGATCGAGTTGGCTGTATAGCAAGTGCCGAACTCGCCGGCGCGGCCTGGGTCCGGGTCATCGAAGCGGTACACGCCAGACGACCAGTACGGCTCGGTGCCCGGGTACCGGCTCAGTCGCACCAGCGAGGCGACCTCTACCCTGACGGGCCGAAGCAGATCCTCGAATGTCCCGGGCTCAGGCAGCCGCAGCGACACGCGCGGCTCCCCGCTCGCGCGCCCAGGCCGTGGCCAACCGTTCCACCTTGGACACCGCGACTCCGGCGTCCAGGGCCGCAGCGACGCCCTTCCCTGCCAACGCCCCGTGCTCGCGCAACCAGAACATCAGCTTCTCGCTGGCACCGAGATCGCCGAGGGCGCGGCATACAGCGGCCACAACCTCGCGGTCCAGCGCCAGGAAAGCTTGCGGGTAGTACAGCCGGTTGCCGATCTTCACCGCGAAAACCTCGCCCCGGTCTGCAGCGGGCGCCAAGGCCTGCCGTGTGAGCCCCCAGGCCTGAGCGAGTTGCTCACCGGGCACCACGAGGCCGTCCTTGACCCATTGCACCCGGGCCGCTTCGCCTCGTGCGGTGGCACCGGCAAGCCCACCGGACGTGGCGGACTGGGACGGCGTCCCAGCGGGCAGTTGGGAACGCGCGGCGCGCGGTCGCGCGCCACCGGCCTTCGACGGCTGCAGCGCGTGGCGGCTAACCACCGACCGAAGACTACCCAGGTCTTCGCTGAGCCGTCCTACGGCCGCTTCGAGCTGCGCGATCCGGCGCAGGAGGACAGGGGTGCTGACATTGGTGCCCATCGGCTGATTTTAGGCAAGCAGGAACAATAAAGCAAACGCGGCAATCGTAGCAAACGGCGACACCGGGGAGGGAGCCCTCTGGCTGGCGCAGGCACCGAGAGGGTTGCGGCATCCCCCGCTTCCCTTGCCTCTATGCGGCGCGGCTGCCTATGGCCGGTTCATGCCCGATGAACATGCGCCAGCGCGATTGGGTGTCTTTCCCATCCAGCCCCCTTGTTCCATACTCGATTCGCTTCGTGGCTTCCGGCCACAGCCGCCCTCTGAGGCGTTCCGGCACAGCCGGCGTTAGCGGTCGTGACCCGCACGTAGATCCGCGCTGGGCCCTGCCCCGCCGCCGCCTCTTCAGGCGGTGAGTCCTTCCGGTGCCCGCCTGACAGGCGGCTGCACCGATCCCCAGATCCGTTCGCATCGGCCCGCTGCCTTTCAGGGAGTCCGGCTGGTCGACGCACGACCGCATGCCGCCTCAGCGGCCCGCGGACCCCCTCCCACCGGGAGCTCACGCTCCCCAGGGGGGCGTGTGCTCTCTCCACATCACGGAGATCACATGTCCCCATCCAGCCAGGGTGGCTACACCCTTTCCTTGCCGGGCTTCGACGACGAAGCTGCCACATACCCCGACCTGTTCGCTGAAGCTGCGGAGGCCCCTGCCACTGCGGTCGACGTTCAAGAGGTCGTGGAAGTGCGGGTCCCCAAGGCATGGCGCCCCACCATGTCCGCCGCGGCCCACACCGCGCAGTCGGTCGAGTGGCCGACATGGGACGACGAAGCCCTCGCCCACATCGAAGGCCAGGCCACCAAGTTCGAGGCCAACGTTTCGGCGATCAACGCGCTCCGCTCGATCGAGAGCGAGGCCAGGCCGGCGAGCGCCAGCGAACGCCGCGCACTTCTGCGCTACACCGGCTGGGGCGGCATCCCGGCGAGCTTCAACGACGAAGGCCGGGATCCAGCCTGGGTCGAGCGCGCCGGTCGCCTGCGCCAGTTGCTCTCGGCCGACGACCACGACTCGGCGCGGGCATCGGTCAACAACAGCCACTACACCGATCCGCTCGTCATCCACTGGATCTGGGCGGCCCTGCGTCGCCTGGGTTTCCAGGGCGGCAACATCCTCGAACCGAGCGCAGGCGTCGGGCACTTCCTGGGCTGCATGCCGGCCGACATTGCCCAGCGCAGCCGCGTCACAGCGATCGAGCTGGACCGCATCTCTGGCCGCATCCTTCGCAACCTCTACGGGGCATGCGGGGTTGATGTGCGGATCGGTGGCTTCGAAGCCGCGACCTTGGCCGAAGGAACCTACGACCTCATCCTGTCCAATGTTCCCTTCGGCCGCTACGGCGTGCTGGACAACCGCAACCGGCCTTACAGCCGAGCGAGCATCCACAACTGGTTCGTTGGCCGGGCGCTCGATGTGCTCCGCCCTGGCGGCTTGGTGTGCTTCATCACCTCGACCTACTTCCTGGACGAGAGCGATGCTGGCATGCGCGCACACGTGGCATCCGAGGCCGACCTGGTCACCGCGTTTCGACTGCCGTCGGGCACGTTTGAGCGCATCGCATCGACCAGCGTGCAGGCCGACCTGGTCGTGCTCAGAAAGCGCGCGCCGGGAGAGGCGGCGGCCGCAGCCGAGTGGCTCGACCTGGACTACGTTCCCAAGACGATGCTCCGGGAAGGCTGCCACGAGCAGTACCTGCGGATCAACCGTTGGTTCGTGCGCCATCCGGAGCATGTGCTGGGGCGGATCGACCGGGTCAGCAACGGCTTCCAGGCCGTGCCGACGGCCATGCTCGATGGAGACCTCGAATCCGCGCTGCTCAGCGCCCAGGCCCTGGTGCCCAAGGGCGCGTACAGCGTGCAACCCAAGGCCCCCGCCAGAGCACCCCGGGACATCGTGCCGGCACCCGCTGGCACGCGGCCGGGATCGCTCGTGGTCAGCGAATGCCGCATCGGCATCGTGGAGGGCGATCACGTCGTGGACCTGCACGACCGCCTCAACGCCACGGTCCGGCAACGGATCGCCGGCATGGTGGACATCCGCGATCGGGCCCGCGCGTTGCTCAGCGCACAGCTGGGCGCAACGACGGATCAGGCGCTGATCGAACTGAGGCGACGCCTGAACCAGAGCTACGACCGGTTCGTGGGCAAGCACGGCTACCTGTCCTGCCGTGCGAACGCCCTCGCCTTCCGGCGAGACCCGGACTATCCGCTGCTCCTGTCCCTGGAGCACTACGACGAAGAGGAAGAAGTGGCCACCAAGGCCGCGATCTTCTCGAAGCGAACGGTCTCGCCCGTCCGCGAAGCCACTGTCGCCGAGCATCCCGACGAGGCACTCGCCCTGTCGATGCAGTGGAAGGGCCGCGTCGATCCCGACTACATGGCCCGGCTGCTGCGGGCCACGCCCGAAGACGCCCTGGCGGACTTGTCCGCGCGCGGCATGATCTACCTGAATCCCGAGGGCGACCGGCACGAGCCGGCCGACGAGTACCTCTCCGGCAACGTGAAGCGCAAGCTGACCGTGGCCCTCGCCGCCGGCGACGCCTACAGGGCGAACGTGGCGGCACTGGAGAAGGTGATCCCCGAGGATCTGCCGCCAGGCGACATCGCGCTGCGATTGGGCGCGGTCTGGGTCCCTGCGGACGTGGTCGAGGACTTCATCAAGGAGGTGCTCGGCCTGCAGGACACCGCCGTGCGCTACCTGGCTGTGGCCGGCACCTGGTCGGTGACCTTCAACGACTGGGCGGCCCGACAAAGCGTCGCGTGCATCCAGGAGTACGGCACGCGGCGCATGCACGCGATCGACCTCGTGCAGCATGCGCTGAACGTGCAGACACCCACGGTGCGCGACCCGCACCCCGAGAAGGAAGGTGCCTACATCGTCAACAAGGAGGAGACGCTCGCGGCGCGGGAGAGGCTCGGCTTGATCCGGGACCGCTTCGCGGCATGGGCCTACGAGGACGCTCCGCGGCGCGAGCGGATGTGCAGGATCTACAACGACCTGTTCAACTGCATCCGCCAGAGGGAGTTCGACGGCTCGCATCTGAAGCTGCCGGGCTTTTCGCAATGCTTCGAGCTCCACGCGAGCCAACGCAACGCGATCTGGCGCGTCGTGCAGTCCGGCAACACCGGGCTGTTTCACGCAGTGGGCGCGGGCAAGACGGCCATCATGGTGGCCGCGAGCATGGAACTGCGCCGCCTGGGCCTGGCCAACAAGCCGGCCCACATCGTGCCGAACCACTGCCTCGAGCAGTACGCCGCCGAGTTGGTGCGGCTCTATCCCTCCGCCGCCGTGCTCATGGCGACAAAGGAGGACCTGGCCGGCGACCGCCGGCGGGAGTTCGTGGCGCGGGTGGCCACCGGCGACTGGGATGCGATCGTGATGACGCACTCCACCTTCGAGCTGCTGCCCATGTCCGCCGGCTTCACCGGCGACTTCATCAAGGACACCATCCGCGAGATCGAGATGGCGGTGCGCATGTGCAGCGCGGACAGCCGGTCCAACCGGATCGTCAAGCAGCTCGAGCGCATGAAGAAGACCTGGAAGATCCGGCTCGAACGCCTGGAGAACCAGGATCGCAAGGACGACTTTCTCTGCTGGGAAGCACTGGGGGTCGACTGGCTTGCGTACGACGAGGCCCACTCGGCCAAGAATCTGTTTCGCCACACCAAGATGGCACGCATCGCAGGCCTGCCGCTGAGCAACTCACAGCGCGCGTTCGACCTGTACCTGAAGTCGCGCCACACGATGAGCCTCTACCGAGGCGAGCACCGTGGCGTGGTTCTGGCCACGGCAACCCCGGTGGCCAACAGCATGGCCGAGGTTCACACGTTCCAGCGATTCCTGCAGCCCAACACGCTGCGCTCGCTGGGGCTGGAGCAGTTCGACGCCTGGGCCGCCACCTTCGGGGAGACGGTCACGGCGCTGGAGATTGCACCTGACGGCAGCGGCTATCGGCTCAACACCCGGTTCGCGCGCTTCATCAACGTGCCGGACCTGATGACGGTGTTCTGCGACGTGTCGGACATCCGCACGCGCGAGATGCTGAAGCTGCCGGTGCCGATCCTGAAGGGCGACAAGCCCAGAACGGTGACGTGCAGGCCGAGCGAGCAGTTGCGCGCCTTCGTGCGATCGCTCGTGAAGCGCGCCGAGCGCTTGAAGACCGCGCGGGTGGACCCGCGCGAGGACAACATGCTCATGATCGCCAGCGAAGGCCGCCTGGCCGCGCTGGACATGCGACTGATCAACGGCCGCCAACCAGCCGACCCCGGCGGGAAGGTGGCGCAGTGCGCCCGAGAGGTGCACAACATCTGGCAGGAGACTGCGAGCCTCAAGAGGGCCCAACTGGTCTTCTGCGACCTGTCCACTCCCAAGAGTGGCATGGCGTTCAGCGTCTACCAGGCGCTGCGCGAAGAGTTGATCGAGCTGGGCCTACCGGCCGAGCAGATCGCATTCATCCACGATGCCGAGACCGATTCGCAGAAGGCACGCCTGTTCCGCCAGGTGCGCGAAGGCAAGGTTCGCGTGCTGCTCGGTTCGACCCCGAAGATGGGCGTCGGCACGAACGTGCAGCGGCGCCTCGTGGCACTGCACGAACTCGACTGCCCATGGCGTCCGTGTGACGTGGAGCAGCGCGAGGGCCGGATCCTTCGCCAGGGCAACGAATGCGCCGAGGTGGAGATCATCCGCTACGTCACCGAAGGCAGCTTCGACGCGTACAGCTGGCAGACGGTGCTCACCAAGGCCAAGTTCATCGCGCAGGTGATGAGCGGGGATAAGGGCATCCGGTCTGTTGAGGACGTCGAGCTCGCAACGCTGACCTACGCGGAAGTGAAGGCGCTTGCGTCGGGCAATCCGAAGATCATCGAGAAGGCTGGTGTCGACGCGGAGATCGCGAAGTACGCATCGCTGCTGTCTGTGTGGCGCAACCAACGCTACGCGAACGAATCCGAAGTGGCCAGCTTGCCGATGCGCATCGAGAGCAACGAGCGGCTGCTCGCGGCCCTCGTGGCAGATGCCGAACGAGCGCACGCCGTTCTCGGAACGGACCTGGTGGTCAACGTCCACGGACGCACCTACCGCGGTCGTGAAGAGATCGGCGAAGTGCTTCGGGCCACGGTACGAAGCGCGAGGGCATCGATCTCGCGGTCCGCGCGGGACGAGGTCATCGGCACCGTCGGGGCTTTCGAACTGTGCGTGTTTATCGGACGCGCAGAGGACGAGGTGCATCTGTTCGTGCGGGGCGCGAGCTCACACGAATGCAGGCCGTGCCAGACCGGACCGGCACTCCATGCCTCATTGGTCGAGACGATCCGCGAGATCGCGCCGCACCGCGATGACTGCGCTCAGCGGCTCGCGAGGATGCGATCGAAGCTCGAAGGCCTTGCGGCTGAACTGCAGCGGCCGTTCGAGCACGAGGACCGCTTGGCCGCGCTGATCGTGAGGCAGCGTGAGCTCGAAGCCGAGCTGGACCTTGGCAAGGACGAAGTCGGCAGTAATGCTGTCGAGGATGTCCCGGAGCAAATTGCAGCCTAGTCGCTGAGCGCCCTGCCCCACTGCACATGCAGTGGGGCTTTTTTTTGCCCGTCCGCTTGCGGTGAGTTTCAGCCCGCGTCGCGTTCGCTGCCGACGTCGATCGCCATGAGGCTCTCGAACTCGGCCAACGGCAACGTCGCCCAGTCTTCGCCCAGTTCGCTCTTCGCGTAGTGCTGGATCACCATCACCTGAACGAGTGGCGACTGCCACTCGCCGCGTGCGAGACGCTTCATGATGCTGGGGCTGGGTGCCGTAGTCGCGTCCGCCTCGTCGCGCACCCGCCGCACCCACTCCATCTGCTCCTCCGCATCCAGCTTGGCGAACTGGTCGCGGATCAGGCTGAAACGCCGATGGCGCTCGGCGTCCTCCACATCACGGCGCGAAGCGGGCACCGCTGGTGCCGCCTTGCTCTCAACGACGACATGGGCCGACTTCTCCGGTTCTGCGCCATGCCCTGTCGACCCATCCTCGCGCGCCTTGTTCGCGATGATCGTGCGCAGGTAGGCGCCGGCATTGCCGATGCGCGGGCGGTCCGCTCCACTGAGAAAGCGCTCGTAGCGTTCGAGTCCTTCGGTCACGGCGACGACGCCATAGGCGCGCTCGAGTTCCTCGATGACCGTGTCGCGGATGCTCAGCTTGCCACCCCGCAGGATGTTCGTGACATCGGGCGGCACCGGCGCGATCCGCTCGGGGCGCCGCGCACTCTTCTTGACCGCGAACTGAACGAACTCGACTTCGCGGCCGCGCCTGAACTCGATCAACTCGATCTCGATGTCGCCGAGGTCGTTGATCTCCTTGATGGCGGGCGCGACGAACTCGTTCTTGAATTTACGCCACGCGCGGACCTTGGAGGTCGGCGAACTTCGCAACGACTCGGCCCACCAGGACCAGTGCTGCCGGCTGGTGACGCCCGCAGGGCTGTCGCGGTAGCGCGCGCAGATCTCGTAGAGCGCCACCGCGCAGTAGGTGGTCAACTGGCGCAGCACCGCAAAGTCGACCTGGGCCCAGCGCGAGGGGCTCACCAGTTCTTCCCGGATGGACGGCGGGTAGTACCAGGTCACCCAGTTCTCGCCCGCGCGCTTGTAGACGCGGACCTCGGCGAGCAGGTTGAAGATGCGCAACTCGTCGGTGATCTGCGCCGGCGAGCCGCCCTCTTCCTTGCCGTCGATTCCGAAGGTCAGCGGCAGTTGCTGCTCGGACTTCGACAGCGGCCTCCACTCCACCTTGGTCGACACCATCTGGTCGATGTACTTCTTCGCATCGCTGGAGATGCTGTTGGTCGCACCGAAGCCGCGAAGGATGGAGTTCAACGGTGCAGCGAAGCCGCCGTCCGCACTCTCTGTTCCGGCGGCCGCCTGCATCTGGGCAAGATGCAGCATCACCGAGTACGCTTTGCGTCCGGTGACCGTCAGCGAGCGGTTGGTCGGCACGATCGCCAAGGCGATGACGGACTTGTGCAGCATGCCCTGCACCACATCCATCTGCCTCACGATTGCCACACCGCTCATGCGTCCATTCTAGGCCGCCGCGCCCGGTCAAGTGTCCGGGTTGACCAGCGTCTCTTGGACGCAACTGGATTTCGCGACGTTGAGTCAGAACTGAGTGACGATTCAGCTCCCAAGGGCCTGAAATCCCGGACGCTTCGGCCCTTCTCACTTCGGTTCGGCCATGTGTTGCGCTGGCTCCGAGCTGTCCGACCCGGGACCTGAAAACCCGGACACTAAGTTATCCACAGGGTCGAAAGTTATCCCCAGGACTTTCCGGACGCGTTCAGACCGCTTCACGGACGCTTCCGCCGCCTTGTCCGGACGGCAAATGCCGAGAGCCCGGACGGAGAATCGTCTAACCATCTGATTTCAAACGACTTTCTGGCCACGAAAGTCTTGAACTATTGAACTTCTTAAAACGATCGACGACTGACCTTGGAGGAGTCCTTCAAAACGTCCTGAAATCCAGGTTCTTCATGGTTCGAGCACCGGGTCGTCTGCGATGAACGTGGAATTCATTGATGTCTTGAGAAAGCACTGTCTCACGTAGAATTGCGTTCATTGTCATAGCGCACTGCAAGGAACGCATGGATCCGACCACACAGGGGCCCTCGGCTACCCACCCGATCTCGCTGAAGGCGATCACCGAGCAGGCAGAGCGGGCAACCTCCATCGTGGCCCAGGCCCGTGGGGTGATGCTAGCGCCGGATGCCCGCAAGCTGCCGCCGACGTTCTCGGCGACTCAGCTCATCGAGCGTCTGAAGATCGAGCGGTCCCAGTATGACTACCGCGTGCGCAATCCTGGGGGGCTGCCGACCGGGCGGCTGACTTCGACGGGTGCCCGTCGCGAGTTCACTCTCTCGGAGATGCGGCAATGGGCTCGCCACTACCGGGCTGGCCATCTGCGACCCGAAGGCGGCGAGGCCATCACGATCTCCACGGCGCACTTCAAGGGCGGCAGTTCGAAGACGACCACGGCAACCACCCTCGCCCAGGGGTTGAGCATGCGGGGCCACAAGGTGTTGGTGGTGGACGTGGATCCTCAGGGCAGCATGACGACCCTCTTCGGCTTCCTGCCGGATGCGGAGGTCGACGTCACTCAGACCTTGTTGCCGCTGCTCAGCGGCGACGAGCCGGACGTCAACTACGCGATCCGGCCGACCTACTGGGACGGCGTGGACCTGGTGCCCTCCTCTTCTCCCCTCTTCTCGGCCGAGTTCATCCTGCCGACGCGACAGCTGAAGGAAGCCTCGTTCCAGTTCTGGCGCACGCTTGACTACGGGCTCGACCCGATCCGGTCGAAGTACGACGTGATCATCTGCGACACGCCACCGTCGCTGTCGTTCCTGACCGTGAACGCTCTCATGGCGAGCGACGGCATCATCATGCCGCTGCCCCCAAGCAACCTGGACTTCGCGTCGAGTGCCCAGTTCTGGGATCTGTTCAAGGACCTGGCCGACGACTTCGCCGGTCGCGGTGCCGGGAAGGATTTCGCGTTCATCAACATCCTGCTGTCCAAGGTGAAGTACGCCGCGCCCAAGGACAACACTGGGCAATCGACGGCGATCATCCGGGAGTGGATCCAGGCCGCCTACGCCGAGCGTGTGCTGCCGGTAGAGATTCCGGACGTCGAGGCTGTCCGCACCGCCAGCAAGGAGTTCGGAACCGTCTACGACGCGAGTCGCGACAACGCCTCGACGCGCACGTTCAAGAGCGCCTTCGAGGCCTACGATCGGTTTGTGGACCTGATCGAACAGCAGATGGAAACGTTCTGGCAGCGCCAGGTGGGAGGTTGAGGTGGCCACTCAAAAGAAGGGGCAAGGGATCGCCTTCAAGATTCCGGACCACGTCGAAGAACCCGAGGTGACATCCGAGCCCCAGGCCGAGGTCAAGCCAGCGCTGCCTCGCACCGGGGTGGGGATGCTGTCCCGAATGCTTTCCGGTGCAGCGGCCGACACGGAAGCCGTCTCGAAGCTCAATGCCGAGATCGAGAAGCTCAAGCTGCAGGTCGGCGAGCAACTCATCGACCCGCGCCAGATCGCGCTGACGCGCTGGGCCGACCGCCACCCGGATTCGTTCTCGAGCCAGGCTTTCGTGGAATTGAAGCAGGAGATCGAGAGTGCCGGCGGCAACGTGCAGCCGATCAAGGTACGCCCCGTTCGTGGCGCTGCAGCAGAGCAGCCGGAGGGGCCGCGGTTCGAACTGGTCTATGGTTCCCGCCGGACGCGCGCGTGCCTCGAACTTGGCTTGCCGGTGCGCGCAGTCGTCGACGAGAACGTCGATGACCAAGCCCTCTACGTCCAGATGCAGCGGGAGAACCGCGGGCGCTCGAATCTGTCGGCCTGGGAGCAGGGCGTCAGCTACCACAAGGCTCTAAACGAGGGCCTGTTCCCCAGTGCCCGGCGGCTGGCCGAACAGATCGGCCTGGACCACAGCAACGTGGCCAAGGCGCTTCGGGTAGCCGAGTTGCCGCAGGAGATCGTTGGGGCGTTCCGTAGCCCCGTCGATATTCAGTTCCGCTGGGCTGTCGCGCTGGACAAGGCTTACCAGCAGGATCCGGATGCGGTGTTGACGGCTGCCCGGTTGCTCGCCGGCCGTTCGCCGAAACCTGCTGCCGCGGAGGTGTTCCGCAGCCTGACGGAGGCGGTGTCGGTGAAGGGCAAGCCCAAGGCAAAGGAGGCTTCGCGAGCCTTCGTGATTGCCGATGGCAAGAAGGGCGTGATCCGAGCGGGGAAGGGTGGTGCGGTCACCGTGGAACTGCCCCGTGGTGTCCTGCCTCCGGCCCGCTGGGCAGCCTTCGAGACGGCCCTCCAGAAGTTGCTTTCGGACCTCCCGGAAGCACCGTGACGGGTGTCCGTGGTTCCGTACCACGGACACCACCGAATCCGTCGCCGAGGCTCAATCCGGAACCACTTCCGGCGAGTCACGGGTGCCAGAAGCGCGGCCCCGATCGGCCTCCAAATGCGCTCCGTGGTACCGTACCACAGCGCTCCGGAATGCCGCTTCCTGGGGCCCCGGACGGGGGGTGTGGTTCCGTACCACACCCCGCCTTCGCAGGCCTACTTTGGCGTGCTGGACACCGCTGATGCCCTGCGGCGTGGCGCTTCTCCCGTCCCCGATCCCGCTGCCCGCTGCATCGCCCGCATGCCACGCACCAGGTCGACAGCGTCCGCCTTCACGTAGACCGAGGTCACCCGAAGGTCGGAGTGCCCAAGCAGGCTCTGCAGCACCTGGGGCTGCATCTGCCTTACGGCGGAATTCGCGAAGGTGTGACGCAACCAGTGTGTCGATGCATTCAGGAAGTCCGCCGAACCGGGGGCACCATCGCGCGCGGCGGCGGCCACGGCCACCTCGCGGAAGAACCGGCGCAGAGCCTTGTAGATCGCCGACCGCTCCAGCGCGCCGTAGCGGTCAGCTTGAGAGGGCTGCTCACGGTCCAGGAACGGCACGCCGAGCCGGTCCAGATCGCGGCGGGGAGGAGGGCGCTTGAGGATCCCGACCAGGGGACGCCAGGCCTCCCGATGCTCTGTCCGCAGCGCGTCCTGCAATGCCTGCCCCGGGCCCTCACCGATGCTGTCGCCGAGACCGTGATCGGCTCCCGCCATGCGCTCGCCGGCTGCGGTGACGGGAAGGCTGTTGGGCGCCTGGACTCTCTCCACACGTGCATCGAAGCCCAGGCCCGCGGCGTCCATGTCCTGGTGGTGCTGCTCGAGCAGGGTCTTGATCTCGTCGAAGACCATCACCGTCCGGGGCTTCCCGCCCTTGCCGATGACGTCCAACAACCAGGCCTCTTGGCCATCCACCAGTTCCCGCCGGAAGCCCTTCAGCCGGGTCGTGGCCAGTTCTGACAAGCGAAGGCCGGTGGTGCTGCCGAGTTCCAGCAGCAACTGCAGGCGCCGTCGTTCCGGAGTGTCCGGCTTTTCATGTAGCACCTCCATGGCGAAGGCCCACTGGTGCTCGCTGAGGGAACGGCGAACGTCGATACTCGGCTTCAGCAGACCCAGCGTCCGGCCGAGGTTCGCCATGGCATTGGCCCGCAGGTACCCCTTTTCGTGCATGGCGGAGAACATGCTGCCCAGCACGGTGAACTCGTGTCGCTGGCTGTTCCGTCCCAGAGGGCCCCGGAAAGGCCTCCAGGAGGCGTCCTCGCGCCTCACCTTGCGCTCCTGCACCCAATCGGCCGGCGGAGCCGCCAGGAAGGCCTGGTAGGCCTGCAAATCGGGCTCCTGCAGCGAGGAAAGGGCCTTGCGCCGGACGTGAATGCACCAGAGGTAGAAGCGCTCCGCGATGCGCGTGTAGTCCCGCCGGGTCTGCCCCTGGTAGCGGCTCAACCACTGGCTGATCGCCTGAACATCGGTCTCCGCGCCCCAGACGTTGGCCTCATGCGATCGAAAGGCGCCTTGACGGCCCGACAAGGCATCGGGGAGGGCGCCGTCGACGATTGGGACCAGGGCGAACGGCTCCGCACCGGCCACGCCCCGAACTGCCAGTTCCCGCCGGCGCAGCATAGCCAGGTCAGTCTCGGGGCGCCGGGCGGATTCCTTGAACGGTCGTCCGCCAGCTTCGGCGATGGGGGTCAACCAGTCGAGCAGCCGCCGGGCCCGCACGACACCCATCCGGGGCACCCGCCGGTGCCACCGGAAGCCGTAGATGTTGATGTAGTTGACCAAGTCGCCGATCGACTTGACGCCGACCTTGGCCAGGTCGCGCGGGATCCCGGAGCCCAGCCAGAAGCCGGCCTCATCCTCAAGGCTGGCCTCACGCGACAGCACGCGCTCCAGCGTCGCAAGGGCCTCGACGACGGCCTTTCGCTGTGCAGCGGACAGGCGCGATGTCGCGACGACGGGCAACCCTTCGACGAGCCTGGCGTGGGTCGTGGCAGACAGGGCAGGGGAGGGCGGAGCGGCAAAGTGTCCGGCTTTTCCTGCCCCGGACTGGCCCCTTGCGGCCTCCGCTCCGAACTCCTCGACGTACAGCTCGAGCCACTCCGCTTCCGTGTAGAAGTCCTCATCGATTCCGGTCGAACCACAGTACCGGGAGCGCCACTCCTCGAGCGAAGGGGAGGGTGGGGTGCTAGGCGCCAGGCCATGCTTAGTCTCTACGGGGTCGATGTGTCCGGCTTTTCCTGCCCCCCGCCCGGTCCGTGCAACCGCGAAGTCGGGGAGGGCGCGCAAGGCCGGCAGCGCCACAGCGAGCTCGGTCACGCATCCGCGCGTTGAGCCCGCGCGCTCGATGGCCTCGACAACCAGGCGCAGCCGGCCGGCGAAGTGCCGCCGATCGCTGGGCCCGCCGGTGAATGACAGGTAGAGGTTCCACGCACGCTCGAGGTCAACCCCGTCGAGCAGGGCACGCAGGAACGCGAAGTGGTGGCGGCCGAGCTCGCCGCTGCCTTCACGCAGCAGACGGGTCTTCGCACCCCGCGGACGGCCACGGCGTCGCGCCGGCACGCCGGCGTCGGCCGAGACCTGGGCAGGGGTGGGCGCTACCTCTGTAGCCACCACCTCTGTAGGCATAAAAAGGGGGTCCCCCAAGAGTGGTACCCCCACTATAGAAGAATTTTCGCGATGTCCTGAGAAGTGTTCTTATCAGGACGTCATTTGGTAGGTCATATTTCTACATGTAACCATCGGCCGCTCGCGCAACTAAGAGTGATGCTGTTCGACAACCAAATTTGATGCTTGGCCCCGGCCGCGGCGGACAACTCGCCACGCTACGCCGACTGGCTTGCCACAGCAATGTCGCCGGCCGGCGAACCGTCGGTGCTCTCGAGCCTGTAGACGTCAGCGCGGCCGATCGCCTGGATTGGCCGCCAGATCGGCCTTGGACCGAAGCCAGATGTTCCCCGGCGTTCGCGCCGAACCTCCAAGGCCTTCGCCAGAAGCCGTGCGCGTGCAGTTCACGACTCACCCGCAACTCGGATTCAGGGTGGATCTCCGGCGGCGGGGCTTCAGGCTCGGACGACGGCAAGGGCGGCGCTGCGTTGACCTGCGCATACTGCCTGCCATGCTGCCAAACGGCCAACCTCAGTGCGTCGATAGCTTCGCGGGCGGTGGTGCCGAAGGCTTGGACCCTGATCTCGCACATCCTTGCCGCGAAGCCGCCTCCGCAGGAAAACACCCAGAACCGCGGCGCGCCGGCGACACCGAGCAGACGGTGTCGCTTGGACGGACCAGTCGCGGGGCTGGCTGACGGGAGCACTTCCCAGCCGGCGCGCGCCGACCAGGTGAGGCATGGGCCGCCGCAGGCCCCGTGCAGCTCCGAGCCCCTCCGCCGTTCGGCCTCGGCCCAGGTTGCCTGCCGCTGGGTCTTGCTCGCACGCGGCAGCGTCCAGTGTCAACGGCATTTCAATTTTCCCCACCGGGGGGTGCGGCGGATTTCTTGGACTGGTTATGCAGCGAGCCCGAGGAGCTTTCGGTGCTCGATGGGGCTGCGGAAGCCCAGTTGTTGCCGCCGACCGAATTCTGACCACCCGTGCCGACTGAACTTTGACCAGGGGCGGGTGGCAGTCGCGGGTACTGCCGTCTGTGGATAAGTCTATTCGCTGACTGGGTTGGAGCCCTCCTGGTTCGGGTCTGTTGGGGCGCTGCGGCGGGCCTGCTCACGTGCCCGGATCCGGGTCTTGGTGTTGAGATCCACGAACCCCACTAGCCATGTCCACGAACCGTGCTAGCGAGACTTGCGGCTAAGGTATTGATTCAACAAGGCAATTCGGGCTCTGAACCCCTCTCGCTGTCTGTTGCGAGTTGACCACAACACGCGACACCGAGTCCACGAACCTCGCTATTGCATCTGACGTGTCCATGAAGCATGCTACTAGCGCATTTGTGAGGTGAACGGATGCAGTCGCCCCGTGAGATCGGCGAACGTGAAGTCCAGATCGCTCGCGTGCTGAGGCCGTTAGGCCGAGGTCCCATGAGACGCGAGCAGGCCGAGCGCGCGGGCCAACTGCTGGGTGTCCACTGGACCACGGTCTATCGCCTTCGTGCTCGATTTCTGGCGGATCCGAGAACGTCTGCGCTGGTACCGGACGCGGGAGGCCGCCGCGGCGAACCCTGGCGGCTGGCGCCTCCGGTCGAGGCGATCGTCTCGTCGGTCGTCGACCAGTGGGTTCCGCGGCAGCGCGAGCTCGCACACCCCGTGCTGGACACCTTCAACGAGGTTCGCCGGCGCTGCACGGAACATGGTCTCGTGGCGCCGTCACGCAACACGGTGGCGCGCAGGCTGCGTTCGCACCGCGGCCAGGAACTCCAGCATCTGGCCTCTCTCCCAGGCGCTGCAATCGCGCCCGGCAGCTTCGGAGCGGACTGGCCGTTGGAGATTGTGCAGATCGACCACACCCAGGCCGACGTCCTCATCGTCGACCGCTTCACCCGCAAGGTCATCGGCCGCCCCTGGCTGTCGGTGGCCATCGATCTGGCCACGCGCACGGTCCCGGCCTTCTTCATCGGCATGGAGCGGCCCGGTGCTGGCACCGTGGCCCTCCTGGTCAGCCGCATCGTCCAGCCCAAGGCGCCCTGGCTGGCTCACCTGGGGCTGCAGATCGACTGGCCGATGGCCGGCCTGCCGCAGCGGCTGCACCTGGACAACGCGGCTGAGTTCCGCAGCCGCGCCCTTCGCCTGGGCTGCGCTCAGTACGGCATCGAGCTCGACCACCGGCCGGTCGGCCGCCCGAACTATGGCGGCCACATCGAGCGCATGAACCGCACGCTGATGCAGCGGCTGAAGGGTCTGCCCGGCGCCACCGGCAACTCGCCGCGCGGCCGCAAGGCGCGCAAGCCCGAACAACGCGCCTGTCTGACCTTGGAGGAATTCGAGCGTTGGCTGGCCCTCGAAGTCGGCGAGCGCTACCACCACAGCGAGCATCGGGGCCTGTTCCGCTCCACCCCCTTCGCGGCATGGCAGTCACTGGTTGAACAGCGTGCCCCACGCCAACTGGCGCCTGGGCCCGATGAGGCCATGAAGCTGCTGATCAACTTCATGCCGCTGGCCCACCGCTCGATCCAGGCCGATGGCCTGACCATTTTCTACATCCGCTACTGGAACCCCGTGTTCGTCGTCTGGCGCGAACAGCGGCAGAGGGTGAGGGTGCGCTACCACCCCGAGGACCTGTCGAGGATCTTCGTCAGCGCCGACGGGCGCAACTATGTGCAAGCGAACTACGCCGACCTGCGGCGCCCTCGCATCACGCTGTGGGAGCAGCGTGCCGCCGTGCGAGCCCTCAGGGCGGCGCATGTGCCCCGGGTGTCCGAAGAGCATGTCTTCCGCGCCATCGGTTCGCAACGACAGATCGTGGAGCAAGCCGAGCGATCGGCACGCCGGGCGCGCCGCAACTCGAAGGCGCCACCAGCGGCGCCTTCGACTGAACTTCAGACCCGCGATTCTGGGCAGCCGACGGAAGTGGACTACAGCAAACCGGTGACACCCTACGCCGTGGAGATCTGGAAGTGATCGTGCGCGAGCGCTCCCACCTTCATCCCGCAGCGAGGCAGATGCTCGACCTCGACGACGAGCAGCGGGTGCGGGCGTTGCGGACCGACCGCTGGATCGACTACCCACGCGCGACGCAGGCGCTGCAACGGCTGCAACGGCTCCTGGACACCCCGCAGCGAGAACGCATGCCCTGCATGCTGCTGCACGGTCCGTCCAACATCGGCAAGACGCTGATCGTGGCCAAGTTCCTTCGTGAAAATCCGCCTGCCTTCGACGCTGTGCGCGGCGTCGAGCACAGACCCGTGATCAGCCTGCAGATGCCGCCGTCTCCCGATCAGCGGCGCTTCTACCGGGCGTTGCTGACGGCAGTGGGAGTACCCCAAGGCCCCAACTCGACCTTGGCGAGCCTAGAGCAAGTGGCTTGCGACATCCTGCGCCGAATAGGGCCGCGGCTGTTGATCGTCGACGAGGTGCACCACCTGCTGGCTGGCAGCGCACGGGAGCAGCGCGGCTCGCTGAACTTGCTGAAGTACCTCTCCAACGAGCTGAGGATGGCCATCGTTGCGGTCGGCACGAGCGAGGCGCCGGTGGCGTTTCAAAGCGACGCCCAGATCCACAGCCGCTTCACGCCGCTGGAGTTGCCCCGCTGGAGCGAGAGCGAGGAGTTCCGCCGCCTCCTGGCCGCGTTCGAGGCGGCACTTCCGCTGAAGCGGCCATCAGAGCTGACCCAGCGCCCGCTGGTGCAGTACCTGAGTGCGGTCAGCGGTGGGCTGCTTGGCGAGGTCTCGCGGCTGCTCAACGATGCGGCCGAGGCCGCCATCCGAGACGGCAGCGAGCGCATCACCCTGGGGCATCTCGAGCATGTGGCAAATCGGCCGTCGTGATCGACCCTGGCCTGTGGCGCATCGACCGTTTGAAGGCGAGGCCTTTGGTAGCTGGTTCGGCCGCATGGCATCGCGCTATCGATTGACGGTCGATGAACTGGCGTCATCGGCGGGAGTGACGGAGATCTTCGCCAATGAGCAACTCTCGTGGCTTGAGGTGCCAGCGCCCAGGGCAGGGGACTGCGAGGTTCTGGCAAGGGTTGCGCGCGTGAGCAACGAAATCATCGCTGCGCTCGGTCCGCAAGGGCCCCTACCGAGTAGACAGGACCTCCCGTTCTGCCACTCCTGCTTGTTCCTCAATCCCTTGGATGTTACGGCGCCATGCTGGCCAGCTGGTTGGTTGCATGGGCACGAATTCGTCTGCAGCGAACATCCAGGCGAATCGAGTTGGGTGGGAAGGTCAACGGTGCGCAAGCATCGCAACATGGGCAGGCTCTTGAGCTACCTCAGCCGGCGTCGGCAAGCAATAGACAGACGTCGGTGTCCAGCGTTCAAGCTCTCTTGGCGACGCTAGCACGGTTCACGGACGCCGTTAGCAGGGTTTGCGGATCTCAACACCTGATGTGACGCGCCAATGATCGATAGGTCGTTGTCGCATCGTCACCGGCCCAGTAGAGGCTGTGCCTGCCGCGAGTCGACGATGCCCCATCGGGACTGTGCGTTGCTGGACGGACGCTGTTTGCGTGCTCAATGGTGGACAGGCGCGCCACGCTGATGCTCACCCGCAGAGGCTGCGGGTCGGGGGCGATTGCCGAGCCAGGGTTGCCCAGGTGCAACTCAGCGCACCAGGCGCCGACGGAGTCCAGAAGGATCCGGTCGTGTGCCCGCTGGGCCTGATGGTCGCCCGCCGATGGCCGAATGACACCTGCCAGCCGGTCCAGCCACTCCGCGACCATCGACATCGGCGCCGTCTCGTCGTGCCGCATGGTCGGACGACGGCAGGTCTGGCTGGTGAGGAACGCCATGCGTCCACACCGGCAGTAGCCAGCGTTCATGTGATGCAGGACCACCTGGTCGCCGGCGAAGAGCTCCCCGCAGTTGCAGCGGTCGGAGAGTTCGTCGCCGTGAATCAAACAGGTCTGCAGTAGCCTCAGCGAGTGCAGCGCGCTGTGGTACCCCGCAGCCATGCAGGTCCTGCAAACACGAATACTCGGGGAGAAGAGCGAGCGAACCGATCTCGGCAGGCGGCCCAGGTGAGCCCACGCGAACACCGCCTCCGGCTCGCCCAACGCCTGCGCCAGGGACCGCATCGACAGCGCTTCGACGGGAACGCCGCACGGGCCGTCAACCGCTTCGTTGTAGAGCAGGTTGACGTGGCGTGGGACGCCGACTTGGTCGGACGCGCGGCCGCAGAACGCCAACTCCTTGGACCGCAGCGCGTTCAGCGACATCGCCCGTTGAACCGTGTGCCAGAGCGAGGAGTAGGGCAGGACACTGCCCTGGTGCCAGGTCAGCCGCGTGGATGGGCCGGTGGTCATGCACGCGATCCGCTGCGCTTCAAGCGCGGCGACAAGGCCGTCACGATGGCCATCAGCGCCTGATGACCGCAGCCGGCGACGATGCGTCGCCACGAGTCGATGGACGTCACGTCCCGAGGATCGGCGCCGCCGGCGACGCGCAGCAGGGCATGCCGGGCGGCCTGTGCCACCGTCTTCATCGGGAAATCGATGGGGCCCTCGTACCTGGCAGGCAGTTCGAGGACCATCGCCTGCATCAGAGCCTCGGCATGGTGGGCCATCCTGAACCCGCCGGCCCACGCTTCGGGCGCGAGGCCCGCCGTGAACGAGATGCCAGAACGGGGTGGCCACTCGGTGCCCTCGTCGTAGCCGGACAGGACGAAGCGAAGTTCGTCGACATCCCGGATGCCGTGGAACGGCGCCGAGGCCAGCATGAAGCGGGCAGCGACGTGCGCACCGCCGGACAGGGCCATGCCAACCGGCTCGTCGAAGACCTGCAGAGACGCGACGGAGAAGACGCACAGCCGGATGCGTTCCTTCTCGAGGAGGCTGTGCAGCTCGACCATCCAGAGCCATTCGCGCTGCGTCATGCCTTGGGCCTCGTCGATGACGAGGACCAGGAACCGGCCACCGCCTTGGGACCCCAGCTCTGCCCAGCGCTCGATGAGCATGTGCTGACGGTCGATGGGGCTGCGAGCCGCCCTGGCCAGCGGGTGTCGGCTGGCGTGCAGCAGGTGGGAGTGGAAGCGCCCGACCGAGGCTGCGCCGCCGGAATCCGTGTGACTCCACACGATCATCGGGACGTGCCCACCGCAGCGCTGCGACAACAGCGTCTGCAGCCAGTGGTCCACGGCGCTGGACTTGCCGAAGCGCGACGGGCCGAAGATGGTCGCGCCATCGACCTGGTCGTCGATCCAGCGGCCCACGGTGTCCACCATCTCGGAGATGGCCGGGGTGAAGAGCGAGTAGTCGCGCGTGACCACCGGGTGGTTCCTGGGCAGGTGCTCCGCGACCAGCGGGCTGGACGAATTGGCCTCCATCACCAGGTCACCAGGTCTTGGCCATCTGCATGGGTGGCAGTGGACGTCGGGGTTCATGCGTTACGCCGGGCGGAGGATCCGATGCCTCGCCATGGGGTGCCGGCGTGCCAAGCACCGGTTGGCACGCCAGCGCCTGGGCGTGCTGTTGCAGCACCCGTCTGGCCTTCAGGTACGCCGGGTGGGGCGGCAACTTCTTGTCCTTCGAGCCTTCGGCATAGCGGATGAGTTCTTCGACCGCATCACATTGCCCGCTGAGGTGCAACATGCGGCGCTTCTCGAGCCCCCGGATGGCCTGGCGCATGTAAAGGGTGTGCGGCGACCGGTTCCAAGGCGGCGCGGCCCGGACAACGCCCAGGAACTCACCGCGCTCGTTCGACACGCTTGCGAAGCGGGCGTCGTCCTCGTCCTCCAGTTGCAGCCACAGCAACTTGCCGAGCAGGTCCGTGCGCAGGGCGAGCCGTTCGGCCGAGTAGCGTGCGTTTGCGAACTGGAAGTACGGCCGTCGGCCTGTGCTGACGCCTCCCTTCAGGGTGGACAGCTTGCGGACGCTGACCATGCGCTGGACCTCACCGGCATCGGCCTGGCGGATGCGTTCTGGTTCACGGCTGGTCAGGAAGTCGAGCTGGGCCAGCGGGCTGCGCCAGCCCAGGCCGGAGTGCGGCCTGGCGTTGTAGTTGGCGATCAGTGTGTCCAGCAATTCCTCGGCGTACTCGAGCTGGAACTGAGTCTCCGCCGCCGTCTCTTCAGGGTTCGCGCCGCGCTTGTCGCCCGGCTTGCTGCCGGTTGTGGTCGACAGCCGATGAAAGCCTCCCCTGGCGAGCTGGCCGAAGAAGGACTCGATGAACGGGCGGTCGTCCTTGCTGCGCCGGCTGGTGTAGCTGGTGGGGTCCTGCGGCTTGAGAATGGTCGAACCGACAACCTCGCGCAGCTGCCGTTCGACTCGGTCGCAGATGTTGGCCATCGCGCCATCGACGCTGAACTCGTCCCAGCAGGCGCCCAGGTAGCGTTCGTTGTGCGCCGACGGTAGGCCCGCGCCCTCGACGTACGCGTTGCCGCTCCACAGCAACTCGCGCGGCGCCCAGCGAGTCAGGGCGCGTTTGACGGTGCGCAGTACGTCCTCGGCGCTGCATTCCGGGTGCAGGCTCAGGTGGTAGCCGAGCACAGCACGAGACTCGACCTCGATGATGACCATGACCCACAGACGACGAATCTTGCGGGTCTCGTAGCCGCCGTGCGGCGACGGGATGGCCACGACCATGCGCGAGTCGAGCTTGTGGGCGTCGCATTCGACCCGCTGGAACACGCGCAGGCGCGGCCGGTCGGCACCGTCGCCGGCCCGTGCCTTGCGTTCTGCCTCCTCGCCGCCGAGCAGCTGCCTCTTGCGCCGTGGGTTCTCGTCCATGACCTTGTCGATGAACTTGCAGATGCTGACGTAGCCCAACCTCTCGACGTTGAAGGGCCATTGGCCTCGCGCCTCGAGGCCGGCTGCGCGCAGCTCCTTGATGAACCAGGTGAAGAGCTCCTGCTTGGGGCGCTTCGCGGCGGCGAGCTTCGGCAGCTTGCCCAGGATGTGCTTGCGGAACCTGGCTTCGAGCTCGGAGCCGCCTGGCGACTCGAACAGCCATTGGAGAGCCCCAGCGGCCCCGGCCCCCGCATCGCTGATCTCGAGCGGCGTCGTTCGAGACCATTCCTTGACTCGGCGATGCGGAAGTGCACCGCGCCAGCCGTTCGCATTGCCGTCCGGGTTCTGCGCCAGGCAGCGCTCCGTGATGAGGCGATAGATGTGTGAGCGCCCGAAGCCGCAGGCCTCCCGAATGGCGGCCTCGGTCGCGCCGTCGAAGTAGAGCTGGATGCCCGTCTTGCGACGCAAGAACAACTCTCGCCGGGCTTCCGGCAAGGCGTCTGCATCGACCTGAGTCCAGAGATCCGGCCGAACCTGATCGGGCACGGCGGCCTGGCCGCCGTGCCAATGCGAGCGCGTCTGGGCATGCGTGCCTCCCGCTCAAGCCGCCGTCGGCGGTCGCACAAGAATAGTTGAACCGCGCCCTTCGTTACAACTTCTCTTGTCGCGCGCGCCTTCAGCAACCCATCGTCGCTGTCAGCGTTGCCCGGGAGGATGGTTCGACCGATGAGTCACAACTTCTCTTGTTTGAGCGTTCACCTGATGAGCGATGGACATTGAGCCGCCCGGAGCTCGTAAACCACTCCCGACTGATCGGGCCTACAGTCAGGGATACTTGAACATTGATGTCGACCAGCGAGGTGGCTCGCCGGTATCGGCTCAGGCGGCTGACGCTTTGCGTTTGACCGTTGTGCCCTGTGCCACGCGGTTGCCGCCGTGCGAGCGAGCAACGTGTGGCCTGGCCTTCGGCGCTGCGGCGTGCGGAGCGCCCGCGGCATGGGATAAGCCGCTCAGAATGCCGCAGTGACCCGCATCCTGCGCCACGACGCACTGCTCGCGCAGCGCCTTGAGCTGCTTCTCCAATACCCTCAGTTCCCGGATCCGCGCCGCCACGTGGCCGATGTGTTCATCGAGCAGCGCGTTGACATCCCGACAGTCTTCGCTGGGCGAGTCCTTGAACCTCAGCAGGACCCGGATCTCGTCGAGCGTCATGTCGAGCGACCGGCAATGGCGGATGAAGCCCAGGCGCTCGGCATGCTCGGGGCCGTAGATGCGGTAATTGCCCTCGCTGCGCGGTGCCTGGGGCAGCAGGCCTTCGCGTTCGTAGTAGCGGACGGTCTCCACCTGGGTCTGGGTGGCCGTCGCGAGTTCGCCGATCTTCACGATGCGCCTCCTTGGCATCAGGCGGCCGCGGTCCGCGGCTGCAGAGCGATGATGGCCATGCCGGCCAGGCACACGATGCCACCGAGCAGATCCGATCGGGTGGGCATCACGCCGTCCACGCGCCACAGCCACAGCAGCGCCACCACGACGTAGACACCTCCGTAAGCCGCATAGGTACGGCCCGCCGCGCTGGGGTGCAGGGTCAGCAGCCAGGCGAAGGCCGCGAGCGAGGCCGCAGCGGGCAGCAGAAGCCAGGCGGTTCGCCCTTGGGTCACGACGAGCCAGGGCAGGCAGCAGTCCACGATCTCGGCCACCGCAGTGACGACGAAGAGACCGGTGAGGCGAAGGAAGTCCAACATGGTTGTGCTTGGCGGCGAGGCTCATCGTACCCGCTTGACTCTGCAGTGGCTACAGGGTTTCAAATCACGGCATCGAACCGACGAAGGTCCGCCATGAGTGACTCCTGCGGCAGCCACGGCTGCTGTCCTCCACCCGCTGCAACCCAGAGTGCGCGCTACCGCCGCGTGCTGTGGGCGGCCCTGTTCATCAACGCGGCCATGTTCGGCGTCGAGCTGGCAGGCGGGCTGCGTGCCGGGTCGGTCTCGCTGCTGGCCGACGCGGTCGACTTCTTCGGTGATGCGGTCAACTACGGTGTGTCGCTGCTGGTGCTGGGCATGGCACTGCAGTGGCGTGCCCGTGCCGCCTTGCTCAAGGGTCTGACGATGGGCGCCTTCGGCGTGTTCGTGCTGGGACGGGCGTCCTGGGCTGCGATCACCGGCGTGGTGCCCGAGCCCATCACGATGGGTGCCATCGGCACACTGGCACTGGCGGCCAACGTGGCGGTGGCCCTGATGCTCTACGCCTGGCGCGAAGGCGATGCCAACATGCGCTCGGTCTGGATGTGCAGCCGCAACGATGCCCTCGGCAACCTGGCCGTGATGGGCGCGGCGCTCGGCGTCTTCGGCACCGGCAGCGCCTGGCCGGATCTGGCGGTGGCCGTGGTGATGGCTGCGCTTGCGCTGACGGCCGCACGCTCGGTGGTCACACAGGCATGGGCCGAGCTGCAGCCCGTGCCGGTGCGGGCCTGACAGGCGATCGACCATGGTCGCCCCTATGCACCGCCTGCTCGCGTCCACGCGGCTGCTGGACTTCGAGCACGCTGCGATCGAATCGCTGGTGGCCGCGCGGGGCTGGCGCCAGCTGCCCCTCTTCGACCGCATCGGCGCGGTCTACGACTTCGTGCGCAACGAGATCGCCTTCGGCTACAACGAGAGCGACGAGTTGCCGGCCTCGGTGGTCCTCGCCGACGGCATCGGCCAGTGCAACACCAAAGGCACGCTGCTGATGGCGCTGTTGCGCGCCTGTGGCATCCCTTGCCGCTTCCATGGCTTCACCATCTACAAGCAGCTGCAGAAGGGCGCCATCACGGGCCTGGCCTACCGGCTCGCGCCTGCTCGCATCATCCATAGCTGGGTCGAAGTCGACTTCGAGGACCGGTGGCTGAACCTGGAAGGCTTCATCCTCGATGCACCGTATCTGGCCAGCCTGCAGCGGCGTTTCCCGGACAGACAGCGGTTCTGCGGCTACGGCGCGGCGACACCGAGTCTCGCGGCGCCCGAGGTCGAATGGCAGGGCCGGGACACCTACATCCAGAAGGACGGCATCGCCGATGACTTCGGCGTCTTCGACAGCCCGGACGAGTTCTACGCTCGCCACGGATCCAACCTCACCGGGCCCAAGCGGTGGCTCTACAGGCACTTGATCCGTCATCGCATGAACGCTCAGGTCCGGCGCATCCGTGCCGAAAAGTGGTGACGCCGGTCACGGCGCCCAGCTCCGTGACCCACGCCCGAACCCTGTAGCTGCTAGACTCTTGTCAATGCGTCGTTGGCTCGCCATCCTCATGCTCGCCCTGTTGCCGCTCCAGTTCAGCTGGGCGGCCGTGGCGGTGTATTGCGGACACGAGAGCGACCAGCAAGCCCAGCATCTGGGTCACCACGAGCACCAGCATGCCGGCCAGGCTGACCCCGACCAGGACAGTGCTCCTGCGGATGCACAGACGGGCTTCGACTTCGATTGCGGCCATTGCCACGGCACCTGCGCCAGCATGCCCGCGCCTGCGGACGACCTGGCACCGCTCACCGTGGTCTCGCACCCGGTGACATCGGTCGAAGGCACCCTGCGCACCCTCGCGCAAAGCCCGCCCGAACGCCCTCAGTGGCTGCCCCTCGCCTGATCGGCGGGGCGGGTCTCCTCTCTTTCTGAATCCCGTTCGCGCCTGCGTGCGCGCTGCCTGACCTTCTCGTCAGCGGTGCCACTGCCGGGCCCGACGCGACCCTGAGCGTTTCAGCGTCGCCCCTGCCGATCTCCCGTGGGTTGTTTTCAACACTGGAGCATCGGATGCACCGAAGAAGATTCATGGCTGCCGGCAGGCAGCAGCACACCTTTCGCGCCACGGTTCGCGCGGCCCTCGCCTTGGCATTTGTCGCGGCACTGTGGGGAGGCCTGCGCGACGCGCATGCACAGACGGCCTCCGCGCCCAAGGAGCAGGATCGTCCGACCCTGCGAGCGGCGTTCGAGGCCACCTGGGCCCGGCAGCCCGAGGCGCAGGCACTGGCGGCCCGGCGGGAGGCTGCACGGGCTCAAGCGCAGGCGGCCCGGTCCTGGACGCCCGAGCCGCTGGCCCTGGAACTGGCCACCAAGACAGACCGCCTGAACCGCAATCTCGGCACGCGGGAATATGAAGCACGGGTCGCCATCCCGTTGTGGCTGCCGGGTGAACGAGGCCGCACCCAGGCCCTGGCCGATGCCGAGGGCCGCGCCGTCGAGAGCCGCACCACGGCCGCACAGCTGCGCGTGGCAGCCAGCGTGCGCGACGCCTGGTGGGCATGGCAACGGGCTGGCGCGGAACTCGATGCCGCGCGCGGCCAACTCGACAGCGTCCGTCGCATCGCGGCCGACGTCGCCAAGCGGCTGAAGGCAGGCGACCTGGCCCGCGCCGACCAGCACCAGGCGGACGGTGCCGTGGCGACCGCCGAAGCCGCAGTCGCACAGGCAGAGGGGGCGTACACCGCCACCCAACAGCAGCTCCGTGCCCTCACGTCGCTGTCGGTGCCTGCCGCGGCCATCGCCTCGGCGAGCCCGGACGCCGAACCCGAGCCTCCCACCGCAGCGGCGACCCAGGGGGATGCCGACACGCACGCGGAGCTGCTCGCGCTGAAGGACCGATCCGCCGTCGCCGAGGGCTCTGCAGCCCTTGCGGCCACGCAATCGCGCGCCAGCCCGGAGCTGACGATTGCCGCCACGCGTGACCGGGGGGCATTCGGCGAGTCCTACCAGCAGACCTTCACGGTCGGTGTTCGCATCCCGTTTGGGGCGGGGCCTCGACACGACGCGCGCGTCTCCTCGGCACGCGCCGAGGTTCTGGAACTCCAGGCGCAACTGGCCCTGGAGCGTGCGCGTCTGTTGGCCGAGCGCGAGTCCGCCCGTGCCCGTGCCGACTCGGCGCGCGTCCAGCTCGCGGCTGCCGAACGGCGTGCCCAGCTGGCGCGCGAGTCGCGCGGCTTCTTCGACAAGTCCTTCCGGCTTGGCGAGACCGACCTGCCAACCCGCCTGCGCATCGAGGCCGAGGCCGCCGATGCCGAGCGCCAGGCCGCACGCGGGCGCATCGAACTTGCCGCGGCGATCTCCGCATGGCGCCAGGCCCTGGGCCTGTTGCCGCAGTGATCCCGCACAGCGAACTCTTTCAGGAACTCATCCCATGACTTCATTTCAATCCCTGGCCGCGCTCAGTCTCGCGGCCCTCCTGCTAGGTGCAGGCATGCCGGCGTTGGCCGGCGAAGGCCATGACCACGGCGATGCGGCACCCGCCGCCACCGGCAAGGCGCTTCCGCGCTTTGCAGCCGTCTCCGAGACCTTCGAGCTGGTCGGCGTGCTCGACGGCAAGCAGGTCACCCTGTACCTGGACCGCTTTGCCGACAACGCCCCCGTGCGCGGCGCGCAGATCGAACTTGAGATTGCCGGGGCCAAGCTCAAGGCGCAGGCCCACGGTGACGACGCCTATGAAGTGGTGCTGAAGGAGGCGCCGAAGCCGGGCGTGTTGCCGATCACCGCAACGGTGACGGCCGGCTCGGAAGTCGACCTGCTGGCCGGTGAACTCGACCTTCACGAGGCGGTGCACGCCGACGAGCCCGCCCACGAGCATTCGTGGAAGGAGTACGCCGGCTGGGCCGCCGGCGGCCTGGTCGCCCTGGCCGTGCTGGCGTTCGGGGCGCGCCGCCTGATGTCGGACCGCCAGGTTCGCGCCGGGGGTGCAGCATGAAGCGCGCTGCCATTTGCCGCCTCGCAGGGCTCGGCATGGTCCTGGCGCTGGCCGGCCCGCTGAGCACGCACGCTGGCGAGGGCCATGACCACGGCGACGGGCCGGCTGCGCCGAGCGCGAACGGCCCGCAACGCCAGCCCGACGGCAGTGTGTTCCTGCCCAAGCCGGCGCAACGCCAGCTCGGCGTGCGCACGATGATGACCGAGGAAGCCGAACTGCCGCGCTCGGTCGAGCTGAACGGCAAGGTGCTGATGGATCCGAACGCGGGTGGCAAGGTGCAGCCGCTGAACGCCGGCCGCATCGAGCCGGGTCCGCGCGGCCTGCCCAACCCCGGTCAGGTCGTGCGCAAGGGTGAGGTGCTGGCCTTTGTCGTGCCCTCGGCCGCACCCATCGAGCGCTCCAACCAATCAGCGCAACTGGCCGAACTTCGCGCGGCCAAGTCGCTCGCCGACAAGCGCGTCGCGCGGCTGAAGGAGTTGGCCGACACGGTGCCGCGCAAGGACATCGAGGCGGCTGAAAGCGAGGCGGCCAGTCTCGCCGAACGCATCGCCGCAGTCGGCGGTGGGCTGGCCACGCGCGAAGCGCTGCTGGCCCCGGTGTCGGGCGTGATCGCGTCAGCCCACGTGGTGGCCGGCCAGGTGGTCGATGCCCGCGAACTGCTGTTCGAGATCATCGATCCGAGTCGCCTGCGCATCGAGGCGCTCGCCTTCGAGCCCACGCTGGCGGCCAACGTGGGCAGTGCCACGCTGGCCGTGGGGGACCAGCGCGTGCCGCTGGCCTTCATCGGTGCCGCGCGCAGCCTGCGTGAGCAGGCCTTGCCACTGGGGTTCCGCGCCCAGGGTTCGGCGCTGGATGGGCTGGCCGTCGGGCAACCGGTGCGCGTTTTTGTGCAGACGAAGCAGAAGGTCAAGGGGATCGCCGTCCCCGTCGCCTCGCTGATGAAGAACCCGGCCAACCAGACCGTCGTCTGGGTCAAGACCGCACCCGAACGCTTCGAGCCTCGCGCCGTCACGACGGAGGCGCTCGATGGCGTGAACGTCGCCGTCACCTCGGGCCTGAAGGCGGGCGACCGCATCGCCACCCAAGGCGCCACGCTGATCAACCAGGTGCGCTGACATGTTCAAGTGGCTACTCGACAACAGCCTGACGAATCGGCTGCTGGTGATCATCGCCAGCGTGGTTCTGATGGCCTACGGCGCGTTCACGCTGTCCACCACTCCGGTGGACGTGTTTCCCGACCTCAACAAGCCCACCGTCACCATCATGACCGAGGCCGGTGGGATGGCCGCCGAAGAGGTGGAGCAGCTCATCACCTTCCCGCTGGAAACGGCCATGAACGGCCTGCCCGGCGTGGAGTCGGTGCGCTCGACCTCGTCGGCCGGCCTGTCCTTCCTCTATGTGACCTTCAACTGGGACACCGACATTTTCCGCGCGCGCCAGCTCGTCTCGGAGCGGCTCGCCGGCATGGAAGAGAGCGTGGCCGAAGGCGTCGTGCCGCACATGGGACCGATCAGCTCGATCATGGGCGAGATCATGCAGATCGCCATTCCGGTCGACCCGAGCAAGATCAGCCCGATGGCCGTGCGCGAGTACGCCGACTGGGTGCTGCGACCCCGGCTTCTGTCGGTTCCCGGTGTCGCGCAGGTGATCCCGATCGGCGGTGAAGTCCGGCAGTTCCAGGTGCAGCCCAACACCGCGCGCATGGCGGAACTGGGCATCACCCACGAGCAACTCGAAGGGGCGCTCAAGGGCTACTCGGCCAACACCTCCGGCGGCTTCCTGGAGCTGAACGGCCGCGAGTACCTGATCCGCAACCTGGGCCGCACCTCACGGCTCGATGACCTGAAGAACCTCGCGCTTTCCGCGAAGGACGGCCAGCCCATCCTGATGCGCCAGATCGCCGAGGTGACCTTCGCCGCGGCGCTCAAGCGCGGCGATGCGGGCTTCGAAGGCAAGCCGGCCGTCATCCTGGGCATCCAGAAGCAGCCGACGGCCGACACCATCGCGCTCACCAAGTCCATCGAGGATGCGCTGGTCGGGCTGAAGGCTTCGCTGCCCGCTGGCATGGAGGCACCGCGCGTGACCTTCCGCCAGGCCAGCTTCATCGAGGCCTCGATCACCACGCTGCAAGGCAAGCTGATCGGCGCCTCGATCTTCGTGGCGGTGATCCTGTTCTTCTTCCTCGGGACCTTGCGGCCGACCATCATCGCGCTGACGGCCATCCCGGTGTCGATCTTCATCACCGCGCTGGTCTTCAAGTACTTCGGCCTGTCGATCAACACCATGACGCTGGGCGGCCTGGCCATCGCCATCGGCGGCCTGGTCGACGATGCGGTGGTCGGCGTCGAGAACGTGCTGCGGCGGCTGAAGGCCGACCGGGCCAACCATCCGCGCAGCCGGCTGCACCCGATCGAGGTCGTTGCGCACGCGACCATGGAGGTGCGCTCCGCGATCCTGTACGCCACGGTCATCATCGTGCTGGTCTTCATCCCGCTGTTCGCGCTGCCGGGGCTGGAAGGCAAGCTGTTCGTGCCGCTGGGCATCGCCTTCATCGTCTCGACGCTGGCCTCGCTGATCGTGTCGGTGACGGTGACGCCCGTGCTCAGCCTCTACCTGCTGCCGCGCATGAAGAACCTGGACCATGGCGACACCAAGGTCCTGGCCTGGCTGAAGGCGCGCTACCGCGGCAGCCTGCAGCGCGTGCTGGACCGGCCCAAGGCCGCCATGGCGGCGGCGGGTGCGGCAGTGCTGGTGGCCGCGGTCGCCGTGCCGTTCTTCCCGACGACCTTTCTGCCGCCCTTCAACGAGGGCACGCTGCTCATCGGCCTGCGCTTGAATCCCGGCGTCACCTTGACGGAGTCATCGGCGCTGGCCCGCCAGGCCGAGGTGCTGGTCAAGCAGGTGCCGGAAGTGACGCACGTCGGGCGGCGCAGCGGCCGGGCCGAACTGGACGAGCATGCCGAAGGGGTGCACGTCAGCGAACTCGACGTGGGCCTGAAACCTACCGCCGAGCTGACGCGCAGCATGGACGAGATCAAGGCCGACATCCGCGCGCGCCTGGTCAATCTGCCTGCCGCGTTGGAGATCGGCCAGCCCATCTCGCACCGCATCGACCACATGCTTTCGGGCGTGCGCTCGCAGATCGCGATCAAGATCTTCGGCGAAGACCTCGACGCGCTGCGCGGCCAGGCCGATGCCCTGCGCGCAAAGCTGGCCGCCATCCCCGGCATCGCCGACCTGCAGATCGAGAAGCAGGTTCTGGCGCCGCAGATCAAGGTGCGCGTCGACTACGCGGCGGCGGCGCAGTACGGCGTGCCGGCACCCCAGGTGCTGTCGGCGCTGCAGGCCCTGGTCGAGGGCGAGAAGGTCACGCAGATCGTCGAGGGCGGACGGCGCTTTGCCCTGGTCGTGCGCCTGCCCGACACAGCTCGGTCGGTCGAAGGCCTGGGCCAGATCCTGATCGAGACGCCGAACGGCCGTATCCCGTTGTCGAAGATCGCGACGATCGAAGACGGCGACGGGCCCAACCAGATCAGCCGCGATGACGGCAAACGTCGCATCGTGCTGTCGGCCAACGCCTCCGGGCGGGCGCTGTCGGAGATCGTGGCCGACATCCGCAAGGTGGTGGCCGAGACCAAGCTGCCCGAGGGCTACTTCATCACCCTGGGCGGCCAGTTCCAGGCGCAGGAGGAGGCTTCGCGTCTGGTGGGCCTGCTGTCCATCGTGTCGCTGACGCTGATGTTCGTGGTGCTGTACAGCCGCTACAAGTCGGCGGCACTGTCGGCACTGATCATGGTGAACATCCCGCTTGCCCTGGTCGGTGCGGTGATCGGCCTGTGGCTGTCGGGCCAGCCGCTGTCGGTGGCGGCCCTGGTCGGCTTCATCACGCTGGCCGGCATCTCGGTGCGCAACGGCATCCTGAAGGTCAGCCACTACATCAACCTGATGCGCTTCGAGGGCGAGTCCTTCGACCAGAAGATGATCCTGCGCGGCTCGCTGGAGCGGCTAAGCCCGGTGCTGATGACGGCCCTGGTCACCGCGTTTGCGCTGGCACCGCTGCTGTTCGAGGCAGAGCAGCCCGGCACCGAGGTGCTGCACCCGGTGGCCGTGGTGATCTTCTCGGGCCTGATCAGCTCGACCCTGCTCGACACCTTCCTCACACCAGCGATGTTCTGGCTCTTCGGTCGCAAGCCGGCCGAGGCGCTGCTGGACGACAAGGACGCCGAGGCCCTTTGACCACGTTCTGACTTTTCCCCTGTTCCCACTCACGACCCCGAAAGGACTCCCATGAAGACTCAAACCCTTCTCGCTTCCATCGCCCTGGCCCTGGCCGGCTCGGCCTTCGCGGCGGGCGAACACAACCACGCCCACGAGCACAAGCCGCTGCACGGCGGCGTGGTCGTCGAAGTCAAGGACATGGACTACGAGCTGGTGGCCAAAGCGAGCGTGATCCAGCTTCACCTGCGCGACCACGGCAAGCCCACCGATGTGGCCAGGGCCAGTGCCAAGCTGACGCTGCTCAGCGGCGCCGAGAAGCAGGAGGTCGAACTCAAGCCGGCCGGGGACAAGCTCGAAGCCACGGGCACCTTCAAGGTCGGTCCCGGCACCAAGGTGGTGGCCCTGGTGACCATCGCCGGCAAGCCGGCCGGCACCGTGCGCTTTGCGCTGAAGTAGGCAGGAGCCGAGCATGAGCCGCGCACGACTCCCCCAACGCAGAACGCTGTTGCTTGGCCTGGCAGTGGTCGGCCTCGCGCCGCTCGCCGGCTGCATGACCAAGCCCCTGCGCCCGGTCAACGCCGATGGCACGTACTGCCATCGCGTCGGCAAGAGCTACCGTCCCAAGTTGACCTGCACGCCCGCGGCGGTCCCGACCGACGCGGTCGAAGCCGAGGCCAAGCGTTTCGACGCCGATCCAGCGTCGCTGACCGTGTACGTCCTGCGGCGCAGCTGGGGCGATGCCAGCGTGGTCGTGCCCGTGACGGTGGATGGCGCGGGCAGCGCGGCGACGATTCCCGATTCGCTGGTGCGGCTGCGCCTGAAGCCCGGAGTCCATCGCTTGGCCGCGCAATGGGACGGTCAGAGCACGGACATCGCTGTGGAGGGCCGGGCAGGGGACCTGCGCGTTGTCAGGCTCGTTGGCTCGGGCTGGGCATGGGGAACCAGCTTCAGCTGGGAGGCGGTTCAAGCGGGTGAGGTCAAATCGCGGGCGCAGGCCTCGAAACTCGTGGCCGATCTCGACCTTCGACGATGACAAGAGCCGGTTTCCGATGTCCGACCCTGCCGTGACGCCACATCGCCCAAGCGCTCTGTTCCACCCTGGTGTTGCTGCAGCGCTGGCCGCGGCTGCCCTGTTCGGTGCTGGCACGCCGGTGGCGAAGCAGTTGCTGGGGACGGTGGACCCCTGGCTGCTGGCGGGTCTGCTGTACCTGGGGTCGGGCGCGGGCCTGGCGCTGTGGCGGCTCCTCAGCCGCGCCGAGCGTGTCAAGCTGCCGGCCGGGCAACGGATCTGGCTCGCCGGGGCCGTCGTGTCGGGTGGGGTCATTGGCCCCTTGCTGCTGATGTTCGGTCTGTCCCGCATGCCGGCCTCGGGTGCGTCCCTGCTGCTCAATGCCGAAGGCGTGTTCACGGCCTTGCTGGCCTGGTTCGCCTTCAAGGAGAACTTCGACCGGCGCATCGCACTCGGCATGCTGGCCATCGTCGCTGGCGCGCTGGTGCTGAGCTGGCCGGGCGAGGCACGCATCGGTGACGCCTGGCCTGCGCTTGCGGTGCTGGGCGCCTGTGCCGCCTGGGCGGTCGACAACAACCTGACCCGCAAGGTGGCGCTGGCCGACGCAACATGGATCGCATCGATCAAGGGGCTGATCGCCGGCGGCGTGAACCTGGGGCTGGGCTTGGCGATTGGCGCGTCCTTGCCGCCTGTGCCCTGGCTCGCCGGTGCACTGCTCCTGGGACTCGGTGCCTACGGCATCAGCCTGACCTTGTTCGTCGTGGCGCTGCGGCACGTCGGCACGGCGCGCACGGGCGCCTACTTCTCGGTGGCGCCGTTCTTCGGCGCCGTGCTGGCGGTCGGCTGGCTCGGCGAGCCGGTCACGCCGGCCCTGCTGGTGGCGGGTGCGTTGATGGCTGCGGGCGTCTGGCTGCATCTCACGGAGCAACATGCCCACCCGCATATCCATCAGGCCGAGGAGCACGACCATGAGCACGAACACGACCTGCACCACCAGCATGAGCACGCGGAGGGTCCCGTGGCCGGGCGCCACTCGCACCCGCATCGGCACGAGCCCCTGAGCCACGCGCACGCGCACTTTCCCGACGCGCACCATCGGCACAGCCACTGACGAGGCCGGCGCGGAAACCTCGGTTCGTGCAGCGCAAGGACATCGTCATCGTCACGCCCGCGCTGGCGGACGCCCACAACGGCAACTGGCAGACGGCCCGCCGGTGGGCCCGGATGCTGCGTAGTTCCCACGGCATCCGCCTCGCGGCGGCCTGGCGCGACGGCGACGAGGCGCTGATGATTGCGTTGCACGCACGCCGCTCCCCGGCCTCGGTGGCGGCATGGCGTGCACAACACCCCGGGCGCCTCTGATCGTCGTGCTGACCGGCACCGATCTGTAGTGCGACATCGCCAGGGACGCCAGTTCACAGGCGTCGTTGGGGCCCGCCGACAGACTGATCGTCCTGAACGAACTTGGCGCCCGCTCCCTGCCGCGTACCCTGCGGACGAAGGTGCGGGTGGTCCTTCAGTCCTACTCAGGCCAGCAGCCGCTCGACAACACGGCGACGCACCTTCGCGCCCTCATGGTCGGTCATCTGCGCGAAGAGAAGTCGCCGCGAACGCACTTCGAGGCCGCGTCGCGAGCGACACGAACCGCCTACTCCAACGGGTCTGCGATGTCATCCAGCACATGCAAGGCCGACCGAAAGTCGAACTCGACAAGGGCGACGCGCAGTCGCGCGAGCCGATCAGGCCCCAGCTGCCGAAGCAGTGGCTCGGCGAGGTCCGCGACGCGCTGTGTTGCCCGCGTGCTTTGCGCATCGAGCGGCTCGCGCAGTGCGGCAAGTTCCTGTGCATCCAGCGGCGGGACCGAATTCGCATGCCCGGCCTTGGCCCGCTCCTGCACGCGTCGTTGGGCGAGGCGCTCGTCCTCGACCTGAAGTGCGCAGCGGGACGCGGACGCCAGGGCGGCGGCTCGCTGTGCAAAGGCCTGGCGAGCGGTCGCTGCCGCGTGGTCGTCCTGCTCGCGCAGCGCCACTTCGAACTGGAAGGCAGCCTCCCCCAGCGCCATCGCGCCCACCACCTGCGCACTTCCGCGCAGCCTGTGCAGGAGTGACGGCATCAAGTCGGTCGACGTCGCCGGCAGTATGTCGAGATCGCCCACCAGACAGCGCACCAGCGACAGCAGCAGCGCCCGGTCGCGCCGCAGCGGCAGCGAAGTCCGATCTTCGTCGATTCCTTCGATTTCCAAGGCGGCGGGCAGATCCGTGACCACTATCGGGCCGCTGCGTTGCAGCGCCGGCACCGGCGTGCCGCGCCCTCGCTCAACACGCCAGCGCAGCCAAGCCACCCGTCGGCGCGGCTCCAGCGGTTTGGGAGGAACTCGGACATGTTCGCACGCAACGCCAGGTTGCGTTCCTGCTTCAGCACGCCTGCGGACAGCCCCACCAGGGGCAGCGACCCGCAACCGGGCAAGCCGCGCGCCGCGCGCGCCAGCGCCAGGCCGTCCATTCCCGGCATCTGCACGTCCAGCACGGCGGCGTCGAACCGTGCTGCGCTCCCTCGCAACGCCTTTGACGCTCCCTCGCCGCTGGTGCGGGTGACCGCCTCGGCGCCTTCGAGTTCCAGGACCTTGCAGGCGACGTCCAGGTTCAGTTGGCTGTCGTCCACCACCAGCAGGCGCAGACGCGGCAGCCAGATCAACGCATCGGTGTGGCTGCTCGTGGTGTGCAGCAGCCGGGTCGCCCTGGCGGCCATGGCCGCCAGGCAATGGTTGACGGCGTCGAAGAGCGTCGAGCCGGTCAGCGGTTCGATCAGCTCGGACACCGGGAGACCGCCCGGCCGTCGCGCGTGCGGAGTCAGGTCGGAGGACCGACCGACGACGAGCAATCCAGGTCGATGTTCGGCAGGCAGACCCGCGTTCAAGGGCTCGATCAACTCGTCGAACCCATCGAGGATGATCACGTCGATGGGGTACTCCGAGGTCTGGATTCCCAGCATTCCGTCCACCAGGCGCGTGACGTCGCTCGCCGTGTCGCAGCGCCAGCCCAGCAACCGTGCAAGCGTCGTGAGACGCCGACCACTTCGTGCCCGGCGCCTTCGAGCACGGCGCGGAGCCCGTCGCGCATCAGGGCGTGGTCGTCGATCAGGTACAGGCGGCTCACGTCGAACTCCCGGACGACGCAGCCTGGCGTTCGTCGCCGTCTCGGCCGTCTTCCGCCGCCCACTGGAGCACGATCTCCGTGCCAGCGCCGGGGCGCTGAGCAGCGACAGTCTGCCTCCCACTCCCAGCGCGCACTCGCGCATGCCGACGAGGCCGAGGTGGCCGGGACGACCCTGCGTCAGCTCGTCGGGAATGCCGACGCCGTTGTCCGAGATCTGCAGCCGCAGGGTGCGTGGCGTGCCCGCAAGATGCACGCGAACGTCGGACGCTCTGGCATGCCGCAACGCATTGCCGACCGCCTCACGGGCAATCATGAACGCGGCGTACTCCACCTCATCAGGCCAGCGCTGCGCCTCGGCAGCCCCGGTCCACGACGAGCTCGACATTGGTGCCATCGCTGTCGCCGCGCAGGTCGCCGAGTTCTATGCGCAGCGACGCCGCGAGCCCCTGTGCCTCCAGCAGAGGGGGACGCAACTCCTGCAGCGTGGAGCGCACTTCGTCGATCGAGAGATCGCCCAGCTGCGAGAGCCGATCCAGGGGCTTGGTCACGCTCGACGTGCCGGCGCCGACGGCTTCCCGCACCAGGTCCAGGTACAGCGCTGCAAGCACGGGCGAGGGCCGCATGGCGTCGATCATCGATTCCGCGATCCGATGCACCCTCAGCGGATCCATCACGCGCGGACGAACAGGGCGACAACTCGTGCTCACTTCTGGCTCAAGTGTCCCGACACGACGCCGAAACTGGTACTACGGCGACGGAGGGAGGGTTCATATCAAGGCGCCGCACCTGTCTCGAGACCAACACGACCACGGACGCTTCACCATGAGCCCGCATACCATCACCGCACCTCGCGCGCCGACCGCACCGTCTCCAGCCGATGCCGGCGCAGTGGCGACGAGCCTGCGCGAGTTCCTCGCCTTCAAGCTCGGCGCCGAGGAGTACGGCATCGACATCCTGCGCGTGCAGGAGATCCGCTCCTACGAAGAGCCGACCCGGCTGGCCAGCGCGCCGGCCTTCATCAAGGGCGTGGTCAACCTGCGGGGGGTGATCGTGCCGATCGTCGACATGCGCCTGAAGTTCGACCTCGCGCAGCCGTCCTACGACAGTTTCACGGTGGTCATCGTGCTGAACATCGGCCACCGGGTCGTCGGCATGGTGGCGGACGGCGTTTCCGACGTGATCACCCTCGCGCCCGAGCAACTGCGCCCGGTGCCCGAGTTCCGCTCGGCCCTGGACAGCGACCACCTGCTGGCCATCGGCTCGGTGGGCGAGCGTTTGCTGATCCTGGTCGACATCGAAAGACTCATGACGGGCCCGGAGATGGGGCTGGTCGAGCCGTCGCTCCAGTAAGCCATCTTCAAACCTCAGAGGACTTCAACATGAGACTCTCCGACCTCAAGCTCGGCACCCGACTGGGGGCTGCCTTCGCCATCGTGCTGGTGTTGTTCGGCATCACCACAGCGGTCGGCATCAGCCGCCTGTCGGTGCTGAGTGACGACGTCGACGACCTGGCCAACAAGCACATGGTCAAGATCGGCGAGGCCGCCGACATCAAGGACAACGGCAACGTGATCGCCAGCTCGGTGCGCAATGCCGTGCTGGCCGACGACGCCGACGAGGTGGCTGCCGAAGTCAAGCGCATCGCCGACGCGCGGGCAGCCACTGCGGAGATCGTCAAGAAGCTCGACGAGGCCACGGAATCGGACGCCGGCAAGGCGAAACTGAGGGCACTGTCCGAGACCGGCGTCCTGTATGCCGCGGCGGTGGACAAGGTGATCGCACTCGCGCGCGAGAACAGGGACGCCGAGGCACGCAAGTCGCTGGCCACCGACGTGCGCAAGGTGCAGGGCGCGTTCTTCAAGGCCATCGACGACGAGGTCGAGTTCCAGAGAACCGCCGCCAGCAAGGACGCCGATCGGGCCGGGGCCGACTACAAGCAGGCGCGCGCCCTGCTGATCTCGCTGGCCCTGGCGGCGATCGGCCTCTCGATCGGCATGGCGCTGTGGATCACGCGTTCGATCACGCGGCCCGTGGCCGCGGCCATGGCAGCGGCCAAACGTGTCGAGGAAGGCGACCTCTCGCGCGACATTCCAGTCGATTCCAGAGACGAAGTGGGCCGCTTGCTCGAGTCGCTGCAGGCGATGCAGGTGAACCTGCGCAACGTGGTCGGCGGCGTTCGCCAGAACGCCGACGGCGTGGCCACTGCCAGCGCGCAGATCGCGCAGGGCAACAACGACCTGTCCAGCCGCACCGAGGAGCAGGCCTCGGCGCTGGAGGAGACGGCGGCCTCGATGGAGCAGCTCAGCTCCACCGTCAAGCAGAACGCCGAGAACGCCAGGCAGGCCAACCAGCTGGCGCTGGGCGCCTCGACCGTGGCCATCAAGGGCGGCGAGGTCGTCGGCCAGGTGGTCGACACGATGAAGGGCATCAACGACAGCAGCAAGAAGATCGCCGACATCATCAGCGTGATCGACGGCATCGCCTTCCAGACCAACATCCTGGCGCTGAACGCCGCTGTGGAAGCGGCGCGCGCCGGCGAGCAGGGTCGCGGCTTTGCGGTCGTGGCCGGCGAGGTGCGCAACCTCGCGCAGCGCAGCGCCGAGGCGGCCAAGGAGATCAAGAGCCTGATCACCACCAGCGTCGAGCGGGTCGAGCAGGGCACGGCGCTGGTCGACCAGGCGGGTGCGACGATGACCGAGATCGTCGGCTCGATCAAGCGTGTGACCGACATCATGGGCGAGATCAGCGCGGCCAGCACCGAGCAGAGCGCCGGCGTGGCGCAGGTCGGCGAGGCGGTCAGCCAGATGGACCAGGCGACGCAGCAGAATGCCGCGCTGGTCGAAGAAAGCGCGGCAGCGGCCGAGAGCCTGAAGGGCCAGGCGCAGCAACTGGTGCAGGCGGTGGCGGTGTTCAAGCTGGCGCATTCGATGCACGGCAGCCCGGGTCATGCGCCGCTGCCCACCGCGGTCGTTGCCGCAACGCCGAGCTGGCAGGGCACGGAACGCCGCGGGGCGGAGCGCGCGAAGAACGTGACGCGGCCACAGTTCGGCAGCAAGGCGAGGCCCGCGGCCAAACCCGAGTCGGCCGCACCGGCAGCCGAGGCCGCCCCGGCCAAGACCGGCACCGACGACTGGGAAAGCTTCTGAGGCCGGCTCGCACGACCGCCTGCAAGCCCCCACCGAGCCAAGCCTGCGCTCCAAGAACCCCGGCCACAAGACCAACCATGCGCAACAACCTCCCCATCACCCAATGCGAGTACCAGATCGACGACGGCGTGACGCTGATGTCGAGCACCGACACGAGCAGCCATATCAGCTACTGCAACGCGGCATTCATCGAGGTCAGCGGCTTCGAGAAGGACGAGCTGATGGGTCAGCCGCACAACGTCGTGCGCCACCCCGACATGCCCGTCCAGGCTTTCGCCGACATGTGGGCGACGCTCAAGGCCGGCGAGTCCTGGACCGCCCTGGTGAAGAACCGGCGCAAGAACGGCGACCACTACAGGGTGCGCGCCAACGCCACGCCGGTGCGCCGCAACGGCCAGCTCACCGGCTACATGTCGGTGCGCACCAAGCCCACGCGTGACGAGATCGCACAAGCCGAGACGCTCTACCGTGCAGTCCGCGAAGGCAAGGCTGACGGCCTGCGCTTCCACAAGGGCCTCGTCGTGCGCAGCGGGCTGATGGCCTGGGCGTCGGCGTTGCAGCTGATGCCGGTGCGCTGGCGCATCCGTGCCGCGTTCGGCGCTGCGACGCTAGCCGCCATCGGCGCGGCGGCGGGCTTCGGCCTCGGGGGTCTGCCGCTGGCCGGGTTCGCCGGTGCGATGCTGCTGCTGTCTACCGTGGTGGCGCTTTGGCTGCAGGCGCAGGTGGCGACTCCGCTGGAGACAGTGCTCAAACAGGCGCTGGCGGTGGCAGCGGGCCAGCCGGCAGCGAACGTCAACCTGAACCGCGTCGACGAGATCGGCATGCTCCTGCGCGCGGTTAACCAGGCCGGCCTGAACCTGATCTCGCTGGTCGACGACGTGAGCGCGCAGGTCTCCGGTCTTCAGGTGGCCAGCGGCGAGATTGCCCAGGGTAACAACGACTTGAGCGCACGCACCGAGCAGGCCGCGTCGAGTTTGCAACAGACGGCGGCGTCGATGGAGCAGATGACGGCCACCGTATCGCAGAACGCAGAAGGGGCGCGCCAAGCCACGCAACTGGCCGGCAATGCCAGCGCCGCGGCCGCCAAGGGGGGTGAGGTGGTCGGCAAAGTCGTCGGCACGATGCAGCAGATCAGCGCATCGAGCAAGAAGATCGCCGACATCATCGGCGTGATCGACGGCATTGCGTTCCAGACCAACATACTGGCGTTGAACGCCGCCGTGGAAGCGGCGCGCGCCGGCGAGCAGGGTCGCGGCTTTGCGGTCGTCGCCGGCGAGGTGCGCACCCTGGCGCAGCGCAGCGCGCAGGCGGCCCGGGAAATCAAGTCTCTGATCAGCGACAGCGTCGAAAAGGTCGACAACGGCTCCAAGCTGGCCGACGCTGCTGGCAGCTCGATGGCCGACATCGTCTCCCAGGTCAAGCGCGTCTGCGACCTGATCCAGGAGATCGCCTCGTCGACCGCCGAGCAGAGCACCGGCATCACGCAGGTCAATGCGGCGGTATCGCAGCTCGACCAGGCGACGCAGCAGAACGCGGCGCTGGTGGAGCAGAGTTCGGCCGCCGCCGAAAGCCTGAAGGGGCAGGCCCATCGTCTGGCCGAGGCGGTCAACGTCTTCAAGTCGTCTTGAGCCTGACCTCGAAGACCCGCCGGCATGGCCCGTGCGGCGTCTTCGCCGCCCGGAGCGCCGCTTTACCGAGACAGCACGCGACGCACCAGGCGGACGAGTTCTTCGACAGTATTCTGCTTTTGAAGCAGACTCCGCACGCCCAGCCGCTCGGCGCCGGCGCGCAACTCGTCGGTGATGTAGCCGCTGCTGATCACCACCGGAAGGTCAGGCAGGCCGCGGGCCAGCAGTGCCTCGGCCAACTCCAGCCCCGACATCGACGGCATGTTGTAGTCGGTGATCACGATGTCGACCGCCTCAGGCACTTCTTGCACGACCCGCAGCGCCTCCTGCGCGTTCGTGCAGCAGGTGCAGCGGTAGCCTGCGCGCTGCAGCAGGCGCTCGACCACCAGGCACATCACCTCGTCGTCGTCGACGTAGAGCACATGCGCGCCTGCGGAGTCCAGGGCGCCGAGCTGGGATTCGGCCGCGGTTTCCGGCGGTACCGCGTGAGCCTGCGCCTGCGTCGGGAAATACAAGTGGAAGGTCGAGCCCTTGCCGCGCGCCGTGTCGACCCGGATCGCACCGCCGTGCGCCGTGACAATGCCGTGCACCATCGACAGGCCCAGTCCCGTGCCGCGGCCGGTGGGTTTGGTGGTAAAGAAGGGCTCGAAGATGCGCGCACGCGTGGCCGCGTCCATGCCCGTTCCCGTGTCGCGCACCCAGAGGTGCGCATAGCGGCCCGCCGGCAGCGCGTCGGCCGCCAGGCCTTGCACGGCATCGAACTCGGCCTCCTCCAGGCCGACCGTGATGGTGCCGGTACTCCCCTGCAACGCGTGCCAGGCGTTGGTGCAGAGGTTCATCAGCACCTGTTGGATCTGTGTGGCATCCACGCTGGCCGTCACCGGCTGGTCGGTGAGCGCACGCTCAAGTGCCACCCTCGCCGGCAGCGTCGAACGCAGCAAGTCAAGGGTTTCTTCCACCACCGGACGCAGCGGCTGGACCGTCAATTCGTGAGGCTGGCGCCGACCGAAGGCGAGGATCTGCTGCACCATGGCGCGAGCGCGATCGCCGGCCTTGCGGATCTGGTCCAGGCTCGCCATGGCGGGATGGCCCGCGCTCAGGTCGTCGCGCGCCAAGGCCACGTTGCCAAGGATGGCGCCGAGCATGTTGTTGAAGTCATGCGCAATTCCGCCGGCGAGGGTGCCGATCGCCTCCATCTTCTGCGATTCGCGCAGCTGCACCTCGAGTGCGCGGCGGTCGGCCTCGGCCTGCCTGCGCTCGCCGATGTCGCGTTGCGCGCCGACAAAGCCCGTGAGGGTGCCCTGTTCGTCGCGCAGCGGCGAGATGTCCAGCGCCACCCACAGCGGTGAACCGTCCTTGCGCTGGTTGAGAACCTCGCCGTGGAAGGCCCGTCCGGCGCGCACCGCCTGCGAGATCGTCGCCGCGGTCTCGGGCGACGTGGACGCACCCTGCAGAAATCTCGGCGTCCGGCCCATGACCTCGGCAGCCGCCCAGCCCGTCAGGCGCTCGAAGCCCGGGTTCACGTAGGTGATGCGCGCCTGGGCGTCGGTCAGCATCACGCCCTGCGACACCTCGGCCAGCGCGCGATCGCGCAGACGCAGTACCCGGGCCTGCTCACGCTCGGCCTGCTCGGCGCGATACCGCTCGGTCACGTCGCTGAACACCAGTACCACGCCGAGCGTCTTGCCGGCCTCGTCGCGGATCGGCGCGGCGCTGTCGGCGATCTGGTATTCGTTGCCGTCGCGCGCCAGCAAGGCGGTGTGATTGGCCAGACCCTGCGCAACGCCGCTGTCCAACACCTTGCGCACCGGGTCGTCGACTGGCTCGCGCGTGTCGCTGTTGACGATGGGAAACACCTCCGACAACTCGCGGCCCAGCGCCTCGGCCTGCGGCCAGCCGGTCAGGCGCTCTGCAGTGCCGTTCATGCGTGTGACGCGACCTGTCAAGTCAGTCGCGATGACGGCGTCGGCGATCGATTGCAGCGTCACCGCCAAGCTGTTCTCACTGTGGCGCAGTGCGGCCTCGATCTTCGCGCGCGCGTCGACCATGCGGTTGAACTGAAGCGCCACCGCGCGAGTCTCCGTCGGACCTTCGGCCGGCGCCCGCGCGCCGCCATCGCCGCCAGCGACCCGGCCCGCCGCGCGCGCCAGCGCTTCGACCGGCTTGGCGATCGCACGGCCGATGCGCCAGGCCAGCACCAGCGCCACCAGCAGGATCCCCGTGCCGACCAGCACGCCGCGCAGGCGCAGGCGACGATACTCAGCCAGTACTTCGTCCAGCGGCACGCCGGCAACCACGCGCCAACCGGTGTCCGGCATCGTCACGAAGGCGTACTGGCGCAAGACGCCGTCCGGGCCGGCGGCGACCAGAAAGCCTTGCTTCGCGCCTTGGACGGCGCGCTGCGCGTCGGGCGGGCCGGGGCTGCCGAGCCAGCGCTGCGGCTCGGCCGAGCGCAGCAGGTAGTGGCCCTGCCGGTCAACCACCGCGACCACGGCGTTGACCGGCGCGGAGCCGAGCACACGCTCGTTGAGCGCCAACAGATCCTGCGCCATGTGCACGATGCCGATCACGTCGCCACTATCGTTGACCACGGGCTGTGTCAGCACGGTCACCCAACGCCCGCTCAGCCGCCCAAGGAAGGCATCCCCGGCAAGAAAGCGCGTGCTGGCGATGCCTTCCTTGAACCAGGGGAACTCGCGGAACTCTTCCTGCGCCGTCACGCCACCGGGCCGGCCCGAGAAGATCAACCGGGCATCGCGGTCGCGCACGCCCAGGTTGTTGTATTCCGGATGAAGACGCAGGTACTCGGCCACGCCGGGGTCGAAGTTGTCGGGGTCCAGCGCGCGCACCCGGGGAAGTTCGGCGACCCGCTTCATCAGCGAGCGTTGATCGCGCAGCGTCAATTGCAGAGCTGCCGCTGTTTCGTCGGCCAACAGCTTGACGCGGCCCTCGGCGGCCGCGCGCGCCTGTCCCAGCTGATGGTCGAGGAGCCATGCCGATACACCTGCCGCCGGCAACAAGACCGCCAGCACGAGCAACAGCATCAGGGTTCGGATCGACATCGGCGGTGCGTTCGGCAGCTGGAAGTATCGTCGCCCAGCGCCTCCCGGCTCCCCCGAAACGGGGTGCCGGTTAGAGAGGCTGCAGCGGCTCCTTCACATTGTCGGCGCCGGAGCCGGATGCGTGCACCTGCGGTCTCCAGCACGCCGCTGGTGACGGTCACCCGGACGCCGGCAACCTGCACGTTCCCGTCGCCAAGCTGTGCCGGGGACCAACCGGGCATCGAGGTGGCACGGGTTCGCTTGCCGGCCGGCTCCGAAAGCGGCAGAACCTGCGCGAGACACTTGCCCAAGACTTTGACTTCGATCAAGCCATTGAGGCTCACCGGCAGTGGAATGTGAAACTGTGCAAGGCCATCGCTGCTCACGCCCATCTTGACGCCGACACGATCTGCCGCGGCCACCGTTGCCCGCTGGGCCAGTGGATTCACGTCGTGGGCTCCAACTTTGAGGCAACGGACCTGGTTTCGTCGAACTGATGAGCAATCCCGACGAGTTTCACAATGCGGCGGGCACCTTCGCACGCAGAATCAATGAGGGCGCGCGGCGGACGTTTGTGGCAGTTCAAAGCCCGGAGGGAATCACGAGGCGTGGACTGCTGCATGCGCGGGCTGCGTTGGCGCAACGGAATGGCCGACTGCGGCGTCTGCGGATGAGCAATCGTTCCCAGAGGGTGTAGGCTGTCAGCGCCGATGTTGTGGAAGTGCATGCCGGCCAAGGACCGGTATCGCGGGAAGAGTGAGGCGTCGAATGAAGTCTTGGTATGGCGGGCCGCCAAAGCGCCGCAGCGTACCCATCACCGGACTCCAGGCCGCCGGGGCAACTGAGTGGTCAGAAGAGCGCCTTAACGTCAATGGGCCCGAGCACTCCACGATTACAGTTTCGCAATCTCTTGCACCCAGGTCATTGGGCAAGCGATCCATGCGAGCCCGAGAATGGCCGGCTGCACTCGGACTCCCTGTGCCGTGCGAGCACGGCCGAGCGCCTTCCTTCAAGTGCGGGCCGGCCAGGACACGCGCAACTCTGCCTGTCAGGAGACGCTGATGGCCGATCTGTCGAGCTCGATCCCGGGAGGTCCCGAAAGCAATCCCTCGTCCACGCTGAGTGCCGATCGCAAGCTCGCGCTGTTCCAGGCGGTCTTTGACGAGATCCCGGACGTCGTGCTGCTCAAGGACGAGAACGGCGACTTCTTGTTGTGCAACCAGACCCTCGCTCGTCTTTACGGGACCACGCCCGACGAGATGATCGGCAAGCACGACGACGACTACGGGGTTCCGAAGGAAATGGCCGATGGTTTCCGAGCCAACGTCAAGTCCATCATGGCCAGTGGTCGTACCGAGATCGTCTTCGAAGACAGCCGCGATGCCACGACGGGCGAACTGCGCCACTTCAAGTCGATCAAGCGTCCCTTCAAGGATGCCGATGGGCGCAATCAGATCTTGGTGATTGCGCACGACATCACCGACGTGCTCCACGCGCAGCGCCAGGTCGCGCAGAGCGAGTTCACGCTGCAACAGGTGATGAAGGCCACGCAGGACGGCGTCTGGGACTGGCATGTTCCGTCGGGACATCTCAGCCACAACGATCGATGGTTCAGCATCCTGGGCTTCGAGGCAGGCGAGATTCCCGACCATCTCGATGCCTTCACCGGCCAGTTGCACCCCGATGACCGCCCGAAGGTCTGGGAGCAGATCCTGCGTCTACTCGACGGCACCGACAGCCACTACGCGTCTGAGCACCGCATGCTCCGGAAGGACGGCTCGGTGATCTGGGTGCTCGACCGCGGAAGGGTGGTCGAGCGTGACCCGCAAGGCCGGGCGATCCGCGTCGTCGGCGGCTACTCCGATATCACGGAGCGCAAACACGGCCAGGTCGCACTGGAGCAAGCGCTGCAGCTCGCCCAGAGTGCCACCCGTGCCAAGTCAGAGTTTCTGGCCACCATGAGCCATGAACTGCGTACGCCATTGAACGGCATCCTCGGCATGGCACAGTTGCTGAGAACTCCTTCCCTAACGGGGGAACAGCGGATCGACTATGCCAACGTCATCCTGCGCTCGGGCGAGACCTTGCTGGCCTTGCTCAACGACATCCTGGATCTGTCACGGGTGGAGGCCGGCAAGTTCAAGCTTGTGGAGTCATCGTTCGAGCCGGCCGCGTTGGTTGTCGAGACGCTGGAGGCGTTCAGGGCGGCGGCGGCCCTCAAGGGCCTGAACCTGAGCCTGGAAGGCGCCTACATGCCGCGCGGCAGCCACATCGGCGACCCCTTGCGACTGAGGCAGATGTTGTCGAACTACCTTGCCAACGCCATCAAGTTCACTCCCCGCGGATCGATTGCCGCGTCCGTGACCGAGGGTGCCGACAGCCATGGAAGGCCCTTCTTGGAGTTCGCCGTGACCGACACCGGAGTCGGGTTTCCGGCCGATAAGCAGCACTTGCTGTTTCGGCCGTTTTCGCAGCTCGACAGCGCTTCGACCCGCGAGTACGGTGGCAGTGGCCTCGGTCTGTCCATCGTGGCGAGGCTCGCCGAGCTCATGGGTGGGCAAGTCGGCGCCAGCAGCACGCCGGGAGTCGGCTCGAGGTTCTGGTTCCGGGTACCCGCGATGCCCCTGGCACGCGCCGACCTGCCGCAGGATTCGTCGTCGCCGGCAACGAGCCAGCAGGTCTGCGCTGGCAGCGCCCGCGTACTGGTCGCCGAGGACAACCCCGTCAATCGCGAGGTCCTCGGTCTTCTCCTCGACAGCCTCGGCGCGCAGGCAGACTTTGTGCATGACGGGAAGGCCGCGGTCGATGCGATCACTGGCGGCTCCTGCTACGACCTGATCCTCATGGACGTGCAGATGCCCGTGCTGGACGGACTTGCGGGGACGCAGCGCGTGAGGACGTGGGAGACTGCGCAGCACAAGGCGCGCGAGTGCCGATCGTTGCCGTGACCTCAGGCGCGTTCGAAGACAACCGCAGGCTGTGCTTCGATGTAGGCATGGATGACTTCATCGCCAAGCCGATCTTGCTCGATCAGCTTTCCAGAGTGCTCAAGCGGTGGTCACGCTGATGGACGAGATCGTTGTCCGGGTACGGCAATCACCCGCATCATCGACGAGATTGGGGCTGCCGCATCGGAGCAGAGTCCGGGTGTCGGCCAACTCGACACGACGGTGAACCACCTTGAGAACCTGGAACGGGGTAAGCGTCCGGCGAACCCGTCTTGACGACGTGGTGCGTAGCTCAGGCCGAGGTGATGGGCTGCCAGTGATGCGGCAGGAGTTCGGTGATCCGGCTGGCCGGTTGTGTTGGCAGCCGCTCGAGTACGTCGCGCATGTACGCATACGGGTCGAGCCCGTTGAGCTTGGCTGAGTGGATCAGGCTCATGACTGCAGCGGCCCGTTTGCCGGCGCGCAGTGATCCGGCGAACAGCCAGTTCTGCCGCCCGAGTGCGATCGGCCGGATCCGGTTCTCCACCCAGTTGTTGTCGATCGGCAGATCGCCGTCGTCCAGGAAGCGCGTGAGCGCCACCCAGCGGTTCAGGCTGTAGTCGATTGCCCGGGCAGTGGCCGAGCCGTCCGGGATCTTCTGCCGCTGCTGCCGCATCCACTGGTGCAGCGCATCGGCTACTGGTCGTGATCGTCTTCGCGCGTCGACCCTGGCCTGGCTGTCGGCGTCGGCCACCTCTCGCTCCACGTCATACAGCGCGCCGAAGAACTTCAGCGCCTGCTCACCGACTTGGCTGCCGTGGTTGGCCCACAGCTCGTGGAACTTGCGCCGTGCGTGCGCCATGCAGCCCACTTCGGTCACGCCCAGCTCGAAGCAGGCCTTGTAGCCGCTGAAGTCATCGGTGACGAGCTTGCCTTGCCAGCCCGGCTTATCGTTCGTTCCCGGCAGCCCGAGGAAGCCGCGCACATGCTGGCCGCCCCGGCTGTCAGCGAAGTCGAAGACGACGGCCTTGATCGGGTTGAACGGCGTCGTGCAGTAGCTCCACAGGTACGCGCGGTGGGTCTTGCCATGGCCAGGCTTGAGCATCGCCACCGGCGTCTCATCGGCATGCAGCACCGGCTGACGCAACAGTTCGGCCGCCAGGGCGTCCACCAGCGGCTGCAGCTGCACGCCGCACTCACCCACCCACTGCGCCAGGGTCGAGCGTGCGATCAGGTGGCCCGCGCGCTCGAAGATCGCTTCCTGGCGGTACAGCGGCAGGTGGTCCAGGTACTTGGTTACCAGCACCTGGGCCAGCAGGCCCGTGGCGGGCAGGCCCTTGTCGATGACGTGCGGTGCCACTGGCGCCTGCGTGATCTTCTCGCAGCACTTGCACACCCACTTGCCACGGATGTGCCGCTCCACCGTGAACACGCCAGGCTGGTAGTCCAGCTTCTCGGCCACGTCCTCGCCGATGCGCTGCATTGCCGTGCCGCAGCAGCAGGTGGTGTTCTCGGGCTCGTGGCGGATCTCGCGGCGCGGCAGGTTCGCCGGCAGCTTCTCGCGCTTGGGGGCTTGCTTCTCGCCTGGCGCCTTGGTCGAGGCTTGCACGCCCTCGATCTCTGCGGCCACTGCCGCCAGGTCGCTGTCCAGGGTCTCGTCCAGCAGGCTCTTCTGCTCGGCGTTATAGGCCTCGCTCTTCGCTGCGAACTTCAGCCGCTTGAGGATCGCGTTCTCGTGCGTGAGCTTGTCGATGATCGCCTGCTTGAACGCGATCTCGGCGCGTGAGGCACGCAGTGCCTGGCGCAGTTGTTCCGGATCCAGCGTGTCGAGGTCTTCGGCGATCACGGGGTGTGATCGTGCCAAGCGCAGCTTGCGACCTCCATCGGCAGATGCCGCAATGGACGAGCTATAGCAACGTGATCACGCCCGCTTCTCCAATGCGTTGCCAGGGCAGGCCAAGCACCAGCGCATCGAACTGCGGCCGGCTCAGCGTCAGCGTGCCACTGACGTCCTTGGGCCAGGCGAACTTGCCGCTGTTCAGGCGCCGGGCCGCCAACCACACGCCAATGCCATCGTGCACCAGCACCTTCATGCGATTGGCGCGCCGGTTGGCGAACAGATAGGCATGGTGCGGCCGTGCTGCGCCGAACACCGTGACCACGCGCGCCAGCGCCGCTTCGGTGCCAGCGCGCATGTCCAGTGGCTCCACAGCCAGCCAGACCGCTTCGACCTTGATCACCGAAGCAACTCGCGCATCCAGCCCGACAGATCCATCGCCGAACTCATGGGCCAGCTCAGCTTCACTGTGACAGCGCCGCGGCGCAGCTCAACCTCGATGGCCTGCTTGTCTGACGACGGCACAGCGCTGGTCGCGACGGCTACCGGCACGAACTGCTGCGACACAGTCACTGCACCTGCCTCGCGGGCCAGCTTGCGCCAGCCATGCACGATGTTGGCGTTGATCCCGTGCGCCATCGCCACCTTGGCTACTGACGCGCCCGGCGCGGCGCACTCGGTCAGGATCTGCGCCTTCAGCTCTGCGCTGTGGCGCCGGCGCTTACGACTGGTCTCCGTATCCATCGTGTCCAGCTATTCGTTAACTGGACAGGATCGTTATCGCAGCGCAGCCCCGGTTCAAGATGGGTTCGCCGGACGCTTACGGAACGGGGGGGCGGGCACCCTGTGTGACGATCCAGGAACTGCCGACACCGCAAAGTGCGGAGCCTGAGGCGTCCGGATGGAGGCACTTCAGGCGGGTCTTGGCCGAGTTTCGACCGTTACGGGCTCGCTTGACTCCCTATGCTCGCTCGTCCTGCTTCTTTGCACCGAACGGATAGGCGCCGCCAGGCGTGCCCTTGGGCGGGATCTTGAGAGACAGGATCATCGTCACGGTCAGTGTGACCGCGGTGAAGCCGAGCGAAAACACCACGGGAATCTTGTAGACGTCGATCAGCAGCATCTTCGCGCCGATGAACACCAGGACGATCGCGAGGCCGTAGCTCAGCAGGTGGAAGCGCTCGTGCATGTTGGCCAGCAGGAAGTACATCGCGCGCAGGCCGAGGATCGCGAACACGTTGGAGGTGAGCACGATGAATGGGTCGGTCGTGATCGCGAAGATGGCCGGGATCGAGTCGACCGCGAACACGATGTCGACGATGCCGATCAGCAAGATCACCACCAGCAGCGGCGTGGCCATCTTGACGCCGTTCACCACGGTAAAGAACTTCTCGCCGTCGTAGTCCGGCGCAATCTTGAAGCGGCTGCGGATCCACTTGAGCGCGGGGTTGTTGTCCAGATCGGGCTCCTGGCCGGCGGCCCACCACATCT
>JAURZM010000001.1 GCA_030653385.1 Rubrivivax sp. | reverse complement strand
GCGTGGTGCCCCTGATGGACGCCACGGCTCGGCTGCTGCGTGACCACCTGCGTGAGAACGATCTCGACCGGCCTGAGCGAGGCCACCTGCCGCTGTTCCAGAACCGCCAGGGTGGGCGCCTGTCGAGGTCGGGCCTGCGGTACCTGCTGCAGTGCCACGTGCAGGCAGCCAGGTCGGCGGTGCCTGGCTTCACGCAGAAGATCAGCCCCCACAGCATGCGGCACACCAAGGGCATGCACCTTCTGCAGAGCGGCGTGTCGCTGGACATGATCCGCGACTTCCTCGGGCACGTCGATGTGAAGACGACGCAGATCTACGCCCGTGCGAACCTGGAGATGAAGCGACGCGCGCTGGAGAAGGTGGCTGGCGAGTCGCCATCGGCAGCTCTGCCGTCCTGGCAGCAGAGCAAGTCGCTGCTGGACTGGCTGCGCTCGCTGTAGCCGCGCTTGGGTAGTTTGTCAGTCGGCGGCCAGGGCATGGATGATCGGGCAACTGCCCGTGGCCGCCCCCGTATCGCATTGGCGCAGCAGCGCCAACAACGCCTTGCGCATCGCCTTCAGGTCGGCGAGCTTCTCTTCGATGACCTGCAACTTCTGCGCGGCCATCTCGCGCGTTTCGGCACAGGCGCAGGCATCGTCGAGCTCCAGCATGCTGCCGACTTCGTCCAACGTGAAGCCCAGCACCTGCGCGCGCTTGATGAACCGCACACGCTTGATCGCCGCCGGGCCATAGCGGCGATGCCCGCTCGTCGGTTTGTCCGGTTCAGCCATCAAGCCGCGGCGCTGGTAGTACCGGATCGTCTCGACGTTCACGCCGGCCTCGTCGGCCAGTCGCCCTATCGTCAGCTCGCTTGTCATCTGGACCTCTTGACTCCGTACCATGGTACGGACTCTAGACTTTCCGTCGTCGAACAAGTTCACCCGGTCGGTGTATGGCAACTTTCAAAGCGAGAGGTTCGCTGCTCGCCAGCGTGTTGGCAGCCGTCGGCGCGTCGGTGTGTTGCGTCGGTCCGCTCGTGCTGTTGACGCTGGGCATCGGCGGTGCCTGGATCTCCAACTTGACGGCGCTGGAGCCTTTGAGACCCTGGTTCATCGCCGCGACGCTGCTATTCCTCGGCCTGGCATTTCGGCGTCTGTACCTGCAGCCACAGGTCTGCGAGCCCGGCGCCGTGTGCGCCGAGCCGATCGTCCTCAAGCGGCAGCGGCTGATCTTCTGGCTCGTCGCTCTGGGGCTGCTCGCGTTGTTGTCGGTGCCATGGTTGGCGCCATTCCTCCTCTGAAGGACCTACCCATGCGCAACTTGATTGCCGCTACGCTCGTCACGCTGATGCCCTTGGCTTCGCTGGCTGCGCCGCAGCAGACCGCCGTGCTCGACGTGCACAACATGACCTGCGGGATGTGCCCGGTCACGGTGAAGAAGTCGCTGGAGAAGGTGGCTGGTGTGAGCCAGGCCCAGGTCGACTTCGCGAAGAAGACGGCCACCGTTACGTTTGACGCCGACAAGACCAACGCAACGGCACTGGCGAAGGCTACGACGGACGCGGGCTTCCCCTCGACGGTGAGGAAGTGATCATGGCCGCCCCAGAACTGGAATCGGTGCTGACATGCCCGGAGTGCGGCCACGCCAAGCCAGAGGTTATGCCGACCGACGCCTGCCAGTTCTTCTACGAGTGCGAGAGCTGCAAGACCGTGCTGCGGCCGAAGGCGGGCGACTGTTGCGTGTTCTGCTCGTACGGTTCGATCAAGTGCCCGCCGGTGCAGATGCAGCGCGGTTGCTCGAGTTGCAGCGCCTGAAGGCCACGAGCGGCGCGGCAGCACTTCACCCGCGGCGGCGCGCCTGCGCGCACGACATCAGCCGGCCAACGATTCGTTCGGCCGGCTCAATGCGTTTCGGCTCCCCCGACAGCTCGGTGTCCGGCGTGTTGCACAACAGAGTTATGTTGAGTCGGACGCGACTTCGCTGGCGCCAGACGCGCGCAAGGCTGGCTTTCTGCGCATAACGGCGGACTGACCTAAATAGCCCGTGCTGGCGCGTTCACGGTTGTGGCCGAGCACCCTGGACACGCGCTTCCTGGCCGGCTTGTTGCCCTCAGGGCGAGACGTTCCACCACGCACTGGCGACGGGCCGCCGGCGTCCGCCTCGAAGTGGTCGTTGGCGTATTGGTGGCGCAAGCCATGCGACACGACGCCAAGGTCGGCCTTCGAGATGCCGAACTTGCGGATGACGTAGTAGAAGCGCGCCTGGTTCTGAAGGCTGGTGAAGCCGGGCCGCCCGACATAGCTGCCTGGGGGTACGAGCTTCATGACCCGGTCGAGCAGTTCCTGCTGGGCCTGCGTCTGGATGGGAATGTCCCTCGGGCGCCCGCCCTTGGAGCCAGCACTGATGTGCAGGAAGGTCCGGCATTCCGGAAACGCTGCCGCGTCCCGCGGGCTGGCGGCATCGCTGGTGACGATGGCGCCGTGGGGCTTCAGGTGCCGTGCCTCCTTGCCCCGCAGGCCGAAGCCGGCCTCGAGTTCCAGCTGCAGGCCTACCCAGTGGTCGAAGCGGGCGATCTCCGCGATCTTGCCGGCGATGTCGACGTTCATGGCCGACCAGCTGCGGTCTTCCGTGGCAACTTCCGATCGATGGGCGTGCGGCGAGTCGGCGCCGACGTAGAACTCCGGCTCGCGCACCATGCCCGACTTGCCGATCCAGCCCGCGAACGTTCGCAGGAAGCTGAGGTAGTTGTGGATGGTCGCGGTGGAGAGGCGACGTTCCAGCCACCGCGCCACCATGGCTTCGATGTGGCGGTTGGCCAGCTGCCGCGGATCGAGGTTGCGGTACGGCGTCTCGTGGCGCAACTCGCGGAAAAAGCTGACCACCATGCGCTGTCGGTCGTGCATGGTCTTGAACGACACGCCCTTGTTCTTCTTGCTGTGCTGGCTGTTGTACTTCGCGAAGTAGGCGCCGATGACGCGCAGGTAGTCGGGGGTGCCCATCGGCAGCGATGCAAGGACAACGTCGGGGTCCGACGGGGAACCCGTCGGTGGACGCCACGAATGGGTGTTGGTTCGCGGCAGTCCGTTGTGCAGCGTGCGCGGCGAGTTCTTCGATGACATGTGAGGGCTCCAGAAATTGACCGCGTGAGCCAGGGCAGTCGTCATTCGGGTGGGGACGCGTCATGGTTCAACCACGCACCGGCGTCCCCGCACGGGCATGGCTTTGGAGGTCGATCGATGTCATCCGGGCGGCAGACCTCCGTGCCGACAGATGCTTCCAGGGTTTGCAGCCGATGACGGCTGCGGGTGGTCTTAAAAATGACTATCCAGGTGAGTGCAGAGCGTTTCCGCAGGGCACCCCCGCGCACTTCGAAGTGCGTGGCACCGGCATCTCGTTCGGATGCAGGTTGCCACCCAGGCTGACCTGGGTTCGCTGGGTTGTTCAGTGACCCGGTGCTTCCCGCTGGAAGAACTCCCCTACCACCGGGGAGTGCGGGGCCGCGTCTACAGCCGTGTACCGCGCCTCTACAGGGGCGACAAGACACACGGGCGCCTCAAGGGCGATCGACGAAGGCTCGGGTAGGTCATGCGCTGCCGTGGGGCAGCGCACGTCGCAGGCTTGCACATGGCAGCGCCTGCGACCTCGAAGGGTCCGGAGAACGGATCGATATGGGATGGAATCACCGCGTCTGGCGCGGTACGGCTCTTGCACTTGAAGAACAGGAGCCGGCGGCTGGTGCGGGTCACGACCGCTAACGGCTGCTTCATGGCACCGAGGCCAACGGACACAGCGTCCGGCCTGCTTGTGATCAAGGGATCTTGCGGCAGGCACACAAGGCTCGGGTGGAAGTTGACACCATTGCGCCGGCCGATGTCAAGCACTGGACTTGCATAAAGGGCAGGGCTTGATCTTTGAAATTCCTGCATTAGCGCGGACTATTCTTTGAACTCGAAACTGCACCAATCCACGCCAGGGTTGACAAAGAAATTGCTTGGCCTCTAGTCACGAAAAACTCCGGACGGAGAGAGCCGATCAGGCCGACGGGGAGGCACGCTCGCCGAACGGAGACCCGTGAGGGGACCAACGGGAACACGGCGAGGCGAATGACGCCCATCGCGTGTCCGCCCAGGGGGCCGTGGCGGGCCTCTCCAGCACCGGTGCCTTCACTTTCGGGCGCTGTTTGCTGCTGATTTCCGCTTGTTCGATCCGATCGATTTGCCGATCCTCGATGACACCCGTGTTCTCTGTGGAAAGGGCGGAACATGAGCATCGTCGTCAGGGCCATCGACGTCGGCTTCGGCAACACGAAGTACGTCACGGCATCAGCGCAGGGCCAGGTCGACTGTGCCCACTTCGCTTCGCTGGCCTACTTCGGACAGGACGAGATTCCGGTCGAGTCGATGGGCGGCAGGCGCCGTACTGTCCAGGTGCCGGTGGACGGCCTGCTCTACGAGGTCGGGCCTGACGTCGAATTCGCCGCGGACAGGTTCCGTTCGCGTCAACTGCACGACGGGTACACCCAGACGGCCGAGTACCGGGCGCTTGCGACCGGTGCTTTGCACTTCATGAAGGTAGAGACCGTCGACCTCCTCGTGGTCGGGCTGCCGGTGTCGCAGTACACGAGCAAGCGCGCGGCTCTCCAGAAGGCGATGACAGGGACCTTCCACGCTGGTCGCAAGCAACGGATCGTGGTCAAGCGGGCACTCGTCGTGCCGCAGCCCCAGGGCGCGCTCTACTGGTGCGCGCAGCAGAACCCAAGCGTTGGCTTGCCAAAGTACAAGTCGCTGGTGATGGACGTGGGTTCGCGGACCTTCGACTGGCTGGTCACGCGTGGCATGCGGGTTGTTCCGCACATGAGCGACTCCGTCACCCGGGGTGTCTCCGACATCCTCCGCCATATCGCTGACACCGTCGGCGCCAGGATGAAGGAGGACTTCCGGGATCTGGATGCAGTCGACCGGGCTTTGAGGTCGGGGCAGATCCTGCGGCTCAATCAGATTGACCATGACCTGAAGAAGTTCGACACCGCCATCCACAAGATCGCAGACCAGGCGCTCGATTTCGTTCTCGCCAGGCTCGACGGCCCCCAGGAACTCGAACACATCATCCTGGTCGGTGGCGGCGCTTACCTCTACACGAAGGCGGTGCGGCGGCGCTTCCCGAAGCACAAGATCACCGAGGTCGCCGATCCGATGTACGCCAATGTGAGGGGCTTCCAGCTGCTCGGCGAGCAGTACGTCCGGGAGCGACCGGAGCTGTTCAGAGCGGACGGTGGCAGCGTGACCAGCGAGGCGTCGGTGTCGGCGGGGAGCCAGTGACCGCGGCCCGGAAGGACGGATCGGTCCGGATCAAGCTCACCATCTCGCGCGAAGAGCATCCTGACATGTTCGAGGCGCTGGCCAGCATCCGCAATCCACGGCGCAGGACCGGGAGGCTGAAGGAACTGGTCGTCAAGGCGCTGACCCTGGAGCAGGTAGGTGCGACAGCGATCCTCGGTCCGCTTCTTCCCGACGGTGCCCGTCCAGGCGTTGCTCCCGGCGGCGAAGCCGCAAGGGCAGGCCCTCCGGCCACTCCAGTCGCATTGATGCTGGAGTGGGACGAGTCCACGACTTGAACCGGGCCGCCGACTGAGCATGACCGATCGCGACGAGTTCGTCAGTGCAAGCGACCTGGCCCGCATGGGCTACTGCGAGCGGCAGGTGGCCTTCGACGCTTCCCATGGGCAGCGCCTGACGGTGGAGCAGGCGCGGGCGCGAGACCGCGGCCTGAAAGCGCATGCCGCCTTCTACGACGAGAGTCGCAGGATCGCGGCCGCCAGCGCCACGAAGGGTCGGTGCTTCATCGCCACACTGGCGCTCGGCGAATGCGGCGACACCCGCACTCTGCGCGCTTTCAGGGACCTGTACCTGAGGCGATCTGCTTGCGGACGATGGTTCGTCGGAGCCTACTACGCGACTTCGCCAGCGCTGTGCTGCTGGCTGGAGACACGGCCGCGCGCGATCCGGGCACTGCGCTGGCTGCTGAAGGGGCTGGCCCGTGCAGCCAATGCCGCGGTGGTACTGAAGGTGGGACGCGACCATGGGTGACGGGGTTGTCGCGCTGATCCTGCTGATCGCCTTCGTCGCGTCCGCGATCCTGTTCGCCAGACGTCGGTCGTCGCAGATCGACGACATCGAGCGTGGCCTTCCCGCCGAACTGCGCGGCGCCGAGATCGCCTATGCCGAGCGGACATTCAGATCGCATCGACATCGCCTGGTGGCTAGGCTGGACCGCGCATACCGGACACCGGCGGGGGTTCAGCTTGTCGAGCTGAAGACGCGCCCTCGCGACGCCGTGTACATGTCCGACGTGATCGAGCTGTCGACACAACGGATTGCCCTTCAGGACGAGACCGGCGAGACAGTCTCTGATGAGGCGTGGGTCGTCGTACAGAACACCCGAAGCGGCTTGCGCAGGCCGAGCAGGGTACGCCTGCTGGGGCTGTCCGAGATTGCTGCGATGCGCGAGCGTTACGTGGCTGTCGTGCACGGCAGGGTGAGCAGGCCAGCCCCGGCGCGGACGCCTTCGCAGTGCGACAACTGCGCGCACAAGACGAGGTGCGGAGCCAAGTATCAGGACCGTGCCTGAATCACTTGGCGGGAGGCGGCCCGACCAGACAGCGCCGGCGACGGCGCTCCAGGGCGACACGTCGACCGACCAGCAGCATGACCACGATGCCCCACATCGAGGTGGCCAGCAGTACCCAGCCGCCGGCAGCAGCAGCAGGGCCGACAACGCGAACCCGGGGACTGTCGTCGCAAGCAGGAACCTGTCGCAACCTCGCGCGACTTGCTGGAAGCCCGAATCGTCCAGCGATCGGAGATGGTGACGCCCGGATCTCAACACAAGGCGCGCGGCCAGCAGCGGTATCACCCAACGAGGCGCGTTGTCGTCGGGGGCATGCCGCGCGAACTGCGGTGTCCGCGTTCAGCGGACAACGACACCCGTCGTCAGGCGCTGAACCGAAGTCACGACCGCGTCCTGGATGGTCCGACCGAGCAACTGCAAACCCTGGTTGCTGGGTCCGAAATCGTAGGCATGGACACCCCAAGTGCTGGCAACGTACTCGTCGATCGTGCCGACGGCATCCACCAGGCCGATGTCCTTTGCTTCGGGGCCGGCCCACACCTCGCCGGTCGCGACGTCGACGCCTGCCTTGAGGTGGGACCCGCGCCGCGCCTTCACCTCCTCGAGGAAGTACGTGCCCATCTGATCGACCAGCTTCTGCGCCTTCAGGTCGACTTCGGGTGTCACCGGCGTGAAGGGGTTCAGGAAGGACTTGAGCTTGCCCGACGCATAGACCCGCTGGCTGACGTCGTACTTGGCAATCGCACGATCCAGTTGCCATGGAGCCATGATCGCCCCGATGGACCCAACCAGTGAGTACCTGCCGGCGACGATCTTGTCGGCATGCAGCGCGATCAGGAAGGCCGCGCTGGCGCCGAGGTTGTTGATCACCGCGACGACCGGCTTCGGGTGTTTGCGCTTGAGCGAGCCGATGGCGGTGTAAATGCGCTCGGCTTCCACTGGCGCCCCACCAGGGCTGTCGATCGACAGAACGACGGCCTTGACGTTGGGATTCGCGAAAGCCTTCTCCAGCAGGGGCACGATCGAGTCCGCCGAAGCGTGATCGGTCGACGAGATCTGGCCCTCGATGCGCACGACGCCCACCACGTCGCCAAACGGGCCCCATCGGAACCCGGTCGAACTCAGGAAGAAGAGGAAGTAGACGATGCCAAGCAGGACGGGCAGGCCGAAGACCATGGCCTGGAACAGCATGCGCCAGCGGTGCTCAGACTTCCGCTCTCCGGCCGCGAGCCGCTGAGCCTCCTGGAACGATTCACGTTGCCCCCGCATCTCGCGCATCAACTCCAGCAGGAGACCTGTCTGCCCGTGCTGAGCCCTGACACTAGCCTGGGAGTCTGGAGTCGCATCGTTGCCGTCCGCCTGGCCCGCCATGGGCGGCCGCACTGGACCGGTTTCGGATTGCGACGCAGGGCGGTCTTGGTCGTTGGTCATCCTGGATCTCCGGCTGCTGAGCGCAGTGAGCGAGGCCAAGATATGCAGGATGCATGCCTTTGAAAAGCGAAAATGCCGGGGCTGCTGAGGGCTGAAGTGAGGGATTCAGCGGCGCACCGGCAGGATCGCCAGACACACGCCGGAGCGGTTACTTCTGGCAGGCTCCACCCTGAAGCAGTGAAGCCAGGGTGACCTTGTCACAGTCGGTCTTCTTGTCAGAGATGCCGGCAGGCGCTGGCACGCTCTCGACGCGAGCAGCTCCCTGGAGTCGCGCTTTGAGCGATTCCAACGGATCAGCGCGTTCGAGTTCGCCAAGGTGCGCACCGAGCGCGCTCCTCTTCGTGATCGGGCAGCGCAATTCAAACCCCGGCTCCGAACCACCAAGGAACGGGATAGAAACCTCGGATCGAACGACTGTGGCAACAGCACAAGCTGAGTTCGCGAGTTGAACCAGAGACTCAGCCGCGACTGCGAGGTCGGACATGCCTTGCAGAATCAGGATCTGGCCGTCGGAACACTTCTGGGCAACGAACGAGGCGGACAGGCGAAAGTACGCATCGACCTGGTCGCGCTTTGCGGCTGCTGCTGGGATGAGCAGAGAACCTCCAAGGAACCCAATAGTGTTCGGCGCCAGATCGCAAACCGTTGCATCTGTGACCTTGCCGGGTCGAAGGGCAACGGCGTACGCAGGGGACAGGTAGGCAGTCAGGAAGGCGGCCAAACACGCGGTGAGCAGGCTGCGATCAAGCATTCTGGTCTCCTTGACAGCATCGCCGGACCAGTATAAAGATTGGCCTCACGGGAAGGCAATCAACTGCTCGCCTGACGAGCCGACAACCTTGATGGAGCCCGCAGTGAACCGCGTCCGAACTGTCCTTTTGGCCTTTGTCGTGGTCGGCGGTCTCGCGGCTGCCACGGTGACCGACAGAGGTGCGTTCGTCATGGGCTTCTTCTTTGTATTCTGGGGCGGCGCATCAGCGGCGGTCATGTGGGTTGCGAGCCGCAACTTGACTGCGGCGCAGGAAGTCGACCCTGACCTTCGGAGCGCTACCAGTGCTGAGAATCGCCCTTTCTTTGACGAGAATGGAGTTCATCGGTTCCAGGGCGACGTGTTTGACGTGGAGAATCATCCGACGCCGGGTGCACAGGGCCGCATCTGAGGGTGCGGCGCTTCCAGTCCTAGTTGGGGCGCCGTTTGCCACCTTTGGGAAGCATCGTCGGAACTTCAGCCGTCGCGGCGATGTCTTGAGCGCGCTGAGATTTGGCGATGCGCTCCTTGGCCGCTTGGGCGGCAGCGCTGGCCTGGCCAGGACCGTCCCTCATGACGTCGCGCGCCTGTTCAGCGATGTTTGCTACATCGTCGCGAAGTTGGCGAGCATTGCTCATTGCCTGCGAGCGCCGTGATCCGATAGTGCCATCTGGATTTCGAGTTATCTCATTGCGCTGGTCGAAAGTTTCGGCAGCAGATTGCCTTTGCCAAGCCTCTGCAGCGTGTGCCGTTACATCGCGCCGAATGCCGCTTAGAGCTGTTGGCAATTCGGGTGGGCCGAGAGTCTTGCCACTGATCCTCGGGGACACAGCGCGGTCGTTCGATCGATCAGCAGAGTCCACCCTTGATGCAGCGAAGGCGGGATCCTGCAGAGTGGCTTCTCTGGCCCGCTGAACATCTTCAAAGGTGGCTGGGAGCGCAGAGGAACCCATTTGGTTTCTCGTTGGCGGTAAGGCGCGCGTGGCAAGTTCGCTAGCCATGGCCGCCTGCAGCGCAAGACTGTCGGATCCGTACTCTGCTGCCAAGCGTTGGTAGCGGCGCATGAAGTCGGAGTTCGCTGGCAACTGAGCCAAGTCGATGGACAGAGCCTCCCCTGACTCGTATGCAGTAGACAACCGGTTCGCCACGGCTTGTCTCTCGGCAAACACCGACTGTGCTGAGTCAGCCCGGGTGGTGGCTGTGGAGAGGCGAGATGCAAGTTCCTGTCCTTCGCGACTCTCAGCACCGAGAGCACTTGCGAAGGTTTGATCTCGAGTTGCACGGTCCGCGAAGGATCGAAACTGCCTCAGCTGATCGTTTGTGAGTTCAGAAGCAACTTTCTGTTCTTGCTCGGTCAAATTGGAGTTGTAGGACTTTCCGGCGTTGCCTGAGGCGGTGGCCCTGACCGGGCTGATGCCAGGAGTGCCGATCCCTCCTGAAAGCTGGAATGCGATCTGCGAGACCTGCGAGGAGCTGAGACCGGTGCTCTTGGCAACTTGATCGGAGATGGTGCGCAAGCTGTCGGCCGACTTTCCAAGCTCTTCGACACTGGAAATTGACTGTCCACTTGTTCGATTCGAGGACTGATAGCGCGATGTCGTGCGCGACATGGCTTCTACCAAGACCGATGACAGTTCACTGCTGGCCGACACCACGTCAGATCGCGCCGACTCGGCGGCACGGGAGGCCTCTGTGACCGCACTCTGACTGACACGGGAGGACACTACGCGGGACACGGCACCCTCATTGCGCAGGTACGAGACTGCCTGCTGACCAGAGCCGGTTGTGGTCAACCAGTTGCCGTCCATGTCTTGTTGCCGTGAGACCCAGGGGTTCGAAGTCGAGGGACTCACGACCCGCTGGTCCATGGACACATTGCCCATGCTCGCGTTGCCTGCGGCGGCGGCGGCGGACGCATTCCCGCTGAGGGATGCAGATTGCAGACCCTGCAGGCCACCCATGATCGCGCTGCCGAAGTTGACGAGCCTGCTTGCCAGAGAATAGGCCAGCATCGGAATGCCGATGATGAGGTACGACACCACTGCCTGCGATGACACGGCGTTCGAGTAGATCGGCGAGGATGTCTGAAGGGCAAGCGCCTTGACCCCGCCGCCGACTTCAGCAGCCGCGGCCTGGTCGAGCTGGCCATAGATGGACGCCATGTAGTTGAGGATTGCGAACAAGGGTGGCCAGAGCTGGATCGAGATCAGCGCTGTTGCATACCCGGCCAGCATCAGCAGGGTGTTGCGCCCCGACGAGAGGAACAGGAGCAACACGATCAGGGGGAAGACCGCGTAGCACATCGCCTCGGCCACGTTGCGAACGACTGGAAGGGCCTGCTCGGCAATCTTGGCGCCATTGATCCATGCGGCGTTCTGTGAAGCCACCGCCGCTGCACGCCCGGTGGCCAGCATCATGCAGGACGGATCGTTGATCTTCTGGCAGCCCATCTCCCCGGCATCGTTGATCGCATTGATCATGGCGTTCTGG
>JAURZM010000002.1 GCA_030653385.1 Rubrivivax sp. | reverse complement strand
GACGGTCAGCAACGACTCCATTGTTGAGCGCCCTGATCTGAGAGGCAGGATGAAGAAAAGCTCGGGTTCGTGTCGGCACTGCCTGGACACCGGCCATTGGCACGTCGACGCTGCCGGCGAACCAAGGACCGCTCCTGGCCGAGTCGAGCCGACGAGCGGCCCAGGTTCGTCGCCCGAAAGCTGTCTTCCGAGGCCTCGTTGCGGCCAAGTTTTCGAGCACAAGGCGATCGGCCGCTTGTGGCCGAGTGTGTGAGCACGGCCGCCGCTGATAAACGCCCGGTCTCGCCTGCACAGCCGTCGGTCGGAACGTGACGGGCCTTGATGCGGAGGATTCGAATGGCAACCTGATCGAACCACCACGGTAGATCAAGGCGCCACATGCAACCCCTCAAACTCACTCTCAAGGGCTTCAGGGGCATCCGCGATGGCCTGGGCCTGGAAGAGCTCACGTTGGACCTCGAGCGCCTGACGGACGGTGCCGAGTTGATCGCCATCGCCGGTGCCAACGGCAGCGGCAAGACGACGATCATGGACAACCTCACGCCCTACAACCTGCTTCCCAGCCGGGCGGCGACGGCGGGGTGTGGCGGCTTCACGTTCTACGACCACGTCTACCTTCCTGAGAGCATCAAGGACCTGACCTGGGCGCACGAAGGCCGCTGCTACCGATCCCAAATCGTCATCCGGATGAGTGGCCGGCGCAAGACCGAGGCATTCCTGCTCGGACTGGACGACGATGGGCAATGGCGACCCGTGCGTGTCGACGACGGCACGGTATCCGACGGACGCGTCGAGTCGTATTCCCGCTGCGTCGAGTGCATCTGCGGCAGCCCGGAGACCTTCTTCACGTCGGTATTCGCCTCCCAGGGCAAGCGCCAGCTCAACACCTACCGCAATGGCGAGATCAAGTCGCTGCTGGCCGATCTGCTCGGTCAGGAAGAGATTCGCGCCATCGGCCAGAAGGCCGCCGAAGTCGCACGCCTGCTGAAGGCGGGGCTGGTCGCGATCCGGCAGGAGCAGGCCGGCCTGGTCGACGAGATCGCGGCTGTCGAGGTCGCCAGACAAGGGCTCGACTGCGCGGACTCGCGGGTGGCCGGTGCCGAAGTCGCCAAGCGGGCGGCCCAGGCCGGGCTCGACGAGGCGCTCGAGCGGCACGCCCGCTTGTCGGCCGAGCGTGAGCAGTCCCGCGCGATCGAGGCGCGACGCGCCCAGCTCACGGCCGAGCGGCTGGCCGAGCTCGACATGACTGGCCAGTCGGCAGAGGCACTGCAGGTCCAGGACCTCGCGGAAGTGCAGCGGCTGGAACGCCTGGAGCAGCGCATCGGCGCGCGTCAGCAGCAAGAGCAGGCGCGGCGGCAGTCGCTGATGCAGTCGCGACACCGCTGCCTGGAGGTGCTCGGCGCGGCCGATGCGGTCGGCCGGTCGGTCCGGCGGCTGGCGCTGGCGCAGCGCGCGCACGAACAGCGCCGGGCGCGCACGCAGGCGGGTCGCCAACAGGTCCAGTTGCTGAGCCAATGCCAAGGCGCTGTCCGTCTCGCGGAACAGAAGCTGGCCGGCATCGAACGCGACGCGGGTAAGGCGGTGCTTCGGGCGCAGGAGCTTGCCCATCGGTTCGGCCTTGCCGCCGAGGTGCCTTGTTCGGGCACCGATCTGCAGGGGCGCTGCAAGCTGCTCGGCGATGCACGCGAAGCGCAAGCCCTCATGCCCGATGCACGGACCCAGGTGGCACGCTGTGCCCGCGAGAAGGAGCAGGTCCAAGGGGAATTGAACAAGGCGCGCCGGCGCCACGAAACGCTTGCCGGTGCGCCGCAGGCACTGGCCTGGGCAGAGGATCGTGAGCGCGCTGCACGCGATCGCGTCGACCGCATGGCGATACTCGCGTCGAAGGAGCAGGCGTGCGCGCAGGCCAAGGCCACGGTGACCGAGATCGATCGCGATCTTGCTGCCCTGGGTTCGCCGTCCATGCGGGTCGCGCAGACCCCCGAGGAGCAAGCCGAGCGCGGGCAGATCGGGGCCTCGCGCTCGGCCATCGCGCAGCAACTGCAGAGGCAGCAGCAGCGATCCGCCGCGGCACTGGAGCGGATCGAGCGGCTATTGGGGGACCTGCCGGCGGCCCACGACGAGCGCCCGCTCGCGACCGCTGCCGAGGCAGTGACGGGTGCGCGCGGCGCGCTCGTGACGGCCGAACGATCGTTGCTGGAGGCCGCGCGCGACGCGCAGGCGCGGGTGGAACTCGGCAAGCAGTCGGCGGCACTCGGCGCCCGCCGAGAGAGGGTCCAGGCCCGCTGCGCGAAAGTCGAGAACGAACTCGCGAACTGGAGCCTGTTCGCGCGCTGCATGAGCAACGACGGGCTGATCGCGCTGGCGATCGACGACGCCGGGCCGGCCCTGTCCGGCCTGGCCAACGAGCTGCTGCTGGCCTGCTATGGACCCCGCTTCACGGTGTCGATCCACACGCTGCTCGAAAGCGGCAAAGGCGAGCAGAAGGAAGGGTTCGACATCGTCGTGCACGACGGCTCCACCGGCGATGCCAAGAGCATGGGCCTGATGAGTGGCGGCGAACGGACCTGGGTGGAGGCCTGCCTGACGCGCGCCATCGCCTTGTACCTGGCGACGCACACGGGGCGCCGGTACTCGACGCTGTTCTGCGACGAAGCCGACGGAGCGCTCGATCCCGATCGCAAACGCATGTTCATGGCGATGAAGCGCGAGGTGCTGCGCCTGGGTGGCTACGAGCGCGAGTACTTCGTCTCGCAGACGCCGGAGCTGACCGCGATGGCCGATGCCGTGATCGACCTGGATGCAATGAAGGCGCAGGCTGCGGAGGAAGTCCTCTTCGCGGGATGACCCGTGGCGCAGGGCGGCGCGACTTCAGGCGTTCACAGGCGCGCGCGCTGCGGTCAGCCGCCGCGGTGCTCCGGCGCGATCGATACCACGCGCACCTTGGCATCGCGGCGCGACTCGGCCAGCTCGCGGTCGCGCCGCTGCAGCAGCAGGCGGGTCTCCTGCCACGCCGCGAAGTAGTGGTCGACCAGCGCTGCCATCTTGGCGATCTGTTCGCGCAGGACGGCATTGTCCTGGCG
>JAURZM010000021.1 GCA_030653385.1 Rubrivivax sp. | reverse complement strand
ACACGATCAAGGCCTACCGCGATGTGTTCACGCTGCTCCTGCGCTTTGGCCGCGACGGACGCGGCATTGCCGTCGAGCGCCTCTGCCTGGCCGACATCGACGTGACCTTCGTCGAGGCCTTCCTCGATCACCTGTCGCAGGAGCGGAAGTGTTCAATCCGCACACAGAACCAGCGGCTGGCCGTGCTGCACGCATTCTTCCGCTACGTGCAGTCGGAGGTGCCCGAGCGGATGCTGCAGTGCCAGAAGATCATGGCGATGCCGCTGCGGCGCCATGTCCAGGTGCCGGTGGCCTACATGTCCAAGGACGAGCTGACTCAGGTGCTGGCGCATCCCGATCCGACCACGCCGGCCGGGCGGCGCGACGCGGTGATGCTCAGCGTGCTGTACGACACCGGCGCCCGGGCGCAGGAGTTGATCGACCTGAACGCCCACGATGTGCGTTTGACAACGCCGGCCCAGGTCAGGTTGCTGGGCAAGGGGCGCAAGGTTCGCGTGGTGCCTTTGATGGACGCCACGGCTCGGCTGTTGCGTGAACACCTGCGGGAGAACGATCTCGATCGGCCCGAGCGAGGCCACCTGCCGGTGTTCCAGAACCGCCAGGGCGGGCGCTTGTCGCGGTCGGGCCTGCGGTACCTTCTGCACTGCCACGTGCAGGCCGCCCGGTCGGCCGTGCCCGGCTTCACGCAGAAGATCAGCCCCCACAGCATGCGGCACACCAAGGGCATGCACCTGCTGCAGAGCGGCGTGTCGCTGGAGATGATCCGCGACTTCCTCGGGCACGTGGATGTGAAGACGACGCAGATCTACGCCCGGGCGAACCTGGAGATGAAGCGGCGCGCTTTGGAGAAGGTGGCCGGCGAGTCGCCGTCGCCAGCGTTGCCATCCTGGCAGCAGAGCAAGTCTCTGCTCGACTGGTTGCGCTCGCTATAGCCGCGCAGAGTAGCTTGTCAGTCGGCGGCCAGGGCATGGATGATCGGGCAACTGCCCGTGGCCGCCCCCGTATCGCATTGGCGCAGCAGCGCCAACAAGGCCTTGCGCATCGCCTTCAGGTCGGCGAGCTTCTCTTCGATGACCTGCAACTTGTGCCCGGCAAGCTCGCGTGTTTCAGCACAGGCGCAGGCCTCGTCCAGCTCCAGCATGCTGGCGACTTCCTCCAGCGTGAAGCCCAGCACCTGCGCGCGCTTGATGAACCGTACACGCTTGATCGCCGCCGGGCCATAGCGGCGATGTCCGCTCGCCGGTTTGTCCGGTTCAGCCATCAAGCCGCGGCGCTGGTAGTACCGGATCGTCTCGACGTTCACGCCGGCCTCGTCGGCCAATCGCCCTATCGTCAGCTCGCTTGTCATCTGGACCCCTTGACTCCGTACCATGGTACGGACTCTAGACTTTCCGACATCAAACAAGTTCACCCGGTGTATGGCCACGTTCAAAGCAAGAGGTTCACTGCTCGCCGGCGCGTTGGCCGCCGTCGGCGCGTCGGTGTGCTGCGTCGGTCCGCTCGTGCTTTTGACGCTGGGCATCGGCGGTGCGTGGATCTCCAACCTGACGGCGCTGGAGCCTTTGAGGCCCTGGTTCATCGCTGCGACGCTGCTGTTCCTGGGTCTGGCGTTCCGGCGTCTGTACCTGCAGCCACAGGTCTGCGAGCTCGGCGCGGCGTGTGCCGAGCCGATCGTCCTCAAGCGGCAGCGGCTGATCTTCTGGCTGGTGACGCTGGGGCTGCTCGCGTTGTTGTCGGTGCCCTGGTTGGCGCCATTCTTTCTGTGAAGGACCTACCCATGCGCCATTTGATTGCCGCAGCACTCGTCATGCTGATGCCCTTGGCTTCGCTGGCTGCGCCGCCGCAGACCGCCGTGCTCGACGTGCAGAACATGACCTGCGGGCTGTGCCCGGTCACGGTGAAGAAGTCACTCGAGAAGGTGGCCGGTGTGAGCCAGGCTCAGATCGACTTCGCGAAGAAGACGGCCACCGTCACGTTTGACGCCGACAAGACCAACGCAACGGCACTGGCGAAGGCCACGACGGATGCTGGCTTCCCCTCGACGGTGAGGAAGTGATCATGGCTGACCCGGAACTGGAATCGGTGCTGACATGCCCGGCGTGCGGCCACGCCAAGCGTGAGGTGATGCCGACCGACGCGTGCCAGTTCTTCTACGAGTGCGAGCACTGCAAGACCGTGCTGCGGCCGACGGCCGGCGACTGTTGCGTGTTCTGTTCCTACGGCTCGGTCAAGTGTCCGCCCGTGCAGATGCAGCGCGGGTGCTCGAGCTGTAGCGCCTGAAGGCCACGACCCGCGCGGCAGTACTTCACCCGCGCCGGCGGGGCTGCGCGCACGACATCAGCCGGCCGGCGTCTGGGTAGGCCGGCTGAATGCGCTTGGATGGCTCCTACACCCGAACCGTCCCGCGTAGATCAGCGGAGTTATGTTGAGTCAGACGCGACCTCTCGCATGTCGGGCGTGAGCGCAGCGGGCTTTCTGCGCATAACCGCGGACTGGCCTAAATAGGCGATATGGGCAGCTGCACATATCGCCTACATCGGTGCGATCCGGCGCTCGCCTGCAGGGAGCCGCGACCCGGCCCAGGGCGACACCGGCAAGCCCGGGCCGCGGAGCATCGGGGACGACGGTGACACGCCTGTCCCGGTCGCATGAGCCGGCCCGGACCGGGCCGGCCCTGCGTTCAGGCGCAGGCGGGCGCCTCGGTCCGTGCTGGATCGTTGGCGTCGACCTCCTCGCCACCCGTCGCCGGGGCATCGGCGTGCGGCTGCACGCGCAGGCAGTCGGGCAACCAGCCACGCCCGGCGAGCAGTTGTTCGGCCTGCGCCACCGCGGCATCCTTCTTCAGCGCCGTGAGCGGACCTGCCGCCTTGGCGCCGGCCACGGTGTGCACCACCTCGACCACCCTCGCCTTGGACACGTGCTGAAGGTAGGCCTCCCCCGTGGCCGACCACCATCGCGTCATGTCGAGGCCGAGGGCGCAGGCCAGACCGTCATTGACCGGTCGGCCGGCGTCGGTGCCGGTGATGCCGTTCACGGTGCACGCGACCAGGAAGGTCAGCAGCCGCTGCACCGTCTGCGGCGGCTGCCGCAGCATCCAGTCGAATACCGCGTCGGGTTCCTTGGGCAGGTGCTCGATCCAGGCGATGCGGACGGCTTCGATGCGCTGGGCCGCCGGGCTCGCCTCGATGTCCTCGGCCGCGCCCCGCAACTCGTGCTGGTTGCCGGTTGCGCTGATCGCCAGCAGGTTCGGCAGTCGGTAGGCGCCATGGAGCGGGTCGGCCAGCAGCTTCAGTGTCAGGTGGGTCGTCAGTGCCGCCATCGCGACCTCGGGGCGGTCCAGCAGCTCGGCCTGGATCGCGGCAACGCGGTGGGCCGTAAGGCGGCGCACGAGCCTCTCGGAGTGCACGGGCCGTGCCGTGGCGCCGGCTGCCGATGGAAGCGACTGCAGGGCCGGAAGCCCCGTGCCGCGCGCAGGATCCGCGTCGTCTTCCGAGCCGCCTCCACCGGCCGACTTCTCTTCGGCAGCCTTGGTGATGGCCTGAGACAGATCGGCCCGATCCTCGGGACGGATCAGCCCTGCCCTGATCGCGGCACGGCCGTCCGCGCCCACATGCAGCACGCACCCGGCGAGCGCCATCCAGGCCGCGGGCCATTCGGTCAGCGCTTCCAGTCTCGCCTTGCGCTCTTCCTCCAGCCCATCGGCCTCGGACTCCAGGGCGAGGAAGGCACGGTCGCGCGACGCGTCGTCCTCGTCGGCGGCGTCGTTCGCGTCGTCGGCGTCGCTGACGTCCTCGCCGGCATCGCCATCGCGGTCCACCAGCGCGTCCATCTGCTCGTGCAGGGCAGCGATGCGCGTGTCCAGCTCCTTCAGCGCCTCGGCCTCCTCGGACGTCGGTGCGCGGCGGGGCTTGCGCAGCTCGCCGTGCTTGACGTACTCGTCGTAGGCGAAGCGCGGACGGATGTCGACCCACTTCCAGCCTTCAGACAACAGTTGCTTCGCGCGCTTGCCCAGCTTGTCGGCGGCGAGGCGCTCCAGCAGGGCCGGGTCCAGCAGGTAGGCCTTGCGGTCGTCGTCGCTGAACAGGTCGCGGCGCAGTGGTCCGCCGGCCTTCTCGTAGGCCTTGACGGTGACGTAGCGGGCCAGCGGGTCTGCGTCCGATTCGATCTCGCCTCGGGTCAGCAACTGCCGCAGATGCTCCGGGCGCTGGTTCCAGCCCGGCAGACCGGCCCAGGCCTGCTCCTGGCGCTGGTGATCGTCGACCGAGGCCAGCACCATGAGGCAGTCCAGGCCGATGCCGCCTTCGCGGTACAGGTCCATCAGCCGGGGCGAGACGGTGGCGAGCTTCATGCGCCGCTTGACGATGAGCGGCGTCACGCCGAAGGCTGCGGCCACGTCCTCGGCGGACTTGCCCTGCGCGAGCAGTCTGGCGAAGGCGGCGAACTCGTCGGCCGGGTGCATCGGCACGTGGAAGCAGTTCTCGGCAAGGCTCGCGATGAGCGCCTTGTCAGCAGGCACGACGAGCACCGGCACGGGGTAGTTGTCGGCGATGTCGCCCTGCTGCACGAGCAGCGTGAGCGCGGCGAGCCGCCGCCCGCCGGCGCAGACCTCGTAGCGCCCGCGCGTCGCCTGGACCACGACGAGGTTCTGCAGCACGCCGCTGTCCTTGATCGACGCGGCCAGTTCCGGCAGCGACATCACGGGCGCCGTGGCACTGCGGGCCTGGTGGTCCTCGGACAGCACCAGCTTGTTGAAGGGAACGAAGGTGCGAGGGGACGCCTCGATGATGGCGTCGACCTCGGCTTTGGAGAATTTCATGAGGGACTCCTGATCGGTTGCATGGCAGGCCGGCGGCCCACCATGCAGTCAGGATCCCATTGAGCCCGTGCACTTCAAGGGTGGCGAGGAGCGCTCGCCGGTGGTCCGGTCAGGACGCCGGACCGCGCGTCGGCTCGCCTACGACTGCTCGCCCGACTTCAGGGCTGCCAAGCGCTCCACCACCTCGCGCTTGCCAACCCCGCGCATGGCAGCGATGGCCGCGAGGTTCTTGCCTCTGGGGCGTGCCTTGCCCTGCTCCCAGGCATAAACGCTCTGCCCAGATGCGCCGACCAGCAACCCGAAATCCGCAGCCGACAAGCCCAGGCGCTTGCGATTGCTGGCCATGCCGGAGGCTCGGAACCGGAATCTGTCGGCGCCGTCCACTTCCTCGACCGCAGGTGGCGATGGCGGCCGAGCGGGGGCGGCGCGCGCGGAGTGCCGCACGGACCGCTCCAGTTCGCTGACTCTGCGCTTCAACGCGGCGCTTTCCGCGCGCGCTGCCGCGAGCGCCTTTCTGATCGAATCGACCTCGCTGCGCAACTCCTTGCGAGCCAGACGGACGATCTCGGCCTTGAGCACGGATGCAATGTTGGGCATACAGGGATTGTGCCAAGGACCCGAGGAAGGCCGGGGATCAGCGCTGTATGGGTGGAAGCCGTCAGGAGCCGTGTCGCAGTTCCAAGCGACCGCTTTCCGGCGTTCAAGTCAGCGAGGCCGCTGTCCCTGGACGACCCAGACGAGCCGGTGGCGCTCGGTCGGTCGAGTGCCCGCAACACTCTGTGACCGGCCATTGGCCCCGCGATTCACTTGAGGCGGCGTCCGGTAATCGAGGTCGCGTCGTGCATCGATGAGTCGCTCGTCGGCGCGCT
>JAURZM010000078.1 GCA_030653385.1 Rubrivivax sp. | reverse complement strand
CTCGCCGCTGCCCTTCTTGTGCGGCGGTACGCGCTCTTCCACCGAAGCGGTGCAGAGCACACGCGTGTTGCCGAACTCGATCAGCACCGAGCCTTCGGCATGGATGGTGTAGCTGCGCGTGATGCGCACCGGGCGCAACTGGTCGGCAGCGCGACCGCCGCTACGGGAATAAGCACTCATGTTTCGGATCCGGGAAAAAACAGACGCAGCCGTCGGCACCGGGCCGCTCAGCTGTTGCGTCGGGCTGCCGTGCGGCGGATGGCTTCGTTGATCTCGGCGATCGAGCGTTCGATGGCCTCGTCGTCCAGGTCCTCGACCAGGCCTTCCACACCGCCCGCCTGCACCGTGGAGGCGAAGACGCCGTCGTTGATGCTGTCGGTGGTGACACTGCCGCGGGTCTCCTCGAAGCCGTCGGGCGTCTCCCACTCCATGGCGATCACGGTCACGTTGTCGCTGCTGGCGCCCGCCTTCTCAAGTGCCTTGTCCACCAGATCGGGCACGGCGCGCGCCACCTGCTTGAGGCCGAGGTCGTAGACGATCTCGACGTCGGACAGCGCGCTCCACAAGCCATCGGAACACAGCAAAATGCGGTCGCTCTGCTGCAGGTTGATCGGCCCCATGACATCGAACACCGGATTGGCCGGCGAACCGAGGCAGGTGAAGAGCACGTTGCGATTGGTCTTGTCACCGGTCTTGGCGCCGGGCGGCACTTCGTCCTGGCGCTGCTCCATATAGGAATGGTCGCGTGTGCGCGCCAGCATCTCGCCGTCGCGCACCATGTACAGGCGTGAATCGCCGCAGTGCACCCAGCACACGCTGTCACCCTGGATCAGGGCGGCCACGAAAGTGGTGCGCGGGGTGTCCAGCATGTTCTTGCTGGCGGCATAGGTGAGGATCTGGCGGTGCGCCAGCAGGATCGACGAGGCCAGGAAGGCCCGCGGGTCCTTGATGCCGGTCTTGGTTTCCTGCTGGAAGGCAGCCGAGACCACCTGCAGCGCCAGCTGGGCCGCCACCTCGCCTTCCGGGTGACCGCCCATGCCGTCGGCCAGCAGGAACAGCGCGGCATCACGCGTGTAGCAGTAACCCATGCGGTCTTCGTTGGTGCCACGCCCGCCCTTGCGGCTGATCTGGAAAACGGAAAATTTCATTTCGGCTTGACGGCAACGCCGCCCGTCACGCTTTTGACGCTCTTCTTGGTGTCGGCCACCATCGTGTCGAACTGCAGGCGCATCTTCTCGGCCATGCTGAGCTTGGTGTAACGACGCTCACCCTCGCGGCTGAGTTCCTTCTGCAAGGCGAACACCGATTGCGGGCGCGACAAGGGGTCCAGCGCCATCGTCCATTCCACCACCTCGATCAGGTTGTCGGAGTAGACGCCGCGCAGGCGTGCCAGCGCGGTGGTCAGGCGGTCTTTCTCCAGGCGCTGCGGCGCCTCGTTGGGCGGGTAGCCCTGCATGCAGGCGTAGATGCAGGCGCCAGTGGCGTAGATGTCGGTCCACGGGCCCATGGCGGCGTCGCGCCGGTACATCTCGGGCGCGGCGAAGCCAGGCGTGTACATGGGGCGGATGAAGTTGCCTTCCTTGCTCAGCACCTCGCGCGCTGCGCCGAAGTCGATCAGCACCGAGCGGTTGTCGTCGGTAATGAAGATGTTGGCTGGCTTGATGTCCAGGTGCAGCATCTTGTGCTGGTGCACGATGCGCAGGCCGCGCAGGATCTCGTCGAAAAGGCTGCGGATGGTGCTTTCACGAAACACCTTGTCACGCTTCAAGTCACGCGCCGTGACGATGAAGTCCTGCAGGGTGTCGCCCTGCAGGTAGTTCATCACCATGTAGACGGTTTCGTTCTCGCGGAAGAAGTTCAGCACACTGACCACGCTGGGGTGGCTGATCTGGGCCAGCGAACGGCCTTCTTCGAAGAAGCTTTTCAGGCCCAGGCGGTACAGCGGCTGCTTGTCGGGCTTGACCCGCGGTGTCAGTTCGCCGGCCGAGCGCTCTGCCAGTGAAGCCGGCAGGTATTCCTTCACCGCCACCAGCTGCTGGTTTTCACCCTCGGCCAGGTAGACAACCCCGAAGCCGCCGGCCGCCAGCTTCTTGACGACCGTGTAGCCCCCAACGACGGTGCCCGAAGGCAGTGGCGCTGGTTTGGGCTTGGACATAATCGGCGTTCACTTCAGGGGCAGATTGAATGGCGGTTTATAGCATGACGGGGTACGCCAGCGCGGCCTCCGAGCCCGGTGCGGCGTCGGCTGCCGTGACGGTGGAGGCTCGGTCGGTGAACGGCCGATTCCTGGACCTGGCGCTGCGCCTGCCCGACGAAGTGCGTGGACTGGAACCCGCGCTGCGCGAACTGCTGACCACTGGCTTCCGGCGCGGCAAGATCGAGCTGCGGGTTTCCACCGGCCGCGAGAGCGAAAGCGCCGTGCCGATGCCCAGCAACGATCAGCTCAACCGCCTGGCCCATGTGCAGGGTTCGGTGACCGGCTGGCTGCCCGACGCGCGGCCCTTGTCGGTGAACGAAGTGCTGCAGTGGTGCCGTTCGGGCGCACCTGCCGAAAAACTGGACGAGCCGACGCTGGAAGCTGCGCGCCGCTGCATCGGGGGCCTGCGCGAAGCCCGCGCCCGCGAAGGTGCACGCCTGGTGACCATGCTGATGGACCGCGTGACCCGTCTGCGCGAACTGGCCGCCCTGGCCGCCCCGCTGCTACCCCAGGTGGTCCAGCGCCAGCAGACACGTTTCCTGGAACGCTGGAACGAAGCCCTGGCCTCCGTGCAGGCCGCAGCCACGGTGCCAGCCCAGGCGCTGCACGAACGCGCGATGGGCGAAGCCGCCAGTTACGCCATCCGCATCGACGTGGCTGAGGAACTGTCGCGCCTGGCTTCGCACCTGGACGAAATCGAACGCCTGCTGAAGGCCGGCGGCGAACTGGGCAAACGCCTGGAATTCCTGATCCAGGAACTGCAGCGCGAAGCCAACACGCTGGGCAGCAAAAGCGCGGCATTGGAACTGACCAATCTGTCGGTCGAGATGAAGGTGGCGATTGAGCAGATGCGGGAGCAGGTGCAGAACATTGAGTGATGTTTCTTGGGGTCTCTTGCCACCCCAAATCACCCGGTAAGTCGTTGATTTAGCAATGGAAGTTGATCTCATGAGGTAGCAGGCCGTCCCAGCGAAGCGCACGCTTTGTGTGGGGGAAAACGTGGGGGAAATCTGGTTCCACCGCGATTTGGGCAACCGCCCGATTTTTTCCCCCACAGATTCCGCTGGAGGCCGCGCCATGACTGGATTTGAGACAAACGCTACCGACAAGAACCTGAGAGCCTGGCTCAACGCCGGCCCTGTAGTCCGGGGAGTGGGAGACGGGCTGACCTTCGTCGCCACCGCCGCCAGCGCGAGCAAGGGCAAGGCATCGTGGGTGCTGCGGTACCGCTTCGGCGGGCGCGAGAAGGAGAAGACGCTCGGACGGTACCCCGACATCTCGCTCAAGGACGCGCGGGAACTGGCCCGAAAGGACCGGGCACTGCTTCAGCAGGGCGTCGACATTGCCGCCCTCAAGCGCAGGGAAAAGCTCAAGGCCATCGACATGCACAACGTCGAAGGCCTGGCCCAGATCTGGTACGACCGCCACATCCTTGGCAAGTACAAGCATCCCCAAGTGGTCGAGCGCGTCATCCGGCGCCACATCAAACCGGTCATCGGAAAGCTGCCGGTTGAGGAAGTTCGGCCTGTCCACATCGACACCGTGCTGACCAAGATCGTTGCCGTCGGCGCACCGACGGTCGCGAACGACGCGATGCGGTACCTCTTCCGCATGTTCCACTTCGCCGTCAAGCGCAAGTGGATCGAGTCGAACCCGGTGTACGGCTTCGAGATCGCCGACGCAGGCGGCACCGAAACTGCTCGCGATCGCTGGCTCAATCGGGAAGAACTGGCGACGCTGGCACAGGCGATGCGCGACACACCGAACTTCGGCCGCCTCAACGAACTGGCGGTGTGGTTGCTGCTGGCGCTGTGCGTCAGGAAGATGGAGCTGCTCTCAGCGAAGTGGTCTGAGTTCGACCTCGACAAGGGCGTCTGGGTGCTGCGCCCGTCACGCACGAAGATGAACCTGGCCATCGACATTCCTCTCGTGCCGCCTGTGATCGAGTGGCTCGTGGAACTCAAGGTTTTCGCCTGCGGACACACCCACCTGTTCCCCGCGCGGCGCCTCATCCACATGAAGGCCGGCCTCCCTCGAAGGAACCGCTTCGAGCACATGAGCCCCGACACGCTGAACGTGGCGCTCAAGCGCCTGCCCCTCGGGGACGTTGAGCACTTCACCGTGCACGACATGCGCAGGACGGCACGCACGCACATGGCGGCACTCGGCATCGACCGATTCGTGGCCGAGCGCGCCCTGAACCACAAGGTTCGCGACGTCGAAGGCGTCTACAACCAGTACGACTACTTCGACGAACGAAAGCGCGCACTGGATCGATGGGCCCGGCTCCTCTTGGCGACCAGTCGGGGCGAGCCGTTCAACGTCGTGGGCATCCGGCAACGTACACGCGCCTGAACCGCACCGGGTTTCGAGGAGGCCTGTTGGCTTGAGTCAAACCGGGTTGGTTTGACTGCTTTGGGTTCAGACTTCCTTTCTTCCAGCCCCCGCAGGGGCCGCCGGAGGCGCCCCCGGTTGGGCCATGTACTCATGGTTCAACCGTCCTGCAGCGCCGCCGACCGGGCGTGCTCCGTCGTGGCGGATACCTGAGCTTGCTGGCGCCAGTAGTTTGCCTCGGCTTCGGCTGGGGGGATGTACCCAATGGGTTCCAACAAGCGATGGTGGTTGAACCACGACACCCACTCCAGCGTGGCCAGTTCGACTGCCTCGCGCGTCTTCCACGGCCCGCGCCGGTGGATGATCTCGGCCTTGTACAGCCCGTTGATCGTCTCGGCCAGCGCGTTGTCGTAGCTGTCGCCGGTGCTGCCCACCGAAGGCTCGATGCCGGCTTCGGCGAGCCGTTCGCTGTAGCGGATGGAGACGTACTGCGAGCCCCGGTCGCTGTGATGCACCAGGTCGCCATCGCGCTGGGCACGCCGTGCATACAGCGCCTGCTCCAGAGCGTCGAGCACGAAGTCGGTCTGCATGGAGGTGCTGACGCGCCAGCCGACGATGCGCCGCGCAAAGACATCGACGACAAAGGCGACGTACACGAAGCCCCGCCAGGTCGAGACGTAGGTGAAGTCGGCCACCCACAACTGGTTCGGCCGCTGGGCCTTGAAGTGTCGGTTGACGCGGTCCAACGGACACGCCGCCTTGGTGTCAGGCACCGTCGTGCGCACGCCCTTGCCGCGGCGTACGCCTTGCAACCCGAGTCGTCGCATCAGGCGTTCCACTGTGCAGCGTGCCACTGCCACGCCTTCGCGCAGGAGTTGCCGCCACACCTTGTCGGCGCCATAGACCTGCAGGTTCGCCTCAAACACGCGCTGCACCTGCGGCATCAAGCCCGCGTCACGCTGTGCTCGCGCTGACAACAGCGCCGGGTCGCGCTGGCGGGCAGCGTGGCGCCGGTACGCCGACGGGGCAACCTGCAGCGCGCTGCAGATCGGCTCGACCCCCAGGCGAGCGCGATGCTCGTCGATGAAGGCGTTCACTTCCTGTGGTGGCGGTCGAGCTCCGCCTGGGCGAAATACGCGCTGGCCAACTTCAGGATCTCGTTGGTCTTGCGCAGTTCGCGGACCTCACGCTCGAGCTCCTTGATGCGCTGCTGCTCGGTGGTCGTCGGGCCTGGCCGCACGCCGCTGTCGCGCTCACCTTGCCGCACCCACTTGCGCAGCGTCTCGCCCGTGCAGCCGATCTTGCTGGCGATCGACTCGATGGCCGCCCATTGCGACGGGTACTGGTCCTTGGCGTCGAAGACCATGCGCACCGCACGCTCCTGGACCTCGGGGGAAAACTTCGGGGACTTCCTCATGTTGGCTCCATTCTCAATCGAAGGAGCCTCCTCAAAATCCGGGGCGGTTCACTAACAGAGGAAGGAGAGGTCTTGTCACGCAGCTTGTCAGTGACGGCTGCGACAACGACTCACGAATGCGCAGCCATCGCAAAGGCCTTGGATGCACGTGCGACGCGCCCCTTCTGCTCCCGACAACAAGGCTTGCTGGCGCTCGGCCAGCGCGACGACGTGCGCCTGCGTCAGCAAGTCGATTCGGTGGGCCCGCATGCGTTGTCCGTCGGCACCTTGCACCACAACATAGGCCTGCCGACGTACTGGCTCGCCCGTCGCCGCCATGAGCGCTACTCGCTGAGCCGACATCTCGATCACGTCCGATGGGTAGACCGTGTTCAGGTTGCGCGTCTTCAGCTCGACCAGGGTCAGTTGACCTGCGCGATCACGGTACGCCCGATCCACCCTTGCCGAAATCCGGATGCGTCCTTTCGATTCGAACAGCCGCTCGGCATAGACCAGCCTCGCGGTCCACAGCTCCTCAGGAAGCCAAGAATCCAAGTCGCGTGGACGCGGCTGCCTCAGCCACCACCAGACGATGCTCAGCGCAAGCGCGATCAACGCGGCGCCGATGGCCAACGCGTCAGCGGTCACGGCTTCCTCCGGGCAGCCTCGGCCACAACGCGAGACACCACTTCGTAAAGCGGCGCACCCAGGCGACAAGGACGCGAAAGGCACTTTCAAGCACCGCACCCCCGAACGCACGCCTACCGCTGTTCGCCTGTAGCAGGAACTGCCGGTGCGCTCGCGCCCCGCGTTCCAAGGCCACCCTTTGTGCTCGGGAGGGGCGCTTGCCGTAGCGATGCTCGAAGACGACAAGCCTCTCGCACACCCCCATCTGAGCAAGTTGTGAGGCGCTGACGCGTGGCCCATGATCCCGGCGCCTTCTCCGTGGCCACTTCATTTCATCGATCCTCATCCCCATCTGCCGGCACGCTGAACGCCTGATTCGTGTGCCTGGCGCTGACAGGGCTGATGGTCGCCGGCGTCTGAACCGGCGTTGTCATCACGGGGTGAACCGCGGTCGCGGCAGGCATCAGGGTCCAGTGCTGAGCCAGCAGGCCTTCATGCGCCAGGAAGCGCAGTCGGTTCACCCGCTTCGTGCCCTTGTTGAACCGGACCAGGTCGTCGTACAGGCGCGGGTTGTCATCCCGAGTCATCTCGAACAGCAGGCGCACGGGCTCCTGCTTCACCATCGTGCCGTGAGTCATGCGCCACCTCCTTCTGCCGGCACCGAGCGAAGCGCCCTGCCCGCGGGCTGCAATGCGGTGTATGCGTAGTTCGTTCCAGCGATCTGGTAGCCCCTGACGTTGGCGAACATCGGGTCCTTGACCTCCAGGATCTGATGCGTCGCGAAGGCTTCCTTCACCGCCTTCTTGAACAAGAAGGCGCCGCCGCCGACCAGGATCACATGCTGGACGTTGTAGGACTCGCCAATGCGATGCACCATGGCGGCCACGGCCTCCTTCGCGATGATCTCCACCATCGGCTTCATGCGCGCCACGTTGTAGGTCCGCTGATAGACCGTCAGGCCCTTGCCGGTACGCAAGGCCAGGTCGATGTTGTCCAGATTGGTGTACGGCTTGCCGATCTCCTGGCTCACGTCGTCGGCGATCAGCTGCAGGATGTTCGACACACCCCGATCAACCGAGTGGCTCTGCTTGTGCGACAGCTTCATGCCCCGGGCCATCAGCCAGTCGAAAGTGCGCGAGCCCGGATCAATCACCAGGCTGTGCTCGTACTCCATCGCTTCGACCTTGTCGTTCTGCGTGGCGTAGTCGATCAGCGCGCCATTCGGCTGGGCCATGGCCAGGGCCTTTCGCACCGTCACCACCTTGCCGCCGCCCACATCGTGCCGGCCGGTCATCAGCTTCTCCAGCGCAGCCTTCTTCGCCGCAAAGGCGGCGACCGGCAATCCCACCACCAGCAGGTCAATGGCCTCGACCTTCATCATCCGCAGCGCACCGCGTGCCAACGCAAGGTACTGCGGCGTGTCGGTGTAGTCGCCATGGATCTGCGTGGCGCGAAACGCATCTGCCGCCAGCATCACATCCGGACCGACCTCGTAGAACAGGCCGTTGATCGGGATGGCGACGGTCTTGCGCCCATCGGCGCCCAGCGTCTTCGCTGGATCGCGTGGGCTGGGGTAGGCACGGGACGGGAAGCTGGCGCAGCGGATGTCGCCAACCTTCCCGCCACCGATGCCAGTGACGTACTTGGTGTTGCCGAACCCGACATCCACCGCTCGAACGACCAGTTCCATGGGAGCGCTCCAAGAAAAGGTTGCAAGGCGATCAGCATCGACGCGTCGAAGTGATCGATCCACGCGGAACGCCCCTTCAAGTGCCGGTCTTTCGCGATCAGCTTCGGCCTGAGAGCGACCAGACACTGGTTCAGTCTCGGTGGAGCGAGAGTGCGTTGCCAGGCGGCCAGGGGCGGCCCGCGTGTCGAACCACGGTCTCACCCGAAACGGCCCCGTCAAGAGCACGCTGCCGTGGTCGGGTCGCGGCCGGCTGCCGTGCCGGGGCGCCCGCAAAGAGCCTTCCATTTCCCGGTCGGGGCCAGAGGCAGCAGTTCCTGCTGTCAACCCCGCGCGCCGCCTCGCTCTCCAGCCGTTCGGGACAATAAGTGCGGCTCACCGCTGGATCCCGGCCGCCCAATCGCCACCGCCAAACGCTGTGGAATGCCGGCGCTTGCGGTGGTCTGCCCTTGACCCCCGTCCGCGTCGGTCGTCAACTACAGTTTCCCGAGAGCCACCCCGGCTCCGCTCCGCATGGAGCACAAGGCGTCGCAGTCGTTACCTGCCCTTCAAGCCCCGGCCTTCGAGCCGGGACAGTCATTGCCCTTCGAGGCGATGACCCCGAGGTCCCCTTCGTAGTGCATGTGCCCGTGGCCCTGCCGGCGTTCATCGTCGGGCGTTCCTGAAACGCGCCACCGCCTTCGACACCCTGGTCGGCACCCGATGCCGCACCGCTGTTCCCGCCATCGCTTGAGCATGCGTTCCACGCAGCGCGCGGTTGTGTTTGCCCTGTTGGGCTCCACGCGCGCCCCCGCTCACAGACTCGGCACCGCCCTGGACATTCGGTCAGGGGCGGACCCATGCGAGTCGATGGCGCTACGAATCCAGAACTGATCCACCACGCGCGCGCAAGGCCTGACCTTGCCGCCGATGCCGACCGCCACGCCCTGGAGGCAGGCGGGCATCACCAACCCCACGGTTGCAGAAATGCACAGGTGGGACGGATCAACCCGTTTCATTTTTAAGACCGACCGAGCTGGCCCCTGCGCGTGCAGTGGCCGGCAAACCGCCTGGGTAGGTACCGCAACGCCGTGGTCGCGTGCGGCGCCGAAGTTCTCGACCACGCACCGGCCAGGGCGACGGAATCTGCCCGGCCGATGTCCCGCATCGGATTCCACGTCAACAGCCATCTCAACCCGCCGTTCGGGCGGCGGGTCTCAGTCTGGAGCCTGCCTATGCCCGCCAACGATCACCGTGAAACCCATCCTGCGACATCCCGCCGCCGACGTCAGGAGGCCCCCAGCCCCGGCCGATCCAGCCGGTATCAACCGACACGCCGCCAGGGCTGGGCCGGCAAGTCACCGAAGGAAATATTGGCGGGCTACACGCCTGGCAAGGCAGCGCCCGAGAAGGTGCTCGAAGTGCTCATCGAACTGTTCAACACGCTGCACACTTCGCTGGAGAAGACGGTTTCGCACAAGACGCGCCACGAACGAGCGCACTTCCTGCGGCGCTTCTTCCGCGACCTGCGCCTGAAGGCTGGGTTCAAGACCATGCCCGACCCGCGCAACCTGGGGCAGAAGCACATTCGCGCAATGGTGCAGGTCTGGAAGCAAGGCCGCCTGGCACCCGCCACCATCCAGACGTACCTGAGCTTCCTGCGCGGCCTGGGCATGTGGATGGGCAAGCACGGCTTTGTGCGCAGCCCTGCCTACTACGGCCTGGTGGTGGATGAGTACCAGCGCCACGAGTACGCCCAGCGCGACAAGAGCTGGTCGGCCCAGGGCATCGACATCGACAGCTTGATCAACGAGGTGTGCGCCTTCGATGGCCACGTTGGCGCGTGCCTGCGGCTGATCCGTGCCTTCGGCCTGCGGCGCAAGGAAGCGATCCAGTTCCGGCCTTTCGAGCACGTGCTGCCGTTTGAAGAAACAGGCCTGCCGCCCGACGACAAGGCGGCGGATCGGTATGTGCGCATCAAGGGCAAAGGGGGGCGTGTGCGCTGGCTGGCGGTGGACAGCCCCGCGCGCGCGGCGGCAGTGGCGTTCGCGCAAGACAAGGCCAGCAGCCAGGATGCCCACATGGGCGATCCGGCACGCGACCTCAAGCAGAACCTGCGGCGGTTCGACTACGTGATGGAGAAGTTCGGCATCACGCTGCGCGAGCGGGGTGCCACCGGGCACGGCCTGCGGCATGAAGTGCTGATCGAGACCTACACCGGCCTCACCGGTGCAAAGCCGCCGGTGCGCGGCGGCGGGCCTGTGTCGAAGGAGGCGGACATGGCGGCGCGACAGTCCGTGTCGGCCCTCGCTGGCCATGCCCGCATCAGAGCCTCGGGCGCGTATTTAGGTTCGTCCGCGGTTATGCGCAGCAAGGGCCGCAAAGCCCCGCCTGCTCAGGAGCCCGGTGACCCTGTCTCCGCATAACGCCTCGCAACCCAGCCCCTGCTGGTGCTGCGAGGCAGGCCTGGCGCCGGCCT
>JAURZM010000077.1 GCA_030653385.1 Rubrivivax sp. | reverse complement strand
CGACTCGGCCAGCTCGCGGTCGCGCCGCTGCAGCAGCAGGCGGGTCTCCTGCCACGCCGCGAAGTAGTGGTCGACCAGCGCTGCCATCTTGGCGATCTGTTCGCGCAGGACGGCATTGTCCTGGCGCAGCCGCTGTGCTGCACGCCTGTCGCCAGCGAGTCGAGGACGGTGCTTCTGCTGGGCTGCGTGCAACGCCTGCACGACCTCGGGGTAGTAGCGGTACAGCGCGTTGCGAGAGATGTCGGCCAGCTCGCACAAGGTGGTGGCGGTCAGTGCCCTCGGCGAAGCGCCATTGCCTTGCTGTTGAACCATCGTTGCCAGTGCCTCCCGCAGCCGCTGCGCCGACGTGCTCTTGACCCTGCCGGGAGGCTGCTTCGTCATGATGATTCCTTCGCGCCGCTGTCGATCGCCCGGACCAGGGAGCGAGCCTCGTCGAGCCGCGCACGCACGATGCGCAGGGTCTGCAACGGCAACGCAGGCTCATCCAGCAGCCCCTGGCAACGGTGAACCTGGTCGGCCCAGTAGGGGCGGTGCTGCTCGGACACCACGAAGTTCTGGCAGCGCGCGCATGTCGACGGCTCGCGGCGGGCAGGGTTCGGGCCGGCCGCGTTGCCCAGGCAGGCGCTGTACTCCTCGCGGTAGACGCAGAAGCCCCAGTCGCAGACTCCGAGCACGAGTCCCGCATCGACCAGCAGGCGCGCATAGCTTGCGAGGTCCTCCTTGATGCGCTTGCCCCGAAAGCGCGGGCGATTCGCCACGATCTCCTCGCCGGCTCGTCCGCCCAGGCCGGGTGCCGCCAGCATGTGCTCCCAGGCATTGACCGACTGCTCCAGGATCTCGGCGTCGATCTCCTGGGTGAGCCGGTAGTCGGACCCGGCGTAGCCGTTGTCGGTCTCGGCCCGTTCGCGATGACCCAGTTGCTGGGCCAGTGCGAACAGGCACGTGCGATCGCGCAACGCCACGAACCTGGCGAAGGTCTTGCGGCCCTGATGGGTCGTGAGCCTCCACGGCCGGCCCTCGTAGGTGAGGCCAAGCCAGGCGCCGAAGCGTTCGAGTTGGATGCTGACCCGTGCTGTCGATGGAATCTCCAGCAGCTCGGGCTCAACCTCATGCCACTCGGTCGCGCCATTGCCGCGCCGGCGGCGCAGCCAGAGCTCTTCGCGTCCGGCGACGGCGCGTTGCCCGGCGGACAGCGCTTCGAGCACCGCTACCGCCTGCACCGCGGCGGGCGGTGCGACCCACTCATGGGCGCGCCCGTGGTAGCCCGACTGCCGCTTGAAGATCGCTCCGACCATCACGGTCACGGGCTCGCTGGCGCCCTCGGCGCTTCGACGGTGCACGCATCCGGCCTTCAAATGCAGGATCTCGCTCACGCGCGGGCCGACCAGGTAGGAGATGACGACGAAGCAGGCGGCGTAGAGCAAGTCGGTGCGCCGGACGAGTTCGCGGACCGACCGCACGGGGGAGTCCGCATCGGGGATGCCTGCACTGACACGTTGCAGCGCACGTGTCGCCCGTCCGGTGTGCGCGTGATCGGAGCCGCGACCGCCAGCCACAGCCTTCCGATACGTCTCCAAGGCGCGCAGGACAGCGGGAGCGTCGCGCGTGACGATGTCCATCGCCGCCTGTACCAAGGGCACGGCGACGCTGTCGGGCGTGTAGGGCCAAGGTCGGCGCAGCCCGTCGTGATAGCCGGCGACCCGGCGATGATCGTCTCCGGCAAAGGGGTCGAAGCTCAGGCAGTCGTCGAGTTCGTCGCGGAACCGCTGAAAGTACGCGAGCAGGTACAGGTGTCGTCGCAAGGTTCCAGGCGCGCGCTGTGGCGAACGACCCGCCAAAGGACGCGAGCGCAGCCACTGCTGGAACTGCAGCAACGCCGGTGGGTCGAGCATCGAGAAGCGGCTGAAACCCTCGCTGCTCATCCATTGGAGCAGGCAGCGCAGCGTCTGAAAGTATTGCGCGACCGTGCTCGGCCGCAGTGGCATCCCGGTGGCCAGCGAGCCTGATCGGATGAGGGCGACGAGTTGCCTGGTGGTCTCCAGCAGTGTGGCGTGGCGCTGATCGGTGAAGCGTCGCCCGTCCTGCAGTTCGAAGTCCCAGCGCAAGCGCACAGGTTGCCGCTCTTCCAGGGCGTTGCCAGGCGCCAGAACCCAGACAGGGTCTTCCCACTTCGATCCGACAAGGAACCACGCGCGGTCGCCGGTTCGCGCGGGAGCGCAGGCGACGGGACTGTCGTTGGTCTGGCGCTGCAGGGCGGGCATGGCGGCGACCTCACCGCAGGTCCGGCAGCGGCGGAAGCTGCGCCACCAGAGGCTCGGCTGCGGCGAGCTCCCGTGTGCTGAAGCGCGGCAGGATGTCCTCCTCGAGGATGCGCAGCTGCGGCGCGTAGAACGCCTGCCAGCGCGCCGGATGCAGCGTCAGTGCTGCGACGCGCAGATGGTCGCGCGCTTGAAGCAGGCGGGCCATCGTGCGCGGCTGCGGCGGGATCACCGCGTTGGGACAGGTGAAGCAGCCCATGAAATTGGTGCAGATCTCGCCCCGGCGTGTGCCGGGCGCGGTGCCGGCCAGCGGATCCGTGCAGTCGAAGCCGAACATCGACACCGTCTTGCCCGGTGGGACAGCCGCGCTCGACGACGAAGCCGCGACCGCCGACGGAGGCGACGAGGCAGCTGTCGCCGCAAGATGCTCGATGAAGGCCTCCTGCAATGTGGCGATGCGCGCATGGTTCTGTTGCCGGACGATCGGCGTCTGGACATAGCGAACGGTCGTCGCGATGCTGGCGTGGTTGGCCACCGCCCGCGTTCGAAGCAGGTCGCCGCTGGCGCGGTAGAAGCTGGACAGCACGCTCGGCCGGATGCTTGCCAGCGAGAACGCCGCGAGGCCGTGGCGCTGGCAGAACTCGCCGAGCAGGTGGTGGACTGTGATGGTCGACATCGCGTTCACCGCGCGCAGCCCCTTGAAGATGAAGAGGCGGTCGCGTTGTGCCGCTGGCGCCAGCGGCCGCAGGCGTTCGTTCCAGGCGAGAAGGTCCCTCACCAGCGCCGGTGGCTCGAACGGCGCGTCGCGCTCGAAGCTGCGTTGCTGCAGACGCCCGGCGCGCGCCTTGAACCAGACCAGCGCCTGGCGGTTCTCCAACAGCGGGACGTCCTGAAGGCAGTCGCGCCCGAGTTCGGCGATGGGCTCGGGATTGCCGGCCGCGTGGATCAGGATGGCCAGGTAGTACGGCAGCAACGAGACGGCGCGCGGGTACAGGCACGGCTCGATCTGCTTGGCACCTCCCCAGCGGCGCACCGCCAACTGCAGCGGGTGGTTGCCGCACAGTTGCAGCGCGAGGCTGCTGGGCACGATGCCGCCGAAGCGACGATCGACCTCCACCAGCAACCAGCCCAGGGAGCCCGGCTTGTCGCCGTCCGTGGCGCGTTGCGCGGCGGCCGAAGCGCGGACCTCCCGCACGGCAGCGATGTCTGCCTCGCAGGCACGCAGGATGGCGCGCAGTTCGCGCGCCGTCGGCGTCGCGCGTGGGGGCCGGTCGCTGCCCCGGCCCGGGAAGGGTGTGAAGGGGTAGTCGATCCGGCTGACGAGATCGGGGCGGCAGCGCTCGAGCCAGCGCAGCAGCTGGCGCAACGCGCTGTAGGCCGCGTTCCTCGTCGAGATCGCCCATGGTGCGCCGTCAGCGCGCTGTTGCGCGTTGAGCCATTCGATGTATCGCAGGAGCATCCGGCGTTCCAGGTCCGCGAGCGATCTGATCGCTCCCGATTCGGTCGCGAAGCGGTTGAAGGTCAACACCCAGGTCCAGCACGACTTGATGCTGCGCGGCGACCGGGCTCCAAGGTGGCCCCAGAACGCCAGCGCCAGCGCAAGCCGCACGTCTTCCGGCACGCCCAACGACGAGAAGTCGATGACCGTCCGGCGAACCACACGAGGGCCATCGATGCGAGCTGGCTGCGCGTCGTGCGTCGGCGCCGCTGCGGCCTCCTGCGACAGGTTCCGGTGGATGCGCTGGCTGGGTGATCTCATGGCGCGCTTGTCTGCGCAAGCAGCGTGTCGAGCACGTCCTTGAGGACACACGGGTCGACCGCCACGGCGCGAAGGTAGCCGTCGGTGGTCTCGATGTGCTCGTGCCCGAGCAGCACCTTCACGACCAGCAGCGGGTTGACCTGGGCACCCCGGGCGGCCAGCTGCTCCAGCCGGGCCAGCAGCATGCACGCGAAGGTGGCCCGCAGCAGGTGCGTCGTGGCCGTGAAGCCGCACACCCGGCCGGCTTGGCTCACGGCTCGTTGGTAGGCATTCTTGCCCACGGCGCTTCCGCGTGCATTGATGAACAGCGCCTTTGGCATGGCGCTCCGGCCTCTGCGTCGTGCGCGTGCAAGCCAGGCGAGACGATGGCCGCTCACGTAGCCGTCGGTCTCGTCGAGCAGGCTGGCCGGCACGACCACATGGCCGGGCTTGCGGCCCTTGCGGATGACCTCGATGGCGCGATCCGGCGTGGCTGGCGCAGGGCGGAGGTCGATGTCGCCAATGTCGCTGGCGCCGAGGCGCAGCAACTCGCTGATGCGCAGGCCCGTGTACAACTGCCAACGTGCCATCAGGTCGTAGGGTGGCGCGAGCGCCGCAAGGAGTTCACGCGCCTGCTCGGAGACCAACGGCCTCGGCAGTGCCTCGTACTGCCGAAGGATGAACAGGCTGCGCTCGTAGCTCGGGGTCTGACCGGCTCGTGTCGGCCGGTGCTGGCGTGCGAGGCGGAGATCGCGTGCCGGTTCCGCCAGCGGCGAGGTGCTCAACCAGTGCGCGCGAACCGCCCACCCGTAGAACCGAAGTACGCCGCGAACGCGATGGTTGATGGTGGAAGTGCGGTACGGTCGGCCGGTGTGTGCGCTCGGCTGCGCCATCATCCGGTTCCGATAGGCCACGAGGTCGACGGCGTCGGCCGTCTCCCAGGGGATGTCGTTCTGCTCGAGTGTCTCGAACCAGTCGTCAAGGATCTCGGCGTAGGTCCTCAGCGTGTCGTCGGTATGGGCGCGCTGGATCGAGTGCTCGTGCAGGAAGGCAACTGCCGGTTCGATCAGTTGCCAGTGCTTGGTGAACAGAAGCGGAAACCCGTTTGGGCGAGGCTCGCGACCCGCGACGGCAGCCGCTTGTTCGGCAGCGACGCGTGCTCGCCCGGGCACCTCATCGGCGGTTGGCAGCGATGCCTTGCGGATGATCTGCACCATGGGGCGATGCCTTGCGGGTCAAGAACTTGACGGCGTCCACGAAGGACAGGTCCAGGAGGTACATCGCCAGGTCGACGGCTCCACCCCCGCCACGCTTCGTGCGTGTGTCGTACCACTTCGGGCCCGTGGTCACGATCTCGAAGTCGCCGCGGCCGGTACTCAGGTGCCAGCGCGCGCTGCGATCATCCTTGACTGGCCGATACGTCGGGTCAGGCTTGAGGAAGGTGGCCAGCAGCGCGAGCGCGTCGCAGGCCGGCATCTGGCGAAGCCCTGTCAACGTCGAGGCACTGAATGAATTGCGTAGTCGGCGCGCGACCATCTCCGTGACCTCCTGTGGCATTGCTTGAAAACACGGGACGCGGCGGGGCTACTCGCCTCTGAAAGAGGCTTGGGCTACCCGGGCGTGAGATCACTCTAGGCCGGGTGGCCCCTGAGTCCAAGGGCGTTGACACTGGCGAACGCAACCTAACATCCCTACCTGACCATGCCGTCGCGGGCGGCACAGGCCGGGCCGGGCGGCTTCTCGTACTACGACCAGGTCTGTCTGCCCGAGAACGAGAAGGAGCTGCACTGGGCGCACGCCGGGCGCTGCTACCGCTCGCAGGTGGTCATCCGAATGAACGGCCGCGCCGGGAGCCGCCGCAGGACCGAGGCCTATCTGCTGATGCTGGATGACGCCGGCAGGTGGTCTCCCGCCGCGCTGCCCGATGGCACCGTCTCCGATGGCAAGGTCGAGACCTATGCGCGATGCGTCGAGGCCATCTGCGGGCCGGCGGAGACCTTCTTCACGTCGGTCTTCTCGGCCCAGGGCAAGCGGCAGCTCAGCACCTACCGCAACGGCGAGATCAAGGCCCTGCTGGCCGATCTGCTGGGGCAGGAGGACATCCGCGCGCTCGGTCAGAAGGCGGGCGAGACGGCGCGGCAACTGAAGGCGGCGCTGGCGGCGTTGCGCGCCGAGGGAGCCGCGTTCGATGCCGAGCGCCAGCGGTTGGAGGATGACGCCCGTCGATGGCACGGCGTAGACGAGAGGGTCAAGGCGGCGCAAGCCAGCCGGCAGGCGGCCCACGAACAACGGGAGGCTGCGCGAACGCACGAGGCGTCGTTGATGGCCCTGCAGGAGCAGGCGAAGGCTGTCGAGAGCCGGCGAGCGCAGTTGGTGGAGGAACTGGCGGGCGCCCGTGCCGAGGGTGATCGCACCCTGCAGGACCTGCGCACGCAGGACCGGGAGGCAACGGAGCAACTTGCACGGCTCGATGGTCGTGTGGCGCAGCGTGTCGCGCAGGCCAGGGCGCAGCGCGAACGACTGGAGGCCCGCATCCGGTCCCTGCAGCGGGTGCTGGCGGACGAGGGCGCGGTGGCTCGAGCCGGCCGCCGTCTGCCGCAGGCGACAGAGGTGGTGCGTCGCCGCGAGGACCGCGTGCTGGCGCTTCGCGATGCCGTCCAGGACCTTGCGCGTCGTCGCGATGCCGTCGCAGGAATCGGGCAGCGGCTGGCATTGCTCGAGCGCGAGGCGGGGCAGGCCGCGCTCCAGGCGGAGGACCTGAGTCGCCGCCTTGCCATGAGCAACCGCGTGCCGTGCAGCGGCATGCCCATGCAGGGTCAATGCACCCTGCTGTCGGACGCACGCGAAGCGGCCGCGCTGGCGCCGAGCGCCCAGCAGCGGATTCGTCAACTCGCTGCGGAGCGGGACAGTCTTCGGCTTGAACTGCAAGCCCTGCAAGAGGCGGTGAGCCTCAACGTCGGCGCACCGCAGAGCCTGAGCCGGGCCGAGTGCCAGTCGAGGCGAGCCCTGGCCCGTCAGACGGCCTATGCCGCCTTGGCTGCGCGCGAGGCGGAGATGGGCCAGGCGCGCGCGGGTCTTGTCGAAGCGGAGGACGAACTCGCCGCTCTTCCTCCAACTCAAGACCCGTCGGCCGGGGCGGACATCGCGATCGACACCGACTCCGAAGCGGCCGAGCGCCAGCAGATCATCGCCAGCCGGATGCGCGTTGCCGAGCGTGTCTCGCTTCTGGAAGCTCAGACACAGGCGGCCATCCAGCGACTTCAGACCGCGATCGACGCACTGCCGGCACCGCCAGTCGCTGCGCGGCTCGCACATGCTCGAGCCCAGGTGGAGCGCTGGCACGGTGTGCTGGATGAGGCGGAGCGCTTGCATCTGGCTGCCGTCCGCGACGCGCAGGCGCTTGCCGCCCTGTCGGCCCAGATGGAGGAGCATGGCCGGCGGCGCGACGCAGCCGCGGCCCGCACGGCACGGGTGGAGCAGGAACTCGCCAACTGGCTGCTGTTCGCCCGCTGCATGGGCAACGATGGCCTGATCGCGCTGGCCATCGACGATGCGGGGCCGACCTTGTCCGGCCTGGTGAACGACCTGCTGCTGGCCTGCTATGGCCCGCGCTTCACGGTGGCCATCGAAACCTTGCAGGAGACGGCCAAGGGCGAGCAGCGCGAGGGCTTCGACATCCGCGTCTACGACGCCGAGTCGGGCGAGGACAAGAGCGTCACGGCGATGAGCGGAGGCGAACGGGTCTGGATCAACGAGTGCCTGGTGCGGGCCGTGGCGCTGTACCTGGCGCAGAACACCGGCCGGCGCTACGACACCCTGTTCTCCGACGAGACCGATGGACCGCTGGACCCGGAACACAAGCGCATGTTCATGGCGATGAAGCGGCGGGTGCTGGAACTGGGTGGCTACGCGCGAGAGTTCTTTGTGTCGCAGACGCCGGAGCTGACGGGGATGGCGGATGCGTTGATCGACCTGGAGGCGATGTCCGTGGAAGGATGTTCTACGTGATCGACAGTCAACGCATCGCGGTGGGGGACGTCCTGAGAAGTGTTCTTATCAGGACGTCATTTGCTGACGATAATTCGCTGGCCCCCGCAGGTGCGCAGCGGGAACAAGCCGCAAGGCCACGCACGCGCGCTCAGCAGCGCCAAGCCACGACCAGCCTGGTCTGTTGCGCCGTGCAAGAGCAAGGACCCCGCCGTACCGCCTGGGTCCAGCTTCCGGCTGGCTCAATGGCAGCCGCCACAGCACGACCCGGCCCGCTTGCTCGGCGCAGCGGACGAGTCGGCCATCACCGCGACGGGCGTGTAGCCGGCTTCCTTGATGGCTTCCGCCAGTTCTTGCGCATCCGCAGAGACTGGCTCTACCTGCACCCGATGCGAGGCCAGGTCGATGGCGACCTTGGCGTCCTTGTCCGTGGCCCTCAGGGCCTTGGTGATGGTGCTGACGCAATGGCCGCAGGTCATGTCGTTGACTTCGAAAGTGATCATCGCTATCTCCAGTGGGACTGTTGCTGACGGAGATACTTTCAACCTTTCCACCGTTGGAATGTCAAGCGCACTTGCCGCAAAACCCCATTGGCCAAAGATGCATGTGGAGAGGCGCCTTGACCTTTCCACCGTTGGAACCATGAAGATGGCAGAACACTGAACGGCACACCAAACACCATGAGCACCGCTGCACTCTCAAACCCGAACGGCATCAAGCTCCAGGTCACCGGGATGACCTGCGCCTCGTGCGTCATGCGCGTCGAGAAGACGCTCAAAGCGGTTCCCGGGGTCAAGGAGGCGAGCGTCAACCTGGCGACGGAGGAGGCATCCGTCAGCGCCGAGGCGTCCGTGACGGCAGACGCCCTGGCAGCGGCCGTCCGCAAGGCCGGCTACGACGTCGCGACCACCGAAACGGCGCTCGGGGTCGAAGGCATGACGTGCGCATCCTGCGTCTCGCGCGTGGAGAAGGCGCTCCGCAAGGTTCCAGGTGTCTCCAGCGCCACCGTCAATCTGGCGACCGAGAAGGCGACGATCCAGGCACTGTCCACGGTGCCGGTAGTGGCACTGAAGGCCGCCATCGAGAAAGCCGGCTACGCGGCTAAGGACCTCCAGGAGGACAAGCCCAAAGCGGCTCCTCGACTGCCGGTCTGGTGGCCCGTGGTGGCAAGCGCAGCGCTGACCCTGCCGCTGATCGCGCCGATGCTGCTGTCGCTCTTCGGCATCGACTGGATGCTGGGCGGCTGGGCACAGCTGGCGCTGGCGACGCCGGTCCAGTTCTGGCTGGGTTGGCGCTTCTACCGGGCCGGCTGGAAGGCCGTGCTCGCCAAGACCGGCAACATGGACCTGCTGGTGGCGCTGGGCACCTCCGCGGCCTACGGACTGTCCGTGTATCTCATGTTCAAGCACGCCGGGCACGGCATGCCGCACCTCTACTTCGAGGCGTCGGCGGCCGTCATCACGCTGGTCCTGCTGGGCAAGTGGCTGGAGCACCGGGCCAAGCGGCAAACCGCCGACGCCATCCGCGCACTGAACGCGTTGCGGCCGACCACCGCGCGGGTGCGCCGGGATGGAGCGGAAGTCGACATTCCGGTGGAACAGGTCATCGTGGGCGACATCGTCGTGATCCGGCCGGGTGACCGCGTCGCGGTGGACGGCGAGATCGTCGAGGGTCGCAGCCACATCGACGAGTCGCTGATCACCGGCGAGAGCCTGCCGGTGCCCAAGGCCCCCGGAGACAAGGTCACCGGCGGCGCCATCAACGCCGAAGGCGCGCTGACCGTTCGCACGACCGCCATCGGCGCGGAGACGACGCTGGCCCGCATCATCCGCATGGTCGAGTCGGCGCAGGCGGCCAAGGCGCCGATCCAGCGCATCGTCGATCGCGTGAGCGCGGTGTTCGTTCCGGTCGTCCTGCTGATCGCGCTGGCGACCTTCCTCGGTTGGGCGGCCTTCACGGGGGACTGGGAACACGCACTGATCAACGCGGTGGCCGTGCTGGTCATCGCCTGCCCCTGTGCGCTGGGCCTCGCGACGCCGACAGCCATCATGGCCGGTACCGGGGTCGCCGCGCGACACGGCATCCTCATCAAGGACGCCGAAGCGCTGGAGGTCGCGCATGCGGTGACGGTGGTCGCCTTCGACAAGACCGGTACGCTCACCGAAGGCAAGCCTTCGCTCGCGGCGGTGGCGGCGGCCGAAGGGACCAGTCGTGATGAGGTGCTGCGCCTCGCGGCCGCGCTCCAGAAGTCGAGCAGCCATCCGCTCGCGGTGGCGGTGATGGACAAGGTGCGCGAGGAGCGGCTGCCGGTGCCGGAAGCCCAAGATGCGAAGGCGCTTCCGGGTCGTGGTGTCGAAGGCGCGGTCCGAGGCCGGAAACTGGCGCTGGGCAGCACGCGGATGCTGCGCGAGCTCCAGTTGGACGAGGGCCATCTGCTGGGCGAGGCGCGGCGGCTCGAAGGGCAGGGGAAGACCGTGTCCTGGCTGGTCGGCTCGGAAGGGGACCAGTGGCGCCTGCTGGGATTGCTGGCGTTCGGTGACACGATCAAGCAAAGCGCCGCTGCAGCGGTGGCGCGGCTCCATCAGCTGGGAATCAGGACGGTCATGCTGACCGGGGACAGCCGGGGCGCGGCCGAGGCTGTCGCGAAGGCACTCGGCATCGACGACGTGCGCGCCGAAGTCTTGCCGGGCGACAAGGCGGCCGTCGTGAAGGAACTGCGCGACGCCGGCGCCGTGGTCGCGTTCGTCGGCGATGGGCTGAACGACGGCCCCGCACTCGCCGCGGCGTCCGTGTCGTACGCGATGGCGGGCGGCGCCGACGTAGCGACCGAGACCGCTGGCATCACGCTCATGCGCGGCGACCCGCGGCTCGTGGCGGATTCGCTGGACATCTCGCGCCGTACCTACTCGAAGATCAAGCAGGGCCTGTTCTGGGCATTCGGCTACAACGTGCTTGGCATCCCGCTGGCCGCGCTGGGGATGCTGAGTCCCGTCATCGCTGGCGCGGCGATGGCCTTCAGCAGCGTGAGCGTCGTGGCCAACGCATTGACGTTGCGGCGCTGGCAGGGTGCCGCTGACGCGCCGGCCGCGCAGCGCCCGGAGCAATCGCAGCCCGTGGCCGTGTCAGGGAGCACCAGATGAGCATGAACATCGGCGAAGCGGCGAAGGCCTCGGGGGTGTCGGCGAAGATGATTCGCCACTACGAGAGCGTCGGGTTGTTTCCGGAAGCGGCACGAACCGAGTCCGGCTACCGCCAATACACGGACAAGGAAGTCAGCACGCTGCGCTTCGTCCGCCAGTCGCGCGACCTGGGCTTTTCCATTGAGCAGATTCGCGAGTTGCTCGGGCTGTGGCAGGACCGCAAGCGTCCGAGCCGCCAGGTGCGCGCGTTGGCGCAGGCCCACATCGAAGAACTGGATGAGAAGCTCGAGGAGCTCCAGTCCATGAAGGCGACGCTCGAGCACCTCGTGCATTGTTGTCATGGGGACGATCGGCCCGATTGCCCGATCATCGACTCGCTGGCGCAGGAACGAAGCGAACGGGAGAGGCGTCCTGTGGGAGAGACCGGAAAAAGCCGTCGCGGGACAACTGGGCTGCGGGCGGGACGACGCGGGCGCGCGACCGCCTGACTGCGCGTGCCGGCATTGGACAAGAGGACCGAGTCATCGTTGGCCCCCAATGCCACGGCTAGAGAATCCGCAGATCGCCGACGAGTCTCGTTCGGCGTGCGCGCCGCTTCGTGATCGCTTCGTCCTCCCGCGACCAGCCAAAGGAACCACCCCAGACCCAGAAGTCCCCTGCAAGCCGGATGAACCGGACCTGTCCAAGGACGCCGGTGAACTCGATGGCGCCATGATCCTGCTCGAAGTCAAAGACGAGGCGGTGGACGCCAGCCTGGAGTCGCATCCGGACCATGGACTGGGGCACGGTCTCGATGGGGCGCGAGTCATCCACCGACACTGCAACGAGGTGGCGTGTGTCTCCCCAACCGCTGCGTACCACGTAGACGGTCAACGCATCGGGATCGGCCTCGAAGCGTTTGGCCTCGGCCTCGACTTCGAGGCCGGGTGTCAACTCCGAAGTGCAGACAATCGGGCGCTTCCGGACGTTTCTATAACAGTAAGGGCCGCCGCGCCGGCTGATATTTGGCTCCGTACTGGCACAACCCAGGAGTACCAGCGACGTTGCGATGCGGCGAGCAACAGGATGCGCCGACGTGCAATCACGGTGCGCCCCCAGGCGTTGCTACTGGCGCTTGTCTGCGTCGGGCTTGGCGGTCGCCACGGGTTCGTTCGAGCACCAGCCGCGATTGCTGGTCCGGCAGCGCCACGTGCCGTCCCGCATCGCCTTCTCGACCTCCGCGCGAACCTGTTCTCGCGTGAGCGCCGCGGGCCGGGCCGGCTCCGTCGTGTTGGCGCCAGCGGGCGCGCCTTGCGCCATCTGGTGTTGAGCCGCTGCGAAGATCGGGGAGCCGACCATGATGGCGGCGGCCGCAAGCGTGCGGGTGACTGTGAAGATGGAGTTTCTGCGCATGGTGAACCTCGTCAGTTTGTTGATGAATGCGAGGCTTCACTCTAGGGACCGCGTGCTGACCAAATGCGGACTGAAAGATGACCAACTCGTAATCGAGGCGACGTAGCGGCTGGTGGAGAATCTACCCATGAAAATTCTCGTGATCGAAGACGAGGTCCGCTTGGCGGAATACCTGAAAAAGGGCTTGTCGGAGAGTGGCTATGTCGTCGACCTGGCCCACGACGGAATTGACGGGCTTCATCTCGCTGTCGAGGGCACCTACGACCTGATCGTCCTTGATGTGATGCTGCCGGGACGGGACGGCTTCGAGGTACTCGCGGAACTGCGCAAGCAGCGCAGGACGCCCGTTCTGATGCTGACGGCCCGGGACGCGATCGAAGACAAGGTCAAGGGGCTGACCGGGGGCGCCGACGACTACCTCGTCAAGCCGTTCTCGTTCTCCGAACTGTCGGCACGTGTCCAGGCCCTATTGCGTCGCGGCGGGGGAGACCGCGATGGACAGATGCCCACCAGCCTCCGGTTGGCGGACCTGGAGGTCGACCTGGCACGTCGGAAGGCGACACGGGCCAGCAAGCGGCTCGAACTCACACCCAAGGAGTTCAATCTGCTGGTGCTGTTGCTGCGTCGGCGTGGGGAGGTCCTGTCGCGCACCGTGATGGCGGAACAGGTATGGGACATCAATTTCGACAGCGACACGAACGTCGTTGAGGTGGCCGTACGCCGGCTGCGTGCGAAGCTGGATGAACCGTTCGAGGTCAAGCTGATCCACACGGTCCGTGGCATGGGTTACGTGATGGAGGAGCGCCCGGAGTGAAGCGGCGCTACCTCGTGGCCGTGGAGCAATCACTTGGGGCGCGCCTCTCGCGGTGGCTGGCGCTGCAGGGGTTGATTGCTGCGTTTGCCGTGTCGGGGACGGTCTATGCGGTCAATCTGTGGGTTCTGCAGAGCCGCCAGCATGAGGAACTCGCGGTGAAGAGCGCGGTAGTCCGCCATGCGCTCGCAGAGACGGCTGGAAGCTCGGCGGCCGAAGAGTTGCAGCACAAGCTCAAGGACTTTCTCGCCGGCCACGAGGACATGATGCTGTCCATCACGTCCAGCGATGGGGCGGTGATCTTCAGTGCTCCGCGGCCGCCCGAGGGTGGGGATGCTGCTTCGGGCAGCCGGTTCATGCAGGTGTCGTGGGAAGACACATGGCCCGCAGGCGCCGCCGGTGGCGTGCGGGTGGTCCTGGGGCTTGATGTGAGCCGCGACCAGGATCTGCTCCAGCGGCTCGGCTGGATCCTGTTGGCGGCATCACTCATCGGAGCGGGCGTCGTCAGCGTGACAGGGTTCTTGCTGGTCCGCAGAGGCCTTCTGCCGGTGCAAGCATTGGCCGCACAAGTGGACGCGGTCGCGTTGGGAAGGGCAGGGCTGCGGCTGGACGGAGCGGGGCAGCCGCTCGAACTCCGGCCACTGGTCGACCGCTTCAACGCGTTGCTGATGCGTGTCGAACGCGCTTACGCGCAATTGGAAGGCTTCAACGCCGACGTTGCGCACGAACTTCGAACACCGCTGACCACCTTGATCGGTTCGAGCGAGCTGGCCTTGCAGCGCGAGCGACCTGTCGCCGAACTGCAAGACGTGATCGCGGAGAACCTGGAGGATCTGAGGCGCCTCGCGATCATCGTCAACGACATGCTCTTCCTTTCGCAAGCGGACCGCGGTGCAACCGCGCGCCGTTCGCCGGTGACGAGCCTCGCTGCCGAACTCGGCGAGATCATCGAGTACCACGAGGCAGCGCTTCACGACCGGGGTCTGTCAGCGGTATGCGATGGCGACGCGAAGGGGGCCTTTGACATATCTCTTCTGCGCCGCGCGTTGTCCAACTTGTTGAGCAACGCAACCCGCTACGCGGCGCGCGGCTCGACCATTAGGGTCCGGATCGAGTCGGAAGGTGGCCGGTCGCGGATCTGGGTAGAGAACAAGGGTAGCCCGATCGAGCAGGAGCACTTGCCACGCTTGTTTGACCGCTTCTATAGGGCCGAGCGCTCTCGTCGCCAGGTTGGCACTTCGAACTATGGATTGGGTCTGGCCATCGTCGCCGCCATTGCCCGGATGCACCAAGGCGAACCGTTCGCCAGATCGGCGGATGGCGTCACCGCGATCGGGCTGGACGTACCGTCGAGTTCAGCGGCAGCGTAGCGGGCGCAGTCTCCACCGCGGCGAGGCTCTTGACCGGAGCAACAGCCGCTTGGCTGTCCCTTGCCGGCAGCGTCAGTCCGACGCGATTGGCCTTGCCGATGCGTTCGACGAACACAGTCCCACCGTGCATCCGCGCGACGGCCGCGACGATGGCCAATCCCAGCCCATGGCCCGCTTGCCTTCGCGAGCGGGAGGTGTCTGCACGATAGAAGCGGTCGAACATCTGGGCTCGGACCTGCGTCGGTATTTCGAGCCCGGGGTTGAGGACACTCAGGGCGATGAGGCCATGGTCCGGCTCGATGAGCACCCGAATCGTGTCGCCGGCGCGGGTGTGGCGGATGGCGTTGGTGAGGAGATTCACGAGGGCACGCAACACGAGGGGAGGGTTGCAGACCGCTGCGGCGTCGCCGGACCGTTCCGCGACCACGCCAGCTTCTTGCAGCAGTGCGTCGCAGTAGCGGATGGCCTTGTCCGCCTCGGCCCCGAGCGTGACCTCTTCAAGTCCCTCCGCTCGGTCGCCACGATCTGCGCGAGAGAGAAACAACATGTCGTTGACGAGTGCATTCAGGAGCTGCAGTTCCTCGAGGTTCGAGATCAGAACTTCACGCAGGTCGTCACGAGACCTTGGCGATGAGAGCGTGACCTGTGTACCCGTGATCAACGATGCGAGTGGGGTCCGCAGCTCGTGAGCCACGTTGGCGTTGAAGGCCTGCAACTGCGCGTAGGCGTCCTCGAGCCGATCGAGAGCATGGTTGAAGGCGCGCACCAGACCCGTCAGCTCTGTGCCCTCGGGGGTCATGGTCAAGCGCCGCCCCATGGAACTGGGCGTGATGTCGCTTGCTTCTGCCGAGAGGCGTGACACCGGCCTGAGGCAGCGACCAATGGCGAACCAGCTCAGCAGCACGGTCGAGCCGACGCCCAATGCGCAGATGAGGACCAGCGTCGCGAGATGCGAACGAAGGAGTTCGTCGCGAGGGCCTGACTCGATGGCTATGCCCACCCGGCCGGCCGGCCACAACGATGCCGATGGCAGGGCAGTCTCCGTCACATCCACGCGGACGCCGGGCGCAAGTCCCGGCGGTACTTTCGTTCCGTTGGTGCTTGACGCGCCGTAGACGGTGTCACCCGCTTCTGTGACCAGCCAAAGATGAAGGCCATCGTGACCGATACGCAGGTCGTCGAGATGATGGAACAGTGCTGCACGATCGCCGGAGCGATAGGCCTCATCGACGAAATGAAGGACGACGCTGATCTTGCCCGCCAGCTTCAGTCGATCCGCCTCGACCAGCTCGGACTCCAGGGCCCGTTGCAGCAGCCAACCTGCAGTCGAGAAGACGACGAGTGCCACCACACCAAGGCCGGCAGTCAGCCGGGCCGCTATCGACGGATGGTGCCAGGTCATCGCGCATCCGTCTCGTCGCTGCGGTCCAGCTCGAGGACGTAGCCCATGCCTCGAACCGTGTGTAGCAGCTTGCTCGGGAACGGCTCGTCGAGCTTGGAGCGCAGACGCCGTATTGCGACTTCCACCACGTTCGAGTCGCCGTCGAAATTCATGTCCCAAACGAGCTCGGTGAGCACCGTGCGCGACATCACTTCGCCGCGGTGGCGCAGCAGCACGGACAGCAGCGTGTACTCCTGCGCCGTGAGATCCAGTCGCGAGCCGGCGCGAAACGCCCGCCGCCGTATGGTGTCCAGCTCCAGGTCTCCGAGCACCATGCGGTCGGGCTCGTGGTGTGCACCCGCGGCTCCGCGTCGCAGCACGGCCTGGATGCGTGCCAGCAGTTCGGTGAAGACGAAGGGCTTGACCAGGTAGTCGTCGGCCCCTGCGCGCAGGCCGCGCACGCGATCCTCCACGCTGTCCGCCGCGGTCAGCATGATGACCGGCGTGTCCTTGTGCTGCCTGAGTGTCTCGAGCAACGTGAATCCGTCCGCACCCGGCAGCATCACGTCCAGGAGAACGAGGTCATAGTTGCCCTCGATCGCCATGTGGCGACCGTCGATGCCGTCGGTAGCGACGTCGACGACGTAACCGGTCTCTGCGAGACCACGGCGCAGATGGCCGGCCAGCTTGGCGTTGTCTTCGACGACGAGGATTCGCATGGGCAGTTGCGACGAATGGCACCTGCTGTGGTGCCGCGCGTCGTCTCTTCTAGGCGGCCAAGGCCATGCGCAGCGGTTGCTGCGCATGGAATGCCCACTTCGGTCCCTGTCGCAGGGAGTTGAGGACGGTCGACCTCACCTTCGCGAAGAACAGTGATTCGTCGATTCCGGAGCGTTCCAGGCAGTAGCGCAGGCGGTGAGTGCGCTTGCGCCGGTCGCCCTCGATTGGAGACCCGTCCTGTCGCGACTGCTCGAAGAACGCGACGGATCGCCGCAGGTTCTCGAAGACCTGGGGCCGTAGTGCCGGGATGGCGCGAGGCGCCGCCAGCTTTGCCTGCGCAATGGACGGGTTGGGACCGACGACCAGCCCCCAGGGCCTGAAGCCTGCGACGATGTCGACGCTCATCGCCTCGAGCTTGGTGAGGCCGAAGTCCCTTGCTGTCCGGAGGCGGCAGGCCAGCCAGGGGTCCTCGCGGCGGACGGCATCGATGGCCGCGTCGGCTTCGGTGTCTGAGCCTGCAACCGGTAGCACCAGCGAATTGAGCAACTGCGCCGCGAGCGCGTCCTGGCGGCGCGCGGCCTGGTGGAGCCAATGGATGCCTTGCTCGGATTCGTGCACGGTAGTCGCCGACCGCAGGATCAGTGCGCCGAGTCGGCGCTGTGCGCAGAGTTCGCCCGCGAGTGCGGCTTTCTCGAGGAAGAAGCGCGCCATTTGCGGATTGGAGACCGACGAGCGGTTGTCTGCGTGGATGCGGTAGAGGACCATCCACGCCGCGGTCAGTCCTGCATCGGCCGCGCGGAGCAAGAGCGCCGCGCCGCGGCGCAGGTTCTGTCCCCCCGCTAGCAGCGGCCCCGGCAGCGCTCGTGTGCCGAAGCCACATAGCGCGCGACCGAGGAGAAGTTCCGCCGTCGCACTGCCGCGGCCGATGCAGTCTTCGAGAAGAGACTCGAGAGCGCCGTGCTCACAAGAGAGTCGAAGCTCCGCGTCGTTCTCGAGGCGGGCGATGGCCATGCACACGGCGTCCGCCAGCTCCGGTGTGACAGGGGAACGCGCCCGCAGGGCCGCGTCCAGAACTCGGGCGATCTCCGAGGGGTCGTCGGACCGGAGCGCTGCGTTCAAGGCCTGTGGTACCAGACGAGCGAGATCGATTCCTGGTTCTGACTTCAGGGCAACCAGGACGGCGGCAGCGGGACTGCCTGGGTGGGTTCTCAGCGCATGTGCCGCTGCGCGCGCTCCGGCATCGCCGGTGGCGGCCGCTGCATCGAGCCATCGCGTCGACTCTTCAGGATCGGTGCTCGTGAGCGCGCGCCACGCTCCGAGTTTCACCCGCGCTCCGGTCGACCCTGCGCGAGCCGCGTTCACCAGCGCCGGCAGCAGGTTGCGTCGCGCCAGTTCGTGCAGGGGAAGAGCTTCGGCGATGGTGCGAGCGGCTCGCTCCGATGACGCGAGCGATGGGTGCGCCAGGTACTCCAGTCCGGTATCGGTGTGGAGCGGGAAACCCTCGATGCCGAGCAGATAACGCCTGCCGACTTCGTACCGGGCCTCGAGGTCACCTTGCCGGGCGCTGGCAAGCAGCTGAATGTCTTGTCTCCGCATGTCGTTGTCCCTTTTTTGGGCCCGCATGCGACGTTCGGAGCGACAACTCTTGAGGGTTGCTAGCAGGGAACGTCGCTTTGCGTTCCTAAAACGATAGGAACAAGCGACTGACCAAACGCTTGCCGGCAGATTACCGGCCGGTCATGTTGACGCACGCGACCTCTGCTTCAGGGGACCGCGTCGGAAGCCTTCGTCTGGTGTGGCCTTGACCGTCGCGGGCAATTTGGCGAGGTCGCTGCGCAACCCGCTGTGGAAACGCGGCGACGGAAGCCCGCGGAACTGTCGAGGGTCTGCTAGCCACGCCCGCGATGCTTCTCGCGAGCAGATCGCCTCGGCCGCATCCCTTCCCTACGCTGCCTGTCAGCGCCTTCACGTCTCGCGCCGCAGCGCGCCTCGCACTTCAATCGGAGCAGAGGGCGCATTCGTCGCGTGGAAGGTGTTGCCTTGTCCAACAACGGAGATTGCTCTCATGAAAAAGTCCTTGTTCACCCTGGCCGCGTTGTCTGCCTTTGCGGCGGGCGCCTACGCGCAGTCGTCGGTCACGCTGTTCGGCATCGCCGACGCTGCCGTGCGCCAAGTCAAGAATGGAAGCGCCGGATCCCAGAAGCAACTGGCCTCCGGCTCGAATGCCACCAGCCGGTGGGGCCTGCGCGGCGTGGAGGACCTGGGTGGCGGCCTGAAGGCCGGTTTCCACCTGGAATCCCAGATCAACTTCGACACCGGCACGGCCGACGCGAACAAGTTTTGGGGCCGTCGTGCAACGGTGAGCCTGATGGGCAACTTCGGCGAGGTCCGCATGGGCCGGGACTACACGCCGACCGCGTACAACACCTTCGCTGACGAGTTCGGCATCGTCGGCGTCGGCTCGCGCGGCATCTTCAGCTACGGGGCCGGATCGAACCTGGGAAGCACCGCGACCACGGTGCTGCGGGCCGACAACTCGGTGGGCTATTTCCTGCCCAGCATGGGAGGCCTGTACGGCCACCTGCAGATGGCCGCTGGTGAGGGCGTCAACGGCAACAAGTACGTGGGCGGGCGCCTGGGCTACGAGGCGGGTCCGATCAACATCGGCTTCGCGTACGGCAAGACCGAAACCGGTGCGACCACGCCGGACTTCAAGAACTACAACATCCAGTTCAACTACAAGTTCGGCTTTGCCACCCTGCACACGCTGTACGACGTCAAGGAGTGGAACCCGCGCAAGACCAAGGATCTGTCGATCGGCGCCACGGTGCCCGTCGGCCCGGGCGCATTGAAGGTTGGCTACACCAGGGCGGATCGCTCGGGCGGCCCCGCTGGTTCCGGGTTCTCCGACGCCGACGACAGCACCCGCCTGGGTGTCGGGTATGTCTACGACCTTTCGAAGCGCACCGCGATGTACACGACCTACGGTCAAGTGACGAACAAGGGCGCTGCGCGCAGCTCCGTCCTCTACACGCCGCCGGCAGCCATGCTGGGCGGCGAGAAGTCGTCCGGTCTCGAGTTCGGCATTCGCCACACCTTCTGACGGGCGATCGCTGCGGCGTCCCGCACTGGCCTCGACGGGCCGGTGCAGGTGCCGCGGCGACCAGCTGCGGACGGTGCCAGTGGCGCCGTCCGCGCTGCCCGAACAGAACATGCAGTCGAGCGATGCGAGCCGTCGGCGGGTGTCGTTGGGGCGCCGTATGACGAAGATGTAATGGACCGGCAAGCAGTCTGTCGGTGCGCGATTCCTACAGTGGCTCCACGGTGCACGAAGGCACCGCAACCGGTGAACCCCCACAAGAGGTGCACCCGTCACAGGAGTCCATCATGAAGTTCCGTTTCAGTCTGATCGCGCTGGTGAGTGCCGTGTCTCTGCCTGCGCTGGCAACCTCCGGCATCACCTCGGTTCCGGGTGAAGCCGGCTTCACGACCCATGCGATGCCGTCGGCAAAGTCGCGCGCCGACGTCATCAAGGAACTCGAGGCATGGAAGCGCAATCCGGTCACGGCCGACGGTTGGCGCGAAGTCGGAGGTGATGCGGGCTGGGTCTTCGTCGGGACGAACAACCCCAACAAGACGCGAGCGTCGGTCATCGCGGAGACGATCGAAGCCAAGCGTAACCCGGTTTCGGCCGACGGCTGGCTCGATGTCGGTGGCGAAGCCGGGGCGGTCTACGTCGGCGTCCAGGGCGACACGCGCAACGCTGCGAATGCCGGCAAGCCTTCCCAGGCAGGCGCAGTCAACGTCCCCGGTGGGCTGAGCCGCAGTGGTCACCAGAGCGGCGCGACAGCCACCTCGCACGTGCATCGCTGATGCATCGGCGGTGGGCGGGCGGCATCGAGACGACGTGGCCAATCAGTAGCGTCGTCCATCCGCCCATCGTCGGGCTACCGACAGCCCTCTGATGAAGCGCCGGCTGGTGCAGCCAGCCGATCTCGGTTGTACGGGGCGAACGCCCGGAGGTCTGATGCGAAAGACTCAGTCCCCGATGGGACGCCGAGCCGCATTGATCGTGCTCGGCTCAGGCACGCTGCTTCTCGCTGCGTGTGCGTCCAAGCCCATTCGGCCGGCAAATGCCGATGGCACGTGGTGTCACCGTGTCGGCAAGGCGCCACGCTACAAGCTGACCTGCACCCGTGCGCCCGTGCCGCCGCCCACCGTGGAGGCCGAGGCCAAGCGCTTCGCCGTTTCGGCGGATAGGCTCACGGTGTACGTGGTGCGCAAGCGGTGGGCTGATTCCGCCAACGTCGTCAAGCTGACCGTCGACGGAAGTGCACTGGCCGAAACCGTGCCAGAGTCCTTTGTCCGCTTGAGGCTGCCGCCCGGTGAGCATGCCCTGCGGGCGACCTGGGCACGAGGAGAGGCCCAGGCGATCATCAGCGGTGCCGCAGGCGAGATCCGATTCCTTGAACTTGTCGGCTCGGTTTGGGCTTGGGGAAGCACCTACGAGTTCGAGCCCGGCGACGAGGCGAGCAGGGATCGTGTCCTTCGCGTTCGCATGGTGGCCGACGTCGGATGAGACCGGCGGAGACCAACCACCGCCGTCGGTCAGAAGTCTCGAGAACATTACGAATCCGTAAGCCTCTTGAGCGGATCGTGTCGGACGGCAATCCGTAGACTGCGGCGCAGGATGATGTTTCTCAATGCACTAGGGTAAAGTTCCGGGTATGTCGGGTGTGGTTCGCCTCCTTCTCATCTGGTTCATCGCTGCTGCTGTCCCCCTGAAGGGCTTGGCAGCGGTGACCATGGGTGGGTGCGGGCCGGGACACCACTCTCCCAGCCAGTCTGGCGAGGTCGTTCAGCACACCACGCACGTCGACTCCGCTGATGCGCGCGAGGATCTCCGGTTCGACGACTCCGGCAGCGCAACCGAGGCCGTGAACGAAGTTCTCCAGACGGCGTCGGATCCTTCGACGGGACATTCGGCGCAGCTGAAGATGAAGTGCAGCAGTTGCGCTCCGTGCTGCAGCGTCGCAGCGCCCGCGCTCGAGCGGGTGAGCATTTCCCGTGCGGATTCGACATCAACTGCTGTTGCCTTCCTGGAAATCCGCTTTCCAGCGGTCTTTGCGGACGTGCCGCACCGGCCTCCCCGCCTGATCCTCGCCTGACTGCCACCCTGGTTGATCGCCCCGCGGCGATACGACCAGCATCGTGAACCGGTCCAACGCCTGCTCAGCAGGCCTGGTGAGCCGGACCGACTCAAGCGAGGATGTCATGAAGATTGCCATGTTCCGCTGGCTTGCGCCGGCATTCCTGGTTGCGGTCTGCTCTGCGAGCCTGGCCCAAACCGCGGCCGGCAAGAGAGCCGATCCACTCGATTCCTCGGCCGCCGTTCCGCCCCTGGTGTTCCAGTCGACGCTTGGCGGCTACCAGCGTCACGCCGAACAGCCCGTGGGATCCTGGCGCGAAGCCAACGAGACCGTCAACCGCGTCGGAGGCTGGCGGGCCTATGCGCGCGAGGCTCGGCAGCCTGACGCACCTGCCACGAACAACGCGCCTTCGAAGCCGGCAACGCCGGCGCCGACCAGCGCACCCGCCGGGCACGGCGGGCACAAGATGAACTGAGGTCAAGCGGATGAATTCACCTTCCCATCTCGGGCGTGTCGCGCCCGACCGCCCGAGCGTGCGGCGCTCGGGCCTGCTCGTCGTCCTCCTGGCTTCCGCAGTGCTTGCGGGCTGCGCCAGCTTCTCGCCGGACGCGGGGTTCTCGTCGATCGAGTCCGCGGCCAAGGAGAAGCTCGGCAAGGACGTCCGCTGGGCGCGCAGTGATGCCGATGCCGACGCCATCGATCGCCGCGTCCAGGAGTTGCTCGCCAAGCCGCTTAGCGTTGACGATGCGGTTCAGGTCGCCCTGCTCAACAACCGCGGTCTGCAGGCTCGTTTTCAGGACCTCGGCATCACCGAGGCCGAGGTTGTGCAGGCCGGGCGCCTGCCGAACCCCGGATTCACGTTCGGGCGCCTTCGGCAAGGCGACGAGATCGAGCTGGAACGCGGGTTGCACCTGAACCTCGCACGGCTGTTAACGCTGCCCATGGTCTCGCGGCTAGAAGCGCGCCGCTTCGAGCAGGTCAAGCGCGAGGTCACGATGGATGTGTTGTCTCATGCTGCCGAGGCGCGCAAGGCTTACTTCCAGGCCCTGGCGGCGGAGGAGACGCTGCGCTACATGCGGCAGGTGAAGCAGACGGCCGAAGCGAGCGCCGAACTGGCTCGGCGCATGGAGCAGGTCGGCAACTTCAGCAAGCTGGCGCGGGCGCGGGAGCAGGCCTTCTACGCCGACGCCACCCTGGGCCTCGCACGTGCCGACCAGGCGCAGCGTGCATCGCGCGAGCGACTGGCGCGCCTGTTGGGCGTCTGGGGCGATCAGACCCAGTTCCAGTTGCCCGAGCGCCTCCCGGATCTGCCGGCCGAAGCGCGGAACCAACCCGACATCGAAGCCGTCGCGATGTCACAGCGACTCGACGTACAAGCCGCCAAGCTCGGCGCGGAGCAGACCGCGCAGAACCTGGGCCTGACCCGCACGACGCGTTTCATCAACGTGCTGGAACTCGGGCTCGTGCGCAACACGTCCAACGAGGCCCCGCGGCAGACGGGCTGGGAGATCGGCTTGGAGTTGCCGCTTTTCGACTGGGGCGGCGCCCGGGTGGCACGCGCCGAAGCGATCTACATGCAGGCACTGCATCGAGCGGCGGAGACTGCGATTAACGCCCGCTCGGAGGTTCGCGAGGCCTATGGCAACTATCGTTCCGCCTACGACATCGCGCGTCACCAGCGTGACGAGATCGTGCCGCTCAAGAAGCGGATCTCGGAAGAGCAGGGGCTGCGATACAACGGAATGATCATCGGGGTCTTCGAACTCCTTGCCGACGCACGATCTCAGATCACGAGCGTCAATGCATACATCGAGTCGCTGCGCGACTTCTGGCTGGCCCAGTCGGATCTCGACATGGCACTCATCGGCAAAGCGGCCATGGCCGCGCCCGCCGGTCCTGCCGCTGCGGCGATGGATGGCGGCGGCGCAGGCCACTGACCCCCTTCAATCAAGGATCTCGAACATGGTTTCCCGACGCAACTTTATCGGCGGCGCTGGCGCAGTGACCGCCGCGGTGAGCGCCGCAGCGGTCAGCAAGGTCGCGATGGCGGCATTGCCCGAGCCGGTCATCCAGACCAAGCCCGACACGATGCCGCCGCTGGTGCCCAACACCGGCCGACCCTACAACCCGGTCGTCACGCTCAACGGCTGGACGCTGCCCTGGCGGATGAACAACGGGGTCAAGGAGTTCCACTTGGTCGCCGAACCGGTGGTGCGCGAGATGAGCCCGGGGTTCAAGGCGCACCTGTGGGGCTACAACGGCCAGAGCCCAGGGCCCACCATCGAGGTGGTGGAAGGCGACCGCGTGCGGCTGTTCGTCACCAACAAGCTTGGCGAACTCACCAGCATCCACTGGCACGGCCAGCGCCTGCCCAACGGCATGGACGGCGTAACGGGGCTGAACCAGCCTGGCATCCCGCCGGGCAAGACCTACGTGTACGAGTTCGTCGCGCGCCGCCCCGGCACCTTCAAGTACCACCCGCACGCCGACGAGATGGTGCAGATGGCGATGGGGATGATGGGCTTCTGGATCACGCATCCGAAGAACAAGCATCCGCTGATCGACGAGGTGGACCGCGACTTCTGCTTCCTGCTCAACGCCTATGACATCGATCCGGGCAGCTACACGCCGAAGATCATGACGATGCTGGACTTCAACCTGTGGAGCTGGAACAGCCGGATCTTCCCCGGCATCGACCCGCTGGTGGTGAGCCATATGGACAAGGTTCGCATCCGCATCGGCAACCTGACGATGACGAACCACCCGATCCACCTGCACGGGCACGAGTTCCTGGTCACCGGCACCGACGGCGGGCCGACGCCGAAGAGCACGCGAAAGTACGAAGTGACCGAAGACATCGCGGTCGGGCAGATGCGGCAGGTTGAGTTCCTCGCCGACGAGGAAGGCGACTGGGCCTTCCATTGCCACAAGAGCCACCACACGATGAACGCGATGGGTCACGACGTGCCGACGATGATCGGCGTGGACCATCGCGGTGTCGCGCGGCAGATCACCAAGCTCGTGCCCGAGTACATGGTGATGGGCGAGCGCGGCATGAAGGACATGACTGAGATGGAGATGCCGCTGCCCGACAACACCGCGGCCATGATGACAGGGCAGGGGCCGTTCGGTTCGGTCGGCATGGGCGGCATGTTCAGCGTCGTGAAGGTCCGCAAGGGACAGAAGCGCGGCGACTACAGCGACCCGGGTTGGTACAAGCACCCACCCGGCACGGTGGCCTACGAGTTCACCGGCGAACTGCCGGACCCGGCACGCTTCAAGGCGGAAGGGACCGGCTCGATGCCCTCGGTCGCGAAACCGGGCCAAGAGGTCGAAGTCAAGGTGCGCAAACCCGGCGGCGGGCATGCAGGCCACAACTGAGCGGCGCGAGCCGACTCTCAATCTGTCCAATCCGCAACAGGAAGGAAACCTGATGAAGCAGTTCAAGCAATTTCTCGCGGCTGCGCTCGTGGCCATCTCCGCTTCCGCGATGGCGCACGGCGACCAGGACCATGCCAAGAAGGCCGGCCCGGTCAAGAAGGAACAGAAGGACTGGGGGATCGCCGGGGACGGCAAGTCCGCCAAGCGGACGATCGAAATCGGCATGGGCGACAACATGCGCTTCACTCCGGAACGGATCGAGGTGCGACAGGGAGAAACCGTCAAGTTCGTCGTGCGCAATGCCGGCAAGACCATGCACGAGTTCGTGATCGGCACGAAGGCCGAGAACGACAAGCATGCCGAACTGATGGTGAAGTTCCCGAACATGGAACACGACGAGCCGTACATGGCCCACGTCGCACCGGGCAAGACCGGGGAGATCGTCTGGACCTTCAACCGGCCCGGCGACTTCGACTTCGCATGCTTGATCGCGGGCCACTACCAGGCCGGCATGGTCGGCAAGATCAAGGTTGCCGCGTCGAGTGCCAAGGGTGACGGGCATGCGCACAAGCATTGACCCGGCGGGCCACGGCAAGTCCCGTCGAGCACTGCTGACGGCTTCGGGAGCCGTTGCGCTGCTCGGGCCAGGTCTGCTGCGCGCGCAAACGCAGCCCCTCCACATGGAGGTGTGGAAGAGCCCTTCGTGCGGCTGCTGTAAGGAATGGATCAAGCACGTCGAGTCGCACGGCTTCCGCGTGACGGTGCACGACGTCGGCAACACGGCCGCGCGCGCGCGCATGAACGTTCCGATGAAGCTCGGCTCCTGCCATACGGCCGTGGTCGGCCGCTACGCCATCGAGGGGCATGTGCCTGCGGCCGACGTGCGCCGTCTGGTCAAGGAGGCACCCGACGCTGTGGGTCTGGCAGTCCCCGGCATGCCCGTCGGCTCTCCCGGCATGGATGGCCCGGACTACGGCGATCAGCGGGATCCCTTCGACGTGCTGCTCGTCGCCAAGGACGGCAGCACGCGCGTCTTCAATTCATATCGTTGACCCAAGAAAGGAACGTCATGAAGTTTGCACTCTCCGCCCTGATGACCTCGATCGCCCTGAGCACGTCCGCCTGGGCACAGCAGAAGGCCGACGAGCACGCGGGTCACCATGCCGCGAGCAGCCCGACGGCCACGGCCGACGAGATGACCGACGCGGAAGTCCGCAAGGTCGATCTCGAAGCGGCCAAGATCACGTTGAAGCATGCCGACATCAAGAGCCTTGAAATGCCGGCCATGACCATGGTGTTCAACGTGCGGGACAAGGCCATGCTCGGCCAGGTCAAGGCCGGAGACAAGGTGAAGTTCAAGGCCGTCAACGAGGCCGGCAAGTTCACGGTCACGGACCTCAAGGTGGTTCGCTAGGTCCTGCGAGGACGGTGCGATGCGCTCCTCGGTCGCGAAGGCGCTCAGCGTCGGCATTGTTGCGACGCTGAGTGCCGCGGGTCTGGCGTGGCACGAGTGCGTGTTGCTCGCGGCCTCCGCGGCTGCTGCGCATCGGCTGTTCCTTTGGCGCATGGACGACGGCGCTCCATGGGATGCATGGCGTGCAGGAGTCCGCTGCCTCTTTGCGGGTCTGTTGGGGCTGCTGCTCGCCGTTGCGCTGTTCGCCATCATCGCGGCTGGCTTGGCGGGCTACTGGCAGATGGGGCATCACCATGCGCGCGCCACACTCGCATTGGTCGCCGTTGCTGCAGCCCTTCTGGTCGTTGTTCAGTTGGACCGGCAGGCCCGTTGCGCCGAAACACGCTTCTGGGCCTTCGTTGCTGGCGGCATCGCGGTGACGTTTGCGGCATTGCGGCCCGACCAGGAATTGCTCCCATGCCTGGTCTCTGCAGGCATCGGGACGTGGCTGGCCCTTGCAAGCTGGCGGATGGTCCGAACGCAGGCGCGCGATCTGCTTCGATCAGACGCGAGGATGTGATGCCGATCAGGACGAGCGCATGAAACGAAGCCGGTTGCTCCTGGCTGTCGCTGTGATCGGTGCGGTGGTTCTGCTCGTTGCCATCTCGCGCCTGGCGCCAAAGCTGGCAAGCACCGGGCTGCTCAAACCTGACGATGTCGAGGTGACGGCGCGGGGGCGGCAGGTCTACGCAACGCACTGTGCCGCCTGTCACGGGGCGAAGCTCGAGGGCCAGCCCAACTGGCGCCAGAGAGACGCGCAAGGCCGCCTGCCAGCACCGCCACACGACGCCACCGGACACACGTGGCACCACCCCGACGAGACGCTGTTCCGAATCACGAAGTTCGGCGTCGCCAAGGCTGCCAACCTGGCGTCGTACGAATCCTCGATGCCTGCGTACGAAGGCGTGCTGACCGATTCCGAGATCGTGGCCGCGCTCTCCTGGATCAAGGCTCAGTGGCCCATCAGCATCCGGGCCAAGCACGACGAGATGAACCGCAGTTCGTCGCAGCAACGCTGAGCCGATGCCGCACGAGTTCAGGAACCTCTCGAGTCTTTCGCACGGCGAACTGGGGCTCATGCTGGTCGGCGGCTTGGCGAGCGCTGCGGTCATCATCGGACTGGCGCTGGTCCTTGCCTGGAAGAACCGTCGCAGGAATGCCGACGGGAGCCGGACGCAGCAGCCGAAGCCTCGGAAGGTAAAGCGCCGAAAGCGACGATGAGGATGGGTGGGGGAACGTGTCGCGCGTCAAGGCAGCGCCGTGCGGCGTCGAGGATGATGCTGCCCCAACAAGGACCAAAGTTCATGCAGACCGCCAGATTCGCCATGACCGCCATTGCGTTGGTGACGGCAAGCCAAGCCTTCGCGGCCTCCCACATTGTCGAGATCGCCTGGAGTCGCGACGGCGCATTCGCTCACGGCGCCAACGTCGAACCGGGCAAATTCGTCGAGCTTTGCGGCAAGCTCGCGCCGGGGGACTCCATTCGCTGGGAGTTCGCCGCGTCGGTACCCGTCGACTTCAACATTCACTATCACGTGGGCAAGGAGGCTGAGTTCCCGGCCAAACAGGCTCAGGTGAGTTCCGGGAAGGACACCTTGCGGGTTGCGGTGCGCGAGGACTACTGCTGGATGTGGAGCAACAAGTCTTCGGGCCCCGCGCGAGTCGATGTTCGGCTCCAGCGCCAGAACTGAGGTCGTGGCGGCCGATGCGCATGGGGACCGAGACACTGCCGCTGAAGCGCTTTGACGCGGGGCACGGTCAGCATTGCGCGGTCCTGCTGCACGGACTGGGCGGGACCCATCGCTACTGGACCTGCGGGCCGGTGCCGTTCGCACTGTCGGGGCACCGCACCGTCCTGATCGACCTGCTTGGCTTCGGTGAGTCGCCGAAGCCCTGGATGCGCTACAGCGTCGAGCGCCACGTCGCCGCGCTGCATGCGAGCCTGGCCGGGGACCGCTCCTTGACGCTGGTCGGGCACTCGCTCGGGGCCGCGCTGGCGCTTGCCTATGCCGCCCGCTATCCGTCGGTCGTCAGGCGGCTCGTACTGATCAGTCTTCCCAACTTCGGCGGGGCCGAAGGAGCCGTCGCCTGGTTTGCGCGGCAGCGTGGCGGCTGGATCTACACGAACATGTGGGCGACCGCGCTCGCATGCATCCTGACACGGCGGGTCGTCGGACGCCTGTTGCCGCGCCTTCTTCGCGACATCCCGCGCGAAGTCGCCGAAGACCTCGTTGCGCACAACATGGTGTCGTCGACCTCGTCCTTGTGGGAGGCGCTGTACCGCCATGACTTGCGCGTCGAGGCCGAGGCGACGGCGCAGATCCTGCCAGTCCTGATGTTGCACGGCAGTTTGGACCTGACCGCGCCTTTGGACGGGGCGCAGGCACTGGCGACCGCGCGCTCGATGTGGGAGATGCGCGTTCTCGAGGGCGTGGACCACCATCCCTGGCTGCGAGCACCCCACGCGTGCCTGCAACACATTGAGCAGTGGCTGTCGAGCGTCGGGGAGCTGCCGCCGAGGATCCCCCCCGAGCAATGTGTACCTGCCAATGAACTCGGCACGGAATCGCAGCCATGAGCGGCGTGTCCCTGTCGGATCTGATGGGGCTCGGGATCGCGCTGGCGGCGGGCCTGCTCATCGGCTTGGAACGCGGCTGGCACCAGCGCGATCTGCCCGACGGACACCGCGTTGCCGGCCTGCGCACGTTTGCGCTGATCGGCTTGCTCGGCGGCCTGAGCGGTCTGCTGGCGCAACGATGGGGGGCGGTCCTCCTGGTCGTCGTGCTGGCCGCGGTGGCGCTGCTGGTCCTGGCCGGCTACATCGTGACGGCCCGCATGCACAGCGTCATGGGCCTGACCACGGCGATGGCCGCCATCACCACGTTCCTCGTCGGTGTGCTGGCGGCGGGCGGCAGCACATTGCTCGCCGCCGCCGTCGCGGTGGTGACGGTCGCGCTGCTGCAACTCAAGCGGCCGATGCACAGCGGCATCGGCAAGCTCACCGAAGGCGAGTTGACCAGCGGCATTCAACTGCTGCTGATCAGCGTCGTCATCCTTCCGGTCCTCCCCGATCGCGGGTTCGGCCCCTTCGAGGCTCTGAATCCCTACAAGCTCTGGTGGGCGGTCGTGTTGCTCGCCTTGCTCTCGTTCCTCGGATTCGTCCTGATGCGCTGGCTTGGCGCGCGGCGCGGTCTGACCCTTACCGCACTGCTGGGCGGATTGGTGTCCAGCACGGCCACTACCGCGACGCTGGCACGCTGGTCCAAGGAAGCCCCGCAATGGCGGCCACTGGCTGCCGGAGGTGCCACGCTCGCGTGCGCGGCCATGTTCGGCCGCATGGCAGTGCTTGTCGGCGCCGCCGCGCCGGCTCTCGGCATGGCGACCGTCGGGACCTTGGCCGCCATGGCCGTCGCCGGCGCTGCGTTCGGTGCGTACCTGACCACGCGCGAGCAGGCGGGGGACCTGCCGGACCTGTCGACCCAGAATCCGCTGAACCTGACTGCGGCCGTCCAGTTCGCGCTGTTCCTCGCCGCGGTGCTGCTCGCCGGGCGATTCCTCGCGGACCGGTTCGGCGACGCCGGATTGCTGGTCACGGCGGCGATCTCGGGCCTGGTTGACGTCGATGCCATCACACTGTCGGTGGGCCGCATGGTCGGCGACGGGGTCGTGGGCGCGTCGGTCGCGGGCCTGGCCATCTTTCTCGCGGCCGCGGTCAACCAGGTCACCAAGCTCGGGCTGCTGTGGGTGCTCGACAGTCGATCGCTGGCGCTGAGGGTGCTGCCGGCTTATGCGGTGATGGCACTTGTCGGTGTCGCAGCGGCGCTGGCACCGGGCTGAGCCGCGGCGACGTTCGCGCGATAGCTCAAAGGGAGGGCGATTGCCCCCCATCGAGATTGCCGAAGTCAGTTGCCGCGCTTTTCCGCCTTGATCATCTCGAGGCGGGCGAGTTCGTTGCCGACCATGATGATCTTCTGGCCGTCCTTGGTTTCCATGACGTGGCCGGCCTTCATGCCCACGGTCCGGCCAAGCCGATCCTCCATGGCCATCTTGCCGTCCTTGAACACGTACACCGTTGAACCATCTTTGAGTTCGAACTTCTGGGCGACATTGCCCATGTCGACTGCGAAAGCTGCGCCTGCGACTGCGAGCGTCGAGGCCATGATGGCGAGATTCTTGAGCACTGATTTCTCCGGGTTGATTGGATTGCCAAAGTGAAGCGTGAGGTGCTTTCAACGCGTCGAACTGAGTGTGCCCATCGGTGGATTACAGAAAGCCGTCAGCAGTATGACGAGACGGTAAGCTTCTGGCGATGCGTGCGCGCCGATGTGTGCAACGCGCCGAAACGACCACCTCTGGGCCCCACGCTTGAAGTCATCGGACACGACCGGAGTCCGTAGTCGACTACGGAGGCATTGTTGATGCCGATCAAACGGCGTTGGCGAGTCCGCGCCTATTCTCGACTCAACGAATCTGCCTTGCCTCGCCCGCGCGTCATCATGTTCAGCGATCGCCGACGTCTCCGCCGATGGGCAGCCCAGGTGCTGCTCGTGTGGCTGTTCGGCCTCGCGATGGGTGTGGCCAACGCCTGCGCTCTTGGCGAGCCGGCGCATCACCGCTCCGAAGTGGCAACGACGCCTGCCGCCGACGCTGTTCAGAAGCACGAACACGGCAACGAGCAGGGTGACCTTGCCAAGATCAACTGCCTGGACTTCTGCGAGAAGTCGTCGATCGGCGCCCCGCAGTTGAAGGTTGTCGGCGACGGCTTGGCCGCGCTCGGTTTCGCGCTGCCAGTGTCCCACACACTTTCGGCGGCCGGCCAGGCCGAGCACTCAGTCCATCACCTGGTGGTCGACTCGCCGAACCTGCCCGGCGGGCCTCCGCCGCGCATCGCGTTCCAGCGCCTCGCGCTTTGACACGCCCGGACGCGGCGCGGATCTGATCCGCGCCGCGTCCTGTCTTCCGATCGCCCTCGCGCCCGCAGCGGCGCTGTGAGGCGGCGGCATTCCCCGCTCGGGTTTCCGTTCCGTGTCCTTTCCTCATCAGGAGTCTTGCCATGCGCACCCCCCTCGTTCTGCTGTCGTCCTTTGTCGTCCTCGCGCTCGGTGTCGCCGGCGCGGCGGCGCAGGAGCGCCCCGCGGCCGCCCCGGCTGTCGCTGCTGCGGCATCCATGCCGATGCCCATGGACTGCAGTGCCGGCGCGATGAAGCGCCATGACCACGGCGCCGAGCGCAATGCGCCTTCGGCCAAGTCCATGCCCTGTGCACCAGCCGAAGCGGCGTCAAGCGCTAAGGCCAAGGCGAGGACCAAGCCCGTGCACGACCACGCGAAGTTCCACAAGAACCAGTGATCGACGCATCAAGGCAGCCAGGAGATTCTCCATGAACCACTCCCATGAACACGGCAACGGTCGCCCGTCCGGCCCGAACTGGTCCCGCATCAACCAATGGGTGCTGTGGATCGGTCTGGCTGCTGCAGTGGCCTGGATGTTCTTCCGCCACAACGCGCACCTTGGGCAACTGCTGCCATTCCTGATCCTGCTGGCCTGCCCGCTGATGCACTTGTTCGGGCACGGCGGGCATGGCGGCCACGGTGGACATGGCGGCGGGTCGGACACGAAGCCCAAGGACGACACGCGCCAGCTTCCTCCCGGTGGCCAGGGCGGCCACCAGCACTGAAACCCAAGGAGTCCCGATATGCAAACCACTGAACTCAAAGTCGACGGCATGACCTGCGGGTCCTGCGTCGCGTCGGTCACCAAGGCGCTCAAGCGCGTGCCGGGCGTGCAGGACGTCGAGGTCGAGCTCGGCAGCGGCATCGCGCGTGTCCACGGGGAGCACGCCGCGCACCAGGTGCCTGAGCTGGTCGCCGCACTCGGCGAGGCCGGCTATGAGGCGGGCGCCGCGACAGGCGCGCCGGCCGCGCATCAGCACCCCGCCGGCGGGTGTGGTGCGGGTGCCGGTGCGGCCGGCAAGGGCCGCGGCGGCTGCTGCTGCAGTTGAGACGTCATGCCGACACCGAACACCGCCGCCGAGGCCGCGTCTGCGCGCCTCACGCCCGGTCGCCTGGTCGCCCGCTACTGGCTGGACGCACTGTGGCGCGCCACTGCGGCGGCCGACACGCTGCGTGAACGTGCAGCCAACATGAACGCACACGAGGCCGCGGGCATGCCGCCCCTGCTGCATTTCGAGTCCGAACCGGTGGCCGACGGCCGGGATCTCGAACCGCCGTCGAACTACCGGCTGCTGCGCGTCACGCGCTGTGGCACCGATGCGCTCGAGAAGCACGTGCGCAAGGGCGCCGCGCCAGTGATCGTGGTCGACCCGCGCGCCGGGCATGGCCCCGGCATCGGCGGCTTCAAGCGCGATTCGGAAGTCGGCATGGCACTGCTCGAGGGCCACCCGGTCTACTTCGTCGTCTTCGACCCAGAGCCGGTCGAGGGACAGACGATGGGGGCCGTCGTGCAGACGCTGGCAGCCTTCATCGACATCGTTGCCAAGCGCCATCGCGGCAAGGCGCCGATCGTCTACGGCAACTGCCAGGGCGGCTGGGCGATCACGCTGGCGCTGTCGCATTGCGAGCATCGCGCGGCGATGGCGGTACTGAATGGCTCGCCGCTGTCGTACTGGGCGGGTGAACGCGGCATCAACCCGATGCGCCTGCTCGGTGGCTTCACCGGCGGCGTCTGGCCGGCGCACTGGATGTCGGACCTGGGCAACGGCCGCTTCGACGGCGCCTGGCTGGTGCAGAACTTCGAGGCGCTGCGGCCCGAGGGCGTGTTCAGGAAGTACGACACGCTTTTTGCGCAGCCCGAGGCCGAGCACGACCGCTTCCTGGAGTTCGAGCGCTGGTGGAACGGCTTCTACCAGTTGGCCGGCGAAGAGATGCTGGCGATCGCCGGGGAACTGTTTGTCGGCAATCGGCTCGAGGACGGCGAGGTCGTGGTCGACGGCCATTGCCGTGCGGACCTGAAGCGCATCGGCGCGCCGCTGGTGATCTTCAGCTCTTACGGCGACAACATCACGCCGCCGCACCAGGCGCTGGGTTGGCTCAAGGAAGTCTTCGCCACGACCGAGGATCTGGTAGCTGCCGGCCAGCGTGTCGTCTATCTGCTGCACAAGCAGGTGGGACACCTCGGCATCTTCGTGTCGGCGGGCGTGGCGCGGCGCGAGCACCGCGCCATCCTGCACCACGCAGGAGCGATCCAGGAACTCGCACCTGGTCTTTATGAGATGGTCCTGGAGGATGGCGCCGGCGGCGACATCGCCCCCGGCGCCCGCTTCGAACCGCGCCGCCTCGAGGATCTGCCCTTCGAAGCCAACCCGGCTGGATTCGACAAGGTTCAGGCGTTGTCGGAGGCCAGCGAACGTGCCTACGCGCAGTGGGTGTCGCCGTGGGTCCGCATGGCGGTCACGCCGGAATCGGCGCGCCAGCTGCGCGAACTGCATCCGATGCGGGTCAGCCGGCAGGCCTGGTCAGACAAGGTGACGCCAGCGCTTGCCTGGTTGCCGTGGACGCAGCAGTGGCTCGATCAGTGGGGCGCCCACGACCCGGACCGGGTCGCCAACCCCTGGTACCAGCTGGAGCGCGTCGGGGCGGACGCGTGTGCACAGGCCTGGGAGTCGTGGCGCACGAGCCGCGACCTCTGGGCCGAGGTGTTGTTCCAGCAGCTCTACGCCAGTTGACCGGTCGACCGACCGCCACGAGGAGCCCACCATGAGAACCATTCCGATGCTGGCGGCATGCTGGCGCTTCGCGGCCGCCACGTGGCTCATGCTGCTGCTGGCCACGATGCTGAGCCCGGCGCTGGCGCAGAGCCGTCTGGAGCGCTCTGGCGTCACGCTCTATTGGGGACTCGTGCCGGCCGCGGTCGTGGCGGACAAGCACGCGCTGGCCGAACTGCACGGCGGTCCGCCCAAGGGCGGCGGCCAAGTGCATCACCTCGTCGTGGCGCTCTACGACAGCGCGAGCGGCCGGCGTATCGAGGACGCCGTCGTGCGGGCCCAGCTCAGCGAGGTGGGCATCGTCGACGAGCCGGCGAAGTACTTGCTGCCGATGAAGGTCAACGACCAGGCCAGCTACGGCCAGGTCTTCGGCGTGGCCAAGGATGGCCCGTACCGATTTCGGGTCTGGGTGCGGCTGCTGCAGCGCACTGACGAGATCGAGTTTGGGGTCCAGGCGTGGTCACTGCACCGCAACGAGCGCTGAGGAACGGGCCATGACTACCCCGAGGAAGGAAACAAGCACTGAATCAGGCCGTGCCTGGCCGATGTGGATCTTCTGGATCTTCGCCGGCGTCGCGCTGTTGCTGCTGGTGCTGGAGCACCGGGCACATGTGCTCGGCTGGGGGCTGCACGCGCTGCTTGGGCTGTGCGTCGTGCTGCTGTACCTCGCGATCCGCGCCGACAGCGGCGGCGACGGGGACCGCCGTCCACGCTGACCGCCGGCGGGCTTTCGAATCGAACGAACAAGGAGAACTCATGGAAGTGATCGATCTGGCGGGCCGCAAAGGCCTGGTGGTCGGGGTGGCGAACGCCGACAGCCTGGCCTGGTCTGCCGCGCGGCACTTCCGCAACGCCGGTGCCGAGCTGGCCATGACCTACTACAACGAGAAGGCCCGGCCCTTCGTCGCGCCGCTCGCGGACGAAGTGCAGGCGCAGCTGCTGCCGTGCAACGTGCTGCAGGAGGGGCAGCTGGAAGCGGTGTTCGACGCGCTGCGCGAACGCTGGGGCAAGCTCGACTTCGTCTTCCACTCGATCGCGTCGGCGCGCAAGGAGGACCTGCAGGGCCGCCTCGCCGACTGCTCGGGCCCTGGCTTCGCCGAGGCGATGCTGGTCTCCTGCCACTCGTTGATCCGCATGGCGAAGCTGGCCGAGCCGCTGATGCGCGACGGCGGCAGCCTCACCACGGTGAGCTACTACGGTGCCGAGAAGGTCGTGGAGCACTACAACGTGATGGGCCCGGTGAAGGCCGCGCTGGAGGCCTCGGTGCGCTATTTGGCGCACGAGCTCGGCCCGGGCGGCATCCGCGTCAACGCGATCTCCGCGGGGCCGGTCCGCACCCGGGCCGCCTCGGGCATCACCCACTTCGACGAAGTGCTCGACGAGGCCGCGCGCCGCTCGCCGCAGCGGCGCACCGTGGACGGCTGCGAGGTTGGCCGTGTCGCCCTGCTGCTCGCCAGTCCCTACGCGTCGGCGATCACCGGCGAGGTGGTGCATGTCGATGCCGGCTTCCATGTCGAAGGCATGGTGTTCCATTGATGTCACCTGGCAGGGCCATGCACATCCTTTCGCTCAACGCCGGCAGCGCGACGCTCAAATTCGGCGTCTTCAATCCGGCATCGGCCGTGCCGCTGATGGAGGCGACGATCGACTACCCCGCCGTCGATGCTGCGGCGTTCGACGAGATCGAGAGCCGACTGCGGGATGCCGGCATGCCGGCGATCGACGCCGTCGGCCACCGAGTCGCGCATGGCGGACCTCGCCTGAACGAGGCCGTGCTTGTCGACGCGGACACTGAGCACGAGATCGAACGGGCCGCCCCGCTGGCGCCCCAGCACAACCCGGTCGCGCTGGCCGGCATCCGCCTGGCGCGCGAGCGCTGGCCGGGCCTGCCGCAGGTCGCCGTGTTCGACACCGCATTCCACGCGGGCATGCCCGAGCAGGCCGCGGCCTATGCCGTGCCGCAGGCCTGGCGCGATGCCGGGGTGCGTCGCTACGGCTTCCACGGTCTGTCGCATCGGCACGTGCTCGAAGCGGTGAGCGGTTTGCTTGAGCGGGCTCCGGAGCGACTGCGCATCGTCAGTTGCCATCTCGGCAACGGCGCGAGCGTCTGCGCGATCGACCGCGGCCGGTCCATCGACACCTCGATGGGGATGACAGCCCTGGAGGGACTGGTGATGGGCACGCGCAGCGGCGATCTGGACCCCGGCGTGCCGGGCTTCGTTGCCCGGACGCTCGGGCTCGACCCGGCGCAGATCGAGGCCGCGCTGTACCACGACAGTGGACTGAAGGCGCTGTCGGGCGTCGGACCGGACCTTCGCGAGATCGAGTCCCGGGCGCGCCAGGGGCATGCCGGCGCCCGGACGGCGCTGCAGGTTCACGCCTACCGGGTGCGCAAGTACATCGGCGCGTACGCGGCGGCGATGGGCGGCTGCGACGCCATCGCCTTCACCGGTGGGGCAGGGGAGAACTCTTCCGCGCTGCGCCGGCGCATCCTCGAGGGCCTGGAATTCCTCGGCGTGCGTCTCGACGAGGACCGCAACGAGACCTTTGGCGCTTCCGGCGCGGCGGTCGCCGAACTGCATGCACCGCGCTCGCAGGTGGCGGTGCTGGCGGTGCGGGCGCGCGAGCAGTGGGTCATCGCCCGCGAGACAGCGGCGGTGCTGCGCCACGCCGAGCGCGTCGCACCGCGGCAGGACCACTCGATCCCGGTGGCGATCTCGGCCCACCACGTGCATCTCACGCAGGCCGCCGTCGAGGCCCTGTTCGGCGCTGGCCACGCGCTGCGCGTATTGCATCCGCTCAGCCAGCCCGGCTTCTTCGCCGCCGAGGAAACCTTGTCCGTCATCGGCGAGCGCGGCCGGCTCGAGCGCGTCCGCGTCGTCGGGCCCTGCCGAGCGGCCAACCAGATCGAGGTCAGCCGCACCGAGGCCATTCGGCTCGGGATCGAGGCGCCGCTGCGCCTGTCCGGCGACCTGGCGGGCAGCGCCGAGGTCACGCTGGCGGGGCCGGCTGGGACCTTGCGCAGCGCGGGGCTGATAGTCGCGCGCCGCCACCTGCACCTGACGAGCGCCGATGCCCGGCGTCTCGGCGTCGAAGACCGCGGCGAGATCGAGGTCGCGCTCGACACGCCGCGCGGCACGGTGCTGCGCCATGTCGCCCTGCGTGTCGACGACGGCGCCGTGCTCGAGCTGCACCTCGACACCGACGAGGCCAATGCCGCCGGATTGCGCGGCGCCGGCGAGGGCGTGTTGCGGCGGAGCGGCTGCACGGCCCGTGTGTGTGACGGGGCCGACCACGAGAACCACGCGTCCTGCGAGGCGCATTGATCGACAGGGGGGAGAAATCATGGCCATCAACGAAGTCGTCCTCTGCGGCGCCGTCCGCACTCCCATCGGTACCTACGGCGGTTCCCTCAAGGATGTACCCGCCACCGAACTCGGCGCCGCAGTGATCCGCGAGACGCTGCTGCGCAACGGCGTCGCCGGGTCCCAAGTGCAGTCGCTCGTGATGGGCAACGTCATCCAGGCCGGCAACCGGATGAACCCGGCACGCCAGGCGGGCCTCGCGGCGGGGCTGCCCGTCGAAGTGCCCGCCCTGACGGTCAACCGCGTCTGCGGATCCGGAGCGCAAGCCGTTGTCAGCGCAGCGCTCGAGGTGGCGGCCGGCATGATCGACTGCGCGGTGGCCGGCGGCATGGAGAACATGGACCGCGCGCCCTACCTGCTGCCACAGGGGCGCTGGGGCGCGCGCATGGGTGACGTGACGCTGTTCGACAGCATGCTGCTGGACGGATTGCACGACGCCATCAGCGGGCAGCATGCCGGCTGGCACACCGAGGATCTGGTGATCCGGTGTGGCATTTCCCGGGAGGACCAGGATCGCTGGGCGCTGCGCTCCCAGCAGGGGTTTTCGGCCGCGCAAGCCGCCGGGCGGTTCGACGCCGAGATCGTCACCCTGCAGGTGCCCGGTCGCAAGGGGCCGGTGCCATTCGCGCGCGACGAGCACAACCGGCCCGACACAACGGTGGAGTCGCTGGCGCGGCTCAAGCCCGCGTTCCGCAAGGAGGGCACGATCACCGCGGGCAATGCCCCCGGCCTTAACAGCGGCGCGGCAGCCATGGTGGTGGCCGGGCGCGCCTGGGCCGAGCGCCAGGGTCTTCAGCCGCAGGCGCGCCTGGTGGCCTTCGGCATCGGCGCCGTCGACCCGAACTTCTTCGGGCTCGGGCCGCTGCCGGCCGTGCGCCAGGCGCTCGAACGCGCCGGCTGGAACATCGGGGACGTTGACCGGGTAGAGATCAACGAGGCCTTCGCGGCGATCGCGCTGGCCTGCCAGCGCGAACTCGGTTTCGCCGAGGACGTGGTCAACGTCGAGGGCGGTGCGATCGCGCACGGCCACCCGATCGGAGCGACCGGAGCGGTCCTGACCACGCGGCTGCTGCACGCGATGCAGCGCGACGGCTTGCGCCGCGGCATCGTGACGCTGTGCATTGGCGGTGGCCAGGCCGTTGCGCTGGCGCTCGAGCGGATCTGAGCGATGCAAGCCGGGCCGGTCACGCAGGGGCTTGACCCATGTGCAGCACCTGGGTCGAGACTCGCTGCCCTGGAGTCGACGCGGCCTCGCGCTGCCGGAGAACTGCGATGCGATTGATCGAGTGTGCGCGGCAGGCTGGCGTGACCGCGGACACGCTGCGCCACTACCTGCGGGTCGGCCTGGTGGACGCGGATGGTCGGACCCAGAACGGCTACCGCACGTTCTCGGATCGCAGCGTCGTGCGCGTGCGCTTCATCCGTGGCGCGCTGGCGCTGGGTTTCACGCTCAGGGACGCTGGCGAACTCGTCGAGATGGGGCAGCGCGGCGAACTGCCATGTCCGCGCGCGCGCACCTTGCTCGACCAGCGCCTTGCGGAGCAGGGCCGACAACTGGACCAAGTCCTGCGCTTGCATCGGCGCATGCAGCGAGCGGTGGCGGATTGGAAGAGGCGACCCGACGGTGTGCCCGACGGCCACTCGGTATGTGGTCTCATCGAGGGTTTCGCGGAGGACCCGGTTTCGGCCGCGCGGCGCGACCGCGGAGCCTCCGCTCGGCGAAGGGGCGCAGGATGAGCCACATCGCCGGCCCGACCCACGAGCTCGGGACGCCGGAGCCGCACCGCGACCCAGCGGTTCGGCGGGCCATCGCCCTCGCGCGCGCCTGGACGACCGAAGCGACTCCGACCTTCGCCTGGGACACGACGCGTGTCGTCGATCAGCACGGCCTGGACCGGATCCCCGGGCACCGCACGACGCCGATCGTTGCCGCGATCGTGGCTTCAGCGGGCGCGACGATGCCGCACTTTTCGCTGCGGTCCGGCACCGGGGCTTGGAGCAGCGCCGACGCGATGGCGACGCTGACTGGGGTGGAACTCGATCCTGCGACAGCGGCGGGCATCGCTTCGCGCGTGGGCATGTGCATCGCCCACGCGGACGCCGCGGGTGTGGCAACGAACGTGCCGTGGAGTCCCACGGCGGATGATGCCCACCTGGTCGCGTCGGCGCTAGCGCGCCGGGTCGCCATCGGCGTGGAGAGCCTGCTCGTCAACGTGCCTGTCGGACGGGGTACCGGCGTGCCCGACGACGAACGCTTCCATCGCCTGAAAGCCCTGTTCACTGCAGTCGGCGATGTGGTCAGCGTACAGGTTCACGTCGCCCGCTTTGCCGGGACGCAGCCGGTGGGTCTGGGCATCGGCCCGGCGCCCGAGGCGCTGGACGTGTTGGCCGTGCTGCGCGGTGCTGCTGCGGCGCCGGTCAACCTGCGCATGCACGCGCTGGCCGAAGCCGGTCAACTGCTCGAGCTTTGCGGCGCGAGCCGCGCTGGTCATGGCGAACTCGACGCCTGGCGACTGCTCGACAGCGGCGCTGCATGGGCGCGCTTCCAGACCGTATGCGAGGCCCAGGGCGGGATGCGTGAGCCGAGGCTGGCGCCGTTCACCGAAACCATCACGACCGACCACGCGGGCCATGTGAGGTCCCTGGACGGTGCACATGTGCGGCGAGTCGCGGTGTTGGCTGGCGCACCGCAAGTAGCAGGCGCCGGCGTCTTGCTGCACACCCGGATCGGCGAGCGCGTGGACCGAGGCCAACCGCTGTTCACCGTCCACGCGGCGAGCCGGCAGTGTCTCGCGGCCGTGATGGACGAACAGCGGCACGCGCCGCTGATCTTCGTCGACGACGTGTCGACCACGGCCCTGGCCGAGCCACAAGACATGCGCCTTGGGAGCTGAAGGACCAAGCGATGGATCACTCGACAACGCTAGCACGGCCCCTGACGCCGGCCCCGCATGCTCCGGCGCTACGCATCCTGAACCGCCTGCTGGCCGGCATGGAGCGACCGCCGGCGCTGAGGCTGGGCGATGCGATCTTGCACGAGTTCGAGGCCCATCCCGAGTACACGCTCGTGATCCGCGATCCCGGGTTGCTGCGCCGCCTCGTGCTGCGGCCCGATCCGCTGTTGCTGGCCGACGCCTACTTCCGCGGCGTCATCGATGTCGAGGGCGACCTGTACAGCGCATTGGGGCTGAAGGCCCACTTCGAGACGGTCTCGCTGACGTGGCGCGACAAGCTGGCGCTGTGGCGCGACGCGTTGATGTTGCGGGTGTCCGACCGGGATGGCTTGAAGCCTTTCGGAGGGCTGACCTCGCGCGTGGCACGGCGATTCGCGCATCGCCATTCACGCCAGACCGACCGGGCAGCGATCTCGTTCCACTACGACGTGTCCAATGCGTTCTACGGGCTGTGGCTAGACGCCGAGCGGGTCTATTCCTGCGCCTACTTCGAGACGCCCGAGGACTCGCTCGAACAGGCACAGCGCAACAAACTGGAGCACATCTGCCGCAAGCTGCGCCTGCAACCCGGCGACCGGCTGCTCGACATCGGCTGCGGTTGGGGCGCGCTCGTGTGCTGGGCAGCACGCGAGTACGGCGTGCGCGCGCATGGCATCACGCTCAGCCAGCGACAGCTCGAGTACGCACGCGAGCGCATCCGCGCCGAAGGTCTGCAGGATCTCGTCACGGTCGAACTGCGGGACTACCGCGACCTCGACGGCGCGGCGGCCTACGACAAGGTGTCCAGTGTCGGCATGTTCGAGCATGTCGGCCTGGCGAACCTGCCAGCCTACTTCGCCGCGGTCCAGCGCGTGCTGCGGCCCGGCGGGCTGTTCCTCAACCATGGCATCACCCACGACGAGGAGGGCTGGAACCGAACCGTCGCAACCGAGTTCATCAATCGCTACGTGTTCCCGGACGGTGAACTCGACTGCGTCAGCAACATCCAGCTCGGGATGGAGCGTGCCGGCTTCGAGATCCATGATGTCGAAGGACTGCGGCCACACTACGCGCTGACGCTGCGGCACTGGGTGCAGCGGCTGGAGGCGCGCCGCGACGAGGCACTGCAGGAAGTCGACGAGGTGACCTTCCGCATCTGGCGCCTGTACATGGCGGCCTGTGCGCTCGAGTTCGAGGCGGGGGGCACCGGGCTGTACCAGATCGTCGCCTCGAAGCGCGATGGCGGAGCGTGGCCGGTCCCGCTGACCCGCCGCGATCTCTACCGTGGGTGAGCGACCATGGCCGCCGCCTTCTTCGCCAGTACCGGGCGATTCGCGATCGGACCTGTCAGCCGGCGCCTTCGCGGCCCTGCTCGCGGCCGGGATGGCGGTGTCGATGGCCTATGGCGTGACGCTGCCGCTGCTTCCCGGTCTGATAGAGCGCTCGGGGGTTCGCTCGGCAGCCGACGTGGAGAGCCACACGGGCTGGATTACCGGCGTGTACACGCTCGCGCTGTTTCTGTTCGCGCCCGTCTGGGGAGCGCTCGCGGATCGGATCGACCGCCGCCGGGTGCTCGCCGCCGGGCTGGTCGGGTCGAGCGCGGCGCTGTGGGCCTTGACCTTGCCCCTCTCGATGGGCGGGCTCTATGCGGTGCGTGCGATGGCCGGCCTGGCGTCGGCAGCGGTGCTCCCCGCGGTGTTTGCCTACGTCGTCACCGCGTCGGCGCCGTCCCGCTTGCAGCGCCGTTTCGCCTGGATCGCGTCAGCCACCGCGCTGGGCTTCCTGCTCGGACCCGCACTCGGCGACGGGCTGGCCGCTCCGATCCGCGCGGCCGGTGGCAATGGCGCGTTCGCCACGCTGCCGCTGGACGCGGTCGCTGTGATCGGGCTGCTGGCGGCCGTGGGCGTGCTCAAGCTGCCGCCCAACCGGGCCACAGCCCCTGCGCCGGGCGGTGCAATGTCCGGCGACGAACGGCGCATCGCTCGTTCTCTGCTGTTGACGGCCATCGTCGTGCTGGCGATCACGGTGGCCGAGGTCGGCGTGACCTTGGTGACGCGCCGCGCGCCTGCAATTGGCGAGTTGCCGGTGTCGCTGTACTTCGCGCTGTGCAGCGGCGTGATGATCGCCGTGCAGTTCTGGGCCCTGCCGCGCCTGGAACGCAGGCTGGGCGAGCCGCGGCTCGTCGTCGCCGCGCTAGTGCTGCTGTCGGCAGGTCTCGGCCTGCTGGCCCTCTTGAGCGGCGGCTTCGTGACCGCCGCGGCGTTCGTGCTGGCGGCTTCGGGCATCGGCGTGCTGATCCCCTCGCTGGCCGTGCGTATTTCGAGTGCGGCCGGCGCTCGACAAGGCTGGGCCATGGGCCGGCAGGCCGCAGCGGCCAACCTCGGACAGGCGGTGGGTGCCGCGGCCACGGGAAGCCTGTTCGCGCTGGCAGCTCCGCTGCCGTTCGTCATCGCGGGCGGGCTGACCGCACTCGCGGCCGGTGCAGCGGCATGGGAGGTCGCCGCGCGCCGCGCACCGTGACGCCTGCCCCAACCCCACGAAGCGTATCGATCAGGAGAAGGCCATGACTCAGGCAGTGCTCAACGAGGGATCCGTCGCGTCGGCCGCCGCCACGGTCGACCCGGTGTGCGGGATGAACGTGGATCCGGCCAATGCGGCGGGGCGCGCCGAACACGGCGGGCGAACCTACCTGTTCTGTTCAGGGCACTGCCTGAGCGAGTTCCAGCGCGATCCGGTGCGCTATGTCGGCGCTCGCGCGGGGACATCCGAGGCCACGCCTGCGAACACCACGTCTGCGGTCGATGCGGACATGCATGCGGCGGGCCGCCCTCTGCAGACGGTGCTGCGACGCAACGAGTCGGGCCAGGCGAAGGACCCGGTGTGCGGCATGGTGGTCGACAAGGCCACCGCGCTGCGCACCGACCGTGCCGGGCGCAGCTACTACTTCTGCAGCGCGGGCTGCCAGCGCACCTTCGAGTCGCCCGAGGCCGAACTCAAGTCCATGCGCACGCGGGTCACGATCGCGCTGACCGGCGTGCTGGCGCTGGCGATCATGCGTGCAGGCGCCTTCATCGCGCTGGCCACCGGCGCGACGCTGCTCACCTGGGTGCCGATCCCGGCGCTGCCCTGGTTCACCTGGGGCGTGTGGCTGTTCCTCCTGGTGACGCCGGTGCAGTTCATCGGCGGCTGGAGCTTCTACGTTGGCGCCTTCAACGCACTGCGCAACCGGTCCATCAACATGGACCTGCTGATCGCGCTCGGCACCTCGGTGGCCTACTTCTACAGTGTCGCGGTGCTGTTCTTCCCGTCGGTGTTGCCGGTGAAGGTCGAGGAGCGCGATGTCTACTTCGAGGTCTCGGCGGTGATCATCGCCTTCGTGCTGCTCGGCAAGTACATGGAGGAGATCATCAAGAAGCACTCCTCTGCGGCGGTGCGCAAGCTGCTCGACCTCAAGCCCGCGACAGCGAACGTGCTGCGTGGCGGCGAGGAGGTCGAGATCCCGGCCGAGCAGGTGATGGTGGGCGAGACGATCGTCGTGCGCCCCGGCGAGCGCATCGCGACCGACGGCCTGGTCATCGAGGGCTCCTCGTCGGTGGACGAGTCAATGCTCACGGGCGAGTCGATGCCGGTCGAGAAGCAGGCGGACTCGGCCGTGATCGGCGGCACGCTGAACCGCACTGGCAGCTTCCGCTTCCGGGCCACGCGGATCGGCGCGGAAACCGCACTCGCGCAGATCGTGAAGATGGTCGAGGACGCGCAGACCAGCAGCGCACCGATCCAGCGCATCGCCGACCAGGTGACGCGGTACTTTGTACCGGCTGTGGTGGGCACGGCGATCCTCGCCTTCGCGCTCTGGTGGCTCGCCGGCAACTTCCCGCAAGGCCTGCTGGCGTTCATCGCGGTGCTCATCATCGCCTGTCCCTGCGCGCTCGGCATCGCGACGCCGGCAGCTCTGATGGTGGGCGTGGGCCGCGGCGCGCAGGCCGGCATCCTGATCCGTGGTGGCGAGATCCTCGAGAAGGCCGAGCGGCTCACGACCGTGGTGTTCGACAAGACCGGAACGCTGACCCGCGGCGAGCCGGCCCTGACCGATCTGCAGCCCTGCGGGCACTGCGACCACGACCAGGCGTTGCGCCTGGCCGCCAGTCTTGAGGCCGGGTCGGAGCACCCGCTGGCCGAGGCCATCCTGCGCCGCGCCAAGGAGACTGGCATCGCGCCGTGCGCGGTGCAGCGCTTCGAGGCCGTGCCGGGCCACGGTGTGCGCGGCCAGGTCGAAGGACGCACCGTGCTGTTCGGCAACCGCCGGCTGATGGAACGCGAGGGCGTGAACGTGAGCCAGGTCGGCGCGGACATGGAGCGCTACCAGGCGGACGGCAAGACGGCGATGCTGCTCGCCTGCGACGGCGAGCTCGCCGCCGTGATCGCAGTGGCCGACACGATTAAGCCGGAGGCGCTCGAGGCGGTGCGGGCGCTGCGCGCCGAAGGCGTGGAGGTTGTGATGCTGACCGGGGACAACGCCCGCACCGCGGCGGCGATCGGCCGGGCGCTGGAGATCGACCGGGTGATCGCCGACGTGCTGCCCTCCGACAAGGCGCGTGTGATCAAGGAACTGCAGCAGGCCGGCAAGGTGGTCGCGATGGTCGGCGACGGCGTCAACGACGCCCCGGCGCTGGCGACCGCCGACATCGGCATCGCGATCGGATCGGGCTCGGATGTGGCCAAGGAGACCGGCGGCATCATCCTCGTGCGCAGCGACGTGCGCGACGTGGTGACCGGCATCCGGCTCTCGCGCGCGACGATGCGCACGATCAAGCGCAACCTGTTCTGGGCCTTCATCTACAACGCGGTCGGCGTTCCGATCGCGGCCTTCGGGTTGCTCAACCCGATCATTGCCGCCGCGGCGATGGCGCTGTCCTCGCTGTCGGTGATCGTCAACTCGGCGCTGCTCAAGCGGGCACGCCTGCAATGACGACGGAGGTCGCCATGAGATTCGTGAAATGGCCCGAGTTCACCAACCGCTGGATGTGGTTGTGTCCGATCCTTGCCGTGGTGATCGCCGCGGCGATCCTGTGGTCCTTTGGCTTCGCCTGGTGGAGCGCATTGCTCGCCGCCTTGCTGCTGGTATGCCCGGTTCTGATCCTGTGGGGGGCCATCCAGGTCGCCCTCGACGAGCGACGATCACGCCGGCGCCCCGGCGTCTGACCCCGATTCCCCGGAGGAGTGTTGTACATGGACAAGAAACAGACGTTCTCGCTTTGGTACGTGCTGGCCGCGCTGGTGGGCCTGATCCTGATGCAAGAGCTCTTCACCCCGCGGCACACGCAGACCCTGACGTACAGCGAGTTCAAGCAGGCGCTGGTGGCGGGCAAGCTCGACGACGTGGTGATGGCCGATGGCATTGCGACCGGCAAGCTTCGCGCCGAAGGGCTGGAGCAGATCCTGCCGAAGGTGAAGCTCGAGGCGCTCAAGCGCGCCGGCGGCGAACATGGCTTCGCGACGGTGCTGATCAACGACCCGGGCCTGGTAGCCCAGCTCGATTCCGCCAAGGTGCGCTACGGCAGCGTGCGCGAGAGCAAGTGGCTCGGCGCGCTGATCTCCTGGGTCGCGCCGGCGCTGGTGTTCTTCGGCATCTGGTGGTTCCTGATGAAGCGCATGGGCGGCGGCATGGGCCACGGCATGCTGGAGATCGGCAAGAGCAAGGCCAAGGTCTACATGCAGACCGAGACGGGTGTCACGTTCAAGGACGTCGCGGGCATCGACGAGGCACGCGAGGAACTCATGGAGGTCGTCGAGTTCCTCAAGAACCCGGATCGGTACAAGCGCCTGGGCGGCAAGATCCCCAAGGGCGTGCTGATCGTCGGTGCTCCCGGTACCGGCAAGACGTTGCTGGCCAAGGCGGTCGCCGGCGAGGCCGGCGTGCCCTTCCTGTCGCTGAGCGGGTCGGAGTTCGTCGAGATGTTCGTCGGCGTCGGCGCGGCGCGCGTGCGCGACCTGTTCGAGCAGGCCGCTGCCAAGGCGCCGTGCATCGTCTTCATCGACGAGATCGACGCGCTGGGCAAGGCGCGCGGGGTGGGCTTGTCCGGCGGCCACGAGGAGCACGAGCAGACCCTGAACCAGTTGCTCGCCGAGATGGACGGCTTCGACACCAACCGCGGCGTGATCATCCTCGCCGCGACGAACCGGCCCGAGGTGCTCGATCCCGCACTGCTGCGGCCAGGGCGCTTCGACCGGCACATCGCGATCGACCGGCCCGACCTGATCGGACGGCGGCAGATCCTGGAAGTGCATGTGAAGAACGTCAAGCTGGCGCCGTCCGTCGACCTCGCCGTGCTCGCGGGGCGCACGCCGGGTTTCGCGGGCGCCGATCTGGCTAACCTGGTCAACGAAGCGACGTTGCGTTCTGCCAAGCGCGACAAGGACGCGGTGGACATGCAGGACTTCGAGGAAGCGCTGGACCGCATCGTCGCGGGCCTCGAGAAGAAGAACAGGGTGATGAACCCGACCGAGCGCAAGTTCGTGGCCTACCACGAGGCTGGCCACGCCCTGGTCGCCGAGATGCGCAAGAACGCCGACCGCGTGACCAAGGTGTCGATCATCCCGCGCGGCATTGCGGCACTCGGTTACACGCAGCAGTCGCCGACCGAGGACCGGTACCTGATGCGCCGCAGCGAGCTGCTTGATCGGCTCGACGTGCTGCTGGCTGGGCGCGTGGCCGAGCAGCTGGTGTTCGAGGACGTCTCGACCGGAGCGGAGAACGACCTGCAGCGTGCCACCGACCTGGCGCGCCACATGGTGACCCACTACGGCATGAGCGAGGCGCTCGGCCTGGTGACCTACGACGCACGCC
>JAURZM010000019.1 GCA_030653385.1 Rubrivivax sp. | reverse complement strand
ACGAGGTCGAGCGCCTGTTCCGACGCCTGAAGGGCTACCGACGCATCTTCTCGCGCTTCGAAAAGCTCGACGTGATGTTCATCGGCTTCATCAGCTTCGCGCTGATCGCCGACGGACTTCGTTTGTGTTAACACGCCCTAGCCCTTCACACACACCACCTGCTTCAAGGTGTGGACGACTTCCACCAGGTCCTTCTGCGCTTCCATCACCGCATCGATGTCCTTGTAGGCCATCGGGATCTCGTCGATGACGTCCTTGTCCTTGCGGCACTCGACGCCTTCTGTCGCCTTGATCTGGTCGTCTACCGTGAACAGCTTCTTCGCCTTGGTGCGGCTCATCACGCGGCCGGCACCGTGGCTGCAGCTCTCGAAGCTCTCGGCGTTGCCCAGGCCGCGCACGATGTAGCTGCGCGCGCCCATGCTGCCGGGAATGATGCCCAGCTCACCGCGCTTCGCGCTCACCGCACCCTTGCGCGTCACGAACACATCCTCACCGAAGTGGTGCTCCTGCTGCACATAGTTGTGGTGGCAGTTGACCGCCTCGACGTGCGACTCGAACGGCTTGGCGATCACCTTGCGCACCGTCGCGATCAGGTTGGTCATCATCACCTCGCGGTTGCGCGCCGCGAACTTCTGCGCCCAGCCCACACCACGCACGTAGTCGCCGAAGTACTGCGCGCCTTCCTCGAAGTACGCCAGGTCCTGGTCCGGCAGGTTGCGCTGGTGCGATTCGGCATCCTTCTTCGCCAGTTCGATGAAGTGCGTGCCGATCGCGTTGCCCACGCCACGCGAGCCCGAGTGCAGCATTAGCCACACGAAACCGTCCTCGTCGAGGCAGACCTCGATGAAGTGGTTGCCGGTGCCCAGCGTACCCAGGTGCTTGCGGTTGTTCGTGTTCTTGATGCGCGGGTGCAGTTCGCACAGGACGTCGAACTCGTCCACCAGCGTCGCCCAGACCTGGTCCACCGCATCGGGTGGGTTCTCCCAGCTCCCTTGGTCACGACCGCGGTTACGCGGCGAGGAGCCGTGCGGCACGGCACGCTCGATCGCCGCGCGCAGCGGGGCCAGGTTGTCCGGCAGATCATTCGCATGCAGCGTGGTCTTGCAGGCCATCATGCCGCAGCCGATGTCCACACCGACGGCGGCCGGAATGATCGCGCGCAAGGTTGGGATCACCGAACCGACCGTCGCACCGATGCCCAGGTGCACGTCGGGCATCGCGGCGATGTGTTTGAAGACGATGGGCAGGCGCGCCGCGTTGGCGAGCTGCTTCTTCGCTTCGTCTTCCACGGGCACGCCGCGCGTCCACATCTTGATGGGCACGCCGCCGTCGGGTTGTTCGGTGTTGTAGTTCTGTTCCATGTTCGTCTCACTTAAAGAAGTCGTTGACCAGGGTCGATGTGGCGTCACTCTGCCATCCATTGCTGAACCGGGATTCGGACGCAGGCGCCCCCAGCATCGCAGCGAAGGGCGCGCGCCGACCCTTGACGAGCCAGCGCGCGTGTCTACCGTAGATTCATCTGCATTGACCGAAACGTCGCCCAGCAATCCGTGCGGCTCAGTTCAGGCGCGAGCCTTTCGGCAGCCTCGCCGCGAGCCACTCGTGCACGTCTGCCCGGATGTGCCGGCCTTCGAGCAGGAAGTCCTCGAATCGGCTCGGCACATACGGCAGGTACACCAGCGGCATGCCCGCTTCCTCTGGCGTGCGGTCGGCCTTGCGTCCATTGCATCCACCGCAGGCGGTGACCAGGTTCATCCAGGTCCAGCCGCCACCGCGCGACTCCGGCACGATGTGTTCGCACTGCAGGTCACGCTCGTTGAAGCGCTGGCCACAGTATGCGCAGGTCATCCGGTCACGCCGGAACAGCTTGCCCTTGCTGAACGCGGGCACCACGTCGAACAGGTTGACCTTGGACGCTCCGTGCAACGCGATGATCGGGTGCACATCGATGATCGACTGCCGGCCACGCTGGACATTGAAGCCACCCCGCAGGGTCGCCAGCGGGCCATCGCCATCGACCCACGCCACCGAGCCCGTTGCCACATGCAGGGCCGCGTGCTCGAGCGAGATCCACGCCTGAGGCGTGCCCTGGATGTCGAGTTGCAGCACATGGCTGTGGTGTGGATGCATGGGTGGCCTCCTTTCTTGGCCGCTTCGTGGGTGGTTTCGGTTTGGCACGTCCGGGTGGGTTCGAACCACCGGCCTCGACCTTCGGAGGGTCGCGCTCTTCCAGCTGAGCTACGGACGTAGAGGTGGATTGGTAGCCCCTGACGATTTCGAAACGTCGACCTTCGCTTTGTAGGAGCGTTGCTCTGCCTCTGAGCTAAGGGGCTGGTGGATGGCAGGGGTGACAGGATTCGAACCTGCGTGCACCGGTTCAAAGCCGGCTGTCTGAGGTCACTCGACTACACCCCGGCAGATCTAGGACCATGGTGCGGGCGCAGGGAGTCGAACCCTGGCCTGCCGGTTAAAAGCCGGCTGCTCTGCCTCTGAGCTACACCCACGTGGCCTGGTGGCGGAGCAGCGAGCGAATCGAACGCCCGCGGCGACAGCGTCGCCGGCCTTGGCTTAGCAAGCCAGCCCCTTCCCACTCGGGCAGCTCTCCTCGTTGGTCATCGGCATCGTTGGTTCAACGCCGATAGTGATCGCGGTTCACGCCGTCAAAAGGAGCCGCTGCGCAGGCAGCAGCGCTTGAAACGACCTCGTGGAGCCGCAGGGGCACGGATCGTTGCGGCCGAGCTTCTCGATAAGCTCCTTCGCGCCGCCGACAACGCGGTCACCGCGCTTGACTCCCGTCTCAGATGGGAAGCCTCTGCGCCGTTTGCTCGTGACCGTGAAAGCTCACGTCGTCTTCATTGATCGGTTTCATGGCACACCTCCTTTGGTGGTTGATGGTCTCGTGTTGCTGATCTCGATGGTGGTCCGGGGTGGGCACGATCCACCGGCCTTCGCCTTATGAGGGCGCTGCTCTGCCGCTGAGCTACCGGACTGCTGGCTGGTCCCCTCGGTCCGAGTCGAACGGACACGCCCTGCGGGCTCCGGTTTCTGAGACCGGTGCGTCTGCCTATTCCGCCACGAGGGGTTGATGAGTGGTGCGTCGCCAGGGGCTCGAACCCTGACCATCCGGGGTAAGAACCCGGTTCTCTGCCGCTCGAGTTCGCGACGCCTCGAAGTGCATGCGCTTGGGGGTGACCGGCCGGAGTCGAACCGGCACCAGCGGGTTCACAGCCCACGGCTCTGCCATTGAGCTACGGCCACACCCAAGCGCACGCTTGTCTGGTCTCGGTGGCAGGTCTCGAACCTGCGGCCTCGTGATCCCAAATCACGCGCGCTGCCATCTGCGCCACACCGAGCTGAAACTGGTACCCGCGGGTGGGAACGATCCACCGACCCCCGCCTTATCAAGACGGTGCTCTGCCACTGAGCTACGCGAGATCAAACTGAACTGGCTCCCCGACGTGGCTTCGAACCACGGACCTCCTGGTTAACAGCCAGGCGCTCTGCCATCTGCGCTATCGGGGAAATGAACTGGTGCCTCGTGACCGATTCGAACGGCCGACCCGCCGGGTAGAAGCCGGCCGCTCTCGTCCGCTGAGCTAACGAGGCCTGGACTCGACGATCCGATTCGAACGGATGCGGGCTTGCGCCTGCGGCTTTGCAGGCCGCCGCCTTCAACCACTTGGCTACGTCGAGATGCACTGGCACCGGGCCACGGAATCGAACCGCGAACCTTCGGCTTTGGAGGCCGCCGCTCTGCCAGTTGAGCTAGCCCGGTATGGCTGGTGGGTGCGGATGGATTCGAACCACCGTGTCCCGTGGGAGACTGCTTTACAGGCAGCCGCAATCGGCCTCTCTGCCACGCACCCATTGATGGCACCTCGTGCACGATTCGAACGTGCGACCTCCGGCTTCGTAGACCGGCGCTCTTGATCCAACTGAGCTAACGAGGTTCTGACTGTCTGGTGCCGAGAGAGGGAATCGAACCCCCGACGCGCGCGCCTTCAACGCGCCGCTCTACCTGCTGAGCTATCTCGGCAAACTGAAATGGCGCCCCGTGCGGGATTCGAACCCGCGACTTCCGACTAGACAGGCCGGCACTCTGGCCACTGAGTTAACGAGGCAATGCATCCATCCGGTCACGGGTTCCGGCGCCGCCCAATCGTTGCGGCCGATTTCCACCCTCGAAGCGTGAGCTCGACGAGGGTTCCTTGTGCTGGCGTCGCGTGCGGGATTCGAACCCGCGTATCCACCTTGAAAGGGTGGTGTCCTCGGCCGTCTAGACGAACGCGACTTGTCTGGTGGTGCCCTCGGCGACGGTTCGAACGCGCGGCCTGCCGCTTACAAGGCGGCTGCTCTGCCTGCTGAGCTACGAGGGCGATGGAGATCCACTTCGGCTGTGCCCAAACGCGAGCATCCCGTCGGATGTGGTGTCTCGCTGCACGTGACCTGGCCAAGGGTCGCGCACATCCCGCACCGCCAACACCATGTCGCGCGGCAACGGAGTGAAAGGACACACCCGAAGTGGAGCGGATGACGAGTCTCGAACTCGTGGCCCCGATCACCCATGACTCATGGCGTGGTCGTGCTCTGCCAACTGAGCTACATCCGCAAAAGTTACGAGGCACTCCATCGGCCAGTACCGAGGTCGCCTCGCAGCAAGTTGTTAAAGAGCGTCCACCGTCGCCGGTGGTGCGATCCATCGATCGCGGGTCTGCGCCGATGCGCAGGCCGGTTGAAGTCAGAAATGAAAAAGGCCCGGATCCTTTCGGATTCCGGGCCTCTGCGGACAGAGCTTGGAGGGTGCGCGTCTACGCGCTGCCCTCTCCCGGATGCATTCGGTCCTCGTTCCGATCAAGCTGCCAGCCACCAATGGATGGCTCGAATCGGCAGCTCATCGGATAGACCTGATGCAAGGCGACGTCGCGTGCGCCCAGCGACCCCATCGCCGCGGCGCGCACGAACGCGACCAGACCCTTGATGGGTCGGTTGGTTCTTGTGACGTGCCTGGTTTTCACGATGAAGCTCTTTGAAGAAAGTTGTGCTCGATGAGCAGAGGAGGCGGACTGTAAATAGTCTTTACCCTGCCGTCAACCCCCTGCGACAATGTTGTCTGAACTCGTTGCATCGCAAGCACGACAAGTGGCCAACACGACCATCACCAGAAGACAGAACGCACTGGCGCTCTTCCAGGCCTACGCCGAGAAGGCGCTCGCCGCCGGGGCTCCTCCCAAGGGCCTGGAGCAGATGTTTGCGGCGACGCTGCAGATCTCTCCCAGCATGTGGAGCCAGATCAAGTCTTCGCGGCCCATCGGCGACAAGTTGGCCCGGCAGATCGAGCAGCACCATGGCAAGCCAGCGGGATGGCTCGACGAGGCTCGTGAGAGCGGGGTGGTGGCACCGTCCGAGAGGGCCTTCCTGGACCTGGCCCTGAAGGCTTGGCGGGCGACGAACAGCGTGGGCCGGAAAGCTTTACGCGAACAGATGAGGCTAGCGGCAGCAGCACGCACCAGCGAGTAGACGAACTCGACGCACTCTCGGGGCTGCATCGTGTCCAGAGGCAAGTCGGCGGGCAGGCCTGATGGGCCGCAGATTGGCAAGGTCACCCAGCGAAAGTGGTTGCTGTACGTCGACGCCGATTGGTGTGCCTGTTGGCTTCAAAGCTGCCCCTCGCGGCCGGCGTGTTCATGTGCGTTCCAAGGTGCAAGATGGTTGAGAGGCTGGGGATCATCAGTCCTCGTCTCGCTTCATGCAGATGTAGGTGATTGCGAAGATCGCCACGGCAAAGGCGAGCACGGCGACCGGCCAGGGCGCACGCCGAGGTGTGGCCGGCACCTCCTCGTCGATCGGCAGGACCAGGATCGCTATGCACAGAGCCACCATGGCCAGCGTCAGCGCGGCTGCCAAGGTCGGCGCCCTGGCCAGCACGTCCACGAAGTCACGAGGGACACCCGCAGCCAGATGCCGTCCGGGCTCGTGACGGGTTGTCCCCAACGCATGGCGCGGAACAGTGGGCATGCGACTCTCGCGCCGTCAAGGCCAGGTCGGTCGGTCTGTGGCGTCGTCCTTCCCCGACAGCGGTGGCGCGGGTTCCAGCAGAGGCTGTGGAACGGCGACCTCCTGTAGCTCGCCGAAAGAAGTCGCAGCACCCAGCAGCCCCAATGGTCTGTCGCGCCGCGCGCCGGCGGCCGCCGTCGATGGCTGCAACAGCGAGGATCCCGCAAGCATCGATGCCGGCGCGATCTTCGCCAGGTCCCCGGACTTGTCTGCCGATGAAACCGGCGCCAATCCCCAGAAGCTCAGGGCATTCTGCGTTCGTGCCGTTCGGCGTGCCTTCGAGAGGGTTGCCTTGCGTGTGCGGCCGGACGGCGGTCCTGCTGGCGGTGTCGTCGGCGTGAGGCGCTTGTCGAGTGACGAAGGCGCATCGTCAAGTTCGGTCCGCAGGCCTGTTTCCTGCCCCGAATCGTTGACCGGGCCGACGGTCGGCACACCGCCAGGCACTTCGAGTCTGCCGCGCCCGATCCTGCGCAGGCCCTGCTTCAGCTGGTCGAGGAGTCTGTTCATGCGGCAAGTCACCCATCCGGTGTCGTCTGCTTCGAGGCATCCAATCTGCCGCTGCGCGGCTGTCGGGTACAGCAGAAATCCCGCCACGAAACAGCCCAATAGTCGCGCTCAGCGTGGACCATGCAGCGCGCTGAGGTTTCACGTGGCTGTGCTTGCGGCCCGCCTCTGTACGGCGACTTGATGGTGCCGAGTCCCCCGGTATCTTGTCCGCAGGAGGTTCGATATGGACGAACTGTCGGTTGTGGAATCGGTGGAGGCTGGGCAGGCGCCTGCTTCGGCGGCGCGATCAGTGAAGGACATCCCGCTGGGCATGACGCGTGGCATGGCCTCCGACGAGTATCACGCCGAGCGCAGTGCCGTGTCGTCGTCGCAACTCAAGCGCATGCTGGTCAGCCCCGCCCACTTCATGTGCGGGTTGAACGAGCCGGAGGAATCGACCGAAGCCATGCTGTTCGGCACCGTGCTTCATGGCCGCATGCTGGAGAGCGATTCGTTCACGACAAGATTCTTCGCGACGCCGAAGGTGAACCGGCAGACGAAGGAGGGCAAGGCGCTCGCCGAGGTCTACCGGGTCGAGGCGGCCGGGCGGACGATGTTTCCGGCGGACTGGCTGCCCGGCATCGAGCGCATCGTGGACAACGCGCGCATGCACGACAAGGCACGCGAAATCCTGGGCACCGGCGAAGCCGAGGTGGCGCTGGCCTGGATCGATTCGGAGACCGGCATCAAGTGCAAGGTCAAGATCGACTGGTGGCATGGCACCCGCTTGCTCGCGGACGTCAAGTCGGCGCTGGACGTGACCCGGGACGGCTTCTCGAAGGCCTGCGCGCGCATGCAGTACGCGCTGTCCGCTGCCATGTACTGCGAAGGCGTGTCCCAGGTGACCGGCGAGGAACCGGAATGGGCCTTCATTGCCTGCGAGAAGGAGGCGCCGAACACTGTCGCGGTGTACCGGGCCAGCGATGCCTTCCTGCGGCGCGGTCATCAGGACTTCCGGCGCGCCATGCGACGCCTGGCCGAGTGCCGCAGCCGTAACCACTTCCCCATGTTGCAGGGCGACGGCGATTGGGAGAGCATCGACCTTCCACGCTGGGCCTGAGCACATGCCGACGAAACAGAGTCCCACCGGTCGATCGGTGCCCGAACCGCCATCACCTTCGCTGAGCAGGGCAGGGCCTCACGTCGGCCACCGCGGCGCCCTCACGAAAGCGCCGCGGAACGCGCGGATCGTGAGCGCCAGCAGGGCCGGCGAGCCGACACAGGACATCGCGCCCAACCACGGCCTGAGTGTCGAGCGCATCCGGCAGATCGTCGCGGCGGCTGAGCGCCTGGAGCGCGGCAGACCCGAGGCATTCGACTATCTCGGCCGGCGAACGCGTGATCTGCTCGAACGGCAGGGCTGGACGACAGTTCCGCTCGTGCGTGACGCCTACCTGGCTGTGCCGGGTGGCGAACGGCTGTTGCAGGTGCCGGGATTCGGTCGCAAGTCCCTGCGGGAAGTGCGACGCTGGCTGTGGCTGCAGATAGGCGATCCGCGCTTCGAGGACCTCGACAGTCCAAACGCCGCAGGCAGAAGCGGGGCACCGGGGCAGACGATGCGCAGCAACGGTTGAAGCGCCGGCCGGTACGATGCCGGCATGTGCAATCGGTATGTGTCCCCCGAGGCCGGCGACATGGAACGCTACTGGCATGTCGGTGCCCGCCAGCCCTGGCGTGCCGCCGAAGTGTTTCCACGGGCGCCGGGTCCGTTCCTGCGCGCCGACAGGGAGAAACCGCTGAGCCGCGAACTGGTCATCGGCCAGTGGGGGCTCGTGCCCTGGTTCGCCAAGACGGCCAAGCTGACCTACTCGACCAACAACGCCCGCTTCGAGGAGATCACCACGAAGGCGTCCTTCAAGAGTTCGTGGAGCTACGGCAAGCGCTGCATCATCCCCGCGGTGTCGTTCGACGAACCGAACTGGGAGTCGGGCAAGAACGTCTGGTGGCGCTTCCGGCGCGCCGACGGGGCACCCTGGGGTCTTGCTGGTCTGTGGAACACCTGGACGGACAAGACCACCGGTGAAGTCGTCGAGAGCTACACGATGCTGACGCTGAACGCCGACATCCACCCGTTGATGAACCGCATGCACAAGCCGGACCCGAAGCTCGGGCCCGACCGACAGGACAAGCGGTCCGTGGTGCCCATCGAATTGGAGGACGTCGATGCTTGGCTCAACGGTTCGCCGGAGGCCGCTGCCGCGCTGGTCAGGCTCGCGCCCGCGCAAGTGTTCGATGCCGGTCCCGTCGCGCCATGACTCATGGCCCGACACGCCGCAGCGGTGAAGGCGCTCTCGGAGTGGAGGCCACCTGATGGCGGACACCGAACGGCTTGAAGCGAAGGGCCCTCGCGGTGAGGCCTGCATCATCATCAGGACATGGGCGGCACCAGCGGCGCCGCCAACTGGCGATACGGCAAGTGAGCGGGGGCAGCCGTCCTACCGCCTGGCCACCGGCGAGCGCCTCAACATGACCGACAACCCTGCGGTGTTCGAGACGCTTGACCGGTCGCGCCGGTTCACGCTCAGAGATCCGACCTGATTCAGGCGCGCGGTGTGCGCGCGGTGCCCGGCGAACGGACCGGGTCCGGCACCACACGGGTACTGCGCGCAATTGCGCAGGGATTTCCGGTTGAGTTGAACGGCCTGACCGCTGACATTGGCACGACCGGCACTCTCGTCGGAGTGGCAGTGGAGGCTTGCAGGACTGCGTTTCGGCGTAGGCCCATGACCTCCACTCGCCCGGTGTCGACATGCTCAATCAAACCCATCGCTGGCGCCCCGGGAAGGCATTGCAACTGCCGCCCCATCGACAGACAGCAGTGGATTCGGTCCGGGCCGGTCGCACATGCACAGGAGGTGGGTCGCCATGGATGGATTGACCGAAAGACTGCTCGCGATGGCGCGGGGCGCGAGCCATGAGCAGCAGGACTACCTCGAAGTGATCGAGCGGGTGCTGGACCAGCGCCAGGTGGACTTCGACGCCCTGGCCGCTGAAGCGCTGGATCACTTCCTGGAGTCGGGGCTCGACCGCGATATCGGCTTGGTCGGGGTGGCCACTGCTTTCTGGTTGCAGAACCAGGACAGTGAGCGGGCGGCCATGAACGGCGCCGAACTTCTTGCCAGTCTCGCTGCGATGGGTCTGCCCAGCGCCCTCTACAACATCGCCGTGCTTCAGATCAGACAGGGCGAGAACCTGACCGAGGCCACGCAGTTGGTTCGCGAGGTGTCCCGTTTGCCAGACGTCGAACAGGACCTGCGGGCCCTGGCACTCGCAGTGCTCGGGGACAGCCTTGCCGATGGACGCGGCTGCCGCCCGGACCTGGACCGCGCGTATGCCTGCTTCGAGGAAGCGGCTCGACTCGGCAACCCGGATGCGATGTTTGCGTTGGGTGTCTTCCTGCAAGGCAAGGAAGAGCAGTGGCGCGGCGTCCGCGACCTGGACCGGGCGGCAGATCTCTACTGCCGAGCGATGTCGCTTGGTGTGGACCTGGCGCGGACCAACCTGGGCTGCCTGCACGCTGCAGGACTGATCCGCGCCGCGGATCGCGAGCATGGACTGTCCTTGCTCAGGCAGTCGGTGGCCGAGGGCGACATGGTGGCGCGCGACGCGCTGCGGGCTCTCGAGCAGGGCGTGCCCGGCGGGTCGCCCAGCGACCGGTTACCTGGCGGTGATGACGGGAATACCGGCAAGGACGCCTGACGCAAACGCACGGGGACAAGTGCGAGTGGTTCCTCGTGTGCGTGACCACGCCGTGCTTGCTGGAGTCGTGCAAATGCACTATGATGCTTGTGCGTTTGCACGCGACCCGGGGTCACAGATGACAGCACTTGCAGCAGCGACAGTCCAGCCCTTGCCACCGCGACCTGCGGCGTCGCTCTTCGAGTGGGCCGCCGCCATCAACGGACTCGCGGCCAGGGCGGGGAGCGCGCGCAAGGGCTCCAAACCGGCCAGGCGAGGCAACACCGAGCCGGCAGGCGCCGGCCGGCTCCTTCTGACGGGCGGCGACCTGGATGCCGGCACCGTCCCGCACCGGACCCCTGGCGGCGAGGCACTCGGGTATCGCATGGAACCGGATGTTGCGGAACATCTGGCCATCGACGGACTGGACCCGGACTTCCTCGGCGACATCGCGGGTTTCAGCGGTCTCGATTCGCGCGACGTGCTGGACTTCGCGGGCATCGACCGAACGACGGTCAGCCGCCGCAAGGCCAGTGGCTCGGCGTTGCCGCAGGATGCCGCCGTCAAGGCACTTCAGATCACGGATCTGCTGACCCAGGCCACCGAGGTCTTCGGCTCGCCGGCGCAGGCGTCGACGTGGCTGACCCGGCCGCATCCGTCACTGGATGGCGAGACCCCGCTCAAGCGCGCGCGCACGCCGTGGGGCATGAGCAAGGTCCAGTCGATACTCGTCGCACTGCGTTACGGCGCCGCCGCTTGAGCATCACTGTCTTCCGCATCGGCCTGGCCGCCGCGAAGACCGTTGTCGATCAAGCCTACGGTTCGGCACTGGCGCCCGGCCGCTGGCACAGCCTGCGAATGGGTGCTGCATCGCGGCGGGTGATCTACTGCG
>JAURZM010000018.1 GCA_030653385.1 Rubrivivax sp. | reverse complement strand
ACGAGGTCGAGCGCCTGTTCCGACGCCTGAAGGGCTACCGACGCATCTTCTCGCGCTTCGAAAAGCTCGACGTGATGTTCATCGGCTTCATCAGCTTCGCGCTGATCGCCGACGGACTTCGTTTGTGTTAACACGCCCTAGTTGGCCGACCGGTCTACGGCGCGGCCACCGGGCGGGCCGCCATCCCACTCACTGGCGGAATGACAATGTCACTTCGCGCAACGCGGCTGCGACCATGTAGCGGCGGCGCTTCGGGCTTACGCGCGCGCACTAGACCAGCCACTCCATTGGCACCAGCTTTACGCCGTTGCGCCACTCTGGCAACCCCACCACGCCAGGCACATCGCCCCAAACCTCCCGGGATGCATGGTCCAGCACGATCAACTGCAACTTGCCCCTTGCGCCAAGCACTACCTGCCCCATCACCTGGAACGCCATGCGCACGGCGTTCACATCCTCATCGCGCACGCGCATGTCTTCTTCCTTGTCAGCATCTACAGGTAGGACACGCTTAGGGAAATAGACTTGGCTGGGCTGGTCGAGCACCATGAACGCCGGAATCGGGCTGTTGCGCTGCGCCAGGAAGAACTGGTGCAAGGCCAGCAGCACCGCTAGGTGATAGGCGAGCCAATTCGAACCGCTGCCAATCTCGGAAAGGTAGTCGTCTCGGTCCTGGCCCTGCACCTTGATCGTCAAATCGTTGATCTCCAGCGAAATCGGATCTAGCGGGTTTTCGACATCGAGCGACGGCAACAACCTACCGGCGTTGGCATTGATCGACGCCAGTGCCCGCCGCTTGCGCGACTCGACATCCTGCTCTCTCAAGTCGGCTTCGAGCGCCTGGACCAACTCGCGCAACCGGGCGACGCCGTCGATCAGCTCGCTATCGCTGCCCAGGCGGCGATGCAGATCAAGTGCGGATTCGAGGTTGCCGACGAAGCGCTCCGCGCTCCGCGCGGCGAACTGACGCTCACGCGCCTCGTTCGAGCGACCCGACAAGGCCCGCTTGCGGATCTGCACGGCACGCAACCGCTCGGACGCTTGCCCCACCTCCACCGTCACGCGCTGCATTTCGCGGTCGAACGCTGCCGGCACGTCCTTGTCGACGCCCGCTTCCTGCTCAACCTCGTGGAGTCGCACGAACAGCGCCTTGAGCTTCTTGGCTGCCGAATCGCTGTGACTTCCGCACATCGGGCAGTCGGCCTGCTCGTCGACATGCCCGCCCAACCACGCAGACAGCTGCAGCCGGCCGCGCTGCAGCGCCAAGGCCGACTGGTACTGGTCGACGCCCACCGACATGCGGTTCATTTCCGACAGCCGGTGGCGCAACGTCGTAAGTTCGCGGGAGACTTCTCGCTCTTCCAGCTCTAGCCCGCTTAGTTCCTGCAACGCTTCCGTTATCGTGGACGAGCTGACAGACAAGGTCAGATCGGTTCGCGCAACGATCTCTTCCAGCCGCTCGATCATCTGGCCACGGCTGAGCTCCTCTTCAGACCGGGCCGCCAGGCCCAGCTCCTGTGCCTCGCTGAACTTGGCCCTCAGGTCGGCGAGCCACTGCGCGGACACCTCCTGCGCACTCTTGAGCTCCCGCTCTTTGCGGCGCAGCTCTTGCCGGGCCCGCCCGAGTTCGAATTGCTTGGCCATCATCGCGGGCGTCACGGCGCCGAGCACGTACGGGAAGATTTTCCGCAGCTTCTCGCGGTGCTCGTAGGTGTTTGCCTTGAAGAACAGCACGTCGGGGTTGGCCACTACGTTCTGCGGCTGGAACGTGAATGCAGCCAGATCACGGAAGCTGGGGCGACCGTCGAAGCCCGTGGTCTCGTCATCGCGCGAGAAGCTCAGCTTGGAGAGCCCGGCCAGTTCGTCGAGAAGCCGCTTAACGGCTTCAGCGTTGGTGTTCTTAGCGATGCGGTCGGGCAGCTCCGTGATGCGGTCCGCCTCCAGCAGAAACATGTCGTCGGTGCTGCGCTGCGCACCCGGTTCGCGCCGGGCCAGCAGTTTGTCCCCCTGGTCCGTAGCCACGACGATGCCGAACCACTCGCAGTAATTGCGGATAGTGTTGACTGGAATAGAACAGGTGCCAGATCCAAGGCAATAGTCGATGATCGGAATGACGGCGGACTTGCCTGTGCGCGACGCACCGCTGATGACGTTCACCCTACCGAGCTCGAATGTGACCCGACGTGGTTTGAACTGAGGGACGCGCGGCCACAGCACGATCTCGCGGATCTGTAGAAACATTAGAGTTTTACCTTTAGCGTTGTTGTGACCTCGTGGAGCGTCAGCTGCCCGCACCACACGCCGAGCTTTTCCGCATCAGCCAAGAGTTGCTTTACCTCCTCGGGAAGTCCGCGTGCCTTGGTCCGCGATAGCGGGACTACGGCGCCATCCTCTGCAAGTTGGAGTAGCCGCCCGGCGGCGGCCAGCTCGATGGAATTGAGGGTGAGCAGCCGCCAGCGCAGCGCGCGCTCGTGGATCTGTAGAAGCAGATCCTGCTTGGACACCGCCGCGTCGCCGAACTTCGCGGCGAAAGTGCGCAGTCCAGAGGTAGCGCGGGTACGACGCAGCAACTCGGCCGTCGCCTGGTGCAGGACGATGGGCAGCACCAGGAACAGCACCGGAAGCCGCGGCGGATCCCCGGTCGGGTGCGCGTCGGCATGGCCGCAGCAGAAACGCCAGAGGATGGCCGCCCCGAGTGCGGGGTTCTGAACGTTCTGGGCCTCGCGCGCCAGCATCGTCATGCGGCCTTCTTCACCTTGAGCTTTTGCTGGTAGGTCGGATGCCATCCGATCGACAGGTCATCAGCCAGACGGTGCAAGCAGCCAGGGATGTAGTGGCCAGGAGGCTGCATGGCCTGAAGCGGCGCACTTATGTCCATGCAGTCGGAATACAGGGCTTGGCCCCGGTGCTCCTCCGGCTTTCCGGCATGCTGGATGCCGTTGCTTCGTTGCTTATTCTTCCAGTTGCGCCTAAGGACGGCATCAAGTTCGCCGAACGAGGTTTCGTCCACCTCCCCTCGCACGGCCCATTCCGTGCGGTCGGCCGCGGCCATCAGGTAGTCGCTCACAGCCTCCAGCTTGTCCTCGTACGACAGCCCGATGAGGTCGAGCTGCTGCACGAAGACCTTCGGCAGATGACCGCATGACTCGTCTGCACTGGGCTGCTTGGCTCGGCTTAACAGCACCATGTCGCGGTCGATCTTGCGGACATATGTGGTGTACCAGCCCGCGAACTCGTCCCGGCTCAGCACCGCCGGCTTGCTCGCCTCTAACAACTCATCCACGCGCCGCTTTACGATGCCACACAGGTGGTCGGCAATGTCTCTGACCTTAGAACTAGAAACCGGGCCGGCGCGGATCAACGTTTCGAGATCGGCCTGTGGGCTGCCGCTGCCGCAAGTTAGCTGAAAATTGCGGATGATCGAAGCCAGCAGCGGCAGATCAGCCTGGAAAACGCGCTCAACATACGGCGCGATCTCGTCGGCAACCTTAACCCTCAGCGCAAAGCCCGGTGGCGCGCCCCACAAGATGGCGCGTGCCTGCGTGATAGCCGCCTGCGCTGCATCTACCGTCTTGGCGTCCGCGAAGGACTGGACTATTTCCCCGCCGACCGGACGGGAGACATAGATCTCGAAGCGCGTTTTCTGAACGTCGAACCCGGGTGAATCCGCAGCCTCGACCCAATTGGACAATGTCTTCCACAGCGACTTTGCCCGGTCGGACACCGGATTGGCGGTCAAGGCACTTTTGCTCTGAACTAGGCGCACGCCCTTCGTGGGGTGCTGCTCGGCCACGTCGTCCAGCACCTCCATGCTGCAGAAGCTGCCCTCCGGTGCTTGCAGCAGCATCTGCGTCAGGCGCGTGTACTGCAAAGAGTAGCCCAGCGCCTGGCCGGGTACTTCTGTCTTCTTCTTGGCGCGGGAGACCCCGCAGCCCTTCTCCGTCGCCATGGGTCACCTCGTTTGCCCGGGGGTCAGCTGGGAAGCAGGGAGCGCTCGGAGGGACAAGGGCTCCACCGAGTTCGCCCAGGAGCCGCCACAGATTGCCCGGCAGCACTAGCCCAATGCGGACGTCGCAGCCAAAGAACCACCTCCATTCGCGACCCCTTCTTGTTGGTGGCGCACAGTGTATTCGTCGTTGATCTGGAGGAGGCTTTTGACCAACCGCTGCCAGTCTTGGCCACGCCACCAGCGTGTACGACAGTCGATGTTCTTTCGACGGTGCAGGTGAGCGGAGGGCAAAGGTTAGTCCAGATCGACCAATCAAGACGTCACGATGACCGACTTCGTAGTTCCCCCGGTCCCCTTCAACCTTCGATCAGGGCAGGTCTGCGCTTGCACCGCTTGCTTACGGCGGAAGCTGCGACCTTCGGACAGCAATGCCACATGCGGTCCATGCGGTCCCCAGTCCGATCGCCAGCCTGTGGCGCGTTGGCTCCCCGCTACTGCCACGCCGAGCCCTCGGTTCTGAGCCCATTCTTGCCGGACTTTCCGGGAGACATGCCGATTCGGTGACCCTACCCTTTGCTCTCGAAATCGCCGTTCAAGGTCGTACTTCGAGAAGGCCCACCGATGCAGTTCGCTCTCTCCCTGCCGCGAGAAATGTCGATGCCAGATCCGATCGACCGCGACGTGCGCACCCCGACTGTGCAGACAGGCATCTGGATCGAGGAGCACGGCTGGCTTCACCGCCTCTTCAAGTCCCCGAACAACACGTCGCCGAAGTTCCGCTTCCCCGACCTGCTGGGTGCCTGCGTCTCGCTGGCCTTCCGCGACACGCCAAGCCAGCGCCGTCTCGTCGAGTACTTGGTAACCCAACTGACGCTGCGCAACCCGAGGACCGAACGCCGCAGCTGCGACATCTGGGCGGTGCAGTTCGAGCTCGTCATGGCGGCCCATCGCGCGCCCTGGAACCGGTTCCCGAACCCGATGTTCGAGCTCGACCAGATCACGACGGCCTGCGTCGCAGTGGTCATGTCACTTCCCGATGGTGAAGCGCTGGTCCTCGGCCAGGCCCGCCTCAACCTGCGCGACCGCGCGACGCGTTCGCGCGGTCTGGAGTGCTGACGTGATGCTCACCATGTCGAGCTGTCTCGTGAAGTACGCCATCGCGGCAGGGATCGCGGCGCCGTCGATCTGCATCGCATGCTGGTCCGACGCCGAGCGGCTCTATGGTGTCCCTTCCCACCTGCTCTACGCCGTCGCTCGGACCGAATCCGACCTGCAGCCGGGTGCGGTGAACCTCACGCACCGCACCCGGACAGGGACCTACGACATCGGGCTGATGCAGATCAACAGCAGCCACCTGCCGAAGCTGGCCAGCCTCGGCATCTCGGAGAGCGATCTCTTCGAGCCCTGCACGAATATCAAGGTCGGTGCCTGGCTGCTCGCCGACTCGTTCGCCAGGCGCGGTGTCTCGTGGGATTCCGTGGGCGCCTACAACGCGGCCTGCACGCAACTCAAGGGTGACGCCTGCGCTGCGGCTCGCTCGCGCTACGCATGGCGCGTCTACAGGCGCTTGCCCGGTGAACAAGCCAAGTCCCGGTCCCAGCAGGCCACACCTGCAAGTCGAACTCCTCCTGCTTCACCAGCATCCGCGCCGTTCATCCTGTCCGCGAGGGTCGCGCGATGATCAGCCGCCTTGCGGACCTGGCTGTCTCCGCGACGTTTGCAGGCAGCCTGCTGCTTGCCAATACGTCCTGCGCCACTCGCCATCGCGAGGTTGCGGTCACGTCGGCGCCACGGTCCGAGACTCAGATGCCCGGCGTGCAGCGCCTCGTGCAGTTCTCCTTCGGCACCCAGGCCGCGTTCGGCGTCTGCGTCGAGCCTGCGTGTCCTGCGGTCACGCCGAAGACCTTGTCGATGGCAGGCGCTGCGCCGCTGCAGGCCGTCGCGCACCGCGTCGCCGCCACAGCGGATGTAGCGCGCGAGTCCGGTTTGCCGATCGAGATGGCGCCCGTGCCGTCGCCTGCGCCTTCGGCTCCAGTGCAACCCGTCGACAGAGCCATTCTCAACATGGTCGTCGTCTTCCCGTTTGCATCTGCCCAACTGACAGCGCCGGCCCGGACTGCCTTGTCCGCATCGATCCGCCACGCGCGCCAGTCAGAACGCATCGTCATCTCGGGCCGGACGGATGCCGTGGGCAACGACCAGGTCAACGAGTCGCTCGCCCTGGCGAGGGCTCTGTCCGTCCGCAACTACCTGCGCGACCAGGCCCCCGACCTGGCCGCCGTGATCTCCATCGACGCCAGGGGCCGCTGCTGCTTCGTAGCGCCCAACGAGACGGAAGACGGCCGATCGAGGAACCGGCGCGTCGAGATCGCGTTCTTCTCCCTGGGAGGCGGCTGATGGATCGCCCTGTTCTCAAACCCCTCAGGCCAATCAGACCCGCCCCGGTCCCTCCAGAGGTGCTCTTCGCCGACGCGCTCACGCGCGACACGACGCAGCACACCTCGGCATCCCCGGACTCCAAGCGAAGGATCCGGCCCGGATGGAAAGCAACCATCGTCCGGTCCGAATCCTTCGCCCGCCTCCGGGCCATCCAGAAATCCACGATCGACCCCGTGATCGACCTGAGCTACCTGGCGGACGCGTGCCTCCAGATGGCCCTGGACGTCGGACCCGAGGCCATCGTGCAGCGCGCGTTGACGGGCCTGCACCCCCAGCGCACCAAGCCCTGAACCCTCAACCTCGATGGAGCCAGCTATGACCGCAGACTTACCTACCCTCACTGTGCCCGCGCCCGCGCCCGTGCGCTCGCGCAAGCACCTGACCGTCGCCAGCCTGCTGGCGTTCCTGACGCTGGGGCTGATGGCCGCCTTCCCCAGCCACGCACTGGACCTCGTGGCCTTCGTCGGTATCGGCGGCCCGCTGGCTGCCGCCCTCGGACAACTCGCCGCGTTGGCACCCGGGGTCAAGGCCCTGGTCGGCTTCGTTGGGTTCGTCGTGGCCTTCATCAGCCTCGCCGCCCTGCGCAACTTCGGGCCAGTGCTGTTCTACCTTGGCATGGCCATCTTCGGCGCCGTGGGCCTGACGATCGCCGGCGCCATCCTGGGCGCGGTCATCTGAGCGCCGCTGTCCATCACTGTGCAACCAGGGGGGTGCGATGCAATCGGACACCTACATTCCGCGCCGGCTCGACGACCAGTGGAAGCTTGGCTTCTGGGATGCCGACGTCGCATTCCCCTTCGTCTTCGCGCTCTTCGTCGGCTACCTGTCCAGCAGCAAGGTCGGCTTCGCGCTCTGCGCAAGCGTCGGCCTGTTCCTCAGCCGCTGGGTCTCGCGCACCAAGGCGGACAAGCATCCGGCGTTCGCGATGCACTGGGCGTACTGGGCCCTGCCGACCAATCCGCTGACGGGCCTCCGGGCCACGCCGCCCTCGCACCTGCGCCGCATGGTCGGCTGAACTTGCGGAACACGGACCATGGACTTCGAACGTCACCAGAACGACCTGCGCGTGCAGCGCAAGGCGAACCGCACGCTGGGCGCGATCGTGGCCCTGCTCTCGCTGTGCCAGTTGCTGTCGCTGGGCGTCATCGCTGGCATGGTCGGAAGCGAGCGGACCATCATCGTGCCGCCCACCATCGACAAGACCTTCTGGGTGGCCCGGGACAAGGCGAGCATCGAGTACCTGGAACAGATGGCCGGGTTCATGACCTGGCTGGTCCTCGACGTGTCGCCGTCGACCATCGACTGGAAGCGCAACGTACTTCTCAACTACGTCGCGCCGGACCGGCACGCGGCGATGAAGACACAGATGGATCTGGAGGCCGATCGGCTGCGCAGCAACAACGCGTCGACTTCGTTCCTGATCCAGCAGCTCACCGCCAACGACAAGGATCAGTCGGTGCTCGTGATCGGCCGCCTCCGCCGCCAGATCAACGGCACCGATGTCGGCGAGCCCGAGACACGGGCCTACCAGACCCAGTTCGAGTACACGGGCGGCCGTGTGCATGTCAGGACCTTCAAGGAGGTGCCCTATGGTCAAGCCAGCCAAGCCCATCAGACTCGCCTCGGCGCTGCTGATCCCCGCCCTGTGGTTCGCTGAGCCGCGGATCGCCGCCGCCCTGCAGGTGGTCGAGGCCACCGACGGGGTGACGGTCGAGGCCGTGCTGGCAATCAAGGAGCCGACCCGCATCCGCATCGATGGCGCATCGATCACGAACGTGTTCGGCAACATCTACTCGAGCAACTGCGGCGCAGCGGTCTCGACGCAGGCGGGCACCGGCAGCACACCCATGCTGCCTCAGACCAATCCGGCCGGCGAGATCGTGCTCGAGTGCGATACGGACAAGGGCGAGATCTATGTCCGTCCCGTCGGCGGTCTGGGCAAGCCGGTCAACCTGTTCATTTCCTCGCAGCACGCGACCTACACCTTGCTGCTGCGCCGATCGGACACGCCCGCGGACACGATCGTCATCCGCGACAGGACGCCACGGCAGGCACGGGCCGACCAGGCAGCGTCCTTGCCAGCTTCTCGTCAGTCCATCCACATCCGCTCGCTCAAGACGATGCTGGTGGCGATGGCTTCCGACAGTGTGCCGACCGACGTCCGCGTGGAGGAAGTCAATCGGCCGATCCAGCTGTGGGTCGAAGCCCGCGTCGCGATGACCCGCGTCTACGAGGGTCGCGGCCTCGTCGGCGAGCGCTACCTCCTGACCAACATCAGCACCCAGAACATGGTGCTGGCCGAGCAGGAGTTCGATCGCGAGACAGGCAGCGTGCTGGCGGTGGCGATCGAGAACCACAACCTGCGCCCGGGTGACAGCACGACGGTCTTCGTGATCCGTCAGGGGGGCTGACCATGGGCCCTAGCATCAGGGACCGTGCATCCACTCTCATCGAGCGGATGTCGCCGCGCGCGCGTCAGTGGGCGACCATCGGCGCCATCTCGGCGGTGGCCGTCGGCGTGCTGTGGACCGTGTTCGCGATGGGCTCCGGCGACTCGCCGCAACGCAGCGCGGTCGCGGCGGGCGCCGGGGATCTGAAGCCGACCAACGTGGACCTGATGGCGCCGGGCGCGCAGGTGCGCGAGGTTGAGGCCTGGGTAGGCCAGGCCGGCAAGAAGCTCGCGCAGTACGAGAGCGAGCGCGACGACCAGCGTCGCATCAACCGAGAACGCAAGGAGGCCGAGGACAACCTGATGCGGCGCTTTGCCGATCTCGAAGCCCGCCTGAAGGCCTCCCCGGGTGAACCGGCCCCGGCCGCCGCGGCGCCGACGGCGGCCACCCCTGCCGCCGCGAACCGTCTCCCGCCGGATGCAGCGCTCGCCCGGTCTGCGCTGCCACCTCCGCCGCCGCCACCGCTGGCGACGTCGCGAGCTGGCATGCCGCCGGGCACGCCATCCCAGGTGCCGCCCTTCGGAATCGACGCATCCGCTGCACCCCCGCAGCCGACGCTGGTCCGGGTGGCGATAGCCCAGCCAAAGGCGAACGATGTCGCGCCCGACGGGTCCGGCAAGGCGGCCCCTCAGACCATCGACACGTACCTCCCCGTGAGCTTCACGCGCGGTGTCCTGCTGGGCGGTCTCGATGCGCCTACCGGCGGCCAGTCGCAGACCAACCCGCACCCCATCCTGATCCGCCTGTCGGACAACTCGGTGCTGCCCAACCGGTTCCGGGCCGAGTATCGGGAGTGCTTCGTCATCGCCGCCGGCTACGGCGACATCAGCTCGGAGCGCGCCTACCTTCGCACCGAGTCGCTCTCCTGCGTGCGCGCCGACGGCACGGCGCTGGAGGTGCGGATCCAGGGCAGCGTGTACGGCGAGGACGGCAAGGTCGGCATGCGCGGTCGCCTAGTCACCAAGCAGGGCCAGATGCTGGCCAATGCCCTGATGGCCGGCGTCGTCAGCGGCATCGGTCAGGGCATCTCGACCGCGAACACCACCTACAGCACCTCGGCGCTGGGTCAGGTCGCGACGACCGGCGGAAGCGACGCACTCCGGGCCGGCCTGGGCAGCGGTGTCGGCAAGGCACTCGATCGCCTGGCGCAGTACTACATCAAGCTGGCCGAGCAGACCTTCCCGGTCATCGAGGTCGATGCCGGACGCGAGATCGACGTCGTCATCACCAAAGGCGTGCGGATCGAGGGTGTCGATACGGCGAAGGCCTCTCCCACGTCCTACCAACGGCGAGCCGACCCGGCCGAACGCTACATGAAGGTCAACGATGATGAAGACTGAAGCCCTCATGCGTCTGTCCGGCGCAGCGATCACGACTGCCGCGCTCTCGTTCCTTTCGTCACCGGTTCAGGCTGCACCAAATGCGCAGGAAGCGCGGTTCCTCGCCACGCTGCAGAAGGCGAACCCCGGCACGAGGTTCACGTCCGTGCAGCAGAGTGCGGTTCCGGGCCTCTACGAAGTGTGGATGGGGCCGAACGTCGCCTACGTTTCCGCGCGCAACCCGCGCTACTTCATCTTCGGGCGCGTCATGGACACCGTCACCATGACCGACCTGACCGGCCCCAAGCTCGCACTCGCCGAGCGCATGCGTGCCGACACGGAAGTTGCAGCCAGCGCGCAGTCGGTTGCAGTGGACAGGCTGCCGATCGCGGATGCGATCAAGACGGTGCGCGGCACGGGCAGCCGCAGCCTCTATGTCTTCAGCGACCCGGCATGCGGCTTCTGCAAGCGCCTCGAGCCGGAGCTGGAGAAGCTGCAGGACGTGACCGTCTACACCTTCCTCGTCCCGTTCCAGGGTCGCGCGCTACCGCAGGCCGTGTGGTGTTCGGCGGACCGGACGAAGGCCTGGCACGACCTGATGCTGCGCGGCGACGCAACTGCACTGGGCGCCCAAGCCGACTGCACGACGCCGCTGGACCGCAATCTCCAACTCGCCCGGCAGCTGAGGGTCAACGGCACGCCGACGCTGCTCTATGCCGACGGTCTGCGCACCGACGGCTATGTTGATGCGCAGGAAGTGGAACGCCGACTCGCTGCGGCCACGGGCCGGAGCGGGGCGCAGGCGTCGGCCGGGACCGCGCAAGTCCAGGAGAAATCGCCATGAAGCTCCGCATCGACCCGTCCGCTGTCTGCGTCACTACGCTCTGCGCCGCGCTGCTTGCCGGCTGCTCCAGCATCACCGGCCTGGATGGTTCATCGCAGTACGCCTGCAAGGCGCCCGAAGGCGTCAAGTGCGACTCGGTCTCGGGCAACTACTACAACGCCCTCCAGAACAACCTGCCCACGCAGCGCAAGCCGACGGGCGCAAGAAGCCCGTCCGGCCTGCCGGAACCACAGGGCGCTCCTGCAGTCCGGAGCACTGCCCGCTCTGGCCCGGCATCGATCCCAACCGCTATCGGGGCCGGTGCCGCTGCCGAGGGGTCCACCTACATGGCCACGCCGCTGCGGGCAGGTCCGCGCGTACTGCGGCTCTGGATCAAGCCCTGGGAGGACGCCGACCGCGACCTCAATGGCGAGAGCCTGGTGTACGTCCAGATCGACAACGGACGGTGGCTCGTCGATCACGTGCAGCGCCAGGCGCGCGATGCCTATGCGCCGATCCGGCCGAGCCGACTTCCGACCTCGGCCGGCAAGGGTCAGTCACCTGACGCCCGGGACTCCGACACACGGCCCCATTCGCAGCAGCTGCAACAAGGCCAGGCCGCCCCCGAAGACGGATCGGCGGTCGCCCAGGCTCTGCGTGCCCTCCAGGCGCGGCCCGCCACCCCTCCGGGCAACTGAGCATCGACATCGGGAGCACACATGCTGGCCACACTGCGCACAAGCCTGTTCGGCGAGGAAGGTGCCGCTGAAGGCTTCACGGGCCTCTTCGGCCTGGGCGGCAAGGACGAGTCTCCGGCAGACCAGTTTGCCAGTTGGCTCCCCTACGTCGCCTACCTCGACGAAGAACAGCTCTTCGTCAATCGCGACGGCATCGGCTTCCTGCTGGAGATCATGCCGCAGTCGGGGGCCGACGACCGCATGGTCGAGGTCCTGATCTCGCTGTATGCCAACTGCCCGGCCGCCACCGGCATCCAATTCCACCTGTTCGCATCACCGCACATCCGCCCCCAGTTGCGGCGCTACGCGAACCTGCGCATGGAAGACGCCGACCAGTTGAGCAAGGCACAGCGCTGGGGCCGGCCCGCCCGCAACGACAACCTGTTCCGGGTCCTGGCCCGCCGGCGCTTCGACCACCTGACCGCAGGCGCCCAGGACTCCCTGACGCAGGGCTTCCACTACACGATGCGGGACTTCCGGCTGATGATGAGCGTCACCCTGCAGGGCGACCCGTCCAACGTCGCGCGTCGCGAAGAAATCGTCTCGCTGCGCGACGGCATGTCGACGACCCTGCGGTCGGCCTCGCTGCCGAACCGCGTCTGCGACGCCGCCGACCTCATCAACTGGTGCTCCCTGTTCCTGAACCCCGACCGGATCACGAGCACCCACGCACCCGATCTCCACTACGACGACGGCCGCGAGATCCGCGACCAGATCGTCGACCACGACACGATCCAGGATGCAAGGGCCAACGGCCTGCACCTGTGGAAGGAAGGCGGCGACGCCGGCCTCGACGTGCGCTTCTTCTCGATCAAGTCGTTTCCCGAACGCTTCGGCCTCTGGCAGATGGGGTCGCTCATCGGCGACCTGATGCAGCCGGCGCTCCAGTACAACGCCCCGTTCCTGCTGACGATGGGCGTGCATGTTTTGGATCCCAATGCGACCCGGACCACGGTGACCGCCAACCACGTGCGGGCCACGCAGAACGCGGGCAGCAAGATGGCTGTCGTCATGCCCGACGTGGGCAAGAAGGCACGCGACTGGACCGCCGCCGCCGACGTGATCGATGCCGGCGGCGCCATCGTGAGCCTGTATCACCAGCTCGCGCTGTTCACGCAGCCCGACAGGGCGGTGCAGGCCCAGGAGACAGCGAAGGCGATCTGGCGCGCGCGGGGTTTTGAGCTCAACGCCGATGTGTACATGCACCGGCAGGCCCTGATCGCAAGCCTGCCGATGACGATGTCGCCGCGCTTCCACGGCGACCTGCGGAAGATGCGCCGCGTCACGCGAAAGACCATGGGCAACGCCATCCATCTGGCGCCGCTCATCGCCGAATGGCGCGGCACGCGCACGCCCACGATGCTGTTCGGCGGACGCCGGGGCCAGCTGATGACGCTCGACGTCTACGACAACGACCTGGGCAACTACAACTTCGCCATCATCGGCGCGCCCGGTTCCGGCAAGTCGGTGCTGATGAACGAGATGGCCTGGTCCTACCGCTCGATCGGTGCGCGCGTGTGGATGCTGGACCTCGGTCGCTCCTTCGAGAAGCTCTGCAAGAAGGCGGGCGGCACCTACATCGAATTCCGCTCCGACTCCAAGATCAACCTCAATCCGTTCAGCGTCGTCACGGACGAGTGTGTCGCGGCCGATGGCACGGTGGAAGGGGGCATCAACGAAGACATCGACATGCTCAAGCCGGCGCTGGCCAAGATGTGCTCCATGGGCCGAACGCTCGAGGAGGTGCAGCTCAAGGCCCTGGGGGCGATGGCGCTCAAGCTCTACAAGGAATACGGGCGCGATCTGACGATCACCGGCCTGCGTGACGCCTTCAAGACCGGCAGCATGCCCGAGCTCGGCCTGAACGGCGATCAGCGCGTCAAGGACCTGGCCGTCATGCTGAACCCGTACACCCGGGACGGCGAGTACGCACGCTTCTTCGAAGGCCGCAACAACATCGACTTCTCGAACGACTTCATGGTCATCGAGAACGAGGAGCTCAAGCGCAAGCCGGAACTGCACGCCGTCGTCAACATCCTGTTGATGTACCAGATCACGGGGCAGATGTACTTGTCCCGCGACCGCAAGAAGGTGCTGTTCATCGACGAACTGAAGCAGCAGCTCGGCGACATCGGCTCGGATGATCCGGTGAAGGCCGCCGTCGTCGAGGAAGCCGCACGGCGGGCACGCAAGTACGGCGGCGCGCTCGGCACCGCGACCCAGAGTGCCGACGACTTTTACGGCTCGGCCCAGATGGAGGCCGCGCTGAACTGCTCGGACTGGGTCTTCCTGCTGCGCCAGAAGGCCGAGTCGATCGAACTGCTCGGCCGGCGTGGCCGCATCACGATGGACGAGTCGAAGAAGCGCCTGCTGCAGTCCCTTCGGACCGAACCCGGCGTCTTCTCGGAGTGCTACGTGTCATCTCCAGTCGGCGAAGGCGTTGCACGCAACATCCTCGACCCCTTCAGCCACCTGCTGTTCAGCAACAAGCTGGAGGACAACGCGCCGCTGGACGAACTGCGCAGCGCCGGCCTCTCGATCGACGACGCCATCACCGAACTGCTTCGCCGCCGGGGCCACAGCGTATGAAGCAGGCACTGCTCGGTGGCGCGATGACTGTGTGCGTATCCGTGCTCGTCACGGCCTGCGGCCTGCTGGCCTACGACCGCCTCGTGGTGCGTCCCGCGCAGGTCATCGGGGTGGTCGATGTCGCCGAGATCTACCGGCTCAAGGAAGCCGAGTTCGCCGCGCTGATGACCCGCGGCAACTCGGATGCGGACCGGCAGCAGGCCATGGACCTGGCGACCAGCTTCGCGAGGCGGTTGCCCCGGGCACTCGAGGAATTGCCCGCGGACTGTCGCTGCCTCGTGGTGCTGAAGAGCGCAGTGGCCGGGCCTACTGCACGCACGCTCGATCTGACAGCAGTGCTGAAGTCCAAAGTGGATGCTCGATGAACGTCATCACTCGCCCCGGTCTGCGCTACGGCAGGTTGCTGGCCTGGCTGGGCGTCGGCGCCCGGACGGTGATCGCCGACGCCAGGCGGCACCGGCTGGTGTTCGTCGCCTTCGGTGCGATCTGGGCACTGGCGCTGACCCGCGTCTTCATCCACCACTCGCCGATCCTTCCCGTCCTCTTCAACTGGACGGCCAGCCTCCCCTACCGGATCGTCCTCGTTGATCACAGGCCCGCGCCGCTGGTGCGAGGCGACCTCATCGTCTACGCCTTCGATGGCGAGGCCGCGGAGCGCGACTACCCCGGCCTGAAGCGACAGCCCTTCTTCAAGCGGATCGTCGGCGTCGCTGGCGATGTGATTACCGTCGACGGTCGCGACGTGTTGATCAACGGCCAACACGTGGGCCGGGCCAAGACCCACACCTTCGACCGCCGGCCGCTGGACCCGATTGCGCCCACTGTCATCCCGCCTGGCCATGTCTACGTGCAGGGCACCAGCGCCGACAGCTTCGATTCGCGCTACCGCAGCAGTGGCCTGGTCAGCACGGCTGACGTCGTGGCGCGGGTGCGGCCGCTGCTCTGAGGAGAACGTCGTGAGCTTTCTGACACGCACCGCCTTGCTGCTCGCCATGCTGTCGATCCTGACGACCCCGGCACCCGCGCATGCCCAGGGCGACGCCCCGGCGATCGAAGGCGACCTGCCGATCGAGTCCTATTTATCCCTGCTGACCCAGGTCGCCCCTGCAGCGCGCGACGGTGCAGAGGCCTACATGGCGGCATTCCGCAAACGCTGCGGCCGTGCCCTGCAGACCGTCGAACTGCGCCGCGCCTTCGCCGAAGGCAGCGGTGATCCCACGCTGATGGCGATGGTGCGCGCCACCCATCAGAAAGACACGGCGGCCGTGCAGCGCCTCGGCGCCACGATCGCCTGCCCCAGGGGCTGAGATGCGCGGGCGCACCGTATCGGTCAGGGCTGTGGCCATCGGCTGGGTCCTGGTCGCGTGCGGTCTGGGCCAGGCCGAGAACCTCGGCAGGATCGGCCCGACCTACCCCATCGCCGAGCAGAACCTGCTCGACCACATCATGACCCGGCTGCGTGAGAAGGAGCGCAGCGGAGAACTCGCGAAGTTCGAGCAACTGGCCCGGGCGCGGGCCAGCGAGTCCGTGCTGAACCCCAAGCCCGTGCCGGGCCTGCGCCTCAGCGAGGTGCCGCGCACCTACTACTTCGACCCGAGCTTCACGCTTGATCGCAACGTCGTCGACGAGACCGGTGCCGTGCTGTTTCCTGCCGGGCTGCGCAAGAACCCGCTCGACGTGGCCTCGCTGTCGAAGCACCTGCTGTTCTTCGACGCCCGTGACGTGCGCCAGGTCGCGAAGGCGCGGGAGCTGATCGCGCGCTACCAGGGCCGCGTCAAGCCGATCCTGGTCGGTGGCAGCTACATCGACCTCATGAAGGCCTGGAACACGCCCGTGTACTACGACCAGGAAGGCACGCTCGTCCGCAAGCTGGGCATCACGGGCGTCCCGGCCATCGTCTCGCAGGAGGGTTCCAGGCTACGCATCGACGAGGTGACCGTGCGATGAAATCCGCTCTCAGATCTCTGCTCTCCGCCCTGCTGTGCCTGGCGTCATTCACCGCTGCGGCCGCGTCGATCGCAACCTGCACGGGGCGCTTTCCGAACCCGATCACCGACATCTGCTGGTCGTGCATCCTGCCTCTGTCGATCGGAGGCGCCACGATCGGCAACTTCGGCGGCCAGGAGGACAACGGGAACCCCGGCACGCCCGTCTGCAGTTGCGGCGTCAATCCGACCATCGGCCTGTCGGTGGGCTTCTGGGAGCCCGCCCGCCACGTCGAGGTCGTGCGCAAGCCCTTCTGCCTGCCATCCCTCGGCGGCCTGAACCTCGACCCCGGCATCGCAGCACCGGAAGCCGCACGTTTCACCCGCCCCGAGGGCGATGGCGACGGCGGCAGCTTCTACCAGGCGCACTTCTACGTGAACCCGGTCCTCTACTGGCTGGAGGTCGTGACCGACTTCCCCTGTCTGGAGCGCGGCAGCTTCGACCTAGCGTACCTGACCGAAGTGGATCCGCTGTGGAACGACGATGAACTGACCCTGCTGCTGAACCCAGACGCCGTCCTGTTCGCGAACCCGGTGGCGATCGCGGCGTGTGCTGCCGACTGCGTGGCCGCGACCGTGGGCTTCGGCCTCAACACCTTGTTCTGGTGCGCCGGCTGCCAGGGCGCCATCTACCCGATGGACGGCCAGGTCCCGTACCACGTGGGGGGCGTGCGCTCGGCCGCCCTGCTCAGCCAGCGCCTGACCGCAAAGATGCACCGCGAGCTGCTGGCCTGGGGATGGCACGGCACGCCGGGGCTGTGCGGGCCGTACCTCGAACCGATCATGGACAAGACGGCCTACAAGACCCAGCTGACCTACCCGACGCCCACCACCGACAAGATCGACGGCAAGTGCTGCCAGCCCTTCGGCCGGACCACCGTGCTGTGGGGCGCCGGCAAGGAGTTCCCGGTCCGCGGCGAGGACTTCGCCTTCATGCTCTTCCGCAAGAGGAACTGCTGTGTGGGCTACTGACCGCACCCCCTCCTGGCCCCAGCGTGCACGCGGCGCCTGCATGGTAGGCCTGTGCGCGATCCTGCCGATCGCGCCGAGCGCCCAGCCTGCGCAAGCTCCGAAGCCGATCGTCTCCGAGGCCGATGTCGCGCGAGCTGCGAAGTCGCAGCCGGTGATCACCGACCAGGACATCGAGCGGGCAGCGAGGAAAAACCGTATGCCCACCGACGCAGAACTGGCCCGCGTGCCAGTGCCGGCGGCCCCGAGGCTCGATGCCCTGCCCCAGCCGCTGACCCAGCGGCGGATCGATCTCGGCGCGATCGCGAAGGGCTACGAGGCAATGGGCCAGCCGGCGCCCGGCGCGGCTTCCATCAACGAAGCCCCGGCCCTGCTGGTGTTCGTCAGCTTCTCCATGCCCGACGCGACCCTGGCCCGACTCGTCGACCAGGCTGCTCGCGCACGGGCGACGCTGGTGCTGCGCGGGTTGGTGGACGGCTCGCTGCAGAAGACTGTCCTGCGCGCACAGGCCCTCATAGGGCAGCGCAAGGTCGGCTTCCAGATCGATCCGCAGGCCTTCGACCGGTTCTCCATCACCGCCGCGCCGACCTTCGTGCTCCTGAAGGCGGGAGCCGTCGCAGCGCCGTGCGCCGCCGGAACGTGCTTCCCGGCATCGAGCTTCGTGGCGGCCGCCGGCGACGTCAGCATCGACTACGCGCTCGAGTACTTCAGACGTGCGGCGCCCTCGTTCAGCCGCGATGCCGGGGTCGTGCTCGCCGCACTGAAGAAGGGGGGACCATGAAGTTCAGACGCTTCGTCGTGTGGCTGATGATCTCCTCGTTCCTCCTCGCCCGGATCGAGGTCTTCGCCCAGTCGCATGACCAGGGCGTGGCCGCCGGCACTGCCGCCAATGCGGTGATCCGGGGACTGGTCAACGCCCCCAGCGCCACCGCGGTCGTGCCCGGCTACACGAATGCGCCGCCGGAGACCGCCTACGCCGGCAGGCCGAGCCTGGGCGCCGACGCCAATGCCAAGCTCGCCGCGTGTGCACTGACACCGAACGACCCGACCTGCCAGGCGCTGCGCAACGCGGTCAACTCGGCCAACACACCCCGCCCTGCCATCGGTGCGAACGACCCGGCCGTGGCCGCCGCGAGTCGCATCGCGCGCAATCCTTCGATCGATCTTGGCAGCCTGGCCGCGTACTACAGCGGGTGCACCACCAGCGAAGTCGCCACGCCTGCCGGCACGACCACGAAGCTCTGCCAGATCTACAGCGGCATCGGCAACGTCACGACGCGGCGTGATCTGAGCGTCGAGGTCGAACTCGTGCCGAGCTGCACCGCCGGCGACTGGTTCGCTCATGGCGAAGCCCACCGCAACGGCGCCGACTACATGGTTGCCGACGCCCAGTGCCGCATCCGTGCCGACAACCAGCAGCGCTTCCGGCTCTACGCTGCCGGTGGACGCGGGGCCTGCATCGGGTGGCAGGAGGTGGACTTGCCGACCGATCCGATCGCCAGCCCCCGCTTCGTCACGGACCTCTCCCCCCACTGGGCCGGCTACTGCTGGAGTCCGTTCAAGGTCGTGCTGGCCGCAGGATCGGGCTGCACTGCGGGCAACTGCAACTACCAGTTCCAGTTCGGCACACCCACCTACGCATGCCCTGCCGGCAGCGTGAGCGGCAACACCCTCAATGCCTACTGGGATGGCGAGAACCTGTCGCCCGGTCCCGCCGACCAGTGCTTCACGGTCTCCGCTCCGGACTCGGATTCAGGCTGCATCGCAGGATCGACCCCGGTCTTCGCCGACACGGGCATGCAATGCGCATCCCCCACCGGCGGCGCGACGCTGACAGGTGCATCCGGCTGGACCATCCCGCTGGCCTTCCAGCGCCCGACGATGAACCAGATCGAGACCGACGTATGGGTCGACAAGAGCGCGGCACTTCAACCCGGCGGCCGCTGCACCGTGACGACGGCGGACAGGTGCATCGACGGACCGGGCACCAAGATCATCGACGGGCGCGAAGTGACGCGGGACTGCTGGTCCTACGAAAGAACCTTGACCTGCACCGGCGCCGCACCGCTCGACGAATGCGCGCCGCTGGCGGCGCAGGGCTGCACGCCGGGTACCAGCACCTGCACACGGACCCACCCGGTGACGGGGGTCTGCGAGGTCCGGCAGAACAGCTACAGCTGTCCGTCGGCCGCCCAGACCGTCACGACCGCCTCGAACTGCCCCAACAACGTGTTCTGCCTGGGCGCGAGCTGCTTCAACACGAGCTACACCAACGACGCGGACTTCGCCCGGTCGATGTCGATGCTGGAGGCCAGCCGCGAGGCCGGCGTGTACCTCGACACCAGCCTGATGCAGGTCTTCAAGGGCGAGGCCAACCGCTGCCGCGACAAGCTGCTGAAGAACTGCTGCTACTCGGACGGCGCCGGCCGCGGCATGACGAACCAGAGCGTCTTCGGCAGCGGCACGCGCCTGGTCTACGACATCCTGATGAACTCCGAGAACCGGGAGTTCGTCATGCAGGGCATGAGCGCCCTCCTGACGAGCGCCGGCTTCAGCGGCACCTTCAGCACTTACGGGTTCACGATCGCCGTCAACGGCGCGGCGCTCCCGGCGGGGTCCACAGTCCTCTATTCCTCTTCCGCGGTAGCGGGCGAAGGCGTCGTGGTCGCGTTCGACCCCTGGTCCTTGGTGATCGCCGTGATCATCTACGTCATCCTGTCGATGATGGCGTGCAACGAGGAGGAGGGCCGCCTGGCGCTCAAAGAAGGCGCGAGCCTGTGCCACAGCGTAGGCACCTACTGCTCGTCGTGCCTGCGCGTGCTGGGCATCTGCGTGTCCTGCGTCGAACGCACGACCTCCAAGTGCTGCTTCAACTCGATGCTGGCGCGCATCGTCAACGAGCAGGGGCGTATTCAGGTCGGCAAGGGCTGGGGCGGATCAGAGAGTCCGGACTGCAGCGGGTTCACCGTCGCGCAACTCCAGTCGCTCGACTTCGCGGCGATGGACTTCACCGAGTTCTATGCCTCGCTGGTCCCGACCAGTCCGAACGTGGCCACCCTGCAGACCAACAGCGCGTCCCGCGTCCCGGCCTGCTACTACGGCCAAGGGAGGTGTCAGTGAAG
>JAURZM010000067.1 GCA_030653385.1 Rubrivivax sp. | reverse complement strand
CGGTGCTTCGTCCAGCCGTTGCTGGACCACCTCCAGCACGCCCTCGTGTTCCCAGCGGCTGATGCGTCGGTAGTCACCGGTCGTGCATTGGATCTTGAGTGGGCAGTTCGGGCAGGCTGAGGGCCAGTATTTGTGCATCGTTTTGCCGCGCTCTTCGGCAGTGAACCGGTGGATAGCGATCTGGCCTGCCGGGCACCTGTCGAGCTGGATCTCCTCATCGGGTTGACTTGCCTCCGGGAGTTGCCTGGGCTGCCCGAACTTGCTGCGGAACTCGTATCGCAAGCTGAGGAGCTGGAACGCGAGGCCGACGCCATCGATACCGCGCGCATCGACGCAGGAATCGCCGCTGTCACTGAGGTGGTGAACTACAAGCCATCAAGCTGGCGAACGTTGCGCGACTGGGGAATCCAGCGGAACGAACTCACGGCAAAGGAAGATCAACTCTTGCTGTTCGCTGCCACCGCCGGAAAAGTTCCAAGTGAACGACAAGCGGCGGCGATTCTGCAGATTCGAAGGAGGCTGGAGGCAGAGGGGTTCAGACCGGCGTAAGTTCTCGGTTCGGGCAAGCTGGTGAACTCGCACTAAGCAAGGAGGCATTGTTGATCGCCTCTCCGGCATCCGCCGCACAACAGCCCTCCACTTGCTGAAGTGCGCAAGACTGGCCTGAAGTGGACGTGGCTGGTCGCGTGTCGGCCGACAAGAGATCGCGACAAAAAGTGCCCTTGACCTTGTTACAACCGCCAAGAAAGCGCCGGATTCCCGACAGACCTTATTCCCGCCCGACAGACCTTATTCCCACCGAACACATGGCCGCCCTTGGCGCGCCCTCACTCCACCGTCACACTCTTGGCCAGGTTCCGCGGCTTGTCCACGTCCGTGCCCCTGGCGCAGGCCGTGTGGTACGCCAGCAGCTGCAGCGGCACCACGTGAAGGATGGGTGACAGCGCGCCGTAGTGTTCGGGCATGCGGATGACGTGCACACCGGCTTCGCTTTCGATGCGCGTGTCGTCGTCGGCAAACACATACAGCTGGCCCCCGCGGGCGCGCACTTCCTGCAGATTGCTCTTCAGCTTTTCCAGCAGCGTGTCGTTGGGTGCCACGGTGACCACGGGCATCTGGTCGGTCACCAGCGCCAGCGGGCCGTGTTTCAATTCACCGGCCGGGTAGGCCTCGGCGTGGATGTAGCTGATTTCCTTCAGCTTCAGCGCCCCTTCCATCGCAATCGGGTAGTGCAGGCCGCGGCCCAGGAAGAGGGCGTTTTCCTTGCGTGCGAAGTCTTCACTCCAGGCAATGATCTGCGGCTCCAGTGCCAGCACGCTTTGCAGCGCCACGGGCAGGTGGCGCAGGGCTTTCAGCTCCTGCGCTTCCTGTTCGTCGCTGAGCCGCCCGCGCACCTGCGCCAGCGCCAGCGTCAGCAGGTACAGGCCGGCCAACTGGGTGGTGAAAGCCTTGGTGCTGGCGACACCGATCTCGACGCCGGCGCGGGTGATGTAGGCCAGCTCACATTCACGCACCATGGCGCTGGTGGCCACGTTGCAGATGGTCAGCGTGTGGCTCATGCCCAGGCTGCGTGCGTGTTTCAGCGCCGCCAGTGTGTCGGCGGTTTCGCCGCTCTGGCTGATGGTGACGACCAAAGTGCGCGGGTCGGGCACGCTGTCTCGGTAGCGGTATTCACTGGCCACTTCCACGATGGTGGGAATGCCGGCGATGCTTTCCAGCCAGTAGCGCGCGGTGGAGCCGGCATAGAAGCTGGTGCCGCAGGCCAGGATCAAGACGCGGTCGATGTCCTTGAAGATGCGCCAGGCGCTGTCGCCAAACAGCTCGGGGCTGATGCCTTCGACACCTTCCAGCGTGTCGGCCAGCGCCCGCGGCTGCTCGAAGATCTCCTTCTGCATGTAGTGGCGGTAAGGGCCCAGTTCGGCGGCGCCGCTGTGCGCGTGCACGGTGCGCACGGGGCGATCAACAGACACGTAGCGGCCTTCTTTGCCCAGGTCCTTTCCAACTTCTGCGCTGGTGATCCAGTAACGCCCCAGTTGCAGGTCCACCACGTCACCTTCTTCTAGGTAGACGATCTGGCTGGTGACACCGGCCAGGGCCATCGCGTCGCTGGCCAGGAAGTTCTCGGCGACACCCGCTTCACCCACGCCCAGCACCAGCGGCGAACCGTGGCGCGCGCCCACCACCCGCAGCGGTTCGTCACGGCAGAACACCGCAATGGCGTAGGCACCGCGCAGACGCGGCAGCGTGCGCTGCACGGCTTCGAGCAGGTCGCCGTCGTACTGGCTGTGCACCAGATGGGCGATGACTTCGGTGTCGGTCTGGCTGTTGAAGACGTAGCCGCGCTGGCGCAGCTCGGCGCGCAGTTCGTCGTGGTTTTCGATGATGCCGTTGTGCACCAGCGCGATCTTGCCGCTGGCCGCTTCACCGGCGCCCGGGCCGGCCGAGAAGTGCGGGTGGGCGTTGTGCACCGCCGGCGCGCCGTGCGTGGCCCAACGTGTGTGGGCGATGCCGGTGGTGGCGTTGATGCCGTCTGCCGCCACGCCGGCTTCCAGCTCGGCCACACGCGACGTGCTGCGCGCCCGCTTCAGGCCGCCGCCCTGGTGCACCGCCACGCCGCAGCTGTCGTAGCCGCGGTACTCCAGCCGTTTCAGGCCCTCCAGCAGGATGGGAACGATGTTGCGGGAACTGACGGCGCCGACGATGCCACACATGGTTGTTTTGTCCTGAACGGTTGCGGGTGGCGGATGCTAGGGCGACTAGATTGAATTTATCTGTCGAATCTTGCCGCCGCTATGGAGTAACTCGTCACATACACAGTGTGACGCAATAAATACGCACAGATAGCACCAAGAACGGCAGATACTTTCAGCATGAACCTCGACGCCACCGACTTGCGCCTGCTCGACCTGCTGCAAACCGACGCCTCGCTGTCCAACCAGGACCTGGCCGAACGGGCCCACACCTCGCCGGCCACGGCCTTGCGGCGGGTGCGGCGCCTGGTGGATGAAGGTCTTATCGAACGCCGCGTCGCACTTCTGAACCCCCATCGCCTGGGCGCGGGCCTGACGGCGTTGGTGGAGATCTCGCTCGACCGCCAGGGCGCAGAACACCTGCAGGCCTTCGAAGACCGCGCCGTGGCCGACGCCGCCGTGCAGCAGGTCTACCGCGTGTCGCCCGGGCCGGACTTCGTGCTGGTGCTGCACGTGGCCGACATGGCCAGCTACCAGCAGTTGGTGCAGCGCCTGTTCACGCAGGACGCCAATGTGCGCAACGTGAAGGCCTTTTTCAGCGTCAAGCGCGCCAAGTTCGACCCGCGGCTGCAGTTGCCCACCAAGCCCTGATCGCGGTTCAGGCCTGCTTCAAGACGGCCAGGCCCTTCAGGTACTCGCCTTCCGGGAATTCCATCGTCGTGGGGTGGTCGCAGGCCCCTTCCAGGCGCTGCAGGATGGCGCCGTCGGCGGGTGCGTCGGCGGCCGCCCCGGCCACGATCTTGTGGAACAGGTCGGCGCTGATGCCACCGCTGCAGCTGAAGGTGAACAGCAGGCCACCCGGCGCCAGCAGCTTGAAGGCCAGGCGGTTGATGTCCTTGTAGGCGCGCGCGGCGCGTTCGGCATGCGCCGCGGTGGGCGCGAATTTTGGTGGGTCCAGCACGATGGCGTCGAAACGGCGGCCGGTCTCCAGGCTGGCGCGCAAAAAGCCGTTCACGTCGGCATCGTGGCAAGTGCTGGCTGCGGTATCAAAGCCGTTCAGTTGCACATGGGCCTGCACCTTTTCCAGCGCTGGGCCAGAAGAGTCGACGCTGGTCACATGCGCTGCACCACCGGCCAGCGCGGCCACCGTGAAGCCGCCGGTGTAGCAATAGCAGTTCAGCACGTCCTTCAATGCCAGCTGCTGCACCCAGCGCGCAAAGGCGGCGCGGTTGTCGCGCTGGTCCAGGTAGAAGCCGGTCTTGTGGCCGTGTGCCACGTCCAGCGTCAGCTGCCACTGGTGTTCGGCAATCTGCACCTGGGTGCTGCCTTCACCACGCAGCCAGCCGGTCTGTGGAGGCAGACCTTCGAGTTCGCGCACCTGGGCGTCGGAACGTTCGTACAGGCGTGTCACGCCGGTGGCGGCGAGCAAGTTGTCGGTGATGACGGATTTCCAGCGTTCGCTGCCGGCCGAACCGAACTGCACGCTCAGCAGATCGGCGTAACGGTCCACCACCAGGCCGGGCAGGCCGTCGGCCTCGCCGTGCACCAGGCGCTGGCCGGTGCTGCGGATGGGCAGCCGCGCACGCAAGGCCACAGCACGGGTGATGCGGCGCTGGAAAAAGGCCGCGTCGATGCGCTCGGCCTCGTCGAAGCTCCACACCCGCACGCGGATGCCGCTGCTGGGGCTGAAGGCACCCCAGGCCAGGAAGCTGCCGTCGGCCGCTTCGACACGCACGGTTTCACCGGGGTCGGCCTTGCCACGCGCCACGCTGCCGGCAAACACCCAGGGGTGACGGCGGTGCAGCGAACGTTCCTTGCCGGGCAGCAGGCGGACGGACTTCATCGCATCTGCTCACGCCAGCGCATGGCGTTGTAGATGCGGGTGCGGGTGCCGGGGTGGGTGAAGAAGATGAGCTCTTCCAGCGCACCCGGGTCGGGCTTGCGGTATTCCACCAGCTTCAGCAGCACCTCGGCTTCACCATGCGGTTCACGCGCCAGGTTCAGGCCGTAGAGGTCGGCTTCCACTTCCTGCGTGCGCGTGATGGTGTTCAGCACCGGCGTGGCCAGCAGCAGATAGGTGCTGAACACGGCCACCAGCAAGGGCAGGCTCGCCACATCGGCCACGCCGGTTTTGGCGTCCAGCCGCCAGCGCGCGCCGTAACGCGCCAGCAGCCACCGCATGGCCCACTGCGCAAACAGGAAACCGAACAGGATCACTGCGCCGAACATCACCAGTGACTTGGGGATGTGGTTCATCGCGTAGTGGCCGATCTCGTGGGCCATCACGGCCAGGATTTCGGGCTCGCTGCTGCGGTTCAGAAGGTTGTCGTTCAGCCGGATGGCCGCCGTGCCGAACAGCCCCGACACGTTGGCGCTGACACGGGTGGTCTGGCGCGAGGCGTCGAAGACATAGACGTTGTCCACCGGCACGCCGTTGGCACGGGCCATGGCCAGCACCGCGGTTTTCACCGGGCCGTCGGGCACTGGCTTGTAGGTGTTGAAGAGCGGCTCGATCCAGATCGGCGCAATCGCCACCGCCAGCGCCATGAAGGCCACCATCACGCCAGTGCCCCACAGCCACCACTGGGCGCCGGCACGCCGCAGCACCGCGTAGAGCACCGCCACCAGCACGGCGCCCATCAGCAGCGAAACTGCCAGGCCCACCAGCTGTTCGCCGAACCAGGCGGCAAAGGTCTGGGTGGCCATGCCGTAGTTGTGTTCACGCACGAAGCCCTGGTACACGGTCAGCGGCAGGGTCAGCAGCCAGCCGGCCGCGGCATAGGCGGCGCCGTAGAAGCCATCCCGCAGCGGCGCCCACTTCAGCTGGCGGGTGGCCCAGTCGCGCAATGCCGTGGAAGGCCGCGTGGCCAGCAGCAGCAAGGCCACCGCCAGGCCGGCCAGCCAGTTCCACAGCTGCAGCCAGTAGCCACCTTCGTAATAGGCGTTGGAGCGTGCCACCACGTCGGCCGGCAGGCGGTCCAGGTAAGCCTGCGTGGCGGCGTGTGCGTCCAGCGGCAAAGCGGCGCGCCAGGCGTCGTCGACGGCTTGGATGCGGAAGGCCGACGCAGCTGAAGCTGCGTTCGACGCCGCTGCGGCAGGCCCTGTGTTCTGCGCCTGCGCCGGCGCAAACCCAATGGCCAGCGCCAGCAACAAAGCCCACAGCGCGTAGCGCCACAGGCAGCCTTTGAAAGACACTTTCATTTGCTGTTTTCCTTGCGCCGTGCCCGTGGATGCGCCGCGTCGTAGACCTTGGACAGGTGCTGGTGGTCGAGCTTGGTGTAGACCTGGGTGGTGCTGATGCTGGCGTGGCCCAGCAGTTCCTGCACCGCACGCAGGTCGCCGCTGCTTTGCAGCAGGTGACTGGCATAACTGTGGCGCAGCATGTGCGGGTGCACCCGTGTCGGCAGACCCGACTGCTGCGCCTGCTGCTGCAGCCGCAGCCTCAGCTGATTCGGCGACAAGCGGGTGCCACGCTGGCTGACAAACAGCGCGGCTTCGTCACCTCGTGCCAGCGTGGGCCGTTGCACCAGCCAGTCCTGCAGCGCCTGCAGCGCATGGCTGCCCACCGGCACGCTGCGGCGTTTGCTGCCCTTGCCCAGCACATGGGCCGTGGCGTCGGGCACGTCCACCCAGCCCTTGGCGTCGGCCCGCGCCTGCAGGTCGAGACCCGTCAGTTCGCCGATGCGCAGGCCACAGCCGTACAGCAGTTCGGCAATGGCGTGGTCGCGCGCGGCCAGGGCCGGCGAGGTGTGGTCGTTGTGGTGGACGGCCAGCGCCACCGCCTGCTGCACCGACAGCGCCTTGGGCAGCGGCTTGGCGGCCTTGGGCGGGCGGATGCCTTCCACCGGGTTGGCGCGCACCAGGCCTTGTTGACCCCACCAGCGGAACAGGCCGCGCCAGGCGGCCAGCGCAATGGCGATGCTGCGCGGTGCCAGGCCGCGGCCACGCAGCTGTGCGGTCCAACTGCGGATGTGGTGCGACTGCGCGGCCTGCAGTTCCACGCCGGCGGCTTGGGCAGACGCTTGCAGCCGCAGCAGCGCCTCGGTGTACATGGCCACCGTGCGCGCCGCCAGCCGGCGCTCCACGCTCAGGTGCTGCAGGAAGCGCTGGATGTCGGCGGCCAGTTCGGCCATCGCGCTGCGCCGCGGGTCAGCCTGCCACGCGCAGGCGCGAGAGCGCCGCGCTGGCCACGTCACCGATGCGCATCAGGAAGTCGGTGCCCATGTCGGCGGCATAACGTGTCGGGTCTGGCGAGCCCAGCACCAACAGGCCGAAGCAGGTGTCGCCCTGGCGCAACGGCAGCAGCGCCAGCGACAGCACGGTGGACGGGTCGTCGAGCCAGCGCGCAGCCTCGAAGCCGGCGTTGACGCCGCAGTAGGGCATGGTCAGGCTGGCGGTGAAGGCCTTGGCGTCGTCACTGACCTCTTCTGCAAAAGGCAGGGTGGCGTGTTCGCCACCGATGTTCCACAGGCGCAGGGCAGCCTGCGGAATCATGAATTCGTGTTTCAGCGACTCGACGATGCGCTGCGGCAACAACGCCGGGTCGGTGGTGACCAGCAGGCGGCGGGTGGTGCGGTGCAGGCGGTCGGCGATGGCCAGGTTTTCCTGGCCGTGGCGGATCATCTCGACGATGCGCATCTCCAGGCCCTTGATGCGCTCGCGCAGCATTTCCATCTGCCGCTCTTGCAGCGACACCGCGCGCTGGCCGTGCGGGCTGGTCAGCTGCACGGTGGACAGCAGCTCGGCATGGCGCTCGAAAAAGCCGGGTGTGTTGGCCAGGTAGCTGGCGATGTCGGCTTCGGTGATGCCCTGCACACCTTGTGCAGGGGGCAGGCCCGGGGTGTTGCTCACAGTTCGATTTCTCCTTCAAACACGGTTTGTGCGGGGCCGGTCATCAGCACGCTGGCTTCGGCGTGTGGCCATTCGATCAACAGGTCACCACCGCGGGTGTGGACCTCGACACGCCGGTCCAGCCAGCCCAGCCGGATGCCGGCCACCACGGCGGCGCAGGCGCCGGTGCCGCAGGCCAGGGTTTCGCCAGCGTCACGTTCGTAGACCCGCAGCTTCACTTCGCTGCGCGACAGCGGCTGCAGGAAACCGACGTTCACCTTGCGCGGGAAACGGGCGTGCTGTTCGATCTGCGGGCCCAGCGTGGCCACCGGCGCGGTGTCGACATCGGCCACCCGCAGCACGGCGTGCGGGTTGCCCATCGACAGCACGGCCACTTCCTGGCCCAGCAGCGGCCACAGTTCGAACTGGCCTTCGGCGCGAGGCTGCAGGCCGCTGGCGTCGAAAGGCAGCCGCCCGTGTTCGAAATGGGGCAGGCTCATGTCCACCGTGACACGGCCGTCGTCGCGCAGGCGCAGTTCCAGCACCTGGTTGACGGTTTCCACGCGCACGGTGGTCTTGTCTGTCAGGCCGCGTTTGTGCACGAAGCGCACGAAGCAGCGTGCGCCGTTGCCGCAGTGTTCAACTTCGTCGCCGCTGGCGCCGTTGAAGATGCGGTAGCGGAAGTCGACACCGGGTGTGCTGCTGCGTTCGACGGCCAGGATCTGGTCGGCGCCCACGCCGAAGCGGCGGTCGCCCAGTTGGCGAATCTGTTGCTGTGTCAGTTCGATGGGCTCACGGGTGCCGTCGAGCACGACGAAGTCGTTGCCCGCGCCTTGCATCTTCGTGAACGGCAGCCGCATGGCGGGCATTATCGGCCGCGGCTCAGCGGTACAGCGATGCTTCACCTGCGGGTCGTGTCTTGAAACGTTTGTGCACCCAAAGGTACTGCGCCGGGCAGCGGCGGATCTCGGCTTCGATCCAGCGGTTCATCGCGGCCGCATCGGCTTCGGCGTTGTCGGTGGGCCAGTGCGTCCAAGGCGGCAGGAAACGCACCCGCCAGCCCTGGCCGCCGGGCAGGGTTTCAGCCACCACCGGCTGCACCACCATGTTCAGGCTGTGCGCCAGGCGCGACGGTGCCAGCAGCGTGGCGGCCTGCTGGCCAAAAAAGGGCACGAAGGCCGCGTCGCGCAGACCGAAGTCCATGTCGGACGGATTGAAAAAGGCACTGCCCCGCTTGATGGCACGCACCATCGGCAAGGCACTTTGCTGGCGCGTGAACATCTCGGCCAGGCCGAAGCGACCGCGGCCTTTTTTCAGCGCCCGGTCGAGCACGGTGTTGCTCTGCGCGGTGTAGACGTTGCAGACCGTGCGGGTCTGGAACAGCTGTGTTGCTGCACCCGCCACGTCCACCGCCAAAAAGTGCGGCACCAGCCACATCACCGGGCGGCTGCTGGTTTCGGCCAGGTGCACGTCACCTTCGATGTGGATCAGGCGCTTCAGCCGTTCGGGGCTCGCGTACCAGAGCACGGCACGTTCCAGCAGGCTGCGCGCCAGCCACTGGAAGTGTTCTTGCACCAGGACTTCGCGCTGGGCCTGGCTCAACTCGGGCAGGCAGAGTTCGACGTTACGCAAGGCCACACGCCGGCGGCTGTGGGCGAAGGTGTGCATCACACGGCCCAGGCCACGCCCCAGGGCTGCCTGGACACCCAGCGGCAGGAAATGCAAGAGCCAGACCAGCAACAGCAGCAGTCGCGCCAGCAAGTTCATCACGCCGCAGGCTCCATCGGGCGCGGCTGTTTGTAGCGGTGGTAGCCCCACAGGTACTGGTCGGGTTTGTGTGCGATGACGGCTTCCATGCTGCGGTTGATGGAAGCGGCGGCGGCGGCGGTCCAGGCTTCTTCGCCGAGCCCCGCCTTGTCGGGCAGCGGCTCGGCCAACGGACGCAGGCAGACGCGGTAGCCGCCGCCTTGGGGCAGGCGTTCGGCCCAGATCAGCAACACGGCCGCACCGGCTTGCTGCGCCAGCCGCGCAGCCAGCGTCATCGTATAGGCGGGCTGACCAAAAAACGGCGCCCACACGCCCATGCCTTCGGGTGGCACCTGGTCGGGCAACATGCCCAGCGTCTGGCCCTGGCGCAGCGCGCGCATCAGCTGGCGCACACCGGCCAGCGTGGCCGGCGCGGTGGCCAGCGCCGGGCGGGCCCGGGCCGTTTCTTCCAGTTCCAGCAGCCAGGCCTGCTTGGCCGGGCGGTACAGCACCGTGATGGGCTGGCGCGCGCCGAAACGTTCGGCATAAGCCTGCGCGGCGACCTCGAAGCTGCCCATGTGCGGGGTCAGCAGCACGAGGCCGCGGCCTTGGTCCAGCGCCTGGTCCACCAGTTCGGGCCGCTCCCATTCCACCGGGTCGTTGATGGCCTGGTCACGCGGGCGCAGCCAAAGGCGCGGCAATTCCATCACCAACTTGCCGGCTTCGGCCACCGAGGCCCGGCGCTGCGCGCGGCCTACACCCGCCAGCGCGGCGTTGGCCTTCAGCCGCGAGCGGTAGGTGGGCGACAGCAGGTAGGCCGCCCAGCCCAGCGCCGCGCCCGCAGCGTGCAAAAGCCGCAGCCGGCGTTTGGACAGCCAGACGAGCAGGGGTCTCATGGGGAGCAAGGGCTTCGTATAATTCCGGGGTCGCCGAGTTAAAGGACAACTTGCGGGGCGATTGGCGGGGCGAAGGATATCTGTGAAGAGTCCACGCGCCGCCGGACTGATTGATGAGGCTGTGGTGGCCACACGTCGGTTCAACAAATCCGCTAAAGCGTTCGCCGCGGCTCCAGAGCTTCTGACCGGCGACGACGCAGGGTCAGACTGTTCAATCAAAGGAGTTTTTCTCGTGGCTAACGACTTCCTCTTCACTTCCGAATCCGTCTCTGAAGGTCACCCCGACAAGGTGTCCGACCAGATCTCGGACGCCATCCTCGACGCCATCTTCAAGCAGGACCCACGCAGCCGCGTGGCTGCCGAAACGCTGTGCAACACGGGTCTGGTAGTGCTGGCCGGTGAAATCACCACCAACGCACACGTCGACTACATTCAGGTCGCGCGCGACACCATCAAGCGCATCGGCTACGACAACACCGAGTACGGCATCGACTACAAGGGCTGCGCGGTGATGGTCTGCTACGACAAGCAGTCCAACGACATCGCCCAGGGCGTGGACCACGCCAGCGACGACCACCTGAACACCGGTGCAGGCGACCAGGGCCTGATGTTCGGCTACGCTTGCGACGAAACGCCCGAGCTGATGCCCGCTCCCATCTACTACGCACACCGCCTGGTGGAGCGCCAGGCCCAACTGCGCAAGGACGGCCGCCTGCCCTTCTTGCGCCCCGACGCCAAGAGCCAGGTGACGATGCGCTACGTCGACGGCAAGCCCGTCAGCATCGACACCGTGGTGTTGTCTTCGCAACACGCCCCGGAGTACAGCCTGGGCCACAAGATGACCGACGCCTTCTACGAAGCCGTGCGCGAAGAGATCATCAAGCCAGTGCTGCCCAAGGAATGGCTGACGGCCGACACCAAGTACCTGATCAACCCGACCGGCCGTTTCGTCGTCGGCGGTCCGCAGGGTGACTGCGGCCTGACCGGGCGCAAGATCATCGTCGACACCTACGGCGGCGCCTGCCCGCACGGCGGTGGCGCCTTCAGCGGCAAGGACCCCAGCAAGGTCGACCGTTCGGCCGCCTACGCCGCCCGCTACGTGGCCAAGAACGTGGTCGCTGCCGGCCTGGCGCGCCAGTGCCAGGTGCAAGTGGCCTACGCCATCGGCGTGGCCAAGCCGATGAACATCACGGTCTACACCGAAGGCACCGGCAAGCTGTCCGACGAAAAGCTGTCGGCCATCGTGGCCGAAGTCTTCGACCTGCGCCCCAAGGGCATCATCCAGATGCTGGATCTGCTGCGCCCGATCTACGAAAAGACCGCGGCCTACGGGCACTTCGGACGTGAAGAGCCCGAGTTCACCTGGGAAAGAACCGACAAGGTGGACGCGCTGCGCGCGGCCGCGGGCCTGTAAGGCCCCGAGCGAAGCGAGCTTGTCGGTTCTTCGGTGAAGGCTGACTTCGCAAAGCGAAGTCAAGGGCCGCCAGGCCCGGCCGGAACCAACGCACCGACAAGGTGGACGCGCTGCGCGCGGCCGCGGGCCTGTAGAGGCGCCGGCGCGCCACATCGGCGCGCCGCACAAGGTCAACGGGCGGATGCACAAGTGCACCCGCCCGTTCCCGGTTCTCCCTGAACCCAGCTCTCTTCTGCGGCCCTGTGGCGCCGCTGACGATGACAGCTTGATCGGTGTTCACCTGGTCCGCAGGCAAACGTCTTGAAGGCACTGTAGGCGGGCCGTGACGCCGCCGAGTTGATGTATGTCGCACGACCGATGTGACATATTCACATTCAAGGGTTCGGGACGGCATCATCCGGATGATGGACATCCGCTACCCCCGTCCGCTGCAAGCCGGCGACCTGATTGCCGTCACCGCACCCAGCTCAGGCGTCGAGCCCGCCCTGCATCCGCGGCTGGACCTGGTCATCGGCCACCTGCGCGCCCAGGGCTTTCGCGTCGAAGAAGGCCAGTGCCTGCGCGACGAGCAACACAGTGCCAGCGCGCCGGCCGCCGACCGCGCGGCCGAACTGATGCACTTTCTGCTGCGCGACGACGTGGCCGCGATCATTCCGCCCTGGGGCGGTGAACGGGCCATCGAGATCCTGGACCGCCTGGACTGGCCCGCGCTGGCCGCCGCACGCCCGAAGTGGCTGCTGGGTTACAGCGACACCAGCACCTGGCTGCTGCCAATGAGCTTGCGCCTGGGCTGGGCCACCGCCCACGGGCCCGGCCTGATGGACCTGGTGGCTGGCCAGCCGGATGCCTTGACACAAGGTGTGATGGGTGTGCTGCGCACCCCGGCAGGTGGCAGTGTCGTGCAGCGCCAGTCCAGCCACTGGCAGTTGCAGTGGACCGACTTCGCCCAGGTGCCCGAGACCACCTACCAGCTCACCGAAAAAACCCGCTGGTGGGCCCTGCGAGGCGAGCAGGAAGTCAGCTTCAGCGGCCGCCTGATGGGTGGCTGCCTGGACACGCTGATGCACACCGCCGGCACCGCACACGGCGACGTGGCGCACTTCATCGCGCAGCACGCGTCGGCAGGCACCGTGCTCTACCTCGAAAATTCCGGCCTGTCGCCGACCGACTGGGTGCGCGCGCTTCACCGCCTGCGCTGGTCCGGCTGGCTGGACGTGCCGGGCGGGCTGCGCGGTGTGCTGGTGGGGCGGTCGACCGGCCCCGACACCTCGGGCCCGTCCCAACTGCGCTACGTCAATGCACTGCACGCCACGTTGGCCGACCTGCCCTGCCCCGTGCTGGTGGACGTGGACGTGGGCCACCGGCCGCCACAGATGGTGCTGGTCAACGGCGCGCTGGCGCAGGTGCAGTGGCAAGCCCAGGACGGCGGCCAAGTCACTCAGCGCTTCGTCTGAGACCGTGACCGGCCAGCCCGGCCGCCACAATCCCCGTTGCCATGCGCACCCCCGACCTCGACACCCTTCGCCGTTATGCCATCGCGCGCAGCCTGTTCAAGCCCACCACCCTGCTGAGGGCCATCCACAAGCTGGGCTTCGTGCAGGCCGACCCCATCCGCGCGCCGGCGCGGGCACAAGACCTGACGCTGCGTCACCGCGTCAAGGACTACCGCGCCGGTGACCTGGAGAAGCGCTATGCGCGCTTGCCCATCGAAGAAGACTTCTTCGTCAATTACGGCTTCCTGCCGCGTGCCACGCACACGCTGATGCACCCACGCACGGCGCGCACGGAATGGACAAAACCCCGCTGGGCGCAAGCACAGGCGGTGCTGGACTTCGTGCGCGAGCGTGGCGTGGTGCACCCGCGAGAGGTCGACCAGCACTTCCAGCATGGCAAGAGCCAGAACTGGTTCGGCGGCAGCTCCAACGCCAGCACGCAATTGCTGGACGGCATGCATTACCGCGGCCTCTTGCGCATTGCCGGCCGCGCCAGTGGTGTGCGCACCTACGCCGCACGCGAACCACAAGCTTCACCCGTCGGGGCCGCCGCGGCGCTGGACGCGTTGGTGGACGTGGTGGTGAACAAGTACGCGCCGCTGCCGATGCGATCGTTGTCCGAGCTGGTCATGCACCTGCAACTGGGCGCTCCGCAGTTTGCCGACGGTCGCCAGGCAGCCCTGGCCCGGGCCAAGGCCCGCCTGCCCAACGCGGTGGTCGACGGCCACACCTGGTACTGGCCGGCCGGCGAAAGTCCGCTGAGCCAGCGCCACGCCATCGACGACGACCTGCGCCTGCTGGCCCCTTTCGACCCCGTGGTCTGGGACCGCCGCCGCTTCGAGGCCTTCTGGGGCTGGGCCTACCGCTTCGAGGCCTACACACCGGCGCCGAAGCGGGTGCGCGGTTACTACGCGTTGCCGATGCTGTGGCGCGGCCAGGTCATCGGCTGGGGCAATCTGGCGCTGAAGGATGGCAAGCTGGAGGCCGATTTGGGCTTTGTCGGCAAGCGCCCGCGCGAGCGTGTCTTTGGCCAGGCGTTGGACGAAGAGCTGTCCAAAGTTTCGGGCTTCCTGGGTTTGTAGCAGCGGCCACGCTCGGCTCAGCCGACCGGCTGCGTGCGGCCGGCCAGCAACAGCTGGGTCAGTTCGGCAAAACCCAGCCCACGTTCGGCCTGTGTGATGTAGGCGGGCCACACCCGCAGTTCACTGGCAAAACGGCGCAGGTTGGCGACACCCACGGACAGCGGGAAGTGTTCGAACATCAGCTGGTCGTTGGTGGAGTCCCCCACGTACACCCAGCTTGCCAGCTCGGGCTGCAGTTCGCGCCCGAACAGGCGCTGCAGCATCCACTGCGCGGCGGTCCACTTGGTGTGGCTGCCGAACCAGCCATTGATGTGGATCGAGCTCACCGTGGCGTTCATGCCCGCCGCTTGCATCAGCGCCACCACGTGTTCGATCTGCGGCGGCGGCAGGTGCACAAACTCGCTGTGGTCGATGGCGATGTCGGTGACACGGCCCGCGCTGTCCTGCGCCAGCGTGGCGCCGGGCACTTCACGCAGCACCTGGGCCGCCACCGCCCGCAGGCGCACGCCGTTGTGGCGGCGGGTGGCTTCGTCCTGCGCGTACTCGGTCGACACACGGCCATCTTCACGAATCAGTGCCACGGCGCCGTTTTCGGCCACGATGGCACGCACCGGCCAGGCTGCGGCAAAGGGCTGGCTCCAGCCCAGCGGCCGGCCGGTGATGGCCACGACGGGCAGGCCGGCCGCGTCCAGCGCCCGCAGCGCCTGCAGGGCCGCCGGTTCGATGGCGCCGTCGCGCGAGAGCGTGTCGTCGATGTCGGTCATCACGCCCCACACGGCGGCGCGGTCGGCCGCAGGCAAGAGCGCCACGGGCCAGGGCCGGCCTTGATGGCCGTCACGCTGCGACCCGTTGGTGGTGTTCATCATCACTTTTGGACTGCGCTGGCTGAAAACACCATGAAGAAGGATACCGCCGCTCCCACCCGGGCCCTGCCGGACAGGCCCGTCCGGCCAGTCTGACGAAGACGAGCAAGACGGCCAAGCCACGTGGCGCAAGGACGAAGCCTGCCGCGCGCACAGCCGCCGTGCAAGGCGGCGACGTGGCCGACACCCGCACGCCACAGCGCGTGGAAGCCGACGTGGTGGCGCTGGCGCTGTCGGACGTGCCGGCCAGGCCGGGCGACCACGCGCCGGCACTGGGCCAGTTGAAGGCGCTGATCGGCGGCGCCGCCCCCGACGAGGTGAAGGCCTTGCGCCACCTGCTGTTCGAGCGCGCCGCACCCGCGGCGGGCATCGACCCCGACCTGGAACTGGTCGCCAACTGGCGCGACGGCAGCTACCCGTACAAGAACCTGATGGCGCGCCAGAGCTACGAAAAACAGAAGTACCGCCTGCAGGTGGAACTGCTGAAGCTGCCTGCCTGGGTCAAGGACACCGGGCAGCGCGTGGTGGCTCTTCGACCGCAGCTGGGTCAGCCGCGGCGAGCAGCGGCGCCGTTTCAAGGAAGGCAGGCCCACCCGCTGAAGCAGTGGAAGCTGAGCCCCATCGACCTGGCCAGCCTGGACACGTGGGACGGCTACACCCTGGCCAAGGAGTTGATGTTCCTGCACACCGACACCTCGGATTCACCCTGGACCGTGATCAAGAGCGATTGCAAGAAACGCGCACGCCTGAACGCCATGCGCTACCTGCTGCACCGCCTGCCCTACCGCAACAAGGACGGCGCGGTCCTCGGCACGGTCGACCCACTGCTGGTGGGCCGGGCCAGCCTGGTGGGCGGCCTCGCGGAAGAGTTCACGCCGGCCAGGACGGGCTGAAGCCGTGGCAGGCCCCAGCCCCACGCTCGCGGGGGGATGTGGCTAGAATGTGAGGCTGTTCCGAGGAGCGTTGCAAGGCACCTTCTCGTGCCCCAGGCTCGGAACCCTTCATTGCAACCGCGCTCGCCTGCACGTGCTTCGTGATGGGTGAGCTTGAAATCCCCATCGTTTGTGCCCCGTGCAGGTTCCTCAACACGTTTGGAGCCTGACGATGAATGCCGTTCTGAAACCCACCGATGACTACGCGGTTGCCGACCTGAGCCTGGCCGACTGGGGCCGCAAGGAAATCAAGATCGCCGAGACCGAAATGCCCGGTCTGATGGCCATCCGCGAAGAGTTCGCCGCCATCCGCCCGCTGCGCGGCGCGCGCATCACGGGTTCGCTGCACATGACCATCCAGACCGCCGTGCTGGTGGAAACGCTGCAGGCCCTGGGCGCCGACGTGCGCTGGGCCAGCTGCAACATCTACAGCACCCAAGACCACGCCGCTGCGGCGCTGGTGGTCAAGGGCACGCCGGTGTTTGCCTACAAGGGCGAAAACCTCACCGACTACTGGGACTACACCCACCGCATCTTCGAATTCGGCGCCAAGGGTGCCGTGCACGAAGGCCCGAACATGATCCTGGACGACGGCGGCGACGCGACGCTGCTGATGCACCTGGGCAAGAAGGCCGAGACGGACCCATCCGTGCTCGACCACCCGGGCAGCGAAGAAGAGACCATCCTCTTTGCCGCCATCAAGGCCAAGCTGGCCACCGACGCCACCTGGTACAGCCGCAAGGGCGCGCAGATCATCGGCGTGACCGAAGAAACCACCACCGGTGTGCACCGCCTGAACGAGATGTCCGCCAAGGGCAACCTGATGTTCCGCGCCATCAACGTCAACGACAGCGTCACGAAGAGCAAGTTCGACAACCTGTATGGCTGCCGTGAAAGCCTGGTCGACGCCATCAAGCGCGCCACCGACGTGATGATCGCCGGCAAGGTGGCCGTGGTCGCCGGTTACGGCGACGTGGGCAAGGGCAGCGCCCAGGCGCTGCGTGCGCTGAGCGCCCAGGTGTGGGTGACCGAGATCGACCCCATCAACGCGCTGCAAGCCGCGATGGAAGGCTACAAGGTCGTGACCATGGAATACGCCGCCGACAAGGCCGACATCTTCGTGTCGGCCACCGGCAACCTGAGCGTCATCACGCGCAAGCACATGGAAGCAATGAAGGACCAGGCCATCGTCTGCAACATCGGCCACTTCGACAACGAGATCGACGTTGCTGCGCTGGCCGATTGCACCTGGGACGAGATCAAGCCCCAGGTCGACCACGTGATCTTCCCCGACGGCAAGAAAATCATCGTGCTGGCCAAGGGCCGCCTGGTGAATCTGGGCTGCGCAACCGGCCATCCCTCCTTCGTGATGTCGGCCTCGTTCAGCAACCAGACCATCGCCCAGATCGAGCTGTTCAATCACCCGGAGAACTACGAGAACAAGGTTTACGTTCTGCCCAAGCATCTGGACGAGAAAGTGGCGCGTCTGCACCTGACGAAGATCGGCGTGAACCTGACCGAACTGACCGACGTGCAGGCCGCCTACATCGGCGTGCCGAAGAACGGTCCGTACAAGGCCAACCATTACCGGTATTGATCGTGAGAACAACTTCAAATACGTCTTTTTCGAGGATTGGTGACAATACCTTCCTCGCAGAGGGACATTTTTCCTTATCAAGGAAAGGTTAGATATTCACCGTGACCAGCCCAGCAAATGCCACACTAAACCCTCATACGGAAAACTCGTTGATATCAGATGCACTTATCTCGTTGGAAGAACTGTATCTTGCAGATAACCGTCCATGGATTGTTGCATATTCCGGCGGCAAAGATTCAACTGCGGTATTACAACTGGTGTATGAATTGGTGTTGCATCTGGGGGACAAGGCCTCCAAGCCGGTGGTTGTCCTATCATCGGACACCCAAGTTGAAGCGCCCAATGTTGCGAGCTATGTCCTGGCAACATTGACGCGCATTCAACAAGCCGCAGAGACAGGAAAACTTCCCCTTACTACTTCTTTGGTTCGCCCCCTGCCGAAAGAAGGCTTCTGGGGCAAGCTAATCGGCAAGGGTTATCCTCCGCCTTCACGTTGGTTCCGTTGGTGTACCAGCAATATGAAAATCAAGCCTTCAAGGCGTGCTATTGATGAAATCACGCGCAAACACGGCAGCGTCATATTGCTTCTCGGTACACGCATTTCGGAGAGTCCTCAGCGAGGTCGCACCATGCAGGCTCGGGAAATCAACAGTCGAGGCCTCAATCCCCACCATGAAATACCGAATGCCCTGGTTGCTACGCCCATTGCCGGTTGGTCTACCGATGATGTTTGGGAGTACCTGTCAACTAGCAAATGCCCTTGGGGTGGCGACCATGGGTTCCTGATGTCGCTCTACCGCCAAGCGAGCGGCGGCGAATGCCCCGTCATTTTCGACCTAAACACCCCCTCTTGCGGCGGCAGCCGCTTTGGCTGCTGGACTTGCACCGTCGTCAAGGAAGACAAGTCTTTGCAAGGCTTTATCCGGTCCGGTGAAGAGCACTTGCAGCCTCTTGTTGAATTCCGCAACTGGCTAATCGAACTGCGGGACCGCCCGGGATACCGCAGTGAAGTAAAGCGTAATGGGAATGCTGGGCCGGGTCCGTTTCTTCCTTCTGCTCGACAAGAAATCTTGGATCAACTTTTAGCGCTTGAAAAACAAACGGGATTGCCCCTCGCCACCGATGAAGAATTGGTTTACATTCAACAGGAATGGTCAAGGGAGTTTGATTTTCAGAACAATCTGGCGACCAACATCGCCACCCGCCACGGGAGGAATATTGCCATGACCGAAAACGAGCGTGTCACCACCCCCGAAGATGAGCTGTTGGAACAAGCCGCGCTAGAGCAAGGCATCAGCCCGGAACTCGTACGCCAGTTGCTGGATATCCGGCGGCGTGACTTCCCTTCCTTGGATAAATGGGGAGCCAAAACGGGCTTTGAAAACGCTGTGGGTGAGTTACTGGAAAAGGCAGCACGACAAGCGGAGCAGGCAGACCGAGCATGATTCTCGAACGTTTCCGTATCCACAACCTGTTTTCCTATCTGGGCACCTGTGAGTTCGACCTGAGCCCCCCTCAGGACGGTCGTAATGTAGTGCTTATCTGGGGGAG
>JAURZM010000063.1 GCA_030653385.1 Rubrivivax sp. | reverse complement strand
GTTGGCCAGCGTCACAGGCGGCCTGGCGACCCAGGGCAGCCCCCTCGAAGATCGGCGCCCTCTCACCGGCCTGGGCGAATCTCCGGTTCCAAGATAGACCCGCCATACACCCGCAGGTCCGCCACTGGCTGCTGTGGGTCGTCCACTGCCGGCTGTGGACGTCAGCTATCCGGTGGCTCAAGTTGGGGGTCAACTTTCCGGCGGTGAGATCGCGCGCCCGACCGGTGCAAGCCGACCCGCACGAGACACGCGCGCTCGTGAACTGGTCGCTAAGAGGCGGCCGCGCCCGCCCAATCACAGTGCAATCGGACGAGATACATCCTCAGATTTGGAACCAGCCGATTGGCGATTGCATTCACCCCTGCAGGCTCGTGACCAGACGAATCGGCCCTCCTGCCAGGTCGTCCTACGCTTGAGAACCATCTGCCAAGCTGCCTTGCACCGCAGCCGCTCGCCTGCCGGCAGCCGGGCCCCTGTCTCATGCCGGTCATGGCGACGGATCCTCGAGGATCACCACAGTGTCCAGGCTGTCGGCACTGCGCCGCGCCATCTCGCGCCGTTGCTGAGCGATGTGGCCTTCCACGCGCCATGAGCCGGCGTAAGGGCTGTCATCAGGCGCCAAGTGGATCTCTGCCTTGCCAAAGCTGGTGAACCAGTTGTCCAGGTACACCATCTTCGGCATGAACTTGTCCTCCGCGGCATTGCGATAGTCGACGAAGTTCCAGCCTCTGAAGTCGCTCAGTTGTCCGTGGGTGAACTCGCAAAGCACGTCGCTGCGTGCCGACGGAAACACCAAGCCCTGGGCGCCAGAGCGGCGCAGCAGGTTTCCCAGGCCCTTGTCAAGGTCGCTACCGCCGCGCTCAGGCGCCATGAGGTCGGGAAGCATCGCGGCGAAACTGTCCAGCCCACATGCGTGGGGCATGGAGAACAACTCATTGCCCTTTGGTAGGAACCGGGCAAGCCACTGCTGGGCTTCGCGCTGACGCAGGTCGAACACGCCCTCCACCTCCATGACCTTGATATCCAGCGGCAGATAGAGCATGAAGCCGTAGCCGGGCTCGAGCTTGGAGATGAAGCCCGAGGCCACAAGCTCGATCAGCAGCGGGTTGCCAGCGCCCTCGCCAGGCGGCAGCGTGAGCCTCAAGCCTGCCGGCGCCTGGCAATGCGAGGCCAACAACTCAGCGTGATCGGGCATCACGAGGTCCTCGACCAGCACATGCTCGACGTCGTCGCCCTCGATGTAGGCCCCGAGCTCGCGCGCCAGCGTGCCGTGGTCATTTCCAAACTCGTCGTTGCACACGGCGTAGTACGAGCCACGGGGCAGCGAGACGCCGCCGGACCAGCGCCTGCGCACAGTGTCGAGGATGAACGTCTCGCGAGTGATGCCGGCCTCCCGTGCCGCCGACAACTTCTCACGTGTGTGTTCAGAGGCACTACCGCTCTTCGCCGTGAACATCGGGAACGCGCGCTTCATGAGCGCAGACCCGAGGTCGTTGAGGAATGACGGCCGCATGAACTTGACCGTCTGGCAGAAGGTGGTCAGCGGCGGTGTCGAAGACATGGCGGTTCCTAAGAGGTGGTCGCGTCGATCGCATGTGCATTCGCCCCGCAGTGGCAGCGTAGCCCGGTTTGCCAGCGCATGCACCGGGACAAGCCCATGGCGGCGAGGAGTTCAGTCACGCAGAGTGGGCGGCGGCAGGTTCGGCAGTGCCGCATAGCCGATCCAAGACCGACCTGCACCGGCGCCTGCTCCTGGCCGGTTGTTTGAGTCCGCCACCGACCGCCGTGGGGATGCCCAACATGCCAGGCCAGGGCTGATCGGGCGGGCGGCTTCGGAGCGAGTCGTCGGACCGCTATGGGTCGTTTGCGGGTTCTCGCCGTCGCTACTGGTGCGACCGCTGCAAAGCGGTCAGCGGTCGCACGCCGCACGAGGGAAGCGCCACAGGTTGACACGACGAACTCAACATAAGGGGTGCAGGTTGTCCATCACCGTGGATTTGCCGCGGCCGTTGGCGCCTGCGATGGCGACCAGCGCGGCACCATCGGCCAGCCGCTCCAGATCGAGGGTCAGCTCGTCCAGCCCGAGGCCGTCGCGGATGCCCCTGAAGCCCCGGAGCCTGAGTGAAAGCGGCTGCATGATGCGTCCTGTTCTGGAGTGGGAGTCCGAACAGATTGCCCCTCAGATTCCCGGCATCAAGGTCTATGCGCCGAGTGACCGCTGACGATCCTGGCCCGCGCATTCGACTCGGGCGAACCGACTCACACTGCCGGCCAACAGGCGACATTGGTCCCCGACCCTGAGCGCTGCCGCTCGATTCGGAGTCATCGAGCGGAGGGCGGGTGTCAGGGGCTGCCAGTGGCTTCCGCGTCGATCGCCTCCTGAACAAGGGCAGCCATGGCGCGAGCCGTATCGCAGGCCTGCTCACGCAGTCCGCGCACCGTACCGACTCGGTCGGACATCGCTTCGTCCTGGCTGGCCTTGAGCTTGCCTTCAAGGCGATCAATCGGAATCTCAATGCCCACAATGGCGCGCATCATCTTGTCCATGAACGAGGCTGGTGCATCGGATACCGACCAGGGCGCCGCCTGCGGAGCCTCATGGACTTGGGTGAGGCGTCGGAGCATGTCGAACAACCAATCGCGATCCTCAATCGCGCGTGCGACCCCGTGGGCGTGGGCCACCACGTAGTTCCAGGTCGGTACGACCTTGCCGTGTTCCGACTTTCCCGGGTACCAGCCTGGCGTGATGTAGGCCTGGGGTCCCTGGAACATGACCACAGAAGAGCTGGCCGGACCGAGGTCGCGCCACACCTTGTTGGCGCGCGAGACATGGCCGATCAAGGTGCCGTAGGGCCCGCGACTGCGGTCGAGCAGGAAAGGCACATGGTTGGCGACGAGACCAGCCTCGCCATGACACACCCAGGCGCCGAGCGGGTGGGACGCCATCAGCGCAAACAGAGTATCGCGGTCGGTCAGTCTGTGCCGCGGGTTGACGTACATCCGTAGTCCTTTACATGCCGATGAGTGCGTGCCGCACCAGCAGCGCTGACAGCACGAACATGGTCGCACCGATCAAGCCGTCGAGCACCTGCCAAGCCTTCGGCCGAGCAAACCAGGGCGCGAGCCATCGCGCGCCGAAACCCAGCAACGAAAACCAGACCAGGCTGGCACCGGCGGCCCCCGCGATGAACCAGCCTTGAAGCGCAGCCGGTTGTTGCGCGCCGATGCTGCCCACCAGCAGCACGGTGTCCAGATAGACATGCGGATTGAGCAGCGTGAACGCGGCCGCCTGCGCCGCAGCAGCGCCCAGCGACAACGACGAGCCGGCCGCCGAAGCATCCAGCTTGTGGACATGCATCGCCCGCCGCATCGCCCGCCAGCCGTAGACCGCGAGGAACGCGGCGCCCGCCAGAGCCAAGGCGCGCGCCAGGCCGGGGCTACGCCCAAGCGCCTGCGCCATGCCCATGACACCGGCGGCGATGAGCACCGCATCCGCCGCCGCGCAGAACAGGACCACGGCGCCCACATGCTCGCGGCGCAGCCCCTGGCGCAGAACAAATGCGTTCTGCGCGCCGATCGCGACGATGAGCCCGAAGCTCAAGGCCAAGCCTTGAACGAACACCGGGAAGGCGAGAGCTGAAGTGGCTGCAGAGTTCATAGCGCCGCAAGCTTGCTCGTCTCGGCATATGAAGACAAACTAAACTCACTAATCACGATGAAGCTGAACTAAACCATGCTCGATTACGCGGCGCTCTCCGCCCTGGCCGCCGTCATCCGGGAGGGTAGCTTCGAGCGCGCGGCGCAGGCGCTGTTCGTAACGCCATCGGCGGTGTCTCAGCGCATCCGTTCGCTCGAGGAGCGGGTGGGCTCTGCCCTGGTGATTCGCGGTCAACCGTGCCGAGCCACCGACACGGGTCGGCGCTTGTGCCAGCACGTCGACCGCGTGCGGCTTCTCGAACAGGAACTGCAGAGTGCGCTGCCGGCGCTGGCCCCGGAGGGGCTCACCCGCGTCGCGCTGCCAATCGCCGTCAATGCAGACAGCCTGGCCACCTGGTTCGCACCAGCGGTCGCCGCCTACGCGGCCGATGCTCCCGTGCTTGTTGAGCTGTTGGTGGATGACCAAGATCACACCGCCGCGTGGCTGCGCAGCGGCGCGGTGCTGGCGGCCGTCACCGGAACAGCACGGCCCCCGGCGGGCTTCAACAGTCGGCCGCTGGGGGCCATGCGCTACGTCGCGGCTGCGAGCCCGGAATACGTGGCGCGTTACTTCCGCGGCAGTGTCGGAGCGGGGAGCCTGGCTCAGGCGCCAAGCTTGGTCTTCAACAAGAAAGACGATCTGCAGGCGCGTTGGGTGCGGCGCCTTTGCCATCGGGAAGTCGAACTCCCTAGGCATGCCGTGCCATCTCCCCATGCCTTTGTCGCAGCGGCCTTGGCTGGTATGGGGTGGGGTCTTCATCCGCAGGTGTTGATCGCCTCTCAACTCAGCGACGGCTCACTGGTCGAACTGGTGCCTCAATCGCCGCTGGACGTGCCGCTGTACTGGCAGCATGCGCGCGCGGCCTCATCGTTGATCGAAGGGTTGAGCCGCGAGTTGGTTGCTGCAGCGACTCGGGCGCTGCGACCACCATGACGTGAATCACACCCGGATGCCGACGCCGCGCATCGAGCCGATGGGCTGGTTTTCACCGACCCCAGAGGCAGGAATGGGTCGTCAGCGGGTCATGCTCGGAGCAGGTAAAGCGCCAGCTGTCTGTACACCAGCGGCCGCTCGCGCTACGCATCAGCTCCCGAAACATCGCCGGGACGCAGCGCCAGGGCCTCAGCGACGATGTCCTCGGGATCGGTCGTGGTCACCCTTTCCAGGCACTGCAGGAGCGGCGGTGCGTGGACGTCCGTCGCCGTGGCCCAGGCCCTGACCTTGTCGGCCAGGCTGACGAGCTGCGAGATGCCGGGCGCGCGGGTGCGCACCACGGGCACGATCCGCCCTTCGAGTAGGACATCGGCTGCGCCGGACAGGGCACGCTCGATGGCACCGCGGTCCACCTCATGCCGGTCCTCTTCGGCCACGGCCCATCGGACCCGCACGCTGACGCCGGCCAGTTCCTGCGCGCTCGCCGCCTCTCTCAACTGGTCCAGGTCGGGTCGGCCCTCGAACACGATGTCCAGGGTCCGCCTCGCAGGAGTCGGTTCGAGGCGACAGTCCACCCCGTCCGGTCCGAATTCCCACAGCAGGAACCCCTTGTCGCCCTGCTCACCGTGGTGGAAGCGACCGATCGACCCGGCGTAGGCAATGCACTGGCGCCGCTCGCCCTCCCCTTGGGTCCAGGCCTGGTGCCGATGGATGTGGCCGAGCAAGGTGGCCTGCGCGCCGGTGCTGAACAGCGCCCCGGTGGTGAACTCGTGGTCGAACCCGGCCATCGGCACGCCGTGCTCGGTCACGCAGCCGAAGACCGTGCCATGCGACACCGCGAGCGTCGGCACGCCGGCAGCACGGGCCACACCGTGGATGCCGGCGTAGCCCTGCAGCAGCCGGGCGAGCTGCTCGCCCTGGGCCTCAGCGGCAGCGGTGGCGCCGACCGATGCCGCAACGGCCGCCTTGTTGATCGAGGGAATGCAGGTGAACAGTGCCCTGGCGCCAGGCGGCACTTCTGCGAATCGCGGGCCTTCGGACACGAGCCAAAGGTCGGCAGCAGACGCATCGGTCGCCGACAGGTCCCGAGACGATGCGCTGACCATCAACGCCACCTGACCGATCCGGTCCGCGACGAAGACCCGGTGGCGGCCGCCAAGCATCGTGAACACGGACAGGGTGCCGGGTGGCTCGTGCGACCAGGTGCCCTGGAGCATCAGCACCGGGCAATGATCGGCCAGCCGCCGCACCTGCGCCAGCAGCCGCAACGCTGCGGGCGCATGCAGGTCCAGGGCGTGATCGGTGGCATCCCCGGAGATCACGGCCACATCGACGGCGAGTTCGATGGCGCGGTCCACGGCCGCCGAGAAGCAGCGATCGGCCTCCTCCAGGTGGCGCGGCCCGTAGTGCAGGTCGGACAGATGCGCCACCCGCAAGCGATGCGCCTGACGGTGCGGAGCGTGCGCTCGCGGATGCCCATCCGGGATGCACGGCACCTCCGCACGGTGCGCACCGGTTCCGCCTGGCGGTCGTTCCGACGCGGTCACGATGCCACCTGCTGAAGTTCGGCGTTGACCTTGTCCGCGTAGCCCTTCGGATCGTTCCGGAAGCGCTCCAGCTCGCCAAAGGCCCGCTGCCGCCCCTGCGGATTGAGCTTCCACCCAGGACCCCAGCGCGTGGCCGCATAGCTCAGCCAGGCCTGAGCAGGCACGCCCATCGAGGCCAGCCGCCCGAGCACATGCTCCAGCGTGGGCGGCATGCCGTCTGCCGCGGGGTCGCTCGCAGCCACAGGTTCGTCGACGGACTCGGGTCCCTGCCCTGGCGTCGAGGAAGCGTTCTCCCGGTGCCCCTGGAGCACGCGGGCGGCAACATCGGCCTGCAGGAGCACGGTGTCCTGATCGTCCTGCTCCCGCATGAGGGTCGCCACGTCGACAGGCGCTTCCAGTTCGATGATCCACTGCGGCACCCGGACAGGCCGCCCATGGTCATCGATGTGCGCCACGTCCATCAGCCGCTTGGTCAGGTAGAACGGCGTGCCCTGGCGGTCCAGGAATCCGGCGAGCCGGCCGCCCCGCAGGAACGCCACGGTCTCGAAGGTGCGGATCGCCGCATTCATCGCGTAGAAGCTGCGCGTGTGCAGTTCGAAGGCGCTGATCGAGCGGATGCCGGGGATGAAGAACAGGAAGCGTCCGGTGAGGTTGCACTGCCGCTGCTGGTACTCCGGGCAGCACTCCGGCTGGCACAGGCCGCCGTTGTCCTCGCGCGGGATCGCCTTGCGGCCGCCGAACAGCCGCACCGTGCGGCGCCCCGTCGCGTCCACCGGCACCGGTGCGTGCGTCATGCAGTGGCGCCACCGTCCGTCGGTCGAATACTCGGACCAGAAGCGCTTGTCCTGCGCACCCCAGGTCGCCAGTTCATGCGGCATCACGCTCTGCCAGCGATCGGTCGGGAACACCACCGGAAAGCGGTAGAGGCGCCGGCCCTCGCCGCGGTCCTCGCCATGGAGGTCGAGGATCTGCGACGCCAGTTCCGGGTTCGGGAAGTCCTGGGCGCGCACGGTGAACCACGGCACGTTGCGTGGAACGAGCGGGCTCTTGAGCTCGGGGCAGGCCTCGGCCAGCGCACGCTCGATCTGGTCGAACGACTGGCCCTGGTTCAGGCCCTGGTCGTAGATCGCCTGTGCACGCGGCACCTCGGCGGCCCGGCGGGTCAAGACCTTGATGCCCGCGCGGATCTTTCCGCCCGTGGGCAGGCGGGGCGTTCCGTTCGTACCGTTGCCCAGCAGGGTGGGCAGAGCCACAGGCCCGCCGTGCAGCACGACGGCAGGCCGGGGATCGGGGGATGGAGAAGAGGCCATCGGCGTTCCTCGGTGGGCGTCGGGGGATTCCGACGAACCATCGTCCCGCCTCGACCCGTGCTTTCAACCCCGCGCTCATGACGCAGCTGAACAGATTTCGCTCCGAACGCCCGCTCAGCGTTGCCGCTGTCGTTGATGCCGCTGCGACATGCACCTGCTTCCAGCCCTAAGCCGACGTCCCGCTATCTGAACTGCGGTCGTTCGATCTGCGGTCCGTCAGCGCACAAGCGTTCCAACGCTCCACCTCCATGGCTGCCGCGGACACATCCGGCATCGCAGCCATCTCCCGGGCAAGCGTCCTGGCTCCCCGCTCGAGTGCGGCCGACGTCACCACAGTCGACAGGCAAGAAGTCACCGCCTCCACAGTTTGAGATTCCGGATCGACGGTACAGCCCGCGCTGACAGCCGAGAGTGCGCGCCCGTTTCGAAAGTGATCTGCCGCCTGCGGCAGGACCAGATGCGGCACGCCATGAGCCGCCGCCCCGAGCATCGTCCCTGCACCGCCGTGCGAGACCACCACGTCGCAGTGCGGCAGCAGGGAAGCCTGATCCACGAACCGATGAACGTGCACGTGCGCACCGAGCGCTGAGAGGCTGTGCGGATTGCCATCGGCACCTACCGTGACGACCACCGTTGCGCCGACCCGGGCCGCGGCCCGGGCGGCGGCGTTGAGGGCGGCGCTGCGATTGAACACGGTACCGAACGTCACATACACGCGCGGTCTCCGCGCGGTCGATCGCCGCAGCGCGGCCCGAAGCCGGTCAGGCAGCGCAGACGGGCTCTCGGGGTCCGGTCGATAGGCGTTGAAGCGAAACACGCTGCCTCTCGCGGGCGCGACTCCAGGCAGCAGACTCGCAGGCGCGATGTCTAGGTCGAGGTGACGATGTGGTCGACCGTCGACGGGTGCCTCAAGCCCACGCTCCCGCCAGTGCGGCTCGAAGAAGCGCATGGCGTCTTCGAGGTACTCGCGCGGCGGCGGCAAGCCGTAGCCATGGGTCACGTGGCGCAGGCCCAAGCTCTCGCAGACCAGCGGCACGGCCAGCGCTGCCCGCTCGCTCACCACGATGTCGGGCCGCCAGTGCCGCACAGCCTGGTCCACGTCCTCCAACATCTCGGGCCCGAGTACGGCGCCGAACAACCTCGGAAAGGTATACGCCGACAGCCGTTCGCCGGACAGTGACGCCGTACCGGCATGTGCCGCGCGGAACCGACCGCGGCTCGCCTCGAAGGTGGGACCGGCCGCGAACAGATCAAACCCCTTGCCCCCCAGCACCGGCAAGGCATCAGGTGCCGTCACCCAGGCCACCTCGTGGCCTCGGCTGCGTAACGCCGAGGCCAGCGGGCGCAGCGGCAGCAGGTGTCCCAGCCCGCCAGTGGTGCAGAACAGAACGCGCATCGTCGAGTGCGGCGCTCAATCGGCGGTCAATTTGTACTCATCGATCAGCGCGGACCACACCGTCAGTTCATGCGTGATGGTCGCCGCCAGCGACTGGGGTGACGCGCCTTCGACGGCCAACAAGCGACGTTCGAACTCCACGCGCGTTTCCGGCCGAGCCACCACGGCGGCAATTTCGGCGGCGAGTCGGGCCCGGGTGGCCGCCGGCACCTTGGCTGTCGTGTAGACGCCCTGCCAGGTGGGCACGTCCACGCCACCCATCCCGGCCTCGGCCATGGTCGGAACGTCGGGCAACGCGGCGCTGCGTTCAGGCGCCAGGGTAGCCAGGATGCGCAGCGCGCCCGACTTTGCCTGCGGCTGCAGCAGCGACAGCGGCCCGAATATCAGCTGCACACGACCCGCCAGCAGGTCGGGCAGCGCCTGGGTTCCCCCTTTGTACGGAACCCGCGTGAGCTGGATGCCGGCTGCCTTCATGAACTGCGACGCGGCCAGCACCTCGCTGGGAGTGCTGGTGGCCACGTTCAGGACGCCAGGCTGCTGCCGCGCGTGCCTCACGAGGTCGGAAAGCGTCTGGGCCGGAACGCCGGGGTGAACGGCGAGGGCAAACGGCACCCGGCCGACCTTGCCCAGCGGCGCCAGATCCTGTGACCAGTCCAGGCCCGAGCCCTTGGCCATCAGCGGCGTGGCGATCATCGAGCCAGGCGCATAGAGCAAGGTGTGACCGTCGGCCGGCGCAGCCAGCGCCTCGCGGGCAGCGACGAGCCCGTTGGCGCCCGGCCTGTTCTCGACGGTCACCACCTGTCCAAGCGAAGCAGAAAGCTGCTGCGCCACCTGGCGCGCGATGAAGTCGCTGGGCCCGCCGGCCGGCACGGGCACCAGCATGCGCAAAGGCCGCGACGGAAAGCCTTCCGCCGCGGCGGTCTGTGCCGATGCGGCGACGGGGGCGATCAGGACCATCGATGCTGCGATCGCGAGCAGGAGTTGGCGCATGGAATCCTCCGGGTCAAAACAGGTTCGTGAAGGCGGGGTTCGGCTGCACCCAGCGCAGCCACGCGATGGAAGCCGAGATGGCGCCGCACATGAAGGCGTTAAAGGCATTGACGGCCACCGCGCGGTTGATGCGCCGCGCGTTCTGCTCGTGCAGCCAAAGCGCCATGGTCAAGTTAGCGCCGAGGAAGGTCAGCCAGGTGAACAGCGAGTGCTGATCGGCCTGGCCGCTGGTCTGAATCGCTGCCAGCGTGGGAAGGTAGGCGACGATGCGAAGGCCGTTGAAGAGCGCGAACGCGCCACCCAGCAAGGTCGGGCCACGCATGCGTTCCGCGACGCGGTCGGTGGCAAGGGCTGCAGTGTTCATGGGTGCGCTCCAGACTGTCGATGGGGCCACTGTAGGAGCCTGCCCGAAGGCGCGAAAGCATCCTGCGGGCACAATGCATCTGAACCAAAAGTTAAGGTGTTCCCGGGCCGATCGACCATGGACAAGCTGCGCGCTCTGCACTACTTCGTGGCTGCCGTTGAGGAGGGGAGCTTTTCGGCGGCTGCGCGGCGCTTCGACGTCAGCGTGCCGGCCGTCACCAAGCTGGTCTCCTCGCTGGAGCGTGAGCTGGGTGTCAAGTTGCTCGACCGCAGCACGCAGGGCCTGACGCTCACCGCACGCGGTGCGCAGTACCTGGAGAGCTGCACGCCGCTGCTGGCCCAGTTGGCCGACGCGGAACGAGCACTGACGGCGCCGGGGACGCGGCGTGCCCGCACGCTCGTCGTGGGCGCGCCGCCGTTGCTGTCGCGCGCACTGCTGGTACCGGCGCTATCCGAATGGCACGAGCGCCATCCCCACGTGCACATCGACCTGCGCACGGTGGACTTCCTCACCGTCACGGACACTGCTACCCGAGGCGTCGACGTCCTGGTGGCGCTGGGATGGCCCGGCAGCGTGGACCTCGTGCAGCGGCCGCTGGCGCAGAGCCGGCTGATCGTCTGTGCCAGCCCCGCCTATTGGCGGCTCCACGGCATTCCGGTCCGACCCACCGAGCTGGCGAACCATGCCTGTCTCCTCGTGCGCAGTCCGGAAGGCACCGTCCTGGACCTGTGGCGCCATATGCGCGATGGCGTGGTCGAGGAAGTAGCCGTCACCGGCTGGCTCACCTGCGCCAGCCGTGACGACGTGCTGCAGGCCGTGCTGCTGGGTCAGGGCGTCGGGCGCTTCGCCGACCTGTCCGTGTGGCCGTTCGTTCGCGACGGCCTTCTGCAACCGGTGCTGGTCGACTGGGAGAGCAGCGACTCGCCGCCGTTCAGCGCGCTCATCCGCCCGGAGTCGAAGCGGGATGCGGTCGTTCAGGGCTTCGTCGGCTTCCTCACGGACCTTTTGGCTCCCATCGAGACGAAGTGCGGCGAGGCGTTCGGCGCAAGACCTTCTGCTGTCCGGCCACGTTGGTACGCAAGCCGTCCAGGGCGAGCGTCGAAGTCGCGCGGGGAGTAGGTCGGCTTTCGGGCGCAAGCCCCGGCGACGGCTTCTGGCCGGAAGCGAGACTCCGATGTTCTTCGGTGAACTGCCGCAACCTCAAGACATCTTCGATCGACGCTCGCTGGCGTCGGCTCTGATCTTGGACTCGAGTAGCTCAGCAGCTTCCGGTAGCTCTGGTATCGGTCCAACGGATAGGCAAGCCCACGAGCGACCACCCGCCTGCGCAATCGCCCTGTCTTTGGTCTTCGCGTCGATCGGCGACATGAACGCATTCAGCACGTGCAGCGGCAATGGCTCCGGGCCCGCATCCAGCAAGATGGCATTCGCGAATCCCGCCGCCGTCCGCGCGTCGTACCGCAGCGGCTTCACGAACCGCCGTCCCTGCGCCACCAGCGCACGGACCAGCGGCGCCTCGTGCACACCCTCCAGCGGAATCCACTCCTCGCTCGTCAGCATCAGAGTGGCGAGGTCGACCTCGTAGGTGTGCTCTCGGCGTGCCCGGATCAGCGCCGCCAGCATCAGGCGCAGCCCTCGCCCTCCGTCCGAGTCGAGCGCCTCGAAGAGTGGCGCGAAGCCGCGCTGCACCCGCGCCCAGGTCCGCGCGTCTGACAGCAGGGGTGCGTCCGGCATGTGGCGGATCCAGATGCGCGCGCCCGCAGGCGCCGACTCCCAGCCCTTGAACTGGCCCAGAACCAAAGCCAACGGCTGTCGACCTTCTTGCGGCTGCAGCACCGACAGCCGGGCACGACGCCGTTCGGCCTGCTCGGCCTTCGCGGACTCGCTGAAGGCTTCCGGCACGTACAGCCGGTTCGACAACGGCTCGCCCTTCACCTGGATCGCCTCGGCGGCCTGCATCAGGTACTTGTGAAGCACCGCCTGGTTGCGCTTCCCGGCCATGGCCGGCGACCAGCGGTTGAAGCCGGCCCGCTCGAACAGGAAGTGCATCAGCGCCCGCAGGCTCATCCGGCGACGGGTGCGGCCGACCTCCGACGGATCGGCAGGCTCGCGGCTCACCCCAGGCCGCCCGGGTACACGCGCCCACGGGAAGTCCACGTGCAGTTCCACCCGTGCCGGATCCAGCTGGACGATGGCGTCGCCGACCAGTTCGCCCAGGCCCGACATCGCGGGCCCCGGCTCGTAGCTCGGGCAGGCGGGGTGGTGCCGGTCCCCGGTCTCGGGCATGCGCTTGATCTGGAAGTGGCGATGGAAGGCGACGTACATCTCGACGCCGCCTGCCACGCACAGGCAGCGCGGCCGGCCCGGCGCCTCGTAGGCTTGAGCCAGCAGGTCCTGCAGCTGCGGGTCGTCGGCGTCGACCACGCGCCCACCGATCGCAAAGCGCTGCCCGTCCACCCCCGACTCCTTCCCCGACTCCATCGCCGTTGCAGCCCTTCAGCGGGCGCGCCGTGTCATGCCAGCTCCTCGAGCACCTTGGCCAGCTCGGGTCGCGGCCTCGGCAGTTGCTCGCGCACGGCGCTTCGATCGGCGATGCCCAGCACCAGCCCGACCTGATCCTCGTCGGCGCCACGCTCGTACATCCGCGACATCAGGGTCAGCCGTGCCGACTGCGTGCACAGACCGGGTATGTCGGCCTGGCGGAAGATCTTGCGGTAGATCTCCAGCAGGGGACGGCAGACGTAGCGGTTCTGGCCCTCCCCGCCGTTCGGCGTGATCGGATAGACCTCGCCCTCCGCGCCCAGGAACAGCGGGCCGTGCGGATCCAGGCCGCGCCAGTGCTCGGCGGCGCCGAGACCGTGGCCGGCACGGAGCCGCTCGTCGAGGTAGGCGCCGAGCGCTTCGTCCAGGCGACGGTGGCTGAAGAACAGCGGCCTGTCCCTGCCGTTGATCGCGACATCGGCGCGCACCCTCGACTCTCGCCGCACGCTGCCGTCCTCCAGCAGGTAGTCGCCCACCGTCAGGCGCGCGACTTCCAGCGGGCGCAGGCCGGTCGCGAAGGGCAGGTAGTAGAGCGCCAGGTCGTGCAGCGGCCGCGTGGATCGGCTGCGCACGCGGCGCGCCCCGAGATCGACCTCATCGAGCTTGAGCACGCGGGCTTCGCGTTGGGAGCTCACCTGTGCAGGGTCGAAGTGCTCCAGCGCCTGGAGGATCGCGTCGCGGTGCATGCGCAGGCGCTTCACGAAGGCGGCGCCGCTCTCCTGCAGGCCATCGACGCCCACCGCCTGGGTGAGCTGGACCGCCAGCCCCTTGATGCGCCGGTCGACGGCCGAACGCGACAGCCCCCATCGCTGCGCCACGGTCGCGTAGGGATCGCCGTCGATCACCTCGCGCAGCATCTGGATCGTCTGCAATGTCTGCCGGCGATCGCCGGCGGTTTCCGGATCGTCTTCCATTGTTGTTACTCCCTGGACGACGGAATCACCGACGGACGCTGGCGGGGCGCGGCGTCGTGGTCGCTTCGCGCCAATTGCTTCGTCGATGTCGACGGCATGGACCACGCACGGCCCGAGCACATGCATGGCGTCCCCACGTCTAACGCGCGAACCTGCGACTCCCGTGTGACCAGTCGTTTCGCGACCGATACACGCCAGGCCCTGTCGCGTTCGCGGCCGAGGCGAGACCTCGCCCGACCACGTTGCGGCTTCAATGTGCCCGGGCATGCGTGCCGGCGTGTTGCCGAGGCGTTACCGCGTGCAGCGCGATGCGTCCGTCGCCTTTCCAGGTGCGTCATGACGCAACCCCCTGCTGCTCGATCCAGCGGCGGATGTCCTCGGCGCGCCAGACGGTCACGCGCTCGGACAGCTTCACGGGCTCCGGAAACGTGCGCGCATGCACGCGCCGCCACAGGGTGGACTTGGAGATGGGGACGAAGGACAGCACCTGCGGCTGGCGCAGGAAGCCGGTGTCCGGCAGCGCGGCGCCTGGCGGCGCGGCCGGGGAATCCGCCGACGGGGCGGCGGGAACAGGAACGCGGGGCATGATCGGCCTCTCATCGGCATGCAGCCGGCAAAGGTCATGACCTGCTCTGCGACGACGGCGCTCGGTCAGGAAACGCGCCAGCCGCCCGGGAACGCTCGACTCCTGGACCACCGCGGGCGTTCCGTTCGCGCGGTGGATGAAGATGCCTTCCGAAGAGGGCCCCTGCCGAGGGCCCCCTTCGGTGTGATTCGATCGCCACCCCCTTGGGGGTGCATGCCGGCCGCCATGCGGTGCGGGTCCGCGCGTTCGATGCCGCGGAGTGCCGAGTCCGGCACCGGGTGCGTTCGGTCGCCGAGCCGGGCGCGGCGGGTCCGCCGGAACTGGCCGGCACGCCGGAGGCAGCGTGCCGACGTTGGACGAGGCAGGTATCGACTGCGACGCCACCCGATGCGGGTGGAGGCCCGGGGCGATTCGCCCGTTGAACGGGTGATCGGCGCTACGGTGGCGCCGATATGCCTCTTCGGGCAGCCCACGGCCTGGACACACGGTAGCGTCCGCACCGCTCACGGGCAACACGCCCGCGCCGATTGCCCGCGCAAGCGTCGGTGGGTGCCGCCGCTTGGGAGAGACATGGGACTGCCTGCAACTCCACCGCCTACTCCGCCACCGCAGCGACTGCCGCTGGCGCAGGCAGCAGCTCCGCGTCGCGGCCCGCTGACGGTGGGGGATCTGCAGGTCCGTCCGGTGCCCTGGTCGTCGAGTCGACGGCTTTGCCGATGGCGGCACCGGGCGCATCGGCAGGACCTTCGGCATCGTCGGGCGAAGTGGCGCGCGCATCGAGCGCGTTCATGCGCCGCCGCAAGCCCGTCGCGAAGCTGCGCGCGCCGTTGGCGATGTCGCGCACCTGGCGCTTGAGCCCCGCACGCTGCGTGTCCACCGCCTGCGCCGACACCACCTCGTGGATCTCCAGCGTCTGCAGCAGCGGCATCAGCTGGTCGAGCTTGACCAGCACCTCCAGGAATCGGCGGCTGATCGAAGACAGCACGCGCACGTCCACGTCCAGCGGCACCGTGTCGTAGGACGCCAGGCTGGTGATGCCGTGGGCCTTGAACAGCGCCTCGGCGCCATCGATGGCCTCGTTCAGGCTGGCGGTCGCGGCATCGATCCTGCCGCGCAGCGCCGTCTCGATCCTGCCGATGTCCTCGTGGTCGAGCCGGGTGCGGGCGATGACCGAGATGAAATGCATGTTCAGCTGCAGGGTGTTGAACATGCGCACGAACATGCGCTTGCCCTCGGCACTGCTGAACCGCGTGGCGATCTTGAGGCTGGCCGCCTCGACGCGACGGAAGTCGACCTTGGCTTCGCGGGCCAGGATGCGGGCGTTGGCGCCGCCCTGGTCCACCTTCACGATCTCGACATTGGCCATGCCCGCGGCTCCTTGTGCTGACAACGGGGTCGATGGCATCTTCCGAACGTGCACGGCCCTTTGCCACGCGAAAGCCCCGGCACCTCGGGGCGCTTTCGCGATCAGTTGCGTGGCGACGGGCATCGTCCCATTGACCGGGCGGAAACGGCGACCTACCTTTGCACCATGCAGCAGCTGGCCCTGCATCCAGACTCGGCAAGCCTTGGAGATGTCCTGAACTGATCCCCCGCGTGGGTGCCCGTGCAGGTTGCACAGGCATCCGCGGGGACGATCGAATCGCGGTGATGGCACGCTGCACCGATGGCGGACACCCGTCGTGGTGTCGCTCCTTCAGGTGCACCCGTACATCGCCGTGCCGAGGACTGCGCAAGCGATCAGGCACGCCGGGGCATTCGCCTCAGGCCGGGCCTTCGAGGCAAGGGCCGCGACCAAGTGCCGAGCGCATCTGCTCGAGCGCCGCACCGACCGCGCCCTTGCCTCCCGGGCTCGTCCCGTTCTCGCCGATGTCCCCCCGATCGGACGCTGACACCGATCACCGCGCTCGCGCGCGCCACTGAACCCGGTCAGCCCTGGAGTTCCACGCCCCGACCGCAAGGCGGCCGGCGCCACATCACCCAACCGTCACCCGCATGGGGGCCCACGCCCCCGCCACGGGGTGCACGTGGTCTCCCTTCCCATCCAAGGAGTCCACGATGCACAGCACCAACGCCTGCCGTCAGGCCGGCGCCCCTGTCGGCTCGCCGCACACGGCAAGCGTCGACGCAAACCGAGCCCGACTCGGCTCGACGACGACCCCGTTCGTCGTCGACGCCCTGTTCGACATCCCGACCGCCCTGGATCCTCAGGACGATCCCGGCGCAGACAGCGCCGACAGCGCCATCGGCGCACCGGGCAGCACCCGCGAGGAGTGGGTGGAGGACTGGAGCGAGGACGACATCGTCCTGCTGCACTGGCGCCTGCTGCAGGAGATCCGGCACCTGGCCGACCCGGCCACGCCGCTGGAGGAGAAGCTCGACACCCTGCGCTGGGTGTTCACCGAACGCGAGAAGGACGGCCTGCCGTTCTCGTTCGTGAACTGCCTGCGCGTGGTCGGCTGCAGCCCGCTGTCGCCGATCCCGTACTGCGGACTCGTCGACGCCGAGGAGGTTCGCGAGCGCATCCGCCATGGGCTGCGGCCCTGGCTGCACGCGACGCTGGTCCGCTACCCCGACTGGGTGCGCGAGGCCGTGGCAACCCACCCCGAATGGGTCGAGGCCCGGCTGACACGCAATCCCCAGTGGATCAACGAGCAGCTCAAGCAGATGTCCGTGCAGGGCGACCTGTTCGCGTGATCACGTCCATCCCGGGCGCCGTGCCTCGGCCGCGCCGACCGATCCGGTCAGGCCGCGGCGGCACGCGCCCATCCGTTCGAAGGAACTCACCATGCTCACGTTCAAGGAAGCCCTCTGCCTGCTGGCGATCGTCATCGCCTACGGCATCACCGGGCGCATGGACTACGAAGACGCCCTGCTGATGGAGCAAGTCCGGCAGCAGGTCGGCGCCGACTGCATCCTGCCGCTCGAAGGCGACGACACCCTCCCGGAAGTGGGACCCACCGGGCACCCGCCGGTGGGCCGCCCCATCGAGGGCATCCCTCCGGAGGCACCCTGCGTCCCGGACGCTGCGTCGGACCAGCCCATGCGGCTGACTAGGCACTGAGGGGAGCCGCCATGCACACCGATGCACGCCTGGTTCCCGGCCGCGTGCGCCTGCTGTCCGTGCAGGCGCCCGAGGACATCGAGTACCTCGTCAAGGAGAGCGAAGTGCTGACCGGTCGGTCCGGCCGCACTTTCGTCATCGCCGGCGCCGACCGGCTCGTCTACCGCGTCCATTGGCAGCCGCTCACCGAATCCGGTGGTCATGCCGCCGGGCCGGTGGTCGAGCGCCTCGGCCACCACGGCGAGGTCCTGAGTCGCCAGCACCTGCAGCTCTGGGAGTTCCTGGAGCACAGCCTCGTCGAGGCGCAGGCTGCCGGCCAGTTGTTCACCCCTCCGGTCCGCACGACGCCCTGATGGGCACCGATCCGCGCTGACCGGCCCACACACCCCGGCGGGTGCATCCCGCCAGGGGTGCTTCCGCCGGTTCTTCCCCCGATCGGGATGCCCCCGAAGGAGTCAACGATGAAGATCCAAGTCCGAATCAACGAAGAAGGCGCGCTGCGCAACCAGCGCCATGCCTTCAGCAACCGGTTCACCCTGGTGTCCGAGCTGCTGCAGAACGCGCGCCGTGCCGGCGCCCGCCTGATCCGGATCGACCACGATCCGCAGGCACAGATCCTGACCGTGCAGGACGACGGCCACGGCCTGGACGACTTCCAGAAGCTGCTCAGCTTCCACGAGTCGGGCTGGGACGCCAACACCTGCACGCAGGAGCGCCCCTTCGGCGTCGGGTTCTCGAAGTGCCTGTACGCCGCCTCGCGCTGCGTCGTGGCCTCGGGCCGGCGCCGCGTCGACATCGACACCGCGGCCGCACTGGCCAAGGCACTGGTCGAGGTCGAGGAGTGCGGCCTGGGTGAAGCGGTGGCAGGTACCCGGGTCGAGCTGCACGGCGTCGCCCTGCCGGACCTCGCGCAGCGCGTCGAGGAACTGTGCGCCGGGTTTCCGGTGCCGGTGTGGTTCAACGGCGAGCCGCTCAAGCGCGCCATGGCCGAGGCCCACCTGGCCACCCAGTCCAGCGCCATCGGCGCCGTGCACCTCGCGGGCACGCGCGACGGCCGGTACACCCACGACACCTGGGTGTTCCTGCAGGGTTTCTGCGTGCTGCGGCCGGCCTGGTCCACACGCGAGGACGTGAACGTCGTACACCTGGACTCGCGCCAGTTCATGGCGCGCCTGCCGGACCGCGACCGCCTGATCGACGAGGACGTGCAGCGCCAGCGCATCGACACCGAGCTGAAGGCCTGCTGGCGGCGCACGCTGGAGATCGCCAAGGCCGAGCTGCCGCCGCGGCACTTCATCGACACCTACTACAGCGTGATGCGCGGCTGGGGGCACCTCGACCTGCTGAACGACCTCGGCACCCTGCCGGCCGAGCTGTGCAGCCTGGTGTCGGGCTACCCGGTGCAGGTGGAGCATGGCGAGCGCCGCCATCTGACGCCGGTGCCGACCGCGCCCTCGCGCGAGGCCATCGAGTCGGGGGCCGTGCAGCTGGTGGCCCTGGACGACGTGGGCGACGACAACGCGCCGCGCTGGATGATGGCGCGCGCCCGCGGCTGGCTGGTGTTCGACTGGATCGGCGTGCATGCCGACCACTGGGTGATGCGCCACGTCCGCTTCCTCGAGGAAGAGGGTCAGCGCGTGACGCCGGTGGGCGAGAAGCTGCGCACGGCGCTGGAGGGCCGCTGGGTCTGGCCCACGGTCATCCTCTGCGAGAAGGTTCGCCTGCGCGTCGGCGACGACGAGACGCTGGTCAGCGACGCCGGGGTCTGCCACGACGGCAACCTGTACATCCCCGACGGCGAGACGTCGGGCGCGCCGGTGGAGCAGCTGTCCTCGTTCACCGACGAGCACGACGAGTTCCTGGATGCCGACCGCGACGCCGACCGTGACGCGCTGGCCGATCTGCTGCGCCTGCTGCGGGCGGTGGACCCGGTGCAGACGCTGGACTCGCTGCTGCAGTCCCTGCGGCTGGGCAAGTACCCGCTGCTGCACGGCAAGACCTTCCAGCTGACGGTGGGCGTGGGTCTCGCGCCCGGGCACACCGTCGATCTGGTCGACCACGCAGCCGCAGGCGGAGGAGCCCATGCAGGAAGCTGACTACGCGGCCCGCATCGACGCCGTGAAGCAGCGCGCGCATGGTCGCTGGAGCGAGGTGCTGGCTGCGGCCGGCATCGAGGAGCGCATCCTCAGGCACCGCAACGGGCCCTGCCCGTCCTGCGGCGGGACCGACCGCTTCCAGTACACCGACAAGTTCGGCGAGGGCAACTACCACTGCAGGCAATGCGGCCCGGGTGGCGGCTTCAAGCTGCTGCAGGCCGTGCGGGGCGTGGACTTCCACGCCGCCCTGTGCGAGGTGGAATGTTGCCTGGGCATGCTGCCTGCGGCGGCGGCCAACGAAGCCGGTGCCCCGGCGGCACCGGGGGAGCGCATGCGCCGGCTGGTGCAGCGCATCTGGGACGAGGCGCGACCGGTGGTGGCCGGCGACGAAGTCGACCGCTACCTGCGCGGGCGCGGGTTGACCCTGCAGCGGCATCCGCCGATGCTGCGGTTCCACCCGTCGCTCGGCTACTTCGAGAAGGGCGCGGACGGCAAGTCGCGGCAGATCGCGGCCTACCCGGCCATGCTGGCGCTGATCCAGGCGCCGGATGGTCAGGCCGTGACGCTGCACCGGACCTACCTGCGCGATGGCCGAAAGCTCGACGCAACCGACGCGAAGAAGGTGCTCTCCGCGGGCATCCACGGCGCCGCCGTGCGGCTGTTCGATGCCGGCGCACAGCTCGCGCTGTGCGAAGGCATCGAGACCGCCCTGGCGGTGCACCTGGCTACCGGCAAGCCCGTGTGGGCCGGCATCAGCGCCGGCAACCTGGAGAAGCTCTGGGTGCCGGACACCGTGCGCGAGGTCTGCATCTACGCGGACAACGACGCCGGTGGCGACTTCGCCGGCCAGTGCTTCGCCTACGCGCTCGCGCGGCGGCTGAAGCGGGAGGAGAAGACCACCGGCCCGCGCCAGGTGCGGGTGTTCGTGCCGCGCCATGCGGGCACGGACTGGGCCGATGTGTGGTGCCAGCGTGCCACCGGCCCCGACCAGGGCCGGGGGCAAGCGACCACATCGTCGTCGGCCGACCGGGCCTCGGGCAACTGGGTGGCCCTCGGTGGCTGAGGCAGAGGTCATGAAGCTTGGGGTGCGGCGAGCCACGGCGGGCCGCACCCGCTTTTTCAGCGGCACTGGACGGGTCGGCGCATGCCCTGCGCCAAGACCTGCCGGTGCCGGCGAAAAGGTCAGGTGCCGTCGGCCATGCGGCCGACACGCTCCCCTCGTCGTTTCCCGACTGGTAGCTGCCAGACCAGGTGACGCCTCCCGGCGCCACGAAGGCAGCCCTGGAGATCCATCGCGACCGATGGCGACACCCGTGTCACCGACGTCGCGCCCCTGCCTCTCCGATGCATCGCCAATCCACCCAGGACGCGCTGCATGCGGCGAGTTGTTGTCGTCAACCCACTGCGGGGACCCGTGCCCCGACGTGGGCCGTGCCGTCCCCGCTTTTCACACACCCCAACCCGATTGGAGAAAGTCATGAAGAGCGGACGTACCCTCGTGAGCCTGGCCCAGGAACTGGAGCGCCAGCTGCACTCGAAGAAGGACCTGATCGTGCCGTCGCAGCTGGTGCATCACAGCACCGGCGACGATGGTCAGACGCACATCATCGTCAACGAAGCCGGCAACCCGGTGCGCTACGGCGTCACGCCGCTGGCACGCCGACAGCTGGCCGACAAGCTGAAGATCCCGCACGCGTACTTCGAGCGCATGCGCGAGGAGCAACCGGTGCTGCTGGACCGCAACGTCAACACGTGGCTGCAGAGCGAGGACGACCGGCGCATGCTGCGCACCCTGGACGGCCAGGTGCGCGCAGTGCTGTCGGACCGCTACCGCCGGCTCGACAACTTCGACCTCGCCGAGAGCGTGCTGCCGATCCTGCAGCAGCTGCCCGACGTGCGCTTCGAGTCGGTCGAGCTGACCGAGACGCGCATGTACCTGAAGTGCATCACCTCGCGCCTGACCTACGAGATGGCGCCGGGCGACGTGGTGCAGGCCGGCGTGGTGATCTCGAACTCCGAGGTCGGCCAGGGCACGCTGTCGGTGCAGCCGCTGCTGTACCGGCTGGTCTGCCGCAACGGCCTGATCGCGGCCGACCGGTCGCTGCGCAAGACGCACGTGGGCCGTTCGCTCGGCACCGAGGACGAGGGCCTGCAGGTCTACCAGGACGACACCCTGCGTGCCGACGACAAGGCCTTCTTCCTGAAGGTGCGCGACGTGGTGCAGGCGGCGGTGTCGGAGGCGAGCTTCCGGCAGACGGCGCAGAAGCTGCAGAAGACGCTGAGGATCCCCCTCGTCGGCGACCCGGTGAGGACGGTCGAGGTTCTGGCCCAGCGCTACACGCTCAACGATGTCGAGCGCTCGGGCGTGTTGCGGCATCTGATCACCGAGGGCGAGCTCTCGGGCTACGGGCTGGTCAATGCGGTGACGCACTACAGCCAGGAGATCGACGACTACGACCGCGCCACGGAGTTCGAGGCGCTGGGCGGCAAGCTGATCGAGCTCGGCACCGCCGAGTGGAAGGGCCTGGCCGAAGCGATCTGAGCACGGCCTGAGCAGGCAGTCCGGCACGACGGCGAGCGGGGGCAACCCCGTTCGCCGACCGTGCCGGCGCCGACGTTGCACGGCGCCCCGACAAGGGCGTCGTTCACGCCGCACATCGAGTCATGCGGTCGCGCTCACGCATTCGCCGGAATTCGCCAGGGCTTGCGAGTGGCAATTCGGTAAGCAGATGCACAGGCCCGCGCCGCCCATTGAAGTCGACCTGTCGCCCACCCTATGCTGGCCGCACAGCGCCGGAACCCTTCCTTCGGCCACTGCAACACGACCCGCATCCACCGACCAACCCCTCCACCCTGCCCTGCACGGGCTCGTGGTCCCCACGCGAGGACGCACCATGAACCAGGTCCAGCTCTCCGATGTGCAGATCGCCAACCTGACCCTGCTGCTCACCATCCGCGACGGCATCCTCCACGACCGCACGGCCGCGTGCTGCCGCTTCTCGCTCGACGCCATGCAGGCAGAGCGGCTCGGCACGATGAGCGTCCAGCAGTTGATGGCCATCGTGGCCAACCTGGGTGACGCCACGCTCTTCCCGCCGCGCCGCGACCTGGTCAGCCTGCTCGACACACCGCTGCCGCTGGTTCGACCGCTGGCCGCGGTCCACGCCCCCCGCCATGTGACGGCCAGTTCGGCCGCCTGACGCTCAATTGCCGGGTCATGGGCCATGCAGTCGCGGGTCGATCGCCAGTTGCGCGCCCTGGCGCTGGCCAAGGCCTGTGCGGCCTGCGGTGCACGCGTGCGCACCATCGGTCATCTGACGGGCCTGCCGCCCCGCGAGGCGCTGCGCCTGCTCTTCCCCGATCGCCTCGCCGTGCCTCGAGGGCGCTCGCCGGATTCCCCGGAGTGGTACCACGGCGCCAACCTGCTCCACCGCGCCGAGGCCTCGATCGTCGTGGCCCTGTACCGCCGTCTGCGCGACGCCGACTTCCCTGCGGGCGAAGCGCTCGTCGGCGCCTACCGCCACTACGTCGGCATCTGCCAGCCGCCGCACCGCATCAGCTTCGACCGCGCCTTCGATCTGGCCGCGCACACGGACGGCCTGTGGCTCACCGACACGAGGAGCTTCTCGCTCGTCACCTGCCCGACCTGCCACAGCGAGTTCCTGGCGGCCTTCGGCTCCGTGGCGCGGTCGAACGACCACTGCCCGTTCTGCAAGCTGGTGCAGCGGTACGGCACGGACCCGCGGGTGCAGGGGGCGTTTCCGGTGCAGCCGCTGGCTGCGCCGAGCGCGGAGCAGTTGGGGATGCTCATCCTGCTGCAGCGTTCCTTTGGCTCGTCGACGGGGCAGGCTGGCACGTCCTCGACGAGCGAAAGCCAGACTTGAGCCAATCGGTTCGCAGCAGGACCTTCACTGTCGGATGGCGATGCGAGATACAGAGGAAGCAATTCCGATCTGGCGCGGACGGCACAGCGTCCTACTTGCATCACAAGCGGATGCCGCCGGACTTCGGTGTCGCAAACTGGTCCGGCTCCTTGCCCAGCGGGAAAGCGACAACGTACAGAACGCTTACCGGCATCGGCTTGGCATCGGGGTCGGTTCCCCACTTCACCTGCATCTTGCGTTCGGCATACCGCAATGACACGCCGAGCGCCTTCAGGCCATCGATGCGGGACTGCAGTTCGTCGTACACCTCGAACTTGGTCGACTCGGTGTAGAGGTCCGCGCAGTCACGGTACTCCCTGAAGTAGTCCACCAATCCGGCGAACGCCTCGTCCGCCTCCCGCTCGAGCTCGAACCCAGGCTCCGACAGATCCATCATGTGAGCTTCGGTGAGCTTGGCCAACTGCTTCCCCGTCGTCAGCGGGAGTGCAGTCAAGGTGACGTGTTCGCGATCGAACTTTGCCTTCTGTGCCTTGAGCTCCTCTTCCGTCGGGATCGCGAAAGGCTTGTTCAGTACATCCAGATCCTCGAACTCGAACGCACCGGCCAGAGCCCTTCGCGTGTCCAGGCTGGCCGCCAGGCCCTGTTCGACCCGCTGGATCGTGCGGACGTTGAGCCCGGAGATTTCAGCCAACTGCTCCTGAGACCACTGGCGCATCTCCCGGAAGAGCCGCACGCACAGGCCGAGTTCGGCCGGGGTCAGCAGGCGAGCGGTCGTCACTCTTTCGGCGGTGTCAATCACAAGGTTCTCCATGGTAGGACATCGATGGCATGCAGTATCGAAAGCACCGACGGCGCTGACCACGACAGCAGCCCGACAGCACCCCGCCATGGCGGTGTATGAACGCGGACGACGCACGCCCGATGTCGACCGCCAGCGAAGTCGGATCAGGCCTGCCGCCGACGCCTGCTGTCGAAAGCCGTGCCCGAGAGTGATCCTTTCAGGTGTCGGCGTTCAACCGTGTCCATCAACATGGCCGCGGGTGCTCGCCTGCAATCGCCATGCTTTCGTCAGCTTCCCACGGAGCCTTTCCAGCGTCCGACCCGGGCTTCGCCGCCCTGCCCGTCCCTGACGTGCTAGCAGCGGCCGACGAGCTCGTCAGCCGCATCCGACTGTGCTTCGGCCTGTCCCGAGACGCCTTCGACGCGGAGGTGCAACCGCTGCTGCAGCGCTATGCCAGCTATGTCCACCTCCTTCCCGCCACCGCCGACAACTACTTCAGCACACCTGCCGGCCTGCTGAATCTCGGGCTGGAGGTGGCGTTCTACAGCCTGCAAGGCACCGACGCGCACATCTTCTCCGGACGGTCGACGATCTCGGTGCGCCGCCAGCTTGAACCCCGCTGGCGCCTGGCCACCTTCATCGGTGGCCTGTGCTGCGAACTGCACCGGTTGCTCAGCCACCTGATCGTGACCGACGAGGCGGGCGGCGAGTGGCCGCAGTTCCTCATCCCTCTGGGCAACTGGCTGGCATCGCGCGGTGCCACTCGCTACTTCGTTCGCTGGCGGCCGAACGCCACCGAGTCGCGCGGCCTGGGCGTGTTCGCACTGCCCTTGGTCGTGCCGGGAGCCACGCTCCAGTACCTGGCACAGGACAACAGCGTCATCGTCCCGCACCTCCTTTCCAGCATCAGCGGGCAGCCGGTCTACCGTGACCACAACGTCCTCGACGCGCTCGTACGTCGTTCTTTTGCGCTGGTGATCGACCGCAACCTGCAGGCCAACGCCGATCGCTACGGTGTGCCTCAGTTCGGCTCGCACCTCGAGCGCTACCTTGTCGACGCCATGCGCCGACTGGCATCCGGCAGTCCCAGCTGGTTCCCGAACCGGGAGAAGTCGCGCGCCTGGCTGGGGCCCGATGGGCTGTTCCTGCTGTGGCCGCAGGCGGCCCACGATGTCCAGGCACTCCTCGAAGCCGATCAGCTGGCCGGCATCCCGAAGGCGCCTGAGACGATGCTCGATCTGCTGCTGGAGGCCGGGGTCTTCGTGCGGCAGGCGGACGGCGCCTCGACGTGGTTCGTACTGCCGCCGGAGCTGAAGGCCGCCGCCGAGGCGGTCAAGGTTGCATCGCCGGCGATCCTGCTGCATGGCGTCGCGCCGCCGGCTGAGCCACTGGCCATCTCGTTGGCCTGCCCACCTGGCGCCACGCGGGTCTACCAGAAGACGCCAGCGACTGCGCCGGCGCCAGCCCCCGCACCGCCGCCCGGCACCCAATTCTCGTTGCTCGACGCTACCGAGGTGGCCACATCACCGGCGGTTCGCGCATCCCCGGCGCCGCCGGTGTCACAGACCCCGGCACCGCCACCTGCTGTCGTCGCCGACCTCGCAGTCCCGTTGCCGCCCCCTCCACCCTCCCCGCCGCAGGCCGCGGCGCCTAACTTCAAGCTGAACGCGCCCATGCGCCTGAACCCGGCCGTGCGCGATGCCCTCGCGGCCATCGTCGGCACCCTCAACGGGCCGGGCAGCGCAGCGGCCGCTGCACCCATCGCACCCGGCCTGTTCGTGCCGCTGGCCGAACTGGAACGGCGTGGCGTGCAGCCCGCGCTGGCGGGTCGGGCACTGGCCGATGTCGGCCTGCTGGTGCATGCCGAGCGGGATGGCCCGGCCACCGTCACGGCCGACTTCCGCGGCGAGCCGACCATCGGGCTGGTCGTTGCCCCAGCCTGCGTCGATGGTTTCGAGCCCGCCGCGTTCGAGCCGGCTACACACGAGGGGCCCTGACATGCTCATGCGCCGCTACGAGATGCCCTGGCGGCGCGCCTACGAGGTGTACGCCGCCGCCGTCTGGGCATCCGCCCTGCTGTTCTTCGCAGTCACCGGCGGGCTGGGCCTGCTCCCGCGACAGCTCGCACTCCCGCTCGCCGCTTTCTGCCTGGCGATGGGCGTCCTGCGGCTGGCGCAGGGGGTTCACACGCTGGTGCTGCGTGCCTCGCTGTCCGGCCGCGGGATCCAGGTGATCAGCACGCGGGCCGTCGCCCGCTGGACGGAGAAGCCTGACGCGGTGTTCCTCGGCTTCGGCTTCGAGTGGCGGCCCGTCCACTCGCAGCGTCTCTACGAACTGGCCAAGGTCGACTACCGGGAGTTCACCGTGTCGCCCCGCCTGCTGCAGGTGCTCGGCTACGACGCGCGCCCGCAACCCGATGCCGAGATCGGCCTGCCCTACATCCATGGCGTCGAGCCCCGCGAGGTGGCCCTGCACCGGCCGCTGCAGAACTTCGAAGGCGGCACCTTGCTGGTGGGCACCACCCAGTCCGGCAAGGGCGTGGCGCTGGCCAACCTGGTGACGCAGGCCGTGCGCCGCGGTGACGTGGTCATCGTCATCGACCCCAAGAACAGCCGCCGCCTGAAGCGCGTCACGCAGCGCGCCTGCGAGGACTGGCGCGAGCCCGACACCTTCCTCGAGTTCCACCCCGCCTTCCCTGAAGCCGGCGTGCGCCTGGACTTCACCTTCAACTGGCAGAAGCCCACCGAGATCGCCTCGCGGATCCAGTCGATCATGCCGCCGGACACGGCTGGCGCCTTCTCCGCCTTCGGCTGGGACGCAGTGAACGTGGTCGTGCAGGGGCTGGTGGAACTGGAGGAGCGGCCGAACCTGGTCAAGCTCACCAAGTACATCGAGGGCGGTATCGAGCCCGTGCTGGAAGCGACGCTGCGCCGCTTCTACGAGCGGCTGCTCGGCGCCGGCTGGCGCGACCAGTCGGAGATGAAGAAGCTGCTGCACGACGCGCACCGCGGCAACATGAAGCGCCCGTCGGAGGCCGCCAGTGCGGACCTGCTGGCCCTGGTTGCCTTCTACGAGCACCACGTCCCGCAGTCGCAGCGCAACAAGGTGCTCGACGCCCAGGTGCGCACCTTCCGCCACAACCGCGAGCACTACCAGAAGATCACCGCCAACCTGCTGCCGGTGCTCTCGATGCTGACCTCGGGCGACCTGGGCCGCAGCCTGTCGCCCGACCCCTTCGACGCTGGCGATGCCAGACCGATCATGAACTTCGAGAAGATCGAGCGCGCCGGCCACGTGCTGTACATGTGCCTGGATTCCCTGCCCGACCCGTCGGTCGCCACCGCGATCGGCGCGCTGGCCCTGGCCGACCTGGCCGCGCGTGCGGGCATGCGCTACAACCTGGGCGGCTACCGGCGCATCTCGCTCTTCGTGGACGAGGTGTCGAACGTCATCAACCAGCCGCTGATCGAGATCCTGAACAAGGGCGCCGAGGGTGGCATCTTCACCACCTGCGCGATGCAGACGCTGGCCGACCTAGCCAAGCGGCTGGGCAGCGAAGACGCGGCGCGCATGGCGCTGGGCAACCTGAACAACCTGATCGCGCTGCGATCCAAGGACCGGCCGACGCAGGACTTCGTCGTCGAGACCTTCGGCAAGACCGCGATCCACTCGGTGCGCGTGGGCCTGAGCAGCGGCGCCGATGCACACCTGGGCGACTTCTCGTCGAGCTACTCGACGCAGCTCACCGAAAGCTTCGAGGAGATGGTGCCGGCCGACGTGCTGGGCAAGCTGCCCAACCTGCAGTACTTCGCCTCGGTGTCGGGCGGGCGGATCATCAAGGGGCGGTTTCCGATCCTCGACCCGGATGCGGACGAACCCAGAGCAACACGTGCGGCACCGCCCAAGCCGAACCGGACTCCAGCTGCAATAGCGGGACATCCGTCGTGATCCGCATCGTCAGCATCGCCGCCCTGCTCTGCCTGCTGGTGCTGGTGCTCTACCTGCCATCGGCGCATCCGCCAGAGCGGTTCCTGGCGCAGATTCGAACCGAGCACCAGGCGATGGAAGCGCTCTGGGGCGAGACGCCCGCGCTGCGTATCCTCGACCGAGCGCTGGGCCTACAGGGTGCGGCACGCGAGTCAACACCCATTCCCCCGACCGCCGGCGAGTCGGCGGCCAGCGGCGTGGACGGCGCCGTGGCGCGGGAGATGGCTTCCGTCAACCAGCGGCTGTTCGGGAACAACTACTTCCGTGCGATCGACGCACTCATGCTGCTGGCCGCCTTCAGGTTGTCGGCGATGCTGGAGTGGCTGCCTTGGATGGCAGTCTTCGTGGTCGCAGTACTGATCGACGGATCAATCTCGAGGACGATCAAGTCGCGAGAGTTCCGGCAACACGATCCCGAGCGATTCGCGTTGTTCGCGTCCCTGGCCGTCGTATGCACCTGCTCCACAGTGGTTGCCGCAGTCGTCCCGTTCACGCTGCATCCGCTGATCCTGCCGGCTGTCCCGGCCGCCATTGCTGCCCTGATGGGCCGCTCCCTGGCTCACTTCCATCTGAGGCCATAGGCGAGCCCGGTTGGCAGACAGTGCAACCACACTTGCACTATTCGGTGCAGATAGTTCGGTTGGGCCGCTCGCGAGGTCATTCACGAAGGCAATGCTGCGATCACACGGCTTGGCCCGGAGGTGCCGCGCGGCGACGTGCGCGCGACCCCCTGGTCTGAAAAGCTGGCCACCATTCCCCAAGCCGCGAGCGAATCGTTGCAAGGACCGACTCGTCGGCTTGGATCGACTGCAAGATGTGCGCGGGGACCTCGGTAAATGCGTGGTGCGTCAGCCGCTCCGGAGAGATTCGAATGAAGTGCCGAATCTCGACCGGGGAGATCGCACTCTCGCATTCTGCTGCGAGATCAAAAACGCAGATGTACGCGTTGAGCTGCGGTTTGAACCGCCCCGGAATTTGAGGAGGCTCCTTCGATTGAGAATGGAGCCATCATGAGGAAGTCCCCGAAGTTTTCCCCCGAGGTGATCGATCGCGCGGTGCGCATGGTCTTCGACGCCAAGGACCAGTACCCGTCGCAGTGGGCTGCGATCGAGTCGATCGCAGCCAAGATCGGCTGCACAGGCGAGACCCTGCGCAAGTGGGTTCGCCAGGGCGAGCGCGACAGCGGTGTGCGACCCGGCGCCACGACGTCCGAGCAGCAGCGCATCAAGGAACTCGAGCGTGAGGTGCGCGAGCTGCGCAAGACCAACGAGATCCTGAAGCTGGCCAGCGCATATTTCGCCCAGGCGGAGCTCGACCGCCATCACAAGAGGTGAACGCCTTCATTGACGAGCACCGGGCTCGTTGCGGGGTCGAGCCGATCTGCACAGCGCTGCAGGTCGCCCCGTCGGCGTACCGTCAGCACGCGGCGAGGCAGCGCAACCCCGCGCAGCGGCCAGAACGGGCCAAGCGCGATGCGCTGTTGCTGCCCGAGGTACAACGCGTGTTCGACCAGAACCTGCAGGTCTACGGCGCCGACAAGGTCTGGCGCCAGTTGCACCGCGAGGGCCTGGTCGTTGCGCGCTGCACCGTCGAGCGGCTGATGCGGCTGGCCGGGCTGCGTGGTGTGCGGCGCGGCAAGTCGATGCGCACCACCGTGCCCGATGCCAAGGCGCCGTGCCCGCTGGACCGGGTGAACCGGCAGTTCAGGGCCGATCGGCCGAATGAGCTGTGGGTGGCCGACTTCACCTATGTCTCGACCTGGCAGGGTTTCATCTACGTCGCCTTCATCGTCGATGTCTTCGCGCGCTACATCGTGGGCTGGCGGGTCAGCACCTCGATGCAGACCGACTTCGTGCTCGACGCGCTGGAGCAGGCGCTGTACGCGCGCCGGCCCGAGCGTGGCGGTGCGCTGGTGCACCACAGCGACCGCGGCTCACAGTACGTGTCTATCCGCTACAGCGAACGGCTGGCTGAGGCCGGCATCGAGCCGTCGGTGGGCAGCACCGGTGACAGCTATGACAACGCGCTGGCCGAGACCATCAACGGGCTGTACAAGGCCGAGATCATCCACAAGCGCGGACCCTGGAAGACCCGCGAGGCGGTCGAACTGGCCACGCTGGAGTGGGTCTCGTGGTTCAACAACCATCGCCTGCTTGAGCCCATCGGCTACATCCCCCCGGCCGAGGCCGAGGCGAACTTCTGGCGGCAAAACGCGCGCCCATCATTCACGATCAAGGCTGCTCGAACGGTAGCGCAGCAGGAAGGTTGAACCATGAGTACATGGCCAAACCGGGGGGGCCTCCGGCGGCCCCTGCGGGGGCTCGAAGAGAGAGAATCCAAAGACCCAAGCAGCCAACTTGACCATCAGACCAACCGGGTCTGACTCAAGCCAACAGGCCTCCTCGAAACCCGGTGCGGTTCAAGCAGCCAACTTGACCATCAGACCAACCGGGTCTGACTCAAGCCAACAGGCCTCCTCGAAACCCGGTGCGGTTCAGTCCCACACGGACTGAGGGATTGCGAGGACAGTACCAGCTGCGGCGCTTCCATCTCCTGCGAGCCTGAACTTCAGCAGCATTTGATAGAAGGTGCGCTTGAACACATTCGCGATGTTCGGGCCCTCGACGCCTTCGCCCGTCCACCGTCCAAGATTTGCGCGGAGTGCATCGGCGAAGGTCTCTTGATGCAAACGCAGACCGTCACGCAGGTTTGAGACGGCATGCTTGTATGTTCCGTGGTAGTCCATCGTCTGCAGCTCGAGAATCCCGTACCGCGAAACCATGAACCCGCCATTGGCGTCGGGCTTGATCTCGACTAAGGTGACGTCAAACGACATCTCCGGCGAGCGCCGCGTACCGATGACGGAGATTTCACCTCCAAGCTTGTCCTGGAAGAAGACGTAGCCGGCACCACGTGCGTGGATTCGCTCGACGAGCGCGGCGAGTTCAGTCTCATCGCTCAGGATCGACACTGGCACCGGCTCTACCGGCTCGGTCAGTCCAAAAATGAGCTCGCACCCGCGCGTGACGATGGATGAACTGATAACGCGGTAGGGGCAGACCAGCCAATCCTGCCGCGGACCATTGCTCGAACTGCTGATCGTGCAAACGCCCTTTGAGTTCTCGTTCTTCGTGCAATTCGTGGCCCGGTGGAGCACCTCTCCCAAGAAGGGGCACTTGCCAGCATTCGCCCCAGCGACAGCCGAAACCTCCAGGCGAACCTCGGGGTAGATGCGCTGGCCGAACCACTCACTGACGTAGTTTCCGCGCTGGCCGTTTGCAGTTGCCATTGAGCTTTGTCTTCTGTAGTTGAACGAACTCCAGCTGCGCATCGAAGCCGATGGCATGCCTCCCGTGTTCCAAGGCAACTTCCAGCGCTCGCCCCGTCCCGGAGAATGGATCAAGCACCACGCCCCCAGGCGGGCAGGACGTGAGAATCCGGGGGCCGATCAGGTCATGGGGAAAGGTGGCGCTGTGCCCTGCCTCCCCAGGTGCGACGTTGACCGTCACAACGTCTCCCGCGCGCGGCTCGGCCTCGCCGATGTCGTAGTAGTAGGTTGCCCTACCAGCTGACGGCTTCTTCACGAAATGGAAGAAGTGCTCGTGAACGCTGCGCAGCCGATCACCTTCGGGCCGCGGCACAGCATTCGGCTTGTGCCAGATCACATCGTTTCTCAGAATCCAGCCACGTTCTTGCATTGCAATAGCGAACCGGGCTGGAATCAGCAACAGGTTCTTCTCGGCGCGAATTCCACCCAGAGGCGTCTTGCGGCGATACCGCTCATCAGTTCCGAGGCCTTGTCTTCCTTGCTCGCGGATGCTGGCCCACCGCGCGAAGTATGTGTCGCCGATGTTGATCCACATCGACCCGCTTGGCTTCAGGCCGGCCTTGGCCTTATCCAGGATCTCCGCCAAGTGCTGGACGAACCACTCTGGGTAGGGCTCAAGTCCCAACAGTCCGCCTTGCTGGCGATACCACTGGTAGCCGGGACTGACAGGTCCGATCTTGCGAACTGTCGGGATGTCGTTGAAGTAGTCCCAGTTGTGAGGCAACCCATAGTCACGGTGACCCCAGTAAGGCGGCGAGGTGATGACAAGGTCGACCGAACTCTTCCAAAGCTGGTCGAACAGGTCGAAGGCGTCCCCGTGGCGCACTTCCGCCAAGGGTTTACCCCCGACTTCCCGCGACTCTGGCGCTACCGTAGCTGACACATGTTCTTCCATCCAGCCATTCTAAGTAGCTCAGGTCTGCGTCGCGAGTACGCACCGCAGGGCAAGAGCGCCTGAGATCAGCCACTGCACTTTGTGCGACGGCGAGCTGCGCCCGGCGCGGCGTCGAAACCCCCCTCGCAAACGCGCCATTCCGCGGCGCCGCGGCAGCGGCCGGCTCCTACCCTTTCGGTCACGCGCTCGACAGAGCACGGCCTTCAGATCCTGAAGCCACCGAACGAGGACCGCGCCATGTACTCTGCATTGCCCGCTGCCCGCTGCGACGTCGCCACCCAGTCTGGCCAGGCCGGCTCCGGCACCCACGACAGCGAACACCCGGAGACCATCGAGACCCGGCTCTGGCTCGAGGAGCACGACTGGCTGTTCACGGTGCTGCGCAGCGAGAACAACGTCTCGCCGACCTTCCGCTTCCCGGACCTCATCAGCGCCTGCGTGTCGCTGGTCTTCCTGCACGATGACGCGCCAGCGCGGATCTTCGACTTCCTGGGCACGCAGCTGGTGCTGCGCCTGCCGCTGACGCCCAGGCGCCGCGAGTCGATGTGGCGCCCGCAGTACGAGCTGCTGCTGGCCGTGCAGCGCTCGCCGGCCAACCGCCATCCGAACCCCAAGTTTCAGCTCGACCAGCTGACCACGGCCTGCGTGGCCCTGTGCCGCCAGCACGAGGGCGCCGACACGCTGGTGCTGCGCCAAGCCCGGCTGAACATGGCCGACCGAGCCGCGCGCGGGCGCCCATTCTGCCCCGGATGAGGCGAAAGGTGACGGCGCGGTGGTGCTGGGGTTTCGCACCACACGCGCCGCAGGTCACCTGCCCGTAGACCCGATCTCAATACCCGCTCAATACCCGCTCCACACCCGCTTCCGACCCTGACCGGTTCGCCGGTCCGCACCCGTCGCTCGACGCCCCGCACTCGGCCACGCCTGGCCGACAGGAACGGCGTCGCCTTGTCCACCAAGACGTCACGGGTCGATCCATGCAGGTGCCGCTGTTGTTCCCCGCGCGAAGGTCGTTGACCAGGCCGATGCCAGGACCCTGGCTGCTGGCAGCGCTCGCCACCGGCTGGGTGCCGTTGCAGGCCCAGGCCTGCTGGGAGCAGGCGGCGCAGCGCTACGGGCTGTCGCCCCACCTGCTGGTCGCGGTGGCACGTGTCGAGTCCAACCTCGACCCACGCGCCGTCAACCGATCGCATCTGCAGCGCACGGGCTCCTACGACATCGGGCTCATGCAGATCAACAGCTCCCACCTTCCCAAGCTGGCGCGGCATGGCATCAGCGAGGCACAGCTCTACGACCCTTGCACGAACATCCACGTCGGCGCGTGGCTGCTGGCCGACGCGTTCGCTCGGCACGGTGCCTCCTGGAACGCCGTCGGCGCCTACAACGCCGCCTGCAGCCAGCTCAAGGGCGAGGCCTGCACGGCGGCGCGTGCCAGCTACGCCTGGAAGGTCTACCGCCGGCTGCCTTCCGCCAGCGGCGCGGCTGCACGTCCCGTTGCGGCGACTTCGCAGCGGTGTGTGCAGGTGGCGCAACCGGCGCCCATCCTCCTGGCTGCGAGGGTGGCGCCATGACGCGACGTGCGCTTCGGCTCTTGGCCGTGCCTGTGCTCGCGGTGACGGCCGTTGGCGCCGCGTCGTCGTGCAGCGCACCCCGAGTTGGCGCCCTCCCTTCACGGCCAGAGGCCGCTCAACCGCCCGCCACTTCGGCGCGCGCCACAGCTCGGCTGTCGATCTCCCAGCTGAACCACGGCCGCCAGGCTCGGTTCGCCACGTGCGCGCCGCCCGCCTGCCCCGTCGTCACGCCGAAGACGCTGGCCGTCGATCCCCCGCGTGCAGCAGCAGCTGAAGCGCGAGCTGACTCCACCCCGGGCTCGGATGCGGTCATAGCACAGTCGCTAAGCCCCGGCGAGACCTTGGTGATCGCTGTACCCCAGGCACCGCTGCCCCCTTCGCAGCGACCCGCGATCAGGCCCGAGGACGCGGCCGAACCGCTGGTGTCCGAGGTCGACGTGACCTTTCCGTTCGGGAGCGCGGTGCTCACGGCGGCCGCCCGCGCCTCGATCGATGTCGCGGCCTCGGGCGACGACATCCGGCGCATCGACATCCGGGGCCGCACCGACAACGTCGGACCTGCGGCTGCCAACGACCGGTTGGCCCGCCAGCGCGCGGCGGCGGTCGCGCAGTACCTGCGGGCGCGCCACCCGCACCTGGCTGGCGCGGAGGTGAAGGTCGATGGACGCGGCGTCTGCTGCTACGCCACGGAGAACGACACCCCGGAAGGCCGTGCGCGCAACCGGCGGGTCGAGATCGCCTTCTGGCGTGTTCCCTCCGACCTGTAGTGCGCCTGCAGTCGCCCGACCCTCATCGGCACACCCGGCCCTACCCGCACTGGCCCGAACCCAGCCACCGACCCGCTGAGCACCCGCACCCGACCCGACCGCCACCGCCATCCACCTTCGTCTCCCAGCCCTGAACCCTCGGAGGACTCCCATGAACACCGCTCTCGCCTCTGTGCATCCCGCCCGTGCCACGGGCTCCCTCGCAACCGACGGCATCGACGACCCCGGTACGGCCCACTTCGCCGGCAGCCGCCGCTCGAAGCGCCTGCTGTCGCTGGTCTCGCTCTTCGTGCTGATGGCGCTCGGCCTGTGCGTCGCCTTTCCCGGCCACGCCCTCGACCTGGTCGCCTTCACCGGCATCACCGGCCCGCTCACCTCGGCGCTGACGCAGATCGCGAGCCTGGGGCCGGGCATCAAGGCCCTGGTCGGCTTCGTCGGCTTCGTGGTCGCACTGATCTCGCTGGCCGCACTGCGCAACTTCGGCCCGGTGCTGTTCTATGTCGGGCTGGCCATCTTCGCCGCGGTCGGCCTCGTGATCGCGGGCGCGATCATGGGTGCGGTGATCTGACGCGCGCGCAGCCGACGAGCAGGAGGCCCGCATGCACGCCGACACCTACATCCCGCGCCGCCTGGACGACCAGTGGAAGATCGGCTTCTGGGACGTCGACGTCGCCGCACCCCTGCTCTTCGGGCTGTTCATGGGCTACATGTCCGGCTCGAAGTTCTCCTTCGCGCTGTGCCTGGCTACCGGCTTCCTCACCTCGCGCGCCATCGCCCGCATCAAGGCCGACAAGCACCCGGCCTTCGCGGTGCACTGGCTGTACTGGCACCTGCCCACCAGCCCGCTGACAGCGATGCGCGCCACGCCGCCGTCGCACATCCGGCGCATGGTCGGCTGACTCGAAGCTCATCGCCATGGACTTCGAACGCCTGAACGGGGACATCAAGGAGATGCGCCGCCGCAACCGCGGCCTGGCGCTCACCGTGGGCCTGCTGGCCGCCGCGCATGTGCTGGCCCTGGTGGTGATCCTCAACCTGCTGGGCACGGTGCGCACCGTCGTCGTGCCGCCGTCCATCAACAAGTCCTTCTGGGTCTCGCGCGACAAGGCCAGCGGCGAGTACCTCGAGCAGATGGGCGCCTTCATCGCCTGGCTGGTGCTGGACGTGACGCCGGCCTCCATCGACTGGAAGAAGGACATCCTGCTCGGCTATGTCGAGCCCGACCAGCACGGTGAGCTCAAGACCCGCCAGGAGCTGGAGGCGGCGCGGCTGAAGCGCATCAACGCCAGCACCTTCTTCATGCCGCAGCAGCTGGTGCCCAGCGAGGACACACAGACCGTCGTCGTCCGCGGCCGGCTGCGCACGCTGGTCAACGGCCTGGAAACGGCCAACGACGCCAAGGCCTACGAGGTGGGCTTCGCATACAGCGGCGGCCGGATGCACCTGAAGACCTTCAAGGAGGTGACCCATGCCGCGCCGTGACTCCAGTCCGCTACGCCGTCGCCACGCTGCACCAACAGCGACGGTTGCGATGGCGCCAGGTTCTCAGACACCCCGCTGGTTCCGTTCGGTCGCCGCATGGGCGGCCCTGACAGGCCTGCTCGCAGCTTCAGCGCCGGCAACCGCGCTGCAGGTGCTGGATGCCCGCGACGGCGTGGCCGTCGAGGCCGTGCTGTCGATCAAGGAACCCACGCGCATCCGCATCGACGGCGCCCCGATCACGGACGTGTTCGGCAACATCCACTCCAGCAACTGCGGCCCCGCCGCGCCGACTTCCAGCGGCAGCAACGGTGGGCCACCCGCTGCCGCGTTGCCGGCCGTGAACCCCGCGGGGGAGATCGTGCTGGAGTGCGACCGCGACAAGGGCGAGATCTACATCCGCCCGGTCGGCGACTCGCCCAAGCCGGTCAACCTGTTCATCTCGTCGGCGCACGCCACCTACACGCTGGTGCTGCGCAAGGCAGACACCCCGGCGGACACCATCGTCATCCGCGACCCCGGCCAACGGGCGCTGCAGGCGATGCAGTCACCGACCGGCGCCGCGGGCTCGCAGACACCGCTGGTCACCGCCCCCAACCACATCCGGGGGCTGAAGACGCTGCTGCTGGCGATGGCGTCCGACCGAGTGCCGCCCGACATCCGTGTGGACGAGCTCAACCAGCCGATCCAGCTCTGGGCGGAAGCCAGGTTCTCGCTGATGCGGCGCTACGAGGGCAGGGGTCTGGTGGGTGAGAAGTACCTGCTTCAGAACGTGAGCCAGGACGTGATGGTGCTGGCGGAGCAGGAGTTCGACCGACCCGACAGCCCGTCGGGTGGGCAGGTGCTGGCCGTGGCTGTCGAGCACCACAACCTGCGCCCGGGCGAGACCACCAACGTCTTCGTCATCCGCCGCGGAGGCCAGTGATGGTGTCGCCCCTGCCCCCCTCCGCAGCCGCCCTTCGCCAGTCGGCCACCCGCCTCGGCGCGCAACTGGCCGAGCGGATGACGCCGCGCCAGCGCCAGTTCGCGCTGCTGGGCGTGATCGTGGCCGTCGGCGTGGGCCTGCTGTGGCTGATCTTCGCGTCCACGGACACCGGCTCGTCATCCGGTGCGCGCAAGCCCGCCGCCGGCGCGCCGGGGCCGGTCACCAACATCGGCGTCATGCCGCCCGGCCAGCAGGTCAACCCGGTGGACCAGTGGGTCGGCACCGCAGGCAGCAAGCTTGCTCAATACGAGAGCGAGCGCGAGGAGCAGACCCGGCTCAACCGCGACCGCCAGGCCTTCGAGGCCCGCACGATGCAGCGATTCGCGGAACTGGAACAGCGCCTGACCTCGGCGACGCAGGCGACCCAGGGCGCCGCCGCTCCGGCGCCCGCTGCAGCCCCGGTTCCGCCCGTGCCGGCACCACTCCCACCCGCCTTGCCGTCGGTCTCGGCCGGCACGACGCAGACCGGGCTGCCGCCGGCGGCCAGCCTGCCGCTCCCTTCGACCTACGGCCCGGGCACAGCCGGCCGACAGTTGCCGGCGGGCATGCCGGGGCTGCCGACGCCCGACCCCGCACCGGCGACACCGGCCATCAGTCGCGTCACGCTGGTCGATCGCAGCATGCAAGGCAACCCCGGCACGAGCGGCAGCGCTTCGGAGCGTGCCGGCTCACCTGCGGCCGAGCCTCGGACGGTGTCGACCTGGCTGCCCGTGAGCTTCACGCGCGGCACGCTGCTCGGCGGGCTGGACGCACCCACCGGCGGGCAGGCGCAGTCCAACCCCCATCCGGTGCTGATCCGCCTGTCGGACAACGCGGTGCTGCCCAACCGCTTCCGTGGCGAGTACCGCGAGTGCTTCGTCATCGCGGCTGGCTACGGCGACATCAGCTCCGAACGGGCCTACCTCCGCACCGAGAACCTCTCGTGTGTCCGCGCCGACGGCGCGACCCTGGAAGTGAAGATCCAGGGCAGCGTCTACGGCGAGGACGGCAAGGTCGGCATGCGCGGACGGCTGGTCACCAAGCAGGGCCAGATGCTGGCCAACGCCCTGCTGGCCGGCGTGGTCAGCGGCATCGGCCAGGGCCTGGCCACCTCGTCCACCAACGTCAGCACCTCGCCGCTGGGAACGATCACCAGCGCCTCGGGCGCCGACGCCTACCGGGCCGGGCTCGGCACGGGTGTCGGCCGCGCCCTCGACCGGCTCGCCCAGTACTACATCAAGCTGGCCGAGAACACCTTCCCGGTGATCGAGGTCGACGCCGGCCGCGAGATCGATGTCGTCATCACCAAGGGGGTCCGCATCGACGTGCCGATGAGCGCCGCTGCCGCCACGCCCCTTGCAGTCCGACCGAGCAACCCGGAGGTCTCCGACGATGCCAACGACTGACAAGCCCTCGCCAGGCTTCGCCTTTACCTCCCCCGCCCTGCGTGCTCGCGGCCGGCATCTCCGGCCCGCGGCCTGGTTCATGGCCGGTCTGGCGGCCCTTGCCGCAGGTCACGCCGGCGCCGCCGCCTCGGATGAGGCTCGGCTGCTGGCCGCGCTGCGCAAGGCGCATCCCGGCACCCAGTTCACGCAGGTGCAGCGCTCGCCCGTGGCCGGGCTGTACGAGGTCTGGATGAACAGCAACGTGGCCTACGTGTCGCCGCGCAATCCGCGCTACTTCATCTTCGGCCGGGTCTTCGACACCCAGACGATGCAGGATCTCACCGGCCCGAGACTGGCTCGCGCGGCCACCATCGCTGCGCAGGCCGGCCAGGCGCCGGGCGCAGGCGTTCCCTCGGCGCAGGCCGACAGGATGCCGGCTCCCGACGCACCCATCGCCTTCGACCAGCTGCCGCTGGCGGACGCGATCAAGACCGTGCGAGGCAGCGGCGGCAACGAGCACCGTCGCATCGCCGTCTTCAGCGACCCGGGTTGCTCGTTCTGCCGCCGGCTCGAGCCCGAGCTGGCTGGCCTGGACGACGTGACGATCTACACCTTCCTGGTGCCCTTCCAGGGCCGCGCGCGCCCGGTCTCGATCTGGTGCGCGGCGGACCGCGAGAAGGCCTGGCACCAGTTCATGCTGCAGGGCGACACCTCGCTGCTCAGGCCGGCGGGCGACCCGGCAGCCCTGCGGGCCCCGGAGTGCGACAACCCGCTCGACCGCAACCTCGCGCTCGCGCATCGCCTCGCCGTCCAGGGCACGCCCACCCTGGTCTGGGCGGATGGCACTCGCACCGACGGCTACGTCGACCGGGCCGTGCTGCTCGCGCGCCTCCAGCAGGTGTCGAAGGTGGCGGGGGGCAAGCCATGAAGCAGTCCGCCGTCGTGTTCCCCGCAGCTCCGACATCGCGTGCTGCCCCAGCCACCAGACCGGCCGCGGCGTCGGTGCTGCTGGCCTGGATGCTGAGCGGCTGCATGAGCATGAGCGGTCTCAGCGGCAGCTCCAGCTATGCCTGCAAGGCCCCGGACGGCGTGACCTGCGACTCCGTCTCCGGCACCTACGCCAATGCCGTGCAGAACAACCTGCCGAGTCAGCGGCGAACGGCCGGTGCCAGCCCAGGCACGCCGCAAGCTCCGCGCGCGACGGAGGGCATCACCGGCGCAGCCGCAGCGGGCGCTGCAGGCGCGGCAGGCGCGGCAGCCTCCCGCATCGCCGTCTCGCCATCGGCGCCGCCCTCGTCCACGGCCATGCCGCTCCGGTCGTCGGCCCGCATCCTGCGGCTCTGGTTCAAACCCTGGGAAGACGCCGATCGCGACCTCCACGACCAGGGCTACGTCTACGTCCGGGTCGACGACGGCCAGTGGCTCGTCGAGCACGCGCAGCGGCAGATCCGCGATGCCTACGCACCGCTGCGGCCTCCGTCGCCCGCATCCGGACGTCCTGCAGGCGGCGCCACCGAGTCGCGCGACCTCAGGACATCGAACCAGTCCGGTCGGACAGATCAACCGAGTGGTTCGCTGTACCTGCCCGGCCTGACACCTCCGGCGGGCCGGCCGCAGATGCCCGTCGATCCGCGTGGCAACGAACCCAACGACTGACCTGACACCTCTTCCGGCCATCCCTGCGAGGCACGCGCCATGCCCAACCCGTTCGCCCAGACCGCTTCGACCCGATCCGCCGCCTTTCCCAGCGCCAGCCGCCCCGGCCACGGCAGCCTGGGCTGGCTGGGCCTGGGCTCGCCTCCCGACACGCCGGCCGAGCAGTTCGCGTCCTGGCTGCCCTACTCGGCCTACCTCGCCGACGAGAAGCTCTTCGTCAACCGCGACAGCCTGGGCTTCATGCTCGAGCTGATGCCGCAGTCGGGTGCCGACGACCGCATGGCCGAGGTGCTGATCTCGCTGTACTCGACCTGCCCGCCGGCCACCGGGATCCAGTTCCACCTGTTCGCATCGCCGCACATCCGCGAACAGCTGCGTCGCTACGCCAACCTGCGCGTCGAGGATGCCGACCAGGCCGACAAGGCCAAGCACTGGGGTCGCCCGGCGCGCAACGACAACCTGTTCCACCGCCTTGCGCGGCAGCGTGTCGGGCACCTGCTGCACGGCGCGCAACAGTCGCTGACCACCGGGTTCCACTACACGATCCGCGACTTCCGGCTGATGATGAGCGTGTCGGTGCCCGGGGGCGTGGAACAGGCCGGCGACCTGACCCGGCGCGACGAGCTGGTCGCGCTGCGCGAGTCCATGGCGTCCACGCTGCGCTCGGCGTCGCTGCCCAGCCGTGTCTGCGACGCCGCGGACCTGATCAACTGGTGTGCGCTGTTCACCAACCCGGACCGCGTCTCTCAGACCGACGCCCCCGACCTCCACTACGACGACGGCCGCGAGATCCGCGACCAGATCGTCGACTTCGACACCATCCAGGACCCGCACCCTGCCGGCTTGACCCTCTGGAAGGAGGGTCACGAGGGATCGCTGGAAGCACGCTTCTACTCGATCAAGTCCTTCCCCGAGCGCTTCGCGCTGTGGCAGATGGGCTCGCTGATCGGCGACCTGATGCAGCCGGCGCTGCAGTACAGCGCGCCCTTCCTGCTGACCATGGGCGTGCACGTGCTCGACCCCAACGTCATGAAGTCCGTGGTCACCGCCAACCACGTGCGCGCGACCCAGAACGCCCGCAGCAAGATGGCCGAGGTGATGCCCGACGTGGGCAAGAAGCTGCAGGACTGGACCGCCGCGGCCAACGCCATCGACGTGGGCAGCAGCCTGGTGAGCCTGTACCACCAGCTGGCGATCTTCTCGCCGCCCGAGAAAGCCGTGTCCGCCCAGGAGACCGCCAACGCGATCTGGCGTGGACGGGGTTTCCAGCTGAACGCCGATGTCTACATGCACCGGCAGGCGCTGCTGGCCAGCCTGCCGATGACGCTGTCGGAGGCCTTCCACAAGGACCTGGCCAAGATGCGCCGCGTCTCGCGCAAGACGATGGCCAATGCCATCCACCTGGCGCCGCTGATCGCCGAGTGGCGCGGCACGCGCACGCCGGCCCTGGTCTTCGGTGGCCGGCGCGGCCAGCTGATGACGCTGGACATCTTCGACAACGATCTGGGCAACTACAACTTCGCGATCATCGGTGCGCCCGGGTCCGGCAAGTCGGTGCTGATGAACGAGATGGCCTGGTCCTACCGGGCCATCGACGCCAAGGTCTGGATGCTCGACCTCGGCCGGTCGTTCGAGAAGCTGTGCCGCAAGGCCAAGGGCACGTACATCGAGTTCCGGCCCGATGTCGACATCTGCCTCAACCCCTTCACGCACATCGTCGACATCAACGAGGACATCGACATGCTGGTGCCGGCCATCTCCAAGATGGCCTCGATGTCCCGGCCGCTGGACGAGGTCCAGTACAAGGCCATCTCGGCGATGGTCATCAAGCTGTTCCGCGAGCACGGCAACGCGCTTACGGTGACCGCGCTGCGCGACGCCTTCAAGGCCGGCACCATCGAGGAGCTGGGCGTGCGCGAGGACCCGCGCATCCGCGACCTGGCCGTGATGCTGAACCCCTACGCGCGCGGCGGCCAGTACGAGCGCTTCTTCGAGGGGCGCAACAACATCGACTTCGGCAACGACTTCGTCGTCATCGAGAACGAGGAACTGAAGCGCCGGCCCGACCTGCATGCGGTCGTCAACATCCTGCTGCTGCACCAGATCACCGGCGAGATGTACCTGACGCGCAACCGGCGCAAGGTGCTCTTCATCGACGAGCTCAAGCAGCAGCTGGGCGACATCGGCGCCGACGACCCCGTGAAGGCGGCCGTGGTCGAGGAAGCCGCGCGCCGCGCCCGCAAGTACGGCGGATCGCTCGGCACGGCCACGCAGAGTGCCGACGACTACTACGGCTCGGCCCAGATGGAGGCGGCCTTCAACTGCTCGGACTGGGTATTCCTGTTGCGGCAGAAGCCCGAGTCGATCGAGATGCTCGACCGCAAGGGGCGGCTGTCGATGGACGAGCCCAAGAAGCGGCTGCTCAACTCGCTGCGCACGGAGCCGGGCGTCTTCTCGGAGGTCTACATCTCATCGCCGGTGGGCGAAGGCGTGGCGCGCAACATCCTCGACCCGGCGACCCACCTGCTGTTCTCCAACAAGCTGGAGGACAACGCCCCGATCGACGAGCTGCGGGCGCAGGGCCTGAGCATCGACGACGCGATCACCGAGCTGCTGCGGCGGCGCGGGCACGCGGTGTGACTTTGGCGAGGCTCCTATGGACGTCGACGCCAGCGCCAGTCCTCGCCAACCCGTTGCCGTGCCCGTGGGCATGGCGCCCATCCTCCTGCACGCGTCATTCGCGCTGCTGATCGTGCTGGGCACGCTGGCCGCCTACGACCGCGTGGTGGTGCGCCCGGCCCAGCGGGTCGGCGTCGTCGATGTCGGCGAGGTGTACCGGCAGAAGGAGGCCGAGTTCACCCAGCTCCTGACCCGGGCCACCACCGACGCCGACCGCGAGAAGGCGTTTGCGCTGGCCCGGAGCTTCTCGCAGCGGCTGCCGGCGGCGCTGGAGGAACTGCCCCGCGACTGTGCCTGTCTGGTGGTGCTGAAGAGCGCCGTGGCCGGCCGGACACCGCGGACCGTCGATCTGACGGCACTGCTGCAGCAGAAGCTGGGCCATCCCCAGACCCCCCACAGGAACGACCCCGAGGAGGCCCGATGAAGCGCAGCCTTCGCACCCAGGCCATCGACTTTGCGGCGCACACGCGGCGACGCTGGTACCTCTACCTGCCTGTCTTCGCGATCTGGACCTTCGCCTACACGCGGCTGTTCATCGACCCTACGCCGCGGGTGCCGGTCCTCTTCAACTGGACGGGCAGCCTGCCGTACCGGGTGGCATGGCTGCAGCACGGCAAGCATCCGCTGCAGCGCGGCGAGTTCGTCATCTTCTCGTTTGCGGGCGAGGCGCGAACCGCGTACCCCGGACTGGACGGTCAGCCGTTCTTCAAGGTCGTGCGCGGCCTGCCGGGCGACGTGGTGACGGTGTCCGGCCGCAAGGTGTCGGTCAACGGTGTCGTTGTCGGCACGGCCAAGGCCCAGGCCTTCGACCGGCGCCCGCTGGAGCCGATCGCGCCGACGGTGATCCCGCCAGGCCACTACTACGTGCAGGGCACGGGTCCGGACTCGTTCGACTCGCGGTACCGCAGCAGCGGGCTCGTGCGGGCCGAGCAGGTGCTGGGCACCGTGGTGCCGCTGTTCTGAGGGGCTGCCATGGATCCGCATTCGATGCTGCGTTGGCCGGCTTCCCGTCACGTCGCCCAGTCGATCACCCAGGCATCGCTGGCGTCCCTTGTCGCCATGACCGCGCTCGCCGCTGCCTTGCCGGCGCCGGCGCAGACACCGTCCGAGCCGGCTGTCACGGGCGACGTGCCGATGGCCGACTACCTGGCGCTGCTCCAGCAGATCTCCCCTGCGGCACACCAAGGGGCGCAGGCCTATCTCCAGGCGCACGAGCGCCGGTGCCGCCGGAGTCTCACGAGCCGCGAGTTGCGACAGGCGATTGCGGAAGGAGCCGGCGATCCGCTGCTGATGGCCATGATCCGGGCCAGCCACCTTCAGGACGGGCCAGGGCTGGCTCGGCTGGGCGAGCAGGTCACATGCACCCGGAAGGCGGCAAGGTGAAGTTCGAACTGCCACTGCCTCAGGCAGGCTGCACCAGCCCGCCGGCGCGCGTCATTCGGTCGCTGCTGGTGGCCGTCGCAACGCTCCTGAGCACGGCCGCCCACGCCGTGGACCTGGGGACCATCGGCCCGACCTACGGCATTGCCGAGCCCCACCTGCTGGAGTTCATCCAGCAGCGCCTGCGCGACAAGGAACGCACGGGTGAACTGCAGCGTCTGATCGACGAGGCGCGCAACCGTGGTGTGGCCGCAGTGCGCCAGCCCGCTCCGGTCGAGGGCGTACGAAGCACCGAGACTGCACGGTCCTGGACCATCGATCCCACCTTCACGCTCGACCGCAACATCGTCGATGCGCAGGGCAGGCTGCTGTTCCCGGCCGGGACGCGCAAGAACCCGCTGGAGGTGGTGTCGCTGTCCAAGCGGCTGCTGTTCTTCGATGCCCGTGACGGACGACAGGTCGCACGGGCCCGCGAGCTGATCGCGCGCTACGACGGCAAGGTCAAGCCCATCCTGACCGGTGGCTCGTACCTGGACCTGATGAAGGCCTGGCGCGTGCCGGTGTACTACGACCAGCAGGGGACGCTGACCCGCCGTTTCGGCATCAGGCAAGTGCCCGCCCTGGTCTCGCAGGAAGGCATGCGCCTGCGCGTCGACGAGGTGCTCGTGCAATGACCACCCTGCCCTCCCTGATCTGCTGGCTTGCCGCACAGAGGATGCCCGCGCTTCTCCGATGTGCCAGCCAGGTGCTTGCCCGCGCGTTGCTGGCTGCCGCCCTGCCCTGGGTGGCGCCTGCGCAGGCCGCCGACAGCCTGACCTGCACCGGCCGCTTCCCCAACCCGATCACCGAGATCTGCTGGAGCTGCATCCTGCCGATCAGCATCGGCAGCGCCACCATCGCCAACTTCGATGGCCAGGAAGACATCCCCAACCCGTCGAACCCGGTCTGCAGCTGCGGTGTGAACCCCACCATCGGACTGTCGATCGGGTTCTGGGAGCCGGCGCGGCACGTGGAGGCCGTGCGCAAGCCGTTCTGCCTGGCTTCGCTGGGCGGCATCGACCTCGACCCCGGCATCCCGGCGCCGGCGGCGGCACGGTTCACGCGCCCCGAAGGTGATGGCGACGGCGGCAGCTTCTACCAGGCGCACTTCTACGTGAACCCGGTGCTGTACTGGCTGGAGGTGGTGACCGACTTCCCGTGCCTGGAGCGGGGCTCGTTCGACCTGGCCTACCTGACCGAGGTGGACCCGCTGTGGAACGACGACGAGCTGACCCTCATCCTCAACCCCGAGGCCGTGCTGTTCGCCAACCCGGTAGCGGTGGCGGCCTGCGCGGCCGATTGCGTGGCCGCGACCGCGGGCTTCGGCATCGCCGAGATGTTCTGGTGCGCCGGCTGCCAGGGCGGCATCTACCCCTTCGATGGCCACGTGCCGTACCACATGGGCGGGGTGCGAACGGCGGCCCTCATCGCGCAGCGGCTGACCGCCAAGATGCACCGCGAGTTGCTGGCCTGGGGCTGGCATGGCCGGCCGGGCCTGTGCGGGCCCTACTTCCTGCCGGCCATGGACAAGACCGCCTACAAGACCCAGCTGACCTACCCGGTGGCCAACACTGCCAAGGACGGCGGGCGCTGCTGCCAGCCCTTCGGCCGCAGCACCATCGTCTGGGGCGCCGGCAAGGAGTACCCGGTGCGCGGCGAGGACTTCGCGTTCATGCTGTTTCGGAAGAGGAACTGCTGTGTGGGCTACTGACAGGGCAACGCCGATCGGACGGACGCTCGGCGCGGGGGTCGCCGCGCTCCTTCTTGCCGGCAGCGTGCTGGGTGCCCCGGCGACGCCACCGGCCGTGACCGAGGCCGACATCGAGCGCGCACGCCAGCAGCATCGGATGCCGACCGAGGCTGAGCTGGCGCGGGTGCCGGTTCCCGCCGCACCTCGCATCGAGAACCTGCCGCAGCCGGTGACCCGCATGCCGATCGACCTCGAGGCCATCGCCAAGGGCTTCGACGTGCAGAACGGAGCTCATGCAGCGGCGATGGCTCCGGGCAAGGCAGGGCCGAAGGTGCTGATCTTCGTGAGCTTCGCGATGCCGGAGTCGACGCTAAAGCGCTTGGTCGACCAGGCAGCGCGGGCGGGCGCGACGCTCGTGCTGCGAGGGTTGGTCAACGGATCGATCCGAGACACGGTGACCCGCATGCAGGCGCTGATCGGCAGCCGCCGTGTTGCTGTTCAGATCGATCCGGAAGCGTTCGATCGCCATGGGATCACAAGGACTCCGTCATTCGTCCTGGTCATGGACGGCGCCGGGACCGAGGCCTGTACATCCCGCGCGTGTAGCTCTTCGCAGCAGGTCGTGAAGGTCTCTGGCGACGTGACCCTGGCGTATGCGCTCCAGTACCTGAATCGAGCTACCAACGGTTCAGTTCGTCCAAGGCAATAGACGCCACTCGCACAGCAGTTCGAGTCCAAAGCCTGCAGCTACCGCTGAAGACTGACGGCAGTCGATCGGCCAAGTACCGAAGATGTTCGGTCCTCGCTTGCAGCGAAAGTTGCGGATGATAGCTATCCGCTCCTGCCTCTGCTCCGCGTCGGAAAGCACCCAAGCTGGGTTGTCCTGCCTGAGGCAGCCGCCCTCGACGCACCACGGATCTGAGCAGCAGTGACGCCGCAGTGGACGGGGTGTTCGTTGCCCTACTGGGAACAAGCGGGTGGCTCACGTAGTGAGCCACAAGAAGTGCACTCTCCTAGGCATCGACAGCGCCCCGCCAGCGCTGGCAGCCGACTTTCGCGTTTCCGCTGTGTCGATGTGAGCTTGCGCGGGTGAAAATCCCGCAAACAATGGGAGTTGACTTGAACAAGATCGAAGCGGCCGTCATTCACAAACTCGTCAAGGAGAAGCACGCGAAGTCGTCGGTCGTCCGGCGAAACACGGTGCTGGATCTGAACCCCGAGGTCAAGAAGCTCGTCGAGAGCATCAACAACCTGTACGCGGAGAAGGCGAACAAGGGCTACGGCCGGTTCGAGGACAACGAGACCAAGTACCCGACGTCAGGCGTGCTGCGGTCGATGTTCTCAACCAGTAAGACTTCATTCATCGGTGGGTCGCACGTACTGATGGATCAGCTCGCCGGCAGGGCCGACCAGGCACAACTCGCGACGGGCGGCTTCGTGCTCATGGCGCACATCACGGGCCCTTCCGGTGCGAGTTGGTTCTTGGTCGCGATGATTAACAACGTTGACGGTAGCGTTGTCAACGACAAGCTCGAAGTGACGAACGCCGAGCACGTGGACCTTGAGAATCTGCGGGTGGCCGGCAGGGTGAACCTAGCCGAGTGGCTTGGCGGCGCCACGGACAAGCGCTACCTGGGCTTCTTGAAGCAGCGCGGAGAGGTTGCCGAGTACTTCAAGCTCTTTCTCGGCTGCAACGACATCGTCAAGGATGCAGAGGAGACTAAGAACCTCGTTGCTGCACTGAAGCAGTTTGCGACGGAAGAGGCGTTGGATACCGATCGACGGGAGGAGCTCTACACCGCGGCATTCAACTACTGCAATGAGCGCAGGAAGCATGGCGAACCTATCAGTCTGGATGAGCTTGTTCACGCTGCATGGCCGCAGGCGCCGAAAAAACTTGGAAAGGCTCTCGCCAAGAGCGGCGTGGAGATTAGTGATGGCTTTCGTCCAGACGGCCGAGTGCTAAAGCAACTCAGGAAGATCCATGCAAGCACAAAGTATTGGCGCGTCGATCTGGACCGGCACGGCATTCAAGCCGGGCACTACCGGTACGACCGAAAGCGGAAGGAACTCGTCCTGATGCAATTGCCGGAGGAACTCCAGGCGGAACTTGACGAAGAGACCAGCGATGGCAAGTGATGCGCTTTGGCGCCACCTTGTCCATCTGATCCGCCGGCTCGATGCGCTCGAGTACGGCCCTCCTTTGCGCGGCCGGTTAACGGTCCAAGGCGATAGGGACCGAGAGGCGCTCGATGCCTGCCTTAGCAACTCGCGGGAAACCCACATCGAGATTGAAGGTGCCCTGGCAACTACGAACATTGCGGACGGTGCCACGATCACGCTCTCGATCGATCCTCGGTTCGGCTTTGGCGTAATTGCAGAGAACCTTGATGGTGTGCTGACGGCCCAAGGCTTTCGTGTTCTACCTGGGCGCCGGTTCTTTCTTCTCGACGGCATGGTTGACAGCACACAGGAGGCCGACAAGGATTCGCCCTTGGGCCGGTACGGCCTCGTGCTCGCTCTTGTCCAACACCTGCGCTCCGCCGCGCTCTATCTCGACGCTGATGAGCAGGCTCTGGTCTTCCACTCGGCTGGCCGCTTCACTCTACCCGTCGACTACGCGGCTCATGACTTGGCGACCTTGTCTGTCGCGGATGTCGAGGCCATTGGCGTCCTTCTTCCAGACGACGTGCACCGAAATCAGCGCGAAGCGATCCTGGCAACAGCTGTCATAGAAATGACGAAGGCTTTGCCCGAAGTTGAACGGTTTCGGCATCTGCTTCGTCAGGTGGGCGAGTTACGCAAGCGATTCGAGGATGGCTATCGACTGTTCGCCGCTGGCTTCTCCTACGAGAAACTCCGCGATCAGGTCGAGGCGGCCAGGGTCGAGTACGCGGGCAAGATCCATAAGGTGTTCTCGGAGATCCAGAACCAACTGCTTGGGATTCCTGTCGCCACGATTGTCGTAGCAACTCAGATGAAGAGCGCGCCGTCGTTCGGCTACGAGTTCCTCGTGAACACAGCCGTTCTAGTGGGCTGCTGGGTGTTCGCGATTCTGATGGTCCTTCTCGTGAGGAACCAGAGTCATACCCTCGGTGTCCTGAAAGATGAAGTCGAACGTCAGCGTCGGCAACTGCTGACGGATTACGCTGCTGTCGCCACAAGTTTCGCCTCTACCTTTGCCTACCTGTCGAAGCGTGCAAACGCTCAGCGCGTCGTCCTGTGGGTGATTGACGGTGTCGTTTGTGTGGGGCTTGTCATCTCCCACGTCGTGTACTTCAACCTCACTCCTACGGCTTGGGATTGGGTCAAGTCCCTGTATCGATAGCTCAAACGACGCACCGGCGTCTCGTCGCGTAGCGGCAACGAGACGTTCCGAGTTGCGACTGACGCTAAGTTGTACATAGAACCAAACGACGGCCAGTTACCGATCATCTTGAATACGCCGGCTGACGATCAAGGTCTACTTGCACTGCGGAACAGATTCTTGCCAAACGCGTGCCCAGCCTCGAAACCCCTCTCTCTCAGCCGCCGTTTCACCGCGACACCGACCGGACCGCCCCTGACCATGGGGCGTGCTTCTACCGACCCCGCTAGGCCCCGATAGCCATCACCCTGCCCCGTCGCCGTTGACGGCGAACCGCGCCTCGCCGTGGCGCCGCCTCATCGCCTGCATCACCGCCGCCTGCTTCCTGACGACGCAGACGGCAGCAGTCGCCGGCCCGCACGAGGAAGGGGTCGCCGCCGGCCAGGCCGCGAACCCGGTGGCCCGCGGCAACGTCACCACCCCGGGTGCCACCGCCGTGGTCCCGGGCTACACGACCACCCCTCCTGAGCGCAGCTACTACCGCCAGCCCAATCTGTCGTCGCAGGGCAGCGCAAGGCTGTCTGCCTGTGCACTGACCCCCACCGACCCGCTCTGCCAGGCGCAGCGTGGCGCCTTCTCCTCGGCCAACACGCCGCGCCCGACGATCGGTGCCGATGACCCCGCTGTGGCTGCCGCGCGCGCCATCGGCCGTACGCCGTCGGCCGAGCTGGGCAGCCTGGCCGCCTACTACAGCGGTTGCACCACCACGGTCACCCCGGTGCCCGCCGGCATGCAGCCACGCAGCTGCCTGCGCTACGTCGGCGTCGGCAACTACAGCTGCAGCCGAAGCCTGACCGTCAGCACGACGCGGACCATCAGCTGCAACCCGGGCGACTGGTTCGCCCACGCCGCCTCCGGCCCCACGGGTCTGGACGTGCAGTGCCTGCCTGACCGCGCCGTCACCGCGCAGCACTTCCGCGTCACCCAGGACGGCAATCCGCTCAGCTTCTTCGACGTGGACATGACGACGCCGGTCGTCTTTCCGCAGATCGTGTCGGTTCTCGACACCACCTACTCGATGATCGACGGCCAGCCCATCCGCACGGCCGTCTGGGTGGCCGACAAGAGCTGCAGCGGATCGACCTGCAGCCTGACTGCGATGGTGGCCCCGGAGCGCGCCGAGGTCTGCACCGGTGGCGGCGACTCCGGCTACAGCTGCACCAGCGTCGAGCCCTTCCTCAAGGTCTACGCCGCCTGCCGCGCCGGCACGCAGAGCGGGGACAACATCCAGGACACCGTCTGCCAGGGCGACAGCGGATGCACCACCACCGCCCTGGACGGCACCAAGTGCTACTCGCCTGCTCCCGGCTGGACGCCCTACGCCGGCATCGACATCACGGGCACCGTGGCCGGCACCTACTGGAACATCGACGCCGACCGGGCCGTGATCGGCTGGGCGCCCAACCCCGCCTTCGGCCCGATTCCGACAATGCGGCTGTCCTACACGCGGCCAGCCACCACCGTCACCGAGACCGACCGCTGGGACGACCAGTGCCCGACCCTGGACGCCGGTGGTCGCTGCACCACGACCACGCCCGCCGTCTGCACCGATGGCCCGGCGACCAAGGTCGTCGACGGCGTGGCCGTCACCCGCGACTGCTGGGAGTACCGGAGCACCATGTCGTGCAGCGGCGGTGCGTCGGCCGACCAGTGCGCACCGCTGGTGGCAGCAGGCTGCACGCCGCAGTCGTCGACCTGTCGGCAGACCAACGCCGTCACCGGCGTGTGCGAGGTGTTCGAGGACGGCTACAGCTGCCCCGTGCCCGCCGAGACTGTCACCACCGCCAGCAACTGCCCGACCAACGTCTTCTGCCTGAGCGGCAACTGCTTCGACATCGGCGCGCCGAACGACCCCGACTTCGCGCGCAGCATGTCGATGCTCGAGGCCGGGCGCGAGGCGGGCATCTACCTGGACGCCGACCGCATGCAGGTCTTCAAGGGCGAGGAGAACCGCTGCCGCGACCGCCTGCTGAAAAACTGCTGCTACGCCGATGGTGCCGGCGCCGGCATGACGAACCAGAGCATCTTCGGGGGCGGCTCGCGACTGGTCTTCGACGTGCTGATGAACTCGCAGAACCAGCAGTTCATCTACCAGGGCATCTCGGCGCTGCTGATGGGCGGCGGCTTCAGCGGCACGTTCACGACCTATGGCGTGACCGTGGCAGTCAACGGCGCCGCCCTGCCCGCCGGATCGGTGGCTGTGTACGCCGGCGACAGCCTGGTCGTGGCCTTCGACCCGTGGACGCTGGCCATCGCAGTGATCATCTACATCGTCCTCTCGATGATGTCCTGCAACGAGGACGAGGGGAAACTGGCGATGAAGGAAGGCGCCAGGCTGTGCCACACGATCGGCACCTGGTGCTCATCCTGCTTCCGGGTCCTGGGCGTGTGCGTGTCCTGCGTCGAGCACACCACCTCGAAGTGCTGCTTCAACTCGATGCTGGCGCGCATCGTCAACGAACAGGGCCGTGCGCAGATCGGCAAGGGCTGGGGCGGTGCGCAGAACGCCGACTGCTCCGGCTTCACCGTCGCGCAGCTGCAGACGCTCAACTTCGCGGCGATGGACCTGTCGGAGTTCTACGCGTCGCTCGTACCGACCCTTCCGAACGTCAACGCGCTGCAGGCCGGCAGCGCCAGCCGTGTGCCCACCTGCTACTACGGCCAGGGGAAGTGCCAATGAAGGCCATCACCGCTCTGGTCGGCGCCGCATGCGCCCTGTTTGCCAGCGCTTCCACGGCTCAGGAACGACTGCCGGTCCGCGATGCCAGGCAGCTGATGCTGTCGGCCCTGGACGCACCCGACGGCAAGGCCCACGGGGTCCTGGTTGGCGAGGTCGCCGAGGCGATCTCGAAGCGCTTCAACGCCACGACGCCGATCTACATCGACGTCAGCACCGAGAAGCGCTACGCCCAGCCAGGCTGCAGTCGCCTCAACGTGCGCTTCTGGCAGGACGGCGTGCAGCTGCCCAACTACGGCGCTGGCGGCGTGCAGGCACCGCGGCGGCAGACCATCGACTTCGGCATCAACTACTGCCGCGACGGCCAGCCGCCGCGGTCGCCCGTCTTGATGGACATGAGGCGGCGCCCATGACGCTGCGCCGCCCTGCCTCGCGCCAAGCTCGGCTCGCAATCTGCTTCGTTGCCATGCTCGGCAGCGGGACGATCGCATTTGCGCAGTCGCAGGACCCCGGACGGCCGTACTGGTCCGACAACTGGCGCGGCTGGCACTTCTACGAAGAGCCGGAGATCCCGCCGCCCGAACCACCGGCTTCCGCACCGCGGCAGGCCACACCTGCATCGAGCGCCGCCACTGCACCCCGGCGGTTGCCCGCCAAGCCCCCCGAGATCGTCGAGTTAGAGCGCCTGCAGAGGGCCCTCGAGGAGCGCCGGCACATCGCCATCATGCGGCCGACCGAAGCCAACGTGCGCCGCTACATGGAGCTGGAGGCCCAGGTGGTGTCGCGCGCATCCACCTTCGCCGACGTGGCACAGCGCATCGCATGGGCCAGCCCGGAACTCGACCCCACGCTCCAGGGGCGCCCGGTGAACGCGAAGGCGCTGGAGGTGTTCGACCAGCTTCAGACGGCCCAGCGCAGCCAGTCCATCAGCGCCCTGGGCCGCGACCACGTCCTGTTCTTCTTCTTCCGCAGCGACTGCCCCTACTGCCATGCCTTCGCGCCGACGCTCGAGGCCTTCCAGGCCCGGCACGGCATCAAGGTGGTCGCGATCAGCGTCGACGGTGGCCCGATTCCCGGCTTCGCGGATGCCCGGCGGGACAACGGGATCGCCACCACGCTGCGGGTGAGCCAGGTTCCCGCCGTCTACCTCGCCCAACCCTTCACCGGAAAGATCACCCCGATCGGCTTCGGCGTGCTGTCCGAGGCGCAGCTGGTGGAGCGCATCTCAATGGTCGCGGCCTCACCCGACAGCGCCGCCACCCCGTTCCTGGGCGCAACTGGCGGCCTCCAGGCCCAGGCCCGCCTGACCCACCAGCGCTGAGGCGGTGAGCCCGCACCGGCGCAGACAGAAATCCAAAGGAGCCTCCGATGAAGCGTACTGACGTCGACCGGTCCCTGCACCGCGCTGTGGTGGTCGCCCTGTGCTGCTCCGCCCTCGCCGTAGGCCCAGCGCCACTGCGGGCCGGCGACTTGAACGCCGAGGTGAACAACATGTTCAACAGCCTGGGCGCCATCGGCAACTACACCGCACCGGGGGCGTTCCGCGGCCAGACCTTCAACACCTACACCGGGGGCAGCCTGTTCATGCGGGCGCCGAACAAGGTCTACCAGCTCGCGGCGATCCAGTTTCCGAGCGCACGCGCCGGCTGCGGCGGCATCGACGTGTTCGGCGGCTCCTTCTCGCACATCTCGGCGGCCGAGTTCAAGAACATGCTGCGCAACATCACGGCCGCGCTGCCGGGCATCGCCTTCCAGCTGGCGCTGGAGTCGGTCTCGCCGCTGCTGGGCGGGCTGACCAAGTGGGCCAAGGGCCTGGAGACCTGGATCAACAACGCGCGCATCAACTCCTGCGAGACCGCAAAGGCCATCGTCAGCACGGCCGCCGAGGCGGCGGGCTTCAGCTCGCAGGAGGCCTGTTCCGATCTGGCCATCGAGATGGGCCTGGAGACCGATCGGGATGCCGCGCGCCGCCGCTGCGCAACCGACCGCCCCGGCATCCTGGCCTCGGCCCGATCCTCGGGCGACGCCAACATCCGCAACAAGGCGCCCTTCGTCGGCAACCTGACCTGGAAGGCGCTGCAGCGCACCGGCACGTACCTCGACGACCAGGAGCGCGAGCTCATCATGAGCATCGTCGGCACGGTGATCTTCTACCCCGAGGATGCGGCGCGCGACCCCGAGCCCGTGGCGCCGACGATCACCTCGATCAGCCAGCTGCTGTACGGCCAGGCGGCGGGCACCGGCACCAACGTCACGCAGCACCTGCTCCGGTGCAACAACTACACCGACTGCGACGTGGTGACGCTGAACACCAGCTACACCCACACGCCCTTCACCGCGCGCGTCGAGACCATGATGCGCTCGATCGCCGACAAGATCGCCACGCGCACGGCGATCCCGAACAACTCGGCCGAGGTCGGCTTCGTCAACCAGACCACCGAGCCGGTCTACAAGATGCTCTCGATCGGCGCGACGATCCCCGGTTCCGGGCTGTCCGACAGCCTGATCGCGCAGTACCGCGATGTGATCGCGGCCGACTACGCCTACGTCTTCCTGGAGCGCAACCTGCGCGTGGGCATGGCAGCCCTCGACAAGGACTACACCCTGCAGCAGACCCAGCGGGATCGCGCCAACCTGGTGAGGCAGCGGGCCCAGGCCATGCTGCTGCAGTTGTCGCAGGAGAAGAACCTGCTGTACCAGAAGGTCGGCTCGTTCCGGGCGGTGTCCAGCCACCTGGAGCAGCTCGAGCGCCAGCTGCGGTCGAGCATGCCCCAGCACGTGATGGACATGCTGGGGCAGCAGGCGGCCTTCCAGGCCCGCTGACACATCGGTCGGCAGGACCGATTCCGCGGGCACCGCGCCAGCAACCCGGAGGCGGGCCAATCCCCTGGAGCGACGCATGGCAGGAACGCTCCTTGGTCGATGGGTTCCAAAGGGAGCGCGGACAGCTCCCTTGGTCGCCCGGAACGGGTCAGGGTGTCGGGGCTCGAAGGCCCTGACTGGCGGGTGTCGGGGGCCAATACCCTGACGAGTGGTCAACCGGCGAAACGGTTGCAGGGCGCTCGATGATGGCCCCGCCAACAGAGCCGCGCCATGCGCCGGAGGGGATGCAACGGGGAACGCGCGAGCGGGTGCCCCTTGCCAAGATTGTGCGGAAGAACGAACGAAATTTTATTTCGTTTGTACTACACGCACACATCTTGCGATCATCCTTACGCCGGGTTCTCCGAAACCGGAACTATGTTGCGGCTGCGAAAGGACTGAGAATTCGCAGCCGTCGGCTCCAGGATGACAGGCGTCGCTGCGCGACGATTCTTCTCGCTTCTATGGAGCTGGCCGCAACGGATCAGCCAGCGAGTCTATCTATGCCTACGGCGTTTCCAAAGGCCAGAGAGCAAGGCAGGATCGCATGAAAAACCCGGCGGTGTGTGACGCCGGGTTTCCAGGAGCATCACGCACAGGGAACATGTGACCTTGGTGCGATGCTGCAATTCTGGATAGCACCCGCAGCGTGGCGGGTCAACGAAAACGAATAGGCTGCACTAGCGATCCGCCGCCGCCTGTCCGATGGCCTGATACAGGTCGAACAATGCCTGATGGGCGCGTTCGGCCAACTGCCGCCATTCGGGACGGGAATGGATCGCATCATGCTCCAGCAGTTCGGCCGCAACGCTGCGCATGAGGAAGGCGCTCATGTGCAGCGCCTCGTGATCTTTCAGGTCTTCGTTCCTAAGCATGGGTTCTCTCCGGTTGGCTCACATCCATCGCCCGCTTCAACGTCCTCGGCGACACCTTCAATTTCTTCGCGAGTGCAGCAAGCGAAAGGCCGGGATCGGCGGCCAACAGTTTCGCTGCACGCGCCACCTGCTTCGCGGTCAGCTTGTGCGGACGCCCGACGCGCTTCCCGCGTTTACGGGCCGCCTCCATCCCGGCCTTGGTCCGTTCTGAGTTGAGATCGCGCTCGAACTCGGCGAGTGCGTTGATGATCCGGTAGAGCAGCTTTCCGACCGGCGTGGTCGTGTCAATCTGTTCGGTCAGGGACCGGAACTCGATCCCGCGTTTCTCGAACTCTTCGAGCGTATCGAGTGCATTGCGGAGGGACCGGAACGCGCGGTCCATCTTCCAGACCACGAACGTATCGCCGGGACAGAGCATGTCCATCGCCAGCTTGAAGCCGGGCCGCACGCGGGCCACGGCGGAAACCCCATCGTCTTCAAAGATGCGCACGCAACCGGCGACCTTCAGCGCATCGCGCTGGAGGTCGAGATGTTGTTCGTCGGTACTGACGCGCGCATAGCCGATGACCGCCAGGTTCAGCCCCCTATCAAATTGCCCGCGCGATTGGCGGAATCGCCCGCCGCACAGGGTAGACAAAAGGGACCCGTTCTGACCGACACTGCCCGGCGCGCTCGATCCGCGCACCGCCTCATCCGTTTCAAAGCATTCCGCGCTCTGCACGCTCGCCATTGAGCGTCGGCATCGCGCGCGGACTGCTTATGGAAACGCTACCAAAAGGGGTCCCTTCTGACCTGAGCACGGGACACGGGACACGGGCAAGAGTTTTCTTGATGGAGGACGGCATGGTGCGGATCGCTGCGGTCGTCATCGTCACGATGACTTCCCTACTCCCGTGCGGTCCGGCGGCGCTCGCGCAGACGCAGACGCCGACACAGAGCGCGGCGCAGGCCCAGAATCTTCCGATCCGCTATCTGGACTTCACCGCGCGGAACGACGGATGGGCGGCGGCGCAAACGGCCAGCATCATCGGATCGCGCGAGCGCAAGCTGGTGATCGTCTCGTACATGGACCCGGCGATGACGCGGACCTTCTACGACATCGCCGTTTCGTTCACGCGCGCGCCGAACACACTGCCGATCTTCGGCGTGGTTCGAGCACCGCAGCACCCGACGGAGCCGAATGCGAACGGCTTCGACATCTATATCGACGGTCTGCCTCTCGGCGAAGTCCCGAACCCGGACAATTTCTATACTCCTGCGAAATTCCTGAGCGAGCTTCTCAGAAACATCCAGCGACAACATCCAGACATCCAGAAGCACGACACAAAATGAGCGCGCGACTTTCGGCGCTGTTCGTCGGCGCACTTATGGCGGGATGCGCCGCGCCGAACGGAACGGCGCGCAACGAAGCCTCCTGCGGTTCGTTGCCGCCCGCGTTCGATGCGCCAATCCTCTGCTCGTCTGTGGACAAGGCCACGCGGACCCTTGAGGTCAACAGCGAAGCGGCTTACGGATTCTCTATCGAGCGTGCGCCGGATGCGAACGGGGGCCTTCGCATCCCGCCGCAGACCGTGATCCCGTTCGTCAGACCATCGCTTGAGGAGCTTGAATGATGATCCGCACACCGCTCGTCCGCACGGCGCTTGGCGCATTGCTCCTGCTCGTCGCCGGTCCGGTGGCGGCGCAGGGTACAGGGGCGAACGCATCGGCCACGACGCTCTACAGCGACGCCTCGTATTGCCATCAAGTCGCCAAGGCGTTCAAGGACAGCGACCTTGAACGGCGCTGGAGCCGCACCCGCGCCAAATACTTCCCGCTGATCCCGGAGGATCAGCAACTGAAGATGTCCGGCGCGGCACGCTCGAAGGTGGAGTCTGAATCCAAGACACTCGCACCAGCTTCGTTCCGAAGCCAGTACGAGCGATGCAAACAAAGCTTGGCCGGAGCAGAAGCACAGGCCCAGGCGGCCAATGAATCGTGGGCTCAGGGGTACACCGCGCAGCGGGACGCCCAGAAGAGCCCCTTCATCAACCGCCATGCGCCTCCGAAATACACGGCGATGGATCTGGCCGGCGAGATGGCCGGAACCAGAGACCTCGCCGCGCAGGAGGCGCTCCGGGACAAGAGCCGCGTGTGGAATGCGTATTGCCTGGTCGCTGCACAGGCGCTCTATACGTTTAGCGCGCAGAATCCCGGCGCGTTCGGGCTCGACCCGAAGCGCGCGGAGGATGCGCGGCTGCTGGCGCGGATCGACGCCCAGCGCGGGCAGTTCCGCGAAGCCGTGCTCAAGGGATTCAAACCCGAGCAGCAAGCGCGGGCGCAAGAATTCGTCAACGCGCAGCAGGAGAATTACGGTAAGGGCCTCGATGAACGCAAGAGCCGTGAGTCCGATGTCGTGCAGTTCGTCAAGGTGCAGGCGTTCGCGTGCGACAGCATGTTGGAAGTGACATGGGGACCGACGCGATGAAGGGGACGCTGACCATCGCCGCGATGGCCGCGCTCACGCTCTTCGTGTTCAGCACATGGGGCCTGCGTGGATCGTTGGCTCTGATTGCGCTCTGGGGCTGGTCGTATCTGGGCTTCTATCTCTGGCATCGGCGCGCGCAACGCCTGATCCGCAAACGCGTCGCGCGGATGGATGAGCGGCAACGCGCCGAGGCTCTGTCCGCCTTGAGCGAAGCGGACCGGATCGAAGTGCTCGACGCAATCAAGGTCAACGAACGCTAAAAAGCCCTGCGGCGCAGACGCCGCAGGGCCGTTGCGATGTAAGCGAAAGAGCGGCTTACTGGCCGCTCTCCGCGTCTTCTTTGACCGGGAAGACGTAGAACCCGCCTTCGACCACTTGCGTTCCGTAGAGCTTGACGTAGCAGCTCCCGTCGCCGCGATCCCAGGCGACGCCCAGCGTCTCGAAGTCGGCTTTCTTGCCGCTGCCCATCTTCTTGCGGACGATATGCGTCGGACGGTTGCCCGTGTTCTCGGCCTGAGCGGTCTTGGCTTCGGTGTTTTCGGTTTGTGCGGTCATGATGTTTGCTCCTTTGCGAGGGTTTACGGGCCGGACCCTTCCAGCCTCGTGGCATGGATTTCCGGCGGACAGGAGCAAGGGCGGGATCAAGAAGTTTTGTGGGGGACCGTCTGCCGGCAACGAGGTGCCGCTGGCCTGGCAGGGCCGCGCGCTGCGAATCGACCGCCTGGTGGCGCTGCTGGACGAGGGCGGCGCGCGCGTCTGGTGGGTGCTCGACTACAAGCTCCAGCAAGGCGCCGAAGGCCTTGCCGTTTACCGTGAGCAACTCACAACCTACCGTCGGGCGGTCGAGGCGCTGCGACCGGGTGACGCGGTACGGGCCGCGGTGATCACCGGCGGGGGCGAACTGATCGAGTTCGAACCGCCGGGTGCGACGGGGGGCGCTTGATGCCTCAGGCGGTCAGTGCGCAGTCGCGGTTCATGCGGGGTCTCCGATGCGGCCCCGGAGTGCCCTCCGGTCGAAGGTCATGGGCGATCGGAAGCTCGCGTGGGTCTTGACGAGATGTGACGTTGGGTGTGCCGTTGGGTGACAGGATCGACCCGATGCATGCGGGTGCGTGCCTATCGCGCTGTACGCACATTTGATCCAGCATTGCACCGATACTGTGCGTTCTTGCATGCGAAAGGAGCAACGTGACCACTCCCTCCCAAACCCTGCGCGATCTCGTCGGCCTGGGCCATCGCCCGACCTCCCTGCGCGATGCCGCGCTCGTGATGATCGACTGCCAGAACACCTACCGTCGCGGCGTGATGCAGCTCACCGGTGTCGAAGAGGCGCTGGTCGAGGCACGACAGCTGCTCGAGATGGCGCGCGAATTCAAGTCACCGGTGATCCACATCCAGCACGACGCCGGCCCGGGCACGCCCTACGACGTGCGCAGCGATATCGGTGCGATCGCCGACGTGGTGGCGCCGATCGACGGCGAGGCGGTCGTCGTCAAGAACTACCCCAACTCCTTCGTGCAGACCGACCTGGACGAGCGTCTCAAGGCCTTGGGCGTGAAGCAGCTGGTGCTGGCTGGGTTCATGACCCACATGTGCATCAACTCCACGGCGCACGGTGCCTTCAACCTCGGCTATGGCGTCACGGTCGTCGGCAACGCGACGGCCTCGCGCCCGCTGCAGGGCCCGCAGGGCAAGGTGCTGACGGCGCGTGAGGTGCACGACGGTGCGCTGGCCTCCACGCGCGACCTTTACGCTGCCGTGGTGGACCGCGCGGCCGATCTGCCGCGCTGATCGTCGTGAAGCGCGGCGGACTCGCCGCGCTGAGCATCGAGCACGCGGTGGATCTGTCGTTCGGGTGCTGTGCCGCGCACCTATTGGCCGCGCTGAGTTCGTTTCATCGGTGAATGGCTGCGCGACGCGCGCCGTTCACGGTGTGCCGTGCTGCACCGCGGCCACGCCTGAACGCACGGCCCCCTCCAGCGTGGCCGGGTAGGGGCCGAGCACGTAGTCGCCGGCCGCGGCCAGCCCGGCGGCCGGTCGTGCGTCCGGGCGCTTGAGCCCCGGGGTGCACAGGAAGGTGGCGCGCTTCTCGCTGAGCGTGCGCAGCAGCCGGAACTCGCCCCCACCCAGCTGGGCCACCGCCTGCGCCAGCACGGCGCGTGACGTCGACTCGGGACCGCGCGCCACCCAGTCGGCCGCGCCGCTGATCACGCAGGCCAGGATGCCGTCCGCCGCAGGCTCGCGCGCCGGATCGCGCAACTGCCCGAGGTCGAAGACGTACTGTGCGGGGGCCTCTGCGCTGGGGTCGGCGCATAGGAATTTCAAACGGTCTGGTCTGTGAAAAGCCTGGAAAGCCCGACTCAGCCCTGGGTGGGCAGCCGATGCCTGCCTGGATGGCTTGGAACTGGCGCCTGGGCCGTTGCCTTGTCTGGATTCGGCCCGCCCTGACGGCTCGCCTCGCGCTCGTTGGGCCTTGATCTCGGGGTTGACCCTGTGTTTTCCGCCATCCAGTCCGCACGCGGGCGCAGCGCCACCGGCCACTGGCGCCAGGCTGCGCAGCCCTTTGTGATGTGTACGGTGTCCGGGACGGTCGACGCGGCTCAGGCGGCTTCAGTCTTGCCGCGCCTCGCGCGCTCGGCCTCTGGGCGGCGGCTGCGGATCCAGTCCCAGGTGGGTCAGGATCTTCTCGATCACCGGTCGCTCCAGGATGGCCGCGATGATCTTGAGCTCCCCGGCGCCGCAGTTGGGGCAGTGCTGCATGTCGATGTCGAACACGCGCTTGAGTAGCCGCGCCCAAGCAATTCGGTGCGGTCGGTCCGGCCGGTCCGGGTTAGTCTCGGTCTGGACCACGCATTCGCTGGCGGCAACGGCTGCGGTGGCCCGTTCCTCCACCTCGGGCCCTTGCGGCACCACCAGGGACCGCAGCTTGGCGTTGGGCGCCAGCACGCCGTGGAACCTGATGAGATGCAGACGCGGCCGGGGAACCAGCGCCGCAAGCCGCTGCATGAACTCCAGCGGGCTCAAGACCAGATGCGTCGTGCCGTCGCGCCACGGTGTCTTCAGCTTCAGCTCGACCTGCCCGGCGGCATTGACCTGCACCCGTTCGTCGGAAAGCGCCGGCCGGGTGATGTAGCGGCACAGCTGCTCCAGCCGCTTGCGGTCATGGGCTTCGACCCGCACCGCGGCGTGCAGGCTGAATCCGTCGATGTCGGCGCACAGCGGCTGGCGGGCCGAGTCCTCGCGCGGCATCGCGCCTCTCAGGGTCAGCACCTTCTGCCCGGCGCGCGGCCCGAAGGCGATTCGGTAGGTGATGGCCGCGGCCTGCAGCGGCCGCAGCGTGCGCGCCTCCTCGCCGTCGGCATCCGGCTCGGCCAGGTAGGTCTGGCCCATGTCTTCGACCAGCACGCCCCGGCGCGTGAGCATCTTCATCAGCCGGGCGATGACGGTCTGCAGCAGCGCGTGCAATTCGTCGTCGGTGGGCGCATCCGCCTCAATGAAGGCCGGCGAACCATCGGCGTCGCAGCAGTACACCCCGTCCAGTACCAGACAGTGCAGGTGGATGTTGAGGTTGGCGGCCGAGCCAAAGCGCTGGATCAGCGTGACGGCGCCGCCGTGACCTTCGTCAGCCTTGAGCCCCGCCTGCCGCAGCAGATGTCGCGTGACCACGCGCTGCACCACCTGCAGCACCGGCGTGACCAGTTCCGGCTGCGCGGCCAGCAGCACGCGCAGCGGGATCGGCAGCGACAGCACCCATTGCCGCACCGGCACGTGCGGGATGACGTGGTCGACCAGGTGCGCAGCGGTCTGCGACATGCGCCGGGCGCCGCAAGAGGGGCAGAATCCCCGGCGCTTGCAGCTGAAGGCCAGCAGCTTGTCGTGGCCGCACTCGCCGCAGCGTAGCCGCAGGAATCCATGCGCCAGGATGCCGCACTCGAGGAAGGCGTCGAACTCGTCCTTGATGAACCGCGGCAACTCGGCGTCCGTGCTGGCCTCGGTGTGGGCGATGAAGCTGGCCGCATGCTGCTGGACCAGGCGGTACAGCGTGGTCTGCTCCGGTCGGTGGCGTTCGTAGTGGAGCCGGCTGGCCAAGCCGGGTAAGGAACCGGGCTGGCGGGCGGCGTGCACGGCATGCAGAGGACTCGATGGGGACCTCTACCGTCCCAGCATCGCCCTGCACTCGCCATCGCCCTTCGGTCGGGCTTGTGGGTGCAAGAAGATGGCCCTCCACCGGGTGCAGCCGGTTGGGGTGGGCCAGCCCCGGCGGGAGTCCGTCGTTCACCTTAGTGCCGATATCCCCGTGCTTTTGAGGTCGTTCCTGGCCGACGCCATCGTCACATCGCTTCAGGATCCACGCTCCCCCTGGAGCGACGCATGTGGGAGATCTACGCCTACCAGAACGCCGACAGCCTGTTCGGCATCTTCAACGCCGCGGCAGCCATCCACGGCTCCGGCGACTACATGGCGGCAGTCGCCGCCGTGGCCTTCTGCGGGTTCATCGCGGCGCTGGTGGCCTACGCCTTCGCGCCAGAGAAGCTGCAGGGCTGGAAGTGGCTGGCCACCGTGCTGCTGGTGTTCTCCGTCCTCATCGTGCCGCGGGTGACCGTGGGCGTCGTCGACAAGACCGGCGGATCCGCCGTGAAGGTGGTGGCCAACGTCCCCTTCGGCGTGGCCTTCCTCGGCAGCGTCACCAGCACGGTCGGGCACACGCTCACGGGCCTGTTCGAGACGGCCTTCCAGGTGATCCCGGGTGTCGGCGCCCTGCCGAGCGAACTGAGCTACGAGAAGAACGGACTGATGTTCGGCAACCGCCTCATCCGGGAGACAGGCGGCGTCGCGTTCCAGGATCCGAACTTCCGCACGGACCTGGTCAACTTCATCCACAACTGCACGATGTACGACCTGATCGACGGCACGGTCGATCCGGGCACGTTCTCGAGTTCGGACGACGTGTGGGCGCTGATGGCATCTCCCAACCCGGCCCGCTTCACGACCCTGACAAGCGCTGGCGGCTCGATCACCGTCGACACCTGCCCGAACGCCTACACGAACCTCAACGGCCGGCTGCCGGCGCAGCTGACCCGCATCCAGGGCAAGCTCGCCTTCCAGCTGAATCCGACGCTGCCGGCTGCGGCCGCCAATGCCGCCATCGCCGGGCAGATCCAGCAGGCCTACCTGAAGAACAGCATCGCGACCGCGGCAGCGACAGCGGCCGACCTGATCCGCCAGAACGCCGTGCTGAATGCGATCAACGACACAAGCAACATCATCGGTCAGAAGGTGAACGACCCGGCGGCCATGGTGCTGGCCGTCGGACGGGCGCAGTCCGTGGCGCAGCAGAACGCGGCCTGGCTGAACGCCGGCAAGGTCGCCGAGCAGGCGCTGCCCGTGTTCCGCAACGTGATCGAGGCCATCACCTACGCGCTGTTCCCCCTTCTCGTCCTGCTGATGCTGCTGACCAGCGGGCGCGAGACCATGCTGGCCTTCAAGGGCTATGCCGCGGTGCTGATCTGGATCCAGCTCTGGCCGCCACTGTATGCCGTGCTCAACTACATGGCATCGATCTACGCCGCCTACGACCTCGCGGCGGCGGCTGACCTCGGCAGCGGCGCCAAGGCTCTGTCGCTGCAGACGGCATCGACGATCTACTCCCGGGCGATCTCCGGCGAGGCCGTGGTCGGCTACCTGGCGATCAGCATCCCGTTCATCGCCTGGGCGGCGCTGAAGCGGATGGAGACCTTTGGCACCGCGCTGGTGGGCGGTCTCTCGGGCCTGCAGTCGATGGTGGCCGGCGCCACGGCAGGTGCCGCCGCGGGCAATCTGAGCATGGGCAATGTCTCGATGGACCAGATCCGGCTCGCGCCGAACCGGACGTCCGCGTTCATGAGCAACTGGCAGAACGACATCAGCGGCAACACCTTCTCGTCGAACATGTTGACCGGCCGGACCGCAGTGAGCCTGCTGCGCAACCAGGGCTACGCGTCTCGGGTCGTATCGATGCGCGTGAGCGAGCAGGACGTCCAGGACGCCAGCCGCCAGGTCGATGCAGCCCGCAGCGAAGCGGTCGCCGCCAGCACCGAACGCTCGGCGGTGCTGTCCGAGGCATACACCAAGGGATTGGCAAAGCTGAAGTCATCGCGAAGCAGCACGGGGTCGACGTCCAGCAGCTTCGAGCAGTTGGGGCAGACGCTGAACCGGCTGGACCAGATCACGCGGAGCGTCGCCGACAGCACTGGGATGAGCCAGTCGCAAGTTGCACGAATCGCCTTCGGCGCCGCTGGTCATCTCGGTGTCTCCACACCAGTTGCCGGCGCTCGAGCAACCGCCAACGCGGAGAAGGGATACCTGGCGGGGCTTACGGCAGACCAGCAGAGGGTACTGGGCGCCTTGACCTCGGAGCAGTTGGCCGAGTTCAAGCAGTTCGGCGACCGAGTGTCCCGCGACTCCAGCTTCGCGTCGGTTGTCGCATCTGACGCCCGCGAGGCACGTGAACTGTCTTCACGCTTGAACTCGAGCTCTACCCGGAGTTCGCGCGCCGAGGCCGGTCTCTCAGATCGGAGCGCCTATGCGGAGCGCGTGAGCGCAGCCTATGAACGGGGTGAGGTGATCGCGCTCGACATTGCCCAGGACCCGCACAACCTCGCCATGTTCACACGGTACGCCGAGCAGTACGGTGGCACGAGTGCCGCCGCCCGTGCCCTGATGGAGGCCGAGCTTGCCAGGCAGTCACTCGGACCGAACCGGACTCTCTCTGACGGTACTGCCGTGCCGCTGTCATTTGAGTCCCTCAGGACGCAACATGCGCGGCAGGCCAGTCAGCTGGCCGAGGGCCCAGATATCGAGAGCGTGAAGCGCACTGGCGATGCTGCAGTCGCTCGCCAGCCCGGTCTGCCATCTGGCGCTGTACCTCCACCGAGCGTGCCCGGCACAGTCCGTGACGCAGTTTCACGGCGCGGCCAGGGGATCCGCGAAGGCGTTCAGCAACAGAGCGGCGCGTTGAACTCGGCTGCCGACGCCGGGCGAAGCGAGGATGGAACCTTGGTTGCAGGGCAATCACTGCTCAAGCGCGCCGCCAAGCAAGTAGCTGCGGATGCCAAGGAGTCCGCCGAGGGCGCTGCCGACGCAGTGAAGGACCTGCTGAAGCGAAGGTAGTCAGGCCAGCCGATCCGGATCGTGGATGTGCTGATCCGGCGGCGGCGATGGTGGCTTCATGAGCGGCGGGTGGCCCCTGTCCCGCCAGTAGTTGGCTGCGATATCGGCCGTCGAAGTTCCCATCCCAGGAATGGCGTCTTCCAGCTCCGGACGACGCTTGATGCCGGATCGATGAGTCAGCGCACCTCCCACCGCGGCTCCGACCAGTGCGCCGATCAGGGACAGGACGACTCGCGTGGCCCAATCGTCCTTCACGGAGGCCAGCAGGCCGGCCGCGCAGCCAAGTAGAACGAGCGCAAGGAAGACGGTCTTTCGCATAGAGGTCGTGCCAGTCCAAGACGGAACCAGTGCCCTGGCGCAGCGTACTACTCCATCTACCGCACAGCCAGAGATCCGTTTCAAGTTGCGACGCTGTGCGCCAGATTAGACGTTGGCAGTTGTCGAGTCTCTTGCTTCAGCGACTGTCGATCCATGGGGGGCAGCTTGAGCGACCCTGTCTATCTGATCCGCGAGGTACTGAAGCGCACGTCGTCGCTCGTCAGCCATCTCGTGATGGTGATAGGCGGCCGTCACCTTGTTACGCTCGGCATGCGCCAGAAGCAGCTCGACCACCTCGCGACTGAATCCGTGCTCGCGAAGCAGCGTCGCCGCCGTGCCTCGGGTTCCGTGGGGCGAGAAATCCGGGACGCCGAAGTCGAGTCGCTTGAAGAAGTGGTTCAGCGTAGCGTCGCCGAGCGGCACCGCAGCACGAAGTACCGACGGGAACACGTAGGCCTGCGGTTCGGAGCCGAATGCCTTCAGCAGCCCGAGGAGTTCGAGTGCCTGCCGGGACAGGTAGACACGGTGCGGCGCCTTCATCTTCATGCGCTCGGCCGGGATGTCCCACTGGGCCCGATCGAGGTCGAACTCGCGCCACCGGGCTCGCAATACCTCTGACTTGCGGCACATCGTGTACATGAGCATCCGGGTGGCAGCGATGGTCACGCAGTGCGCGCCTTGTTTCGCCACCGACCGCCAGAAGGCTCCTAGTTCTGGCTCGGTCAGATGCCGGTGGTGCTCGGCAGCAGGCACCTCGATGACGCCTCGCAGTGGCAAGGCCGGGTTGACCTCGACGAGCAGCTTCTGGATCGCGTAGTTGTAGATCTGCTGGATGTGTTGCCTGACGCCCTCCGCAGTCTTCGGCGTTCCTCTCAAGTCCTCGATGATCGCGAGCACGTCGGCGGGCCGGACGCTGCCCAGCGGCTTCTCGCCGATCGCTGGCCATACGAAGCGCTCGAGCCGGGACTCGATCTGGTTCCGATAGGTCTCGGACCTGGTCATCAGGCGCTCCCGGATCCAGCGCCGGGAGAACGCCTCGAACTGGTCGGCAGCGGGCCGGCAGTCGTTGGCCTGCTGCCGACGCTCCGCAGTCTCCTGGCGACGAACCTCGGCGGGGTCTACACCTCGCTCCAGGAGCGACCGCATTTCGAAGTGCCGCGCCCGCGCGTCGGCCACGCCGATCTCCGGGTAACGCCCGATCTTGACGTCCCGGCGGCTGCCGGCGAAGCGGTACTGGTAGCGCCAGGTCTTCTGGCCGGTCGTGCTGACCTCGACGAAGAGCCCCCCGCCATCGCTCAGCTTGTAGAGCCGCGCCTTCGTCTTGGCGTTGTTGATCCGAGTGGGCGTGAGGGTGTAGTTGCTCAATCGCATGCGTCGTCTCCCGACACTTTTCAGCCACCTCCAAGTGGAGGAATTTGGGCCGTTTCTGGCCCCGTCTCCCGTCAATTTCCCCTCCAAAATGGCGGGATTTCGTGGTCTGCCGTGAGACGTGCTGAAAAGACGAAGCCCCTGATTTCTTCAACAAAATCAGGGGCTTACGGGGCGTCAAGAGACGCTGTGGAGCGAGATCACATGTGGTCGATCATGACCTGGCCAAAACCCGAGCACGACACCTGCGTCGCACCTTCCATCAAGCGCGCGAAGTCGTAGGTCACCTTCTTGCTGGCGATCGACTTTTCCATGCTGCTGATGATCAGGTCGGCGGCTTCGGTCCAGCCCATGTGGCGCAGCATCATTTCGGCGCTCAGGATTTCCGAACCCGGGTTGACGTAGTCCTTGCCAGCGTACTTGGGTGCCGTGCCGTGGGTGGCTTCGAACATGGCAATCGAGTCGCTGAGGTTGGCACCCGGCGCAATGCCGATGCCACCCACCTGCGCAGCCAGCGCGTCGCTGACGTAGTCGCCATTCAGGTTCAACGTGGCCACCACGCTGTATTCGGCCGGGCGCAGCAGGATCTGCTGCAGGAAGGCGTCGGCGATGCTGTCCTTGACGACGATGTCCTTGCCCGTCCTCGGGTTCTTGAACTTCATCCACGGGCCGCCGTCGATCAGTTCGGCACCGAACTCACGCTGTGCCAACGCGTAGCCCCAGTCGCGGAAGCCCCCTTCGGTGAACTTCATGATGTTGCCCTTGTGCACGATGGTCACGCTGGGCTTGTCGTTGTCGATGGCGTACTGATAGGCCTTGCGCACCAGGCGCTCGGTGCCTTCACGGCTGACCGGCTTGATGCCGATGCCGCTGGTGTTGGGGAAGCGGATCTTCTTGACACCCATCTCTTCGATGAGGAACTTGATCAGCTTCTTGGCCTTGTCGCTTTCGGCTTCGTATTCGATGCCGGCGTAGATGTCTTCGCTGTTCTCGCGGAAGATCACCATGTGGGTCTTTTCCGGTTCCTTCAGCGGGCTGGGCACGCCCTTGAAGTACTGGATGGGGCGCAGGCACACATACAGGTCGAGCTCCTGGCGCAGCGCCACGTTCAGGCTGCGGATGCCACCGCCCACGGGCGTGGTCAGCGGGCCCTTGATGGACACCGCGTAGTCGCGCACGGCATGCAGCGTTTCTTCGGGCAGCCACACGTCGGGGCCGTAGATCTTGGTGCTCTTTTCGCCAGCGTAGACCTCCATCCAGTGGATCTTGCGCTTGCCGCCGTAGCTCTTGGCCACCGCCGCGTCCACCACCTTCAGCATCACGGGCGTGATGTCCAGACCGGTGCCGTCACCTTCGATGTAGGGAATGATCGGCTGGTCGGGCACGTTGAGCGAGAAGTCCGCGTTGACGGTGATCTTCTGGCCTTCTGCGGGCACCTTGATGTGCTGGTACATGAAAGGGTTCTCCTGAGAGCGCCTGACAGCGCTGAGCGTGGGTCAAACCACAGAGGCCGGACTGGCCCTGCCGCTTGTGTAAACAGCCCGTGATTCTAAGTCACGGCTTCTGTCTATCGACTGACACGGTGAGCCCTTTGGGATGGGCGCGGCGACACCGTCTGCCCGGATTCAGCTCAGGCCGCAGAAGTCGGCAATCTGGTGCCACACACCCGCACCCAGCGCAAAGGACGAACCCAGCACCAGCAGGACGCCGGCACCCCGCACCAGCAGGCGTTCGAAACGCGGGCCCTTGCCCGAGCGCGACATCCAGCGCCAGGCCCAAGGTGCCAGCAACAAGCCGCCGGACGAAGCCACGGCAAAAGCCGCCATGGCCCCGGCACCGGCGGCGGCGTCGCCCGTCAGCGAAGCCAGCAGCAGGGCCGACTGCAGCAGGCCACAGGGCCAGGCCACCCACAGCCCGCCGGCAGCCACGGCGCGAGCAGGGCCAAGCATCGGTGACCAGCCGCCTGCGCCCTGCCCGCCTGTGGCAGCGGCAGTGGCAGGGGCCGTTGCAGGCACACGACCCACTTGACCCATCCAGGCCGGCTGCCGGCCCCGCCACAGAAGCCACAGGCCCAGCGTCAACAACAAGGCGTGCAGCACCGCCCACAGGGGCCGCAAGGCCGGGCTCAGTTGCGCCAGAGAAGACAGCGCACCCACGCTGGCAGCGGCCACGGCTCCGGCGGTGGCGTAACCGGCCACCCGAGCCAGTTGAAAGGCCAGGGTGTTGACGGGCTTGTCCTTGCCGCAGACGGCTGCGCAGGGTGCACCGCACATGGCGGCGCAGTGCGGCGTGCCGGCCAGGCCCAGCAGGGCCGCGCCGGTGATCAGTGCTGCATCCATGGGCTCAGATGATGCGCGAAAACCGCTCCCGCACCTTGTCGGACCGCAGGTGGCGGTCGAACACCATGGCGATGCCGCGCACGAAGTACCAGCCCGTGGCCGTGACCTGGATCTCTTGATCGCTGACCTGCACCAGGCCCAGCGTCTGCAATTCGCGCAACTGTTCGAGCTCGGGCGCAAACACGTCCTGCATCTTCACCAGATGGGCCAGCTCAATGGATTCGAATTCAACCCGGCCCTGGCACATCAGCGCCATGATGACCGCGCGGCGCAGCAAGTCGTCACGGGTCACCGCCAGGCCACGCACGACCGGGAAGTTGCCTTGTGCCAACGCGTCCTGGTACTCCTCCATCGTCTTGGCGTTCTGGCTGTAGGTGGCGCCCACGCGGCCGATGGAAGAAACGCCCAGGGCAATCAGGTCGGCATCGGGCTGCGTCGTGTAGCCCTGGAAGTTGCGGTGCAGGCGGCCCTGCCGCTTGGCGATGGCCAGCGAATCGTCGGGCAGTGCAAAGTGGTCCATGCCGATGTAGACATAACCCTGGGCGATGAAACCCGCAATCGCGTCGCCCAGCATGCGCACACGCTGTTCGGCCGATGGCAGCTGGGCGCCGTCGATGCGCCGCTGCGGCTTGAACCGCTGCGGCAAGTGGGCGTAGGCGTACAGCGCGATGCGCGAAGGCCGCAAAGCCGCCACCTGGGCAATCGTGCGCTGGAAAGACTCGGGCGTCTGCTTGGGCAGGCCGTAGATCAGGTCGGCATTGATGGAATCGAAGCGCAGCGCCCGGGCTTCGGCCATCAGCTCGCTGACCATCTCGAAAGATTGCACCCGGTGCACGGCGGCCTGCACCGCGGGGTCGAAGTCCTGCACGCCGAAACTGATGCGGTTGAAGCCCATGGCCTTCAGGTTGCGCAGCCGCTGACGCGAAGCCGTGCGCGGGTCGACCTCGATCGACAGCTCGGCGCCCGGCTGCAGCTTGAAGGACTGCTGCAGCATCGTCATCAGGTCGGCCAGTTCGGTGTCGTCCAGGAAGGTGGGCGAGCCGCCCCCCAGGTGCAACTGCGACACTGGCTGGTGGCTGCCCAGCTCGGCACGGTGCAGGTCCACTTCCTTCTGCAGCCAACCCAGGTATTCGCGGCCACGGCTGTGGTGTTTGGTGATGATCTTGTTGCAGGCGCAGTAGTAACAGACCGACTCGCAGAAGGGGATGTGCACGTACAGCGACAAGGCCGGCGCACCGCCCACCACGGCGCCCTGCGCACGTTGCTGCAAGGCCTGCCGGTATTCACGGGCGCCGAAGGCTTCGACAAAGCGGTCGGCCGTGGGGTAGGAGGTGTAACGCGGCCCGGGGATGTCGAGCTTGCGCAGTTGGGCGTCGCTCAGGCTGACAGCACCCTGGCCAGGGTCGGCAGCACGGGTGCCCGGAGGGGCGATGGGGTCGGTGGGGGCAGGCATGTGCGCACTCTGCCAAAGCGCCGCTGCTGCGGCTTGATCCACCTCAAGTCGGCGCCAGACCGTGATGTCAAGATGGCCGAAGGTGCATGAGCGATACTTGGCCACTTCTTGTCCGTCGGACCCTTGCCATGGAAGCTGCACCGCCCGTCATCCGGCTCGAACCGTTCAAGGTGGCGTGTTCCAGTTGCAATCTGCGCGAACTGTGTCTGCCCGTGGGCATGTCCAATGAGCAGCTCGAGCGGCTGGATGCCATCGTCGCCACCCGCCGCACGGTGGCCCGCGGTGACGCGCTGTTCCGGGCCGGGGACGCTTTTGCCTCGCTGTATGCGGTGCGCGCCGGCTTTTTCAAGACCCGCGTTTCGGCCGAAGACGGCCGCGACCAGGTCACCGGTTTCCAGATGGCCGGCGAACTGATCGGCCTGGACGGCATCGGCACCGACCGCCACACCTGCGACGCCGTGGCGCTGGAAGACTCGCAGGTCTGTGTCATTCCTTACCACCAGCTCGAAGAGCTGTCGCGTGAGCTGTCCGACCTGCAGCGCCACTTCCACCGCATCATGAGCCGCGAAATCGTGCGCGACCACGGTGTGATGCTGCTCTTGGGCAGCATGCGGGCCGAAGAACGGCTGGCGGCCTTTTTGCTGAACCTGACGCAGCGCCTGCGCACCCGCGGCTTTTCTGCCAGCTCCCTGATCCTGCGCATGACGCGCGAAGAAATCGGCAGCTACCTGGGGCTGAAGCTGGAAACGGTGAGCCGCGCGTTTTCGCGCTTCCAGGACGACGGCATCCTGCAGGTGAAACAGCGCCACATCGAGGTGCTGGACCCCGACGCGCTGCAAAAGCTGGTCAACGGCACGTCCTGCTGAGCGCAGGCGTTGCGGCTTCTCAGCCGCCGGCCAGGGGCTGTGCGTTGATGTCGTCGGCGCTGCGGTCCAGCAGCACCGTCAAGGCACAGGCCGCCGACGTGCAGGCCCAGAAGACCAGGAACGCGATCGAGTAGATGGCGGTGGTCGACAGCGGCAGTGCTGCGCCTTGCGCCGTGTGCAGCGGCAAGCGCAAGGACACGGGGTCGACAAAGGCGAAGACCGCGATCTCCAGCACCGCGGCCACCAGGAAGGCCGGCCACAGGATGGTGGCTGCGCGGCGCGCCAGGCGCTTCATGGCCGCTGCTGCCTAACGCTCGGGCGTGGCGGCATGGTTGCGCCCCTGCACCGCCGGCAGGTCGGCTTTCGTTGCGGCGGCGGGCACCGAGATCACCGGGTCGGGGTAGGCGATAGCAATGGCCAGGGTCGCAAAACCGGCCACCACCACGGTGGCCGGCCCGCCGATGACCATCCAGACGATGGGCAGCCTCCACCAGTCCACGGTGGGCTCTTCGGGTGTTGTTGTCGTGTTGCTCATGTGGCTCTCCTGCAAGGGCTTCGGGCTGCGGTTCGGATCGCGGTGCCGCGTCAACGCGGCACCATGAAGGTGGATTTTTCCACCAGTCGGTGGCGGACTGGCTGGGCTTTTTCACCCAGCAGAGTGACGTCGAAAGTGATGGCGTGACTGCCAGTGCCCGCCTGCATGGCCACGTCGGGTGGCACGCGGACGGCAATCGCCACCCAGCGAGCTTCGGCGGGTGCCAGGTCCAGCCGGTCCTGGCCCTGCTGCTTCATCTGCGGCAGACCAGCCGCATGGATGCGCAAGCGCTGGGGTGATTCCGTGGCGTTCATCAACTGCAGGCGGTAGACGTTTTCGACCCAGCCGTCGTCGACGATGCGGGCCAAGGTGCCGCGGTCACGCACGACGTCCACACGGAAGGGCGAACGCAGCAGCAAGGCCGTCAGCAGCCCGGCACAGATCAGCAGCAGCACCACGCCGTAGCCGATGACCCGCGGGCGGAAGATGCGTTTCAGTTCGGTGGCGCGGCCCAGCTTTTGTTCCATGCCGTTCTGGGTGTCGTAGCGGATCAGGCCCCGTGGGTACTGCATCTTGTCCATCACCCCGTCGCAGACGTCGATGCAGGCCGCGCAGCCGATGCACTCGTACTGCAGGCCCTTGCGGATGTCGATGCCGGTGGGGCACACCTGCACACACAGGCCGCAGTCGATGCAGTGGCCGAGGTTGGCGGCCTTCAGGTCGGTCTTGCGGCCGCGGGTGCCGCGGGGCTCGCCACGATCGGGGTCGTAGCTGATGATCAGTGTGTCCTTGTCGAACATCGCGCTCTGGAAGCGCGCGTAGGGGCACATGTACTTGCACACCTGCTCGCGCATGTAGCCGGCATTGCCGTAGGTGGCAAAACCGTAGAACAGCACCCAGAACCATTCCCAGGGGCCGAAACCCAGCGTCATGGCCGAAGCCCAAAGTGTCTGGATGGGCGTGAAGTAGCCGACGAAGGTGAAACCGGTCCACAGGCCGATGGCCAGCCAGGCCACCTGCTTGCCGGACTTGCGCAGCACCTTGTTGGCACTCCAGGGCGCATCGTCCAGTTTCATGCGCTGCATGCGGTCGCCTTCGAAGCGCCGCTCGACCCACATGAAGATTTCGGTGTACACCGTCTGTGGGCAGGCGAAGCCGCACCAGAGCCGGCCGGCCACTGCGGTGAACAGGAACAGCGCGTAGGCCGAAATGATGAGCAGCCCGGTCAGGAAGATGAAGTCCTGCGGGTACAGCACCAGCCCGAAGATGTAGAAGCGGCGCGCGCCCAGGTCGAACAGCACCGCCTGGCGGGCGTTCCATTCCAGCCACGGCAGGCCGTAGAAGAGCAACTGCGTGCCCCACACCAGCGCCCAGCGCCAGCCAGCGAACCAGCCGCTGACAGCGCGGGCGTAGATCTTCTTCTGTTTCTGGTAAAGGCTGACGAGGGCGGCGCTGCCGTCCCCGTCTGCGTCGGCGGGCGCCGCTGGTTTGACTGCAAATTCGCTCAACCGGCGCCCTGACCTTACTGCGTGGCCACGCGTGTGGTCTGCGACAGGCTCAGCACATAACCGGCCAGCACATGCACTTGTTCTGGCGTCAGCAGCCGACCCTGGGCGGGCATGGCGTTGGTCTTGCCGACGTTGATGATGTTGATGATGGCTTGTTCACCCCAGCCATGCAGCCAGATCTTGTCGGTCAGGTTGGGCGCGCCCAGCAAGGGGTTGCCCTTGCCGTCGGCGCCGTGGCAGGCGGCGCAGACACCGAACTTGGCCTTGCCCAGTTGCGCCGCGATGTTGTTGTGCGCGCTGCCCGAAAGGCTGAGCACGTAGTGGGCGACGTTTTTCACATCTTCCGCCGTGCCCAGCGCCGCGCCCATCGGCGGCATCACACCTTGGCGGCCTTCGACGATGACCTTCTTCACGTCTTCCAGCGTGTTCGGGCCCAGCCAGTCGTTGTCTGCCAGGTTCGGGAAGCCCTTGCTGCCGCGGGCGTCAGAACCGTGACACTGCGCGCAGTTGTTCAGGAACAGGCGCTGGCCGATGCCCATGGCCTGTTCGTCGCGCCCCAGTTCTTCGGCGCTCATCTTCACGTAGCGGGCGTACACCGGCTCCATGGCCGTGCGCGCCTTGGCCTGTTCGGCTTCGTACTGGCCGACGCTGGTCCACTTCAGCGAACCCGGATGGCTGCCCAGGCCCGGGTAAAAAGCCAGGTAAACGGCAGCAAACACCACCGTCAGCACAAACAGCCACATCCACCAGCGCGGCAGCGGGTTGTTCATCTCACGCAGGTCTTCGTCCCAGACGTGGCCGGTGGTGTTGTCGTCGGCCATCACCTGGCGGCGGCTGGCAATGAAAAGCAGCACCAGGCAGGCCAGCAGGCTGACCACGGTGGCGGCGGCCACAAACCAGGACCAGCCGCTGTTGAAGAAGTCACTCACGCCCGTTCTCCCTTGGAATTGTTGGCTGCTGCAGCCCGGCCCGGCCCGGCCACGCCACCGGTGTCACCGGCGTCACCGGAAAATGGCAGGTTGGCAGCTTCGTCGTGGTCGCCGCGACGGCGGCGGCTGTAGGTGTGGACCACCAGCACCATGAACAGCAGCAGGCCGATCACGGTGACGGCAATGCGCAGGTCGTTGACATCCATGTGCAAGCTCCTTACTTGCCCGAGGTGCCCAGCACCTGCAGGTAGGCGATGAGCGCATCCATCTCGGAGCGGCCCTTGACATCTTCAGCGGCGGCTGCCACTTCGGCGTCGGTGTAGGGCACACCCACCTTGCGCAGCGCATTCATGCGCGGCGCCATGCTGGCGGGGTCGATCTGGGCCGTCACGAGCCAGGGATAGGCCGGCATGTTCGACTCGGGCACCAGATCACGCGGGTTGATCATGTGCACGCGGTGCCATTCGTCGCTGTACTTGCCGCCCACGCGGTGCAGGTCAGGCCCGGTGCGTTTGCTGCCCCATTGGAAGGGGTGGTCGTAGACAAACTCGCCGGCCGTGGAGTGCGCGCCATAACGCAGGGCCTCGGCACGGAAGGGCCGCACCATCTGCGAGTGGCAGTTGTAGCAACCTTCGCGCAGGTAGACATCGCGACCCGCCAGTTGCAGCGCAGAGTAGGGCTTGTGACCGGGCGCTGCTTCGGTGGTGCTGCGCTGGAAGAACAGCGGCACGATCTCGACGATGCCCCCCACGGCCACGGCCAGCAGGATCAGCACGATCATCAAAAAGTTGTTGGTCTCGATCTTCTCGTGACCCGACGGTGACTTGGTTTTTGCCATGTTGTGTTTGCTCCTGCGCCGTCGACTCAGGCGTGTGCCGGGGCCGGCACGGGGATGGGCGAAGCTTCGGCCTTGCCGCTCTTGACCGTCATCACCACGTTCCAGGCCATGATCAGCATGCCGCTGAAATACAGCACACCACCGAGCAGGCGCACCACGTAGTACGGGAAGGTGGCCTTGACGCTTTCGACGAAGGTGTAGACCAGCGTGCCGTCAGGGTTCACCGCGCGCCACATCAGGCCCTGCATGACGCCGGCGATCCACATCGCGGCGATGTAGAGCACGATGCCGATGGTGGCAATCCAGAAGTGCAGCTCGATGGCACGCACGCTGAACATCGTGGTGCGGCCGTACATGCGCGGGATCAGGTAGTACAGGCTGCCCATGCTGATCAGGCCGACCCAACCGAGAGCACCGCTGTGTACGTGGCCGATGGTCCAGTCGGTGTAGTGCGACAGCGCGTTGACGGTCTTGATCGACATCATCGGACCCTCGAAGGTGCTCATGCCGTAGAACGACAGGCTCACGATCAGGAACTTCAGGATCGGGTCGTCACGCAGCTTGTGCCAGGCACCGCTGAGCGTCATGATGCCGTTGATCATGCCGCCCCAACTGGGGGCCAGCAGCACCAGGCTGAAGACCATGCCCACGCTCTGCGCCCAGTCGGGCAGCGCGGTGTAGTGCAGGTGGTGGGGGCCCGCCCACATGTAGGTGAAGATCAGGGCCCAGAAGTGCACGATCGACAGCCGGTACGAATACACCGGGCGCTCGGCCTGCTTGGGGATGTAGTAATACATCATGCCCAGGAAACCCGCGGTCAGGAAGAAGCCGACCGCGTTGTGGCCGTACCACCACTGGATCATCGCGTCCTGCACACCGGCGTAGGCGCTGTAGCTCTTGGTCAGGCTGACCGGAATGGCCGCGCTGTTGACGATGTGCAGCAGGGCCACCGCGATGATGAAAGCGCCGAAGAACCAGTTGGCGACATAGATGTGGCGCACCTTGCGGATGCCGATGGTGCCGAAGAAGACAACGGCGTAGGCCACCCAGACCACGGCAATCAGCAGGTCGATGGGCCATTCGAGTTCGGCGTATTCCTTGCCCTGGGTCATACCCAGTGGCAGGGTCACGGCTGCGGCGACGATCACCAGCTGCCAGCCCCAGAACACGAACATCGCCAGACCCGGCGCAAACAGGCGCGTCTGGCAGGTGCGTTGCACGACGTGGAAGGACGTGGCCATCAGCGCACATCCGCCAAACGCAAAGATCACCGCGTTGGTGTGCAGCGGCCGCAGACGGCCGTAGCTGAGCCAAGGGATGCCCAAATTGAGTTCTGGCCAGGTCAGCTGCGCGGCGATGATGACGCCGACCAGCATGCCCACCACCCCCCACACGACGGCCGCCAGGGCGAACAGCCTGACTGCCGAGTCGGTGTACACCCCGCTTGTGGCGGTGGTGCCACCGACGTTTGCCCGTTCGGCACTTGCCATGACGGCACTGTTTGACATGGACTGACTCCTCGCTTGTGTCCTGTGAACTTGCAGGGGGATTCTTCTGGGGTGTTGCTTCAGCGGCCTTGATCGTCATCAACCGCCGGTGCTTCGTCTGTCAGGATGCGTTGGCCCTCGGCCTCAACGTCTTCGAATTGACCCTTGTGCAGCGCCCAGCCGAAGATGCCCAGGATGCCCAGCACCAGCAGGGCCGACAGCGGAATGAGGACGTAGAGGCTTTCCATGACGGTGGGCTTTCTGTTCAGCGTGCGGCGCGCAACGCATTGGCCACCACCAGCAGGGAACTCAGGGCCATGCCCAGCCCAGCCGCCCAGGGTGGCAACCAGCCCACCAGGGCCAGCGGAATGCACACCGCGTTGTAGCTGCCAGCCCAGATGAAGTTCTGTCGCACGATGGCCAGGGCCCGCTGCGCTGTGTGGCGCGCCCGCACCAGGTCGTTCAATTGGCTGCTGGTGATCACGGCGTCGGCGTGGCAGCGCGAAACCAGCGCCCCCTGCCCCATGGCCAGCGAGGCGTCGGCCCGTGCCAGCACCGGTGCGTCGTTGACCCCGTCGCCCACCATCACGACACGCTCACCCCGGCCTTGCAGTTCAACCAGTGCCGCCAGCTTGGCCTCGGGCGTGGCTGCGGCCAGGACGTTGTCGATGCCCAGGCGGTCGGCCAACTGGCGGGCGCGCACGGCCGTGTCGCCGCTGACAAGGCGCAGCTGCACACCTTCGTCGCGCAGCGCCTGCACGGCCTGCGCGGCGCCGGGTCGCAGGACCTCTTCCAGCACAAAGCCCGCGAGCAGGCGTCCGTCGCAGGACAAGGCCAGATGCGTGCCGGCCGGCAGGGCTGTCCGGGCATCGCACCAGGCAGCCTGCCCCAAGCGCCAGACACGGCCCGCAGCGTCTGTTGCAGCCAGGCCCTGCCCGGCCACTTCCTGCACCGCTTGCCAGTCTGCACTGGACTGCTGTTGCGGGTGCAGGTCGGCCAGCGCGCGCGAAGCGGGGTGCGTGGACCAGGAAGCCAGACCCGCGGCCAGCACCTGCAGCGAAGCTTCGCTGTGGCCTTGCTCGCGGGCCGCCGGCGTCAGCACCAGGCCGCTGCAATGCAGGCGGTCTTCGGTCAGGGTGCCCGTCTTGTCGAGGAAAAAGTGCCTGGCCGTGGCCAGCACTTCGATGGCATCCAGGCGCTGCAACAGCACACCCCGCCGGGCCAGGCCACGCGCTGCAGCCACCAGCGTGGCGGGTGCGGCCAGCGACAGCGCACAAGGGCAGGTCACGATCAGCACCGACACCGCCACCCAGATCGCGCGCGACGGGTCGATGACACTCCACACCGCCGCGCCCCCGGCGGCCAGCAGCAGCACCACCCACAGGAAGGGCGCCGCCCAACGATCGGCCAGACGGGCGGCAGCCGGACGCTGCGTCAGCGCACTGCGCATCATCGAGACGATGGTCTCCAGCCGGGTGTCGCCCCCCACGCGCTGCACACGCATCAGCGCTGGCGCGCCGACATTGCTGCTGCCGGCCACCACGCTGTCACCCACCCGCTTGGGCACCGGCGCCGATTCACCCGTGAGCAGCGACTCGTCGGCCTGCGTGTCGCCCTGCTCCAGCACACCGTCGGCAGGAAAAGCCTGGCCCAGCGGCACACGCACCTGGTCACCGACATGCAGCCGCTGCACGCTGACGGCAGTGACGCTGCCGTCGGCGGCCACGCGCCAGGCGGTTTCGGGCAATCGCGCCAGCGCACGTTCAAGCGACTCGGCTGCCTGCTGCCTGGAACGCAGTTCAAGCCAGCGCGCACCCAGCAGGAAACTGACGAACATCGTCAGCGAGTCAAAGTACACCTCGTGGCCAAAAACACCCTCGGGCTGGAATGTGGCGCCAGTGCTGGCGATGAAGGTGATGACGATGCCCAGCGCCACCGGCACGTCCATGCCGATGGTGCGTGTGCGCAGCGCACGCCAGGCCCCCGCGAAGTAGGGCGTGGCGGAAAAGGCCATCACCGGCAAGGTCAGCATCCAGCTGCCCCAGTTCAACAAAAGCCGCATTTCGTCGGTCAGGTCCCCGGGAGCGGCCACATAACTGGGCGTCGCGAACATCATCACCTGCATGGCGCAGAAACCGGCCACGAACAGGCGCCACAGCGCCTGCCGCTGTTGCTGCTGGCGCATGGCCCGTGCGGGCGCGGCTGCGTCGGGTACGGCGTCGTAGCCGGCACGGCGCACGGCGGCGATCAGGGTCGAAGGGCGTGTGAGCTCGGGGTCCCAGCACACGGTGGCGCGCTCGGCCGCGGCGCTGACGCGGGCGCTTTGCACACCGGCGACACGGCCCAGCGCCTGTTCGATGATGCCGCTGCAGGCCGCGCAGTGCAGGCCGGCCAGCTGCAAGGAAGACTCGGCCCAGCGCTCACCGCCCGGCCCCACCACCCACCGGGTGAAACGGCCCTGCTCCAGCGGGTCGTCCAACACACCTGCGCCGTCGGCACCAAGTGCCTGGGTCGGCTGCTGGGTCGGCGGCGGGGGCGGCTTCATCGAAGGGGGTCGAGGGCGGACAGCAGGGAACGGGATAATCTAAGCTCGCTACCGGCTTTTGCCCATGACTTTCATCAAACTCAGTTTTGCCTCTTTCCTGTTCGCCATTTTTCTGGGCCTGAACCTGGGTGTTGCATCGGCGCAGACCGGCCCGCAGCCGCGGCTGTCCACGATCAAGCTGCAAGCCGGCATCCACGTCATCGACACCGAACTGGCGGTGACCGCCGATCAGCAGGCCACCGGCATGATGTTCAGGCGCCAGATGGGCACCAACGAAGGCATGCTGTTTGTCAACGACGAGCCCGGCGTGCGCTGCTTCTGGATGCGCAACACGCTGCTGCCGCTGACCATCGCCTTCCTGGCCGACGACGGCACCATCGTCAACCTGGCCGACATGGAGCCGCTGTCCGAGCGTTCGCACTGCTCGGCGCGGCCGGTGCGTTTTGCGCTCGAAATGAACCTGGGCTGGTTTGCCAAACGGGGCATCAAGGCCGGCGCCCGACTGAGTGGCAAGCCTTTCAGGAAGTGAGCCTTCCGGAGGTGAGCCTGGCCCGGCTCAGTCGCTCAGGCGCTCAGGCGCACGGTGAAACGCATGCCGTCGACCTCGGGCCGGGTGGACGCAGTCAAGGTGCCACCCAGACGGGCCACGATCTCGCGTGCAATGGCCAGGCCCAGGCCGGTGCCGCCATCGGCACGCATGTCGGCACGTTCACCGCGCCAGAAGGGTTCGAACAGGCGTGGCAGTTCGTCGGCACGCACACCGGGCCCGTTGTCTTCCACCGTGACCTCGGCGCCCCCTTCGGGCAGTGACACCGCGCGCAAGACGATGCGCCGGCCGCCGTAACGCTGCGCGTTGTCCAGCAGGTTGTTGACCACCTCGCCCAGCCAGATCGGGTGGGCACGGGCCATCACCGGTTGCGCGGGCGCTTCGAGCTCGATCACATGGCCCTGTCGCAGGCCCTGCAGCACGAGCGGTTCGGTGGCTTCTCGCAGCAAGGGCACGATGTCCTGCGGGCGGTGCTCGGCGTCCATCGTCAAGGCCGTTTCCGACCCCGCCAGGCTCAGCAGTTGGCCGATCAGGCGGGTCAGGCGTTCGGTCGACAGGTGCAGTTCGCCCAGCAAGGGCTGCCAGCCCGTCGCGGCGGGCGGTGCACTGCGCAGCACGCTTTGCAGTTCTTGCGCCAACACGCGGATGCCGGCCACCGGCGTGCGCAGCTGGTGCGCCGCGTCGGCCACGAAGCGGCGCTGCAATGCCACCGACTGCTGCACGTCGAGCATCAGCGTGTTGATGCGTTCCACCATCGGCAGCGCTTCGGCCGGCACATGGGCCAGCGACAGGGGGCGCCAGTCGTGCAGTTCGCGCAGTGCGATTTCCTGGCTCAGCCGATGCAGTGGCCGCAGCGCACGGTGCACACCCCAGCCCAGCAGCACGAAGGTGGCGGTGCCCAGGGCCAGCGCCGGCAGCACGATGGCCAACTGCAGGTCGCGTGTGAGCGCCGTGCGCTTGCGCTTCGTTTCCACCACGACGATGGCCACCGTGCGGTCCATCATCGGCGAGGTGACGGAAAACACCGCGCCGCGCACCGGCTCGCCGCGGTAGATGCCGTTGAACAGCATCGGGCGCTGAAGGCTGCCCTCGCGGTTGTAGGGCACCGGCACGTCGGCATCACCCGCGAGCGGGCTGCCTTCGATGTCGACCATGGCAAAGCCGTTGCGGTCGGCGCTGTCCCAGGTCAGCAGCTCCATCGTCTGCCGGCTCACGTCCAGCAGCGGGCCGCGGTCCGACCAGGTGACCTTGGCGGCCAAGGCCGACGCTTCGTCCTGCAAGGCGCGGTCGAAAGCCGTGTTCGCGGCCTCGCGCGCCAGCAGGTAGGCGCCCAGGCTGGCCGCCACGATGCCCACCAGCCAGATCCACGCCAGCGGCAGCAACAGCCGACGCGCCAGGCTGGGGCCGGCCGCCGGGTCGGTGTCAGGCCGCATCGGGCGCAGGGCCGGATGGCGGCACAGCACCGGCGGGCGGGTCGGCCGACGGTTCTGCGTCAGCGGCTTCCATCACATAGCCAAAGCCGCGCACCGTCTTGATGACCACGCCCAGCTCGGCGAAACGTTTGCGCAGGCGGTGCACATACACCTCGACCGAGTTTTCACTGAAGTCGGCTTCCCAGCTGGACAGCCGCGCGACGATGGATTCCTTGGTCACCACGCGGCCCGATTTCTGCAGCAGCAGTTCGGTCAGCGCCAGCTCGCGCGGGCTCAACGCGACCCGCTGGCCCTGGTGGCGCAGTTCGCGGTCGGCCAGGTCCATTTCCAGCGCACCCAGCGTCAGCTTCTCTTCCAGGCGGCCGGCGGCACGCCGGCGCAGCGCGCGCAGCCGCGCCAGCAGTTCGGGCAGGTCGAAGGGTTTGACCAGGTAGTCGTCGGCACCGGCATCGAGGCCGGCCACGCGGTCGGCGAGCTGGTCACGGGCGGTCAGCAGCAGCACTGGCAGCCGCGCGCCCTTCGCGCGCCAGCAGCGCAGCACGTCCATGCCACCTTTGCGAGGCAGGCCCAGGTCGAGCACTGCCATGTCGTGTTCCCCGAGCAGGCCCACGCTCAGCGCCTGCTCGCCGTCGGCCAGCAGGTCGACGCTCCAGCCTTCGCGTTCCAGCGCATGCTGGATGCCCAGGCTCAGCGCCCGGTCATCTTCAACGAGAAGAACTCTCATGGCATGGTGCCCCCAGGCTCGCTACGGTCGCATCCCTCCGAGGGGCACCTGCTGCGGCCCGGCGAAGCCGGCTCCGCGTTTGGGCTTGATCAAGGGCGCTGCTTCAGGCGTAGTTCGCTTCGGCGAAGCCCCAGTTCACCAGCTTGTCCAGGAAGGTCTCGACAAACTTCGGACGCATGTTGCGGTAGTCGATGTAGTAGGCGTGTTCCCACACGTCCACCGTCAGCAGCGCGGTGTCGCTGGTGGTCAGCGGCGTGCCGGCAGCGCCGGTGTTGACGATGTCGACCGAACCGTCGGCCTTTTTCACCAGCCAGGTCCAGCCCGAGCCGAAGTTGCCCACGGCCGACTTCACGAAGGCTTCCTTGAAGGCCGCGTAGCTGCCCCACTTGGCGTTGATGGCCGCGGCCAGTGCGCCGCCGGGTTCACCACCACCGGCGGGCTTCATGCAGTTCCAGAAGAAGGTGTGGTTCCAGATCTGCGCGGCGTTGTTGTAGATGCCGCCGCTGGACTTGCGCACGATCTCTTCCAGCGCCATGGCTTCGAAGTCGGTGCCCTTTTGCAGGTTGTTCAGGTTCACGACGTAGGCGTTGTGGTGCTTGCCGTGGTGGTACTCGAGCGTTTCCTTGCTGTAGTGCGGGGCCAGTGCGTCGATGGCAAAAGGCAGTGCGGGCAGGGTGTGTTCCATGGCGGCATCCAGTTCAGAAAGAGAGGGGTTTTTGAGCGGGGTTCGACTGGGAGGCATTGTAGGCAGCCCCTGCGGCAGCTTCAGCGGCCATCCCCATGATCGGCCGGGGGTGGCAGCGGCTCGACCTGCAGCACTTCGGCGGTGGCGCGGCCATCGGCCCAGACGGCACGCACGGCCTGGCCCGGGCGCAGGCCACGAGCGCTGAGCACCGGCCGGCCGTCCATGCCTTCGACCCAGGCATAACCGCGTCGCAACACACGGGCCGGGTCTTGCGCCTGCAGCCGTTCGGCGGCGGCCTGCAGGCGCAAGGGCTCGCGCTGCAACTGCGCTTGCGTGGCGCGCCTCAGGCGCTGCGCCAGGCGGTCGACGGGTTCGGCGGCACGGGATTGGCTGGCCAGCAGGCCGCGCCCCAAGCGCGCGGCAAGGCTGTCCAGCGTTTGCCGCTGATTCAGCAGCCCACGAGCCGGCTGGCCCAGCCGCAGCGCCGCGGTGTCCAGCCGCTGCGCCTGCACCTGCATCACACGCTGCACGGCGCGCAGCAGTTGCGCCCCCGTCAGGTCCAGCTGCGCCACCGCCTCGGCCTGCACGGGCGCGGCCAGCTCGGCAGCCGCAGTGGGTGTGGGTGCACGCAGGTCGGCCACCAGGTCGGCCAGCGTGATGTCGGTCTCGTGGCCCACACCACACACCACCGGCAGCGGGCAGGCGGCGATGGCCCGCACCAGCCTTTCGTCGTTGAAGGCCCACAGGTCTTCGAGCGAACCCCCACCACGCACCAGCAGCACGGCGTCCACTTCGGCACGTGCACCGGCCAGCGCCAGCGCCGCAGCCAGCGCGGCGGGTGCGTCTGCGCCCTGCACCGGGCTCGGGTAGATGATCAGGCGCACGTGCGGTGCACGGCGTTGCAAGGTCGTGAGCACGTCGCGCAGCGCTGCCGCTGCCGTCGAGGTGACGATGCCCAGCGCTCGCGGGTGCGCCGGCAGCAGCCGCTTGCGCGTGGCCTCGAACAGACCTTCGGCAGCCAGCCGCGCACGGCGCCGCAAAAACTCTTCGAAGAGCGCGCCGCTGCCCACACGCTGCAGCGACTCCACCACCACCTGCAGTTCGCCGCGGGCGTCGTACACACCGAGCCGGCCGCGCAGTTCGACCTGCTGACCATCGGCAGGTGCGAAGTCCACCAGCGTGGCCGCGCGCCTGAACATCGCGCAGCGCAGCAGCGCCGGGGCACCGTCGGCGTCCTTCAGCGAGAAGTAGCAGTGGCCGCTGGCCGCACGCGAAAAGCCCGAGAGCTCGCCGCTCACGGTGACAGCCCCGAAACGCGCAGCCAGCACGTCGGCGGTGGCCACCAGCAGCGCGGCCACACCCCAGGGCGCTCGCATGGCCACGCCCGCGGTTGGTGGCTCAGCCAAGGCCCGCACCTGCAACTGCGCGCGGCCACCCGTCCACATCAGGTGCCATGCGGGCGGACGGCCGCTCTGGCGCCGTCACACAACAGACTTGTATGTGCAAGTGCTTGAATCCCATGGACAAATCATTGCCGCATTTTTGCGCAAGCCAACGCAGCGCCAGAAACGGCGCGGGCTTGCGCAACGACGTCGCCGCTTGCCCACAGCCTTGTCCACAGCTTCGGTGGACAGATGGCCCGGGGCCCGCGGCAGCGAAGGCAGCACGATGGGCCGCAGCCGCGAAGCGGCAGAACCATCGGCCATAATGTTTCCCACCGTCCTGTCGCGCGCGACGCTGTAGCTGCTGCGCCTGCCAGGTGCCAGGGCAACAGAGCCCGCACTTCAAAGGCCCTGCAGCCACCCGAGAACGCCTTGCTTTCGATCATACAAGCCGCTGGTTGGCCGATCTGGCCCTTGATCCTGTGTTCCGTGGTCGCGCTGGCGCTGATCATCGAACGTTTCTTCCACCTGCGCAGCGTCATGGTTGCGCCACCGAAACTGCTGGACGAGGTGATCGGCGTCACGCGCGCCAGCCTGCCCGCAGCCGACGTGGTGAACAAGCTGGCTGACAACTCGGTGCTGGGCCGCCTGCTCGCGGCCGGACTGCGCGCCGTGATTGCCGACCCGCGCATCAGCGAGGTGGCCCTGCGCCAGGCTTTCGAAAACGCCGGCCGCGCCGCCGTGCACCGGCTCGAGAAGTACCTGAACACGCTGGGCACCATCGCAGCGGCGGCACCGCTGCTGGGCCTGTTCGGCACCATCGTCGGCATGATCGAGATCTTCGGCTCGCAGGCTCCCACCGCAGGCGGCGGCGGCAATCCGCAGCAGATGGCGCACGGCATTTCCATCGCGCTGTACAACACTGCCTTCGGCCTGATGATCGCCATTCCCGCGCTGATGTTCTACCGCTACTTCCGGGGCCGTGTCGACGAGTACCAGCTGATCATGGAGCTGGCCGCCGAACGCATGGTGCCGCACCTGATGCGTTTCGCCGTGCGCAGCGGCAACTGAAAGCCGGGCCACACGCATGAAGTTCAGCCGCCGGCGCATGGAAGAGCCCGAGATCAACCTGATCCCGTTCATCGACGTGCTGCTGGTGGTGCTGATCTTCCTGGTGCTGACCACCACCTATTCGCGCTTCACCGAACTGCAGATCAACCTGCCGGCGGCTGACGCCGACAAGCTGCGCGAGCGGCCCGGCGAGGTCGTCGTGGCGGTGTCCGGTGACGGCCGTTATGCCATCAACCGCAAGGCCGTCGAAGGCCGCAGCGTGGAACTGCTGACGGCTGAACTGAGCGCAGCCGCCGCGGGCCGTGCCGACACGGTGGTCATCATCTCGGCCGATGCGATGGCCGCCCACCAGTCGGTGGTCAACGTGCTCGACGCCGCACGCCGCGCCGGGCTGTCGCGCCTGACCTTCGCCGCGCAGACGGCGGGCACGGCACCGCGTTGACGGTCGGGCTGGAAGCGCTGCTCAGCCGCCTGTGGTGGCAGCCGCAGCGCCGCCTGGGCGCCTGGCTGCTGTGGCCGCTGAGTCTGCTCTACCGCGCCCTGCGGGCGGTGCACGAAAGGCTGCGGCCGCCGGCCACGGCGCTGCCGGTGCCGGTGTTGGTGGTGGGCAACTGGGTGGTCGGCGGCGCGGGCAAAACACCCACGGTGATGGCCGTGGTGCAGGCCTTGCGGGCCGCAGGGCACCTCCCGGGTGTCGTCAGCCGCGGCCACGGCCGCGAGTCCACTGCCGTTCGTGCCGTACTGGCCGGTGACACACCAGCAGAGGTCGGCGACGAACCGCTGCTCATCCACCGACGCTGCCAGGTGCCGGTGTGGGTGGGGCGCCAGCGGGTGCAGGCTGCGCTGGCCCTGTGCCAGGCCCACCCGGAAGTGGACGTGCTCGTGGCCGACGACGGCCTGCAACACCACGCCCTGGCGCGCCAGGCCGAGCTGGTGGTGTTCGACGAACGCGGTGCCGGCAACGGGCTGCTGCTGCCGGCCGGCCCACTTCGCGAACCGTTGCCGGAACAGCTGCCCGGGCACTGCCGGGTGCTCTACACCGCCGGCCTGCGCAGCACCGGCCTGCCAGGTGCGCTGGCCGTGCGCACGATCCGGCAGGCCTGGCCCTTGTCGACCTGGTCGGCTGACACGCCGGCCGCCAAAGACGGCCAGCCACTGTCCGCGCTGCAGGGACGCCCTTTGCTGGCGGCAGCCGGCATCGCTGCACCCGAGAAGTTCTTCGGCATGTTGCAGGCAGCAGGCCTGGACGTCGAACGACTGCCACTGCCCGACCATCACCCGTACACCACCCTGCCCTGGCCCGCTGGTGCGCAAGAGATCGTCACCACCGAAAAGGACGCCATCAAGCTGGCCGGCCGCGACCTCGGCGGCCGGCGTGTGTGGGTGGTGCCGCTAGACTTGCAACTGCCTGCCACCTTGGTTGGCGAACTGCTGGATCTGCTATTCCCCCATGCCGGCCACGAGCCCGAAGCCAAGCCATGAGCCTTGATCACCGCCTGATCGACCTGCTGGTCTGCCCCGTCTGCAAAGGCCCGCTGCAAATGCGGCGCGACGCGGAACAGCGGCCGCTGGACCTGGTGTGCCCGGCGGACCGGCTGGCATTCCCCATCCGCGACGGCATTCCGGTGATGCTGGAAAGCGAAGCGCTGCCGATGGACGGCCCCCACGCGGCAAGCTGAGGGCGGCGGCGGCTTGAAGTTCACCGTCATCATCCCGGCGCGGCTGGCGTCGACCCGGCTGCCCGACAAACCGCTGGCCGACATCGCCGGCAAGCCCATGGTCGTGCGTGTGGCCGAACGTGCCGCCCAAAGCGGGGCCGACCGTGTGGTGGTGGCCTGCGATCACCCGCGCATCCAGCAGGCCTGCTCCAGCCACGGCGTGCTGGCCGTGCTGACCCGCAGCGACCACGCCAGCGGCAGCGACCGCCTGGCCGAAGCTTGCACGCTGCTGGGCCTGCAAGACAGCGACATGGTGGTCAATGTGCAAGGCGATGAACCGCTGATCGACGCCGACCTGGTGCGCCAGGTGGCGCTGGTGCTGGCCGAACGCGAAGACTGCGTGATGAGCACCGCGGCGCACCCGCTGGACACCTTGGCCGACTACCTGAACCCCAATGTCGTGAAGGTGGTGCTCGACGCCGCCGGCCGCGCGCTGTACTTCAGCCGTGCGCCGATTCCTTGGTGGCGCGACGGCGTGAAGGCCGGCCAGCCGCAGATGCCCACGCCCGCGCCGCTGCGCCACCTGGGGCTGTATGCCTACCGTGCCGGCTTCTTGCGGCAGTTTCCTGCACTGCCCGCCGCGCAGGTGGAAGAGACCGAGGCGCTGGAGCAACTGCGGGTGCTGTGGCACGGCCACCGCATCGCCGTTCACGTGACCCCGCACGGGCCCGGCCCGGGTGTCGACACCCCCGACGATCTGGCCCGTGTGCGGGCCGTGTTTGCAGCCAGACCAGCGTCAGCTTGAGTCAGCTTCACGCGGGGGAGCGCGTGCTATTCTCGTTTCGAGACAAGCTCAGGCAGCCGTGTGCACGCAGCTGACCTGGGGCGCAAGCACCGTCGCCGGCCCTGCCCGCCGCTGACCGACGGAACACCGACAGAAGACCGACAAAACAACGAGGAACCCGATGAGACTGATCCTCCTGGGCGCGCCTGGCGCCGGCAAGGGCACACAAGCCACCTTCATCTGCCAGCACTTCGGCATTCCGCAAATTTCCACCGGCGACATGCTGCGCGCGGCAGTGAAGGCCGGCACGCCGCTGGGTGTGGAAGCCAAGAAGGTGATGGACAGCGGCGGCCTCGTCAGCGACGGCATCATCATCGGCCTGGTCAAAGAGCGCATCACGCAGCCGGACTGCGCCAACGGTTTCCTCTTCGACGGTTTTCCACGCACCATTCCGCAGGCCGACGCGATGAAGGCCGCGGGCGTGAAGCTCGACCTGGTGCTCGAGATCGACGTGCCCGACGAGGCCATCGTCGAACGCATGAGCGGCCGCCGTTCGCACCAGCCCTCGGGCCGCACCTACCACCTGAAGTTCAACCCGCCCAAGGTGGAAGGCAAGGACGACGTGACCGGCGAGCCCTTGATCCAGCGCGACGACGACAAAGAAGAAACGGTCAAGAAGCGGCTGCAGGTCTACCAGCAGCAGACCCGGCCCCTGGTGGATTACTACGGCCAGTGGGCGGCCACGGGTGACGCTGGCGCACCACGTTACGCGCGCATCAGCGGCACCGGCAGCGTCGAAGAGATCACCTCGCGGGTCATGGGCGCACTCGGCGTCTGAGCACGGGCGCGACCAAACAAGGACAGCACACATGGACATCGCAGGCAAAGTTTTCATCGTCACCGGCGGCGCATCGGGCCTGGGTGAAGGCACCGCACGCATGCTGGCAGCGGCCGGTGGCAAGGTGGTGGTGGCCGACCTGCAGGCTGAAGCCGGCCAGCAGGTGGCCAACGACATCGGGGGTGTGTTCGTGAAGTGCGACGTGAGCCAGGAAGCCGACGGTCAGGCCGTGGTGGCCGCCGCCGTGGGCCTGGGCAAACTGGTGGGTCTGGTCAATTGCGCCGGCATCGCACCGGCCGTGAAGACCGTGGGCAAGGACGGCGCGCACCCACTGGCGGTCTACACCAAGACGATCACGGTCAACCTGATCGGCAGCTTCAACATGATCCGGCTGGCTGCCGAGGCGATGGCCAAGAACACCCCTGAAGCCACCGGTGAACGCGGTGTGTTGATCAGCACCGCCAGCGTGGCGGCCTACGACGGCCAGATCGGCCAGGCCGCCTACGCCGCCAGCAAGGGCGGCGTGGTGGGCATGACCCTGCCCATTGCCCGCGACCTGGCGCGCAACGGCATCCGCAACATGACCATCGCGCCCGGCATCTTCGGCACGCCCATGCTGTTTGGCATGCCCAAGGAAGTGCAGGACGCGCTGGCCGCCGGTGTGCCTTTCCCCAGCCGCCTGGGCACGCCGCAGGACTATGCCAAGCTGGTGAAGCACATCTTCGAAAACGACATGCTCAATGGTGAGGTGATCCGACTGGATGGCGCCATTCGGCTGGCGCCGAAATGAACCAACCGGCGCCTACTTCACGCGGCGCACACGCGGCGTGGCCGAGACGCCGTCGATTTCCATGAAGAAGCTGCCCAGCATGCCGCGTTTGACTCGCACGGCAGGCTGGTTCAGGTCGTAGGCAACACGTTTGTTGTCCAGCACCTCCCAGACCTGACCATTGGCCAGCGTCAGGCGCGTTCCGGGATCCCAGCCTTCGAAGCGGCCGCTGATGCGGCTGTCGACCATGTCCGACTCCGCCGGCGGCCGCACCGGTGGCAATCCGAAGTCAGCCGGCGCGGCGGGCTTTGCCGCCGGCGGTGCCGCTGCAGGCGCCACAGCGACAGCAGCAGGGGTCGCTTCGGGTCTTGCAACCGCGGCGGGCACCGTCCGCTGAACTGGCGAAGTGGCGGCAGGCTGCCCGATGGCGTCGTAACAGGCCAAGCGGGCGACCGGGTCGGCCACGTGCCGGCACGCAGCCACCGCAGCCGGCAGCGCCTGGGCCAGCGCGGCCCCTGACAGACCGGTGAGTCCCGCAAAGGCACAAACCAGCAGCGCCCTCATGACGCGAGCAGTTCACGGAGGACCGGCGCCGAGTCCTTGCCGATCAGGTCGCTGATGGCCTTGATCTTGCCGGCGCTGTCGAGCAGTTGCCAGGGGTCGGCGCCGGCTTCCGAGCCGGCAACGCCGATCACCGTCGACGCGGTCACCGTGCGCGAGGCCAGCAGCTTGTTGCCACTCAACTCGATCAGCGAATAACGCAGGTAGGCGTGCGGCGCCAGATAGCCCGGTGCCCTTGAGCCGGCTCCCACGGTGCGCATGATGGTGACGCGGTCGACGTAGAAGCCCAGGCCTTCAACCCGGCCGGTGCCCAGCGTGGTGTCATGGGCTTTCATCTGGGCCTCGGCCCGGTGCTTGGTGGCCAGCAAGAGGTGCGTCACCCCTTGCGACTTCAAGGTCTGCAGCAAAGACGCCGGCAGCGACACGCGGTTGCCCGAGACCAGATCTGCCTGACCCCGGTACAAGGCCCCGTCGTTGATCAGCAGCGGCACCGCTTTGCCCAGCTTGCTTTCGGTGACGGCACGCAGACCAGCGCGCAGCACTGCCTTTTCCAGTTCGTCGGTGTCCAGCGGAATGACCTCGGTCTGGTTCTGCGCCAGTCCACTGCCGGTGGTGGTCTCGAAGCCGGTCACCGTCAGATGGTCGGCCACCAGCGAGACGATGCCATAGACGCGGGGTGTGTTGGCCCAGGCGCCGGTGGGAAAACCCAGCAATGGCAGCAATGGCAACAGCGCGAGCGCTGCGGCCAGTTGTCGGCGGCGTGTCATGTGCATCACTCCCTTGTCCAGGCAGCGCACCGAGCGGTGCCTGCGAGCGGCTTTGTAGCAGAAAAAAACCCGGCTGCAGGTGAGGCAGCCGGGTTGCGGTCGGTGTGCCGGCAGATGCCGGCACTCAGGCGGGGCTTCAGAACTCGAAGCGCACACCCGCGTAGTAACGCTGGCCGATGGCGTCGTAGACGTCGGCGGCCGTGCCAGCGCCAGTCGTACCACCGGGCACAAGGCCGTTGGTGTCGAAGCGCGGGGCTTTGGTGTTGAAGGCGTTGTCGATGCCGAAGTACATCGTGGCCTTCTTGTACGTGTAGTTCAGCTGCAAGTCCACGTAGGTCTTGGCCGGGATCGTCAGCGAACCGGCCTCCAGGCCCCAGCCACCAACCAGTTCCTGGTCGTCGATGGCCGACTTGCCGATGTAGGTGGTGGACGTGGCGATGCCGAACGGGCCCCAGTTGTAGCCCAGGCGCAAGTTGAACTTGTCCTTGGCGGCACCCACTTCACCGGCAAACACGTCAGGTGCAGAGCCGATCAGCGGAATGACGTAACCCTTGCTGACACGGGTGTAGGCCAGCTTGCCGTTCAGGCGACCCGGGCCCACCTTGTCGGTGAAGGCCGCTTCGATGTCGAAGCCTTCGGTGAACAGACCGCCGCTGTTGGTGACGGCCGAGTCCACGAACTGCAGGGCACCCGCGCTGTTCGGGCCCGAAGCGGTGGCACGCCGGGTGACGAACTGGCAGAAGCTCGCGTCGCCGGTGTAGCACTGCGTCAGGATGAAGTTTCGCGGCGTCGAGACGATGGCGTCGTCAACCTTGATCTTGAAGTAGTCCACGCTGAAGGTGAAGTTCTTCAAGGCCTGGATGTTCAGCGGTGTCCACACCACACCCAGCGTCGTGGAGTTGCCTTCTTCCTGTTTCAGGTTGGGGTTGCCACGGTCGAAACCGCTGGTGCCCTGGATGTCGGCCTGGGTACGTGTGAACACGCCGTTGGCAGCGATGTTGGCGGCAACGCCTGCGTCAGCACGGCAGCGAGCCGCTGATGCCTGGGTCGACGTCGCGGTGACACCTTCGCAGGGGTCGGCCACCGACGGGAAGGTCTGGCTCGGCGGCGAGTACAGCTCGTTGATGTTCGGCGCACGTGTGGCCAGGGCCTGGGTGGCACGGACGCGCAAACCTGCCACCGGGGTCCACTCGAAGGCACCGGTCCAGCTGGTGGTGTTGCCGACGGTTGAGTACTTGCCGGCACGCACCGCGCCGCTCAGCACCAGCGACTTGGCAAACGGGGCGTTGCTCAGCAGCGGAACACGCGCCTCCAGGAAGGCATCGGTGACGTCGAACTCACCTTCGGTGCGCGGAATGGCGTTGCCCGCATTCAGGCCTGACTGTTGCAAGGGGTCGAACTCGGAGCGCGAAAACTCCTCGCGCCATTCCAGGCCAGCCACGACACTCAAGTTGCCAGCTGGCAACTTGAACAGGTCACCACGGATGGTGGCACCGGCCAGCTTCTGGGTCGTGAACGTGCTCAGCAGGCCAGGCGCCTGGATGTACTTCAGTTGGTCGGGCGTGATCGAATTGAAGCCGAACACATTGACCGGCACGCAGCCCTGCGCGCGGGCATTGGCGTCCAGACAAATGGCTTCGGTGGTGTTGCCGTTGCCGTTGACGTCGTTGATGTCAGGCACCGCTTCCAGGGCCGAACGGAAGGTCAGCACATTGACCTGGCCACTGTTGACCTGCGATTCCTTGGTGGCACCGTAGCCGATGTAGGTGTCGTAGTCCCAGTTGCCGAAGAGCGAGCCCTTGGCGCCGGTCACGACGCGGAAGGTGTCGCGGTCGGCGGCCGAACCGCGATTGCCCACTTCGCTGAGGCGACGCGAGAAGTAGTAGTCGCGGGCGCCGTCGCCAGTGTCGAGAACGCCATCTCCGTTGGTATCGGTGATCGGCGTATCGGTCATCTGGGCCAGCAGGCTGGCCGGGATGCGCGGGTTGGGCACCAACACGCCGTTGACCAGGAACTCGGCCGGCACCTGGCCACCCGAGTCAGGATGGGTCGCTTCCGAGTCGAACGGGAAGGGCTCCAAACGGGTGCGGGTCTGCGTCTGCGCGTAGTTTGCTTCAATGTAGGCGCTGTGGTTCTCGTGGAACGCGAGTTCGCCCTTTGTTGCCATCACGAATCGTTCGAGCGGGATGGCGATCGTGCGCTGGGCCTGGCGGTTGAAACCGGTGGCCGGCGTGGTGGCGTTGCCGTTGCTGTTCCAGCCAATCTCGTTGCCAGCCCGGTCGTAGGTGCGGCTGGTGCTGCCCACGAAGAAGCGGCCTTGCGGTGCGTAGCTGGACAAGAAGGGGGATGACTGCGACAGCAGGTCGTTGCCATCACCGGTGAGGTAGGCGGTGGGCAGGTTATCGACCGGCGCACGCTTGTTGGAGAACACCGCGCCCTGCTTTGTGTAGCCGAAGTGGACCATGATGTTGGACTTGCCGTCAGCACCGTTGGCACCCAGGGTCAACGAAAGCTCGTCGCGCTTGTCGTCACCCTTCTCCGACTGGCCCTTGGAGACGTCGAACACCATGCCATTGAAGTTTTTCTTCATGATGATGTTGACGACACCGGCCACGGCATCAGAGCCGTAGGCAGCCGAAGCACCACCGGTCAGGATTTCCACGCGCTCGATGAACTCGGTAGGAATGGTGTTCAGGTCGACTGCGCTTTCGCCAGGCACACCCGCCACGTAGCGGCGGCCGTTGACCAGCACCAAGGTGCGGGCAGTGTTCAGGTTGCGCAGGTCAACCAGCGCCACACCGGCGCTGGAGGTGCTGAAGTTGGAATTGGTGCGGCTGATGGCTGGCGAACCCAGCGTCGGGTTCTTCAGCAGCAGGTCTTGCAAGTTGACGGCGCCAGACTGGGCGATGTCTTCAGCCGACAGCACCTGCACGGGCGACGGCGACTCGGCGTTCAGCGCACGGATGCGCGAACCGGTGATTTCGACACGGTCAGTCGACTGCGCCAGCACGGGCAGGCTGGTGATGACCAGGCTTCCACCCAGCGCCAGCAACGCGGCCGTGCAGACCTTTGATTTCTTGAACATGAACCCACTCCTCTATCGGACGGTTGATTGGATAACCCAGCTGGCCAGCAAGTCCTGTACCCGGCCGGCCAACAGGCCTGCACAGGGCTGACGCAACCATGTAACTCCATTGTGAGTGCAGGGCCAAGGGCTCTGCTGCGGGGAAACCCATGTCGGTGCACCCGACGCCTGCGCGCTGTCCAAGCGCAATCCGCCCGTTCTGCTGGGCCCATGCGGGTTTCCGAGGGATCGGCCCTGTGTCGAGCCTGCATTCGCGTTGCGTCAGACTGCGCGAAACGTGTTGGTACGCGGCAACAGCCGCCACGGGCTCAGGCCGGCACCACGTCGAACGCAATCGTCAGGCGCGGGTGGGTGTCACTGAAAGGCACCGTGCCGTGCCAGCACATCGACGGGAACAGGACCAGACGCCCCACCTGCGGCTGCAGGCACAGACGCGCCGGCTCGGCCAGCCCGACGTCGATGTCGGGCTGGCCGAACTGCAGCCAACCCGCGCGCTGGTGGCCCGCGGCCACTGCAGGCGGCACGGCCACATAAAAGGCCGAGCTGAGCCAGCCATGCGGGTGCACATGGTTGGTGTGGAAGCCGCCGCTGCTCAGACGCGATGACCAGGAATCGGCAAAGCGCCAGGCCGGTGGCCGGCGCCGCAGGAACGGGTGATGCGGGTCGTCGGGCAGGCCGGTGATGTAGCTGTCGACAGCTTCGGAGATGCGCAGCTTGAGCGCGTCCACCAAGGGATGACGCTGCTCGAAGATGTCGCCCAGCGTCTGCGTGCCCAAACGCAAGGTCTGATCGACGGGCGCGCGTCGGTCCAGGTGCAGATCCGACAGCTCTTCGGCCAGCTGCGCGCAGAAGTCGGGCATGCTGGCAAAACCTGGGGGGGCCGAGAGGTCGAGCCCCCGCACCAGGCTGCCGTAGTTGTTCAGCCAGGCCTCGCGTGTGTCGCCCAGCAGGCGCCAGGCCAAGCCCACCAGGGCCCAGGCGTACTGGTCGTCAGGGCGCAGCTGCAGCGCAACTTGCGCTTCCTGCTCTGCCGCCTGGGGCCGTCGTGCGATCAACAGGCTGCTGGCCAGGCTGGTGCGCAAGTCGGCATCTTGCGGTGACAGCGCCACGGCGCGGCCTTGTGCCGCCAGGCCGGCTTCGATTTCGCCAAGGCGCACCAGGCAGCGGCCCAGGCCGTCGTGGAAGGCCGGGTCCTGCGGCGCGCGCGCCAGCGCCTGCGCGTAGGCCGCGTGGGCGTCGAAGTAACGTTCGGCGCGCCACAGCAGACTGGCCTGCACCCCAGGCGCCACGGGTGAGGCAGGGTTGGCAGCCGCAGCCTGAATCAGTTCAGCTTCAAAATCAGGGTCCCCCTGGCGCCATCGCAACCGCGCCAGGTCGTACAGCGCCAAGCGATGTTGGGGCTCGCGCGACAGCGCCCGACGGTAGGCTGCGGCGGCTGCCTCGGGCTGGCCCACGCTCTGCAGCGTGTTGCCGTGGTTGTAGTGAGCGTCGGCGGCGTCCAGGCCCAGGGCCAGCGCACGTTCATGGGCCTGAAGCGCCTCGGTGTGGCGGTGGCAGCGCTGCAGCAGCGTGGCGCGGTTGTGCAGCAGGGCCGGCTTGTCTGGCGCCAACTGCAAGGCATGATCGACGGTGACGAGCGCTTCGCTCAGCTGGCCCTGGTCACCTTCGATCTGCGCCTGCAACTGCAGCATCGCGGCAGTGGCCTGCGGCACATGGGCGCGAGCTGCCTGCACCGCAGCAGCCGCTTGCGGCAGGCGGCCCTGCACGTGCAAGGCGCGCGCGCGGTTGTAGTGGGCGTCGGCATACGCAGGCATCAGTGCCAGCGCCTGGTCGAAGCAGCCTTCGGCCTCGGCAGCACGCCCCAGGCTCAGCAGCAGATTGCCCAGGTTGTTCCAGACATGCGGCTGGGCCGGCTGCACTTCGAGCGACTGGCGCATCAGCGCTTCGGCCTGCACCAGGTCGCCTTGCCTGCGCTTCAGCAGTCCCAGCAGTTGCAGCGCGGCCGCATGCAGCGGATGCGCCTGCAGGGCTTGCCGGTAGGCTTGTTCGGCCACACGGATGTCGGCCGCCTGGTGGTGCGCAAACCCTTGCTGCACCCAGGCATCGGCCAGGGTCTCGGCCTTCGATTTCAGCGGTGGAAAGTAGCTTTCCATGGTGGCCGATTTTTCACTACAGGGCGCGTGCCGCATATCGGCTGCGCACAACACGAGCTGGCCTCACCGGATCTTGGGCATACGTGGACATCGCAAGTCACTGCAGCCCGGGCGACCTCAACAGTCGCCCCCCAGGAAGCCCAGAATCTGGACAGATGCAAGCGATTGCGGGGCAATCAATGTGCGCAATATTATGCTTTGATGCCCGCTCACGCTGGTCGAGAACGCCTTCTTGCCGGCTCTTGTTCATCGGCTCGCACCTGCTCTCCATGCTTCCTGCCGACACCCGGTTGCCTAGATGCAGCTGCGCTTCGCTCCGTCCGCCGTGATCAACTCGCGGCAGGACTTGCACCCCTGCCCCCTGGGCTGGGCGCGCAAAGAAAAGGCGGGCCGAAGCCCGCCTTTTTCAACACCGGCAGACCGGCGATCAGAACTTCAGAGTCGCGCCGAGTGAGTAGGCGCGTCCGACCACGTCGTACCACTGCGGGAAGGTGTTGCCGCTGTTGGTGCTCGTCGTGCCCACATTGGCCCCCAGGAACGGTGCTTCCAGGTCGCTGGCATTGTTGATGGCCAGGTTCAGGCGCAAGTTCTTGGTGACTTGCCAGGCAAAGCTCAGGTCCAGGTAGTTGTAGGCCTTGATGGTGGCAAACTGCGGCAAGGTCGCAGGGGCGCCTTGAACCGACGACTTGCCCAGGTGGCGCCAGTTGTAGCCGGCCGTGAAGTCACCCACGGACCAGGTTGCACGCTGGCTCCACTTCATCTTGGGTGTGGGCCCACCGCAGTCCGGACCGTTGAAGCCGGTGCACTCGATGCGCGCCACGGAAGGCAGTGACTTGAAGCCGTTCTTGACGACCTGTGTCGCCTGCAGCCCCAGGTCGACACGACCCCAGCTCTGCAGCCGCAGGCGGTAGTTGACTCCCAGGTCGTAGCCCTCGGTATCCACCGTGCCCAGGTTGGACGTCTGCGTGATCACGCCGGCGGCGCCATTCAGGCTACCCGTGGTGACGTTGCGAACGATCAGTCCACAAAACGGATTGCCTGCGTTGAAGCCCGGGTTGAGCGCGGCGCTGTAGCAGCCATCGATCACCTGGTTCGTCGTCGCGCTGGAAACTGCTTTTTCGATCGCGATCTTGTAGTAGTCCAGCGTGACCGACAGGCCAGGCACGAACTCAGGCTCCCACACAAAACCGATGGTCGTGGTGTCGGCTTCTTCCGGGCTGAGGTTCGGGTTACCGCCGCCCGTGTTGCTGATCTGGCCCGCAGCTGGTGCCGGCACATTGCCGAACTGCGACAACGGGACGCCGGTGATGCGACACAGATTGGACAGCGTGCCCGGCGTGCTGGCCTCAGCGGAGTTGATCAGGGCCAGCTGACAGGGATCGACGGGGCGGTTCGACAGGCCACTGACGATGGGCTGGTACAGCTCGTTGATGTTGGGTGAACGGGTTGCACGCTGCTGCATGGCGCGGAAACGCAGTCCCTTGATCGGGGCATAGTCAATACCGTACTTCCAGCTGCCATAGGTCTGGCTACTGACAGCGGTCTTGAAGGTGCTGTCGCGGTAGCCGCCTTCGAGATTCAGGGAGTTGATGCCCGTGATGCCAGCGGCCAGCGGCACGACCGTCTCGATGAAGCCTTCCTTGAGCGATACCGTGCCCCTGCGATCGGGAAGCGGCGCGCCGGTCCCGAGGACTTCGCCGTTGCGCTGTGATGGTCCGTCCGACAGGTTACCCGCCGTCATGGTTCGGTCTTCGTAGCCAAGGGCCAACGACACCGGCACTCTGGCGAAGGGACTCTTGACGACGCCCAAATCGCCATTGACCGACGCGCTCTTGACAGTCTGGGAGACCGAGGTGGTCTGGACCGCGGTCTGGTTGAAGAAGGCCAACATCTCCGGAGTGACGGAGCCCAACGCGCCGAAGACGTTGATCGGCACGCAGCCACCGGTGGTGACCGTGCATGCCGTGGGCGACACCGAGCGCAGTGATTGCTGAAGCCTGGAGGCGGAACCCCAGTTCACGCGCGTGGACAACTGATCAGAGCTGCCCTTTTGCAGGTAAGCGTCGTAGCTCCAAGTGCTCAGGAACGGCAAGGAGCCGCGGAGGCCTGCCGTCCATTGCGAGGAGTTGTTGTCGAAGTCGTTGATGCGCGGACCGTTTTCAAGCAGACGCCGACTGATGTTGACCGTGACCTCTTCCGTGTTGCCCTGGACACACGGTGTCGTGATGCCAAACGCTGCACACAGCTGGGTGCGCATCGCATCCGGGATGAACGGGTTGCCAATCGGAAGTCTCCAGTTCGGGAAACCTGCCGACGCAAAAGTGCCCGTCGACGCCAGATTCAGCGTGACCTTGCTCTTGGTGTGATTGAGCTCGGCATAGGCTTCGGCAAACTCGTTGATCGTGAAGCGACCAATGGCTGCCATCTGCGTCCGTTCCAAGGGCGTGATGTAGTAGTTCTGCGGGTTGAAGTTGAACGCGTCCGTGTCCGCGTTGTACGCCCGGAGAGCGCCAGTTGACACATCGACGATCCGGTTGCCGGCCAGCGGCGCTGGGATACCCCCCAGGACGGCCGGCACGGTGATCGACGACCCCCCAGACAGGCCCGAGGTCGAGCTGACCGAAAACAGACCGAAATCGCGCTCACCCTGCGTCAGCGGGTTGGTGCGCGTGGTGCCCACGCTCAGCGCAACGTTGCCGCGACCATCGGCCAGATTGGTACCGACAGTCAGGTCGGTGCGATAACGCTTGGCGTCGCCTTGCTCGGACACGCCGTAGGTGGTCTGTGCTTCGACACCGCTGAAGTTTTTCTTCAGCACGAAGTTGACGACGCCGGCAACTGCGTCGGCGCCATACACGGCAGAGGCGCCGCCGGTCACGAGGTCGATGCGCTCCAGCAATGCCACCGGAATGGCGTTGGTGTCAACCCGGCCCGTCAAGTCCGCAGGGACGGCGCGCCGACCATTGATCAGCACCAAGGTGCGCTGGGGCCCCAGGCCCCGCAGGTCGATGGTGGCAATACCGCCAGAACCGTTGTTGGTACCCGGCCCGATGGCGGGGATGGCTGCCGGCAGGCCGCGGATGACCTCTTCGATGGCCACGGGCTGCGAAGAGTTGATCTCTTCAGCGCCGACGCTGGCGATGGGGCTGGTGGACGTGGCACCGATGCTCTTGATGCGCGAGCCGGTGACTTCGACGCGTTCGGTGGTCTGGGCGACGGCCGGCATTGCCAGCACGCCCATGGCCACGAGCACGCCCGTGCAGATCTTGGTTCTTTGGAACATGAGCTTCGAACTCCTGTGGTGTGTAAGGGTTTCCGGTCAGAAACACGGGCCTGTACGGGCGTTTCGACGAAGTCGGGTATGACCTCGGCGTCCCGACGCAAAGACGTGTAAACGCATTGTCACGGCTGACAGGGAACTCTTTGGCGACCGTCGGGTCCCGCACGAGGCTTGCGCGGCAGGTCCTGTTGCCGCGCCGGCTGGAATGAGAGGTCAATTTCCTTGAAAATCAAGGACTTGCGTTGGCACCGTTACAGACCGACCTGATCTGGTGGCGCAGCGGCTAGGGCATGCCCTTAGCTCAGTCGAGGCCCCCGTTGTTGGTGACCCGCAACACGACCGTCACAAAAGACCCAACTGCCCTCCGGGATCAGACCCCCTGGAGCCGCGGCACGGCGGCCAGCAACTGGCGGGTGTAGTCGCGTGATGGCTGGGCCAGCACCTGGGCGCTAGCCCCCTGCTCTTCCACCCGCCCGGCCTTCATGACCACGATGCGGTCGGCAACGTACTCCACGACCCCGATGTTGTGCGTGATGAAAAGGTAGCTGACACCCAGCTCGCGCTGCAGATCGCGCAGCAGGTTCAGGATCTGCGCCTGCACCGACACATCCAGCGCCGACGTGGGCTCGTCGCAGACGATCAATCGCGGCTGCACCGCCAGCGCGCGGGCGATGGCGATGCGCTGACGCTGGCCACCCGAAAACTCGTGTGGGTAGCGTTGCAGCGCCTCGCGGCGCAGGCCCACCTGGTCGGTCAGGCGTTCGAGTCGGGCGCGGCGCTGTTTTGCGTCCAGGTCGGGCTGCAGCGCCGCCAGGCCCTCTTCCAGGATGTCGTGCACACGCATGCGCGGGTTCAGCGATGCAAAAGGGTCCTGGAAGATGATCTGCACCTGGCGCCGCGCGGCACGCAGCGTTTCGCCTTGCATGTCGAACAGGTTCTGGCCGTTCAGCAGCGCACGGCCCTCGGTCACCGACAGGTGGCGCAGCAACTGCACGATGGCCTTGCCGGTGGTGGTCTTGCCGCAGCCCGACTCGCCCACCAGCGCCAGCGTCTCGCCGGCATGCAACTGGAACGAAACGCCATCGACGGCGTTGAAGTGGCCCTTGATGCCTTGCAGGATGCCGCCGCGGAGGGGGAAGCGGACACGCAGGTCCTGCACGTCGAGCAGCGGGGGGGCGGGGGACTTGTCTCCAAGCCGGCCCTCACCCCAACCCTCTCCCAGCGGGAGAGGGGGCAATCCAGTGACTCGGGCGCTGACTGGCCGACCCGTGGGCATTGCGCTGGCCCCCTCTCCCGCTCGCGGGAGAGGGCTGGGGTGAGGGTCAGCGCCCTGCGCATACAGCAGACACCGCACCTCATGCCCCGCCACGACTTCCCGCAGTTCAGGCAAGGTGCCCCCGCAATGCACCATCACCTGCCCACAACGCGGCGCAAAGCGGCAGCCCTGGAAGCGCTGGTTCAGCGCCGGCACTGTGCCCGCAATCGCCTCCAGCGGCCCGGCGCGCCGGTCGCCACCCGGCAGCGCACGCAGCAGCGCACGGGCATAGGGGTGCTTGGGCGCACGGAAGAAGTCCTGCGCGCTGGCCACTTCGATGATCTGCCCCGCGTACATCAGCGCCACCCGCTGCGCCATGCCCGACACCACCGCCAGATCGTGCGTGATCAGCAAAAGGCCCATGCGCTTTTCGCGCTGCAGGTCGCGCAACAGGTCCAGGATCTGCGCCTGAATCGTCACGTCCAGCGCCGTGGTGGGCTCGTCCGCGATCAGGAAGTGTGGTTCGGCGGCCAGCGCCACCGCGATCATCACACGCTGTTTCTGGCCACCGCTCATGCGGAAGGGGTAGTCGTCGATGCGGCGTTCGGGCTCGGGAATGCCCACGCGCCGCAGCCAGTCCAGCGCCTTGTTGCGTGCCGCTGCACCGCGCAGTGGTGTGTGGGCCTCGATCGCTTCGACGATCTGCTGGCCCACCTTCATCACCGGGTTCAGGCTGGTGCCGGGCTCTTGAAAGATCATGCCGACACGGCCACCGCGCACGCTGCGCATCTGCACTTCGGGCAGGCCCAGCACGTCCACCGCATCGGCGCCGCGGCCGATGTGGATGTCGCCCGCAGCCACGTAGCCGTTTTCGGGCAGCAGGCGCATCAGCGCCAGCGCGGTCATGCTCTTGCCGCAGCCCGACTCGCCCACCAGCGCGAAGGTCTCGCCACGTTCGATGCACAGGCGCAGGCCGTCGATGGCACGCACCAGGCCACCATCACCTTCCAGTTCAACCTGCAGGTCGTTGATGTTCAGCATCTTCAGGCCAGTTTCTTGCGCGGGCGCAAGACACGTTTGCTGCGGAAGACGCGGGCGCGCGGGTCGAAGGCGTCGCGCACGCCGTCGGCAAACAGGTTGGCGGCCAGCACCAGCGTCACCATGAAGGCAAAGGCCGACGCGAACGACCACCAGACCACCGGGTCACGGCTCATCTCGTTGCGGGCCAGGTTGATCATGCCGCCGAAGCTGTTCATCGACGGGTCGACGCCCACGCCCACGTAGGACAGCACGGCCTCGTACAGGATCAGCGAACTGAACTCGAGCACCGTGACGATGAGCATCAGGTGCGCCACGTTGGGGAAGATGTGGCGCGCCATGATGCGCGCGTGGCCGATGCCGAAGGCCTGCGCCGCCTGCACGTAGTCCAGTTCACGCAGCTTCAGGGTTTCGCCGCGCAGCAGGCGGCACAGACCGGCCCAGCCGGTCAGGCCCAGCACGGCGCACAGCAAGAAGAGTTTCAGGTCGGAACGTTCGGCACCGGTCTCGAAGAGGTCGGGGTTCTTGTCCAGGAAAACCTGCACCATCAACACGCAGGCCGCGATGAGCAGCACGTTCGGCACGGAGGACAGCACGGTGTAGATGTACTGAATGAGTTCGTCCACCCAGCCCTTGAAGTAGCCCGCCAGCAGACCCAGCACCACCGCCAGCGGCAGCGTGGCCACGGTCGCCAGCGTGCCGATGACAAAGGCGGTGCGGATGCTCTTCAGGCTTTGGTAGAGCACGTCGTTGCCGGTCAGGTCGGTGCCCAGCAGGTGGTAGGGGCCGGACAGCATCGTGGCCGGGCCGACCACCAGGCCCAGCACCAGCAGCGTCACCACGGCCACGTGCCAGGGCACCTGCCCTTGCTGCCCGCGGATGGCGCGCCACGTGTCTCGCACTGAGTGCCGGCGCTTGCGCGCAATGGCGGCCACCAGCGCGGCCGCCGCCAAGGCGCCGAGCAGGAAGCCGATGAAGAGGCCCTGCGACGCACGCACGGCGATGTCACCCAACCACTGCCTTTCAGGGTCGCTCAAGTGGCTGCCGCCGAAGGCCAGGCGCGGCGCGACCCGCTGCACCACGCCATCGACCAGCAGCGACTCCTTCGTGAAGCCCACATAGGACAGCGGCCGCGAGTAGGTGGACTCGCGGGCCGCCAGCAGGTCGGCCAGCACCACATCCAGCACCGACCGTGTGCGGCTGTCGTAGGCCGGCGCGGCGTTCTGCACGCCGGGCGCGGGCGGCAGCAGCGGCCTGAAGTGCACGCTGTCCAGCAGCGTCACGCCCAGGCACAGCAGCAGGATGATGGAGGATGCCAGCGCTGGCGCGTTGCGGAACACGCGGCCCCACTTGTCGGCCAGCTCGGGCTTGCGCAGCACGCTCAGCGCGTAGGCCAGCACCACCAGCAGCAAGAGCCAGATCGCAGCGTCGGTCCACAACAGCACGAACTTGGGCATGGGCATAGGGAAGGCTGGGCTCAACTCAACCGCACGCGGGGGTCGACCCAGGTGTAGGCAATGTCGATCAGCGCAAAGGTCGCGATGTACAGCAGCGAACCCACGAAGACCATCGTGCGCACGACCGCGAAGTCCTGCTTGCCGATGGCTTCGATGACATAGGCGCCCAGTCCCGGCAGGCCGAAGAAACTTTCGAAGACCAGGCTGCCCAGGAACACATAAGGCAGGTAACTGCCGGCGCTGGTGATGATGGGAATCAGCGCATTGCGCAGCACGTGGCGGAACATCACCACCTGCTCGCTCAGGCCCTTGGCACGTGCGGTGCGCACATAGTCCTTGCCGATCTCTTCCAGAAACATCGCGCGGTACAGCCGCGCTTCGCCGCCCAGGCGGGCGATCAGACTCAGGCCCACCGGCAGCAGCAGGAACTTCACCGCGTCCAGGCCCGGCGCGTAGCCGGAAATCGGCGCCAGCTTCAGCACACGCGAAAACAGGTACTGGCCAACGATGATGTAGAAGAGGCTGCTGATCGACAGCATCAGCACACAGGCCACCACGCCCCAGAAGTCGAGCCGTGAATGGCGGAACATCACCAGCAGCAGCGCAAACGCGGTGCTGGCAATGACCTGCAGCACAAACAGCGGCAGCGCCATCTGCAGGCTGACCCACATGCGCGCGCCCACCTCGTGGCCGATGTCACCCGCGCTTTCGCTGTCGGCGCGGCCGAAGTCCAGCGCCATCAGCGACACCGAACGTTCCCAGAAGATGGTCTCGGTGACCTGCTGCGTGCCACTGGCCTGGCGGTTCAGGTACAGCGGCTTGTCGTAACCCCGTTCGGACTTCCATTTCTCGATCGATTCCTGCGTCACCCGCTTGCCGCCCAGGTTCAGGCGCGCCATGTCGTCGGGGGTGTTGACGGTGAAAAACAGGACGAAAGTGGCCAGGTTCACACCCAGCAGGATCAGCACGCCGTAGCCGATGCGGCGCAGGATGAAGTTCAGCATGGGGATGCGCGACTCATGCCAGCACTTCGCCGCGTGCGTTGGTGCGCTCGCGCTTGCGCAAGTGGCTGCGGGCCACCCAGAACAGCGCCACCACCAGCGCGCCGATCAGCAGCAGCGGCCACCACACCGGCCGGTTCCACGCCGCGTGGCTGGCCAGGCGTTGCTTCACGTCCAGCCGCAGGTAACGGCCGTGGTCACGGATCAGGATGGCCGGCTTGAAGTTGTGCACCCACTGCTGCGCGGCGGCGCTGGCATAGGGGAAAAATCCCATCGTCCAGGGTGCGTCTTCGCGCACCACTTTCACCATCTCGTCGATCAGCTTCTGCTTGGCCGGTCCGTCGGGCAAGGTCTTCATCTGCACGTACAGGCGGTCGTATTCGGCGCTGGCGTAGTTGGACGTGTTCTCGCCGTCGAACCTGGTCTTGCCGGTGGGGCCATACAGCAGGAACAGGAAGTTCTCGGCGTCGGGGTAGTCGGCATTCCAGCCCAGCCAGAACACCTGGTACTTGCCTTTGCGCACCTTGTCCTGGAACTGGTTGTTGTCGGTGGCGCGCACTTCGAGCTGGATGTCGATCTTGGCGAACTGGCGCACCACCCAGTCGATCTCGGGCTTGCGCTCGGGTGTGGGCGGTGCATAGAAGTCGTAGTTCAGCACCAGCGGCTTGCCGGTCTGTGCGTCGCGACCCTGCGGGTAACCGGCTTCGGCCATCAGGCGTTTGGCATCGCTGATGGGCCGGCGCACGGCACGGCCGTCTTGCCACACATGCGTCACCGGGTTCACACCTTCGGCCGTGCCTTCGCGGCTGCCGAAGATGCCGGGTGGCAGCGGACTTTGCGCGGTGTCGCCGGCCTTCTTGGGAAAGACCTTGGCGTATTCCTCCCAGTCGATGGCGATGCTGATGGCCTGCCGCAACTTGCGGTTGCGCGCGGCGCGCTCGGGTGTGGCCTCGGCGCCGTCACCGTCGCCGATCACCGGGTCCAGCATGTTGAAGCCGATGAAGTAGCTGTTGACGTCCGAACCGCGGTTCAGGCGGAAACCCTTGTCCAGGTACTCGGCACGCACCTCTTCGCTGTCTTGCATGGCCACCAGGTAGTCCATGCCGGTGTCGGTGCGCTCGAAGACCTCGACGTCGTAGAAGCCCTGGCGGAACTTGCCCCGCTGCGGCACGGCTTCACGCTCGATGCTGGACACGTAGCGGTCGATGAAGGGCATGGTCTTGCCACAGTCGTCCAGCAGGCCGGCTTCCTTGTCGCCGGGCATGCCTTCACAGGGGTAAGGTTCACCCCGGTAGTTGGGGTTGCGCTGCATCACGTGGTAACGGTCCTTCACGAACTCCACCATCATGTAGGCGCCAGTGCCCACCGGCCACACGTCCAGCGTCAGCGCCCTTTCAGCCATGCCGGGCTGGGCGTAGAAGGCATCGGCCTCCCACGGCACCGGGGCCATGAAAGTCATCTGCATCCAGTAGCTCCACTGCGGGTACTTGCCCTTGATGCGGATGCGCAGCAGGTGCTTTTCCGGCGCGGTGGCGCCCGCCAGCGGCCACTGGCGGAAGTCCAGGAAAGGTTTGTCCTGGCTGGCCGGGTCCAGGCCCTCCCGCAGCTTCCTGTCTTCCTGCTTGACCAGTTCGCCGTAGTCCTTCAGGCCCACCACGTATTCGGCAAAGGTGCTGTAGATGGGCGCGGTGATGCGTGTCGTGGCCTGGCGTTTCAGCGCATAGACAAAGTCCTCGGCCACCAGCTCGCGGGTGCCCTGGTGTTCGAACTGCAGCGGCGTGCGGCGCTCGCCCAGCTCACCGGGCTTCATGGCGTGGTAGCGGTGGCGGCCCTGGGCGTCCTTGGCAAAGGCCGGGTGCGGTTGGTACAGGATGCCGGGTTTGATCGGCACCTCGTACACGCTTTCGGCCACCTGTTCGTTTGGCGCATCGTCGGGCAGGCGCTGGCCGCTCTTGTCGACGAAGTAGGGTTTCACCACGGCAGCCGCTGACTTGGGCACCAGCTCAAAAGGCCGCTTCAGGTAGTGGTAACCGTAGGGCGGTTCATAGATCTGGTAGGTGTAGGGCGTGTCGTTGTTCCAGTACGAAGCCGTCGGGTCCAGGTGGCGCGGTGAAGACTCGACGACGGCGGTGTACAGCGTGTTCGATGCGGCCGCCTCGGCCGGCCAGGGGTTGTTGTTGCACGCGCCCAGCAACATTGCCAGGGCCGCAAGGCCGGCCCGCGTGAAACGGCTTGCCCAGCGGCGCGAACTACCAGCCCAGAAGGACATCGCGCCCCTGCACCACCAGTTGCACCTGCTGCCCCACCGGCAGCGTCACCTTCGGGTTCACGTGGCCGAAGGGCAGCCCGGTGATCAGCGGTGTTTTCATGCCCACGCGCACCCTCGCCACCATCGTCTTCAGCGTGTAGCCCCGGTCCAGCGGCGACGGTTTCCAGCCCGACACCGCGCCCAGCAGCACCGCCTTCTGGCTTTGCAGCACACCCGCCTGCTGCAGGTGCAGAAGGCTGCGTTCGATGCGGTAGGGGTGTTCGTTGACGTCTTCCAGGAACAGGATGCCACCGCGTGTGACACGTGGCCCGGGCCAGTGAGGCGTGCCCAGCAGTGACACCACCATCGCCAGGTTGCCGCCCCACAGGCGGCCCTTCACGCCAAAGCCGTCAAAACCGGCTTCGGTGCGAAAGCCCACCGCCTCCAGTTCACCCGACATGGCTTCGCAGAAACAGTCGCGGGTGACCTCGTCGACCCCGCCGGCAGTTTCTTCACGGCCGAAATCGTCGGTGGCCAGGGGCCCGGCCCACGAGGGCCCGGCGCCATGGGCCAGCATGCCCAGCTGCAGTGCCGTGAAGTCGCTGTGGCCCACCCAGCGGGTGCCCTGCTCCACGCTGCGCGAGATGCGCTTCCAGTCCACGCCGTCCAGCAAGCGGGTCAGGCCGTAACCCCCGCGGCTGGCCATGGCCACCGACGGCGCGGCATCGGCCACGCGGTGCAAGGCGGCCAGGCGGGTGCTGTCGTCACCGGCAAAACGCTGGTGACGGGCCAGTGCATCGGCGTCGAGCTGGGCGTCGAAACCCAGGCCACGCAAACGCTTGGCGGCCAAGCGCAAGACCGGCGCGCGCGCCACCACACCCGATGGGGAAAACAGGATCAACGACTTCATGACGGCGTTCTGTCAGGCGGCTGCAGTTCGATGGCCTCGCCGGCCGGGATGGCCTGGTGTTCGCTGGTGTCCTCATCGACCGGCAAAGCTTCAACCCGCAGCGCACGCTGTTGTGCACGGCGTTCGGCAAAAAAGTCCTTCAGCAGGCGTGAACACGGCTCGGCCATCACACCGCTCACCAGCTCAGTCTGGTGGTTCAGTTGCGCATTCGCAAAGAGGTTCAGCACAGAACCTGCAGCGCCGGTCTTGGGGTCTGGCGCACCGAACACCACGCGTTTGAAACGGGCGTGCAGCAGCGCCATCGCACACATCGCGCAGGGTTCCAGCGTCACGTACAGCTCGCACTCGGGCAGGCGGTAGTTTTCCAAGAGCGTGGCCGCGTGGCGCAGCGCCACGATCTCGGCATGTGCGGTGGGGTCGTGGGTGGTGATGGGCCGGTTGTAGCCGGTGGCGATGACCTTGGGTCCGTCGGGCGAAGGCCGCAGGATCACGGCACCCACCGGCACCTCACCCACCAACCAGGCGTTGTGCGCCTGGTCCAGGGCCAGGCGCATGCCGTATTCAAAAGCAGGGTCGTTCACGGGACGGCACCGCAGGACCACCCGGTACCACTGCGAGCTGCCCCTTGCTGCGCAGGTTGCACAAACGGCAGCGGGTCACTCGGCGGCTTCTCGGCAGACATCGGACGGCAGTGTAGCGGCTGCCCACATGGCCGATCGGGTTATGGCAGGGGTGGCGGGGGTGACTCCACCCGGTTCTGCTGCGCCTCCCAGGCCTGGCGTCGCGCGGTGCGCCGGGCCGCGTGTTGGGCACGCTCGCTGGCCACCCACTGCGCAGAACCCTGAACGCCCAGCGTGTCCAGCTCGAGAGCTGCTGCGGCCGCCAAGCCGGGCAGCGCAGCCGCCACGCGACGCCGGTATTGGCGGCCGTAACCATCACGGTCCAGCCACTGTGCGTCGACCAGCCAGCGCCGCAACTCCACATGGTCGGTGTGCAGAAAGACCAGCGGGCCTTGCAGCAGGCGCTTCAGTGCCTGGTTGACGTCGGGCTCGGTGAGGTTGTCTTCGGGCAGGCCGGACCAGGCCAGCGCAAACACCAGCGCCTGTTCTTCGGTCGGCAACAAGCCCAGGCTCACCCCCTGCTTCACGAGCAGCGGGCGAAGGTCTTCGAACAGGCGGCTGGTGTCGGTTGTCATGGCGGTGGTTCCTTCAGCGCGAGGCCGCGTCTTCGGCCTTTTCAACGGCGGCGGCTGCCGCAGCGGCGCCTTGGTCCAGGGCCTTGCGCATCTTGTCGGCGGCGGCTTCGGCCGGCGATACCACCGGGCCTGTCTGGGCTTCACCCCCGGCGGATGGATTCAGGGCCTGCAATTGCGTACCGGCCATCTTGCTGACCAGAAAAACCACCAGCAACAAAGCACCCAGGGACAGGACCGCGCGCATGCATCACCTCTGTGGCCAAAGCGGCTCCGAGCCTACACCGGCAACGCAACCGGAGGCCAGCGGTCAAGCGGCCAGCAAGGTGCGCAGTTTGGCCGGCGTGAAAGGCTTGGGCAAGGTGCCGGCCAAGGTCAGCCCATTGGCCGCCGCCATCGCACTGGCAGCGGCCAGCCGCTGCGGCTCGGAACCGCTGCTGATGATGATGCGGGCCCGGCACTGCCGCTTGGCCAGGTCACGCAGCACGTCTTCGCCGCTCATGGCCGGCATCGTCAGATCGATCAGCACCAGGTCGGGCTGCCACTCGGCCAGGGCCAGGAAAAAGGCTTCGTGGTGAGACGTCAGTCGGGTGTCCATGCCAGCCAGGCGCGCCACCGTGTCGACCAGCATGCCGACCAGGTCGTCGTCGTCCAGGATCAGCAGGCGCCGGGCAGACGCAGCCTGGATCGGTGGGCTGTCGATGTGGCGGGCTTGCGGGTCCGCTTCGTTCATCTGGCGCTCCCTGCCGGACCGGTCCCAGCAACTGTCCTGCATCAGTGTATCGGGCCGGCCAGGCCAAGGCCAAGCCGCGCCGCCTGCCCCTGACCGCAGAGGGCGTGTTCAGGCCGAAGGCGCCGCGGGCGGATCTGCCAGTGCTTCGCGCACGGCACGGTCCAGGTCGCCGCGGCGGTAGGGCTTGCCGAGCAAGCGCGCGCCTTCGTCCAAGCGCCCGTGGTGCACGATGGCGTTTTCGGTGTAGCCCGAGGTGTAGAGCACGTGCAAGTGCGGGTGCAACTGGCGGGCCGCATCGGCCAGCGCCCGGCCGTTCATGCCACCGGGCATGACAACGTCGGTGAACAACAAGTCGATGTCCTGCCGCTGCCGCAGGATGGCCATCGCCGAAGGCCCGTCGCTGGCTTCCAGCACCGTGTAGCCCAGCGCAAGGAGCTGGGCCAACGCAAACTGGCGCACCGCAACGTCGTCTTCGACCAGCAGGATGGTGCCGGTGCCCCCGACGGGCAGCGCATCGGCAGGCTGTTCTGCCGCAGCGACGTTGGCCTGTTCAGCTGCCGACGCGCGTGGCAGGTAGAGCTTGACGGTGGTGCCATGGCCAAGCTCGGAGTACACGCTCACGTGGCCGGCCGACTGCTTGATGAAACCGTAGACCATGGCCAAACCCAGGCCGGTGCCCTTGCCGGTTTCCTTGGTGGTGAAAAAGGGCTCGAAGACCCGTTTCAGGTTGTCAGGCGAAATGCCGGTGCCGCTGTCCGAGACCGCCAGCATCACGTACTGGCCCGGTTGCACGTCGAGGTTGTGGGCCGCGTAGTCGGCATCCAGCCGAGCATTGGCGGTTTCCAGCGTCAGCCGACCGCCACTGGGCATGGCGTCGCGTGCGTTCAGGCACAAGTTGAGCAGGGCGTTTTCCAGCAGCCCGGGGTCGACCAGCGCAGGCCACAGGCCCGCCGCGCGGATGAGCTCGATCTCGATGTGCTCACCCAGCGCCCGACGCAACATGGGGTCGATACCGGCCACCAGCTGGTTCAGGTCCACCACCCGGGGCGCCAGGGGCTGCTTGCGCGCGAAGGCCAGCAATCGCTGCGTCAGGTCGGCACCCCGCTGCGCGGCGGTGCCGATCATTTCGGCCAGCAGCCGCTGTTGCGAGTTGGCCGGGTTCAATTCCACCAGCAGCTCGGCGTTGCCCATGACCACCGTCAGCAGGTTGTTGAAGTCGTGTGCCACGCCGCCGGTGAGCTGGCCCACGGCCTCGAGCCGCTGCGACCGGCGCAAACGCTCATTGAGTTCGTCGATGTCCTTGCGCTGCTCCTGCAGCGACTGAGCGGTCTGGTTCAGGTCCCTTGTCAAGCTGCCCAGCTCGCCGCTTGGCAAGGGTGGCACCACGCGCGCGCTCAGGTCGCCCGCCGCCAATTGCCGGGCCATGCTGGAGAGCCGTTCCACCGGGCGCCGGATGGCCGATTCGGTGATCGCCCAGACGGCCAGGAACAGCGCCACCGCCAGCAGTGCCAACAGCGCCATGTCCTGCGCCAGGCGGCGGTCGGCTCGCGCCAGCAGCGACTGTTTGGGCACACCAGCCAGCACCCGCAGGCGCGCCTGGGTCAGCGCCGGCACGTCGGCGCTGGCCCAGACCGTCAGGCCGCGGTCGCTGCTGTTGACCTCTTGCGTTTGGCCTCGGCCATTCAGCACGAACTGCAGCAGCTCGGCGGGTTCCACCTGGCTGCCCGGTCGCTCGCGGCTTTCGTCGGTGCGCGAGGTGGCCAGCACCAGGCCCTTGTCGTCCACCAGCAGCAAACCGGCGCCGGGCACGGTGAAGTTCACCGTTTGAACCACCTTCTGCAGGTTCAGCGAAGCCAGCAGCACAAACAGCAGTTCACCCTGCTCGGAGCGCACCGGGTGGGCAATCTGCAGCACCGCCAGACCCGAGAGGCGGCCAAACGTCGGCTCCAGTGCCACCCCGCCGCGCTGCGCCCGTGCCGCCTGGAAGTAGGCCCGGTCACGCAGGTCAAGTTCGCGCCCGCTGCGCAGCGAATCGCAGAACAGGCTGCCATCGGGCTTGATGGTCAGGATGCCGGTGTACTGCGGGTGGGCTTCGCGCACCTGCGACAGAAAGCCCGAACAAGCCTGCCGGTCGGTGGTGTCCAGGTTGCGTGCATGGGACAGACCGAACAGCAGTTGCGTCGTACCCTGGATGCGTTCGGCAATGGCCTCGGCGTTGCGCTGCGCAATGATCTGCAGGCGCACCGAGTCCTCTTCGACCGTGCGCTGGCGGTCTTGCACAAAGCGGCCCAGCTGCCACAGAGCCGGCAAGGCGGTCAGCAGCAGGGTCAACAGCAGAAGCCGGGTGCGGATGCTCATGGGGGCGCGGTGGGAATGTGCATGATAGGCGCTGCGTCGGCAGCACCGAAGACCCATCGACGGGATGGCCGGCTTGGTGGCCGCGTTGTCGAGGGTCGACACACCACCGGCCTGAAACCCGCACCGGGCTTCAGCGTGGCACGATGAAGGTGGACTTCTCGCGTTGAACCGCCAAAGGGTTTGCGGCCACCCGCACAAGCTCGAACACCACCGGTGTTGCCGTTCCGCTCAGTGCCTGCGCGTCGCGGTGTGGAAGCCGCAGGCGGGCCACCAACGACACGGCGCTGGCCGGTGCGGCGCTGACCTGCGACGCCGACAGTTCGAGGCCTTCGATCCCGGTGGCGGTCAGCCGGTAGGTCTGCGTCGCTTCGGTGCGGTTCATGACCTGGATGCGGTAGACGTTTTCCACCGCCCCGTCGTCGACCACACGGGCCAGCGTGCCGCGGTCCCTGACGACGTCGAAGGTGAAAGGGCTGCGAAGTGCCACGCTGGTGGCAAAGGCCACGCTGGCGGCCAACAACACCGCGCCGTAGATCAGCACACGCGGACGCAGCGCACGCTTGAACATCTGCAGCCGTGTCCAGCCCTTGGCCACGCCGTTTTCGGTGGCGTAGCGGATCAGGCCCTGCGGGTAACCGACACGGTGCATGACGTCGTTGCAGACGTCGATGCAGGCAGCGCAGCCGATGCATTCGTTCTGCAAGCCGTCGCGAATGTCGATGCCGGTGGGGCAGACCTGCACGCACAAGGTGCAGTTCACGCAGTCGCCCAAGCCCTGTGCCGCCGGGCTCGCCTTGCGCGACCGTGAGCCGCGGGGCTCGCCGCGGGCGGTGTCGTAGGTGATGACCAGCGAATCCTTGTCGATCAGCGCACTCTGGAAGCGTGCGTAGGGGCACATGTACTTGCACATCTGCTCGCGCAGGTAGCCTGCGTTGCCATAGGTGGCAGTGCCGTAGAAGAAAATCCAGAAGGTGTTCCACGCCGACACGTCGAAGGACGGCACTGCCAAAGCCAACTCGCGGATGGGCGTGAAGTAGCCCACGAAGCTGAAACCGGTGAACAGGCCGATGGCCAGCCAGGCCAACTGCTTGGACCCTTTGCGCACGGCCTTGTTCAAGCCCCACGGCGCCTGGTCGAGCCGCATGCGTGCAATGCGGTCACCTTCGATCTTGCGCTCGACCCACATGAAGATCTCGGTGTAGACCGTCTGCGGGCAGGCGTATCCACACCACAGGCGGCCCGCCACCGCGGTGAAGAAAAACAGCGCCAGTGCCGAGATCACGAGCAGCGCCGCCAGAAAGATCAGGTCCTGCGGGTAGAGCACCAGGCCCAGGATGTAGAAACGCTGGGCTTCCAGGTCGAACAGCACCGCCTGGCGCTGGCCCCAGTTCACCCAGGGCAAACCGTAGAACAGCAGCTGGGTCAGCCACACCAGGGCCCAGCGCCACCCGGCAAACCAGCCCTTCACGGCACGGGGGTAGATGTCGGGCTGCTTCTGGTACATCCAGACCGACTGCGCCCCGTCGCCGGACACCGCCGGCAAAGGCTTGATCGGCATCACGGCGCGTGGCGTGGATGGGGTGTCCGTCTTCAAGACTTCAGCTTCACAGGTGGGCCTTCGAACGGGCTGCAAATCGGGGTCACGACAGTGTTCATGGTGGGTCAAACGTCCTTGCCGTCGAGCCGCGTGCTCATCAGCCAGGGCGTGAAGACCAACGGGTCAATGACCAAAGTGGCCGACCAGGTGGCCGCAGCGGCCGCGCCAGCTGTGTCGCTATTAAAAGATGCGCCTACTATGCATCTTAATGACTTGAATGGACTAAAGCAATACACTGCATGCATCTTCAGGGCCGTCCATGCGACTTTCCGAATTCACCGATTACACCCTGCGCGTGCTGATGTACTGCGCCACGCACCGCGGGCGCCTGGTAACGATTGCTGAAATGGCCGAGCACCACGGCTTGTCCAAGAACCACCTGATGAAGGTCGTCAATGACCTGGCACACCAGGGTTGGATCGAAACCACCCGCGGGCGTGGTGGCGGTTTGCGCCTGCTGCGTGAACCTGGCGACATCCGCATCGGCGACATCGTGCGTGGCTCCGAAACCGACTTCCGCCTGGTGGAGTGTTTCGACTCCGGCACCAATGCCTGCCGCCTGACACCCCGCTGTCGCCTCAAGCACCTGTTCGGCGAAGCCCTGCAAGGATTCTTCAAGGCGCTGGATGGCGCCACGCTGGCCGACATGACGGCCAGCGCGCCGGTCGCCAAGCGTGGGCCGCCGGGCAAGCCGACCGCATCGCCCGTGGCGCTGCCCCAAGGCAGCCGCCGCGCCCGCCAGACGCCGGCCGCCAGGCGCCGCACATGACACCTGAAGGCCCGCGATGAGCCACGCATTTTCGAGGAACAGGGCGTGGCACTGGCGATGCGGGCCCGGTGCGGCCTGGTTTGAAGGCGCGGCGACGCCGGTCGACCGGCGTCAATCCGCCGGCAGCTGCCAGGGCTGGATGACCGGCAACTCGGCAGCCTGCCGCTTCGGGTGTGCCGCCCGTGTGGGCCGCCCCGCCACCACCCAGCTCACCAGCGTTTCGCCTTCGTTGCAGAAAGCTTTGCGGATGGCGGGGTCGGCGACCGAGGCTCCGCTGAGTGCCTTGGCCCCGAAGCCCATCAGGTGCAGCGCGTTCAGGAAGTTCATCAGGGCCGCACCGACACACAGCCACTGCTCGTGCGCCGGCACGTCGGCCTCATCTGCGCGGATGTGCGCAACCAGGGCCACCAGGCCCGGCCCGTTGAAAGCCCGTTCCCTGGCCTTCTGGGCTTCGCTGGTGTCGTGACCCCGCCGCAGGGCTTGCTGGACGAAAAGCTCGGCCAGCGGCAGGCGCTGCGCATCGCCGACGATCACAAAACGGAAAGGCCGCAGACCGCCGTGGTCGGGCGCGCGCAGCGCCAGGTCCGCAGCGCGCTGCCACTGCGCGGCCGTGGGCGCGGGCGGCGCCAGGAACTTCGGGCTGACCGAATAACGCAGCGCCAGCATGTCCATCAGGTCCGCCAGCGCCGGGTATTCGTGCGCGGCCAGCGTGTCGCCAGGCGCCATCATCCCGGGCGCCCCGTCAGGTACACAGCAGCCTGCACACGCGAACTGAGCTTGAGCTTGCGCAGGATGTGCTGAACGTGGATCTTCACCGTGGTCTCGGCAATGCCCAGCTGGCGGGCCACTTCCTTGTTGCTGGCACCGCGTGCGATGTGGGCCAGGATCTCGTGCTCGCGTGGCGACAGGCTGTGGATCGGGTCGGCCGCCGTGTCAACACCGCTGCTGCTCGCTTCACCTTGTCGCGACTGGAATGCACTGACGAGCTTGCTGGTCATTTCCGGGCTGACCACGGCTTCTCCGGCCATCGTGCGCAGGATGGCCGCGGCCAGCATGTCGCTGTCCATGGTCTTCAGCAGATAACCGTGGGCGCCACCCCGCAGCGCAGCGGCCAGGTCGAGCTCGTCTTCGCTCACCGTCAACATCAGCAGCCGCGCCGCGGGGGCGGCCGCCCGCAGCCCTGGCAGTGCGTCGACGCCACTGACGCCCGGCATGTGGTTGTCGAGCAGGATCACGTCGGGCTGCACGGCGGCGGCCCGGTGTTGCGCTTCGCTGGCGTCACCGGCTTCGGCCACCACCTGGAAGCGCGCGTCATCCGCCAGCAAGGCGATCAGGCCGCGTCTGAACAGCGTGTGGTCGTCGACCACCAGCACACGGATGGCGCCGTCGGCCTTCATGCCGCGAGTTCCATGCGCGGCGGCAGGCTCAGCACGACACTGGTGCCCGAACCCGGCACCGACGCCACCTCGACGCTGGCGTCAATGCGCTGAGCGCGTTCTTGCATGATGCGCAGGCCGACGTGGGTTTCGTCGGGCCCCGCATCGGCAGTGGCAAAGCCGCAACCGTCGTCTCGCACCTCGACACGCCAGTGCGGCGACTGCTGGACCTCGACCCAGACTTCGCGGGCGCGGGCGTGCTTGCGCACATTGGACAGGGCTTCCTGCACGACGTGCAGCACCTGCACCTGCACGTCGGCCGGCAGCGGCAGGCCAATGCCTTCGATCTCCAGATGGGTGGTCAGGCCGGTCTGGTGTTCGAACTTTGTCAGCGTGGTCTTCAGGGCCGGAATGATGTCTTCGGCATTGGTGCGGGTGCGGAAGTGCACCAGCAACTCGCGCACGTCACCCAGGCTTTCGTGAACCCCCGCGTCCAGTTCACGCAGCGTGCGCTCGACCTTGGCCAGTTCGCCCGCCTTCAATTCACTGCGCAACAGCCCCAACTGGATCTTCAGGAAAGCCAGGCTCTGCGCAATCGAGTCGTGCAGTTCACGTGCGATGAAGGCACGCTCTTCGGCCACCGCCGCCTCACGCTGCAGCGCTGCGGCGCGCAGGCCCTCGATGGCACCGGCCAGGTGGCTGGCGATGGTTTCCAGCAGCGCACGGTCGTCGCTGGAAAGCTGCCTCGGGCCGCGGTAGAACAGGGTCAGCTCGCCCACCAACCTTTCCTGCAGGCGCACAGGCACGCTGATCACGGTTTCGAAACCGGCACGTGCGCAATGGCCCAGCGCCGATGCCGGGTCTTCGGCGCGAATCGGGATCACCCGTGTCATGGCCTGACCCTGGGCCTGGCCGCAGAAGCAGTCACCGGTGGGGATGCAGAGTTCTTCGTCGATCAGCGCCTGGGGCAGGCAGTCGGATGCCAGCATCAGGTAACGCTGGTTGGACTCGTCGGACCAGCGCACCGCCGAGGCGTCGGCGCCACCCGCCAGACGAGCCTGCTGGGCAATGCCCTTGGCCAGGTCGTCGAGCCCGGTGGCCCGAGCCACGAAGGCAGCGGACTCGTACAGGACCGACAGGCGCGCACGCTGCGCCTCCAGCCCCTGGGTCTTTTCCTGCACCTTGGCTTCCAGGCTCTCGTACAGGGCCTGCAGCCGTTGCGCCATGCGGTTGAAGCCCGCTGCCAGCGCGCCGAACTCGTCGTCGCCGGCCGCGTCCACCCGCACCGCGAGGTCACCGCCTTCCACGCGGGCCAGGCCAGCCTGCAGGCGCGACAACGGGTTGAAGATGAAGAGGTAGGCCGAGTAGAGCAAGGTCACTGCACTGGCGAGTGTCAGGGCCACCATCAGGAACTGCACGCCGTACAGGATGCCCGTGAGGCGCGACAGTTGCTGCTCGATGGCCGACACGAAAGTGTCGATGCTGGCCACGAAGGCATCGGCCTGCCGCGCCGACAGTTCGAGGCCCGGCCCCGGCAAAGCGGTCCACCCCGGTCTGAGCTCTGACCAGTCGCGCTGCACAGCCGCAAAAGCGCGCTGCGACTCGCCGTCGTGTGGGACAAGGAGGGGGCGCGCCGGATCACCGGTGCGCAGCATGTCCAAGCTCTGGTCGAACTTCGCGGCCAGCCCAACCATCTGCTGCGGGTCCTCGCGGGTCAGCGTATGGGCCATGCGCCAGATCTGCATGCGCATGCGGCCTGCTTCGTTGACAGCCGCCGCTCCACCTTCCAACTGCCAGGTCACCCACAGCGTCAGACCGATCGAGGCAAACGCCACCAGCAACAAGGCGCCCCCGATGGCGCCCAGCTTGGCGGAAAGGCTCCATGACCGAGACATAGACCGAGACATAGACCGAGACATTGACCGAGACATTGACCGAGACATGCGTGCACTGTACTGGAGGGCGGGAACAGGCCGACAGAACAGGCCGCTGCTCGTCGAACCTTGGTGCGGCTTCAGCCGCCATGCACCGGCCACTGCTGCAGAACCCCGGCGGGTGATGCGCGAGTGCCCATGGGGCCCTGAGGCGAAGCACGGCTGCTCAGTGGTCGCCAGAACCCATCGCCAGCACATCGTGCATGTAGATGATCAAGCCGTAGTGCGGCGCATACTTGTGCTGGACGACTTCGATGAGCCGCAGGGCGGCGTCCTCGCTGCACATGACTTCGAAGCGAACGTTGCTCGACAGCAGCCATCCCGCGTCGCGCACGCCGCGTTTGCCGCGCCCACGCACCGTACTGAGCGTGTAGCCTTTGGCACCCACTGCCAGGATGTCGACGCAGACCAGGTTTTCCAGCGCCTCTTCGCAGATCAACACAACCACCTTCATGCCGAAGAATTGGTCACGGTTGCTCATCGCATCACTCCGAAGAACCACTCGGTTAGACCATGGTACAGAGGAACTCCGACCACAACGTTGAACGGAAAGGTCACGCCCAGTGCTGCGCCCATCGACAGCGCCGGATTGGCCTGCGGAATCGCAATGCGCATCGCAGCAGGCGCAGCGATGTACGACGCGCTGGCATACAGCACCGCCAGCAGCGTTGTGCTGCCCGGCGACAGGCCGATCGCCCAGCCGACGAACACACCACCGAATGCCGAGACGACGGGCATGGCGATGCCGAAGGCGATCAGAAAAGGGCCGACCTTTCGCAGGTCTTCGGCCCGGGCGGCGGTCATCACGCCCATGCCAAGCAGGAAGATCGCGAGGAAACCCTTGAACATGTCCTCGAAGAACGGCACCAGTGCAGCGCCCGCTTCGCGGCCCCAGATCCAGCCGACCAGCAACGAGCCGACCAACAGCACGATGGCCTTCCCGCACAGCACCTCGCGCGCCAGGTGGCGCCATTGCATGTCACGCTTCAGGCCGCGCGCCAGTAAAACGCCAATGATGATGGCCGGGAACTCCAGGAACACCAGGAACACCGACATGAAACCATCGTAGGGCACGGCCTTGCGGGTGAGGTACGAAGCGCCAACCGCGAAAGTGACCACAGAGACCGAACCGTAGTGCGCGGAAATGGAGGCAGCGTCATGGTGCGCCAGACGGCCCAGACGATGCAGCACCTGATAAGCCAGCATCGGCGTGACGGCGCTGGCGGCGACGACGATCGTGATCGGCAGCAACAGCGTCACCACGCTGCTCTTCGAAAGCTCGAAACCGCCCTTGAGCCCGATGGCGAGCAGCAGATAGATGGTCAGCGTCTCGTACAGCCCGGAGGGCAGCTTGAGGTCGGATCGAAGCAGCCCCGCCACCACGCCCAGCACGAAGAAGCCGACCACCGGGTCCAGACTCATCGCGGCGCCCCGTGGTGGGTGAAATTGCAGGGGGCCGGCTGCACAGGGTGGCTTCTCACGCGATCAGGTCAACTGCACCGGCTCACCCGCACGGTTGAAGGGCAGCAGGCCCTCCAGCTGTCCGGCCTGGATGGCGCCCACCATGCGCCGCAGCGCTGCGTCGATGTCGTTCACCGTTGGCGGCTGGCCGTTGCGGCCCGAAAGCGCGGCGCTGAAGACGATGGCCCAGGGCGGCCCGGCCACCTCGGCTTCGGCGCACAGCGTCTCAAAGTCGGTCAGAGCGGCGGGGGTCTTGTCGACGCACATCAGCGGCGTCAGTTCGCCGCCCACGCCAGAATCATGTTGCACGCGCTGGCTGTGGCTGGCGTCGGCCGGCAATCCGGCGCTGGCAAACACAAACAGCAGCACCTGCGGCTCGCGCTGCTGGCGCGCGAGCCGCAGCAGGTCGTCGAAGTGGGCAATGTCCATCGCGCTACTGCACCAGCGGCGTGTCTGCGCTGTCCAGTTGCACGCCCTCGACGTGGGCATTGCCGGCCAGCAGCTGCAGGTATTGCCGCAGCGCGGTCGCAAAGGCCTGCTGCCGCAGCGCCTGCGCCACGGCCGACTTGACGGCGTCGAACGACGGCTCCACACCGGCTTGTCGCGCCATCACCTCCACCACGTGCAGGCCGAAGCGGCTGTGCACCAGACGTGGCAGCACGCCGACCTCGGGCTTGCCGAAGATCTCGCGAGCGAACTCGGGCGCGCAGTCCTCAGTCGTCAGCCAGCCCAGCGCGCCGCCATCGGCTCCGCTTGGGCAATTGGACGTGGAAGAAGCCGCAGCGGCGAAGCGGTCTTCGCCACCCGGCGACGCGCATCGCACATCCAGCAGGCACGCCTCGGCACGCTGTCGCAGTGCATTGACATCCACCCCGGGGGTGACGGCAAACAGCACGTGTCGGAGCTGCACACGTTCGCCCAGGGCGTAGCGTCCGCGCTGGGCCGTGTGGTGTCGGCGAAGTGCCTCATCTGAGGGTTCGGGCACGTGCAGTTCGCGGTCGAGCAGGGTCTCGATGGCGGTGCTGGCTGCCTCGGTCATGGCGCCGCCCAAGGGCTGAGGATCGTCGGCCGCCAGCAAGCCTGCCTGGATCGCAGCCTGGCGCAGCAGTTCGGCACAGGCGCGCTGCCTCAGGGCCTCGGTCGTCAGGCCTTCGTTGGGGTACGACAGCACGACGCCGTTGACCTGGAGAAGAGCGGGAGTGGATGTGTTCATGGTCTGAGCCTTCGAATAGGAGCTGACAGCGCGGTCAACCCACGCGACGCTCTGGGTTTTGACGCGCCGGCACGTTCAGCCGGCGAGCACGCACCATCTGGTAGGGGCGCGCCAGATAGGCCAGGGTTCCGAAGCCGCTCCACACGTGCACCAGGCGGCTGAAGGGAAACAGCAGGAAGATGGTCATGCCCAGCAGCATGTGTGCCTGGAAGTGCCAACCGACTCCCCACACCAGGCTGGCGTCCGGGTTGAACAGCACCAGCCCTTGCAGGTAGTTGGCCAGCCTCAGCATGGTCTGCGGGTCCGAAACATGGCTCAGTGATGCAGGCAAGGTCGACAGGCCGATCACCAACTGCACCCACAGGATGATCAGGATGGCCAGGTCGGTGCGGTGGCTGGTCAGCCGGATGCGGTCGTCGAAGATGCGCCGGTGCAACAGCATGCTCAGACCGATGAAGCAGACCAGGCCGGCCACCCCGCCAGCCACCACGGCCACCATCTGCTTCTGCGACGCCGTGACCAGGTATTCGTAGATCCAGTGTGGCGTGAGCTGGCCGAACAGATGCCCGAAAAACAGGAACAGGATGCCGGCGTGGAACAGGTTGCTGCCCCAGCGCAACTGGCCGGCACGCAAGAGCTGCGAGCTGTCGCTCTTCCAGGTGTACTGGTCACGGTCGAAACGAGCCAGGCTGCCCATGAAAAACACAGCCAGACAGATGTACGGATAGACGTTGAAAACGAAGTTGTGAAGGGTGTTCATGCGGACGCTCCCGGCGTGGGTTGGGTGGCGCGGTTCGTGGGGCTCACTGGGGGCCGCACGATCTGAATAGGTTGCGGCTGGCCGGGCCGCGCCTGACCTTGGGTGGAGCAGCCATCAAAGGCCATGGGTTCGGCCCAGCTCTCATCCAGTTCAGGCTCGGGCGGCACGGCGACGGCCTGTGCCTTCTCGCCAGCCAGGTCCAGAAGAGCAGCCAGCACGCAGGCGTGCGCTGCCTCGCGGCGCAGCAGCGCGCTGAAGATGACCTGCAGGATGTGGGAAATCTCGCCCAGAAAGGCCCTGGCCTGTGCCGGTGGCTGGGTCGACGCGTACTGCAGCACCACCGTCAGATGATCAGGCAGCTCGCCCGGCGCCAGAAAGAGACCGGCAGCTTCATAGGTCTGGCACAGGTCCACCATGGCCGGACCACGGTCGCGGCTGTCGCCGTGCACGTGCTCGAACAGATGCAGCGCGGTGCCGCGTCCGCGGTCGAAGAGTTCGACGTGGTCGGCCTCCACGTCCAACGGGCGGCGCCGAATCAGGCGGGTGATGAGGGTGTCCAGTTCGGCAAGCCGCGCACTGCTCAAAGCGCCTTCGTCGTGCAAGGCCGCCTGCAGTTCTGGCAGGTGCGCGCGCAGCTCGGCGTCGGGATAGCTCAGCAGGTGGGCCAGCACGCGCAGCGTCTTGGTCGCCGCAGCCGGAGTGGTGTTGAAGAAGCTCATGTCAGAACCCCGCCTTGATCGGAATGGTGCGCTTCTTCTCGCTGCCGAAGAGGCTGGTTTCGGTGGTGCCTTCGCTGCAGCCATTGCCGAAACTGAACCCGCAGCCACCGCGGACGTTGAAGGCGTTTTCTGCGTACTCGCGGTGCGTGCTGGGGATGACGAAGCGGTCTTCGTAGTTGGCAATGGCCATCACGCGGTACATCTCCTCGACCTCGTTCACGCTCATGCGCACCTGGTCGATGGCCGCCGTGTTGGCCAGGCCGTCGACATGCTTGCTGCGCTGGTAGGCGCGCATGGCCAGCATGCGTTCCAACGCGCGAACGACGGGCGCGGTGTCACCGGCCGTGAGCAGGTTGGCCAGGTACTTGACCGGGATGCGCAGCTGGTTGACGTCGGGTATCTCACCGTTGGTGCCCACGTGCCCAGCGTTGGCCGCGGCCGTGATGGGCGACAGCGGCGGCACGTACCAGACCATCGGCAGCGTGCGGTACTCGGGGTGCAGCGGCAGCGCCACCTTCCACTCCACCGCCATCTTGTAGACGGGGCTGTTGCGTGCCGCGTCCATCCAGTTGTCGGGGATGCCGTCCAGACGCGCCTGGGCGATGACCTTCGGATCGTGCGGGTCCAGGAAGATGTCGAGCTGCGCCTGGTACAGGTCCTTGTCGTGTTCGACGCTGGCCGCCTCCTGGATGCGGTCGGCGTCGTACAACAGCACGCCCAGGTAGCGGATGCGGCCGACGCAGGTTTCGCTGCACACCGTGGGTTGCCCGGCTTCGATGCGGGGGTAGCAGAAGATGCACTTCTCGGCCTTGCCGCTCTTCCAGTTGTAGTAGATCTTCTTGTAAGGGCAGCCGCTGACACACATGCGCCAGCCGCGGCACTTGTCCTGGTCGATCAGCACGATGCCGTCTTCCTCGCGCTTGTAGATGCTGCCACTGGGGCACGAGGCCACACACGCCGGGTTCAGGCAGTGCTCGCACAGCCTGGGCAGGTACATCATGAAGGTGTTCTCGAACTGGCCGTAGATGTCCTTCTGGATGTCGTCGAAGTTCTTGTCCTTCGAACGCTTGCTGAATTCACCGCCCAGGATCTCTTCCCAGTTCGGACCCCACTCGATCTTCTCCATGCGCTTGCCCGTGATCAGGCTGCGCGGTCGCGCCGTGGGCGCGTGCTGCATTTCGGGCGCCGACTGCAGGTGTTCGTAGTCGAAGGTGAAGGGTTCGTAGTAGTCGTCGATCTGCGGCAGGTTCGGGTTGGCGAAGATCTTCATCAAGATCTTCCACTTGCCACCCTGACGCGGCTCGATGCTGCCGTTGGCCTTGCGCACCCAGCCACCGTTCCACTTGTCCTGGTTTTCCCACTCCTTGGGGTAGCCGATGCCGGGTTTGGTCTCGACGTTGTTGAACCAGGCGTATTCAACGCCGGGGCGGCTGGTCCACACGTTTTTGCAGGTCACGCTGCAGGTGTGGCAACCGATGCACTTGTCCAGGTTCAGGACCATGCCGACTTGCGCGCGAATTTTCATGATCCTTCTCCCACGGCCTGCACTTCTTCAGCGCGTTCATCGCCTCGTGGCGTGTCGAGCCAGTCGACCTTGTCCATCTTGCGCACCACCACGAACTCGTCGCGGTTGGTGCCGATGGTTCCGTAGTAGTTGAAGCCGTAGCTGAACTGCGCGTAGCCGCCGATCATGTGCGTGGGCTTCAGCACGATGCGTGTCACGCTGTTGTGGATGCCACCGCGCACACCGGTGATCTGCGACCCGGGTGTGTTGATGATCTTTTCCTGCGCGTGGTACATCATCAGCATGCCGGGGTTGACGCGCTGGCTGACCACCGCACGGGCCGCAATCGCGCCGTTGATGTTGAAGACCTCGACCCAGTCGTTGTCCTCGATGCCGGCCACCTTGGCGTCGTCTTCGCTCAGCCACACCACCGGACCGCCGCGGTTCAGCGTCAACATCATCAGGTTGTCGCTGTAGGTGCTGTGGATGCCCCACTTCTGGTGCGGCGTGATGAAGTTCAGCAGCACCTCCTTGTTGCCGTTGGGCTTGATGTTGTGGATGCCGGAAGTGGTCTTCAGGTCCACCGGCGGGCGGTAGCTGCTGAAGCCTTCACCGAAGGCGATGACCCACGGGTGGTCCAGGTAGAACTGCTGGCGTCCGGTGAGCGTGCGCCACGGGATGTATTCGTGCACATTGGTGTAACCGGCGTTGTAGCTGACGGTTTCGCTCTCGATGCCGCTCCAGGTAGGGCTGCTGATGATCTTGCGCGGCTGCGCCTGCACGTCGCGGTAGCGGATCTTTTCGTCTTCGCGGTACAGCGCCAGGTGGGTGTGGTCGCGGCCGGTCTGCTTGCCCAGGGCCTGCCAGGCCTTCACCGCCACATGGCCGTTGGTTTCGGGTGCCAGCTGCAGGATGACCTCGCAGGCATCGATGTCGCTCACGATCTTCGGCATGCCCTTGCTCACGCCTTCGGCCAGCGTCTTGCCGTTGAGCTGGCCCAGTTGTTCGACCTCGGTGCCGGTCTTCCAGCCGATGCCCTTGCCCCCATTGCCCAGCTTGTCCATCAAGGGTCCCAGCGCGGTGAAACGCTTGAACACGTTCGGGTAGTCACGTTCCACTACCGTGATCTGCGGCGCGGTCTTGCCGGGGATCAGTTCGCACTGGCCCTTCTTCCATTCCTTCACGTCGAAGGGCTGGGCCAGCTCGCCTGCCGTGTCATGCATGATGGGCGTCAGCACGACCTCCTTCTCCAGACCCAGGTGGCCGATGCAAACCTCGCTGAAGGTCTTCGCGAATCCCTTGTAGATCTCCCAGTCGCTGCGGCTTTGCCACACCGGGTCCACGGCCGCGCTCAACGGGTGGATGAAGGGGTGCATGTCGCTGGTGTTGAGGTCGTTTTTTTCGTACCAGCTGGCGGTGGGCAACACGATGTCGCTGTACAGGCAGGTGGTGCTCATGCGGAAGTCCAGCGTCACCACCAGGTCGAGCTTGCCGACCGGGGCTTCGGCGTGCCACTTCACTTCACTCGGCTTTGCATCGTCCTGGCCGAGATCCTTGCCCTGGATGCCGTTTTCGGTGCCCAGCAGGTGCTTGCAGAAGTACTCGTGGCCCTTGCCTGAAGATCCCAGCAGGTTGCTGCGCCAGACGAACAGCACACGCGGCCAGTTCTGCGGTGCGTCCGGGTCTTCGCAACTCATTTGCAGGCTGCCGTCCTTCAGTGCCTTGACGGCATAGTCCTTCGGGTCCATGCCGGCCGTGGTGGCGTCCTTCACCACCTGCAGCGGGTTGGTCTTGAGCTGCGGGGCGCTGGGCAGCCAGCCCATGCGTTCGGCACGCACGTTGTAGTCGATCATGCTGCCCGCATACAGCGCCTTGTCGGCCAGCGGGGACACGATCTCTTCCATGCCCAGCTTTTCGTAGCGCCACTGGTCGGTGTGGGCGTAGAAGAAGCTGGTGCTGTTCATCTGCCGCGGCGGGCGCATCCAGTCCAGTGCAAAGGCCAGGGGTGTCCAGCCGGTTTGCGGGCGCAGCTTTTCCTGACCCACGTAGTGCGCCCAGCCGCCGCCGCTTTGGCCGATGCAGCCGCACATCATCAGGAGGTTGATGACACCGCGGTAGTTCATGTCGGCGTGGTACCAATGGTTCATCGCCGCGCCGATGATGACCATCGACTTGCCGTGGGTCTTGTGCGCGTTTTCGGCGAACTGGCGTGCGACGGTGATGATCTGATCGCGTGGTGTGCCGGTGATGCTCTCGGCCCAGGCCGGCGTGTAGGCGGCGTCGTCGTCGTACGACTTCGCGCCCGAGCCCAGGCCACGGTCGATGCCGTACTGCGCCACCTGCAGGTCGAACACGGTCGCCACCAGCGCTTCGCGGTGGTCGCCTTCCTTGCCCAGGCGCAAACGCACGGCCGGCACTTTCACGAAGTTGACTTCGCCGTTCTGGGTGTTGGACTTGAAGTGCGGCGTGCTCACACCGCCGAAGTAAGGCAGGCCGACGCCGACCACTTCGTGCGCTTGCGGGTTTTCAGAGTCCGCGTCTTCGATCACCGACAGCTTCAGCTTCACCTCGGTGCCGTGGCGCGCTTCCTTGTTCTCCAGGTTCCACTTGCCCTGGTCGACACCCCCTTCGGGTGTCCAGCGAAAACCGATGCTGCCATTGGGCAGCACAGCGCGGCCTGCTGCGTCGAAGGCCACCGTCTTCCACTCGGGGTTGTTCTGCTGGCCCAGCTTGCCGTTGAAGTCCGACGCGCGCAGGTAGCGGTCGGGCACCAGGGTTTTCGTGCCGTCGGGCAGGGTGTGCTCCTTCAGCATAACCAGCAACGGCAGGTCGGTGTAGCGGCGCGCGTAGTCGTCGAAATAGGGCGAGCGTTCCTTGAAGTAGAACTCCTTCAGCGCGACGTGACCCATGGCCATCGCCAGCGCCGCATCGGTGCCTTGCTTCGGGTGCAGCCAGATGTCGGCCAGCTTGGCCACCTCGCTGTAGTCGGGCGTGATGGCCACCGTCTTCGCGCCCTTGTAGCGCACCTCGGTAAAGAAGTGCGCGTCTGGCGTGCGTGTCTGCGGCACGTTGCTGCCCCAGGCCATGATGTAGGTGCTGTTGTACCAATCGGCGCTTTCGGGCACGTCGGTCTGTTCACCCCACACCTGCGGGCTGGCCGGCGGCAGGTCGCAGTACCAGTCGTAGAAGCTCATGCACACGCCGCCGATCAGGCTCAGGTAACGGCTGCCGGCGGCGTAGCTGACCATGCTCATCGCCGGGATGGGCGAAAAGCCGATCACGCGGTCGGGGCCGTGTTTTTTGATCGTGTAGACATTCGACGCAGCGATGATCTGGTTGACCTCGTCCCAACTGCTGCGCACGAAGCCGCCCATGCCGCGGATCTTCTGGTAGTCCCGCCGCGCGTCGTCGTTCTCGACGATGGAGGCCCAGGCGTCCACCGGGGTCTTGGCGGTCTTCATCGCCGCGCGCCAACGTTCCAGCAGGCGGCCGCGCACCATCGGGTACTTCACGCGGTTGGCGCTGTACAGGTACCAGGAATAGCTCGCCCCGCGGGCGCAGCCGCGCGGCTCGTGGTTGGGCATGTCCCAGCGCGTGCGCGGGTAGTCGGTCTGCTGGGTTTCCCAGGTGACGATGCCGCCCTTGACGTAGATCTTCCAGCTGCAGCTGCCCGTGCAGTTCACGCCGTGGGTGCTGCGCACGATCTTGTCGTGGGCCCAGCGGTTGCGGTAGGCGTCTTCCCACGTGCGGTCTTCACCGGTGGTGATGCCGTGCTCGCCGGAGAAGGTCTCCTTCGGCAGGCTGAAGTGGGTCAGGCGATCGAGAAAATGACTCATGTTGCGTCCTTCTGGAAAAATTCGAAACGGTCAGCAGGGCATCGGCGCATTGCGGCGGCTGTAGTGCCACCATGTCACGGCGATGCAACTGAGGTAGAAGACGATGAAAACCATCAGCGCCGGCTCGGGACTGCCGGTCATGGCGATGGCCGTGCCATAGCTCTTGGGGATGAAGAAGCCCCCATAGGCGCCCAGGGCACTGGCGAAACCCAGCACGGCAGCGGCTTCCTTGTTGCCGTCGCGCACGGCCTGCGCCTGCGCGTCGGGCTGCGGCTCGGCGGCGCGCTGGCGCTCGGTGAGAAAGATCACCGGGATCATGCGGAAGGTGCTGCCGTTGCCCACGCCGGCCGCCGCAAAGAGCAGCATGAAGCTGGCGAGAAAGCCATTGAAGTCGCCGCTGTGCCCAGGCCCCGGCAGGAAGTGCCGCACCGCCATCACGCCCACGGCCATGACGACGAAGCACCAGAACGTGACCCGCGCGCCGCCATGGCGGTCGGCCAGCCAACCCCCCAGCGGCCGGACTACCGCGCCCAGCAAGGGCCCCAGCCACGCGTACTGCATCGCATCCAGCCCCGAGAACTGGCTCTGGATCAACAGCGGCAGCCCCGCCGAGTAGCCGATGAAGCTGCCCAAGGTGCCGATGTACAGCCAGCACATCAGCCAGTTGTGCTTGCGCGTGAAGATCACGACCTGGTCGGCAAAGTGGCCTTTGGCGTCGGCGATGTCGTCCATGCCCAGCCACGCGGCCAGGGCGCTGGCGACGATGAAGGGCACCCAGACAAAGCCCGCGTTCTGCAGCCACAGCGGCTGCCCCTGGCCCGTGGCCTGGGGCGCGCCGCCGAGCACGCCGAACAGGCCCGCGGTGATGACCACGGGCACCACGAACTGCACCAGCGACACCCCCAGCTGGCCCAGTCCCGCATTCATGCCCAGCGCGTAACCCTTGCGCGCCTTGGGATAGAAGTAGCTGATGTGGGCCATCGAGCTGGCGAAGTTGCCGCCGCCCAGTCCGCACAACAGCGCCAGGGCCACCATCAGCTCGTAGGGTGTCTCGGGCTGCTGCACCGCAAAGCCGATGCCCAGAGCTGGCAGCAGCAGGCTTGCCGTGGACAGCGTCGTCCAGACGCGGCCGCCGACCACCGTCAGCGCGAACGCGTAGAAGATGCGCAAGGTGGCGCCGCACAGCGCTGGCAACGCGGCCAGCCAGAACAGCTGGTTGGTGCTGTACTTGAAGCCAACGGCAGGCAGGTTGACGACGACCGCACTCCACACCATCCACACCGCAAAGGCCAGCGTCAGCGCGGGGATGGACAACCACAGGTTGCGCCGCGCCACGCGGCAACCGCTGCGCTCCCAGAACCCGCGGTCCTCGGGCTTCCAGTCGGCGATCAGGTGCGTGGCAACCATGGGCGGCGGGTGTGCGTACAACAGCGTGACGGCTCAGAGGTTCCGCTCAGGGGTTCTTCACGTACGCGTCGCGGCGCAGGTAGAACCACCAGTTCAGCACCAGGCACAGCGCGTAGAACACCGCAAAGCCGTACATCGCGTTCTGCGGCGTGCCGGCCTTGATCTGCGCGCCGATGACCACCGGTGCGACGAAGGAACCATACGCACCCACGGCCGCCGTCCAGCCCAGCACCGGGCCTGCCTGCACCCTGTCGAAGATGATGCCGATGGTGCGGAAGGTCGAACCGTTGCCGATGCCACTGGCCAGGAACAGCAGCATGAACAGACCCAGGAACATCGGGAAATACTGTTCCGGCGTGGCCGAGCCGTAGGCCTGCATCATCACGTAGCCCACCGCTGCGGATGCACCCACCATCACCACCGAGATCACCTGCGTGACGATGGAGCCACCCACCTTGTCGGATATCCAGCCGCCCACGGGGCGGATCGCGGCACCGATGAAGGGGCCGATCCAGGCGTAAGTCAGCGCCGAGGGTGCGTTCGGGTTTTTCAGCGTGTGCTGCATCACGCCGTTGGCATCAGGAATGTGCTGGAAGCCGAAGATCACCGTGATCGACAGCGGCAGCGCCATCGAGAAGCCGATGAAGGATCCGAAGGTGACGATGTAGAGAATCGTCATCGACCAGGTGTGTTTGTTGCGGAAGATCTCGAACTGCTTGGCCAGGTTGCCTTTCATCTCGCCGAAGGCGGCCATCTTCATCACGCCCAGGCAGCCCACGATGATGAGCGGCAGCGCCACCCACATGTTCAGCAGGCCCAGGCCCGTGGGCGCCGGAAGGTAGAGGTACAGGCCCAGGGCGCCGACCGCGAAGGCCAGGCCGTACAGGTAGATGATCTTGCCGAAGGCGGCCAGGGTGCCGCCGTGTTTGGGCGTGACCGTGAGCAGGTTGTTCATGCCGAACCAGGCCGCGATCACCAGCGGCACCAGGATGGCAGCCCAGACGAAGCCCGCGTTCTGAATCCAGGTCGGCGTGCCGGCCAGGATCTTGCCGAAGATCCAGCCCGAATCCTTGACCAGCACCATCGAGCCGCCACCGACAGCCCCGAACAGGCCAACCGTCATCACCAGCGGAATCAGGATCTGCATCGTGGTGACGCCGAAGTTGCCGAGCCCCGCGTTCAGGCCCAGCGCCAGACCCTGCTGCTTCTTTGGAAAGAAGGTGTTGATGTTGCTCATCGAGGCAGAGAAGTTGCCGCCACCGATGCCCGAGAGAAAGGCGCAGGCCTGGAAGACCCACAGCGGCGTGCTCTTGTCCTGCAGCGCGATGCCGGTCCAGATGGCCGGGATGATGAGCATCGCGCTGGTCAGGAAGACCGTGTTGCGACCACCTGAAAGGCGGATGAAGAACGACGCCGGGATCCGCAGCGTGGCGCCCATCAGGCCGGCGATGGCCGTGAGCGTGAAGAGCTCTGCGGGCTTGAAGGGGAAGCCCAGGTTGAGCATCTGCACGGTGATGATTCCCCACATCAACCACACCGCAAACGCGCACAGCAGGTTGGGGATGGAGATCCACAGATTGCGGTAGGCAATCCTCTTGCCGGTGGTCTCCCAGAAAGTTGCGTCCTCGGGACGCCAGTCCTCGATGTCGCCGCCGCGGGGCGCCGACGACCCGACAGCGCTGGCTTGAAGCTTGTTGTTCATGGCAGTCCTTGAAGTGTCGAAATGGGGCGTTCTGTTCAGCCCTTGAGGCTGAAGGCCGGGGCCTTCGAGCCCATCAACTCGGTGCGGCGCACCTCGGTCCAGTACATCCAGATCAGCGACACCCAGACCACGCCGTACATCAGCATGAAGGCGCTCGAGCGGATGCCGGTGAGGTCCATCAGCGCACCGAACATGATCGGCAGCACGAAGCCACCCAACCCGCCGGCGAGGCCGACGATGCCGCTGACGGTGCCGATGTTGTCGGGGAAGTCGTCGCCGATGTACTTGAAGACACTGGCCTTGCCAAAGGCCCAGGCCACGCCCAGCACGAACATCAGTGCGGTGAAGGTGTAGACGTTGAGGCCGATGTGAAAGCTCTTGGGGCCGTCGACGGTGAGCACCGTGAAGTCGGTCTGCGGGTAGCTCAGCAGGAACAGGCAGACCCAGCTGACCCACATGACCCACCAGGTGACCTGGTGCGCACCGAATCTGTCGGACAGCACACCGCCGAAGGCACGCAGCACACCCCCGGGCAGCGAAAAGCAGGCCGCCAGCAAGGCCGCGGTCTGGATCGACAGACCGTATTCACCCACGTAGTACTGCACCATCCACAGTGCCAGCGCCACGTAGCCGCCGAACACGATGCTGTAGTACTGGCAGTACTTCAGCACCTTCGGGTCCTTCAGCATCTTCAGCTGATCGACGAAGCGGGTGTTGGACGGCACCAGGTGCTTGGGGTCGCTGTGGCTGAAGAACCAGAACAGGATCACCGTGGCCAGCATGGCCCCGGCATACACCTGCGGCACCAGCGTCCAGCCGCCCACCACCAGCAGCGCCGGAGCAATGAACTTGTTGACCGCCGAGCCCGAGTTGCCGGCGCCGTAAACGCCCATCGCCATGCCCTGGCGGCTTTTCGGGAACCAGCGCGCGACGTAAGGTGTGCCCACCGAAAACGAGCCGCCGGCCAGGCCCACGAAGAGGCCGATGACCAGGAAATGCCAGAAGGCCGTGGCGTAGGACATCAACCAGATGGCGGGCACCGTGACGGCCATCAGCACCGTCATCACGATGCGACCGCCGTACTTGTCGGTCCAGATGCCCAGCGGCACGCGGATCAGCGAACCGGTGAGCACCGGCGTGGCCATCAGCAGCCCGAATTCGGTGGCGTTCAAGCCGAGCGTCTTTTTCAGCGGGATGCCGATGACGCCGAACATCATCCACACCATGAAGCAGACGGTGAAGGCCAGCGTGCTGACGATCAGCACGGACCAGGCTTGGCGCGGCACAGGGGTTGAAGCGTTGACCATGGAAAGGACCCGTCAGGTGAATGACGAGACTGTTGCTGCGCACGGCAGCGCCGAACATCCTTCCAGCGGGCAGCGCCGCTGCGCCGGAAGAACGATGACCAGCAGGGCGGGCCTAGTTCCGAAGAACTAGCCGGCACACCAAACGGCGGCGCCTTGTCCTGGATCAATACCGGCCGCTGCCAGGCAGGCCCAGACTGGCGCGCGCCGGCCGGTGCGCCGCACCGGTCTGGGGCACCTGTATTCTTGAACCCGGCCACCGAGCCCAGCCCATGCAATTGCAACCCCACGAACAACAGCGCACCAGCGAAACGAAGCCGCTGCCGGCCCAGGACATCAGCACCGAGGTGCTGCTGGAGAAGTACGCCAAGGAGGACGAACGTTCGATCAACGACGTCAATGAGCGTGTCGCTCGGGCCCTGGCACAAGCCGAGTTGCCGGCCGAGCGAGGCCTGTGGCAGTCTCGCTTCCTGCAAGCGCTGCGTGACGGTTTCGTGCCGGCGGGCCGCATCCAGTCGGCCGCCGGCACCGGACTGTCGGCGACGCTCATCAACTGTTTTGTGCAGCCGGTGGGCGACTCGATCTCGCAGGTCGAAGACGGGCACCCGGGCATCTACACCGCGCTGACCGAAGCGGCCGAGACGATGCGGCGCGGCGGTGGCGTGGGTTACGACTTCTCCCGCATCCGGCCGCGTGGCGCCTGGGTCGGCAGCACTCGCAGCGCGGCTTCCGGGCCGGTCAGCTACATGCGTGTTTTCGACCGCTCGTGCGAAACCGTCGAATCGGCTGGCGCACGGCGCGGTGCGCAGATGGCCGTGCTGCGCTGCGACCACCCCGACATCGAAGAGTTCATCAGCGCCAAGGACCAAGGCGACCTGAAAAACTTCAACCTCTCGGTCGGCGTCAGCGACGACTTCATGGCCGCCGTGCAGGACGGCGGCGAAGTGCTGCTGCGCCACCGCGCCGAACCCGGCCCGGCGCAGAAGGCCGCCGGCGCCTACCAGCAAGACGCGGCCGGCGGTGGGCTGTGGGTCTACCGCCATTGCGCGGCGCGCGAGCTGTGGGACCGCATCATGCGGTCCACCTACGACCACGCCGAGCCCGGCGTGCTGTTCCTGGACTCGATCAACCGCGACAACAACCTGGCGTACTGCGAAGACATCGCCGCCACCAACCCCTGCGCCGAACAGCCGCTGCCACCGTATGGCTGCTGCTGCCTGGGTTCGATCGACCTGACCCGTTTTGTGCGTCAGCCTTTCGAAGAACAGGCCAGCTTCAACGAAGCCGCGTTTGCCGACGTCGCCCGCGTGGCGGTGCGCATGCTCGACCGCGTGCTGGACGTGACGGTCTGGCCGCTGCCGCAGCAACAGGAAGAAGCCCGCAACAAACGTCGCATCGGCCTGGGCTTTACCGGCCTGGGTGATGCCTTGATCATGCTGAACCTGCGCTACGACACCGACGCGGCACGGGCCATGGCGCAGCACATCGCCGAGGTGCTGCGCGACACCGCCTACGAAGCTTCGGTCGACCTGGCCCAGGCACTGGGCCCCTTCCCGCTGTTCAACGCCGACCTGTACCTCAGCGGCACGACCTTTGCGTCGCGCCTGCCGCCGGCGCTGCGCGAGCGCATCCGCGCCCACGGGCTGCGCAACTCGCACCTGCTGTCGATCGCCCCCACCGGCACCATCAGCCTGGCCTTTGCCGACAACGCCAGCAACGGCATCGAACCGGCCTTCAGCTGGAGCTACACCCGCAAGAAGCGCATGCCCGACGGCAGCCACAAGCTGCATGCCGTGGAAGACCACGCCTGGCGCCTGTACCGGCACCTTCGGGGGCCGGCCGCGGCATTGACACCGGCTTTCGTGACGGCGCTGGAGATGAGCGCACAGGCCCACAGCAACATGGTGGCGGCCGTGGCGCCGTTCATCGACACCGCGATCTCGAAAACCGTCAACGTGCCGGCCGACTACCCCTATGCCGACTTCCAGGACCTGTACCTGGAAGCCTGGCGCGCCGGCCTGAAGGGCCTGGCCACCTATCGGCCCAACAGCGTGCTGGGCTCGGTGCTCAGCACCACAGCACCGGCCGGTGCTTCATGCGATGCCAGCGTCGAGCCCGGCCTGCACATCGCCGACGCCAACCGCCGCCTGGCACTGGACCGCCTGCCGGCGCCTGTGCTGTCGTCGCTGCGCTGGCCGGGCCGGCCCGATCTGCCGGCGGGCAACAAGGCCTGGACCTTCATGGTGCACCACCCCTTCGGTGACTTCGCGCTTTTCGTGGGCGAACTCACGGCCGCTGACGGCCAATCGGCCCAGCCTTTCGAAGTCTGGGTCAACGGCGCCGAGCAACCGCGTGGCCTGGGCGCGTTGGCCAAGACGCTGTCGATGGACCTGCGCGCCAACGACGCGGCCTGGCTGCAGCTGAAGCTGGACGCACTGGCCACAGTGGCCGAAGAGCGGTCTTTCGAGATGCCCTTTCCCCCGCATGGCGAGTTGCGCCTGTTCCCGGGCGTGGTGGCGGCCACCGCGGCCGTCATCCGCTGGCGCTGCGAACAGCTCAAAGCGCTGCCGCAGACGGACAAGAAGGGCCCGACACCTGTGATGGACGCGATGTTCAGCGTTGCCGAGCCGCTCACCGGCCCTTCGGGCACGCTGGCGTGGGCGGTCGACATCGACAACCCCGGCACCGGCGAGAACTTCACGCTGACGCTGAAGGAGGTGACCTTGCCCGGTGTCGACGGCGCCGCCATGACACGGCCCTGCGCCGTGGGCTTTTCCGGCAACTACCCACGCGCACTGGACGGCCTGGCGCGGCTGCTGTCGCTGGACATGCGGGTGGTCGACCCCGCCTGGATCGGCATGAAGCTGCGCAAGCTGCTGAACTACGCCGAGCCGCTGGGCCACTTCATGGCCTTCGTGCCCGGCCTGCCCAAAGGCCAGCGGCGCCAGCAGACCTGGCCCTCGACGGTGGCCTACCTGGCGCGCCTGATCATCCACCGCTACGCGATGCTGGGCGTGCTGGACGAAGACGGTTTCCCGCTGCGCGACATGGGTGTGCTCGAAGCCGCAGGCGACCTGCCTGAGCGCCGCCGCGTGCTGGCCGGCAAGCTGTGCAGCGAATGCGGCAATGCCAGCGTCATCCAGAAGGACGGCTGCGCGTTTTGCACCGCCTGCGGCGATATCGGCCAGTGCGCTTGAGGGCGTTGGGTGGCGGCGCTGCCAGCAGCCCGCTGCGCCGGGCCTGCGGGATATCCCGCTGGCCTGCAAGCCGTTGCGGCTCTAGTGTCAGACCGTCGCGGTCACCTTTGCCGCGGCGCGCGTCACGGCCGCCAGAAGGTCCATCACAACAGCCGGCACCGGCAAGACATGCCCGGGCCACCAGGAGACATGCGCATGAGCCATCACACCAGGGCGCCCGCAACGGGCGCCGACAGCCACCTGCTCCCGCGGCGCACGTTGGGCGCCGGACCCGCGCTGACGCTGCTGTGTGCAGCCACCCTCGCCTGCACGGCACAGGCTGCGCCCAGCGCCACCGCCGCCAAGCCGGCCGTGCAGGCCGCGTCGCCGCGCGGTGCAGCGGTGCTGCCGCCGGTCACCCCCGGCCGTGAACGCTTGCGTGTGCTGTCCGGTCGCGCCGACCAGGTGTCGGGTGGCGATGCCCGGGTGGTCATCGACGCCCCCGCCGTCACGATGCCGCTGGTGACGCTGTGGCTGAACGGCGCCCCCATCTCGCCGAGCTTCGTGACCACACCACGTGGCCGGGAAGCCGTCATCACCGGGCTGAACCTGGGCCCCAACACGCTGGAAGCCCGGCTGACCACGAGTGGGGTCGTGCGCGACCGCATCACCCTGGTCAACCACCCCATCACCGGCCCCATCTTCAGCGGACCGCAGCAACACCCCTTCGTGTGCACCACCATCCAGGCCGGCGTGGCACGCCAGCCGCTGGTGGACACCGCCGTGCCACCCGGCTACACGGTGCGCGACGCGGCCAGCAACGTCATCGGCTTCAGCCAGAACTGCAGCATCGACACCTTCGTCACCTACCTGTACCGCCGCAACACCGGCGGCAGCCTGGTGGCCCTGCCCGCCGGCCCGCGCCCGGCCGACATGGGCACCACCACCCTGCCCGACGGCCGCACGGTGGACTTCATCGTGCGCCGCGAAGTGGGCTCGGTCAACCGCTTCCTGTACAGCATCGCGATGCTGTCGCCGGCGCCGGCATCCGACAACGCTGCGCAGAACGACAGCTCGCTGTGGAGCGGCAAGCTGCTGTACTGGTTCCAGGGTGGTGTGGCCATCGGCCACAGCCAGGGCACGGTGCACAGCGGTTCGCTCAACCCCGACGTGCTGGGCCAGGGCATGGCCATCGTGCACAGCAGCGGCAACAACACCGGCACGCACTACAACATGAACCTGGCCGGCGAAACCGCGCTGATGACCAAGGAGCGTTTTGTCGAACGTTACGGCGTGCCCACCTACACCGTGGGCCTGGGCGGCAGCGGCGGCGCCATCCAGCAGTACCTGATCGCGCAGAACCACCCCGGCGTGCTGGACGGCCTGCTGCCGATCCAGAGTTACCCCGACATGGTGACGCAGACCATCCACGTCGGCGACTGCGAACTGCTCGAGCACTACATGGACGCCACCGACCGCAGCAACCCGAAATGGCAGGTCACGAAAAACCGCAGCTGGCTGGTGGGCATGAACGCCGAAGAAGGATTCACGCGCGTCAACGATTCCTTGCGTGACCTGAAGCTGGCGCTGGGTTATGCCAGCGCCGTGGGCAGCACCGAGTGCATCCCGGCCTGGCGCGGCCTGACGCCGCTGACGCTGAACCCGCTGTATGGCCAGGTGCCCAACCAGCAGTTCTACGAACCACAAAGCGACATCGCCGCCATCCGCTGGACCCATTACGACGATGTGCGCAATGTCTACGGCGTGGACGAAACCGGCGCCGCGCGCATCACGATGGACAACGTGGGCGTGCAATATGGCCTGCAGTCGCTGAAGGCCGGGCACATCACGCCGGCGGAATTCCTGCACCTGAACTGGCACATCGGCAGCTTCAAGCATCCCAGCGACATGGCTCAGGAAACCTTTCCCTTCTTCGGCACCACCTCGGCCGAGATCAACAAGGCGCTGACCATTCCCGGCTACTTCGACCCCTGGAGCATGAAGAACATGCGTCTGGGCAGCGCTGACGTGCCTGCCCCGCGTGCCGAAGGCAGCCTGTCGGCCCAGCGCGCCGTGTACACCAGCGGCCACGTCTTCGACGGCCGCCTGGACGTGCCGGCCATCGACCACCGCCAGTACATGGAACGTGAGCTGGACATGCACAACTCGCACCAGAGTTTTGCGGTGCGGCAACGGGTGCACAACCGCATGGGCCACAGCGACAACCTGGTGGTCTGGTTCACCGACACCATTCCCGGAACGCCCAAGTTCAGTCAGACGCTGCAGGCCCTGGCGGTCATGGACCAGTGGCTGATGAACATCCGAGCCAACCCCAAGAAGTCCGTGGCGCAGAACAAACCGGCGATGGCCGCGGATGCGTGTTTCGACCGTTTCGGTTCGATGCAGGCGCTGGGCACCGGCGTGTGGGCCGGCATCCTGGACACACAGCCGGCCGGTGCCTGCACCGCGCAGTACCCGCTGTACGGCACCAGCCGCATCGTGGCCGGCGCACCGATGACCGGCGACATGTACCGCTGCGCACGCAAGAGCGTGGCCACCGCACTGGCCGACGGCACCTACGCGCCCTGGGTGCCCAGCGCCGGGCAGGTGGCCACCTTGAACCAGGTCTTCCCCAGCGGCGTCTGCGACTACAGCCAGCCCGACCAGGCACGACCCGAGGTGCCTACTCGTCGGCGTTGACCTTCAACGGCGGTCGTCGACGCGGCGGTGCTGCGCTTGCATCAGTTCGACCGCCGCCTGCGACATCGGTGTCAACGGGTGGGCGACGGCCTGTCAATCAACCGGTGTGGCGCTCGATGAGCGTGAGCAACTCGTCCGCCGCGAACGGTTTGGTGAGGTAGGCCACGCAGCCCTGGTCGAGCGCATGCTGGATTTCGGGTCCCAGAGCGAAGGCAGAGACCGCCAGGCAGGGGATGGCGGCAGTGGCGGGGTCGGCACGCAAGCGGCGCAGCACCTCGATGCCGTTCATGTCCGGCAGGTCCAGGTCCATCAGCAGCAACTGGGGCTGCCAGCGCGCAGTCAGCGCAAGCGCCGCCGCACCGTCCTTGGCCACCTGCAACTCGACGGTGGGCTGCAGCTGCAGCAACCCGCGCATCAGCTCGGCGTTGACCGGGTTGTCCTCCACGTACAGCACACGGCGCGGCGCGCCGTCCGCGGTCGCCGGCAGCGATCGCAGCGTGCTTGCCTGCTGTGGTACCGACGGCCGCGGCGGCTGCGCGGCCGCCGGCAGCCAAAGCGTGAAGGTCGAGCCCGCGCCTGGCGCGCTGCTCACCGCCAGGCTGCCTTGCATGGCCTCGACCAGTTGCTTGGCGATGACGAGCCCCAGGCCCGTGCCCTCGATGCCGCTGCCCTCGGCGCCGACGCGGTTGAAGGGCTGGAACAGTGCCGCCAGCTGCTGCGGCGTCATGCCGCGTCCGTCATCGGCCACGGCCACCTGGGCGCCGGTTTCGTCGCCCGTGACGGCCACTTCGACCTCGCCACCGGCGTGGTTGTACTTGATGGCGTTGGTCAGCAGGTTGACCAGCACCTGCCGCAGCCGCATGCGGTCGGCGTGCACCACGCAGGGGCCACGGCCGGGCCGTTGCTCGACAGCCACGCGGTGTTGCGCAGCCAGCGGCCCCACCAGCCGCAGCGCTTCCGCCGCCAGCTGACAGGCATCCACCGGCTCCAGGCTGAGCCTCAGCCCGCCAGATTCGATGCGTGCGAGGTCGAGCACTTCGTCGATCATCTCCAGCAGGTGCTGGCCGGCATCGTGGATGAGCTGCACCTGGCGCCGTGCCTGGCCAGCGCCGGACAGCGGCGGGGCCAGCATCAGCAATTGCGAGAAACCCAGCACGGCGTTGAGCGGCGTGCGCAAGTCGTGGCTCATGCGCGCCAGAAATGCCGACTTGGCGTGGTTGGCGGCTTCGGCCGCGTCCTTGGCGGCCTCGAACTCGGCAGTGCGCTCGACCACCTTGCGTTCCAGCGATGCGTTGAGCGCGCGCAGCGCCGCCTGTTCGCGTGCCGCCTGCACGCGGTGGAAGGCGCTCTCCAGCACCGCTGGCAGAGCCAGCAGGTAGTGGAGGCGCTTGACCAGGTAGTCGGTGGCGCCCAGCCGCATGGCCAGTGCGGCGATGTCCTCGCTGCCCTGGCCGGTGACCAGCACCACCGGCAGGTCCAGCTTGCGTTCCTGGCGCAGCATCCGCAGCACGTCAAGCCCGGTGTCGCCCGCGAGGCGGTAATCCAGCAGCAGCACATCGAAGCTCGAAGGCTCGCCGCAGCCGCGCGGCAGTTGCCGCAACACGGCCGGTGCGTCCGGCGCCCATTCGATGCGGATGTGCGGCGCATGAGCCTCGAGGTGACGTCGCGTCAGGTCGACGTCCAGCGCGCTGTGCTCGCCGTAGAGCACGCGCAGCGGCGGCGTGTGGCGCGCGCTGTCGCTGCGGTATGCCGTCAATGCGGCCCGCAGGGTGGCCGGCACACGCTCGGCGAAGGTGTCGGACTTGGCCAGGTAGTCATCGGCGCCGGCCCGCAGCGCCGTCATCACCAGGTCCTCGTCGCCCTGGCCGGTCAGCACCACCACCGCCAGCGGCAGGCTTCGGCCGCGGATCTCGGCCAGCAGGTCTAGCCCGAGGCCGTCGGGCAGGTTCAAGTCGGTCAGCACCAGGTCGAAGCGCAGCGGCTCGACCAGCACCGCACGTGCCGCGGCCAGGTTCGATACCAGCTCCAGCCGCTCGGGGGGGGCTTCGCTGTGCAGCAGCGCGCGGCGCACCAGATCGGCATCGCGCGCGTTGTCCTCGACGAAGAGTATCCGCATGGCTTCGGCTCAGTAACTGCGCTGGTTGACCACGGTCCAGTACAGGTCGATCTTCTCGCTCACGTCCATGAACTTCTCGAACTCGACCGGTTTGACGATGTAGGAGTTGACTCCCAGGTGGTAGGCCGCCTGCACGTCGACGCTTTCTGCCGACGTCGTCAGCACCACGACCGGGATGACGCGCAGCGTGGGGTGCTGCTTGAGCTGCCGCAGCACCTCGAGCCCGTCCACCTTGGGCAGCTTGAGGTCGAGCAGGATCACCGCCGGCCAGGGTTCGCCCGATTCCCATCGCGGCAGCCAGGCCAGGGCCTCTTCGCCGTCGCGCGCGACGTGGATGGTGTTGGTGACGCGGCGGCGCTTGAAGGCACGCAGCGTCAGGTCGACGTCCATCGGGTTGTCCTCGACGAGCAGGATCGGGCGATCGTTCATGACAGTCAGGCCTCCGGCAACTGCAGTGTGAAGGTGGCACCCTCGCCCGGCTGGCTGGTGGCCCAGACATGGCCGCCCATGCGTTCCATCGCCTTGCGCACGATCGCCAGTCCGATACCGGTGCCAGGATAGTCCTCGGCGCGGTGCAGCCGCTGGAAGATCGAGAAGATGCGGTCGTGGAACTTCATGTCGAAACCGACCCCATTGTCGTGCACCGACAATTCGACGCCAGCCTTCGATCGCGTGGCGGCGATGGTGATCTGCGGCGGCACGCTGGCGCGGCTGAACTTGAAGGCGTTGTCGAGCAGGTTGCGCAGCGCGATTGTCAGGCCCTGGGTGTCGGCGCACGCCTGCAGACCCGGGTCGACCTTGACCTCGAGCTGCACGCCGGCGGCGTCCAGACCCGGCTTCAATCCCGCCAGCACCGCATCCACCACGGCGGCCAGGGACAGGGGCGCGAGCGACAGTTCACGCCGCTCCAGCCGCGAATAGGCCAGAAGGTCGTCGATCAGCGCGCCCATGTGCTGCGTGGCCTGGCGGATGTGCTGCAGGAACTGGCGGCCCTCGTCGTCAAGCCTGTCGACATGGTCGCTCAGCAGCAGCCGGCTGTAGCCGTCGATGCCGCGCAGCGGCGCCTTCAGGTCGTGGGAGACGGAGTAGGTGAAAGTCTCCAGCTCGCGGTTGACCTTTCTCAGGCGTTCGACGCTCAGGTCGAGCTCGGCGTTGAGGCGGTCGATCTCGGTGATGTCCACCAGGCACACCAGCGCCGTGCCGTCGTCGTCGTCGAGCCCCGGCAGCGACATCGACATCATCAGGCTCAGCGGCCGGCCCGTCACCGAAGGCAAGGACCGCTTGGCGGTGAACAGCCGCTGCCCGGCCCACATGGCCTCGAGCTCGCCGACGAATTGCGGCAGGTCCTCGGGTTTCGGGTAGAAGGCCTGCAAGCCGGGCAGCTCGGCTCCGTGGCCGTGGGCATCGTGCAGCGCCAATGCCTTCTGGTTCAGCCGCCGCAGCTTCACCGCGCGCAGGCACTCTTGCACGAAGTCGGGGCGTGTGGCGAAGTAACCCGGGCCGTCATCGACACCCTGGCGGCGCAAGTCGCGCAGCAGGCGCTGCACCGCCGACCAGTCCTCTTCGCCGATCGAGATGGGCACGGTCTCGAAGATGGTGCGGTAGCGCGCCTCGCTCTGCGCCAACTGCTCCGTACGCTCCTGCACACGCTGCTCGAGTTCGACCGCCAGCCGGCGCACCTGCTCTTCGGCCTCCTTGCGCTCGGTGATCTCGAAGGTGGTACCGGCGATGTAGCGCGCGCGACCGCTGGTCTCGTCGAAGAGGGCCTGGCCCCAGGTCTCGAACCAACGGACCCTACCCTGCGTATCGCTGGCGCGGAACTCCAGGTGGTACGGCCCCTGGCGGCGGAGGTGGCGGCGCAGCGTCTCACGCATGCACAGCAGGTCGTCGGGGTGCACGATGCGCTCGAACAACGGCACCTGCTGCGCGCCTCGCACGTCACCATGGCCCAGGTGGGTGAAGAACTCGCTGCTCGGCGCGATGCCACCGTCGCCGAAGTCCCACTCCCAGACCTGACCGTACGAGGCCGCCACGCGGAAACGCTGCTCGCTGGCTTGAAGCGCCGCCTCCAGCCGCTTGCGCTCGGAGATGTCGCGCAGCATCAGCAGCAACGCGTCTTGGCCGTCGAACTCGATGCGCTCGGCGCTGAGCAACACGTCGATCGGCTGCCCGTCGGCACGCCTGACCTGGGTCTCGAAGTTCGGCACCGGTTCGCCGGCGCGCAGCCGCTGCACCAACATGTCGCGCGTCTGCACGTCGACCCACATCTGCAGCTCCAGCGACGTGCGGCCCAGCAACTGGTCGCGCGGCTGCGCGAAGAGCTCGCAGAAGGCGTGATTGACCTGCAGGAAGCGCCCGCTGTCGAGCAAGGTGACCGATATCGCCTCTGGCGCAGCGCGGAACAGCGTCTCGAAGCGCTCAGCCGCCGCGCGACGCTCGGCCTCGGCGCGCCGCTGCTCGGTGACGTCGACGATGACCGAGATGCGTCCGGGCCGCCCGTCCACCGCATAGTCATGAGAGCGGGTTTCGACTTCGATGCGCCGGCCGTCCCTGTGCAGGTACTGGATGTCGGTGACGTGGTTCAGGCCCTGCACCCGCGCGGCCAGTTCGACCATGGCCGGGCGCAGCTCGGCCGGGTAGAGGTCGGGGATGTGCAGTGCCAGCGCTTCGTCGCGGCTGTAGCCGAACAGGCGCGTGAAGGCCTCGTTGACGGCCAGCAGGCGCAGGCTGCCGCGCTCGTAGGCCAGCGTCGGCACCGGGCTGGCTTCAAACAGCACGCGCATGCGCGCCTCACTGTCGTGCAACGCCGCCTGCGCGTTTTTGATCGCATCGAGGTCGGTGTGCGTGCCCAGCATGCGCAATGGCGTGCCGTCGGACGCCCGCTCCTGGATGCGGCCGACCGAGAGGATCCACTTCCAGCCGCCGTCGCGCTGGCGCTGACGGAACTCCACGCGATAGTCGGGGCGCCGACCGCCGACATAGTCCTCGTAGGCCTGCTCGACCTCGTCGCGATCGTCGGCATGCAAGCGCTCGCGCCATGCGGCATGGGTCTCGTGAAAGTGCGCCGGGTCGTGGCCGAGCATGAGCGCGTACTCGGGGCTGACCACCGCCTCGCCGGTGCGCAGGTCCAGGTCGTACAGCCCCTGGTTGGCCGCCTGCAGCGCCAGGCGCAGCCGCTCCTCGTTGTCGCGCAGGGCGCGCTCGGCCTGGTTGCGGCGCGTCACATCGTGGGCCAGCACCAGCCGTGCCGTACGGCCCTGGAAAATCAAACCGTGCGAGGAGATTTCCACCTCAAGCGTGCGGCCGTCGCTCGTGCGGTGCTGCCACGCGTCAGAGGCTTCGAGTCCAGCCGGTGCGTGGGCCACGCTCTGCCGCAGTCGCGGCAGGTCACCGCTTGGCCGTATGTCGGCCAGGGTCATGCGCAAGAACTCGTCGCGCGACCAGCCGTACTGCTGCACCGCACGTTCATTCACGGCCAGAAAGGCCAGCGTCTGCACGTCGTAGACCCACATCGGATGCGGGTTGCTCTCGAACATCTCGCGGTGGCTGGCTTCGCTGTCACGCAGCGCCTGCTCGGCCTGCACACGTGCAGTGACGTCCTGCACCGTGCCCAGCGTGTACAGCGGCGTGCCATCGTCGGCATAGTTGCAGCGACCGCGTTCCTGCACGTGCTTGATGCGGCCGTCGGGCAGCAGCAGCCGGTGCGAGACAGCGTAGTCGCTGTGTTCGGTGACTGCAGTTTGCCAGGCTCGGTCGACCGCGGCGCGGTCCTCGGGGTGGATCGACTTGCGGAAGTGCACATGGACTTCCTCGGACAACGCCGGGTCGAGTTCGAAGATGCGAAAGACCTCGTCCGACCACTCGAGCCTGCCGCTGGCCATGTCCAGCGTCCAGCTGCCGATGGTCGCCAGCTGCTGCGCCTCGCGCAGCCGTTGCTCGCTGAGCTGCTGCGCCTGCTCGCTGGCTTTGCGCTCGCTGATGTCGCGGCTGATGACCAGCACGGTCGGCTCGGCTCCCGGTGGCCGCGGCTCGAGCACAACCAAGGACTCCCAGTGCCTCAGGCCGTCGGGCCCGCGGTAGTCGAATTCCAGCCGCTCGGCCAGGCCGCTGGTGAACACGCGCCGCAGGCATGCCGTCCACTGCTCGACCCTGTCCGCCGGCATGCCGAGCTCGGCATGGGTCTTGCCAACGAAGGCCTGCGGCAGCAGGCCGGTGGCTTGTTCGACGGCAGGGTTGGCGAACAGGTGGCGGCCATCGCGGTCGACGCGCACGACGACGTCGGGCACGTTGGCCGCCAGCGCGCGGAACTGGTTTTCGCTGCGTTGCAGCGCCTGCAATTGATCGGCCTGGACCTGCCGCGCTGCCTCGAGCCGGCGCACCCCGGCGCCGATGCCACCCAGCAGCAGCAGCGCCGCGCCCGCCGCCCACGGCAGCAGCGCCCGCCAGTCGGCCAGCACCTGGTCGGTGGCCAGGCCGTAGGCAACGACCAGTTCCGCGAGTTCACCGTCCAGCCTTTGGTAGGCCACGGTGCGGCGCACGTCATCGATCCGCACCGGCGCGTTGAACCAACCCCGGGGCGAACCTGGCAGCGCCTGCGCCAGCGGCCCGTGCAGACGCTGCCCGATCTCGGCTTCGACCAGGGGGGCGCGTGCCAGCAAGGTGGTGCTGCCGTCGGCTTCGATGAGAAACACCGCCGCGCCCCCGGCAGGCAGTGTGCGCGAGGATTCGAGCCGGGCGACCAGCGCGGCATGGTCGAGTTCAACCAGGAACGCTGCCACGCCGTGGCGATGGGGCACGGCGCGGCGCAACACCGGGATGCTGCGGCTGCCGGCGGCGCCGCGTGTGAGCCCGACCTGCCAGCCGTCGGCGGCGGGCAAGGTTTCGGGTTCGGCGGACGCGGCGACATCAGCTGCCAGCGACCGCCCGTCGGCATCCACCGCCACCAGCCGCAGCGGCAGGGGCAGCGCGGCCAGCAGGGGCCGCTGTTCCGCCAACAGCGTGGCCAGCACGCCCGACACCGATTCACCGTTCGGCACCTGCTCCAGGCGGGCCTCGATGCGCTGCACCGCCGCCGCCGCCACGGCCAGCGCGTCGCCCAACTCGCCGGCCAGGCGGCCGGCGCGGCGCTCGCTGAGGGCGGCAGCCTGCGCAAGGGTCTGCGAACGCTCGTGGGCCAGGACTCCGCCAATCGACGCCAGCACCAGCAGCGCCATCAGCGCCGCTGCCAGCCGGATGCTGGCCCGGCCGACGGCGACGGGCCTTGCCCGCTGAGGTTCCGATTCGCCAGCGTCGAGCACGTCCATCCCTTCCTGCTTTGGCACGGATTTAACCATCAGACTTGATGCCAAGCGCCTGCGAGTTTTTTGGCAGACGCACGCTGACCTTGGCGTTTGTCGAAGACGAAGTCGCTCAGCTGGCTGGGTTCGCCCAGCTCGCGGTCAGGCGAGGTTCGACAGCAGCCACCCCGTCGGTGGTGACAGCCACCGCAGCCATCACTGCGGCAAAGACGGCGTCACGGGGCCACCGGGCTTGAGGGTCTTCATCACGCTGACCAGCACCTCGTGTGGATAGGCCAGCTCGTGTTGGACGTCGACCATGACCAATGCTTCATCGCAGCGCCAGCCAGATTTCGTTGCGGCGCATGAACCACGGCGTGAACGGCGCGTTGTAGCGCGCCAGCACCGGCTGGCCCTGTGTGGCCACGCCGGCGGCAGCCAGGGCCGCCTGGAGCTTGCCCAAATGTTCGTCATCGTTGGCCTGCGACCAGGTGCCCGAGTAGCGGATGGCCGCCCACTGGCTGGCCGGCACCAGGCGCAACTGCACGCGCGGGTCCAGCGGCTCGGGTGCGGACTCCAGCGTCACGCCCTCGGGCAGCACGAACTGCACGCGCATGCCGCCCGGCACAGCGGCCTGCGTCACCGGTGCGGTCATCTCCATCTTCACGGGCGTGGCAGTCTGGGTCACCGGTGCGGTCATCGCAAACTTCTTCTCCCCCTTGTTCTTGCCGAAGATGTAGCCGGCCAGGATCGGGAAGGCTCGCTTGCCTGCGTCTTCGGCCGTGGCCTCCAGCACCACCTCGGCCACGACGTAGGGCGCGTACTGACGCAACTCCACGCTGTCGAATTGGCGGATGACCTCGTACCTGGGTTCCTCGATGGCGTGGCTGAACAAGGGCACGGCGGTGAGTGTGAGCAGGAGCAATAGACGGTGCATGGTCAGGATGAAGTGATAGAAACAGTTGACGTGTCCGCTGCCGCGCTGTGAGCCGGCACCCGGCGTTCCAGGTTTCGCTCAGGTCGGACGGCCCGGCCCGGCGGCAGTGGCGACCCTGGCGCGCCGCGCAGTCGGCACCACCGCCGCTTCGCCAGCCCTTGCCGATGAAGGCAGGAGCAGACCTTCGTGCAGGGCCACGTGTTCGAGTGCAGCCTCGAACCGGGCACGCGAGGCTGTGGCAACCCGCCGCAAGTAGGCGTGCAGTTCGGCGTCGGCGGCGTTGCGGTGTTCGCACTCGGCGCTGTAGGCCTCGAAGTGCGAGAGCAGCATCAGCAGTTCAACCACATGGCGCGGGCACTCGCAGGCCATCGTCGGCGACTGGTTCGCAAAGTCAGCCAGGGCCGCGTCGTCCCAGCGGCGCGGTGACACGGTTTCGGCCCCAGTCGCGGGCAGTCCCGCTGCGGGCTGTGGCGCTGAGTTCGGTTTTGAGGCCGCCTTGAACGCCAGACTGTTGAGCCATTGCGCCACCACCGCGTCGGGCTGCGGCTCGCGCAGCAAGGCCGTGCCTGCGGTTGCCAACGCCTCGCACACGGAGTCCGCGGCAAAGCTGTACAAAACGGCTTTCGGCACATCCGCCCAAGCCGGGGCAGCCGCCTCGACGGCAGCCAGCCAACCCTCATGCAATTGCGGTTCGTGGACGAGCAAGGCGTCCGGTTGCGAACCCTGCAATGCGGCAGCGGCTTGCGCGACGTCGTCGAACGACCCCAGAAGCAGCACGGGCCGACCCAGCCGACGCCGCAGCGCCGGACGCTGCAGGCGAGAGCCCAGCGCAGCGCCAACCACCGCCAGCCGCCAGGCCCGCAGGGGCGGCGTGGGGTCTGCATCCGAGTGCTCGGCGCCTTGGGTGACCGCCAAGGCCTGCGCGTGCGTGGAGGCCACGCGCTGCAATTGCGGCATGTCCAGCGGTGCCAGGCTGCCAATGGCGTGACCCAGGTCTGTCAGCTGCTTGATCAACGCCAGCCGCCGCACGTCTTCGGCCGAGTACAGGCGCTGACCACTCGGCGTCAGTGCGGGCTGGGTCAAGCCGTAGCGGCGTTCCCACACGCGCAGGGTTGCCACCGGCATGCGCAACATGCTCGCCACGGCGCCGCTTCGGTGAAACGACGGATCCACCGTGCCCGATGCGGACCCGGACGTCGGGGCCGATGACTTGGTTTTTTTCATGATTCAGGTTGAGTGACCCTTGTTTGACGCCGACTATACGGCATATGACTGCACTAACAACTCAATTGACTCTTCTATGAATCGATAATGACGTACACTTCCACGCATCATGGAGATCCAAAAAGAGTCTGTTGCGGTGATTGGCGCCGGCATCGCCGGGGCTACCGTCGGACGTGCGCTGGCGCTGGCCGGTCACCCGGTGCACCTGTTCGACAAGTCGCGTGGCCCCGGGGGTCGCCTGGCCACCCGTCGGGTCGAATGGGTCGATCGCCAGGGGCACGCCGCCACCACGCGGCTCGACCACGGAGCCTTGGGTTTCACGGCCCGCAGTGCAACTTTCCAGGCTTTTGCAGACCTGGCTCAGAAGGCTGCTTGGTTGGCCGAGTGGAAGCCCAGCTTGGCCGCCGGCAGTTTGCCGCTCGAAGGCAGCGCCATGCTGTACGTGCCCGTTCCAGACATGCCAGCGCTGTGCCGCCATCTCTTGGACGGCGTTTCGGCCAGCTGGTCCTTCGCCGTCGATGGCCTGCACAGGGGCCCGCTCGGCTGGCAGGTGCAGGCTGGCGGCGTGAGCCACGCCACGCCATTCGATGCCGTCGTGCTCGCACTGCCCCCCGCACAGGCTGTGCACCTGCTCAGCCCGCACCGGCTCGATTGGGCACGGCACGCGTCCGTCGCCCCCATGCAACCGTGTTGGACACTGATGGGCATTGCCGATGAGCCGGAACCGTCGCTCGGCTGGGACCTGGCTCGGCCGGCCACGGGTCCGCTGGCCTGGGTGCTGCGCAACGACACACGTCCGGGCCGGGCCCATGTGGCCGGACAGGCGCATTGGGTCGTGCATGCCCGAATGGGGTGGAGCTGTCGGCACCTTGAACAACCTGCGGCCTGGGTGCAGCAGCAGTTGCAAGCCGCGCTGGCTGCGTACCTGGGCCGGTCTGTCGAATGGCGTCACTGCGTGGTGCACCGCTGGCGCTACGCTTTGCCGCAGTCACATGGCACCGCGCCTGCCGCATCGTATTGGTGGGACTCTGCGCAGGGTCTGGGTGTCTGCGGCGACTTCCTCGGTGGCTGCGGCATCGAAGGAGCCTGGCTGTCGGCTCAGGCGCTGTCCGCGGCCTTGCTGCAGCGCGCGTCCGATGCGGCCGGTGCGTCCACCGCCTGCGCCGACGCAGCAGCAGCGGATGCAGCAGACCCCCACCAGCGCTGACCGGGAGAATCTTCAGTGACGCTGCACATTGCCAGTTTTCGCGGCAACAAGGCCTCGTTGCCCAGCAAGCCCTGCACGGCCTGCGGCCTGGCCATGAGCTGGCGGCGGCGCTGGGCCAAGAACTGGGGCGACGTGAAGTACTGCTCCGACGCCTGCCGGCGCAAGAAGGCTGCACATGGCTGAACTGCGGTCCCTGGTCGTCGTGCTGGGCGACCAGCTCGATCTCGATGCATCAGGCTTCGACGCCTTCGATGCCAGCGTCGACGCCGTGTGGATGGCCGAAGTGGCCGAAGAGTCGACCCATGTGTGGTCGAGCAAGCCGCGCACGGTGATGTTCCTGGCGGCCATGCGCCACTTCGCGCTGGCGCTGCAAGCCGCCGGCCGGCCGCTGCACTACACGCGACTGGATGCGCCCGGGAATGCCGGCAGTGCCGGCAGCCTGGCTGCGCAGTTGCAGGCCGACATCCTGCGGCTGAAGCCCGCCCGCCTGGTGATGACCGCGCCGGGCGACTGGCGCGTGCTGGAAGCCATCAAGGCCGTGGCCGAAGCCAACGACCTGCCGCTGGACATCCATGAAGACCGCCACTTCTTCAGCAGCATTGCCGACTTCGCGGCGCATGCCAAAGGCCGCAAGTCGCTGCGCATGGAGTACTTCTACCGCGAGCAACGCAAGCGGCATGAGGTCTTGATGCAGGGCGACGAGCCCGTCGGTGGCCAATGGAACTTCGACGCCGACAACCGCGAGGCCTTTGGCGCCGCCGGCCCGGGCGCCGTGCCGCCACGCACCGTCTTCGAGCCCGATGCCGTCACGCGCGAGGTGATCGAACTCGTCGAGACCCGCTTCGCTCAGCACCCCGGCCGGCTGGACAGCTTTGCCTGGCCCGTCACGCGCGCGCAGGCGCTGCAGGCCTTGCAAGCCTTCATCCGCGAGCGACTGCCGTTGTTCGGTCGTTACCAGGACGCGATGTGGCCGGGTGATCCGTGGCTGTACCACGCGCACCTGTCGGCCGCGCTCAACCTGAAGCTGCTGAACCCACGCGAGGTGGTGGCCGCTGCCGTGGCGGCGCACCGCGACGGGCACGCGCCGTTGGCCGGCGTCGAAGGTTTCGTCCGCCAGATCCTGGGCTGGCGCGAGTACGTGCGTGGCGTCTACTGGACCCAGATGCCGGGTTACCTGGAACGCAACGCCCTCGATGCGCAGCAGGACCTGCCGGCCTGGTTCTGGACCGGCGCCACCAACATGGCCTGCCTGCACGACGCGTTGGCGCAGACGCTCGAGCACGGCTATGCCAACCACATCCAGCGCCTGATGGTCACGGGCTTGTACACGCTGATGCTCGGTGTGCAGCCCAAACAGGTGCACGCCTGGTACCTGGCGGTCTATGTCGATGCCGTGGAGTGGGTGGAGCTGCCCAACACCCTGGGCATGAGCCAGTACGCCGATGGTGGCGTGATGGGCAGCAAGCCCTACATCGCCACCGGCAAGTACATCCAGCGCATGAGCCCGCACTGCAAAGGCTGCCGCTACGACCCCGCGCAGCGCAGCGGCGACAGCGCCTGCCCGTTCACCACGCTGTACTGGGACTTCCTGATGCGCCACGAATCGATGCTGGCCAAGAACCCGCGCATGGCGCTGCAGGTGAAGAATGTGGCACGGCTGACGGACACGCAAAAGCAGGCGGTGATCGAACGCGCAGCGGCCATCCGCCGTGGCAAGGTCGGGGCCGAAGCTGGAGTCGCAGCTGGGGCTGGTTCCGATGCATGAGACCTTCGCGCCCACGCTCGCGGCTGCACAGGCCCGCATCGCCGCCGTGCGCCCAAGCGCGTATGCGCGCACGCGCAACGCGCTCGGCGGCGCTGTCAGCCAGCTGTCGCCATACATCACCCATGGCTTCGTCACGCTGGCCGAGGTGCTGGCCGGCGTGACCACGCAGCAAACGCTGGACGTGCAACACAAGTTCGTCTACGAGCTGGGCTGGCGCGCCTACTTTCGCCATGTCTGGCAGCACCGTGGCGAGGGCATCCTGCAATCGCTGCACGAAGGCCCGCTGCCCGATGATGCCTACGCGCTGGAACTGCCGGCCGACGTTCGCCAGGCTTGCACCGGCGTGCCCGTGGTGGACGAGGCGGTGCGCACGCTCTACGCCACCGGCATGCTGCACAACCACGCACGCATGTGGCTGGCCAGCTATGTGGTGCACGTGCGCAAGGTGCACTGGTGTGCCGGCGCCGACTGGCTGTACGGCCACCTGCTCGACGGCGACCTGGCCAGCAATCACCTCAGCTGGCAATGGGTGGCCGGCACGGGCAGCAGCAAACCCTATCTCTTCAACGCCGACAACGTGGCCCGCTACGCACCCGAGCCGTGGCACAGCCCCGGCAGCGTGATCGACCAGTCCTACGAGGCCCTGGATGAGATGGCGCGCCACCCGCCGCTGGCGTCGCGGCCCGGACCAGGCAAAAGGCGGGACTGCCCCCCGACCCCTGAACCCTGGCTGCATGCCGATCCACCGCAAGACCTGGGGTGCACGCTGCCTCAGGCGGCCAGCGTGGCCGGCCGCGACGTCTGGCTCGTGCACCCCTGGAGCCTGGGCGCATTGCCAGCCAAACTGCCAGCCAGCGTGGTGGTGATCGGCATCTTCGTGGCCGACTTCCACAGTGGCTGGCCCTGGAACGCGCAGCGCTGGCGCTTCGTGGGCAGCCGCATGGCCGAACTTGCCAGCGAGCGCTGGCACGGTGACGCCGCCGCCATTGGCGCCGCATTGAAGGGTGCGCGCAGCGTGCGCAGCATCGACGAGCCCCACCTCGCCCCATGGCTGGCGAAGTGGGCGGCGTGTGAGGCCGCGCCGGCTCTGTTTGCACAAGTCGACCGGCGCTGTGACTCCTTCTCGCAGTGGTGGACCCGCACTTCTCGTGGCTTGAACTCGGCCGCGGACCTGCTGGCTGTCAACGAGGTACCCGCATGGTGACCGAAACCGTGAACGACGCAGTCAACCCATCGCCACCGCTGACCGTGCTGTACGACGGCGCTTGCCCCTTGTGCCGCCGCGAAATCGGCATCTACCGCGGCCTGCAGCCGCTGCGACCGGATGCACCGGTGTGTTTTGCCGATGTCAGCGACGCCGCACTGCCATTGCCCTTGGCGCTACCGCCCGGCACCACGCGCGAGCAACTGCTGGCGCGCTTTCATGTGCGCGGCCGCGACGGTGAACTGCTCAGTGGCGCGCAAGCCTTCCTGGCACTGTGGGCCGCGCTGCCGGGCTGGCGCTGGCTGGCATGGGTTGGCCGCGTGCCGGGCGCGGCCTGGTCGATGGAGCGCACCTACGGACTCTTCCTGCGCTGGCGGCCCATGCTGCAGCGCTGGGCATTCCGTCTGGACCCGCCCGGCCTGGACCGACCGAAATTTCACGACGACACACCCCGTTGATCTCACCCCCTTCAGCTTCGGAACACACACCATGACTGCGATTGCCCTCATCACCGGTGCCAGCGGCGGCATCGGCCGCGCCTTGGCGTGCCAGTTGCATGCCCAGGGATGCCGCGTCGCTGTGGTGGGGCGTGACGCAGGGCGCCTGCTCGATGTGGAAGCCGCCGTGCGCATCGTCGCGGACACCACCTCGCCCGAAGGTGCAGCCTTGGCCCTCGCCGCCTGCCAAGAGGCGCTCGGCGCCGCGCCGACTTTGCTGGCGCACTGCGTGGGCAGCACGCTGATCGCGCCGCTGCACCGCACCCGCGTGGATGCCTACCGCGAGGTGATGCGCGTCAACCTGGACAGCGCGGTGTTCATGCTGCAGGCCTGGATCGGCGCGCTGCAGGGTGGGCCCGGCGCCGCCGTGTTCGCGAGTTCGGTGGTGGCGCGCGTCGGGGTGGCCAATCACGAGGCCATTGCCGCGGCCAAGGGCGGCGTCGAGGCGCTGGTGCGCAGCGCAGCAGCGACCTATGCGTCGCAAGGTCTGCGCGTCAACGCCGTCGCACCGGGCATGACCGAGACGCCCATGACGGCCGGCATGCTGAAGATGCCCGCGATGCGCGAAGGCGCGGCGCGTCAGTACCCGCTGGGCGGCGTGCAGACGGCTGAGCAGGTAGCCGATGTGATGGCCTGGCTGCTCGGTGCAGGCGCAGCCCGCCTGACGGGGCAAGTGATCGCGGTGGACGGTGGTTTCACCACCGTGCGGCCGCTCGTCAAGTAGCCGTGACACGGCGGCCGAACGGCCAGAAGATGGGCCACCCGCCGCTGGCGCCAGCCGAGGCGTTTGGCCCAGCGGTGGTGGTGCAAGCACCCTCTCCGGTCACGCCGAGCAAGCGATGACCCGTCGCCCTGCGGGCCTTGGCCTCGTGATGGGCTGCGGGCGATGTGGTCGCGCATTCAGAGCCGGGCTCGCGACATGACAGGCGCTGCGGCCTTGGTCTGGTTCAAGCGCGACCTGCGCGTGCGCGACCACGCCCCGCTGGCCGAAGCCATGCACCTCGAAGGCACGCTGGGCCTGGTGGTGATCGAGCCGCAGTGGCTGGAAAGCCCCGAGTGCGACCCCCGCCACGTCGGCTTCCTGCTGGACTGCGTGGCGCAGCTGCAGCGCGATCTGGCCGCGCGTGGCCTGACGCTGCTGGTGCGCACCGGTGCCATGCCGCAGGTGCTGGAATCGCTGCGACGCGAGTTTTCGTTCACCCACTTGTTCAGCCACGAAGAGACCGGCCCGGGCTGGAGCTACACACGCGACCTGGCCGTGGCCGACTGGTGCCGCAGCCAAGGGGTGCAGTGGACCGAGCTGCCGCAGACCGGCGTGGTGCGGCGCCTGCGCTCGCGCACCGGGTGGGCCGGCCGGTGGGCGCAGCGCATGAATGCCCCCGAGGCACCGGCGGCTGACGCCTTCAAAGCAGCGCCCGGCCTTCAGGCCTGCGCCGTGCCGACGCTGCGCGAGCTGGGCCTGCCCGCCTTGGCCGCCCCGTTGCCGGCAGGCGGCGAGCGCGCTGCGTGGGCCACGCTCGACAGTTTCCTGGGCGGCCGCGGTCGCGACTACCGCCGCGCGATGTCCAGCCCACTGACGGCCGCCGAAGGCTGCAGTCGGATCAGCGCGCACCTGACCTTCGGCACGATCTCGATGCGCTGCGTGCACCAGGCCACCGAAGCGCGCATCGCGGCCACGCCCGATCGCAGCCTGGCCTACGGTTTGCGCGGTTTCGCCAGCCGCTTGCGCTGGCACTGTCACTTCATGCAAAAGCTCGAGGACGAACCGGCCATCGAGTGGCGCAACGTGGCGCGCAGCGTCGATGGGCTGCGTGCGGGCGACGGCGTGCACGAAGGCGCGATCGACCGTGAACGTCTGCAGGCCTGGTGTGAAGGCCGCACCGGCTTCCCGATGGTCGATGCCTGCATGCGCCAGCTGCGTGCCACGGGCTGGCTGAACTTCCGCATGCGCGCCATGCTCGTCAGCTTTGCGGCCTACCACCTGTGGCTGCACTGGCGCGAGCCGGGCTTGTTTCTGGCGCGCCAGTTCCTCGACTTCGAGCCCGGCATCCACTGGAGCCAGATGCAAATGCAGTCGGGCACCACCGGCATCAACACGCTGCGCATCTACTCGCCGGCCAAACAGGCGCGTGACCAGGATCCACAGGGCCTGTACATCCGGCGGTGGGTGCCCGAGATCGGCACCGCTGCCTATCCGCGCCCGATCGTCGACGAACGCACTGCGGTGGCTGCAGCGAAAGACCAGTTGTACGGCTTGCGCAAGACGCATGCGGCCCAGACCGAGGCCAGCGCCATCCAGCACAAACACGGTTCGCGAAAGAGTGGTTTGCCGCCCACCGCCACCACGAAGCGCCGTACCCGCGCCGCGCCGGAAGGCCAGGGCCAACTGTTCTAGGCCAGCTTCCAACATCCAACCATCACGAGGTCAGCATGAAGCTGTTCAGCCAGCTCCGCGGCTTCGTGCGTGCAACACGAAGCACGGTGTTGCCGTGCTGCACTGGGCGCGGGTGCTGACGCTGGACCTGGGGTGCTTCATCGCCAGGGTGATGAAAGGGCCGGTGGATGTGGCTGACGCCTACCCTTTGCCGACTGAAAGGGACAGGTCGGAAACGCGACCCTGAGCGTTGGCGTTGCCGGGTTTGCTGAAGCTGGCGATGTAGTTGACCGAAAGGCCGCGTGTCCACCAGGCACGGTGAACGGTGGGCAGGTAAGCCATCCCGCGACGCTCGCCGGGCGACAGCCCGCAAGCGGCGGCGGCCTGCGCCAGTTCCTCGGGTTGCACGAACTGCGCCCAGCGGTGCGTCCCCCGAGGCAGCACCCGAAAGACCATCTCGGCACCGACGATCGCGGCCAGGTAACTGCGCAGCGTGCGGTTGATCGTCGAGGCCAGCAGCAGCCCGCCGGGCGCGAGGTGCGCCACCGCATCGCGCACGAAAGCCGGCATGTCGTCGACGTGTTCAACCACCTCGAGCAGCAGCAGGACATCGAAGGACTCACCGTCTTGCAGAGCGGCATCGGGCTCGCCGATCCGGTAGTCGATGTGCAGGCCAGCGGCTTTCGAATGCAGCCGCGCGGCGGCGATGTTGTTCGCCGCGGCATCGATGCCGACGACCAATGCGCCGCGGGCTGCCAGCGGTTCGCACATCAGCCCGGCGCCGCAACCGACATCGGCGATGCGCAAACCCTGCAGCGCACCGACCGGGCGTCCGAAGCGCTCGGCGATCTGTTCGAGCACGTGGCCGAGCCGCAGCTCGTTGACCACGTGCAGAGGTCGCATGGGGCCGGTGCGGTTCCACCAGGTGGCAGATAGGCGGTTGAAGCGCGCGACTTCGTCGCTGCGGATGGTGCTGGAAGAGGTCATGGGTGGCTCGTCAGTGGTCAAGGTTCAAACCCAGCGGCAGATCTTCACCGCGCCGCGCGATCCCGCGCCAACCGCCCAGACCCACAGTCCAAGCAGACGGGACGGTGGACCCGCGTGGCGGTCGAAGCGCGAGGCGGCATCGTCGCGGTGATCGATTTCATCGGCCCGAAACGAATGCAACTGCGCCCGCAATGCCTGCAGGGGTGCCTGCGCGCGACCCGGGTCTATCCGGTCGATCGACTCGATCTGCTCGGTGTAGTGGTGGTCGACGAAGGTCTCGACGGCCTCGATGGTGGCGTACACCGCCCGCGGCCCGACCCCCGCTGGCAGCGCGCCAGTCAGCCATCCGGCGGCGCGCCACAGCAGCAACAGCCGGCTGCGGTGCCGCGGCGCCAGCAGCAGCTCGATCGCGGCGAGATGCGCCGCTTCCGTGGCCAGATGCGCTTGGGCAAAACGCCTCACGGCCGGGTTGCGTGTGATGGCGAGGATGCCGCGATAGATCATCACAGCCCCTGTTTCGCCGGCGTGGTCGGTGCGCAGGTCGGACACCAGCCTTGCGGGCAAAACACTCGCATCGGCTGGCCCGGACCTCGGCGACGAAGCCGAGCCTACCGGTCCGGCCATCACGGCTGTGCCTCCAACAGCTGCTCGAGGCGTCTGTCGACCGGGATGAAACTGCTGCTTCCGCTGCGAAAAGTCAAGCCCTCGGCCACCACTCGCGCCATGTCGACACCGCTGTGGTGGACCCGATCGACCTGACTCGCCACGACACTGTCACCACAAACGCCCAGCCTCGCGTGGTCGTCCCACAAACACTCGGTCCGCCTGGGCGTGTTGGCAGGCGTTTCGACGAAGGCATGGCGCCACTGTTGCGCCCGGAGGTAGTTGGGCATCACCGACCGACCGGCGTGTTCACGGAAGTTGTCCAGCAGCAGATCGGCCACGGTCTCGGCGTCTTCATCCTCGTGCTGCAAGGACCACCGCTCGTCGGCCTCGACAAACCAGCGTTGGGGTCCGGTGGCAGGACGCCCTGGCTTGCTGTGCATGGCCGCGACCCGTTCGATGGGGCTGCCCTGGAACTCCCGGTAACCGGGCAGGGGGACAGGCCGCTCGCAACCCAGCAGCAGCACCCAGCGGCTGCGGTAGCGCACGGCACGCAGTGCATCGGCCAGTTCTTTGGATTCGCGCGCGAGCGGCACCGCCAGGGGTGCCGGCAAGGCAAGCACGAGGGCCTGGAAGTCCTCTTCAATCTCGCCCACGGAGCTGCTCAGCGTCCAACGGGCGCCCTGGCGTCGGGCTTGCACGATCGGTGTGCCGAGCCGAACGTCCAGTGGTCGGGCCAAGGAACTGGCCAGGGCCACCATCGACGGCACGCCGACGGCGCCCATCAGCGTCAAGGTTCGCGTGACATCCGCTTCCTGTTCGTCCTTTTTCCAGTGCGTTGCATTGCGGTCTTCCTCGGCAGGCGTCGCTGCCACGGTCCATGGGTGGAGCGTGGCCAGTTCACCGGGGCGCTGCACGGCATGAACGGCCAGGCGGGTGGCCCCGCTGATGCTCTGGGCCCCGTCGTCGAACAGACCCACACGGGTGCTGCGCGAACTGCAGCGCCCGCCCAGGCGTTCACTCGCTTCGAAAACAACGGGATCGCAGCCGCGCAGACTCAGTTCCCGGGCGCAGGTCAGGCCGGCGATACCACCGCCGACGACCGCAACGCGTGGTGGCGCCTGTGCGTTCAAGATGCTGTCCCAAGCGCTGCTTCTATGATGCTGCATGACTGTTGCCTCTTCCGCCGTGACTGGCTCGCCTCGGATTAACGTCATCCCATCGAGAAAGTTGCACGTGCGCAGCGAACAATCGCAGTGGATTCATCCGGCGGGCCATCGAGGGTCGCAAGTGCGTGCACCGCATGAGGCGGTGACACTGCCCTTTGCCGGGTTCACCCCCGGGACGCTGAGCCGGAACCGGTGCGCCGCTCACGGCCGCCACTGCCGCGTCGCTGACTGCGACGGCCGGACGGTCGCGTGTGCTGTGCTGCTGGACACATTTTTTTCGGCGGCTGCAACTTTGGCTTCGCTGCTGAGTAAAGGCGTGGGTACCGGAAGCACTGCCCCACGCAGCAATTCGGCACAGCAGATCCGGACAACGGGTTTCGAACGGGGTGCGAGGGGGCTCCGGTGAGCGAAAGTTTCTCCGCCGGTGCCATCGACGCGGCGCTGGTCGCGCGGGCCCAGCAAGGTGAGACCGTTGCGTTCGAGGTGCTGGTAGTGAAGTACCAGCGGCGGGTTGCGGCAACGGTTCGACGGTTCGTGCGTGACGACGCGATCACCGAGGAGTTGACACAGGAGGTTTTTCTGAGCGCCTTTCTTGCATTGACGACCTTCAGGCCCGATGGTGATTTCGCGGCTTGGCTGTTCACGATCGCCCGCAACGCGGCCAGGAGTTATCTGCGCAGTGCGCAAAACCGGCAAGACGATCGACCCGTGCCAGAGCTTGACGATGTCGGCAACGACGACAGGTTCGGTTGCGCCCCCAGCCCCGAGGAAGAGGCCATGGCGCATCAACTGTTCGAACGCATCGACGCCGAAGTCGCGGCCTTGCCCGATGCACAGCGCCAAGCACTGCTGATGCGTGAAATCGAAGGGCTCGACTACAAGGCCATTGCAGCGGCGCTCGGGCAGCCCGTGAACACCGTCAAGTCCCACATTTTCCGGGCGCGCGACACGATAGCCCAGTGCGTGCGCCCGCTGCTTGCGCCCACGCGCGACAGGCGCTGGTAGGAGTCAGCCATGAATGAAGCTTCACGCCTTCTGGACGGCGAACTGACGGATGCCGAGTTGACCGCGGTGCTCGAGCGCCTGAAGCACGACGCGGCGTTGCGCGACGAAGTTTCGGCTCAACAACTGGTCCGCGACGGCTTGGCCGGTCTGCGCACACTGGACGCCGGCTACACCCTGCGCATTCTCGCTGCGGTGCGACTGGCCCAACAGCGCAACGTTTGAGAGCAGTCCACGTCAGGAACAGGCGTTACCGGGCGACGCCGCGGTCGCGCACCGCGCTCAACGCGGTGGTGCCTGGACCGGGCTGCCGCGAGCGGCGAGTTCGTCGATGCGCGCCATGACCAGCGCGCCGTTGGCCGAGTAGGGATCGAACTCTGGCCAGACGATCTTCGTTTGCGGGTCCACGTCGGACAGACTCACACGTGCCATCGACCACCCACGGTAGCGTCGCTCGGTGATGCTTTCGCAGTGAAGCAGTTCCAGGTCCTTGTGGCGCGGGTCTGCATGAATGCGCGCGTACAGACTTGTGACCGTGCTGCGCTCCCCTTCCAGCGCCTGCAAATACACGCCCTGGCCCTCGCAGAGCATGCCCGTGATGTCGTTTTGCGTGTTCCAGGCGTGGGCCTTGAGCAAGATCGAATCGGTGAGCGCAGCGGTCTGCGGGCCTACGGGTCTGCTCAAGTAGATCAGGCGAATCAGCATGCTTCGGGTCTCATCGACGGTTCTGTGAGGACAGTCTGTCCAGCGACAGCCCGCTGGCGAGCCATCGTCGCGGTGCAATCGCTTTTCAAAGCATAGCAAGTTGCCGGTCTCAGCCCGTTGGCGGGGCGATGGAACGCGCGAAGCTCGAAGGGCCTGACGAGGGACCGCACAGATGCAACTTCTGCCGCCGTGTCGCGTAAGACAAGGGTAAACCCTTTCAGGACCTCCATCGTGGACCCCCTTCTGCTCGCACGCATCCAGTTCGCAGCCAACATCTCGTTCCACATCCTGTTCCCGACGATCACCATTGCCCTCGGCTGGGCCTTGTTGTTCTTCAAGCTGCGGCACAACCGGTGGGCGCGCAGCCGCGGGCTGCCCTTCACTGCCGACACGCCGTGGTTGCGGGCCTATCACCTGTGGGTCAAGGTGTTCGCACTGACCTTTGCGCTCGGTGTGGTCAGCGGCATCACGATGAGCTTCCAGTTCGGCACCAACTGGCCGGGCTTCATGCAGGCGGTGGGCAACATCGCCGGCCCCTTGCTGGCCTATGAGGTGTTGACGGCCTTCTTCCTCGAGGCCACCTTCCTGGGCATCATGCTCTATGGGCACAGCCGCGTGGGCAACCGTCTGCATACGCTGGCCACGGTATTGGTGGCAGGCGGCACCACGCTCTCCGCCTTCTGGATCATCGTGCTCAATTCCTGGATGCACACGCCAGCCGGCTTCGAGTTGCGTGACGGCGTGGCGCATGCCACCGACTGGTGGGCCATCATCTTCAATCCTTCACTGCCTTACCGCCTGTCGCACATGTTGATCGCCTCGGGCCTGACGGTGGCGTTCCTCGTGGCCGGCATCAGTGCTTACCGCTGGCGGCGTGGTGACCGCGGTGACGATGTCAAGCTGACGATGCGCACCGGCGTGATGATGGCCGCGCTGCTGATCCCACTGCAGATCGTGGTCGGCGACCTGCATGGCTTGAACACGCTGGAGCACCAGCCGGCCAAGGTCGCCGCCATGGAGGGCATCTGGAAGACCCAGAAAGGTGCACCGATGACCTTGTTCGGGTTGCCCGATGAAAGGGCTCGCGAGACCCGCCATGCAATCGAGGTGCCCAAGCTCGCCTCGCTGGTGCTGACGCACAAGCTGGACGGTGAGGTCAAAGGGCTGGACGCGTTTGTCGGCCAACACCCGCCCGTGGCGCCGGTGTTCTTCGCCTTCCGCCTGATGGTCGGTGTCGGCCTGCTGATGCTGGCTGTGAGCTGGATCGGCTGGTGGCAGTTGCGCCCGAACAGCCGCCGCCCCGAGCCGTCGCCCTGGCTGACCGGTGCCTTGCTCGCGATGGCGTTTTCGGGCTGGGTGGCCGTGCTCGCCGGCTGGTACACCACCGAAATCGGCCGTCAACCTTGGCTGGTCTACGGCGTGCTGACCACCGCCCAAGCCGCCGGGCCGGTGCCGGCGTCTTCGATTGCGCTGACACTGATTGGCTACGTCGCCATGTACCTGGCGCTGACGGTGGCGTATGTGGCCACGGTGTTCCGCCTGGCCCGCAAGGCGGCTGCGGTTGAAGCGCCGCAACCAGCACCGCAGGCAGCCAACGCTGCACCGGCACGCGGGCGGCTGGGTGAGGCCGCGGCATGAACGCGGTCGAAGCCGCACTGCAGGCGCCCGGGGGCTGGTTGCCACTCGCCTTTCTCGCCCTCATGGGCCTGGCAATGCTGGCCTACGTCATCCTCGACGGCTACGACTTGGGCGTGGGTACCTTGCTCGGCGCCGCGGCCGACAACGACAAGGACACGATGGTCGCGTCGATCGGTCCGTTCTGGGACGCCAACGAAACCTGGCTGGTGCTGGGCGTGGGCATCTTGCTGGTGGCATTCCCGCCGGCGCACGGGCTGATCCTGGGCGCGCTGTACCTGCCGGTGGCGCTGATGCTGGTGGGTCTGACGCTGCGCGGCGTGGCGTTCGACTTCCGCACCAAGGCGGGTGCCGACCGCAAGCCCCTGTGGAACCGCGCGTTCAACGCGGGGTCGGTGCTGGCCAGCCTGGCTCAAGGCTACATGCTCGGTCGCTGGGTGACCGGTTTTCGCGACGATGGCTGGGCCATCCTGTTCTCGGCCGTGATCGCCGTGTGCCTGCTGGGCACCTACATGCTGCTGGGTGCCAGCTGGCTGGTCATGAAAACCGAAGGCCCATTGCAATCGTCCGCGGTGCGTTGGGCGCGGGCATCGTTGGGGCTGACTGCCGTGGGTGTGGCGGCAATCTCGGTGGCCACGCCTTTCGTCAGCCCGGCCATCTTCGAGCGTTGGTTCGCCTTGCCCTACGTGGTGCTGCTGGCCCCGCTGCCGCTGGCCACGCTGCTGCTGTTCTTCATCGTCGATCGTTCGTTGCGCCGCCTGCCGACGCGCCTGGCTCAGGGCAACGCGTACGGCGACTGGGTGCCTTTTGCGGGTGCAGTGGGCATCGTGATGCTGGCCTTCTACGGCCTGGCCTACAGCCTGTTCCCGTGGCTCGTGGTTGACCGGCTGACGATCTGGCAGGCGGCGAGCAGCACCGAGTCGCTGTGGATCATCTTCGTCGGCGCCTGCGTCGTGTTGCCGATCATCGCGGCCTACACGGTGTTCAGCTACCTGGTGTTCCGGGGCAAGGCGACGGCGCTTCAATACTGAGCGCCTTCAGGTTGAACGGTTCGTGAGAACCCGCAAGGAGCACACATTGCATGGGTCATGCAGGGTCCCTGTGCGGATGAAGTGTCCCTGGGCCATCTGCACAAGGCGAGTGAGAGTCGAGTCGATTCACAGGTTCACAAGATCAGAGGCACGACATCGTTGGTACCGCCTTCACGGTGGGCACCTTCGGGACCCATGCGGCAGCGGTCACCGCCGCAGGCTTGCTGACCGCGCCGACAATGCGGTTCGCGCATGCCCCGCGCGGCATCAGAAAGGCTGCCCCATGTCCTTGCGTCCTGCCAACTTCGATCCGTCCATCGACCCCACGGCCGATCAGGTGCGCGCATTGCGTGATGCCGGGCCCGACGGCTCGGTGGTGATGCTCAATCTGCTCAAATTCCGCGCGCAGGCGAGTTACCCGGCAGGGTCTCCCCACGCACCCTGCTCGGGGGCCGAGGCCTACCGCAGGTACCAGACGGCATTCGTGGAAACCGTGGGCAACGTGAGCCGTGCTGAGGTGGTGTGGGAAGGGAAGATCGACGGCCCCTTCATCGGCGATGCCAGCCAGGACTGGGACAAGTGCCTGCTGGTCCGCTACCCGAGCCGCCAGCACTTCCTCGCGATGATGGCAAACGCCGCCTATCGCGAGGCGCTGGTCCATCGCTACGCGGGCCTGGAGCGCACCCTGCTCTTGCAGATGCAGGACTGACGACTCGGCCTGCGGGCAAGGAGGCGTGGCAGTGCCTGGGCCTCGCGGCTGACCGGACTGCGCGAACACCATGTCCCCAGCGCCGATTCCGGCGTCGTGCGCACGTCGTTCTGGCAATCGACAACAAACTGACAGCGAAATGGCGACCCGCAGATCACCAGCAGGTGCCGGTGGAGAATCGGCCCATGTCGACCACCGGGCCCTGGCCTGCCACTGCCACGTCCACCGCCTCTGCACCCACGCGACCGCACCGGTGGCTGCAGCCGGTGCGGCGCCGCCGCTGGGCCTGGCTGGCAGCGGCCACGCTGCTGGTGTTGCTGGGCGCCGCCGCCATCGTGCGCTGGGACATCGCGGCCCGGCGCGAGGCTTTCGCCGTGGATGCACGCATCGCGCACCGGCTGCTGAGCCAGCGCGCCGCCCAGCTCGACGCAGTGCTGGCCACGCTGGCGCTGGTGGCACCTGGCCCCGATGCCGAAGAGCCGGCCGTGCGTTTGCCGGCGCTGTGGCCAGCGGTGCTGGCGGTGCAGCGCAGCGACGCGCAGCATCCCTGGGCCGACGCCGCACTGGCCAGCGCTGAAGCGCAGTCACGCGCGCTGGATGCCGGCCAGCGCCACGCCGTGCTGGCCGCGGTGGACGCTGCCCGTGCGCACTACGCCCTGGTTCTGGCCGGCAACCCCGCCAGCTGGGCGCTGCGTGTGGACGCCAGGCGCCTGGTGCCGGCCGACGAGTGGCCGCTGTCCGACACCGGACCGGTGCGCGCGTGGCTGGTGGCAGGCACCGAGGTGCTGGTGCTGCAGGCAGGCGCGCCCCAAGCACAGCAGCCCACCGGCCTGACGCCGGGCTTCACCTTTGCCAAGGTGCTGGCCACACCCAGCCAACCGTTCGAATTGCACCTGCAGCGCGCCACCGGCCCGGCGCAATGGCCCTGGGTTTGGCTGCTGGCATGGGCCACCGCTTGCGCAGCGGCCACCGCCGGTCTGTGGGCGCTGCAGCGCGCCCGCGACACGCAGCGCCGCCATGCCGAACTGATGCGCATGGCGCAGGCGGCGCGCCTGAACACCCTGGGTGAACTGGCCGCCGGCATGGCGCATGAACTCAACCAGCCGTTGGCCGCGGTGCTGGCCAGCACCCAGGCCGCGCAGCGCTTGCTGCAGCAAGACGCGCCAGCAGCGCTGCACGAAACCGGCGAAGACGGCCCGGACCTGCCTGCGGTGCGCCAGGCGCTGGGCCTGGCGGCTGCCCAGGCGCGGCGCGCCTCCGAAGTGCTGACGCGCCTGCGCCGGCTGGTGCAGGACCCCACGCAGGGTGCGGTGCCGCAAGACGTGGACCTGCAGGCCCTGTGCGAGCAGATGCTGCGCCTGCTGGGGCCCGAACTGCAGCGGCGCGGCATCAGCGCTTCGGTCAGCGGCAGCGTGCCCGCGTTGTGGGCCGACCCGGTGATGCTGGAGCAGATCGTGCACAACCTGGTGACCAATGCGATGCAGGCGCTGGAAAGCGCAGCGACACCATCGCCCGCCATCTCCCTCGTGCTGCAGCCCGCACCCGACCCGGCGCAGGCGCTGCTGCGGGTGCGCGACAACGGCCCGGGCTTTGCGCCCGAGCACCTGGGCCGCGTTTTCGAGCCGTTCTTCAGCACCCGCGCCGGTGGTCTGGGCCTGGGGCTGCCGCTGTGCGAGACCCTGGCCCAGGCGTTGGGCGGCCGCCTGCAGGCACGCAACGTGGGTGCGCCCGGCACCGAGTCCACAGGCGCCGAGCTGGTGCTGACGCTGCCGCTGGCGGGCGCCGCGCCGGATGCCCCGGCGGCGCATGGACCAAGGGGCACGGACCCGTGAACCCGCCCGCTGCTGCATCCGGCCCGCTGTCAGCGGTGTCGCCGCTGATCCACCTGGTCGACGACGACGAAGGCGTGCGCCAGGCGCTGGCGCTGTTGATCGGCACCGTGGGTCTGCGGGTGCAGACCTGGGCACACCCGCAGGCGTTCCTGGACAGCTTCGATCGCCAGGCAGTGGGCGCCATCGTGCTGGACGTGCGCATGCCAGGCCTATCGGGCCTGACGGTGCTGGACCTGCTGCGACAGCAGGGCGTGGACCAGCCGGTGGTGATGCTCACCGGCCACGGCACGGTGGACATGTGCCGGCGCGCGTTCAAGGCCGGCGCGGCGGAGTTCCTGGAAAAGCCGGTGGACGACGAGGCCCTGCTCGAAGCCGTGCACAACGCCGTGCGCGAACACGTGCGCTCGCGCCAGCGCGACGCCGCCGGGCGCGATGCACGCGAACGTCATGCGCAGCTCTCACCGCGTGAACGCGAGGTGTTGTCGCTGGTGGTGGCGGGACTGACCAACAAGGAGATCGGCCGCGCCCTGGTGCTGTCGCCGCGCACCGTGGAAACCCACCGCGCGCACCTGTGCGCCAAGCTGCAGGTGCAGACGCTGGCGCAGCTGATCCGCACCTATGCGCAACTGGTGGATGAAGAAGCGGCCGCCGGGCCGGCGTCACCACCGGCCTGACGGCAGCGCCCGACACTCCGTAAACCTACGGATGCCGCGCGTGGCGCGTGCGGATGGCGCAAACGGCGTGGCTTTTCAAGAATGGCGGCACGGCTGAACCCGCACCTCCAGGCAGCTGCCGGTCCAGCCCCGCGCCCACTCCCACTCCCACCCTCATCCTGATCCCCATGGAGCCGTTCATGAAAACCACCCGCATCGTTGCCCTCACCTTCGCAGCCCTGGCCGCCGGCACCGCATTCAGCGCCGCCCAGGCCCAGGCCGTTCGCACCGAACGCAACATGTCGCTCGATCTGGCCAACCAGCTGGCCGCCGCCACGGTGGCGTCGTGCCTGGCCGGCGGCTACAACGTCACCGCTGCGGTGGTCGACCGCGCTGGCCAATTGCGCGCGCTGCACCGCGCCGACAACGCCGGGCCGCACACCATCGATGCCGCCCAGGCCAAGGCCTTCACTTCGGCATCGGCCAAGAACAACACGCTGGCGATGATGGAAGGCGCACAGAAGAATCCGGCGGCAGCCAACCTGGTGCACATCCCCGGCTTCCTGCTGCTGGGCGGCGGCGTGCCGGTGAAGGTGGGCAGCGACGTCATCGGCGCCATCGGCGTGGGTGGTGCGCCGGGTGGCCACCTGGACGAACAATGTGCCGTGTCCGCCATCGAAAAGGCCAAGGACCTGCTGAAGTGAAGACCCGGGCCATCTCCCTCGTGCTGGCGCTGGCCGCAGCGGCCGCCGCCCTGCCCCTGCATGCGCAGGTGCCGCCCACGGCCACCGAAGCGGCGGCCTACCAGGGCCTGCATGCGGCGGCGCACCGGGGCGACCTGGCCGCCATTCAGCGGCTGGCCGTCAACAAGGCCGCGCTGGCTGCCCGCGACGGTGCCGGCCGCACGCCCTTGCATGTCGCCACGTTTGCACGTCAGCCCCAGGCGGTGCGGGCCCTGCTGCAGGCCGGCGCCGACCCCGCAGCGTTTGAGCAAGGCCGCTACGACGCCGTGACCATCGCCGCCGTGGCCGACGATGAAGAATCCCTGCGTGTGCTTCTCGCGGGCGGTGCCAGCGCCAGACTCACCACCAGCCGCTACGACGGCACCGCGCTGATCGCCGCGGCGCACCTGGGCCACGACGGTGTGGTGCGCCAGCTCATCCAGGCCGGTGCGCCGCTGGACCACGTGAACAACCTGCACTGGACGGCGGTGATCGAAGCGATCGTGCTGGGTGACGGCGGCGTGCGCCACCAGGCCACGCTGAAGGCGCTGCTGGACGCAGGCGCCAGCCCGCAACTGGCCGACCGCAGCGGCGCCACACCGCTGCAACTGGCGCGTGCCCGGGGTTACACCGCGATGGTGCAGATGTTGCAGGCAGCCGGCGCGCGGTGATGCGTGGAAGACCCGGACGCAGCGGACGAAGCGGCTTGGCCGTCTGGCGCCGCTGCAGCCCGTCGACCGGCCTGCACCCCGTGGTGGCCGGCGTGCCTTTGGGTGTGCAGAATGCCGGCATGCCGCTTCGCCTTTGTCCACCGGATGCTCGCCGCCGAAGCTGCCTGCTTGCGACGTTGGCGTGGCTGCCCTGGCCCGCGCTGGCGGCCGACACACCCTTGCGCGACGCGATGCGCCGCGCCGAGGCTCTGCGCGACGACGCGCTGCGCGCCGGCGACCAGCCTTTTGGTGCCGTGGTTCTGCGCGGCGCGCTGATCGTCGGCGCCGCGCCCAGCCGCGTCGTCACTGCCACCGACCCCACCGCGCATGCCGAGATGGAAGCCATCCGCGATGCCGCGCGCCGGCTGCGCACACGCGACCTGTCAGGCTGCGTGCTGGTCTCCACCTCGCGCCCCTGCCGCATGTGCGAGGCCGCGGCCGGCTGGGCCGGCATTTCGCGCATGGTCTACGGCGAAGCCTTGATCGACGCGGGGGCGCCCCGATGAGGCGCCGCACGCTGCTGGCCGTGGGCGCGACATGGCCCGGATGGGCAAGTGCCAATGTCCCTGCACTGGTGCGCGCGGCCGCAGCCGGCGACCTGGCGGCGCTGCGCCGGCTGCTCGATGCCGGCGTGCCGGTGGACACCCGCGACGCGCAAGGCCGCACCGCCTTGCTCGCCGCCACGCACGCCGACCGCGTCGACGCGGCACGGCTGCTGATCGGGCGCGGTGCCGACGTGAACGCCAAAGACCAGATGCAGGACTCGCCCTATCTCCTTGCGGGAGCACAGGGGCGGCTGGTGATCCTGCGCATGACACTCGCCGCGGGAGCCGACCTGAAGAGCACCAACCGCTACGGCGGCACGGCACTGATCCCGGCGGCGCATTACGGCCATGTCGAGACCGTGCGCGAGCTGCTGAAGACCCGGATCGACATTGACCATGTCAATCGCCTCGGTTGGACGGCACTGCTCGAGGCCATCATCCTGGGCGACGGTGGCGCTGCCCACACCGAGATCGTGCGCCTGCTGGTCGCACATGGCGCCAGCTTGCAACGCGCCGATGCTCATGGCGTGACGCCGCTGGCGCACGCCGAGCAGCGCGGGCAGCGCACGATCGTCGAGATCCTGCGACGGGCCGGCGCACAAGCTTGAAATCGAGGAAGCCCCATGCAGCGACGCAAGCTCCTGGCCCTGATCGGCATGCCACACCTCATCATGTCCAGCGCCCCGGCCTTTGCCGACAGCTCCAGCCCGCAGCTGGCGTCGTACTACGACCGCCACATGGCACTGCTGGGCGGCGTGGCCTTTGGCTGGACGGGCCGCGGCCAGCCCATGCAACTGCGCGCTGGCGTCAAGCAGGTGGGCGTGAGCCAGGAGGCGTTCTTCGCTTTGCAGGACGACGGCCGGCTCTTCAGTTGGGACGCCGCGCCAGACTCGGCCAGCCTGTTGATGCCGGAGGTCGCCGACTTTGCCAGCGGCCAGTCGGGCTGGTTCGCCATCGACCCTGCCCGGACGCTGTGGCAGGGCGGTGGCCAGCTGCCGGCACCGCGGCGCATTGCCCAGGACGTGGCCAGCGCCTGCATCGGCGACAGCGCCGACTACTACATCCGCCGCGACGGCACCCTCTGGGTCAAGGGCCTGGCGCACCGCGGCCAGTACGGCAACGGACAGCTCACCGCCACGGCTGACTTCGTCAACACCGCGGGCGACGCCGTCGCCGTGAGAGCGCACACCGGGCATGCGCTTTACTTGAGCCAGGGCGGCGTGGTCATGGGCACGGGTGGCAACCGATACGGGCCGCTGGGCAGACACGGCCTGGGCGACAAGGCCGATCGCTGGGGCCGGGTGTTCGACGGTGCACGCGCCATCGCCACCGGCTCGCGTCACTCGGTGGCCATCCGTACCGACGGCTCCCTGTGGGCCTGGGGGGAAGGATTCGGCATCGAACCGCGCAGGCTGCTTGAGGGAATCGTGGCGGTGGCCGCAGGCGATAAGGCGACGATTGCGCTGCGCGCCGACGGCAACCTGCTGCAATGGGACGGTGGCGTCGGGCCGCGCCTTTGCGCCGGCAAAACCAACGCCAGCCCGATCCACCGATGTGTCTGACGGCATCGCCGCAGGCCTGCCAGCCAAAGTGTCCGGATACCGTCAGGGACGGTATCGAATGGCGGCTGCGCGCTGCAGTGAGGACAGGTCTACCCGTCGGTTTCTTCGCTGAAGCACCGCTGCAGCCTCTTGGCGATCACCTCGATGCTGGATTGCCGCCAAGGCGCGGGCCTCAACGGGCCCCGCTCGATCTCCTCGACCAGCCGCATCAGGTACTTGGCGCGAAAGTCAGGGACACGCCCCGACCAACCTGCCCACCCGATCAATGGGTCAAGGCCGATCACGATGCATGCGCCTGACTGCACTCGCATCGGCAGGTGGGATTGACCCACTGAAGGCCCGACTGGGTCGGAATGCATCGAACGAAGCTGAAGGTGCAGCGCCTGGCCGGGAAGCGCGGGCGCTGTACCTCGACGTGAAGCCAAGGCAACTCCTCGCGCAGGTGACAGTGGCGTCACTGGCGTGACTGGAGTTTCATAACTGGGGTCTTCTCATAATGGCCGACAGCGGGTACAGGAAGGTCCCACACCTCCCTGCTGCCTGGATGGGTCAGTGGAAGTCTTCCTCGCGCTGATGGCGTGCGCCGATCACGAGCACCAACCCGGGCGAGCGGATGTCGAAGCGCAGGATGTAGCCAGTGGTGCCGAACGGGATGATGAGTTCGCGCAGAGTCGACCGGGCTCCGACCTTGCGATAGCTGTACGGCGTCGTCGACAGGTGGCTCAATGCGGCTTGCCGGATCACCTCGATCGCCTCGTCAGCCACGTCGAGTTCTTCGAGCGTTTCGGCACGATCGAGCAGGAAGTCGTAGAGCCGCATCAGATCATCTTCAGCGCCCTGCGTGAACTCGACGACGTAGCTCATCCGCCCAGTTGCTTGCGACGCTTGGCCAATTTGGATTCAAGCTTGGCGATGACCTGGGCGGCGGGGATGGAGACGCCTGTGCGCTCGTACTCGGCCAGGGATGCGTCGCATCGCGAAGCGAAGTCAGTCTGGACGCGCCGGTACTCGACAGCGTTGCGCACGGCGACCTCGACGAAGTCGGACAGTGTTTCGCCAGGGAGAAGTACAGAGTCAAGGCTGGCACGCAGCTCGGACTCGACACGGACTTGGGGGATGACAGCGTCTTTCATGGTGTCATCGTAGTACATACGCACTACACCCTCAACCCCTGTCCACGCTGGAGCTTTTCGGCCGGTTCGAAACTCCCTGAAGCTGCCATTTTTCACCGGCAGCTCCTGGCCGTTATGCAAGTCTTGCCATAACGGCCATCTGCCGTCGTTCACGGCTGGCCGTTTACCGGCAGGCCAACCACATCGCTGCACTCTTACCCGCGTCGACAATGCGATCTGCGCATGCCCCGCGCGGCATCAGAAAGGGCCGACCTCATGACCACCCGCCCCGCCAATCTCGATCCGTCCATTGACCCCGCAGCCGATCAGGTGCGCGCATTGCGTGATGCCGGCCCCGACGGCCCGGTGGTCATGCTCAACCTTCTGAAGTTCCGCGAGCAGGCGAACTACCCCGCAGAGTCGCCCCACGTGCCCTGCTCGGGTGCGGAGGCCTACCGCAGGTACCAGACGGCATTCGTGGAAACCGTGGGCGACGTGAGCTGTGCCGAGGTGGTGTGGGAAGGGAAGATTGACAGACTCTTCATTGGCGATGCCAGCCAGGACTGGGACAAGTGCCTGCTGGTCCGTTACCCGAGCCGCCAACACTCCCTCGCGATGATGGCCAACGCCGCGTATCGCGAGGCGCCAGTCCATCGCTACGCGGGCCTCGAGCGCACCATGCTCATGCAGATGCAGGGCTGACGACTCGGCCTGCGGGGACGAGGCTGCATTCGCGGGCGGGCCCGTGACGCTGGCCTGGTCGCGATTCGACGCGGTCGTGCGTGAGCGGGTGCAGCGGCTCTACCTCGAAGCAATCGCGCCATGACGCCATGACGCCATGACGCATGGTTACCGGGTCCCGACCGAGCATCTCATCGTCGTCGCCCAGCGGCCCGCGGCCTGAATAGCCCAAAGTCGCGGCCGGTTCCCGGATGGCGAGGTTTCAAGTCCCGATGGGGTTCAGCGACGCCAAGGCGCGCAGGTTCAGAGCCTCCAGCCCGCGCAGGTTGATCAACCGCCGCCATCGCGGCGCTTCGTCGACACCCTCGAGCACCGGAAAGCGCGCCAGCAGCCGATTCAGCGCGATGCGCGCCTCGAGCCGCGCCAGTGGCGCGCCAATGCAGAAGTGGATGCCGGCGCCGAAGCCGAGCTGGTGGTTTGGCGTGCGGCCGATGTCGAAGCGCTCGGGGTCCGCAAAGGCGGTAGGGTCGCGGTTGGCAGCACCGAGCATGAAGAAGATCGTCTCGCCAGGCTCGATCGTGAAGTCGCCGATGCGGTAGGGTTCGATCGGGTGGCGGGCGATGAAGTTCACGGAGCCCTCGTAGCGCAGCATCTCGTTCACTGCGGTCTCGCCGAGCGACGGGTCTTTGCGCAGCCGCGCCAGTTCGCCCGGGTGGCGCAGCAGCGTCGCGACGCCGTTGCCGATCAGGTTGGTCGTCGTCTCGTGGCCGGCGACGAACAGCAGGATCAGGTTGCCGAGCAGTTCGTCGTCGCTCAGCGAGCCGTCGTCCTGCGCCGCGACGAGCGCGCCGAGCAGGTCGTCGCGGCGGCCTTCGGAGCGGTGGCGGGCGATGTGGGTGCGAAGGTAGTCAGCCATCTCCTGCGCTGCGCGGCCGGCGGCTTCGAGATCGGCGCGCCGGCGCACCGGCTCGACGATCAGCGCCAGCGCGTCGGACCATGCCTTCGTGGCCGCAAAGTCGCGGGCGGGCAGACCGAGGACGTCGCAGATCACGCGCACCGGCAGCGGTTGCGCAAAGTCGGTCATGAGGTCGAACGTTCCGTCGGCTGGCAGGGCGTCGATCAGTTCGTCGGCCACCGCCTCGATGCGCTCGGTCATGGCGTCGATCACTGGTGGGCGGAACGCCTGATTGGCGAGCCGGCGCAAACGGGTGTGCTTTGGCGGGTCGTTGAACAGCATCCATTGCTCCACCATCACCTCCATTGGCGAGTCGGCGATGAACGGGCGCAGTTGCCTGTACACCGGTGCGCGCCACGGCTCGCGACTGAGCTTCGTGCTGCGCAGGCCGACGTTGACGTCGGCGTGGCGGCCGACAAGCCAGATGCCGAGCACGTCGCGCGCCACAGCGCTGCGCTCGCGCAGTTCGCGCAGCAGCGGGTGCGGGTCGGCGCGCCAGCCGGGGTCGCGCATATCGACCCTGTCGGCGCCGTCGCCGCGGTTGGCCGCAGCATCGTTCATCGCGTTCTCCTTCAACCCAGAGCCGACATCGTCGTAGCGGTCATCGTCGGCCGGCCCGGTGGCGCTGTCATTGGAACGAACCCGGGTGATGTGCGCAATCAGCCGACCCGTCGAGCGCGCGAGCGTCGGAGTCGAGGGCGGCGTCGACCACAGGATCTGAGGCCTCCGTTAAGGCAGCAGTTGCTGCTGGAGAAATGCGGCTTGAGTCCCGGCGGCCTCGTCGAAACGCGCGCTGGGGTAGTAGAGCAACCCAAAGTGGCCGTCATCGATATCGACCCAGCGCTTCGGACCGGCCAGAAGCCCGTAGGCATGACGCGTGACCTCCACGTTGGCATGCACCATTTCGTCTGCCGGCGCCACCATCAACAACACGGGCACCTTGACGAAGGGAGCACACAGGATGGGCGCGTAGGGCACCGGCGTTGGCGGGATGACGCGGCTGACGCGGTTGGACCACCCCGATCCCGGGCGCCCGCCGTAGTCGATGAACCAGCGGAAGGCCTGGATCGGTGCCAGCAGCGACGGGACCGATGACGGGTCGAACGACACAACCGGCAGCGGCCCCGTGGTCGTCTCCGACGTACCGGTCACGTCGCCCTCCAGCAGGGTGTGCTTGAATGCCTTCAGGAAGTCTGCATCGGGTACCTGTGAGGGCAGCGACGCCCCGAAGACCGGGCACTGCGCGACAACGGCGCGTGGCCGTGGGTCGCAGGCGGCCACAGCCACCACCTGACCGCCGGTGTAGCTGTCACCCCACAAGGCGATGCGGCCGGGGTCGATCTCGGTGCGCTGGGTCGCGAAGTCGAGGGCTGCGAGGTAGCCTCGGCACTGCACCCAAGGGTTGATCTCGCCGCGCGGCTCACCACCGCTGCGTCCCAGATTGCGGTGGTCGTAAACGAGGGCCACGAGGCCCGCGCGGGCGAAGACGCGGGCGTACTCGATCATCACCATCTCTACCGTGGCCGAAGTGCCGTGCGCCATGATGACCGCGGGCCTGCGCGAAGCGCCGGGGGCCGGCATCACCAAGCGACCGCGCAAGATGGCCCCTTCGGAGAAGAACTCGATCGCCGTCTCGATGATCATGCTGGCTCCTCGGCAGTGTGCGACCTGAGCGGGCCGCGGCGCTACAGGCCTGTCGTTCCCATTCTCGCGCGTTGTCCGGCCATTGCGGGACCGCCGCGGTCCCGACACGCGCGCACGACGGCCTGGGGCTGGTGCCCGGTCTTGTCGGCCACCCGCGACGAAGTTCTTGGGTGCTGACAGCGACAACGAGAGCCTGTTCGCGACGTGCGCCACTGTGACTGCGCGCGCACCAGGGCAGCTTGTCGCGGCAAATGGCCCGGTTGGTCAGCACATGAGCGGCGGCGTCATCGCCTTTACCAAGGCGCTCAACCGCGAAGTCGTGTGGACACGTCGTTGCTTTCAGCTCTGGGGCTTCCGCTGCAGCGGGCGACAACCTATGCTGTGAGGCTTCAACCACCGCTGGAGGAAATCATCATGAGCGTTTACATGGTCGAGCGGTCCCTCAAGGGCATTGCAATGAGCGATCTTGCTGCTGCGCAGAAGGCGGCAATCGCCACCTCGCAGCAATTCAGCGCCGAGGGCACGCCAGTGCGCTACATCCGATCCACTTTCGTGCCGGACAGCGGTGCTTGCATGTGTCTGTTCGAGGCTAGCGATGCCGATGCAGTCAAGCGTGTCAACGAGGTGGCGAAGATTCCATTCGACCGCGTTACGGAAGCCTTGGACCTGACGCCCTGACCCTGGCTTGGGGTCTTGTGCGGACAACCGGACAGACTGCATGTCCTTGGATTTGGGACTGACGTGGCCCGCGGCCGGCGGGCTTGCATTGTCGAGACTTTGGACTCGCCGCCTCGAAGACTGGCCGCTCAGACCGCGTCAGATTGACTGACTGCTGTCGGCCTGGACCGCGAACGTGCGTTGCGGCCAGAAGCTGGCAGTCACGACCGGCCGGTCTGGCGACCGAATTCTGGAACTCGCAGGTGCTGCGGTGAAGCAGCCAGTTATCGCTCAGATGGGGTCTGAGGTAGATGGACGGCTGCGCAGCAGTCGCCAAGCTGACGGGGGCGCCCATGCGATCGATGTCAAGCCCGTGCACCGGCTCGAACGGAAGTTCGAAGCCACCTCGCAAAATGCGCAACGTGAACGTATCAGCCGCAGCACATAGGATTCGGTGCCGCTGTAGATGACGGCGAACGCATCGTTGCGTTAGGTTACGTTGCAAGATATCCACGCCGGGCCGCAGGGGCCTGATCCACCCCCCCTGAACAAGTGGCCTTCGCGCTGGTGCCCGTGACGCTGGCGTAACGCCTGCTTCGTAACATAAAGGCGTTTGGTCAATGCCATAGGAGTCTTCTCATGCGTCGTCTGTCGAACGTCCCCACCCTGCCCACGATTGCCGGCGCAAGCTTGCTCGCCGCCCTGGGCTGTGCGGCGGTGGCTCCTGCCCACGCCACACAGGCCAGCTTCACCATCAACGGCACGGTGACCAGCCCGACGCCGGCGCTGGGCTACACGTCCGGTGCTGCGGTCAGCTTCACCTGGGTGCTCGATGATGCCGCCGTCAACCTGGCGCGGTTCTCGGGGACGAACTGCAACGGCTGCTACGGATCACTGGCCTGGTCTCAGGACTTCTTCTCGACGACGCCGCAGCTGTGGCGGTCGATCACGGGCAGCGGCCTGAGCGGGGCCTGGCTGCCGCCCGTGGACCAGGATGACGGCGTCGTCTCGGTGGGCGTGGGCACCTCTGCACCATTGTTTTCACAAAGCTTCCAGATGTTGGCCAATTCACAGAACGGCTTCTTGTCCGGCTTGCAGGTCAACGGCCTGCCCGTGATAGCGCTGCAGATGAATGCCGTCTACCTGGGCTTGGACCTGGTCGCACGTGCTTCCCCCATCAACGTCTTGACCACCACCCCGCCGCCGGTCGACCCGACGACACTGCTGCTGACCTTGGTCGGCACCTACGCGGTGGACCGCACCTACTCGGACTTCGGCTCCATCTGGGCCAGCGGCCCGGGCGGCGGGCAGTTCACCTTCCAGGTCGACAGCTTGACCATCTCGGCCGTGCCCGAGCCGGGCAGCTGGGCGCTGATGCTGGCGGGCATGGCCTCGGGAGCGTGGGTGGTGCGCCGCCGCATCCGACACGGCGGCACTGCTGCAGCACCAGCGGTCTGAACCGCGCCGGCCCGCACGCCAGGGCTTCAACCCCTACCGGAGTTCAGCGATGTCCCGGTCGTTCAAGCGTCCACGATAAACCGCACCGCCGGCCGTGCGGCCAGTGGCCGCTGCCATCGGCCTGGCTGTGGCCAGCCTGCTCAGCCCCGATCGCGCCGCATGCAGCTGAAGGCGACCAGCTTGTTGTGGCTGCAGTCACCGCAGCGCAAGCGCAAACAGCCTTGGGCCAGGGTGCCGCACTCCAGGAAGGCGTCGAACTCGTCCTTCACAAACTGCGGCAGGTCGGTGCCGGCTTCGGCCGGAGCTTGTTCGAAAAACGTTGCAGCGTGCTGCTGCACCAGGCCGTACAGCGTGGTCGATTCCAGGCAGTGACGTTCGTGGTGGACGCGGGCGCCATCTGGCGTTCGCTGGGGCTACCGGCCAATGGCTTGCCCGCGAAGCTCCCGAAGTGGCAAGCCCGCACGGTCCAAAGCCGTGCGCCAAGGCTTGATCGCCGAGTCTGCCCCCTACCCGAGTGCGCCTACCGCTACGGGCCACCTTCGGGGGCCACGACATGCGACATGCCGCTTCGAGGCGTTGAGTTCAACGCCGCGTATGTCAATTGAGGGTCGATTTCGGGTGCCCACCACCGAGAGCTGTGCGTCCGCCCTCAACGCTTGGCTACCGATCACGTGCCGGGTTGCAGGGGGCCCCTGCGCTGCGAAAACTCTTCGAAAGTCTGCCCCCCCCCGGGAGCGGCCGCCGCAGTTGTTGGCCCGTGCCGAGCGTAGGCGGCATCAGCCTTCCGTAGCAAACACCGTCGGATGGATGCCCCGAATCGAGAAGCCGAGCATCCCAACATCTGCGCAACCGAAAAACGCAGTCTCGTCTTCGCCGTCTCCGCGCCATCAACTTTATATTCAACCTATTGATTTATATAGGTTTTTCCGTCACTCCCACTCGATCGTCGCCGGCGGCTTGCTGCTCACGTCGTAAGTCACGCGGTTGATGCCGCGCACTTCATTGATGATGCGTGAGCTGACCTTCTTCAGCAGCGCGTAGGGCAGCTCGGCCCAGTCGGCGGTCATGAAGTCGCTGGTCTGCACGGCACGCAACGCCACCACGTAGTCGTAGGTGCGGCCGTCGCCCATCACGCCCACGCTTTTCACCGGCAGGAAAACGGCAAAGGCCTGGCTCGTCAGGTCATACCAGCTCTTGCCGGTGGCGGGGTCGATGAAGTTGCGCAGTTCTTCGATGAAGATCGCGTCGGCACGGCGCAGCAGGTCGGCGTAGTCCTTTTTCACCTCGCCCAGGATGCGCACACCCAGGCCGGGCCCCGGGAAGGGGTGGCGGTAGACCATGGCCGGCGGAAGGCCCAACGCCACACCCAGTTCGCGCACTTCGTCCTTGAACAGGTCGCGCAGCGGCTCCAGCAGCTTCAAGCCCAGCTGTTCGGGCAGGCCACCGACGTTGTGGTGGCTCTTGATCGTGACGGCCTTTTTCTTGCCGAGTGCGGTCTTCGCACCGCCACTTTCGATGACATCGGGGTAGATCGTGCCCTGCGCCAGCCACTTGGCGCCTTTGGCGCCGGCGCTCGTGAGCTTGGCCGCTTCCTGCTTGAAGATGGTGACAAATTCGCTGCCGATGATCTTGCGCTTGGCCTCGGGGTCGCTGACACCCGCCAGTTTGCCCAGGAACAGCTCGCTGGCGTCGACACGAATGACCTTGGCGTGCAGTTGCCCGACAAACATGTCCATGACCATGTCGCCCTCGTTCAGGCGCAGCAGGCCGTGGTCGACAAAAACGCAGGTGAGCTGGTCGCCGATGGCGCGGTGAATCAACGCTGCGGCCACGCTGGAATCGACGCCGCCGCTCAGGCCCAGGATGACCTCTTCTTCACCCACCTGTTCGCGGATGCGCGCAACGGCTTCGGCAATGTGGTCGCGCATCACCCAGTCGGGCCGGGCCTTGGCGATGCCGAGCACAAACCGTTCGAGCAGCGCCCTGCCCTGCACCGTGTGCGTGACCTCAGGGTGGAACTGCACACCGTAGTAACCACGGGCCTCGTCGGCCATGCCGGCAATGGGGCAGCTGGGGGTGCTGGCCATCAGCTTGAAACCCGGCGGCAAGGCGGTGACCTTGTCGCCGTGGCTCATCCACACCTTCAGCATGCCGTGGCCTTGCGGCGTGGCGAAGTCCTGGATGTCGTTCAGCAGTTGCGTGTGGCCGTGTGCACGCACCTCGGCGTAGCCAAACTCGCGGTGGCTGCTGGCTTCGACCTGGCCACCTTGTTGAACCGCCATCGTGAACATGCCGTAGCAGATGCCCAGCACCGGCACGCCCAGGTCCCACACCGCCTGCGGCGCGCGAAGGTCGTGCTCTTCGTAGGTGCTGGCGTGGCTGCCCGACAGGATGATGGCCTTGGGAGCGAACTCGCGCACAAAGCTGTCGCTGACGTCGTTGGGGTGGATCTCGCAGTAGACATGCGCTTCACGCACCCGGCGGGCGATGAGCTGCGTGACCTGGGAGCCGAAGTCGAGGATGAGAATCTTGTCGTGCATCACGGTGCCATTCACACGTCAGTGCGAGGCCGTTAAGGGGTGGGTCGAAGGGGCGGCCTGGCGGCGCGCCATGCGGCGGAAGTGCACCACCGCAAGCACCAGCGCCAGTGTCTGGAGCGCGGCGCAGAAAAACATGGGCGCGCCAACACGCCAGTCGCTGGTGGGCAGGTGCGACACGGTGGCCATCAGCGGGGCGGCGAACACCGGCGCCAGCACGGCCATCAGGCTGTTCAGGCCGCTCACCGCGCCCATCGTCTGGCCCTGCGTGCGTTCGTCGGCGGCGGCCGATACCAGGCCCTGCAACGAAGCCGCCACGGCAGCGCCCAGCACGTTGGCGAAGATCACCGCGTACATCATCCAGGGCTCGGTGGCCAAACCCCAGGCCAGGAAAGCCAGCGAAGACGACACCAGGCCAGCCACCGCCAGGCGCTGCGCCGTGAAACGCTTCAGCAGACGGCCCAGCAGCACACCCTGCACCACGGCCGACACCAGGCCCACGGCAAACAGCGACCAGCCGTTTTCCGTCGGGCCCCAGCCGAAGCGGAAGCTGCCGTAGAGCACCCACACGGTGTATAGCGAAAACTGCGCCAGGCCGGCAAAGGCCAGCACACCCACCAGCAGCCCCACACCCTTCAAAGCGGCCAGTTGCTTCAGCGACGACAAGGGATTGGCACGCCGCCAGTCGAAAGCCCCGCGCTGGGACGGCAGCAAGGACTCGGGCAGCACGAAGTAGCCATAGGCCAGGTTGGCCAGCGCAAGCCCGCCAGCCACGAAAAACGGCAGGCGCAGGTCGATGCCACCCAGCACACCACCCAGCACCGGGCCCAGGATGAAGCCGATGCCGAACATCGCGCCCAGCAGGCCGAACCGTTTGGCCCGCTCGGCCGGCGCCGTGATGTCGGCCACGTAGGCATTGGCCACCGCGGCATTGGCCTGCATGGCGCCGCCCACGATGCGCGAAGCCACCAGCATCCACATCGCACTGGCCAGTGCGGTGGTGAAAAAATTGATGGCCAGACCGCAGAAGCCCAGCAGCAGCACGGGGCGGCGGCCAAAGCGGTCGCTCAGCGCGCCCAGCATGGGCGCGGCGACAAACTGCGCCAGCGCGTAGCTGATGACGACAACGCCGTACCAGCTGGCCTGCTCGGCCGGGTCGCCGGTGAACTGGCCCACGATGGCCGGCAACACGGGCACGATGATGCCCACGGCCAGCATGTCGATCAGCACCACCAGCATGATGAAGCGCATCGCGGCGGCCTGGCCGGCAGGGCCGGTGTCGCCAGGCGGCACCTTCAGAACAACAGGGCTCACGCGGCGCTCATTCCATGCGGTAGTTGGGTGCTTCCTTCGTGATCTGCACGTCGTGCACGTGGCTTTCACGGATGCCGGCGGTGGTGATCTCGACGAACTCGGCGCGTTCGTGCATGTCGGCAATGCTGGCGCAGCCGCAGTAGTGCATCGACGCCTTCAGGCCGCCCGCCATCTGGAAGATGATGGACACCACCGAGCCCTTGTAGGGCACCTGGCCCTCGATGCCTTCGGGCACCAGCTTGGCCGTGTTCGGGTTGTTGCCAGAACCGCTGTCGGTCTCTTGAAAATAGCGGTCGGCGCTGCCCTGCTGCATGGCACCCATGCTGCCCATGCCGCGGTAGCTTTTGTAGGTGCGGCCCTGGTACAGGATGGTTTCGCCAGGCGCCTCTTCGGTGCCGGCAAACATGCTGCCCATCATCACGGTGCTGGCACCGGCAGCGATGGCCTTGGCGATGTCGCCCGAGTAGCGGATGCCACCGTCGGCAATGAGCGGCACACCGCTGCCTTTCAGCGCGTCAGCCACGTTGGCGATGGCCATGATTTGCGGCACACCCACACCCGCGACGATGCGCGTGGTGCAGATGCTGCCGGGGCCGATGCCCACTTTCACCGCGTCGGCCCCGGCCTCGGCCAACGCCAGCGCAGCCGCAGCCGTGGCAATGTTGCCGCCGATCACGTCGACCTGCGGGTAGTGGCGCTTGACCCAGCGCACACGCTCGATGACCCCGGCGCTGTGGCCGTGTGCGGTGTCCACGACCAGCACGTCCACGCCAGCCTTCACCAGCAGGTCGACCCGTTCTTCGGTGCCTTCAGCCACACCCACCGCGGCACCGACACGCAACTTGCCGTGCGCGTCACGCGCGGCGTTGGGAAAGTCGGACTGCTTGGTGATGTCCTTCACCGTCATCAAGCCGCGCAATTCGAAACTGTCGCTGACCACCAGCACACGCTCCAGGCGGTGCTGGTGCATCAGCGCCTTGCCTTCTTCGGGCGAAGCACCTTCGCGCACCCACACCAGCCTTTCGCGCGGCGTCATGATGTCGCGAACCGGCAGGTCGAACCGGGTCTCGAAGCGCAGGTCGCGGTTGGTGACGATGCCCACCACGGTCTTGCCGTCCACCACCGGGAAGCCCGACACGCCGTGCTGCTTGGACAGCGTCATGACCTCACGCACGGTGGCGCTGGGGGCCACGGTGATGGGATCGCGCAGCAACCCGGATTCGTAACGCTTGACGCGCGCCACCTCGGCCGCCTGCTGCCTGGGCGTGAGATTCTTGTGCACGATGCCGATGCCACCCTCTTGCGCGATGGCAATCGCCAGCCGGGCTTCGGTCACCGTGTCCATGGCCGCTGAAACGAGCGGCAGGTTCAGGGTGATGTGGCGGGAGAGGGGGGTCGAGAGGCTGGTGTCGCGTGGCAACACCGTGGAATAGGCCGGCACCAACAACACATCGTCGAAGGTGAGCGCTTTGCCGAGTAGGCGCATGAAAAGGCTCCAAACGCAAAAGCGGATTATAGAGAGGCCGGTAGTCGCTCACGCTCGGTGACACACGCATGGCCTCGGTGACGCTTGGTGGGCCTAAGATCGCGGAATGTCAAGCCCCCAGATCGAGCCCCTGGCCTCTTTCCACCTGCGCTTGCCGCGCCATGCGCCACGGGCTCAGGCGCAAGGCCGGCACCTGCCAACCACCCGGCGCGCGGGGGTGTGGCTGGCGGCGCTGACGGCACTGCTGGTGCTGGCACTGCCGCTGCCGGCACAAGCCCAGTGGGCCTGGCGCGACAAAACCGGCCAGGTGAATGCCAGCGACCGGCCGCCGCCGCGTGACATCCCGGACAAGGACATCATCAGCCGGCCCCAGGCCGACAACCGCCGCACCATCGCACCCGCTCCAAGTGCCGCAGCGGCATCCGGCGTGGCCGCTGCCACCAGCGCCCCGACCACGGCACTGGAACGTGAAGTGCAAACCCGCAAACGCGCCGCCGAGCAGGAGCAGGCGGCCAAGGCCAAGGCCGAAGAAGAGCGTGCCTCGGTCCAGCGCGCCGAGAACTGCCGCGCCGCGCGTGGCCACCTGGCGGCGCTGGACTCGGGCCAGCGCATCGCCCGCACCAACGACAAAGGCGAGCGCGAAGTGCTCGACGACAAGGGCCGCGCCGATGAACAGCGGCGGGCTCGCGAGGTGATCGGCACCGACTGCCGCTGAGCCTGGACTGCCGGCACGCCGGCACGCCGTTTCAGGCGGCAGGGTCCACCACAACCAGCGGCTTCAGCTTTGCAGCCCGACCCGGCCGATCGCGCCGATCGCGCCGGTACCGCTGGCGCCGGGCCTCTTTCGGGTCCACCTGCAAGGGTCGGTAGATCTCGACACGGTCCAAGTCGCGCAGCCGGGTCGCGGGTTCTTGAACCCGGCTCCAGATGCCCGCCCGCAGGCCTTCGGGCGAAAGCCCGAAACGCGCCGGCAGGCCGCTGGCCAGCAGGGCGTCGGCCAGCACCGCGCCGGCCGGCAATTGCAGGTCTACCCGTTCCGTTTGGCCGGGCTCGGGGCAGTACACCACCTGGACCCGCAGCCGCCTGTCAGCGGGCGCCATACACATCTTCGGCCCGCCGCACGAAGGACTCGACGAAGGTGTTGGCGACACGGTCGAACACCGGGCTGACCACCGTTTCCAGTGCCGCGCTCGAAAAGGCGTAGCGCAGGTCGAACTCGATCTTGCAGGCCAGCTGTTCGCTGCCCGGGCGGCCCAGCGGCTTGAAGAGCCAGGTGCCGGTCAGCAGCGAAAACGGGCCGTCCACGAGTTGCACCGTGACCGAGTCGGGGGCCACGTGCTGGTTGCGCGTGGTGAAGGCATGCCGCACGCCCATGTAGGCCAGGCCCAGGCGAGCCGTGACGCCATCGGCATGGGTGTCCAGCACCTCGGCACGGTCGCACCAGGGCAGGAACTGCGGGTAGCTGTCGATGCCCGTCACCAGGTCGTACATCTCACGCGGCGAATACCAGAGCAGAACCGACTTTTGCACGTGCTTCACAATGCCGGCATTGTAGAAGCGCACCCCGGGCCCATCTGGGCCCATGACATGTCTGCCATTGCCGAAAACCGCCGCGCCCGTTTTGACTACAGCATCGAAGAACAGTTCGAGGCCGGCATGGTGCTGGAGGGCTGGGAAGTCAAGGCCATCCGCGCCGGTCAGGTGCAGCTGACCGACGGCTATGTGCTGATCCGTGGCGGTGAGCTCTACCTCATCGGCTGCCGCATCAACGCCTTGCGCACGGCTTCGAGCCATGTCAGCCCCGAGGCCGACCGCACCAAGAAGCTCTTGCTGCACAAGGACCAGATTCGCCGACTGGTGGGCAAGGTCGAGCAGAAGGGCTTCACGCTGGTGCCGCTGAACCTGCATTACAAGGGCGGCCGCGTCAAAGCCGAAATCGCGCTGGCCAAGGGCAAGGCACAACACGACAAGCGCGAAACCGAAAAGAAACGCGACTGGGTGCGTGAACATGGCCGCCTGATGCGGCACAAGGTGTCCACGGGCGGCAGCAAGAGCTGAGCCACGCAGGCAAGGCCGGGGGGCCTTGCTGGCTGGCAGCGGCGCCCCCGCAAGCGGCACTTTTGCGCAAGGACACACCCCCGTATTGGGGTACCCCCTCAGACGAAGCGCCGATCTCCTCTGGATGAAGGTTTTCCAGGGTTGTGCTTGGCTTACGATTCTCTACAAGTCACCGCAAGGGCCATCAGAGCCCGCTTCAGCTGCCTTGATAGAGGGATCACCCATGGCGCAAAGCCTGCACCCCACGGCTTCCAGGACCCGGCACACGGGCATCGGCCTGCTGATCATGGGCAGCCTCCTGGTTTTGTGCTCGACACTGGCCCGGGCCGCTGTGCCCACCCAGGAGCCGCGTCATGCGCTGGTGGTTGGCAACGCCAGCTACGCCACCGCGCCGCTGATCAACTCGGCCAATGACGCCACCGCCGTGGCCAAGGTGCTCGAACGTGCCGGCTTCAAGGTCGACCTGAAGCTCAACGCCAGCCAGAAGCAGTTGCAGGACGCCGTCACCGCCTTTGGTGATCGGCTGAAAGGCGGCGGCGCCGGCCTCTTCTACTTCGCCGGCCACGGCGTGCAGATCAAGGGCCGCAATTTCATGATGCCGGTGGGCACCGACATCAAGCGCGAAGACGAGGTCCCGTACAAGGCCGTGGACGTCCAGCAGGTGATGGACAAGATGGAAACCGCCAAGAACCGCATCAACGTGGTCATCCTGGACGCCTGCCGCGACAACCCCTTCGCGCGCAGCACCCGCTCAGGCAGCGGTGGTCTGTCGCAGGTCGACGCGCCCATCGGTTCGCTGGTGGCCTTTGCCACCGCACCCGGCAGCGTGGCCAGCGACGGCCGGGGTTCCAACGGTCTGTACACGCAGCACCTGCTGGCCAACATGGAACGCCCGGGCCTGCCCATCGAAGAGGTCTTCAAGCGTGTGCGCCTGGGCGTGCGGCTGGACTCCAACGGTGGCCAGGTGCCGTGGGAAAGCACCTCGCTCGAAGGCGACTTCTACTTCTTCACGCCTTCGCCCACGGCCAAGACCGGGCCCACGGTGCTGCCGCCGCCGCCCGGCATCGAACACATCGCTCGCGCCGAGCGGGGTTACGACCTGCTGCGCCAGGGCCAGCTGGACGATGCCGAGCGTTTGTTCCGCGCCTTGGCTGGCGCCGGTCACCCGGAGGTGGTGTGGATGGGCCGCGAAGGTCTGGCCGAAGTCATGCTCACCCGGGGCGACAGCCAGGCGGCCCTGGGTGAAGCCAACGACATCATTGCCAAGGCGCCGACCCGAAGCGCGGCTTACCTGATCCGCGGCCGCGCGCTGTCGGCCGCAGGCCAGGCACCGCAAGCGCAGGCGGCGCTGCAGCAGGCTGCCGGCAACCAGACCTCGGCCGACTTTTCCTGGCAGAAGGCCAGCGCGCTGGTCGCGGTGGGCAACACCCAGCGCAAACAAGACCCGCAGGCGGCCATCAAGACCTACGAAAAGGCCAGCCGCGAGAACCCGCAGTCGGTCGAAGCCCTGAGCAACCTGGCCGTGACACTGAACGAAACCGGCCAGTCGGCACGTGCCAAGCAAGTGCTGGAACGTGCCCAGGCGCTGGACCCGGCCGATGCGATGACGGCCGCGCTGATGCGGCAAACGCAGGAGGCACTGGCCGAAGAGCAGGACCGTGCGCGCCAGACCTACGTCGACGACGCCGTCAAGGAGCTGGCTGCACGTTTCCGCAACCCGGCGGCTCGCCCGGCATCGGCCGGCACGCCCGACGACTGGACTTCACCGGTGATGGCCCTGAGCGTGCTGCCCTTCCAGGACCAGACGATGCCCGGCTCCACCGGCCGCATTGGCATCGAAACCCTGGTGCAGCAGGAACTCATCCGCGAACTGCAGAACCGCGGTTTCACGATCGTCGAACGGCGCCTGCTCGACAAGGTGCTGGCCGAGGTGAAGCTGGGCTCGTCCGAGCTGGCCGACCAGGACACGCAGATCAAGCTGGGCAAGGTGCTGGCGGCCCGCATGATGGTTTCGGGGGTGCTCAGCTCACAAGGCATCAGCGGCACCACGCTGACCGCTGCCGTGCGGGCCATCGACACCGAAACGACGCAGCTGCAGATGGTGAAGTCCGAACGCAGCAGCGGCCTGCCGAACCCCACCGAACTGGCCGCCACGATTGCCAAGCAGGTGGCGCAGACGGTGCAGGACAAATACCCGCTGAAGGGCCGCATCGTGTCGGTCGAAGGTGACCGGGCCATCATCAACCTGGGCAAAAAACACGGCCTCGCTGCCGGGCAGGCCTTCAATGTGCTGAGCCGCGGCGAGCCCATCGAACACAACGGCCGCATTCTGGGTTACCGCGAAAACCGCATCGCCCAGGTCACCGTCACCGAGGTGCAGGACCTGCTGGCCTTCGGTCGCATTGCCGAGCTGAAGTCACCACTCGAGAAAAACCAGAGGGTGATCGCGCGCAAGGAATGAAGCACGTCCACGCAACCGCCATACGGCCGGACCCTGCCTTGCGCGGGGCCCGGCTGCAGGCGTTTTGGCTCTGGCTCTGGCTCTTGTGCTTGTTCTTGGTGGCTGTTGTGGGCTTGGGCCACAAGCCTGCCTTGGCGCAGGGAACGGCCAATGCCGCACTGCCTGCGGTGGTGGTCTGGGACTTCGACAACCAGACCCCCGGTGCCGTGCCGGGCGCTGGCGCCAGCGACTTCTTGCGCCGCTCGCTGTCCGAAAACCTGACCGCGTCGCTGCTGCAGGTGGCCGGCCTGCCGGTGGTGGAACGTCAGCGCATGAAGGACCTGCTGGCCGAACAGAAGGTGTCGGCCAGCGAGCTGTCGGACGAAGACGCGCGGGTGCGCCTGGGCCGCATCGTTGGCGCCGGCCGCATGGTGTTCGGCGGCTTTTTTGTGTTGGGCGACCAGGTGCAGGTGCACGTGCGGGTGGTGGACACCGCCAGCTCGCGTGTGCTGTTCTCCGACGAAACCACCACCGCCGTGGCCAGCGTGATGCAGCAGGTGGAGCCCTTGAACCGCCGCTTGTCACGTGCGCTTGGCGCTGGCGCAACCCAGGGCCTGAGCTTTGCCGCCGCGTCCTGGCAGGCCTACGACGAAGCGCTGGCGCTGGCCGACGCCGGGCGCCTGGACGACGCCGTGCAGGCCCTGCAGGCCCTGCTGAACAAGGACAAGGGCTTCGTACCTGCCGAACGCCAGCTGGTGGCGCTGCTGGACAAGCTGTCGCGGCGCTGAACAGCCCATGAAGCCCACCCACCGTCAAACGCCCGAAGTCCAACTTCAGCCCAACGACACGCCACCGCACTGGACGCCGATGTTGCCCCTGCCCTGCCCTGACCAAGAAGTCGACACCCTGCCCTGCCAGCAGAGCATGAAACCTGCGCGGACTTGCCGGCCCGCTTCAGCCTTGGTGACAGCACCCGCGCTGGCCTTGTGGCTGACCTTCGGTGCACCGGCCTTGGCACAAGCACCGCCCAGCGCCGGCCAGCTGCTGGAAGAAACCCGCCGCACGGCGCCGCCTGCGCTGCCTTCACAAACGCCACCTCGCCTGATCGACGCGCCAGTGCGGCCGACCGTGACCATGCCCGAGGGCACCATGGTCACGGTGTCGGAGTTTCGGATCACCGGTGCCACGTCCTACAGCAGCGACGTCCTGGCCGCACTCGTCCGCCCGTGGGTGGGCAAGCGGCTGGACATCCGCGGCCTCAACGAAGCAGCTGGTGCGCTGACGCGCCATTACCAGTCGGGTGGCCACCTGCTCAGTTATGCCTACCTGCCGGCGCAGCGCGTGGCCGACGGGGTCATCGAACTGGCGGTGCTCGAGGGCAAGCTCGAAGGGGTGCAGATCGTCACCGCACAAGATGTGCGTTTGCGTGACCAGGTCGTGCAGGCCCACACCGACCCTCTGCTGGCACCCGGCCCGGTGCTGCAGTCGGCCGTTGAGCGCCAGCTGCTGCTCTTGAACGACATCCCGGGCGTTGCCGCGCGAGCCGCCTTCACGCCCGGCGCCAACACCGGTGGCGCCGAGATGGTGGTGTCGGTGGCCGAAGACGAACCGCTGCAACTGCGCGCCGACTTCAGCAACCATGGCAGCGAATCCACCGGCGAGTACCGCGCCGGCTTGACGCTGCACTTCCGCGACCTCTTCGGCTGGGGCGACAGCAGCACCGCGCGCGGTGTGGTGTCCGACAAGGGCAGCCTGGTCACCGGCAGCCTGGTCACCAGCGTGCCGCTGGGTGGCCAGGGCTGGCGCGCAGGGGCTTCGCTGTCGCGCCTGAAGTACCAGCTGGCCGGTGACTTCCGCCGCTTGGGTGCGGTTGGCACCGCCGACACGCTGGGCTTCGACGTCAACTATGCGCTGCGTCGCAGTGCCAATTCCAACGTCAGCCTGCGAGCCGCCTTCGACCACAAGCGGCTGCGTGACGACCTGCAACTCATTGGCGTGTCCACCGCCAAGCGCAACGACACCGGCGAACTGTCGGGCAGCTTCGACTGGCGCGACAACGCTGGGGGCCTGTCGGCCGGCAGCCTGACCTTCACTGCTGGCCAGTTGCGTGTGGCCGGGCAGCGACGCGGCGAGTGGTCCAAGCTGGGTGCCCAGGGCGCACGCCAGCAGCCGATCAGCGGCCCCTTCAGCGTGTACCTGCGTTTGGCGGCTCAAACCACCAGTGGCAGCCTGGACAGCTCGGAAAAGTTGGGCCTGGCCGGTGCCGGTGCCGTGCGCGCCTACGCGCCGGGCGAAGTGTCGGTGGACCACGGTGTGCTGGCCTCGCTGGAACTGCGTTACGCGCTCGACTTCATGGGCGGCAACGTCGTCGGCTCGTTGTTTCACGACTATGGCGGTGGCCAGATCAACCGTGCCGCCCCCGGCACACCCGGCAACGACCCCGAACTGAACGGCACCGGCTTCGGCCTGAGCTGGGCAAAGGGCGGACTGGGCCTGAACGCCTCCATCGCCTGGCGCGGCAGCCGCCTGCCCACCACGGACACCTCCGACCCACGGCCGCGCCTCTTCCTGCAGATGTGGGTGGCCCCGTGAAGCGGAATTGCACTCACCTGCACCTGCCTGCCCGCGCCTGAAATCCGACATCCGGAGAAGCACCATGCCCGCCCGCCAAGACGCCAACGCCCCCGCCAGCACCGCACGTTCGAGCAAGGTCCGGCGCACCAGTTCAGGCGCACCATCCAGCGCCAGCCGCCGGCGTGCGGCACAGCGCCGCCAGCCGCGCCTGTCACGCTTGCTGGCCTGGCTGCTGTCGGCGGTGCTCGGCAGCGCGGGCCTGGCCTACGCCCAGGTGCCTGCTGGCGCCCTGCCCAACGGCGGGCAGGTGGTGGTGGGTTCGGGACAGTTGCAGCAAAGCCCCAACCTGCTGATCGTCAACCAGTCCACCCAGCGCCTGGGCATGGACTGGCAGAGCTTCAACATCGGCGCTGGTGCGGCCGTCGAATTCCGCCAGCCCAGCGCCAGCTCGGTGGCCCTGAACCGCGTCGTGGGCCACAGCGGCACCGAGATCTACGGCCAGCTGCGTGCCAATGGCCAGGTCTTCCTGACCAACCCGCACGGTGTGCTGTTTGCACCGGGTTCGAAAGTCGACGTCGGGGGCCTGGTGGCTTCTTCGCTGGACATGAACCAGCAGGACTTTGCCGACGGCCGCTACATCTTCAACGCCACCGCTGCTGGCGGATCGGTCACCAACCAGGGCACGCTGCGCGCCAGCGCGGGTGGCTACCTGGCGCTGTTCGGACCGCAGGTCGACAACCAGGGCGATGTGTCGGTCGACGCCGGTGCCGTGGTGCTGGCCTCGGGTCGCGCGGCCACGGTCAGCATCAGCGGCAGCGGCCTGATCTCGGCCGTCGTCACGGCCGGCCAGGCCGGCAGTGTCAGCAACAGCGGCAGCCTGCAGGCCGACGGCGGCACCGTCACGCTGACGGCGCATTCGGCGCAGGCCATTGCCGAATCGCTGGTCAACAACACGGGCATCGTGCGCGCCAACACGCTGGTCGAACGCCAGGGCGAAATCTGGATCACCGGCGACCACGTGTCCAGCACGGGCCACATCAGCGCCGACGCCACGGGCGCGGCCGACGCCGGCCGCATCAGCATCAAGGGCGGCATGGACAGCGGCAGCCTGAAGGCTGGCGGCAGCATCACCGCGCGGGCAGAACAAGGCGCCGGCGGCCAGGTCGAGACCTCGGCCGCGCACGTGAACATCGCGCCCGACATGCGAGTCACCACGCTCAGCGGCGGCGGCCGCCACGGCACCTGGTTGATCGACCCCACCGACTTCACGGTGGCAGCGGGTTCCGGCAGCCTGACGGCGTCGGGCATCGGTGCCAGCACCTTGTCGGCGAACCTGGCTGGTGGCAACGTCAGCCTGCTCACGGCCACCACCGGCAGCGAACCCGGTGACATCTTCGTTCAGGCGCCAGTGAGCTGGAGCGCCGACACCATGCTGACGATGACTGCGGCGCGCAACGTTGAGGTCAACGCCAACATCACCACCTCGGGCGAATCGGCACGCCTGGTCATCACCCCCGGTACCGGCGGCAACTTCATCATGGGCGGCACGGCCCGCATCACGCTGCCCGGCGCCAACAGCTCGCTGCGCATTGCCGGCGTCGACTACACGCTGGTGCGCACCCTGGCCGAACTGCGCGCCCTTGACGGCAGCGCGTCCGTGCTGGCCGGCAGCTACGCCTTGGCTGTTGACATCGACGCCAGCGCCACGGCGTCAGTCAGCTTCAACCCAATCGGCAACGAAACCTCGACCGCCATCTCCGCGGCCAACTCCTTTGGCGGCCGCTTCCAGGGCCTGGGGAACAGCATCACGTCCTTGTCGGTCGACGCACCGGCATCCAACACAGCAGGCCTGTTTGCCACCACCAACGGTGCACGCATCGACAACCTGGTGTTGAGCGGCGGTGCTGTCACCGGCAGCCATGCGGTGGGCAGCCTGATCGGCTCAGCCGGCGGCGCCACGGTGGTCAACAACGTGCGCAGTTCGGTCACCGTCAACGCGGTGGACGACTCCAGTTCAGGCGTTTACGCCGGTGGCCTGATCGGCTTCACGGGAACGTCGACCAGCATCGCCATCAACCGCAGTTCGGCCACCGGCAACGTCACGGCCGACACCAACACCGCCACCGCGCGTGTCGGTGGCCTGGTGGGTGAACAGAGCGCCGGCACGATGAGCCAGGTGTCGGCCTCGGGCAACGTGACGGCCACGCTGCGCACGGGCACGGGCGCCACCGCTCACTACGTGGGCGGCCTGATTGGCCAAAGTGGCGCCAGCAGCATCACCCTGGCCACGGCCCGCGGCAACGTCAGTGGCCTGCGCGACACCGGCGGCCTGATCGGACGCTTCCAGCCCACCGGGACCGGTGGCGGCACCCTCAGCAACAGCAGCGCGTCAGGCAACGTCAGCAGCGCCAACGACGCGGGTGGACTGGTGGGCACGGCCATCGGCACCGGCAATATCAGCAACAGCAGTGCCAGCGGCACGGTCACCAGTTCGGGCACCACCACGTCATCCAGCACCGGCGGTGCCGTGGGTTGGTACAACCTGTCGCTGGCGCCGGTGGGTCTGTCGGCCAGTGGCAACGTCACGGGGGGCGGCCACGCTGGCGGTCTGATCGGTTACCACCAGAGCAATGCCGCCGTGCTGGCGGGTGGGCTCGTCGACGTGGTGCCGCTTGGCACCACCAAGACGGTCACGGGTGCGCTGTTTGTCGGCGGCCTGATTGGCTACAGCACCTCGACCGGCGGCTTCAGCGGCCTCAGCGCGGCGGCCGATGTCACGGCCACCGCGCCTTCGGGCACGGCAGGCGGCCTGATCGGGCGCAGCGCGGGCCCAGTGGCCACCAGTTCGGCCAGCGGTGACGTTGCCGGTGGCAACGACGTGGGCGGCCTGGTCGGCTCGGCCAATGGCGCCGGTGGTTTCACCGATGTCTCGGCCACCGGCAGTGTCACCGGCAGTGGCACCGGCAGCCGCACCGGCGGTCTGGCGGGTTACTACAACAACACCGGCGCCCTGCTTCGTGGCACGGCAGCGGGCGCGGTCACCAGCGGCAACGTCGGCGGCGGCCTGGTGGGCAGCTTCAGCAGCGTGGGCGGCATCCAGGAATCGTCGACCGCCATCACCTCGACGGTCACCGCCGCCGGTTACGCCGGTGGCCTGGTGGGCGATGCCTCGGGCACGGGCACGGCCAGCATCACCGACAGCACCGCCCGTGGCGCGGTCAGCAGTTCCGGCGCGGCAGCTTATGTGGGCGGCCTGGTCGGCGACTTCACGATGGCCGGCGGCATGGCCCGGGTGTCCGCCAGCGGCAACGTCTCGGGCGGTTCACGCACGGGCGGCCTCGTGGGCAGCTACATCGCGGCCGGCGCCTTGAACACGGCCTCTTCTTCCGCCACCACGGTCGCTGGCAACAACTATGTCGGTGGCCTGATCGGCTACCACAACGGCGGGGCCGTCAGCAGCGTCAGTGCGACCGCTGACGTGACCGGCACCAACACCACAGGCGCTTCCGACGTGGGGGGCCTCATCGGCCGCGCCGGCGGCCCCATTTCCAACGCTACCGCTTCGGGCAACGTCACCAGCAACACCGTCAATGCCGCATCAGCCGGCGGCCTCATCGGCAGCGCCGAGGGCACGGGCTCCGTCGTGGATGGCACGGCCGGCGGCAACGTCACCAGCGCTTCGGCCACCACTTCTTACGTGGGCGGCCTGATCGGCTACATCAGCAGCGGCAGCGTGGTTCGCGGCGCCGCCACGGGTGACGTCAGCGGTGGCATCTACACCGGCGGCCTGATCGGCTACTTCACCCACGGCAGCGGCGTGATCCAGAACGCCAGCGCCAGCGGTGACGTCAGCAGCCGGGGCGACGCCGGCGGCATCGTCGGCTTTGCCACCGGCAGCGGCAGCATGAGCGACTCCACCGCCAGCGGCAACGTCCTCAGCTCGGCAACCACCAGTTACTCTTCCGGCGGCGCCGCCGGCTACTTCAACCTGACGGCCGGCATGAGCGGCATCGCCGTCACCGGCAATGTGGCGGGCAGCAACCACGCCGGCGGTGTGGTGGGTTACTACGACCCCACGACACCCCTGAGCGGCGTGACCAGCACGGCCACCTCGGTCAGCGGCACCCGCTACGCAGGCGGCATCGTGGGCTACAGCGATGCCTCGTCGATCAGCGGCCTCAGTTCGGCTGCCGACGTCACCACCACGGCGTCCGGCGGTGCCGCCGGCGGCCTGGCCGGCCGCACGGCCGGTGCGATCAGCTCCAGCTCGGCCACGGGCAGGGTCACGGCCGGCGGCGATGCCGGCGGTCTGATCGGTGAAGCCCTGGGCACGGGCGCACTCAGCAATCTGCACGCCAGCGGCAATGTCAGCAGCACCGCCACCTCGGGTTACGCGGGCGGCCTGATCGGACGCGTGACCAGTGGCAGCCTGAGCGACAGCACGGCCAGCGGCCATGTCAGCGGCGGCAACCACGCCGGCGGACTTGTCGGCCACTTCAATGTCAACGGCAGCATCACCAATTCGAGTGCCACGGGCGATGTCACGGTGGCGGTGTCGTCTTATGCGGGCGGCCTGGTGGGCCTGGCCCAGGGCACCGGTCTCTTCAACGGGGTGACGGCATCGGGCAACGTCACCTCGACCCACCCCACCTCGTACTCGGGCGGCCTGGTCGGCCAGTACAGCAAGGCCGGCGGCCTGAACAACGCCAGCGCCAGTGGCGCCGTGAGCGGTGGCCAGCGTGTGGGTGGCCTGGTGGGCTACTACGTCAGCGGCGGCAACCTGAGCAACGCCACGGCCAGCGGTGCCGTCGTCGGCACCAACTACGTTGGCGGCCTGGTGGGCAACTTCACCAGCAGCGGCACGCTGAGCAACGCCACGGCCAGCGGCAATGTCCAAGGCACCGGCACATCGGCCCAGGTCGGTGGGCTGGTGGGCGAGTACTACAACGCCGGCAACGCATCGACCCTGCTGGCTACCGGCCAGGTCACCACCGCCAGCTACATGGCCGGTGGTCTGTTCGGCAGTTGGCAGTACAGCGGCACCCTGGTGGACAGTCGCGCGACCGGCTCGGTGACGGGTGGCGACTACACCGGCGGCCTGATCGGCTACGGCTACAACAACGGCACGCTCACCAACAGCTCGGCAGCCGGCCATGTGACGGGCTCGACCCATGTGGGCGGACTGGTCGGGTATCTGTACTTCACCTCGATCAGCCTGGGCACGGCCACGGGCGATGTGTCGGCCACGTCCGACAGCACGGTCTACGCCGGCGGCCTGGTGGGCAACTTCTACAACAACGCCACCGGTGGTGGCATCAGCAACAGCACCGCCTCGGGCGCAGTCTTTGCCGATGCGGTCGGCAGCCGCGTCGGTGGCCTGGTGGGACAGTGGAGCCACGGCAGCATCACCTCCAGTTCTGCGAGCGGCAAGGTCACGGGCCGGGACAGCGTTTCCGGCAGGACCGACACCCACTACGTTGGCGGACTGGTGGGAACGTTCGACAACGGCGTCATCACCGACAGCATGGCCAGCGGCGATGTGTTCGGCGGCGACTACACGGGGGGACTGGCAGGCTACTACTACGGCCCTTCCGTGCTGAGCAATGTGTCGGCCACGGGTGATGTATCGGGCGCCCAGTTCGTGGGTGGCCTGGTGGGCTACCTGAGCTACAGCGGCATCGCCAACGGCTTTGCCAGCGGCGATGTGGTGTCCAGGGGCGGGACCTATGCAGGCGGCCTGGTGGGCTACACCTTTGCCTACACCACCAGCAGCGCCAACGCGACCATCCTGGACAGCCGCGCCACCGGCAACGTCAGTGGCGCAACCATTGGCGGCGGCTTGGTGGGCACCTGGGAAGACTACTTCTGGAGCACCGCGGCCTCGGGCATCACGCTCAGCAGCGCCAGCGGCAACGTGTCGGCTGCCACCACCGCCGGCGGTCTGGTGGGCAACTTCAGCGGGTCCAGCAGTTCCACCAGCAGCAGTGGCATCACGAGCAGCCGTGCCAGCGGTCATGTCACGGCGTCTTCCAACGTCGGCGGACTGGTCGGTCAGTTCACCAGCTATGCCGGCCTGCAGGACAGCCACGCCACCGGCAACGTGGTGGGCACCGGCACCACCGGCACCCAGTCCCTGGGGGGCCTGGTCGGCGTCTATCGCAACTACAGCTCCACCGCTGGCACCGGACAATTGCTGCGCAGCTATGCCAGCGGCAACGTGACACTGGCCGACACCGCCACGCTGGGCAGCTTCTCCGACGTCTACGCCGGTGGCCTGGTGGGCAATCTCGACGGTCCCAGCGCCGCCTTCGTCACCCTGGCCGACAGCTACGCCACCGGTGCCGTCACTGTGATCAATGCCAGCGGCCGCCTGCGGGCCGGCGGCCTGGTGGGCTTCACCGACACCAGCATCGAACGCAGCTACGCCACCGGTGCGGTGGCAGCCACGCTGACTTCGTCCAGCAGCCGGGCCGGCGGTCTGGTGGCCCAGCGCAGCGCCACCACTGTCACTGCCAACAACAGCCACTGGGCCACCGACACCAGCGGCCAGTCCACCAGCATCATCGGCACCGCCAGCACGTTGGCCGAGATGCAGAACGCGGCCACCTTCTCGGGCTGGGACCTGGCCACCACCGGCGGCACGAGCCAGGTCTGGCGCATCTACGAAGGCCAGACCACACCGCTGCTGCGGGGCCTGCTGACGCCGCTGACGCTGACCCTGGCCGACATCAACAAGACTTACGACGGCACCACCTCGCTGGGTGACGCTGCCATCAGCGTGGGCGGGGTGGCGGTCAGCAACCCCGAGCGCATCTTTGTCAGCGGTGTGTCGGCCAATGCCGGCAGCCACACGCTGACGGCCAGCAACCTGTATTCGGTGCAGAACGGCTACGACCTGAGCCTGACCGGTTCGGCCACACTGACCATCGGCCGGCGCACGCTCACGCTCGACGGCCTGGTCAACGACAAGGTCTACGACGGCACCACCTCCGCCACGCTGTCGGGCACGCCGCAGTTCGGTGGCCTGGTGGCGGGCGACGACCTGGTCTTCCTGCCCGGCACCGGCTTCGGCGTGGCCTTTGCCACCAAGACGGCCGGCATCGACAAGGCGGTCAACATCAGTGGCAGTTACGCCATCGGCGATGGCACCGTGGGCCTGGCGGCGAACTACATCGCGCCCACCGCACTCAGCACCACGGCCGACATCAGCCAGGCCGTGCTCACCGCCGGCAGCTTCAGCGCGAGCAACCGCGCCTACGACGGCACCGCCACCGTCGCAGTGACGGCCACCACCGCCACACTGGCAGGCGTGGTCGCGGGGGACATCGTCTCGGTCGACCTGTCCACGGTGAGCAGCGGCAGCATGGCCGACAAACATGTCGGCACGGCCAAGGCCGTCACGGTGGCCGGCGCCAGCATCACCGGCGCCGACGCTGGCAACTACCGCCTGGCGGGGGTCGATGCCGTCACGGTCGACATCACGCCCAAGGCGCTGACGGTCAACGGCATCACCGGCAACAACCGCCAGTACAACCGGGGCACTGCCGTCGGGCTGAACACGTCGGCCGTGTCGCTGTCGGGCCTGGTGGGCGGGGACGACGTGCAGCCGCGCCTGTCGGGCTTGAGCGGGTCGATCGCCGACAAAAACGCCGGCACCAACCGGCCCGTCACGGTGACCGGCATGGCGCTGCGCGGCGTGGACGCCAGCAACTACACGCCGCTGGTCGGCGCGGTCACGGTCGACATCAATCCCTACGCACTGACCCTGTACCTGGGCACCACAGGTACAACCAGCCGCGTGTACGACGGCACCACCACCGCCAACGTCGTCTTCCCCACCTACTGGTACAGCGGCGACGACATCACCGTCAGCACCACCAGCGTGGCTTATGCAGACAAGAACGTGGCCTACAACTCCAGCGGTGCGGTCACGAGCAAGGTCATCACAGCCTCGGGCATCAGCATCAGCGGTGCCGATGCATCGAACTACGCGCTGCAGAACACCACCGCCACGGCCAACGGCACGATCTCGCCGCGTCCCCTGAGTGTCAGCGGGGTCAGTGCGGTCGACCGCGTGTACGACGGCACACGCGACGTCACCGTCAACATCAGCGGTGCCACGGTGGACACGTCGGCCGTCGTCAGCGGCGACGTGGTCAGCGTGGCCACGCCGGGTTCCGGCAGCGTCGTGGGCCAGGTGGCCAACAAAAACGTCGGCACCGACAAGGCCGTGACCGTCCCCGGCCTCACGCTCACCGGCACCGATGCCGGCAACTACAGCATCACCAGCGGCACGGGCGGCGGCGTCACAGTCGACATCACGCGAAAGGACCTGACGGCCATCTACACCGCCGTCAACAAGGTCTACGACGGTGACATCTACGCACCGATGAACGTCACGTCGACCGACATCGTGGCTGGCGACTCGATCAACTTCTACATCGACCGCAGCTACTGCGGCGACAACGCCTGCGGTTACGCGGTCTTCACCGAACCCAGCGGAACGGGCACGGGCAGCGTCAGCTCGCGGCATGTGGGCACGGCCAAGACCGTTGTGATCAGCGGCAACTTCCTGATCGGCGCCGATGCCGGCAACTACACCCTGCTGAACAACACCGGCACCTCCAGCGCCGACATCACACCCAAGCCGGTGAACCTGGCCTACAGCGGCGTCAGCAAGGTCTACGACGGCACCACCACGGCCAGCGTGTCGCTGAACATCGGCGGTTCGGGCCTGTACAGCGGCGACACGCTGACGGCCAGCCAGACGGCCGTCTACACCGGCACCAGCGCCAAGAACGTGGGCACCGGCAAGCCCATCAGCGTGAGCGACATCGTGCTGTCCGGCGCGCACGCCGGCAACTACACGGTGGGCAACACCACAGCCACCACCACCGGCACGGTGACCGCCAAAGCCGTCACGGTCAGCGGTATCACCGCCACCGACCGTGCCTACGACGGCACCACCAACGTGGCCGTGACCGCCGGCACCGTGGGGTCGAGCGGCTTCGTGGCCGGCGACCTGGTGGCCATCGAACTGCCCGTCGGCGGCCTGAGCACCGGCACCATCGCCAATAAAAATGTCGGCACCAACAAGCCGGTCACCGTGACCGGCCTGACGCTGTCGGGCGCGGACGCGCCCAACTACAGCATCGACCCCACCGGAAGCGGCATCACGGTCAACATCCTGCAGGCTGCGCTGACACCCACCTTCAGCGGCGTCAGCCGGGTCTACAACGGCGGCATTTCGGCCACCGTCACGTCCACCACCAGCGGCATCTTCGGCGGCGACGTGGTGAGCTTCAGCCAGACCGCTGTTTTCACCGGCGCTGACGCACGCCATGTGGGCACGGCCAAGCCCGTCAGCATCAGCGGCATCAGCATCAGCGGCAGCGGCGCAGCCAACTACACACTCGCCAGCACCACCGCCAGCACCACGGCCGACATCACACCGAAGGACGTGACCGCCACCTACGTCGGTGCCAGCCGCGTCTACAACGGCGTGTCCGACGTGTCGGCAGCCGTGGTGGGCAGTTCGCTGCAGTTCGTTGCCGGCGACACCGTGGGCCTGAACCAGACCGCCCGCTTCACGGGCGACGGCTCGGCCGGCACCGGCAAGTCGGTGTCGATCAGCGACATCGTGTTGACTGGCGTGCATGCCAGCAACTACAGCCTGGTCAACACCACGGCCAGCACCACCGCCAACATCACGCCGCGCACCTTGGGCGTGACGGGCATCAGCGCCACCAACCGTGCCTACGACGGCACCACCACGGTGGCCGTCAACGTGGCTGGCGCCACGGTCGACACCAGCGCGGTCATCGCGGGCGACGACGTCAACGTGACGCTGCCCCCCAGCGGCATCAGCACCGGCGCCATGCTCGACCGCCATGCCGGCGGCAACAAGCCGGTGTCGATCACCGGGCTGACGATCGGCGGCACGTCGGCCGCCAACTACACACTCATCGGCGCCACCGGCCTGACGGTGAACATCTCGCCGCTGTCCTTGACCGCCAGTTACATCGGCCTGGACAAGGTCTACGACGGCAACATCGGCGCCAGCGTCACCGCCACGTCGACCGACATCCTGGCCATCGACATCGGCAGCCTGGGCTTCAGTGCCAGCGGCCTGTTCACGGGCGGAAAGAACGTGGGCACCGGCAAGCTGGTGGACGTGAGTGGCGCCTTCCTGACCGGCGCCGCGCGTGACAACTACGCCATCAGCAACACCAGCGGCAGCACCACCGCGAACATCACGCCGCGCACGGTGACGGCCAACTACACCGGTGGCAGCAAGGTCTACGACGGCACCGTGAGCGCCGCCGTTACCGGCAGCCTGAGCAACCGGGTGTCAGGCGACGCGCTGACGACTACGCAGACCGCCGAATTCACCGGCGCCGGTGCGCGCAATGTCGGCACCGGCAAGGCCATCAGCGTCACCGACATCGTGCTGGCCGGCGCCGACGCCGGCAACTACGTGCTGGCCAACACCACCGACACCACGACCGGCAACATCACGCCCAAGCCCATCACCATCAGCGGCCTGGGCGGCGTGCTGGCCACCGACCGCGTCTACGACGGCACACGTGTGGTCAGCGTCACCGTGCCGGGCGGCGTGACACTGGTGCCCGACAGCAGCGACATCGTGGCTGGCGACACCGTCAGCATCGCCGTGCCGCCCTCGGGCGTGACCACCGGCACCATGGCCAACAAAAACGTCGGCGCTGGCAAAGTGGTCACCGTCGACGGCCTCACCCTGTCGGGCACCGACGCGGCCAACTATTCGATTGCGGGCACGGCCGGCATCACCGTCAGCATCACGCCCAAGCTGCTGACAGCGGTGTACAGCGGTGTCAACAAGGTCTACGACGGCAGCACGGCGGTCAACGCCACCGGCACTTCTGCGGACATCATCAGCGGCGACACCGTGCTGATCCGCGGCAACGGCAACTTCACGGGCACCGACGCCAAGAACGTGGGCACCGCCAAGCCGGTGGCCATCACCTCGGCTTCGCTGTCGAGCACCGACGCTGCGAATTATTCGCTGCTCAATACAACCGGCAGCACGACGGCAGACGTCACGCCGCGTCTGATCACACCCACCTACAGCGGCGGCAGCCGTGTCTACGACGGCAGTGTGGCAGCGCCCGTCACCGCCAGCGTCAGCGGCTTCGTGACCGGCGACAGCGTGCTGCTGTTCGAGACGGCGGTCTTCAGCGGCGCCGGCGCACGCAACGCCGGCACCGGCAAGCCCATCACCATCACCGGCATCGGGCTGGGTGGCAGCGACGCCGCCAACTACAGCCTGACCACCACCGGCGCCAGCACCACCGGCAGCATCACGCCCAAGCCTCTGACGCTGATCGGCCTGACCGGTGTCACTGCCAGCGACCGTGTCTACGACGGCACGCTCAGCGTCAGCGTCAACATCAGCGGCAGCGGCACCATCGGCATCGACACCGCCGACATCGTGGCCGGTGACGACGTGGGCATCGTCGCGCCCGCGGTCGGCACGACCACAGGCACGCTGCTCAACAAAAACGTCGGCAGCAACAAGCCTCTGACCGTAGACGGCCTGGGACTGACGGGCACCGACGCCGGCAACTACACCGTCACCGCCGCCAGCGGGCTGACGGTGAACATCACGCCCAAGCCGCTGAGTGCCAGCTACACGGGCGTCAACAAGGTCTACGACGGCACGAGCGCAGCCAGTGTGTTGGGCAGCTCGGCCGACATCGTGGCTGGCGACTCGGTGTCCATCAGCGGCACGGGTGTCTTCAGCACCGGCAAAAACGTCGGTTCTGGGCTGGCCATCACCGTCACCGCCGGCAGCATGAGCGGCAGCGACGCCGGCAACTACCTGCTGCTGACCACGACCGGCAGCACCACGGCGGACATCACACCCCTCACGGTGCTGGCCAGCTTCCTGGGCGGCACACGTGTCTACGACGGCACCGCCGCCGCGCCAGTCACCGGCACCTTGACGGGTCTGATCACCGGCGACACGGTGGCCCTGTCGCAGACCGCCACGTTTGCCGGTGCGGGTGCCAAAAACGTCGGCAGCAACAAGACGGTGGACGTGACGGGCATCTCGCTGTCGGGCACCGATGCCGCCAATTACAGCTTGCTGCTCGTGACGGCCACCACCACCGCGTCGGTGACCCCGCGCCCCCTGGGCATCATCGGCCTCAGCGGCGCCAGCGCAGCCGACCGTGAATACGACGGCACACGCGACATCGTCGTCAACATCGCGACGTCGGGTGTGGTCACACCCGACAGCGCCGACCTGATCGCCGGCGACGACGTCACCGTGACGGCACCGGGCGCCGGTGTCACCACCGGCACCATGGCCGACAAACACGTGGGCACGCTCAAGCCCGTGGCCGTGGCCGGCTTGACGCTGGGTGGTGCCGACGCCGGCAATTACAGCGTGGCCAGCACCAGCGGCGTCACGGTCAACATCACGCCCCGCACGCTGAACGCCAGCTACACCGGCATCAGCCGTGTTTACGATGGCACGGCAAATGCCACTGCCTTGGGCGCGTCGGCCGACATCATTGCCGGCGACAGCGTGACCATCACCGGCAGCGGCCTGTTCACCGGCACCGGTGCACGCAACGCCGGCCTCAACAAGCCGGTCGAGATCACCAGCGCCACGCTGTCCAGCACCGATGCCGGCAACTACGTGCTGGCCACCTCCACGGCCAACACCACGGCCGACATCACGCCCCGGTCGGTCGTCAACAGCTACGCGGGTGGCACACGGGTCTACGACGGCACCACCCACGCGCCGGTGACCCGCACCACCACCGGCCTGTTGGCGGGTGACGCCGTCAGCGTCAGCGAAAGCGCCAGCTTCTCGGAAGCCGGTGGCAAAAACGTGGGCACGGGCAAGGCGGTGCTGATCAGCGGCATCACGCTGTCGGGTGATGACGCCATCAACTACGCACTCACGGCCACCAGCGCCACCACCACCGGGGGCATCACGCCGCGGCCGCTGAACGTGACGGGCCTGAGCGGCATCACCGCCGTCGACCGTGTCTACGACGGCACGCTTGGCGTCGAGGTGCTGGTCTCGGGCACCGCCGGCACGGCCGGCGGTGACGTGATTGGCCTTGACGATGTGCGGGTCAACGTGCCCGGTTCGGGCCTGGGTGGCGGCTTGATGGTGGACAAACACGTCGGCAGCAACAAGCCGGTGGTGTTGTCGGGCCTGTTCCTGAGCGGCGCGGATGCGCCCAACTATGCCATCACGGGCACCGCCGGTGTCACGGTCAACATCACCCCGCGCAGCGTGATGCTGTCGGGTGTGGCCGCCATCGACCGTGTGTACGACGGCACCACGCGGGTCGCCATCAACACCAGCGGTGGCACCATCACTGGCGCGCTGGCCGGCGACGACCTGTCGCTGCTGACCAGCGGCAGCACCGCCAGCATGGCAGACAAACATGTGGGCCTGGCCAAGGCGGTGGACTTTGCCGCCCTCACCCTGGGCGGCGCCGACGCAGGCAACTACGTGGCGGTCAGCGGCCCCGGGCTCACGGTCAACATCAGCCCGCGCACGCTGACACCCACCGTGACGGCCATGGACCGTGTGTACGACGGCACCACGCTGGCGAGTGTCGTGCTCACCGACGACCGCATCGCCGGTGATGCGCTCACACTCAGCGCGGGTGCGTCCACCTATGCCAACCGCAACGCAGGCAACGGCATTGCGGTCAACGTGACGGGCCTGAGCCTGGCCGGAGCCGACGCCGGCAACTACCTGCTGGGTGCCAGTTCGCTGCTCACGTCGGCCAACATCGACCGCGCTCCGTTGACGGTGACCGCCGACAACCTGAACAAGGTCTACGGCGAGTCACTGGCGCTGACGGGCACCGAGTTCAACGCCGCCGGCCTGGTGGCCGGTGAAACGTTGGGTGCGGTCACGCTGGCCAGCGATGGCAGCGCGGCCCTGGCACCGGTGGTGGGTTCGCCCTATGCGGTGACCGTCAGCGGCGCAAGCGGCGGCACATTCGACCCTGCGAACTACACGCTGAGCTACGTCAACGGCCAATTGCTGGTGATGCCACGACCGCTGACGGTGGCCAGCAACAGTCTGGTGCGTTTTGCCGACGAACCCAACCCCAGCAGCTTCGGCTTCAGCACCAGCGTGGGCGGCCTGGTGGGGAGCGACAGCATTGCTTCGGTGGTGCAACTGCCGCCCACCGGCAGCGAAACCGCGCCGGGTGGGTCGATCTTCATGTTGTTGCCTTCCGGTGCCATCTTCAGCAGCGGCATTGCCAGCAACTACGCAATGGACTACGCCAGCGGCCTGCTGGTGGTGTTGCCCAGGCCGCCGCGTGTGGGTGACACCGACACCGGCTCACCCGGCGGCGGCGTGAACTTCGCGGTCCAGGTCGACGAGGCCGAGGTGCGACGTGCGCTGGCCGAGCTCAGCCGCGCCGCAGGCTCCACCGGCAACACCGGTGCGCCGCAGACGGGCCCCGCTTCACCAGCCCGCGTCACCGCCGTGGCGACGCCAGACGAGATCAACCTGATGCTTTCGGGCGACGGCCGTCGCCTCGCCCTGCCCACGTTGCAGAAGCTGCCCTTGATCTCCTTCGACCCGCAGCTGCGCCGCCTGATCCTGGCCGACCAAACGGCGACCACCCCTTGAACGGCCACCGACATGACACCGCCCCGGCCCACCACCCCAAGCAACAGCCGATGACGCACATCACCCCACCACTGGCCATTGAGCTGCGACACGCAACATCCGGCCGCCGGCGTCTGTCCTGGCGGTTGTCCTGGCGGTCGTCATGGCAATCGTCCTGGCGGTCGAGCGGCCGCCGTTGTCTGGCGGCCGCCGCGCTGGCCACGGCAGCCGCCGGAAGTTGGGCCGCGCCGCTGGACGACATCCGCCGCCAGGTCGAAGGCAGCCAGTTCGAACAGGCCTACCAGACCGCGCTGGCCAACCCGCAGCTCATCGGCGACGTGCACTTCGATTTCCTGTACGGCGTCGCGGCCATCAACGTCGGCCGTGTGCCCGAAGGTCTGCTGGCGCTGGAACGGCACCTGGCAGCCGTGCCGGCGAATGACCGCGCGCGACTGGAACTGGCACGCGGCTACTTCCTGCTGGGCGAGTATTCCCGCGCACGCTCGGAGTTCGAGTTCGTGCTGCGCTACAACCCGCCGGCCGGCGTGCGCGCCAACATCAACGGCTTCCTGCAGGCCATGCAGGTGCGCGAGTCCAGCGACCGCCGGGCCACCGCGCGCCTGTACGTCGAAGCGGGTGGTGGCTACGACAACAACGTCAACGGCGGCACCTTCCGCGACGAGATCGCGCTGGTCTTCGGCAACATCAGCCTGGCGGGTTCACCCAGCCAGCAGGTGGCCGACGGTTACGGCCAGGTGGTGGTGGGCGGCCAGCAGCTGCTTCGGGTGTCCAACCGCATGTCGGTGTTTGCCGGCGGCGACCTGGACCACCGCGCCAACAGCAAGGAACGCCAGTACGACCTGAGCAGCGGCAGCGTCTACATCGGATTCTCACAACTCAGCGGCGCCGCGCTGTGGCGCGCCACGCTGGGCACCAGCACCTTGCTGGTGGGCGGCAACCGCTACCGCGACCTGCTGCAGGTGTCGACCGAAGCCAACTTCACGCTCAGCCAGGAAACCACGCTGATGGGTTTTGCGCAATACGGCGAACAACGGTATGCGGGCACGGAAGACGTGCGCGACGCACGCGCCACCACCCTCGGCGCCATGGTCACCTACAACCCGGCCCATGTGCGCTGGCAGCCTTCGCTGGGTCTGCGTGTCAGCTTCACGCAGGAGGACAACCAGCGACTGCGCCGCGACCTGGCCAAACAGATGCCGCTGCTGCGCGTGTTTGCCTCGGCCACACCCATCGACCGCATGCGCGTGTCGGTTGGCCTGGCGGCCTATCAGCAGAAGTTCGATGGCACCGACATCGGCTTCGGCACCGTGCGTGAAGACGACGTCGTCGGTGCCGACGTGGTGGTGAACTACGCCCTCACCGCCAACTGGACGATTCGCGGCGACGCGCAGTGGACCGTCGCCCGATCCAACCAGGACCTCTACGACAGCAGCCGCAAAGCCGTGTCGCTGAAGTTGCGCTACCAGTTCTGACAGGAGCCCGCATGTCACGCATCCCCGTTCACCCCCATCCTCGGCTGCGCGGCGCAGTCGCCGCGCTGCTGGCCTGCGCGCTGCCCGGCGCAGCCTGGGCGCAGGCGCAAGAAGCCCGCGTCGTGCAGTTGCAGGGCGACGTGCGCGCCAACGGCGCCGCCGTCAGTGCCGGACAGACGCTGACCGGGGCCACCCTGATCACCGGCGCCGACGGCCTGGTGCACCTGCGCATGGCCGATGGCACGGTGATCGTGCTGCAGCCCGGCTCCGAAGCCCGGCTGGGGGCAGCCGACCCCCGCCAGCTGAACCTGGTGCGTGGCGGCCTGCGGCTGAGCACGGTGCCCGAGCGCATCTGGCGCATCGACCTGCCCGACCGCAGCGTGCGCACCAACGGCTTCCTGCGCCTGCAGAACTGCGACGCGGCTTGTGCGTCGGCGCCCGGCCTGTACGGGCGCATTGCCGCCGGCGAAGCGGTGCTCGAATACCAGGGTGGCCGCTCGGTGCTGCGCAACCGCAGCTTCCGCTGGGCCGATGGCGCTTCGCGCCCCGAGGTGCTGGCGGTGCAACCCGCGCTGCTGGACGACACGCGCAACCAGGACGCCGCCGCCCGTGCACGTGCCGAAGTGGCACAGACGCTCAAGACCGGCATGGAAGCCTTCCGCGACGGCAACGACACCCTGGCCGTGCAGTCGCTGGAAACGGTGCGCCGCATCGCGCCTGGCGAGACCCTGGTGCCCTACTACCTGGGCCTGATCGCGCTGAAGCGCGAAGACAACGCCCAGGCCCTGGCGCTGCTGCAGCAGTACACCCGCGAAGACCCCGAAGGCGCAGCCGCACGCGATGTGCCCAAGACCCTGACCTTGCTGTCGTCGACGCAGTTGCAGCAGGAAGTGGCATCGGCCGTGGCACGCGAAAGGGAAGTGGTGGCCAGCCCGCCCGAGCCCGGCAGCATCGCCGTGCAGGCCTTCGTCAACCAAGGTGACCCCAACTACCGCGCCATGGCCAAGGGCCTGGCCGCGATGATCATCGCCGACCTGTCCAAGGTGCCGGGCCTGAAGGTGCTGGAACGCGAAAAGGTGCAGTTGCTGGTCAACGAAGCCAAGCTGGGTGACAGCGGCCTGGCCGACAAGGAATCTGCGGTGCGGTCGGGCCGCCTGATGCGGGCCGAAAAAGTCGTGGTCGGCAACTTCGAGGTGCAGTGATGAAAGACATCCGTCCGATCCTGGTCGCCACGCTGCTGGCCACGCTGCCCTTGATGAGCGCGCCGGCACTGGCGCAGACTTTTTCACTCGAAGGCGCCGTCATCGACAGCCGCACCGGCAGCAGCCTGGGCGTGGTCACCGAACGCGGCGACCTGAATGCGCTGTTCCGCGCGCAGAAGGCCATGACCTTTGGCATCCTGCGTTCGGCGGGCATCTCGCTGGAACAACTGAGCCCCGAGGTGCGCGCGCGCATCGAACGTTTCCAGACCACCAATGTCGAGGCCTTCCGCGCCTTTTCGCAAGGTCTGGAATTGAAGGACCAGGGCAAGTTCGCCGAAGCCCGGGAGTTCTTCAAACGCGCTGCCGACCTGGACCCCAACTTCGCGCTCGCCGCCGAGCAGCAGCAGTCGATGCCCGACATCAACCTGGGTGGCAACGTGCAGATGCGCGCGGTGATGCTGGCAGCGGCTGGCACGGCCGTGGACCGTGGCAAAGCCGCCTTTGTGGTGGACGTGGCACGCGCCGTGGCGGCCATCCAGGCCGGCCAGGCCGTGATCACCGTGCCCGCGGCCGAAGCCCCCGCGACGGCAGCCGATGTCTTCACCAGCAACCCACCGGGCTCGGGCGCGCAGTTTGTCGCCAATCAGGTGGTGGGCCTGTCCTACACCTTTGCCGGCGCAGGGGCCCTGAGCTTCAGCCTGACCAACCCGAACGAATGGCGAGCTGAAGACGTGCGCGTCACCAGCGCCGGCGTGCTGGACTCGGTGGGCAGCCTGCGCAGCGGCTTCCTGGCCCAGCGCGGCGGCGCCGCGTCGGCCAACACCGGCAACCTGACGCTGGGCGACGGGGCGGTGGCGTACTGGGGTTCGTGGCTGTCGGCAGCCACGGCCACGGCTGCGGTCAGCGTGTCCGGTGTCACCGTCACGGCGCCGCAGCTGGGCCAGGTGGACTACCTGATCGCCGACGCGCCACGCCTCATGCCCACCTCGGGCACGGCTGTGTTCACGCCCGCCGGCGGCCTGATGAACAGCGTCACCGGCACCATTTCGGTCAACTTCGCCAGCCGCGACGTGGCCTTGCGTGACCTGGGCTTCCAGATCGGCAGCCTCAGCTTTGCAGGCCTCAACGGCAACAGCCGATTCGACGCGGCCATCGCATCGGGCGCGTTCAACGGCAGCTACACCTCGGGCAGTTGCAGCGGCTGCTCGGCCTTCAACCCGCTGTCCAGCGTCTACACCGGCAACTTCGTCGGGCGCGATGCCAACGGGCTGGTGTTTTCGACCTTCCTGCTGACCGGCGGCAGCGGCACGGCCTCAGGGGTGCACCTCTTCACGCGGCCTTGAAGACCTGCAGGGCCTGTTGCAAGTCGGCCTGCAGGTCGGCAACGGCTTCCAGGCCCATCGAAAAGCGCACCAGGTGGCCCTGCAGCCCGTTCTGCACCTGAGCCGGCCCGCGCACGACCGACAGGTCATAAGGCACCACCAGGCTCATCGGGCCGGCCCACGAATAGCCGATGCGAAAGAGCTTGAGCGCATCGACAAAAGCATGCACCTGGGCCTGGCTGAGGCGGCCGTCGAACAGCACCGAGAACAGGCCTGCCGCCGCTGAACAGGTTTCTTGCCAGTGTTCGTGGCCCGGCGAACCTGGCAGCGCCGGGTGCAGCACCCGCGCCACCTGGGGCTGCGTGGCCAGCCACTGCGCCAGCGTGCGGCCGGTCTGGTCTTGCGCCGCGTAGCGCACCGCCAGCGTGGGCAGGCTGCGCAACACCAGTTCCAGGTCGTTGCCGGCCACGCCGTAACCCAGGCGCATGTCGGTGCCCTTGATGCGTTCGTACAGGGCCTGGTCGCGTGTGCAGATCGAACCCATCAGCACGTCACCGCCGCCGCTGGGGTATTTGGTGAGCGCCTGCATGACGATGTCGATGCCGAGATCGAAGCCCCGCAGCGCCACACCAGCGCCCCAGGTGTTGTCCAGCGCCGTGGTGACGCCATGTTCACGCGCCACCCGCACCAAGCCGTGCAGATCGGGGAACTCCATCGTCACCGAACCCGGCGCTTCAAGCCAGATCAGGCGTGTCTGCGGGCCGATCATGGCGGCCAGCGCCGCTGCATCCATCGGGTCGTACAGCCGATGCCGGATGCCCCAGCGGGCCAGTTCCTGGCGCGCCAGTTCGCGGCTCGGTCCGTAGACATTGACCGGCAGCAGCACCTCGTCGCCGGGCGCCAGCAAGGCCAGATCGACCACCGCGACCGCCGCCAGGCCGCTGGGCGTGAGCAGACAGAAGCGCCCGCCTTCGAGCGTGGCGATGCGTTCTTCCACCAGGTAACGCGTCGGCGTGGTGTGCAGGCCGTAGGTGTAGCCGTCACGGCGCCGCCAGTCGCGTGTGCGCAGCGCAGCGGTGTCGGGAAAGATGACGGTGCTGGCCTTGTGCACACCCGGTGCCGGTGACTCGAAACCGCTTGGGGGCAGATAGGCGTGGTGGATGAGTTCGGTGATCGGTTCTTGGGGCATGCGCGGATTCGGGTTCAGACAGGTTGTGCGACCAGGTCGTGGCCATCGGCGGCCACGATGCGGGCACGCGTGAACTCACCCACCTTCAGTGTCTTGCTGGCCTTCTCCGGCGGCAGCAGCTTCACGGTGCCGTCGATTTCGGGCGCATCGGCATAACTGCGGCCGATTCCACCTTTGCGGCCCAGCGCTGGCGCGTGGTCGACCAGCACCTGCATCGTGGCACCGACACGGCTTTGCAGCTTGGCGACGGACACCGCCTCGGCCACTTCCATGAACCGCGCCCTGCGTTCTTCGCGCACCGCCTGCGGCAGCATGCCGGGGATGCTGTTGGCCGTGGCGCCTTCAACCGGCGAATAGGCAAAACACCCTGCGCGGTCGATCTGCGCTTCGCGCATGAAGTCGAGCAGCGTCTCGAACTCGGCTTCTGTCTCGCCGGGGAAGCCGGCGATGAAGGTGGACCGCACGACGATCTGCGGGCAGATCTCGCGCCACCGGGCCAGGCGTTCCAGATTGCGTTCACCGCTGGCCGGCCGCTTCATGCGCTTCAGCACGTCGGGGTGGGCGTGCTGGAAAGGCACGTCCAGGTAGGGCAGCACACGCCCATCGGCCATCAAGGGCAGCACCTCGTCGACGTGCGGGTAAGGGTAGACGTAGTGCAAGCGCACCCAGGCGCCAAAGGGCTCGGCCAGTGCGGCCAGGCGTTCGCAGAGGTCCAGCATGCGGGTCTTCACCGGCTGGCCATCGAAAAAACCGGTGCGGTACTTGATGTCCACACCGTAAGCGCTGGTGTCCTGGCTGATGACCAGCAGCTCCTTGACGCCGCTTTCGAACAGCGCGCGCGCGTCACCCAGCACGTCGCCGATGGGCCGCGACACCAGGTCACCCCGCAGGCTGGGGATGATGCAGAAGGTGCAACGGTGATTGCAGCCCTCGCTGATCTTCAGGTAGGCGTAGTGGCGCGGCGTGAGCTTGATGCCGGCCACACCCCGGAACTCGGCCCGGGCCTCGGGCACCAGGTCGACAAACGGATCGTGTGGCTTGGGCACGTGCAGGTGCACGGCGTCCATCACTTCCTGCGTGGCATGCGGGCCGGTCACCGCCAGCACTTTGGGGTGCACCTGCTGCACCAGGTTGCCTCCTTCGGCGCCGGCCTTCGCGCCCAGGCAACCGGTGACGATGACCTTGCCGTTGGCGGCCAGGGCCTCGCCAATGGTGTCCAGGCTCTCTTTCACCGCGTCGTCGATGAAGCCGCAGGTGTTGACGATGACCAGGTCGGCACCGGCAAAGGTCTTCGAGGTTTCGTAGCCCTCGGCCCGCAGCTGCGTCAGGATGAGTTCGGAGTCGGTCAGTGCCTTGGGGCAGCCCAGGGACACAAAGCCCACGGTGGGCGCCTTGGATGGGGCTGGGCTGGCGGCGGTGAAGTTGCTGGGGTCGGTCATGCCGCGATTCTCGGTGATCTCTCAAAAGCCACCGTAGCGGGCGCCGCAAATGGAAAAGGGCGCGAACGCCGCCGTGGCGGGTCGCACCCTGGTCTTGCAGCCAGCGCAGTCAGCAGACCGCGCCGACGGTGGTCCTTCAGGCAGCGGTTTGCTGACGCGCTGCGCGCTTGCGCAGCGTGGCGCCGACGACGGCCAGGCCGCCCAGCATCATCAGCCAGGCCGACGGTTCGGGCACCACGGTGATGGCCACGCCGGTGTTGTCGTAGGCGTAGCCCAGCACCTGCACCGCGCCGGCAAACGGGGGCACGGCAGCCTGCGACACGGCCACGTAGCCGTAGTTCGTGGTGGCGGTGGCTTCGTTCACGAAGCGGAAGCCGAAGTAGTTCAGGCCCGTGTTGTTGGCCAGCAGCGCACCCGTGATGAAGGAAGAGCCGGGACCGACGGAGTCACCGACCGCCAGTGCGGTCACGGTCCCTGCCGCGCCGACGTTGCCGCCGCCGGTGGGTGTGAAGAAGCGAAAGGCCGGCGTTGCGGTGGTCGCGCCGCTGAAGTACGGGTTCATGTCCCAGCCCGGCACCGACCCACCGCTGGTGCCAGTGGCACCAGTCACGACGTTCAGATAAAAGCCGTCGATGTTGAACGGCACGGTGCTGAAGGCATTGCCCGAGAAGTCCACGCTGATGACTTCAGCGTAAGCGGACTGTGCAGCCAACGCAGCACCGGCCACGGTGGCGCACAAGACAAGCTTCATCGCCCGCTTGCCTAGAGTAACCTGTTGCTTCATCTGGACCCTCTTCCTGTTTGTGGACGAATTGAGTTCGGTTTCATAAGAAACGGCCATTCCGGCAGCCGGATTGCAGCTTCTGTTGACACATTTAAGACACAGTGATCGTCGAACGCGTGGCTGTCACCGGTCAACCCCCCGAATCAAGGGGTGAAACCACGGTCGAGGGCTGCAGCAGCGCCCGCAAGGGAGCGAGCAAGCTCCCGTAACCGGCGGCAGGCGTCGACGGGCGCAACAAGGGCTGCCTGACCTGCAGCGCGCTGGGTGTGCGGATGGCGCGCTGCGCCTGGTGAAAGTCCAGGCAGCCTGGCTCGAAGGCCAGGCCACAGAAAGACAGCAGTTCCCGGATCTGGGTTGCCGGCTCGGCCACCAACGCTTCATACAACTGTAGGCGGTATTGGTCCGGGTGCCGCCCGGCCCAAAATCGGCCCAGGCGCTCGTAGTCATGCCAATAGGCAGCCAGGGCTTCGAAGCTGTAGGTGAAGCCCACTTGATCCGGGCCGAACAACTGCTTGTAGCAGGACCAGCAGGTTTCGACCGCATCGCGCCGGCAGTCGATGACCCGTGCTCCCGGCAGCATGGCCAGTGCCGCGCCTGCCAGCAGCCAGTTGCTGGGCAGTTTGTCGGTCGATACCGGCCTCTTGGCGCGCCACCGTTCACTCAAATGCAGGTAGCGCTGACCCATGCGCGACCAGTCCTCGGCGCTGGCCAGGGCCACCCAGGCCGGAAAGGGCTGGCCGCGGCGGGCCGACTCTTCGTCGATCACGTTCTGCAGATAGGGCAATTCGCTGGAACCTTCCACCCGCGAATGGCTGGCCAGCACCTGTTCGACCAGCGTGGTGCCCGAGCGTGGCAGGCCGACCAGGAAGATCACTTCCGCTCCCTGCGCCTGCGCCGCCGTCAAACTCTGCGCCACGAAAGCCGCCTGCACGGCATTGACCTTGGCCGTGAACCTGGACACGTCCCACGGGTGTTTGGCCCGGGCCAGGCGGTTGGCGGCTGCCAGCGCGGCAAACGCGTCGTCATGCCGCCCCGCGTCTTCCAGTGCCTTGCCCAGCGCGAAACCCAGCAGCAGGGCTTCTTCGGTCGGCTGTCCATGGCGGTCGACTTCGGCCGCCAGGCGCTGCATCTGAGCCAGTTCACCCTCTAGCAGCGCAACGGTTTTCAGGTCGACCAGGGTGAACCACGCCTGCGCCAGCCACTGCCCCCGGGCGATGAGCGCACGGCAGTCGGCGGCAGCCGCCGCAGCCTGGCCTACGGCCTTGAAACAGCGCGCTCGCTGCAGCAGCGCCAACGGGTGGCCGGGTTCGCGGGCCAGCGCACCTTCGGCTGCGGCCAGGGCCTGTTCCACATGCCCCTGGCGGTCGCATTCCATGCTCAGGGCCAGGCATTGCTCGGCACCCGCCGCCAGGGGTGCGGCCGCAAGCAGGGCCTGCAGGGCCAGCTCGAAGTGCGCCGCGTGGTTGTGCGCGGCTGCGAGTTGCAGCCACACGGTGAAGTCACCGGGCCGCAGTTCCACCGACTGGCTCAGACAGCGCGCGGCTGCTTCCCATTCGCCCTGCCCGGCATGCCACAAACCCGACCACCGCAGGACTTCCGGGTGCTCGCCTGCCTGCAGTTTCAGGGTGTACAGCGCCTGCCCGGCCATCAGCCGGTCGCCTTCGTTCACCAGGCGCATGGCCCGGCGCAACAACTCGGCCTGGGGTGCCTTCAGCCCACGCAGACGCTGGCGCTGTTCGGCGGCAGCATCGGGGGGCCTGGCCGAATTCACGACCACTTTCATGTGCGACGTTGGCGCATGGCGCCCGGCGCTAGCGCTTGGGCGGGAAGCCGCTCATGCCGGGGAACAGCGAGCCGGCTTCCTGCATCTTTTCGATCATCGCCCGGCTCTGTTCGACATAACTGCCCATCAGGCCCTGCAGCGCCGTGGGCTGGGCGCTCATGAACTGGCTCCACAACTCGGGGTTCATGCGCTTGGGGTCGTAGAGCCCTGCGCTCTGGGCCACAAACTGCTTCTGCAGTTCAGCGAAGGTGCTCATGTTCTGTTCCAGCATCGAGCCCATCACACCCTGCATGGCATGGCCGTAGAAGCGGATGATCTGGCTCAGCGTGGCGGCCGAGAACATCGGCACGCCACCCGATTCTTCTTCCAGGATGATCTGCAGCAGGATGCTGCGTGTCAGGTCGTCGGCCGACTTGGCGTCACGCACCTCGAAGTCTTCGCCGGCCAGCACCATCTGCTTGACGTCGGCCAGCGTGATGTAGCTGCTGGTCTGCGTGTCGTACAGGCGCCGGTTCGGGTACTTCTTGAGCACACGCACGGGCTTCGTGCCCTCAGCTTCTGGGGCCGGTGCCTGGGATCGGCGTGACGTGGGCATGCGGGCATTCCTTCAGCAGCGATGGACCCCATTCTAGGAGTCGACTTCGCCGTGCCGGCCCTGGGCTTCTACCCCCACCGGCATTCACAGCGCTGAGCTTGTCAGCCCATGCGCAACGAAGTGCGGGTTCTCGAAGCCCGGCTTGCCGTAACGCAAAGGATTGCCCTGCAGGTCGAAGACCTGGCCACCGGCGGCGCGCAGCACGGCATGGCCAGCGGCGGTGTCCCACTCCTTCGTGCGGCCCAGGCGCGGGTACAGGTCGGCCTGGCCTGCAGCGAGCAGCCCGAACTTCAGCGAAGACCCCACGGCCATGCGCCGCAACACCGGGCGCGACCCCAGCCAGCGGGCCATGGCCGCTTCGTCCCCGTGTGATCGGCTGCAGGCCAGCACCACGCCTTCGGGGGCTGGCTGGCGGCAGTGCATGGCACGCCGCCCAGCCGCTTCGTGCAGCCAGGCACCTGCACCCACCACACCGGCGTACAGACGGTCGGCCACGGGCTCAAAGACGACACCCAGCACCGGCTCGCCGTCTTCGATGAGCGCGATGTTCACCGTGAACTCGCCATTGCGCGACACGAACTCGCGGGTGCCGTCCAGCGGGTCGACCAGCCAGAAACGCGAGCCCGGCTCTGGCACCTCGCCTCGCGCAGCCGCTTCTTCGGCCACGATGGGCACCTCGGGTGTCAGCCGGCGCAGCGCGGCCACGATGCAAGCCTCGGCACGTTCGTCGGCCTCGGTGACCGGCGATGTGTCGGCCTTGCCCTGCACGTCAAAGTCGCTGGCATACACCTGCAGGATCAGCACACCGGCTTCACGGGCGATCCGTTCCACGGCAGGCAACAGTTCGGCGTTGAGCTTCATGTCCACGTGAGCCTCGTCCTCAGGCCGGCTGGGCACCTGGGCCGCCACCGGTGCGCCGCCCCAGGCCCACCAGGCGCTTCAGCAGGCGCCACACCAGGCGCAGGAACAGCAGCGTCAACACAGCCTCGACCAAGGTCACCACAAAGGCCGGCCCGCTGCTCCAGCGCAGTTCACGGCGCCTGAACTTGGCCACCGCACGGTCGCGCGAATTTTCGATGCTGTCGTAGAAGCTCGGAATGACCAGCAGGGTCAGCGCCGTGCTGGTGATGACACCACCGATGATGGCCACCGCCATCGGCCGGTAGAACTCGCCACCTTCACCGATGCCGATGGCCACCGGCATCATGCCGGCCACCAGCGCGAAGGTGGTCATCAGGATCGGCCGCAGCCGCTTCTTGCCGGCGGCCATCAGCGCTTCTTCGCGGTCCACGCCTTCGGCTTCGAGCACCCGCGCCGCGTCCAGCAGCAGGATGGCGTTTTTGGCCACCAGGCCCATCAGCATGATGACGCCGATGAAGCTCATCAGGTTCAGCGTGCTCTTGGTCAGCAGCAGCGCCAGCACCACGCCGATCAGGCTGAGCGGCAGCGACAACATCACCGCCAAGGGCGCGGTGAATGATCCGAACTGCATGACCAGGATCAGGTACATCAGTGCGATGCCGCTGAAGAGGGCAATGCCCATTTCGCGGAACACCTCCTGCTGGTCACGCGAGGCACCGGCCAGTTCAAGCCCGTAACCCGGTGGGAAGTCCATCGCCCGCGCCAGCTTCATGGCGTCGGCAGTCACTTCACCCGGGCTGCGGCCCTGCACATTGGCGGCCACCGAGATCTGCCGCTTGCCGTCGCTGTGCTGGATCTGCGACGGCCCCTTGCCCATCGTGATGGTGGCAATCTGCTCCAGCGGCACCATCTGGTTGCTGCCACCCACCGCGATCGGCAAACGCTCGATGTTGGCGGCGTCGACCCGGTCGTCGGGGTGCAGGCGAACGGCCACATCACGCGTCTGGCCCGAGGGGTCGACCCAGTCGCCCACCTCGACACCGGCAAAGGCCACCCGCAGCGCCTGCGCGGCGTCGTTGACGCTGATGCCCAGCGTGTTGGCCAGGCCGCGATCGAGCACGATGCGCATCTCGTCCTGCGGGTCCTGTTCGCTCAGGCCCACGTCCACCGCGCCGGGCACCGTGCGCAGCTGGTCCATGAAGCTGTTGGTGATTTCCAGCAGCTTGCGCGAATCCGCGCCGGTGAAGCGAATCTGCACCGGCTTCTGCGCGCCGCTGTTCAGATCGTCCAGCACCACGTATTCGGCCCCTACCAGACGGGCCGTCAAGGTGCGCAGTTCATTGGCCACCTGAACCGAAGACCGTTTGCGCGTGGTGCTCTTGCCGATGTCCACGTAGACGCGGCCACCGCCCACCCGCACCTGGCTGTTGGTGGCCTTCGTCTCGGGCAGCGTGCGGGCCAGCACGGCCACCGCTTCGAGCTTCAGGCGCGCGTACTCCAGGCTGCTGGAAGACGGCGTGCGCACGTCGATGGCCAGCGTGCCGGCGTCGGCCGAAGGCAGGAAGCTGGAGCCGCCGAACTTGGCCTGCAAACCCACCGCTGCGACCAGGCTCAAGATGGCGAAGGCCGCCATCCAGCGCCGGTGGTGCAGCGCCCAGGCAATGACCGCGCCGTAGCGTTCGCACTGGTGGTCGAACCAGATGTTGAAGCGCGCCAGCAACTTGCTGATGCCCTTCTTGGGTGCCTGGTGGTGTCCCGGCGGGTCACCCCAGTAGGCCGACAGCATCGGGTCGAGCGTGAAGCTGATCAAGAGGCTGACCATCACCGCGGCCACCACGGTCAGCGCAAAGGGCCGGAACCATTCGCCGCTGACGCCGGGCATGAAGGCCACCGGCACAAACACCGCCACGATGGAAAACGTCGTGGCCGCCACCGCCAGACCGATCTCGGCCGTGCCATTGAGCGCTGCGGTGCGCCTGTCTTCTCCCCGCTCCATGTGGCGCACGATGTTTTCGCGCACGACGATGGCGTCGTCGATCAACACGCCGATGGCCAGCGACAGGCCCAGCAGGCTCATGAAGTTCAGCGTGAAACCGAACAGCCACACCGCGATGAACGCGGCAATCACGCTGGTGGGCAGCGACAGCGCAGTGATCAACGTCGAGCGCCAGGAATTCAGGAACAGGTAGACCACGAAAACCGTGAGCCCGGCGCCGAAGACCAGCGCGTGGATCACGTTGTACAGGCTGCTCTCGGCGGCATCACCACCGTCCTGCACCACCTCGAGCCGCGTGCCGGCGGGCAAGGTCTTGCCGATCTCGGCCACTTCCTTGCGCACGGCGTCGGCCACGCCGATGGTGCTGCTCTCCCGCGTGCGGGTGACTGACAGGCCCACATTGGGGTTGCCGTTGCGCACCGAAAAGCCGCCGATCTCGGCGAATCCGTCTTGCACCGTCGCCACCTGTCCCAAGCGCACCAATTGGTTGCCACGGCGCTTGATGACAATCTGCTCGAACTCCGCCGGGCTTTCGATGCGGCCCACGAGCCGGATGCTCTGGTCTTCGAGCGTGCCGCGCACCTTGCCCACCGGCGCGGTGGCGTTCTGGGCCCGCAGCGCATTGGTGATCTCGGTCACCGAGACCTCGAATTCACGCAGCTTCTGCGCATGCAGCAACACCGACAGCTCGCGGCGCAGCGCGCCGTTGACGTTGACTGCCGCCACCCCGGGCAGGCCGCGGAAACGGTCGGACAACTGGTCTTCGGCCAGGCGCGAAACTTCGGCAAAGCTGAGCGTGGTGGACGACAGCGCCAGCTGCATCACCGGCTGCGCCGCGGGGTCGACCCGCTGCAGGATCGGCTCGCGCATTTCCAGCGGCAGCTTGTAGCGCACGGTGGCAATCGCGTTGCGCACGTCGTCGGTGGCTTCGATCAGGTCGCGGTCGTAGTCGAAGAACAGCACGAACTGCGCACTGCCTTCACGTGCCGTGGCCTGCACACGGTCGATGCCCGAGATACCCTGGATGCTCTTTTCGATGCGGTTGATGACTTCGCGTTCAACCGTCTCGGGGCTGGCACCCGGGTAGGGAATGTTCACCACCAGCACCGGCGGCTCGATGTCCGGGAACTGGTTGACACGCAACTTGGACAGGGCCAGCAGCCCCAGCGTCATCATCGCGATCAAGATCACGACCATCGCCACCGGTCGTTTGATGCTGAAGTCGGACAGGAACATGCTCAGCTCCGCTTCACTTCGATGCCGTTGCGGCAGAAGCGCCAGACGCCGCTGGCGCCGCCGCCGGCCTGGCCATCTCGACCGCCTGCCCGTCGACCAGGCCGCTGCTGGGGTTGCGCAGCACCCGGTCGCCCGCAGCCAGGCCGCTCAGCACCGGGTACTCGCCACTGCGTGCGTCACGTTCACCCAGCTTCACGGCCACCCGGTTGACCCGGCCACCGGCCACGCGCCAGACGTGAGCCAGGTCGCCACTGATCAGCAGCGACGCTTCGGCCAACATCAGCGCCTGCGTGCCGCCGGTTTCGACCCGGCCCTCGGCAAACAGCCCCGACACCCGCGGCGAGGCAGCCGCGTCCTTGAAGGTGACGACCACTTCCACCTGGCGCGTGGTGGCATTGGCCGTGGCGTCGATGCGGCGCACCTGTCCCTGGAATTCGGTCTGCGGATAGCCATTGACGCGGAAGCTCACCGCCTGGCCCACCTTCAGTTCGTGCATGCGGTCAGCCGACACCAGGCCTTCGAAACGCATGCTGCGCGGGTCGATGACCTTCAGCAATTCCTTGCCGATGGCGGCGGTGTCACCCACCGACACCTTGCGGTCGCTGACCACCCCTTCAAAAGGTGCCCGCACTTCGGTGCGGCGCAGCTGCTGCCGGGCCGCGGCCACACGGGCACGGGCCGCCACCAGGTCGCTCTGCGCGTTGTTGCGGCGCACTTCGGCGTCTTCCAGCGCCTGCATCGACGTCATGCCTTGCCCCTGCAGCGTTTTCTGCCGCTGCAATTGACGCTCGGCCTGTTCGAAGGCCTGGGAAGACGCACGCGCCGCTTCTTCGGCCGAGCTCAGGCTGTCACGGATGGACGCGTCGTCCAGCCGCACCAGCAGGTCGCCGGTGCGGACGGGCTCGCCGTTTTCCTTCAGCACCTGCTGCACGATGGCGCCCACCTCGGACCGCAGGTCGGCACGGCGCTCGGGCTGCAGCGAGCCGGTGATCACCGGACCCGACACCAGCAGGCTGGTGTTCAGCGCACGCAGGTCTTCGGGCGCCAGCAGCAGTGTCGCCGCCGCCTTGACCTTGCCGGGGGCTGATGCGGCGGGCGCAGCTGCCTTGTCGGACGAGCCCGGTTTGTTGCAGGCACTGAGTGCAGCGGCCACCAGGGCCACGAATAGCAGATGTCGCATGAAGAGGTGGCCTGCGCCGCCGGCGCCAAGCCTTGCAAGGATGTTCAGGACCGCAAGACTAACGCCCCGCCCGGCCCGGGCCTGCCACCGTGCGACGAAACGGCGCCGGCACGACGCCAATGGTGGCTGGGGGCGAGCAACGGTCGGCCGACGGCCGCCCGGACCGGCGCGGCCCGCACTGCGTCCGCCAGCGCACCGACCGGCCAGGCCTCGCACAACGCCGACACGGCGCCGCCACTGTCGGACCTGGGTGGCACCGCGCCGAAGCTGCTGCGCGCCCCGGGGTGTCCGGTGCTGGTGGATTGCGCGCCGCAGTGGCCTCGCTGGCCTTGTTTCCGCAGGCCCGTCACCACCTGCTGTACGCCGTCGCCCCGGCGCCGGACAGCAGCCAGGAGGACGGCAGCACCAGTGCCGAGCAGGCGCAGTCGCTGCACGAGGCGAGCACACCCCTGTTCTGCTGGCCGGTGCCGCGCCTAGGCGCGGGATGTCCATAACCGCAATAGCGACATGCACTGAACTAAGCTACATCGTCGGCCCCGCGCGGCGGATCGCACGTTTTTCACAAGTTCAGATCGGCTGATTCGACAGCCTACCAACCCTCAAGGAACGCGCAAATGAAACATGCAAGCGGACTCGCAGTTCTTGTTCTCTGCGGCCATTCGGCTTTTGCCGTTGCACAGGATCTCACCTGGCGCGCGGACATTCAGCCCATGATCACGCAGAAGTGTGCTGCCTGTCATGGCGCCGGCTCGCCGAGTTACGAAGAGTGGAACCTCGACCGAAAGAGCTTCGAGGCCAAGAGCCTGGGGCCGCGCATGGACAACTACAGTGATCTCATGCGGCACGTGGTTTGGCCAGCCACGGGCTCCTTGGCCCGGCGCCTGGACGACGGCAAGAGCACCGGCGGAAAGCCCGGCAACCACTATGCGGCCCTGGGGGCAACAGAAGCGGAACGCGCGAAGAACCTGGCGCTGGTGAAGCGCTGGCTCGGCGACGGCGCATGGAACCTGAACCGGTGGGAGGCACGGGACAATGTGCCGGCCGTCACCAAGGAACAGCTCTCCAAGATCAAGGCGAAGTACTGAATCGCCACGCTGACAAGACCTGGAAACGTTGGCGACGCGCCTGACGCGGTCGATGTCGTCATGCGCAGCCCAGAGGCGCCAAGCCAGACCGGAGCGGCCCGTATGCAAAGAACAAAAATACGATACGGTCTTGATGTCGCACTGCCCGGCGCGCCCGTGCAGTCCGTGCGGGACGCGCAGAGCGTCAGAACCGTGGCCCTGATGGGTGACGACTTTGCGGACATTCGCTTCGAGTTTCGTGTCCAGCCAGGCGAGTTGGTGCGCATCGGCCAGATTCTGTGCACAGACCGCAAGCGCCCCGGCATTGCCCTGACCTCCCCCGCAGCGGGCGTCATCGCCGCCATCAACCGCGGTCATCGGCGCATGCTGGACTCGCTGGTCATCAATGTTGCCGAGGACCTGTTCGTCCAGTTTCCGCGCTGGGCCAGCAGCCAGTCGCGCGATGCGACACGTCTGTTGCTGCTGCAAAGTGGCCTGTGGGTGGCGTTGCGCACCCGACCCTTCGGACGCGTCCCCAACCCCGACGACATGCCGGCGGCCATCTTTGTCGCCGCGATGGACACCCATCCGCTGGCGGCCGATGCTGCGGTTGTCCTCGCGCCTGAGCTTGCTGCGTTTCACCTTGGACTGGACGTGCTCAAGCGCCTGACCGATGGCCCAGTCTACGTTTGTCAGTCACCCGGGCCGCCGTTGGCGAACAGCGATGCCCAACTGCACACAGCCACTTTCGAAGGCTCGCATCCGGCCGGGCTGCCCGGCACGCACATTCATCACCTGATGCCCGTGTCCAAACGCCGCACGGTCTGGCAAATCGATTGTCAAGACGTGGTCGCGATGGGCCACCTTGCCGCGACCGGCCGAGTGTGGGTGAACCGTGTCGTGTCGTTGGCCGGGCCGGGCGTGCTGCGCCCGGGCCTTGTCAGAACCCGATTGGGTGCGAGCCTGGACGAACTGACCCACGGCGAACTCCGGCCCGGCGGCTTGAAGGTGATCTCGGGCTCTGTGCTGTCGGGTCGCCGCTGTCCTTATCTGGGCCGTTACCACAGCCAGGTGACCGTGCTTGACCAGAACACGGCGCCGTCCCGGCCAACGATCCGTTCGCGACTCTTCGGCCTGCTGCCGCCCGGTCCCGCGGGGGCCATGGTGCCGCTGCAGGCGTTCGAAGGTGTCATGTCCCCGCGCATGCTGCCCACGCCGCTGATGCGGGCGCTGAGCGTGGGCGATATCGAAACCGCCGAACTGCTCGGCTGCCTGGAGTTGCTCGAGGAGGATGTCGCGCTGCTGTCGCATCTTTGTGCCGCCAAGGCCGACTATGGTGCGCTGCTGCGCCAGACGCTCGATGAACTGGCGGGCGATCAACCGTGACCCAGACCATTCGCGTGGTCACGGGCAGGTCACGCGTGCCGTCACATGCACCCCACCTGGACGGCTCGTGGGACAGCCATCGCATCACCGCCGTGCTTGCGCTGGCAATGCTGATGCCCGTCGGCGCCGCGATCCACCAGTTCGGTGCCGCGCTGCTGTCGCCCATGGCCGTGGCTGGCGCGCTCGCGGTGGCATGGCAGGCCCTGTTCGCGCGCCTGCGCAAGCGTGCTTTCGGCCCGGACGGCGCGCTCACCGGTCTGGCCTTTGCCTTGATGGCCTCGCCTTCGATCCCTTTGTGGCAGTTGGCACTGGCGCTCAGCTTCGGGGTCGTGATGGGCGAACAGATTTTCGGCGGGCGCGGGCGCAACTTCCTCAATCCTGCCGTCGTGGCGCTGGCCTTCCTCTTCTTTTCGTTTCCGGGTGCCATCCCGGCGCCCGCTGGCCCTGGGGTTGCACTGGCCTCTGTACTGTCGGCTCTTGTGCTGTTGGGTGTGGGACTGATCTCGTGGCGCGTCCTGCTCGGCATCGTGGGCGGATTCGCCGGCCTGTTGCTGATACAGGGGTCCACGACCGCCTGGGACCCGTTCCTGACGGGGAGCCTTGTCTTCGGGGTGGTGTTCCTCGCCTGCGATCCGGTGGCCGCCGCATCCACCAACCTCGGGCGTTGGCTCTACGGGCTGCTCACGGGTGCGCTGATGGTTCTGCTGGGGCACACCGGCAGCGGCCCGGGTTCACCGCAGGCCGTGGTCTTCGCAGCTTTGGTCGGCGCCGTCTTTGCACCCCTGATCGACCAGGGCGTCATCGCGCTGAACATTCGAATTCGCCAGCGACGGTATGGCTGAACTGAACCCGCTCACCTGGTGGCACAGGCTGCTAGGCCTGCCCAATGAGAGTCCGGTCAAGACGCTGATCGTGGCGTTCGGGGTGGCGCTGGCCTGTGCCAGCGCCGTTTCCTTCACCGCCGTGAAGCTCAAGCCGCTGCAGGATACCCACCTGGCACAAGAGCGGCAGGCTCGCATGGCCGCGATGGTCGCCGCCCTGCCGGGTGTCGCAGACATGTTGCGCCTCAGCGGCGCCGACTCGCTGGAGACCCGGCTGGTCGATCTGGCCACCGGTTCGTTTGCAACGGGCATCGATCCTGCACGTTTTGAGCCACGTGTCGCTGCATCGGACCCAACGCTCAGCATCGAGTTGTCGCGCGAAGCGGATGTCGCCGGCATCTCACGTCGCGCGAATTTCGCGCCAGTGCATCTGCTGCGACGCGGCAAGCAGGTCGCGGTGATCGTGCTGCCGGTGTATGGCAGCGGCTATCAATCGACGATCCATGCCTATCTGGCGCTCGAAGGCGATCTCGAAACGGTCGCGGCACTGACCATCATCGAACAGGGCGAAACACCCGGGCTCGGTGCGCGCATCGAAGCGCCGGCCTGGCAGGCGCTCTGGCCGGGCAAGCGGATCGCTGACGAGACCGGCGCCGTGCGCATCTCGATCGTGCGCGGGCAGGCCAGCGGCCCGCACGAGGTCGACGGCATCAGCGGCGCAACACGCACAACGACGGGCATCAACAACATGCTGGCGTTCTGGCTTGGCGACCAGGGTTTCGGGCCGTTTCTGCGCAGGCTGAAGTCCGGGGAGACCGCACCATGACGCCCCATCTGGAACGCCTCACGCGGCCGATCATTGCCGACAACCCGATCACGCTGCAGATCCTGGGCATCTGTTCGGCCCTGGCGGTGACCACATCACTGGCAACAGCCTTGACGATGTGCGCTGCGCTGACAGGTGTGCTGTCGCTGGCCAACGCATCGATCAGCCTGATCCGGCGCCATATCCCGACGTCGATCCGGCTCATCCTGCAGATCACGATCATCGCCTCGCTGGTCATCGTGGCCGACCAGTTGCTCAGGGCCTATGCCTTCGAGATGAGCCAGCGGCTGTCGATCTTCGTCGGCCTGATCGTCACCAACTGCCTCGTGCTCGGGCGAGCCGAAAGCTTCGCCATGCACAACCCGGTGTGGCCGAGTTTCCTGGACGGACTGGGCAATGGGCTGGGCTACAGCTTCATCCTGATCATCGTGGCCACGGTGCGCGAGTTGTTCGGCACCGGCGCTTTGCTCGGCTTCGTGATCCTGCCAACGGTGGAAAGCGGTGGCTGGTACCAACCGCTCGGGCTGATGCTGCTGGCACCGAGCGCGTTTTTCATCATCGGTGGGCTCATCTGGATCATCCGCACCTGGCGAACCGAGCAGCTTGAGCAGCCGCAGTTTCATGTCCAGCCGCAGCCGCGCGAGGAACCTTGATGGTCGATCTGTTCGTCAAGACGATCTTCAGCGAGAACCTGGCGCTGATCTACTTTCTGGGGATATGCACCTTCCTCGCGGTGTCGCGCCGGGTCGGCACGGCGCTCGGGCTCGGGGTGGCCCTGATCGCCGTGCAGACGATCACGGTGCCACTGAACTACCTGATCCAGACTTACCTGCTTGCCCAAGGGGCTTGGGCCTGGGCCGGACTTGCCGAGATCGACTTGAGTTTCCTCAGGTTGATCAGCTTCATCGGCGTCATCGCCGCAGTCGTGCAGGTGTTGGAGATGGTTCTGGACCGCTATTTTCCGGCGCTTCACCGCGCGCTGGGGATCTTCCTGCCGCTGATCACGGTGAACTGCGCCATCCTGGGTGGCAGCCTGTTCATGGTCGAGCGCCAGTATGACTTTGCAAGCAGCGTGGTCTACGGTTTGGGCACCGGTGTCGGATGGATGCTGGCCATCGTCGCGTTTGCTGCCATTCGTGAGCGGCTGAGGTACAGCGACGTCCCCGCGGGCCTTCAGGGCCTGGGCATCGCCTTCATCGTCACCGGACTCATGTCGCTGGGCTTTTCGGCCTTCGCAGGAGCCGGCACGCCATGACGGAAATGCTCGTCGGCAGCGCCGTCTTCACCGGGGCCGTCATGCTGCTGTCGCTGCTGGTGATGGCCGCGCGCAGACTGCTGATGCCTTCGACCGTGGTCACGGTCACGGTCAATGGCGACCGCGCCTTGCCGGCGCGGACTGGACTGAAGCTGCTGGGCGCGCTGCTCGACGGTGGCATTGCGGTGCCGGCCGCCTGCGGCGGTGCCGGCACATGTGGCCTGTGCCGGGTCACGGTGACCGCAGGCGGTGGCGAGGCGCTGATGACGGAGTCGGCCCGCCTGAGCCGGCGGGAACTCGGCGATGGCATGCGTCTGGCCTGTCAGGTCACGATGCGCGGCGACATGGCCGTTCGCGTACCGGACGACCTGCTCAGCGTCACGAGCCGCATGTGCACCGTTCGCTCGGCCCGCACGCTGTCGCCGCTGATCAAGGAGATCGTGCTCGACCTGCCCGCGGATGCCGACTTCAACTTCCGGGCGGGTGCGTTTGTGCAGGTGACGGCACCGCCCCACGAAGTGGCCTTTGCCGATTTCGACATCGACCAGCGGCATGCGCAGGCATGGACCCGATTCGATCTGCGCAAGACACGGTCCGCCAGCCGCGGCCCCGTGACACGTGCCTACTCGCTGGCCAACACGCCGGCCGACAAGGACTGCATCGTGCTCCTGATCCGCCTCGCGCTGCCGCCGCCCACTCAGCCGATGCAGCCGCCCGGTGTCGTGTCGTCGTACCTCTTCGGCGTCAAGGCGGGCGACACGCTCGAGGTTGCCGGGCCTCACGGCGACTTCGGTGCCACGCCAACCCAGCGTGAGATGGTCTTCATCGGTGGCGGCGTCGGCATGGCGCCGCTGCGCGCCATCATCTTCGACCAACTCGTGCGCGTGGGCACCCAACGCAAGATCAGCTTCTGGTACGGCGCACGCAGTCGCGCCGACCTCTTCTATGTGGAAGCGTTCGACCGGCTGCAGGAAGAACACGAGAACTTCCGCTGGACCGTCGCCTTGTCCGATCCGGCAGCCGACGACGGCTGGGAAGGGGCGACCGGATTTGTCCACGACGTGGTGTACGAACGCCATCTGAAGGACCATCCGGCGCCGGAGACTTGCGAGTACTACCTCTGCGGCCCGCCGCTGATGATCAAGGCGGTGCTCACGATGCTGGACGAGGCCGGGATCGACCCCGACAGCATCTTCAACGACGACTTCGGGGGCTAGGCCATGAACATGAGCAGACGCAGCATGCTCCTTGGCGCCGGCAGCGCGATGGCCTGCGCAGGGATGCCGGTCCTGGCCTCGGCCGGCACACGTGTCATCGGCGGCCCGGCGTTCGGCACTTCGTGGCGGGCGACGCTGCCCGAAGGCGCGCCGGAAGCTGCCATCGCCAAGGTGATCCGCTCAATTGTCGATTCGGTCGACGCAGCCATGTCCCCCTACCGACCCGGTTCCGAAGTGTCCCGGTTCAATGCCTCCAACACACGCGACTGGCAACCCATGTCAGCGCAGACCTGCGCCGTGGTACGCCAGAGTCTCGAGGTGGCGGCGTTGAGCGCAGGCGCTTTCGACCCGACCGTCGGGCCGATCGTGGCGCGTTACGGTTTCGGGCCGATCCGCCGGCAAGGCCCGGGCTCATACCTCGACATCGCCGCCGGCAAAGACGCGGTCCAGAAGCAGGCATCTGGCCTGAGCCTTGATCTGTGCGGCATTGCCAAGGGCCACGCGCTTGATCAGATGGTGGCGGCACTCGACGGCCTTGGGGTGCCGGACTTTCTCATCGAACTCGGCGGCGAGGTCTTCGCCCGTGGCAAGCATCCGGGCGGCCGGGCTTGGCAGGTTGGCATCGAGCGGCCGATACCGGGAGCAACGGCGTTCCAGCGTGTCGTGCGGCTCGCCGGTCGGGGGCTGGCGACCTCCGGCGACGCCGTGCACAGCTACATGATCGCCGGGCGCCGCTACAGCCACATCATCGACCCCCACCAGCGCGAACCGGTCGTCAACGGCATCGCGTCGGTGTCGGTCCTGATGCCGTCCGCGGTGACCGCCGACGCGCTGGCCACCGCGCTGATGGTGATGGGCCCGCAGGCCGGCGCAGCGCTGGCCGAACGCAAGCGGATAGCGGCCCTCTTCGTCGTTCGTGAAGGGTCGATGCTGCGCGAGATCATGACCGCCGGCTTCGCCGACTCGGTCATCGCTTGAAAGGGTCCGGACATGGCGACGTTTTTCCTGACGCTGGTGATCACGCTGGCCTCCATCGTGGCGCTCGCGGCTGGCGTGCTGTTGGGACGCTCGCCCTTGCGCGGTTCGTGCGGCGGCGTTGCTGCGCCCGGTCACAAGCCTTGCACCGCCTGCGAAAGCCACCGAGCGGCGGAGCATGCCCCGTGAAACGACAACCGACCGTTGCCGACTGCATGGCAACCGACCTGCTGACACTGCCGCCCGACATGGAGATCAACCGCGCCGCGGCCATCCTGCTCGACAAGGGCTATTCCGGCGCACCGGTGGTCGACGCTGCCCAAAGGCTTGTCGGTGTGTTGTCCAAGAAGGACTGCCTTCGCGCCGCCCTCAACACCAGCTACTACCAGGAATGGGGCAGCCCGGTGGCAGCGTACATGAGCACCTCGGTGGTGACGCTGGACGCAGACCTCGGTCTCGTGCAAGCGGTGGAGCAGTTTCTGAAAAGCAACTACCGACGTTTTCCCGTCACGCGCCAGGGGCGTCTGGTCGGGCAGATCAGCCGTGCCGACCTGCTCAGGGCGATGGCTGAACAGTGGCAGGCGGATCGGCCTGCTTGACTGGTGTTGAATCAGCTGTCGCCGTCAGTTGGATAGAAGCTGGTTTCGAGGAAAGCCGACACACAGCGGGCCAACACATCCTGCTTCCACAGGCCCGGCGCACCACCGAGAGTGCCATTGCCCACCGTGCGCTGAGACGTGACGCAGGTGCTCAGTCCCAGCGCCAGGTCCAGATGGCGTCGATGGCGTTTTCTTCGCCCGTGCGCAGCCGCAGCGTGATGCGGTTGGCGATGCGGTAGATCAGCTGCAGGGTGCCGCCAGCCGCGCCCAGCGCATGTTCGTAGCCGACGTACACCCGTTTGGAGATCTGCTTGCCCAGGCTGACCACGGTGTCGTTGACACCGCCTGCCGTGCTGCGGCTGAGCGACAGTTCGTCCAGGCCCAGCTGCTGCAGGAAACCATCACCGCCACCGCTTTCGCCTGCCAGCAGGGCCAGGGCGGCGCGCTGCAGCAAGGCCGTGTCGTCGCGACCCACACCACCGGGCGCGCGCCCCAGCACCAGCCAGGTCAGGGTGTCCAGTTCGCCGAGCGCCGGCTCGCTGTACAGCCGCACCCGGGGGTTCACCGCGGTGCCGGTGACCACCACGCCGACCCGTTCGTCGATGTCGCCACGCAAGGCCATGATGTCCAGCCGCGGCATGGCCACTTCACCGGAAAAGATGAGGTTGCCACGTTCGATGCGCAGGTTCTGGCCGTAGGCCGCGTAGGTGCCTTCCTCGGCACGCACCACACCGTTGATGGCCAGCCGACCACCTGGCGTGGTCACGCGCAACTGGCCACGCAGCAAGGTGTCCAGCCCGCGCCCGCGCAGCCGCAGCGCGCGCCCCAGGTCCACACGCAGGTCGACGTCGGTGCTGGCAGCCTGCGCAGGCGGTGCGGTCGCCGGCGGGGCCTTGGCATCGGCGGCCGACGCACCGGGTGCACCGGCCACACGCGTCGGGCCCAGCGGCGCGCGGTTCAGCACCACCACGTCCTTGCTCAGGCTGGGCGCGTCGGCCTGTGTCGCATCGACCAGGCCTTCGTCGATGGTGAAGCTGCCGCGTGCGGTCAGGGCCTGCGCTCGCAGGCTCAGGTCGGCCGAACCGGTGGCGGTGATGCGCCGGTCGTAACGGTCCAGCAGGCGCAGTTTGTCCAGAGCCACCCGCAGGTCGGCTGTTGCGCCCGCGGTGAAACCGGCACGGCCGGTGATGCGCAACCAGCCTTCGCCCGCACCGTCCCGGAACTCGGCCTGCTGCACCGTGGCGCCGGCGCCGTCCAGGGCCACCGCCAGCGTGCCCTGCTGCAGGTGGATGCCCTCGAAGAGGTTGCGCACGCTCAGTTTGGAGCCGCTGATCTCGCCGCGGTACTCGGGCTGGCCAACCGTGCCACCCAGGCTGGCCCCCACCTGCACCTCACCACCGAGCCGCCAGCCCGGCGGCAGCCAGGGCGCCCAGACCTGCAGCTGCGGCACGATCAGGCTCAGGCCGCCCTCCAGGCGCGCCGCTGCTTCGGGCCACAGCGCCTGCGGCGTCGTCTGCACGGTCTGCAGCCCACCCACCACGCCCACGTTGCGGCCCACCAGCGCCTGCGTGGCCTGCCAGCGGCCGTTCTGCGCCACCAGGGCCAGTCGCAAATCACTGATCTCGAGCGAGCGGGTGGCACCTTCGACGGTCAGGCTGAGGTCGCCGCCGGTGCGCTCGACCAGGATGTCCGCGTCCAGGCGTTCGCCATGGCTCAAGCTGATGCGCCCGGCCAGCGCCAGGTCGCCGCGCCAGCCGAATTGCGGTTGCAGCCGCGCCAGCAGGGGCGCCACCGACAGCGGTTCCAGTTGCGCTTGCAGCTCGATGCGCGGTGCCTCGGCCGGCCCCGCCCCCGCCCCTGCCCCCGCCTGCCAGCTGGCACGCTGCCAATTCAAGCCACCGCCGAATGCGGCCAGGCGGCCAGGCTCCAGCACCACCTGCCGGGCCTGCCCGCCGGCTGCCAGCGTGACCGTCAGCGCCAGCGCGTCGGCACTCAGCCAGGGCGACGCCGGCGCCAGCCGGGGCGCTGCGCGCAGCTGCGCGATGCGGGCGCGCCACTGGCCGCCTGCGGCCGGCCCTGCGCCGGGCCGCGTGGGCATCCATTGGCCAGCCGCCTGCAGTTCGAAGACGCTGCCACCTTCGGTGCGCTGGCCCGACAGGTCGTCGGCCCAGGCCGGTGGGCGCACAGGGCTGCTGGCACGCACCTGCAGTTGATGTTCGCCCGGCGTGCCCCGCAGTTTCGCCACCAGCTCGTCGATGCGCTGCGCGCCGCTGACGATGTCGCTGGCCTGCAGGTCCAGCTGAAGCGGCGTGTTTGCGCCTTCGGTGGACAGCTTCCAGCTCGCTTGGGCACGCTGAAGGCTGAGCTGCGGGCTGCGCAGCCCGCTGGCCGTCAGGCTGCCTTCGCTGCGCACGCTGGGCCACTGACCCTGGGCGCTGGCCTGCGCGACAAGACGGCCGGCACTTGGCCACCAGGCCCGCACGCTGGCCGGCAGCAGGTCGGCCAACGGCGCCAGTTCAGCCAGCGCCGGAGCCTGGATGTCCAAGGTGCCCGTGGGCACGGCCGCTGCCCTGCCCCTGGCGTGTGGCAGCCGGCCGTCAAGCAGGAAACGGTTCGGGCCGGCGCGCAGGTCGGCACCCGCCTGCAACGCGTCGGCCGCCGCCTTCAGGTTGGCTTCACCCCGCCAGCTCAGCTTGGCAAAACGGCTGTCGGCCAGGACCAGGCTTGCGCTGCCGCGCAGCTGCGGCAAGGCGCTGGCGGCGGTGCCCTTGGCCTGTGCTCTGGCACCGACAGGGGCAGCAACAGGTGCACCGACAGGGGCAGCAACAGGTGCACCAACAGGTGCAACCGCCAGCTGGGTCACATCGGCCTGCCAGCGGGCATTGATCGACTGTTCACCGCGTTGAAGCCGCGCCGCCGGCCACCAGGGCCCCGGGTCGAAGCGCGACAGTGCACCTCGGGTCTGCAGCCGCCAGTCACCGGCGGCATTGCGATCGGCCGAGGCTTCGCCAGTGGCCTGGCCGCGGCTGTCACCACCCGCCGTGGCGCGCAGGTCTTGCAGGCTGGCGCTCAAGGTGCCGTCGGGGGGCAGGGTGACCCGGGCGGTGGTCTGCAGCCGCAGCGGCGGCGTGTTGGCCCGTGCCAGCCGGCCATTCAGGTCGACCTGCACACGGGCCTGCAGCGTGCCGGCGGCAGCCGCAGGTGGCACGCCCCCAGTCGATGGGGGTGCAGGCAGTCCGTCCACCGCCACCCCCAGGGTGCCCGCCAGGCGCATCGGCGGTGCGGCAGTCAGCAGCTGTTCGGGGCGCACATCGGTCAGCACCAGGTCCAGTCCCAGGCTGCCGTTGTGCAAACGCCCGCTGCCTTCGATGCGACCCGCCGGCTGGGTGCCGGCCAGTTCGGCCACGAAGCGGTCGAACACCAGGGTGCTCGGGTCGGCAGGCCGCCCTTGCAGCAGCACCTGCAGGCGGCGCAGGGGCAGCCGATTGGCATCCCAGGGGCCGGGTTCGCTGTTCTCCAGCTGCACGTCGAACACCAGCGGGTCCTGCAGCCCTTGGGTGGCCTGGGGGTCGGACAAGGTCGCGCGGCCCGACAGCGCGGTCTGCGGCAGACCGGTGGCCAGCTGAGAGAGGTCGAGCCGTTCTGCCTGTGCCGCCAGCGACAGCAGCGGCCAGGCGGCAAAGGGTGCCAGCGTGGCCTGCGCAGACGCGCTCGCCGCGGGCTGCGGGCCTGCAGCAGCAAGCTGGCTCAGCGCCGCCTGAAGCTGCAGGCGTTGCAGCGGTCCTGCGGCCTGCAGTTCGGCGCGCCAGGTGGGCTCGGTGCCAGCGGAAGGTGCTGAAGGAGCAGAAGGCGCAGAGGGCGCTGAGGGCGCAATAGTCGCGGCTGGCGCAGTGGCGGCCACGAGCAGCCGGGACTGCACGGCCATCTCGTCTGCCGTGCCCACGATGATGCGGCCGCTGGCCACCAGACCGTCGCGCCTGAGGTTCAGGTTTTCGATGCGGTGCTCCGCGCCCCCCGCGGCGCCCAGGTGGACGTCGGCCACGAGGTCGGTGATGGGCACCTGCTCGTCCCATTCGAAGCGCCCGATGCGCAAGCCAGGGGCCTGCAGTTCCAAGGGCAGCTGCAGTGACGTGGGCGGGCCGGACGGTGGTGGTGCGGGCCCTGCTTGGGGTATGTTCAGCACCTGAACCCGCGCCGCGCGCGGACCCGTCAGGCGCACACTGCCCCAGGCGCCGCCATGCGGACGCCAGCCCCACTGCGCGTCGTCCCACGCCAGTTCGTCGACGATCACCCGCAGGTTGCCGCTTTGCCATTGCAGGCGTTGCACCCGGAACGGCCCGCCGGTGGGCCGGCCTTGCTGGCCTTCGATCGACAGGCCCGGCACCCAGGGCACCAGCCGTGCCAGCGCGTCGTCGCTGCGCCAGACCCACGCCGTGCCGCCCATGAGCAGCGCCACCAGCAGCAGTGTCAGCCCAACCAGTCCCAGCAGCAGCAGGCGCAACGTTCGCCGGCCGTGTGGAGGGCCGGGCACCTGGGCCGGCGGCGACGCTGGCCGTGCGGGCTCGGAGGCGGCCATCAGAAGGCCAGCCCCACGCTCAGGTGCAGCCGAAGCCGCCGCTCTTCTTCGCCGTAGGCCAGGTCCAGCTTCACCGGCCCCACCGGGCTGCGGTAACGCAGGCCGGCGCCGACGCCGATGGCAGGCTTGATGTCACCCCAATGGGCCGCTGCACGGCCCGCGTCGATGAACACGGCGCCCCACAGGTCGGGCAGGCGGGCCAGGATGGGCCGCGCCAATTCGACACTGGCAGTGAACAGCACCTCGCTGCCGACCTCGATGCCGTTGACCTTGCGCGTCAGCGACCGGTAGGCATAACCGCGCACCGACTCGTCGCCGCCGGCGCGGAAACGCAGCGCCTCGGGCACCAGCACGTCACCTGCGGAAAACACCTGGCCCACTTCCATGCGCCCGTGCCCGTACCAACTGCCCAGCGGGCGGAAAGCGTCCAGCTTGACGTACAGGCGCGTGAACGGCCCGCTGCCGCCGGGGCTGGACTTGGCCTGGCCCACGCCCAATTGCCCCGACCAGACGCGCCCGCGGGTCGGCAGCACCAGGTCGTCGAGACTGCGCCAGACACCGTGGTACTGCAGGGACACCGCGTCGGACTGCTGGTTGCCCAGCGCGCTGCTGGTGGAACTGCGGTTCCAGTCGACAAACAGCAGGCGATCGATGTTGCGCGTTTCCTGCGCACGACCCACCCGCAGGTTGGCAGCGCGCACGACATCGGTGTCGGACTCCAGCCGCTCCAGGCCACCGCCCACCAGGTTGCGGTACAGGCCGGGCAAGGTCTGCGTGCTCAGCTCACCCACCCAGCGCTGGCGCACCTGCGAGATGTCGAAGTTGTTGCGGCCCAGCCAGGGTTTGCCGAAGGGCCGGCGGTGCACGTGGTTGAGCGTGACACGCGCGCCGACATTGGCGCCAAAGCCCACGCCGACCGTGGCCTCCTGCAACTGCCTTTCACCCAGCTGCACCACCACCGGGGTGGCTTCGGGCACCGGGGGCCGTGTTTCCAGCGACACCGTGGCGCGGTCGAAGAGGTCGGACTTCTGCAGCCGCTCCTGGATGTCCAGCAAGGTGCTTTCGGTGGCCGGTTCGCCAGGCTTGAGCGCGGCGATGTTGGCCACCGTCTGGGTGTCCTGCACCTTCAGCCCGAGCACGCGCAAGGCGCCGATGCGGAAGAGCGGGCCGCTGTCGGCCGTCACCGACAGGTCCACGATCTGCTGGGCCGCGTCCACCCGTGCCAGGGTGTCGACCCAGTCCGCCTGCACGTAACCCTGGCCGCGCAGGCCCGCCATCGAGGCCGTCTTGGCCCTTGACCATTCAGCGTCGCGAAAGGGTGCACCCGCGGGCATCGGCCAGTTGCGACGCAGCGCAGCGGCAGCTTCGCGGGCGTGGGGCTGCTGCTCGGCATCTGCAGCCAGCGGGCCCTGGATCTGGATGTCGACCCGCCGCACCACCGTGCGCGGGCCGGGCTGCACGGCCACGCGAATCTGCGGCAGGCCAGCGGCCTCGCTGCGTTCAATGCGCACCACCGCATTGAAGTAACCCTCGGTGTCCAGCAGTCCGCGGGCCTGCTGCGGCGCCGCCGCCAGCAGCCGGTCGAGTTCACCATCGTGCAGCGCTTCGCCTTGGGCCAGTCGGTTGACACGTCCCAGGTCCAGGTTTTTCGCCAGCAAGTCGTTCAGCGGCGCCGGCGCATCGACCTCGAGCCGGAGCACCGGCGTCGGCTGTGCCTGAGCGGTTGTTTTGGGTGTCAGCAGCGAACATCCGCTGCTGAAGCAAAACAGCAGCGGCAGGCAGATGCGGGCCCAGAGAAAGTTCTGTTGGCGCGTGGGCGTCATGTGGCAGTTGATGCCTGTTTTTGCCTCTCGGCTCGAACGAAGCATGGGTGGACAAAAAAACAGCGCCGTGTGTACGGCGGCTGACACCGAGCGTACCTGCACGGGCCGCAGCGGCTGTCAGACGCAGCCCCGCCCGCATGCAGGACATCCGTCACAGGCATTGCCTGTGCACCGAAGGCGAAGCGCCCTGTCACATCGCCAGACACGAGGCAAGCCGTGCGCCCACCGGGCCGGGGCCGGCGGTGGCATGCCGTTTGCCCCGAGCCAGGCCTGACCCACTCACTCACTGGAGACACCCCATGGGAAAGTACTTTCTGGCCTGGCTGCTGGGCGTGCCCGGCATCATCCTCTTGCTGCTGTACCTGTTCTTTCGTTGATTGACGCTGCGATGGAACATGACGCCAAGACCGACAAGCTGCCGGCCGCGCCCGGCCCTGAAGGCGATGCGCAAGCGCAGCGACGCGCCTTGCTCGACGCACAGCGTCAGGCCCACCAGGACCAGCCGCGCAGCTTCAAGGACGACGCCCTGACGGACAAGATCGTCACGGTCGAGCCCGATGGCACCGGCCCGACGCCGACAAGAAGCTTCGATCCCGAAGCGGATGAAACCGACACCCGGCCCGATGCGACCGGCAGCAGTAAACCCCGCTGACCTTCAAGCCTGAGGCCCGTCCGGCCTCGATGCCGCGGCAGGCCCTTCGGCCTGCCGCGACTCAGCGGGCTTTGGGAACCTGGCGCTTGGGCTGGGGGGCGGGCTGTGTAGCTGGCCGGGCGGAGGGGCCACTGGCGGCCAACAGGGTTGCCACGGCCGACACCAGCGCGGCCGGTGTCACCGGTTTGGCCAGGTGCAGTTGGTAGCCTGCCGCCAGAGCGTCGGCGACATCTTCTGCCCGTGTGTAGGCGGTAAAGGCAGCGGCCGGCGTGGCGCCACCCTGGTCGGGCGGCAGCCGGCGCACCCGGCGCATCAGCTCGTAGCCGTCGGTCTCTGGCATGCCGATGTCACTCAGGATCACGTCGACGGGCGTCGTCGTCAGCCCTTGCAATGCCTCCAGCGCACCGGCCGCCAGCACCACCTGCGCGCCGGCCTCCTGCAGCAGCCGCGCGGTGGCGGCACGCAGGTCAGGGTCGTCCTCCACCAGCAGAACGGACACACCATCCAGGCGCGTGGGTGCGGCAACGCCGGCCGCAAGCCCGTTCGGGGTGTGAGAGTCGACGGTGGGCAACACCACGGTAAAGGTGGCGCCCTGCCCCACGCCTGGGCTGTGTGCCTGCACGGCCCCGCCATGCAGGTGTGCCAGGTGGCGCACGATGGCCAGCCCGATGCCCAAGCCTCCGTGGCGGCGCGTGATGGTCGCGTCCTGTTGTTGGAAACGGTCGAACAGACGTGACAGGAACTGCGCCCCGATGCCCTGCCCGCTGTCGGCCACGGCCACTTGTGCATGACCTGCCAAACGCGACAGGGTGACGCTGACCTGACCGCCCGACGGCGTGAACTTGATGGCGTTGCTGAGCAGATTGCCCATCACCTGCAACAGCCGCGCACTGTCTCCCATGACGCTGATCGGGTCGGTGCCGGCGGCGGCGCGCAAGCCCACACCCTTGGCGCTGGCTGCCGGCATGGCCGAGTCCAGCGCCGCGGCGAGCAGGTCGCCCAGTTCGACAGGCTGCAGATCCAGCCGCAACTGGCCGAGCTCGATGCGGTTCATGTCCAGCAGGTCTTCGATCAGCTGCAACTGCATGCGCGCGTTGCGCGAAATCGCATTCAGGCCATGCCGCACGGTCTCGGTGTCATGGCCACCCAGCTCCAGCACCTGGGCCCAGCCCAGCATGGCCGACAACGGGGTACGCAGCTCGTGCGAGATCGTGGCCAGGAACTCGCCTTTCGAGTGATTGGCCCGTTCGGCCTCGGCGCGGGCCGCACGGGCGTCACGCAGCGTGACCTCGCGTTCGCGCTCGACGCGGCGACGGGCGCTGATGTCCTGTGTCAGCTTGATAAAGCCGCGCAGTTCCCCGCTGTCGTCGCGCAAGGCCGTGAGCAGGACTGCGGCTTCGAAGCGGCTGCCATCCTTGCGCTGGCGCTCACCCTCCCCCTTGAACTCGCCGACTTCGGCGGCCACTGCCATTTCGACTTCGGCCCGCCTGTGTTCGCGGTCCTCGGGGGTGAACAGCTGCGAAAAGTGCATGCCGGTGGCTTCTTCCGCGGTGTAGCCCTTCATGAGTTCGGCGCCGCGGTACCAACTGACGATGTGCCCCGCCTTGTCGAGCGTGAGGATCGCGTGGTCGCGGATGCCGTCCACCATAGCGCGCAGTTCGGCATGGCGTTCCTGCAGCACGCTCTGCGTGCGGCTGAGCTCGGCCCGCTGCTCTTGCATCTGCAGTCTTTGCGTCAGGTCGCTCAGCACCGCCACCATGCCAGCCGACTGGCCGTCGATGCGGATTGGCGCGGCCGCACAGCGCAGCAGCACGTCCTTGCCATCGGAGCTGCGTGTGGCCCAGAGCTCACGCACCTGTGTGGATCCGTTCCGAGCCTGCTCAAGCGGCAGTTCATGCGCCGGCAGCAAGGGGCCGTCTTTTTCAGGCCTCAGGCGCAGCCTGGCGACCAGTTCGGCCGGGGCGGCCTGCAGGTCCTGCAGCGACTCGACACCCAGCAGCAGCAGCGCGGCCGCGTTGCAACGGTGTACACCCTGCAGATCGGCGACCAGCACACCGTCGGGCATGGCCTCGACCGCCGCCGTCAGCACGGCGGCCTGGTTCTCGGCCCACGCGCGGGCCTGGCCAGCATCCGACAGCAATTGCTCGAGCTCGGCGTCCAGCACCAGCGGGTCGTGCACACCCCGTTCGACGGTGCTGTGCTCCACGGCTGCTGTGTCGCAATGCCCGTGGGCATCGGGCAATTTCTTGAACATTGTGCGGGTGAAGGCTCGAACGTGGAACGGGCTCCGGGCGCAGCCAGCCACAGGCCGACTGCACCCGCAGGGCCGTCGCTCAGCGGTAGATCGACTGGCCGTTGGCTTCGCGCCAGTTACGCTCGATGTGGCTCGCATCGTCGTCGCTGCGCGGACGAACACCCATCAGGATGCCACCCTGGCGGATGCCTTCTTCGTACTCCTTGACCCGTTCTTCGGGAATGTTCCAGCCGATCAGCGCGCCGACCAGCGTGCCAGCAGCACCCCCGGCACCCGCACCCGCCAGCGCGGCGGCCAGCGGGCCGGCGATCACCAGGCCCAGCCCTGGCACCGCAATCGACGTGCCCACCGCGGCCACGGCGGCGGCAATGGCCCCCAGCGCGCCACCGATGCCGGCACCGATGCCGGCACCTTCCGCGGCCTTGGTGCCCAGTTCGGTCTGGCGGCCGTCGGCGGTTGTGCCGGTGGTGTCCCGGCCGAAGTGTTTTGCGCGCGTGTCGTCCGACATCACCAGGTTGACGTCGTCCTGCTTGTAGCCACGTTCGACGGCGCCCTGGTAGGCACGTTCGGCACTGTCGCGGTCAGGGAAAAGTCCGGTCAGGTAAGGGGTGGTGTCTCGTGCCATGGTGTTGTCTTTCAGTGGGTAAGGTGAGGTCCTGTCCGGGGCAAGTGGCGTGCCGCCCATGCGCTAGGCCACACGACGACGGCGTTCCACGGCATCGAACTTCAGCGTCTGGCGATACTTGGTGACGGTGCGTCGCGCGACCACCAGGCCCTGCCGTGCCAGCTGGCGTGTGATTTCGGCGTCCGACAGGGGCGCTTCGGCGCATTCGTCGGAAATCATGTCGTGGATGAGGCCACGGATGGCCGTGCCGGAACACGCACTGCCGCTGGAAGTGACCATCGCGCGGCTGAAGAAGTACTTCAACTCGAAAACACCGTTGGGTGTGGCGATGAACTTGTTGTTGGTGACGCGCGAGACCGTGCTTTCGTGCACTCCCACTGCCTCGGCGATCTCTTTCAGGCCCAGCGGCTTCATTGCCATGGCGCCGTACTCCAGGAAGTTCCGTTGCCGCCCCACGATCGCCTCGGCGACGTCGACGATGGTCGAAAAACGCTGCTCGACGTTGCGCAGGGTCCAGCGCGCCTCCTGCAGGTGGGCACCCATCTCGGCATGGCCGGGCGTGCGGTGGCGCTGGAAAAGCTGCGCATACACCTCGTTCAGCCGCACCTTGGGCACGACGGCCGGATTGAGCTGCACCTTCCACTGCCCGCGTACCTTTTTGACCACCACGTCGGGCACCACGTAGGCCACGTGCGAAGAGCCCAGGCGCCAACCCGGTCGCGGGTCGAGGCGACGGATGCGGTCACAGACGGCTTCGACGGTGTGCGCCGTTTCGCCCAGTCGCCGCGCCAGGCCGGCCACGTCGCGCGAGGCCAGTGCCGGCAGGTGTTCCAGCACGATCTGCCTGGCCAGGCCGCGCATCTGCGGGCAGTCGATGGCGGGCAGCTGCAGCAGCAGGCACTCGGCCACGTCACGTGCCGCCACACCGGCCGGTTCCAGCGACTGCACACGCCTGAGCGCGATGTTCAGCTCTTCCAGATTCGCCGCCGGTTTCAGCGCCGCCACTTCCAGCAGCGATTGCAGCGGCGTGCGCAGGTAGCCGTCGTCGTCGAGCGATTCGATGAGGGTGCGGGCACAGGCCAGGTCGCGAGGCAACAAGGGCAGCAGGTTCAGCTGCGCGTGCAGGTGCACGTTCAGGGTGGTTTCGACCGCCATGCGGTCCAGCGCCGACAGCTCGCCATCTTCGAAGCCGTGCGCCCCGCCGCTTTCGGTCTGCCACAGGTCACGGTCGCTGACACCGTCGTCGCCAGCGTCGACGTCGTCCTGGCCACCGGCCGCATCCACCGAGTCTGCGGCATCGGGCGCGGTGGCAGGGTCGCTCAGGTCGGCATCGTCGTGCGCTGCCTGCAGCGATGCCTGCGTGTCGGGCTCGGTCCCCTCTTCACCGTCATCGCCTTCTTCGGCTTCGAGGAAGGGATTGCGGCCCAGCGTGTCCTGCACCACGGCCGCAAAGTCCATCGACGACATCTGCAGCAGGCGCACCGCATGCTGCAGGCGCGGTGACAGGGCCTGGGTCTGGGTCTGGCGGTGGTCGGCATGAAAGCCCATCGTTGACATGCAAGTCTCCTCGTCGGGGTCTTGTCACCCCGGTTGGGGCACTGGCGCCTGCATGCCGAGCGGGCGGTCCAACGTGACAACGCAACACCCGTGCCGCGAAGGCCAGGAAGATGCATTCGCTCACACAAGCGGCCGGGCGGAACGTCTGGCCCTTGGGCAACACCCTGGTGGCGCCGCGACGGTCCGGGCCCTTCACCCCACGGCGGTCAACGGTCGTTGCCACCGACAACGCCGCGCCGCCCCGATTTACCGATTCCCGCAAAACTTCCCGTAAACCTTGCCGCCCTCCGCATGCAGATGGCCAGGGCCAGATCGGGCGGCGGATATCACCCGGGCCGCCCGTGGCGGAGCTATGGTCGGGACTTCGCGCCCACGCGCCTGCTGGCCCGCCAGTGCTTCCGCCCCTTCCATGCCCGTCACCATCCGTTCCCGACTGTTGCTCTTGGTCCTGGCCGTCCTGCTGCCCGGGCTGCTGGGTGTGGCGTGGCTCATCGGCAGCACCTTCAAGGCCGAGCAAGAAGCCCACGGACGGGCGTTGGGCGAAACGGCACGGGCGTTGTCGCAGGTGGTGGCCAGTGAACTCACGCAGCGGGCCGTCGTGGCCCGTGTGCTGGCGCAGTCCAGCGCGCTGGACGACGGGGCGGCCATCAGCGACAGCAGGCTGCGCAGTTTTGACGCCCTGGCGCGCCGCGCGCTGCGGGGGCTGGATGGCTGGATCGAGTTGCGCGCGCCCGGCCAGCTGCTGCTGGACAGCCGCTGGCCCGCTGGCGACCCCCTGAGCAGCCCCGTGCCGGCCCGTTTGTACGAAACGCCGCAGGTGCTGCCGCTGCAGGCGGGCGAAGGCCGCGAAGCCCATGCATCGGTGGTCGAGCCGGTTGTGCGCAGCGGTCAGACAGTGCTCAACCTGGTGTTGACCCTCAGGCCTGCCGAGCTGCAACGCATCATCGACCGCCAGCGGCTGCCGCCCGAGTGGGTGGGCACGGTGCTGGACAGCCGGGCCACGGTGGTTGCCCGGCACCCCGGTGGCGTGGCCCAGGCCGGACGAAGCGCCACGCCCGACGTCGTTGAACGGGTTGCTCTGCGACAAGACGGATTGATCGAGTCGGTTTCGCTGGACGGCGTGCACACCGTTGCCTATCTCAGCACCGTGGACAGCGGCTGGAGCTTCATCACGGCCATGCCGCGTGCGCGGTTCATGGGCCAGATGTCATCTGCGGTGCTTCATGTCGCCCTGGTCGCCCTCACGCTGGTCACGCTGGCCGTGGCCGGCGCGCTGTGGCTGGCGCGGCGCATCGTCGTGCCCGTGCAGGCGCTGAAGACCGCAGCGACGAGACTGCAACAGGGTGAATCCGTGCCGCTGTCGAACACCGGCATCGTCGAGTGCGACGAGGTCGGTCTGGCGCTGAGCCACGCATCGAACACACTGCGGCAAGGGCGACAGGAGCTCGAGCGGCAGGTCACGCAGGCCGTCGAACTGACGCGCCATGCCGAACAGCGTGTGGCGCAGAGCCAGCGTGTCGAGGCCCTGGGCAGGTTGACGGGCGGCGTGGCACATGACTTCAACAACCTGCTGGGGGTGATCAGCAACAGTGCGCATCTCATCCAGCGCATGGCCCCCGGGCCCGAGTTGCAGGTGCCCGTGGCGGCAACGCTGCGTGCCGTCGAGGTCGGCAGCCGGCTGACGCAGCACTTGCTGCGGTTTGCCGGCCAGCGGGCGGTTCGCCCCCGCCGCATCGCGCTGAACAGCTACCTGCCCGACCTGGAAGAGCTGCTGCGCAGCGTGCTGGGCGGCAAGATCACGATCGACCTTCACGTGGCGGCCGACATCCGGCCCGTGTATGCGGACGACAACGAACTGGAACTGGCGCTGATCAACCTGTCGCTGAATGCACGTGACGCGATGGCTGAAGGCGGCGTGCTGAAACTGCACGCACGCAACGCCGACGCCAGCGAGACCGAAGGGCTGGCGCCCAAGGTCTGGGTGGTGATCCTGGTGGGCGACGACGGCCCCGGCATGGCACGGGACGTGGCCTCGCGGGTGTTCGAACCCTTTTTTACGACCAAGCCGGTGGGCAAGGGCACGGGCCTGGGTCTGAGCCAGGTGCACGGCTTCTGCGTGCAGGCGGGGGGCGATGCACGCATCGCCAGTGCGCCCGGCCTGGGCACGACCGTGCAGATGCTGCTGCCGGCGCAGCCGGACGACACCGACGCCCCGACGGCTGAAGGCACCCGGCCCGCGCCCACAGCGTCCGACGCGCCGGTTCAGGGCAGCGCCAGCCTGGCCGGTGCGCGTGTGCTGCTGGTCGAAGACAACGACGAACTGGGCGAGGTAACGTCGGCGCTGCTGCAGTTGCACGGGGCCACGGTCGAACGTGCCGCAGACGCCATTGCGGCCCTGCGGCTGCTGGACACGCGCCCGGCGGTGGACGTGGTGCTCACCGACGTCGTCATGCCCGGCCCGCTGGACGGTGTGGGTCTGGCCCGGCAGGTGCGTCGCGAGCGGCCCGAGCTGCCCGTGCTGCTGATCAGTGGCTACGTGGCCAGCGAGGCTGCCGTGCGCGACTTCGTGCTGTTGCGCAAGCCCTGCGCGCCCGAAGACCTGGTGGCGGCACTGGCCACGGCACTCGAGGGCCGCGCACGCCGCTGAACGGGTGCCCTCGGGCACGCCGCGTGCCCCTGACGCAGGCACGCCGTGCCTGCCCGCACAGACCTGCGCAGGCGCGTTCCTCCCCTCCTTTGAAGGAATTCTGATGGCCACGCATGACGACACGATCGACACCTTGAACGACCTCATCGAAACCTGCAAGGACGGTGAGTACGGCTTCCGGACTTCAGCCGAGTACCTGAAGAGCCCCGAGGTCAAGCAACTTTTCCTGAAACGTGCCGAGGAGTGTCGGCAGTCTGCTGGCGAGCTGCAGGCCCTGGTGGCCCAGCTGGGCGGATCGGCGGAAGACAGCGGCTCGGCCACCGGTGCGCTGCACCGCGGCTGGGTGGCGGTGAAGGGCACGCTGTCGGGGTACAGCAACAAGGCCATTCTCGAAGCCACCGAAACCGGCGAAGACACGGCACTCGAGCGCTACCGCAAAGCCCTGTCTCAGGACCTGACCCCGGCAACCCGCGCCGTGGTCGAACGCCAGCTGGAAGGCGTGAAGCGCAACCACGCCCAGGTGCGCATGCTGCGCGACCAGGCCCGCGCCGCCGACGCCTGACGCCGCCGGCGGGTGTCTGCAGGCCCGCCCGAACTCAGGGTCGGGCCAGCACTTCCACTTGCACCGTCATGCCGGCCGCATCACCCGGGGCGCCAAACCACTCGCCCGACAAGGGCGACACTTCGGAGGCGTCCCGCCCCACCGCCACGCGGATCAGGTCGCTGCCGCCGATGAGGTTGTTCGTGGGGTCCACCGGAAACCAGCCGCAGTCCGGCAGGTACACCTGAACCCAGCCATGGGTGGCTCCACCGCCGATGTTTTCCCCTTGCGCGGGCTGGTACAGGTAACCCGAGACAAAACGCGCGGCGATGCCCAACTGGCGCAAGGCGTCGATCATCAGGGTGGCCAGGTCCCGGCAGGCGCCGCTGCCCAGTGCCAGCGTCTGCTGCGGCGTCTGCACACCTTCTTCTTCGCGCAGCGTGTACTGGAAGCCGCTGCGGATGCTCTCCGTCATGCGGGCAATCGTCTGGCGCGGGCCACCTTCCAGGCCCGCAAACTCTTGCGCCCAGGCGCGCAGCACGTGCCCGGGGTCCATGAACGACGGCAGCAGGAACGGGGTCAGCGCCAGGCGCTCGAGCTGGGTGTAGCTGGGCGGCATCCAGAGTGACTCGCTCATCGTCGGCAACTCGAAGGCCATGGACCCCAGGTGGTCCACCGTGAAGCGGCTGGTGATGCTGAGCACGTCCGCGCTGCCACCGGGCTGCACCGATGCCACCGAGTTGCCGTACACGTCGTGCATCAGGTCCACCCGCAGCGGGTTCGGCGACACCTGCAGCTCGGTGGCCAACACGCGCATGTCGTGGCCATCGCGCGGCCGAAAACACAGCCGGTGCGGGCCGAACTCGACCGGGCGGTGAAAGCGGTATTCGGTGGTATGGGTGATGTCGTAGATCATGCGTCGTGGGTCATGCGGGATGCGGCGGCAAGGCTTGCCGCATGCCTTGCCGCAAGGGTCAGGCGATCTCGTCGGCTTCGGGGCTGTCGGCCGCGTATTCCTTGAGCCGGTTGTAGAGCGTCTTCAGGCTGATGCCCAACACCGCCGCCGTGCGCTCCTTGTGGTGGTTGAAGTGCCGCAGCGTGGCCAGCGTCAACAAGCGTTCGGCCTGCGCCACCGACGTGCCGATGGGCAGGACAACCGCCTCTGCAGCAGCCGGCACCTGCGCCACCACGGGGCGCTGGGGCACGGCGGGCGCGGCGGACGCGGCCACCGCCGGCGCCTCGGCCACGGGCAGCCCGGCTTCGCCCCGCGGCAGCCAGGTGTCGTCGATCGTGTCGCCCTGCGCCATCACGTAGGCGCGCTGCACCGCGTTGCGAAGCTCGCGCACATTGCCCGGCCAGTGGTAGCGCGCCAGTTGCGCCAGCGCGGCGGGTGTGAAGCTGCGCGGGCGCCCTTCCTGGGTGCCGATGTCGGCCAGGAAGTGCGAGGCCAGCAAGCCCAGGTCGGACAGCCGCTCGCGCAGCGGTGGCAGGTCCAGCGGAAACACGTTCAGCCGGTACAGCAGGTCTTCGCGCAATCTGCCGGCAGCCACTGCCTCGTGCGGCAAGCGGTTGGTGGCCGCGATGATGCGCACGTCGGATTCCTGGCTCACCGTGCTGCCCACACGCATGAAACGGCCGGTTTCCAGCACCCGCAGCAGCTTGACCTGCAGTTCCGGCGGCATCTCGGTGATCTCATCCAGGAACAGCGTGCCACCGCTGGCGCGCTCGAAAAAACCCTGGTGCTGGCGTTCGGCGCCGGTGAAGCTGCCCTTTTCGTGACCGAAGATTTCGCTTTCGATCAGGTTCGGGCTGATGGCGCCGCAGTTGACGGCCAGGAAGGGTTGCTTGCGGCGTCGGCTGAGGTCGTGCACGGTCTGCGCCACCACTTCCTTGCCGGTGCCCGATTCGCCGGTGATGAACACGGTCACGCTGGTCGCGGCCACGCGCGAGATCTGCTCGTAGATGCGCTGCATCGACGGGCTCGTGCCCCACAGGTGGCCGAAGTGACCGCTGGTGCTCAACTGAGCGGTCAGGTCCTCGACCTCGGCCTTCATCGCGGCCGGCTTCATGATGCGCGACAGCACACCCTGCAACTGCTTGAGCTTGATCGGCTTGACCAGGTAGTCGGCAGCCCCCAGCCGCAGTGCCTGGATGCTGGTTTCGATGCTGGCATGGCCGGTGCACAGCACCACTTCCGAATGGGCCATGAGCTGCGGGTTGGCCAGCAGCTCCATGCCGTTGCCGTCCGGCAGCAACAGATCCAGCAGCAGGATATCGGGTTGCTGCAGGCTGATCTGGCGCCGGGCGTCACGCAGGTTGTGGGCCACGGCCACGGTGAATTGCTCGCCCGCGATGAGGTCTCTCATCGATGTCGCGGAATCGATGTCGTCGTCGACGACCAGAGCGTGCGGCATGGGTTCGGGCCCCCTCGGTGAACTTGTGCGTGATTTTCATCACGGTACGCCATGCCGGTCGAGTATTGCCGACTGAACCGATGTGCTGCCAAAGCTGGCATGCTGAGCGCAGGGGATTGGCACTCAGCGTCGGACTGGCACGCCGAAGCGCCGCGTGCGGCGCCTCGGCCAGAGCCAAGGCCCGCCTGGCCGGTTCACTTCACCCAGGGTGGTGGCGCCGCAGGCCCCCCGGGTGGCACCGGTTGAGTCGGCGGTGTCCGTGGTTCGATCTCTGGTGGTGAGCCGGGTGCCACCTCAGGTGGTGTGTCCGGGCCGGGCCGCGGATGCGGCGTCGGCGGCGTGGGCACGAGGTCCGGGGGCGGATGCGGAATGTCGACACCCACCAACCGCAGCGGTCGTTTGGCGGGTGCCATCAGCAGAGCGGGAATCTGCATGGTGGTCACCTCGTGGGCGCCGTCACGATGGGCGGCGGCGCCATGCCGGAGGGCGGGGTCGCGTACCTGTCGCGCAGGTCGCTGCGGTCGTGCCCGCTTCGCAGCGTCGACTTGCGCGCCTTCAGCAGCAGGAACACGCCAATCAGCAACGGCGCGCCCAGGGTCCACAGCGGCAGCAGACCGCCCCCGGTACTTTTGAAGTTCATGGCTGCATCTTTCGACGTTGATTGGGAACTGTCGGCGCGGCAATCCGCATGCCCGGTGCATCCCGACCCTTGCCGCCCTCGCAGCAGTGGCGCCAGCGGCACGCCGTTTGCCGACCTTCCGCCGTGCAGCCCAAACAAGCGCCTAGACCGAGGCAACGCTGCGCAGGAGGAATGTCATGAATGGTTCGAAGCTCCACGAAGTGAATCCGCTCGACAACCACCTGCTGGCCGCGCTGCCACCCGATGTGTGGGGGCGCATCCTGCCGGCACTGTCACACGTGAGTCTGGAACGCGGCCAGGTGCTGTGCACTTCCGGTCAGGCGCTCAGCAATGCCTACTTCCCCACCAGCGCACTGGTTTCGATGATGCACTTCACCGCCAGCGGCAGCTCGGCAGAAACGGCCGCCGTGGGCAATGACGGCATGGTCGGCTTGTGGCTGGTGATGGGGGGTGGCACGTGTTCAAGCTGCACCGTGGTCCGCGCCAGCGGTGACGCGTTCCGGCTGCCGGCCGACGCCCTGGGCGACGAGTTCCTGCGCACCGGCGCGATGATGCAGCTGCTGTTGCGCTATTCGCAGGCGCTGATGACGCAGACCTCGCACCTGACCTTGTGCAACCGCCATCACTCGGTCACCCAACGTCTGGCGCGCCTGCTGCTGCAGCAGCTGGACCGTGTGCAAGGCCGCGATCTGGTCATGACGCAGGAACTGATTGCCGAACAGCTCGGCGTGCGGCGCGAAGGTGTGACCGGCGCGGCTGGCATCCTGCAACGGGTGGGCCTGATCCGCTACGGCCGTGGCCGCATCACCGTGCTCGACCGGCCGGGGCTCGAGCGCATGACCTGCGAGTGTTACGCCGCCGTGCAGCGCGAGTGTCGACGCTTGTTGCCGGTGACCGGTAAGCCTTGCAGCAATTCGGTTGCGCTGGGCTGAAAGGCATTCTGGCGCTGCTCCACCCCGCTGCACTTCGTGATGCCGGACCCTGCAGCGTTTCGCCCGGGTGCTTGCCCAGCCCGGTGAACTGAGCCAGCGCTACACGGCCCAAGTGATCCGCAAGGTGTCCGCCCCAGAGCTTCGCGCCGCAGAGTCGCCGGTGTCGGAGGGGAGATGGGCCAGCCAGGGCTTCGAATCCGGCTAAGCTGTTTGTTGCCGGTTTTTTGACGAGTCCCCATGAACGCCACTTCTTCGCCAGGCGAATCCGATCGGCAAGAGCTGGAACTGTCGCAAGCTCGCCTGTCCGAGTTGCTGCGTCATGCACCCGCGTACTTTGCCGTGTTGCGTGGCCCCGCTCACCGGGTCGAACACGTCAACGAACAATGGCTGCAGCTGGTGGGTTTGCGGAACACCGAGGGCCTGCCCATCGCCCAGGCCTTGCCCGAGTGGGTATCGCAGGGCTTGGTGAACCTGCTCGACGAGGTCTACCGCAGCGGGCAGGCTTACGTGGGCCGGGAAGTTCGCATGTTGCTGCAAACGCAGACCGCCGAAGCACTGCGCGAGCACATCCTCGACCTGGTCTTCCAGCCCCTGGTCGAGCGCCACGGCCGCACCTTGGGCATCCTGATCCATGGCATCGACCAGACCGAACGCAAGCGCGCCGAACAGGAACTGCAAAGCGCACGCGAGCGGGTGGAACTGGCCACCGAGGCGGCAGGCATGGGTGTCTGGCGCTGGGAATTCCCCGACGGCCGCAGCCACTGGGAAGACGACCGCGCCCGCAAGATCTTCGGCCTGGAAGCCGACAGCGGTGCGCAGCAGCAGGACCGGCGGCTCACCGACTTCGTGCACCCCGACGACGCCACCGAACTGCAAACCCGGCTGTCACAAGCCCAGGCTGGCCAGGGCAAGCTGCATTTCATCGGCCGCATCCGTCGCCACGACGACCTGGCCGTGCGGTGGGTCGAAATGATCGGCCGCCACCAGCCGGCATCGGCCGGCACGCCGGCCTGCGTGCTGGGCACCGTGGCCGACATCACGCACCGCCAGCAGGCGCGGGCCCAGACGCGGGCCGATGAAGAGAAGTACCGCCGTCTGGTCGAATCGATGGACGAAGGTTTCTGCGTGCTGCAAATGATCTTCGACGTGTCGGGCCGGGCCCAGGATTACCGGTTCATCGACGTCAACGAGGCTTTTGCCAAACACACGGGTCTGGTCGACGCACTGGGCCGACGGGCTCTCGAACTGGTACCCGGGCTGGAGCGGCACTGGCTGGACATCTATGGGCAAGTGGCTCGCAGCGGAAAGCCGCAGCGCTTCACGCAGCAGTCCCCGGTCATGAGGCGCTGGTTCAACGTCTACGCTGCACCCGCCGGCGAAGCCGGCAGTGGCCAGGTGGCCCTGCTGGTGACCGACGTTACCGAACAGAAAGTCAGCGAACTCAAGCTCAAGCAGTTGGCCGCAGAGCTGTCGGCGGCGCACCAGCACAAGGACCGCTTCCTGGCCACGCTGGCCCACGAACTGCGCAACCCGCTGGCGCCCCTTCGCAACGGCTTGTTGCTGATGCGCAGTGGTGCTGGCGACGCAGCGCTGGTGAACGTGGCGTGCGAGATGATGGACCGCCAGCTGACCCAGCTGACGAGCCTGGTCAGCGACCTGCTGGACGTGGCACGCAGCCACAGCGGCAAGCTCGAGATCCAACGTGAACGGGTGCTGCTGGAACCGATGGTGCGAACCGTGGTGGAAACCAACCTGCCGCAGATTGAAGCCGCCGGCCATCACTTCAAGCTGCGGCTGCCCAGGTTGCCGGTGTGGTTGGACGCCGACCCCTTCCGCTTTGTCCAGTTGCTGAACAACCTGCTGGACAACGCGGCGAAATACACACCTCCCCGGGGCACCATCGAACTGGCAGCAGAGGTTGATGGCGTCGACCTTGTGCTGTGCGTCACCGACAACGGTGCTGGCTTGACGCCTGCGATGATCGACACGGTGTTCGAGATGTTCAGCCAGGGCCACTCGGCCAAGACACAGGCACCAGGCGGTCTGGGCATCGGGCTGTCTCTGGTGCGGGACCTGGTCAAGCTGCACGGAGGCAGCGTGTCGGCGCACAGCGACGGGCTGGGCGCCGGCAGCGTGTTCACCGTGCGCCTGCCACTGCCGTCTTCCGACCTCGGCGGCGGCACGAGCTCGATCGCCAGCCGCCCATCGACAACCCGCCCACCCGACGTGCCCTGGCGTGTGCTGGTGGCCGACGACAACCGGGACGCGGGGGAAAGCCTGGCGCTGCTGCTGCAGCTCAGCGGGCACGTCACCGCCTGGGCGCGCGACGGCGTCGAAGCCGTCGCACTGGTCGACAGCTTCAAGCCCGAGCTCGTGGTGCTGGACATCGGCATGCCCGGCCTCAGCGGGCACGAAGTGGCAAAGAAGCTGCGCCAGGACCCGAAGCACCAGGGCCTGATCCTGGTGGCGTTGACCGGCTGGGGCGCCGATGAAGACCGCCTGCAGTCCAGCGAGGCTGGCTTCGACCTGCACCTGACCAAGCCGGCCGATCCCGCCACCTTGCTGAACCTGATGCAAACCATCTCCAGACAGCGCGGTGCAGACCGCGCCTAGCAGCGTGGGCCGCGGTTCATCACGCCCTGCTGTTCCGTCTGGCCAGCACCGTGTGGCAGTGCTCGACCAGGGCATCGAGATTGGTGCACTTGTCGAAGAAGCGCTCGGCGCCCAGGGCCAGGCAGGCCTGTTGGATCTCTTCCCGGGCAAAGTTGGTGATCACGACGCGCGGAATGAGCGACACCCCACCGGGCAAGCCGGCCAGCTTTTTGAGCACACCCAGGCCACTGCCGGCCTTCAGAAAGATGTCGATGATCAGCAGGTCCAGCGGCTGCTCTTGGTGCAGACCGTGGATGCGCTGCAACGCCGTGGTCTCGTCCTCGGCGCTGCCCACGATGCAGTCGAGGCCGGTCTGCCGCAACAGCGCCGACAGGTTGTCGACGGTCAGCTGGCTGTCTTCGACCAGGAACACCCGCAGCGGGCGCGTCTGGGCTGGCCTGGCGGACGCAACGACGCGAACCTGCGCTGGGTGCGAAAGGCACAGGCCCGGAGGACACACCATCGTGCGCTGCGCTAACAAGGCCATTCGCCCGGTTGCTGTAGGGTGGGCTGGACAAAATTCATGCGGTACTCCTGTGGCAACGGATCTGGCTGCAGGGCGGGCCTCGCTGTCTGAACCCTGAGCGGAATCTAGAGCAGCCGATCGGCGCGCCCGATAGGCCAGCTGCACGGCCGCATGTCGGACGCATCCCACAGCCTGCGCAGGCCGTCACGCCGCGCGCGACACGCCGCTGGCCCGACTGTCCACCCCGCGTCCTCTGCGCCGTGGGCACGGGGCAGGCCATGGGGTTGCAGGCACGCCACTTGCCGTGGTCATGGCACGGCCTCTGCCGTTGCTGCCCATCGTCGAAAGTCGGGCCAGCACAGTCGACTCATTCAACCAGGAGATATTCCATGTTCCAAAAAGCCTCAACAGTCGCGTTTGGTGCCGTCGTCATTGGTGCAATGGCCGCCGGTCTGGCCATTGCGCAGACCAGCACGCCGTCGCAAACCGATTCAACAAGCGGTACCGTCAACCGGGGCGACAGTTCCAGCGGCGTGAACACCGACACCAACCGCACCGGCACCAACTCCGGCAGCAACATGGGCAGCAACTCCAGCGGCACCGGCACTGGCAACACCAGCGGAAACTCGGGCTCGATGGACTCGCAATCGGGCGGCTCGATGGGCAACTCGGGCATGAACCGCGACACCAACAGCGGCCTCATGTCCGACGGCTCGCGCGCCCCGCGCAGCGACCGCAACTGATTCCGCTGAGTCGGCTGCAGCGGGTCACGCCCCGCTGCAAGCCTTCCCTTCAACGGCCCCTCGGTCCCCGTGACCGTGGGGCCGCCTGCTTTTCACAGCGGCCGGCGGCAACACCAGCACCGCAGGAAAGGCTGCAGGTCACCCGTGTCACGCGCGCTCAGAAGGCGCTCAGTGCATGCGCGTCGGCGGCAGGGGGTCGCGCACCGGCGCGTGCTGGCCAGGCAAGCTGGGCTCGTTGATCTCTGGCGGTGTGTCCGGGTCGCGTGGGTTCGGCCTGCCGGGTTCAGGCACCGGCAAGGGCGGTGGCGGCACAGGCACCTGTTCGGGCGGCGCATGCAAGTGGACCGGAGCCAGTGCAGCAGGCGGGTACCAAGGGGTGTAGCGCGATGGTGTCATGGTGCGGCAGACGGAGTGGATTTGTCGGCGACCGGGGCAAAAGCTGTGCCTGCGCTTGGCCTCAGCCCTGGCTCACTGTGCGGGGTGCTCGTCGGTGAACCCGTTGTGTCGTGGCCGCGTCAAGCGGCGCAGCACGGCCAGCACCAGCAGCACGAAGCCGGTGGCCATGATGGCCGTCGACTCGTGGCCCAGTCCGGCGGTGATGCCCACGGCCGCCGTGGCCCAGATGCTGGCAGCGGTGGTCAGGCCATGGATGCGGCCTTCACTGGTGTCTTTCAGCACCGCGCCCGCGCCCAGGAAACCGATGCCGGACATCACACCCTGGATCACGCGGCTGACGGACTCTTCGCTCATGCCGCTTTGCGTGGGCACCAGGATCAACAAGGAAGAACCCAGTGCCACCAGCATGTGCGTGCGCAGGCCCGCTGGGGCACGTCGCTCGCGGTCCCAGCCGATGGCGGCGCCCAGCAGCAAGGCCACGCTCAGCCGCAGCACCACCCGCGTCAGTGGCTCGGGGTCGAAGGTACCGGCAAACTCGGTCTGCACGGTGGCCAGCACGGTGTCGAAAAAGCTCATCACCAAGGACCGCGTTGCGCGGCAGGCAAAAGGTCAGAACCCGCCAGCGGGGCAAGCGTCGTACCCGCTGCACCCAAGGCCAGCATTCAACCGGACGCTGACGACGGCCCCTTGCGCACGGCAATTCGGGGCAGGCGCAGCACAAAGCAGGTGCTGGAGTCGCTGGACACCACGTCAACCGCGCCCCCATGTGCGAGCGCGATTTCGCGCACGATGTGCAGCCCAAGCCCCAGGTTGGCGCCTGTGCTCTGCGAGTCCGATTCGCAGCCCTCGTCAGCGGCGCGGACCAGCGGCTCGAAGATCATGGGCAAAAGGTCCGTTGGAATGCGTGCACCGCTGTTCTTGACAGCCAGCTGCACGGTGTCTTCGTGCGTGCCGTCCAGGCTGATGCTGATCGGCTTGCCCAGGTCGCCATATTTCAAGGCATTGAAAACCAGGTTCGAAACCGCCTGGTGCAGCCGACGGGCGTCCCATTCCCCTTGCATTTCACCCTGCACATCGAGCGTTAGCACACGGCCCCTGCTGATGGCCAGGATCTCGTCGAGGATGTTGCGCACGAAGCTTTCCAGCTGAAGGGCCTGTGGCGCGATCACCAGCCCCAGCCCCATCCGCTGCCGGGTGAATTCCAGCAGGTCATCCAGCAAGGCCTTCATCTGCGCGACGCTGCGCAAAATCACTTCTGCCTGGCGCGATTCCTGTGGACGTGTGTGCAGAACGACGCTGGCCGAGCTGGCGATGGCGCTGAGCGGACCGCGCAGGTCGTGGCCCAGGATGCCCAGGAAAAGATCGCGGGCCTTGTCCATCTCTGCCACAAAAACCGTCAGCGATTCGGCGATGGCCTGGTCGACTGCCTCGTTGAAACGGGTCAGTTCTTCCAGGTCCTCGTGCTCCACGCGGCTCGAAGCGGCGCCCCAGAGGCGAAGCACGGTCGCACGCAGCGCACGGTACTCGGCCACCATCTGCTCGATTTCGAAACCCTGCCGCTCACGCTGCCGGGCATGGCTGCGAGACGGCACCGCGCTGGAAGCGGAAGCGCGGGAGCTCTCGCCTTCCGACTTGGCCTGTCGTTCGCCCTCGCCCTGCGGCCGGCGCATGTTGGCAGCGATCTCCTCGAGGATCTGCCTGCCGTGGTCGAGCAGTGCGGTCTCGCCCATGTTCGCGGCCGCCGGGAACTGCTTGCGCGCAAACGCCACCCAGTCCACGAGGATAACGTCGAGGTTGTCGGTGATGAAAGCAGACAGGCGCATGGCCGGGCGTGCAGACGTTGCTCGATGGCGGCGCAGTCAACGCCGCCTTGCGATCGGTCCCAAGCTGAACTTTTCGAGCAGGTCAATGGCTCGATCCGACTTGGCGGACGCCAAGATCGAGCGAGGCACCCAACCGGCCATCACCGCGTTGGCGTACTGGAACCGCATCGCATCGAAAGGCATCGCCAGCAGAGCCTGGCCCGCCTGGGCGGGTGTCGCTTGCGGGCTCGTGGCGAGCTGGGGCCTGGTTCTGCCGAACCGGGTGAAAGGCGCGGTTCTTCCACGCCACATCGAGTCGAAGAAAGCGGTCATTGGCGGTGCCGGGTGGCGGCAAGTGTCACGTTCGAGTTTCTCAAGTATCTGGGCCATGGCTGGAGGCTGGGCGTTGGAGCCGGATGCGTCTGTCTGGCTCCGCACATTGGCCGGAGGTGCGAACCTAGGGCCAGGGGTCTGATGCGGTCGCGGCCATCACCACTTCACTCAGTCGTTCCGTCCGCATCGGCTTGGTGAAAAAATCGTCGAAGCCTGCTTCCAGGCACTGGCACCTGTCATCGGGCTGCCCGTGACCGGTCAGGCAGATGAGACGTGCGTCACTGCGCCCCGGCCCCGCCCGCAGGAGCCGCGCCACGTCGCAGCCGCTCATGTCAGGCATCTCGAGGTCGATGAAGGCCAGGTGGGGGTCAAAGGCAGCAGCCGCAGCCAGCCCCTGTGCGCCATTGAAGGCAACGGTCGTGCTGCATCTCATCGTGCTCAGCAGCGCGCAGAGCGCTTGTGCCCCGTCGACGTTGTCGTCGACCACAAGCACTCGCAATACGGGCGGGCTGCCTGGTTTGCTCGGATCATCGGTGGCCATGGAGGGGTGCGCGCGACGGATGGTCGCGACTGCGGTTGTGCGGTCTTCAGGGCAATTGCCGTGCCCGTCCACACGGCGATGCCAGGGTGCGTACGGTACCGAACAGCGCTTTTCGGCTGAGGCAAACACACTCGGCACCGAAGTCCATTGGTTGCGATCACGCGCCAGTCCAAGCGTCTGTGGGCGCGCCTGCTTTTGGCGGCGAGCCGAAAACAAGGGTGTGTCTGTGCATAGCTTTCTTTCAAGCAACCGGGACGAACTCATCGGGCGCTGCAAGGCGAAGGTGGCGCAGCGACCCAACCGCGCAGCCACCCCACAGCAATTGGCGAATGGCGTCCCGCTGTTTCTGGAACAACTGACGAACACCTTGCGGGCAGAGGGCGATGGCAACCTGGCTGAAGGCGAGCGGATTTCCGGCCCTGCCGGCGGGGATGCCGGGGCCTTGTCCCAGATTGGCGTCAGCGCCACTGCGCATGGCAAGCAGCTGCTCAAGCTCGGCTACACGCTGAATCAACTGGTCCATGACTACGGGGACTTGTGCCAGGCCATCACGGACCTGGCTGTCGAGCGTGACACGCCGTTTTCCGCGGCTCAGTTCCGGACCCTGAACCGTTGCCTGGACAACGCCATCGCCGATGCCGTGACCAGCTTCAGCGCCCAGCGGGACGCCACCCTGTCACAAAGCCGGTCGGCCGATGAAAACGAGCGGCTGGGCGTGCTGGTTCACGAACTGCGCAACTGCCTGCAGACCGCCCTGCTGGGATTCACGGCACTGGAGTCCGGGACGGTGCCGATCAGCGGTTCCACCGGCGCGCTGGTGAAGCGCAGCCTGGCGGCGATGGCCGATCAGCTGGACCGCACGTTGGACGCCGTGCGCACAGCGGCCGATGCATCCAGCTTGAACGCACCGTTTTCGCTGGCCACGTTCATTGCCGAAGCGTCCAGCATCGCCGCCTTGAGCGCGGCCGAGCGAGGCTGCGCCTTTCGGGTGCCCGCGGTCGACCGAAGCCTGGGCATCGCCGGCAACCGCGACCACCTGTTGGCGGCACTGGTGAATCTGCTTCAGAACGCGTTCAAGTTCACGCACCCCCACACCGAAGTCAGCCTGCTCGCGTATCGGGCCGAGGACCTGGTGTGCATCGACGTCAAGGACTGCTGTGGCGGCCTTCCACGCGGCTTCGCCGAGAAGATGTTCAAGCCTTTCACGCAGGGCAGCATCAACAGAAGCGGCCTGGGCCTGGGCCTGTCCATCGCCCGTCGCACGGTCGAAGCCGATGGCGGCAGCATGACGGTGCGCGACGTGCCGGGGACCGGTTGTGTGTTCACGATCAGCCTGCCCCACTGTTTCTTGTAGCGGGCCGCCAACGGCCCGCCCTGCTCAACGGTATCAGCTGGCAGCCGTGGGTGCGCACGGTTCTCGACAGCCGTGCAGCGATACGCGATGCGCTGGGCCATGCCGAAGCCGGTGGCCTGGTCATCGGCGGGTGCGCCAGCAATCTGTCTGACCTGGGTGATGCACTCAGCAGCCTGGGGTTCACGGCCATCGACCCGGGACCCCTGAGCAGGCCGGAAACCGGCAGAGCGCGCGACCGAACAGACCTGGGCGGAGAAGCGGCCTAGCCTTTGCTGTCAACTGATCGCATCGGGACTCCCATGAACACCAGCCTCACCACCGCACTCATCCTGCTTGGCCTGTTGGCCGTTGCCGTCGTCCTGGTCGTTGGCCTGTACAACAAGCTGGTCGCGCTGCGCAACCGTTACCAGAACGCCTTTGCGCAGATCGACGTGCAGCTCAAGCGGCGCTACGACCTGATTCCGAACCTGGTCGAAACCGCCCGCGCCTACCTGCAGCACGAACGCAGCACGCTGGAGGCAGTGATTGCCGCACGCAATGCGGCGTCCACGGCCGGCGCCGCTGCCGCCGCGAAGCCCGGGGACCCCACCGCGATGAAGGCGCTGGCCGGCGCCGAAGGTGTGCTCACCGGCACGCTGGGCCGCCTGTTCGCGCTGTCCGAGGCCTACCCCGACCTGAAGGCCAACACCACCATGCTGGGGCTGATGGAAGAGCTGAGTTCGACCGAAAACAAGGTCGCCTTCTCGCGCCAGGCCTACAACGACGCGGTGATGGCCTACAACACGCAGCGCGAAGTTTTCCCCAGCAGCGTGATCAGCAACAGCTTCGGTTTTGCCGCCGCCGAGCTGTTCGTGATCGAAGCCGCGGCACAGCGCGAGCCGCCGAAAGTGGCCTTCGCCTGACGTTGGCTTGGCTCAAGCGCTCGCCCCGACACATGGACTTCTTCGGCCAGCAGGCCCGGGCAAGGACGAAGACCACCGCGCTGGTGCTGTACTTCGTGCTGGCGGTGGTTTTCATCATTGCTGCGGTGTACGTCGCCAGCCTGCTGATCCTGCACTTCACGCAGACACCGGCCGAATTCGGTGCACCTTCGGCGTTTGCGACATGGCGCAGCATCGCACCCTGGGACGCTAAGCTCTTCGGCTGGGTCGTCATCGGCACGCTGGGCGTAGTGATGGCAGGCGCGGCCTACAAATTCCTGCGCCTGTCGCGGGGTGGCAGCGAAGTGGCCGAAGAACTGGGCGGGCGCCTGCTGGCCACCGACCCGACCGATGCCGACGAGCGCCGGCTGCGCAACGTCGTCGAAGAGATGGCGCTGGCTGCCGGCGTGCCCGTGCCCAAGGTCTACGTGCTGGACAACGACGCCGGCATCAACGCCTTCGCCGCCGGCCACAGCGCCAAGGACGCCGCCATCGGCATCACACGCGGTGGCCTGGCGCTGCTGACTCGCGACGAACTGCAGGGTGTCATCGGCCACGAGTTCAGCCACCTGCTCAACGGTGACATGCGGCTGAACATCCGCATCATGGGCGTGCTGTTCGGCATCGTGTGTCTGACCGTGATCGGCCGCGTCCTGCTGTACGCGCGCGGCGGCAGCAATCGGGGCCGGGGGGCCCCGGTGATGCTGCTGGGCGTGGCGCTGCTGGTCATCGGCGCGCTGGGGGTGCTGTTCGGTCGCTTGATCCAGGCCGCATTGAGCCGGCAGCGCGAGATGCTGGCCGACGCCTCGGCCGTGCAGTTCACGCGCAACCCGGCCGGGCTGGCCGGGGCGCTGCGCAAGATCGGCAGCGTGGGTTCGCGCATCGACTCGCCGCATGCCGGCGAGGCCAGCCACATGTTCTTTGAAAACGGCCTCAACAAACCGGCGTTTGCCTGGTTGGCCACCCACCCACCACTGGCCGAACGCATCCGGGCCATCGACCCCAGCTGGGACGGTCGCTTCGACGCCTTCGACAACACAGCGCAGACCTTGGGCCAGCCCTCGTAGAGGCGGCTGCCTCTGGCTGCAAGGGCCTTCGGCCGATGACCGTCTGCGGCCCGACTTTGCAAGACGCCTTAAGCTGACGCATGCGGGACGTCGTGACACAGGCTTGGCTGCAACTGTTTGCGGTGGTGCACACCGGCGCGGCCATTGCCGTCACCGTCGATGCGGTGCTGCGCAAACGGCAGGTCAGTGCCGTGATCGGCTGGGTCGGTCTGGCCTGGCTGGCGCCCGGCATCGGCTCGCTGCTGTACCTGGTGTTCGGCATCAACCGCGTCCAGCGCAGCGCCGTCGCGCTCGGTCTGCGCGCGGCCTGGGCCCAGGATGAACACCCTGTCTCGACTGACGCCGCCTCGGGCACACCGGCCGTGCTGCAAGACGACAGTGGCCTGGCCGGTCTGGAGCGGTTGTGTGTCCGCCTCACCGGCAACCCGCTGCTGGCTGGCAACCGCATCGACGTGCTGCAGGACGGCGACGCAGCCTACCCGTCCATGCTCGCGGCCATCGCCGGTGCGCAGCGCTCCATCTCGCTGGCGAGCTACATCTTCGACAACGACGCCGCAGGCCAGGCCTTCCTGCGGGCCTTGTGCAGCGCGCGTGAGCGCGGGGTCGAGGTGCGCGTGCTGATCGACGGGCTGGGTCTGCGTTACAGCCGGCCGGACATGCTGCACACCCTGCGCCGCTCGGGTGTCACGGCCACGGCGTTTTCGCCAACCCGCAACCCCTTGCGCTCGCGCTACGCCAACCTTCGCAACCACCGCAAGATCATGGTGGTCGACGGCATCACCGGTTTCACCGGTGGCATGAACATCCGCGTCGGCCACTGGCTGGCCCGGCAACCTCTGCACCCGGTGCACTGCCTTCACTTCGGTGTGCAGGGGCCCGTGGTGGCGGATCTGCAGCGCACGTTTGCCGTGGACTGGGCCTACGCCTTTGGCGAGCAGCTGCTGGGCGACCACTGGTTTCCGGCGCTGGCGCCCTGCGGCCCGGTCGCCGCCCGCGGCGTGGCCGACGGCCCCGACGCCGACATCGACAATCTGCCCCAGGTGCTGCTGGGCGCACTGGCCGTGGCTCGCTCGCGTGTGCGCATCGTGACCCCCTACTTCCTGCCCGACGAAACCTTGCTGGCGGCGCTGAAGGTGACGGCCCTGCGCGGCGTTGCCGTGGACATCGTGCTGCCAGAGCGCAGCAACCTGCGTGTGATGGACTGGGCGACACGCCCGCAATTGCCGGAACTGTTGGCCAGCGGCTGCCGCATCCACCTGAGCCCCCCGCCTTTCGACCACACCAAGCTGCTGCTGGTCGATGACCACTGGTCGCTGATCGGCTCGACCAACTGGGATGCCCGCAGCCTGCGCTTGAACTTCGAATACAACCTGGCCTGCATCGACCAGGCCCTCGTGCGCCGTCTCGACACCGTGGTGGCTGGCCGCATGGCCGGTGCACGACTGCTGAGCGCAGCCGAACTGGCCGCGCTGCCCTTGCCCGCACGACTGCGCAATGGCGTGGCCAGGCTGCTGTCGCCGTATCTCTGAGGACCTGCGTTCGGCACCGGACAGACATTCATGCTGGATGTGCGCACGCTCGATGCACCCACTTCAGCACGAGGCTCTTCGCCATGGACTCAGCCACCGGACCGACAGAGCGCAGCGGCAGCCTGCTGGCATCGTTTCTGTTGCCGAACTCTTTTTTGCACACCGAGGCCGATGCAGACACCGCCGAAGTGCGCAGCGCCAAGGCGCGCCGCAACAAGGCGTGGCTGCTGCGCTGGCTGCCGGTTTACCTGAAGCGCTGGGGCCTGATGGCCCTGGTGTTCTGGCTCACGGCCACACTCGCACCGCTATTGGCGTTCCCGCCCGTCCTGGGATGGGTTTTCGAGTTTGCGCAGTACACCAGCACGGGCGTCACGATCTGGCTCGTCCTGTTGTACGTGAGGAACCGTCTGGCGCCGTTCTGAGCCAGCGTGCCCGCGCGCCTTCACGGCCTGCTGCGTCGCGCGACTGAGTGCGCTGCAGCGGGCCAGCATGGCAGCCATCTCGAGCACCTGCAGCCGCCCGGCGGCACCGGCTGCAAGCACCGCTGCCTTGAGGGCTTCGCACGCATGCGCCAGCCCGCTGGTGTCGGTGCCGTCTGCCCGGGGCCCTCACGCAGCTACGGCGTCCGCCGTGTCGACCTGGTCAAGCAGCGCAGTGATCCGGGCCACGGACTCGGCATGCCGCTTGGCCACGACGGGGGCTGGCGATGGTGGCACCCACGACCGCAACTGCGCACCCCGGGCCTGGACCTTGCCGGCGCGCTGGGTCTCGTTTGCCTCGGGATGTTTTTCAGGGGCCAGTGGCTCCTGAGCGACTACGGCTTGCGCATTGCCATCACGCTGGACGCCGTCCTTGTCTTCACGGTCGTCGGCGGCTTCCTGGCCGTCAGCCTGACGGACTTCGTAGAAAGCCGCTTCATGATGCTGGCATTGGTCATCATGCCGGCGACCGTGCCGTTTTGTGACGGTGGTGGCAGCTGGTCCCAGGCGTCACGAACGCTGAACGAAGTTGATGCCACGCTGGGCCTGTTTGGCCGGGCCTATGCGATTCGAAATGGGCTGGATGTCCAGGACCCGCAAACGCTTGCCTCTGAAGCTACATGCCCGCTGCGCCGCGTCGCCGCAGCACCGCCTTGCCGGCCTCGACGGCCAGGAACAGCAGCGCGCTCAAGCCGGCAATGACCAGCCAGGACTGGCCGTCGAGCGCCTGGGTCTGGAACAGCCTCTGCAGCGGCGGCGCGTAGGTGAAGGCCAGCTGCAGCACGATCAGCAGCGCGCTCATCCACAGCGCCACCGGGTTGCCGCTGAAGATGTGCCGCGTGAGGGCCGATGCAGTGAAGCGACGCACCGCGAACAGGTACACCAGTTCGCTGGCCACCAGCATGTTGACGGCGGCGGTGCGCGCGACCTCGGTGCTGCTGCCACGCGCCAGTTCCCACTGGAACGCGGCGAAGGTCACGGCCATCATCAACGCACTCACGTAGGCGATGCGCAGGGCCAGCATGCGCGTGACCAGCGGCTCTTGCGGTGAACGCGGGGGCCGTTGCATGACATCGGCTTCGGCGGGCTCGAAGGCCAGCGCCAGCGCCAGCGTCACCGCCGTGACCAGGTTGACCCACAACACCTGGCCGGCAGTGACCGGCAGCGTGAAGCCGGCAAAGACCGCGATCAGGATCACCCCGGCCTCGCCACCGCTGGTGGGCAGGATGAACAGAAGCGCCTTCCTGATGTTGTCGAAGACCACGCGGCCTTCGCGCACGGCCAGCGCGATGGTGGCAAAGTTGTCGTCGGTCAGCACCAGGTCGGCGGCCTGGCGCGCGGCGTCGGTGCCCTTGTGGCCCATGGCCACGCCGATGTCGGCGGTCTTCAGCGCCGGCGCGTCGTTGACGCCGTCGCCGGTCATCGCCACCAGCTCGCCTTCGGCCTGCAGCGCACGCACCAGCCGCAGCTTGTGCTCAGGGCTGGCGCGGGCGACGATGTCGCTGTCCAGCGCGCGCCGCCGCAGTTCCTCGTCGTTCAGCTTCTGCACCGTGGCGCCGGTCAGCACGGCGTCGGCGTTCAGGCCCAGTTGCCGGCCGATGGCCGCCGCGGTGCCGGCATGGTCGCCGGTGATCATCTTGACGCGCAGCCCGGCGGCCTGGCACTCGGCCACCGCTGCGATGGCCTCTTCACGCGGCGGGTCGATCAGACCGGCCAGCCCGAGCAGCGTGAAGTGGGTGCCGATGTCGTCGCTGGACAAAGCCGTGGTGCCGGCCGGCATGTCGCGGCGCGCCAACGCCAGCACACGCTGGCCGGCGTCTGCGGCCTCGTTCATGCGCTGTTCCCAACGGCTGCGGTCCAGCGGCTGACCGTCACCCTGGTGGGTGCACAGGTCGAGCACCCGCTCCGGCGCGCCCTTCAGCAGCACAAAGGCCTGCCCTGCAGGGTCGTGGTGCAAGGTGGCCATGTAGCGGTGCTCGGACTCGAAAGGGATCTCGTCGATTCTTGGTGTGGCAGAGGCCGCCTCGTGCGCATCGAGCCCGGCCTTGTGGGCCAGTGCCAGCAATGCACCTTCGGTCGGGTCGCCGACCAATTGCCAGCCTGCGGCATCGTCACCGCCTTCGCTGTCCCTGCCCTGCCGCAGCTGCGCGTTGTTGCACAACAAGGCGCATTGCGCCAGCGCGAGCAGGCCCGCATCGTCTTCGGCATCCACGGCCACGCCGTCACGCTGGAAACCGCCGTCAGGTGCATATCCTGCGCCGCTGACTTGCAGCGTGTGGCCGGCCAGCATCACGCGCACGGCGGTCATTTCGTTCTTCGTCAGCGTGCCGGTCTTGTCCGAACAGATCACCGTCACCGAGCCCAGCGTCTCCACCGCCGGCAGGCGCCGCACGATGGCCTTGTTGCGCGCCATGTTGCGTGTGCCGATGGCCAGCACGATGGTGACGATGGCGGGCAGGCCCTCGGGGATGGCCGCCACCGCCAGCCCGACCACGGCCAGGAAGATGTCCAGCAGCGGCAGGCCGCGCCAGAAGTAGCCGTAGGCGAAGGTGATCAGCCCGACGACGACGATGAACAGCGTGATGCGCAGCGCGAACTGGTCGAGCCGGCGCGTCAACGGCGTGGCCAGCGTGTCCACTTCGCCCACCATCGTGCCGATGCGGCCGATCTCGGTGCCCTTTCCCGTGGCCACCACCACGCCCTGCGCCTGGCCGACGCTGACCACGGTGCCCGAATAGGCCATGCAGCCACGGTCACCGATGGGCGCGTCCTCGGCCACGGCTTCGGTGCCTTTGTCGGCGGCCACCGATTCGCCGGTGAGCGCGGCCTCGTCGATGCGCAGGTTTTTCACGTGCAGCAGCCGCAGGTCGGCGGGCACGCGGTCGCCGGATTCCAGTTGCACCACGTCGCCCGGCACCAGCAGCGCGGCGTCGATCTGCTGCCATGCGCCGTCGCGCCGCACCGTGGCGTGGCTGGCGAGCATCGCGCTCACCGCTTCCAGCGCCTTCTCGGCCTTGCCTTCCTGTACGTAACCGATCAGCGCGTTGATCAGCACCACACCCATGATCACACTGGCATCCACCAGGTCGTCCAGGGCGAAGGTGACGGCAGTGGCAGCCAGCAGCACGTAGATCAAGGGATTGTGGAACTGCAGCGCCAGTCGCAGCCACGCCGCGCGGCGCCTGGCCGCCGGCAGGTTGTTGCGGCCGTGCTGCTGCAGGCGCAGTTCGGCTTCGTCGCGGCCGAGGCCGGAGTCGAGCTTGCTGCCCTGGTCCATCAGCACTTGCGCCACGCCAAGGGCATGCCAGACCGGCGCTGCGGGGGCAACGGAGCGAGCGTCGGGGCCAGGGGGGCCGTTTGTCGAAAGACGGGGTGTCATGGAAACGGCAAGGCTGGCCTGTTGGTGGACTGCTGTGACCTGTGTGCGGCAAGCCAGCCCGGCCGTCATTGGCCAACCCGTTCGCACCGTGGACGCCGATAAGCCCCAGATCGGCCACGGCGCTTCGTTGAAGCAGTGTGTAGCGCGCCATCACTTCAGGGTCTGTGCGCAGCCGTACACGGCGGCGCCTGCGCCGCCAGTGTGCTGCGGCAAGCCAAGAAAAAAGCACCTGGCGTTGCCGCCGGGTGCTTGATTTCCCTACCGAATTTGGTAGGCGCGATTGGACTCGAACCAACGACCCCCACCATGTCAAGGTGGTGCTCTAACCAGCTGAGCTACGCGCCTGAGGAACCCGTGAGTATATAGGAGGTCCGCCGGGCCTTTCGGCTGCCCTACTTGCGCCGCGCGTGACGAACGCCCGCCACGCGGCCGATCTGGGCCAGCACGCTGCCCAGCCGGGCAACGTCGGCCACTTCCACCGTGAAGGTCATCCACGCGCTGCTGCGGTCCTTGGCGCTTTGCGTGTGCACGCCGGTGACGTTCATCTTGTCCTTGGCGAAGACTTCGGAAATGTCGCGCAGCAGGCCCGGCCGGTCGGCGGCTTCCACCACCACGTCCAGCGGGTACATCGGGGCCTTGTCGCCGCCCGGGCGGCCCCACTGGACATCGATCACGCGGCCCGGCGAACCTTGTGCCATGTGGCGCAGATTGCTGCAGTCGCGCCGGTGCACGGCCACGCCCCGACCGCGGGTGACGAAGCCCGCGATGGCATCGGGTGGCGCTGGCCGGCAGCAACGGGCCAGGTTGGTGAGCAAGGAGTCCATGCCCACCACCAGCACGCCGCCGCGACCACCGCCGGCTTCGCTGCGAGGGCGGTGCAGCAGGATGCGGTCTGCATCGGCCTCGGGCTCGGCCGGGCGCAGCAGGTTTTCGATGGTGCGCAGCGACAGTTCGTCCTTGCCCACCACCTCGAACAGCGCGTCGGCGCCCTTGAAGCCCAGTTGTTCGGCCAGCCCGTCGCGTTCGATGGCCGTGCGGCCTTCGCGCTGCAGCAGCTTTTCCACCAGCTCACGGCCGCGTGCAATGGTCTGCGCCTGGGCCTGGGCGTTGAACCAGGCGCGCGCCTTGGCACGTGAACGCTGGCTGGCCAGGTAGCCCAGTTCGGGGTTCAACCAGTCCAGCGACGGGCCGCCTTCCTTGGCCGCCACCACCTCCACCGTCTGGCCCGACAGCAGCGGCGTGTTCAGCGTCACCATGGCCCCGTCGACACGCGCGCCGCGGCAGCGGTGGCCCAGGTCGGTGTGCAGCGCGTAGGCAAAGTCCACGGCCGTGCCACCGGCTGGCAGGTCGATGATGGTGGCTTGGGGCGTGAAGACGTAGATGCGGTCGCTGGCCTCGACGGTCTGCGCGCCGGCCGCGGATGCGCCGTCGAACTTCGTGTTGCCCTGGCCGGCAAAGTCACGCTCCCAGGCCAGCAGTTCACGCAGCACGGCCTTGCGGGCTTCGGCCACGCGGTCTTCGAAGTCCGCACCGCCACCTGCACCACCCGCACCACCTGCGCTGCCGCGCAAGCCGCTCTGGCCGGCATAGCCCTTCGTGCCGGCCTCCTTGTACATCCAGTGCGCGGCCACGCCGTGCTCCGCATGTTCGTGCATGGCACGGGTGCGGATCTGCACTTCCAGCGGCCGGCCGTCGGCGCCCAGCACCACGGTGTGCAAGCTCTGGTAGCCGTTGGGCTTGGGTCGCGCGACGTAGTCGTCGAACTCACCGTCCACAGGCCGGAAGGCTTCGTGCACCCGTGCCAGCACGGCATAACAGCTGGCCACGTCGGCCACGATGACCCGCAGCGCGCGGGCGTCGAAAACACGCGCGAAGTCCAGTCCCTTGCCCTGCATCTTTTTCCAGATGCTGTACAGATGCTTGGGCCTGCCCTGCACGTCGGCCTGCAGGCCGTGGCGGGCCAGCAGTGCCATCAGTTCGGCCCGTGCGGCCGTCACGCTGTGCTCACGTTCGGCGCGCGTTTCGTCCACCAGGCGCGCCATGCGCTGGTATTCAGCCGGCTGCAGGAAACGGAAGGACAGGTCTTCGAGTTCCCACTTCACCTGCCAGATGCCCAGCCGGTTGGCCAGCGGCGCAAAGATCTGCAGGCTCTCGGTGGCCAGGTCGGCCGGGCAAGGCTGTTTGTTGGCGGCAAACCAGCGCAGCGTCTGCAGGCGCGAGGCCAAGCGCAGCAGCACCACCCGCAGGTCGCGCGAAAAGGCCAGCAGCATCTTGCGCACACGTTCGGTCTGCTCGGCACGCTGGTCTGCGCCGACCTTTGCCGCCCGTGCCGCGCGCTGGATCTGCACCAGCTTGCGCGTCAAGGTCACCAGGCTGGCGTAGGACTCGCCGAAGGCCTTGCGCACCACTTCTTCGGGGCGCTGCAGGTAGTCACCCGCGTAGACCAGGTAAGCCGCCGCACACAGCGTGGGCGAAGCGCCGATGCCGCGCAACACGGCGGCCACGCCGTCGGCATGGCCCAGCGCGTCTTCGCCGGTGTCCAGCAGCTGTTCGGTCAGCAGGGGTTCGGCAAAGGCGCGTGCACGCTGCACCGGGTCGGCGCCCGAATCGTCGGCCACGCTGGCCAGGTGCACGATGGCGGCGGCACCCTCGGGTTGCACCGCAAGGGGCGGCTTCATGGACCGAGCAGGAAACCCCGCACCACCGCACGTTGGTCGGCCTGCACCAATGTCGGTGCGTGCCCGACGCCAGCAAACTCGTGCACCTGCGGCTTCGGGCCACGGCCGGCCATCAACTGCGCGGTGGCGGTGGACAAGAGGTCGGACTCGGCTCCGCGCAACAACAAGGTGGGGCAAGTGATGCGGTCGTAGAAGTGCCACAACATCGCCTGGCCCGCCGCGGCGGTCTCGGGTGTCATGGCGCGAACCGGCACGGCAATCGCCGGGTCGTAATGCGGCTTGAAGCCGGCCACGCCGTCGCGGGTGTCTGGCACCAGTTGCGGCCGCGTCAGCGCCAGCCACTGTTCGCGGCTGTGGGGCCCAAAGCCGACCGAGATGAGTTGCAGCGCAGCGGCCGCTTCTTCCACCGTGGACCAGTGCGCGGGCACGCCCAGGTAGGTGCCCAGGCGCTGCACAAAAGCCGGCTCGACGACCGGGCCCACGTCGTTCAGCACCAGCCGGCGCACGGGTGTCTTGGGCAGTGCGGCCAGCGCCATGCCGATCAAGCCGCCCATCGACGTGCCCACCCAGTCGACCTGCTGCACGTTCAGACGTGCCACCAGCGTGACCATGTCGTTGACGTAGGTGGGAATGCCATAGGCCATGGGGTCGGTCAGCCATTCGGAACGGCCACGGCCCACCACGTCGGGGCAGATCACCCGGTAGTCGCTGGCCAGGTCCTGGGCCAGGGTGTCGAAGTCGCGGCCCTGGCGCGCCAGGCCATGCACGCAGACGACCACACGGGGGTTGTCGGCCGCGCCCCATTCCCAGTAAGCCATGCGGTGCAAACCGCCGGTGGTGAGGCACAAGACGTGGTGGAGTCGGGGCTCGGTCATGTCGGGCTGGGGGCGCGGTTGATGGTGGCTTGGGGTGGCTTGGGCAGGCGGGGACATCCGCCTGCAGCACATCGTATCAACGGCCGCCCCGCCCTCCCCGGGCCCAGACGCCACGGCCTACTTCATCTGCACACTGCCATTCACCGTGGCCGTGACGGTGGCCTTGCCCGCTTCCACCGGCAGGGCTTCGTCGCTGGAAGTCTTCATCGCCTGCGCCCGCATCATCGGCTGCGGCACATGGCCACCGCTGTCGGCGGAGACCGACACCTCACGCACCGTGTAGCCGGCAAAACCGAACTGCCGGCTGACCGCGTCGGCACGTTGACGGAAGCGGTCGATGGCTTCGGCCGACACGTCCGCTTCGACCTTCTCGCGCGCTTCACGCGACAGCGAAAAGCCCACGCGTGCAATCGACAGGGTCTGGATGCGGCTGGTCAGTTGCGACACCGCCTGGGTGTCGCGGCCCTGCACGATGAGCTCGGTGCTGCCTTGCCAGCCCACGATGCCACCCGGCAGTCCCGCCGACGCACCCTTGGGGTTGGGCGGTGCATAGCGCGGATAGAGCGAAAAACCGCCGGTCTGCACTTCCAGCTGGCCCGGCCGGGCCGATTTGCGGGCTTCGTTCAGCGCCGCGTCCAGCGCCTGCTTCAGCTGGTTTTGCACCACCGCGGCGTCGGCGCCTTCACGCGTGGTGGAAAACACCACCGTCAGCCAGTCCTTGTTGACTTCGACGCTGGCCGACGCGGTGAGCGACACCACGTTCTGCGGCTGGGGCATCACCTGCGCCCAGGCGGTGGCCATCGGGGCGGCAAGCGCTGCACCAAAGGTGGACAGGGCAAGAAATTGACGGAACGAACGGGGGCTGCTGGGCATCATGGTGTGGGGTCAGGCCGGTTGGGCTGGGCGCGGCGGCTTGCCGCAACCCTTCAGCGTGCACCGGGTTCCTGCCGTTGACCGCCGTCTTTAGGCGGAAGTGCCCGGAAATAGGTGTAACAGCCGGTCAGTTCAGACCAATTCCCCGGGTTTTCGAGCGCCACAATGGCGCTGTTACATATTTGGAGTACCCCATGTCCACGCCAGCCAACGCCCGTGCCGACCGCATCGTCGTCGTCGATGACGATGCCCGCATCCGCGACCTGCTGCGCCGCTACCTTTCGCAAGAGGGCTTCGACGTTTTGCTGGCCGAAGATTCCAAGGCCCTGAACCGCGTGCTGACGCGCGAAACGGTGGACCTGATCGTGCTTGACCTGATGCTGCCCGGCGAAGACGGACTGAGCATCTGCCGCCGCCTGCGTGCGGCCAACGACATCACACCCATCATCATGCTCACCGCCAAGGTGGAAGACGTGGACCGCATCGTGGGCCTGGAGGTGGGCGCCGACGACTACCTGCCCAAGCCTTTCAACCCGCGTGAACTGCTGGCGCGCATCCACGCCGTGCTGCGCCGCCGGCCTTCACCCGAAGCACCCGGTGCACCGTCGAAGGAAGCCGCGGTGGTCAACTTCGGGCCCTTCGAGTTCGACCTTTCGCTGCGCCGGCTGTCGAAGAACGGCGAGCAGATTGCACTGACCACGGGCGAATTCAGCATGCTGAAGGCCCTGGTGCGCCACCCGCGCCAGCCGCTCAGCCGCGACAAGCTGGCGCAGCTGGCCCGTGGCCGCGAATTCGAGCCCTTCGACCGCAGCCTGGACGTGCAGATCTCGCGCCTGCGCAAGATGCTGGAACCCGACCCGGCGCAGCCGCGCTACATCCAGACGGTGTGGGGCGTAGGTTATGTCTTCGTGCCGGATGGTGCGAACTGAGGCCCCCAGGCTTGTCGCTGCGCGCCTTCGCCACCCCCCGAGGGGGCTCGGTCCGGACCGGGAGACCCGGATCCGGACCGGATCACGCTGATCGGCGCTGAGTGGCTGGCAACGTCGGCTTCAGCCTTTTCTGGCGCACCTTCTTCCTGCTGGCGATTCTGCTGGCCGGTGGGGTGCTGGCCTGGCTGCAGACGCTTCGTGCACTGGAGTTCGAGCCCCGCGCCGTGCAGGCCGCGCAGCAGACCGCGGGCCTGGTGAACCTGTCGCGGGCCGCGCTGATGCAGGCCGACGGCATCAACCGCGTTGCGCTCGTCAAGAGCCTGGGCACACAAGAGGCCATCCGCGTCACGCCGCGCGAGCCGGGTGACAAGTCCGAACCCTTCGAGGTGGACCGCTTCACGCGGCGTGTCAGCGAAGAACTGCGTGCCGCACTCGGCCCCGACGCGATGGTGGCCCGCAGCGTCAATGGCCAGGCCGGCTTGTGGGTGGGCTTTTCCATCGACAAGGACCAGTACTGGCTGCAGGCCGAAGCGGCGCGTGGCAACACGCTGAACTACAGCACCTGGGTGATCTGGATCGGCATCGCGCTTCTCGCCACACTGGTGGGCTCGGTGACGATTGCCAGCCTGATCAACCGGCCGCTGAAGCAGCTGTCGTTTGCGGCCAGCCGCATCCGTGAAGGTGACCTGGATTCGCGCCTGGACGAAAACACGCTGACCAGCGAAATCCGCGAGGTCAATCGCGGCTTCAACCGCATGGCACGCGAGCTGGCCCGGGTGGAAGAAGACCGCGCGGTGATGCTGGCCGGCATCAGCCACGACCTGCGCACGCCGCTGGCGCGCCTGCGGCTGGAAACCGAGATGAGCGTGCAGGACGAAGAAGCCAAGCGCAACATGGCGCTGGACATCGACCAGCTCGACGCCATCATCGACAAGTTCATGGACTACGCCCGTCCGGGCGACACCGAATTGCACCCGGTGCATGTGTCTCACCTGATCGACCGCGAGGCTTCGGTGTTCCGCGACCCATCGCAGATCAAGGTCACCTCACGTGTGGCCATCGACCTGTCGGTGATGGCCGACGAAACCGAGCTGGGCCGTGTTTTCCTGAACCTGTTCGAAAACGCGCGACGCTATGGCCGCGGCACCTACACCGGCGTGGCCGAGGTCACGGTGAGCAGCGTGAAAACCGGCTCGTGGGTCATCATCAGTGTGCGCGACCAAGGCCCGGGTGTGGCACCGGAAAAGTTGCCGCAGTTGACCACGCCTTTCTTCCGCGGCGACGCCGCGCGCACCGCCGCCACGGGCGCTGGTCTGGGCCTGGCCATCGTCGAAAAAGCCATGCAGCGCATGGGCGGCAGCCTGGAACTGGCCAATGCGCCCGACGGTGGCCTGGTGGCGCACTTGCGCCTGCAGCGGGTGGAGCCGCCTTCGGCCTGATTCCCTGTGCGCCCCCGGCACCGACATCAGCGCGGCAGTTGCTTGACCACGCGGATGTAGATGCGGGCCTCGGTGTAGATGCCGTTGATGATCTGCGGCGTCTCGAAGGGCTTGGGGTCCAGGCTGTCGATGAAAACCCAGTCGTTGCGGCCGTCGCCATCCACGTCGAACAGCAGCAACGAAGTCGGGTTGGTGTAGGGCACGGCCAGCAGCCCCTGCCATTGCGCGTCGGCCAGGCCCTGCCCGGTGAATCGCAGGTTGCCGAAGCTGGGCATCCAGGCCGCGAGCTTGCCCGTGCCGTCGTTCAGCCAGTACGGGGACTTGTCGGCCAGCGCGTTGTGAAAGAAGCCGCCCCAGTGCAGTTCCAGGTCGGGAATGCCGTCACCGTCCAGGTCACGGATGGCCTCTGGCAAGGCCCGCGTGTAGGCCACGTCCTGCGGCTGCTTGAAGCCGATTTCGTGCGGACCGAACCAGGCCAGCGTGGTGTCGGTGAACTGCCAATTGCCGTCGTTGCGCAGGATCTGGATGTGGTCCCCTCTGTCGATGCTCTCGAACGCGAGCACCAGATCGCGCCTGCCGTCGCGGTTCAGGTCACCGTGCACGATGCGGAAGCCACCGGGTCGCGTGCCGTTGCTGGCCTGCAGGCTGCTCACGGCCGTCGGGAAGGGAATCGTCGCCTTCAGTTCCCAGGCGCCCGACGTCTGGCGCTGGTACACACGAGACTCCCAGCGGGTGCCCCCACTCAGGCCGTTGATGTAGGTGCTGGCCACCAACTCGGCCTTGCCGTCGCCGTCCAGGTCGGCCAAGGTCGACACGCCGCAGCCGAACCAGTCGACGGCCATGTCGCGGCGATCGAAATTGGTCGAAGCGATGTCCTGCGGCAGCCCCTGCGTCGTGCGTTCGAAACTGCCGTCGGTTTTGCTCTTGAGCAGATAGATGCCGAAGTTGCGCTCCAGAAAAGGCACGCCCAGGTCGCAGACCGCGATGTCGAGCAAACCATCACCGTCAATGTCGCCATAACCCGAGCTGTGGTGGAGCGCCGGTTCGGGGTCCGAGACCAGGGCCGTGGCGGTCTGGTCCTTCATGCGCCCGTCGCCCTGACCGTAGAGCACACGATGCAGGCTCACGTCGCAGCCCTCGGGCGGGTTGCTCACGCGACACTCGATGCCGCCGGACACCAGGAACATGTCCAGGCGACCATCGCCGTTGAAATCGGCCAGCCATGGGGTGCCCCCGCCGATGGCTGGTGCACCGCCATCGAACACCTCGGTATCCGGGGCGCGGCGGAAAGTGCTGTCGCCCTGGTTCAACCAGGCTTCGCACTTCATCATCGGCAAGTAGGCAAAAAACGATGGGCAGTTGACGATGTCCAGCCGGCCGTCGCCGTTCAGGTCGTTCACCGCGTGGTGGCGCGAGATGGGCAGGTAACGGCTCGCGTACAGCGGGGTCGGCTGACCGGGCAGGATGATGGGCGCCACCAAGCCCACGTCCAGCAGCGACACGGTGGATGTGCCCGCCAGGCCGGGGCCGAAGGCACCCGGTGGCGGCGGGGGTGGCGGCGAGGGAGGTGGAGGTGGCGGCGGTGGTGACGGCTCTGGGGCGGGTGCAGGTGGTGGCGGTGGTGGCGTGGGCACCGGTGCCGGCGCAGGCGCCGGTGCGGGCGGAGGCGCGGCTGCCACGGGCTCCGCACCCCCGCCGCCGCCGCCGCAGGCCGCCAGTCCCGTCAAGGCCACACTCAGGCACAAGGCGTGAACGGCGCGCAGATCGGGCAGCTCGCGTTTGCGTGCGGCCTCTGGAATCGATAGGCTCTTCGGCATGCGGTGGTCCCCTCTGATGTTCGATGTGTGCACCTGGGCGACCCAGTGCCCAAGGCTGCGATGAATCATATGAACCGAGCAGGCACCGAATCCTTAAGGTTCCTAAACTCCATCGGGATGCGAGCGCTGTCCACCAAGGCCCCTTGCTGCGGCCTGCCATGCCCGGCAGCGCGGCCAGCGCAGCACGCATGATCGAGCTGAATGCCGCGTCGCGGACGCTGTGGCTGGACCAGCGCCAGGTGCAGGTGGGCGACCGGGCCTTCGACCTGCTGGCCCACCTGGCCCGCCACCGCGACCGCGTGGTGACCAAGGGTGAGTTGCTCGCCGCCTTGTGGCCCGACCGCATCGTCGAAGACGCCAACCTGCATGTGCACGTGTCTGCACTGCGGCGCGCACTGGGCGCGCCGACCATCGTCACGGTGCATGGCGTGGGCTACCGCCTGGCCGTGCCGCTGCAGGCACAACACGCGCCTTTGCCTTCCGGCAACCACGCCGTCCAGCGGCAGCACCCGCACGACGCCAGCCCGCTCTTCGGCCGCGAGGCCGAGCTCGCCGAGTGGCTGGCCCGCTGGCCGCGCGCGGGCTGGTTGACCATCACCGGCCCGGGCGGTGTCGGCAAGACGGCGTTGGCCCGCGCGCTGCTGGCCGCCCGGCTCGAGGACCCCGCACTGCCCCTGTTGGGCTGGGTCGATGTGTCGGGCCTCGGCACACCGCAGGCCCTGGCGCACGCCTTGACCCGCTACCTGGGCCTGCCCGACGCGTCGGACCTGGCAGCCCCGCAGGCCGCGCTGCGGGCTGCTGCGTCGTGCGGCCTGCTGGTGCTGGACGGTGCAGAAACCCAAGCCGCGGCCGTGACTGGATGGGTGGCCGCGCTGCAGACGGCAGCGCCGCACGTGCAGGGGCTGGTGACTTCGCGTGGCGCATTGGGCCTGCCCGGCGAGCTGGTGTGCGAACTGCACGGCCTGCCGGTGGCCACGGGCGACGACGAAGCCGAGCTGGCCAGCAGCCCCGCGGTGGCGCTGATACTTTCGCGGGCCCGGGCCGCAGGCGCGCGGACCGCAGACGCGCCGCTGTCGACGCTGGCCACCCTGTGCCGGCGCCTGGACGGACTGCCCCTGGCGCTGGAACTGGCCGCTGCACGCCTGCCCCTGTTGGGGCTGGACGGTCTGATGTCGTCGCTGGACGAACGTCTGCACGCGTGGGTGGACACACGCTCGGGGCGACCGGCGCATCACCATTCCTTGAACGATCTGCTGAACTGGAGCTGGCAGCTGCTGGACCCGGGCGAGCAACAGTTGCTGCGCCGGCTGGGCGCGCTGCACGGCAGCTTCACGCTGGAACTCGCACAAGCGGCCGCCGACGCATCCGACCGTGCGCAGGAACGCGGCACGTTTCTGGACCGCTTCGAGCACCTCCGCCGTCTGTCGCTGGTGGCGCCGGAAGCGGAAGCCCAGCCGCAGCCACCGTCTGCGCCAACACCGCCGCGCTGGCGCCTGCTGGACACCACGCGGCAGTTTGCGCAACAGCAGCTGGCACAGGCCGGCGAAACCGAGTCCACCGCACTGCGCGTGGCGAGCGCCGTGGCACGGGCATTCGAGCGCCTGCACCGCGAATGGTGGCAGGGCCAGCGACCCGAGGCGGACATCGACCGCGAGGCTTCGCCTTGGGTACCCGAACTGTGTGCGGCCCTGGACACGGCCTGCGCGCACATCGGCCAGCACGGCGCCCTGGCCGCCGCGCTGTGGGCCGACGGCGCACGAACACTGGCCCTGCACGGACTGCGTCCCCGCGCACGTGTCTGGGCCGATGCCGCGTGGTCCCAGCGGCACCGTTTGCCTGCGCTGCAGCCACTGCGCATGCTGGCCGCCACCACGTCGGTCGCACCCACCGGCCTGCTGGACAGCAGCGCCCGTGCACGCGCTCTGGACGAAGCCGCCCGAGCCGCGCAGACCGCTGACAACCGGCCCTTGTGGCTGGAACTGCTGTTGGCGGCCGCCCAGGCGGCGCGGCGCGCCTCACAGCTCGAAGCCGCCGGGCACGGGTGCAGCACCTTGCAGCAGGCGCTGCGCGCCACCGACGCGCCGCGCTGGCACGCGCGCGCGCTGGAACTGCAAGCCACGCTGCACACCTACCACGGCATCGGCACCCCCGTTTCGCTGCAGCAGTTGCAAGAGATGCTGGACGACCTGCGCAGCGCCGGCGATGGCGACGCCCGGGTCGCTTTCCTGCTGCGCATCGAAGTCGGCGAACGGCTGCTGCTGCAAGGGCAGGCGGCACAAGCCCGCGACAGCCTGCAGGCCACCTGCGACGCAGTTGCCCGCGCCGGGCGCTGGCACGAACGGGTGCTGCTCGCGCCATTCGACACGCTGGCCGCTGCAGCCCTGGCTTGTGGTGACCTGCAGACGGCAGCCTCTGCCTTGGGCCTGGCGCTGGACGCAGCCCGTCGCACCCAACAGTGGCCCGAGGCCACGTCGGTGCTGGCGGCTTACCTGGCCGCGCAGGGCCGCCTGCGGGCCGCCGCCGAACTGCTCGGCGCCACGCAGGCCTGCCTGGCCCAGCGCGGCCTGGGCACCGACACGATGCTGGCCCACAGCCTGGCTGCCGCCGAGCGGGTGCTGCAGGCAGACAGCCTGCCTTCAGAACGCAGGCGGTGGCTGGCCCAAGGCTGGGCCGCCGGCGAAGAAGGGCTGCGCCTGTGGGTCGGGCAGGCCCACCGGCGCTTCATGCCTTAGGCCTGCACCCTGGCGGCATTCACGGCCGATCCGGTTCGGCCCGACACAGCAGGCACACCGCCCGGGTCTCGATGGCGAGCCCCTCGCCCACCGGGCCCATCTTCTCGGCCGTCTTGGCTTTCACGTTCACCGCGTCGGCCGCCAGCCCCAGGGTGGCTGCGATGCGTTCGCGCATGGCAGCAATGTGCGGTGCCATCTTCGGTGCCTGGGCCACGATGGTGCTGTCCACGTTGACCAGCACGTAGCCCGCTTCGCGCACCCGCTGCGCCGCCGCCTGCAGCAGTTGCACGGAATCGGCGCCCTTGAACTGCGGGTCGGTGTCGGGAAAGTGGCTGCCGATGTCACCCAACCCGGCCGCGCCCAGCAAGGCGTCGGTGATGGCGTGCAGCAGGGCATCGGCGTCGCTGTGGCCCAGCAGCCCATGGCTGTGCGGGATGGTCACGCCACCCAGCACCAGTGGCCGGCCGGTCACCAGCTGGTGTGTGTCCCAGCCTTCGCCGATGCGCAATGCCATGGGGTTCATCGTGTCTCCAGCAAGCGTGCGGCCAGGGCAAAGTCGCCTGGCCAGGTGAGTTTGATGTTCTCCAGCTCGCCCTGCACCAGGCGCGGCTGCAGGCCCAGCGCCTCGATGGCGCTGGACTCGTCGGTGACGGTGTCGCCAGCTTCCCGCAGCGCCCGCCGCAGCAGGCCCAGGCGGAACATCTGCGGCGTCTGGGCCAGCCACTTGTCGGCGCGTGGCAGCGTGGCCACCACCCGGCCGGCGTCGGCGGCCTTCAGGGTGTCGGCCAGCGGCAGCGCCAGCAGGCCGCCGACAGGGTCATCAACGCAGGTCTCGATCAGGCCCTGCACCCAGGCCGGGCGCAGCAGGCATCGCGCGGCGTCGTGCACCAGCACCCAGTCGGCATCGTGTGCGCCGTGTTGGCGCAGGGCTTCCAGGCCGGCGGCCACCGAAGCAGCCCGTGTGCTGCCGCCGCAGCGGTCGACCCAGGCGCGGGGCCCGGTGAAGCGCGGAACGTGGTGCTCGAATTGCGTGTCCTCGGGTGACAACACCACCAGCGTCGCCTCCAGGGCCGGCACGGCGGCCAGTGCATCCAGCGTGTGCGCCACCACGGCCTGACCCGCCAGCGGCGCGTATTGCTTGGGGCCACCGGCGCCGGCACGCAGGCCCACACCCGCGCAGGGCACCAAGGCAAAACAACGTGGTGTGTCGGACATCGGGGGGGATTCTAGAATCCGCACTCACCACGCCCCGCCGTGCCCGCAGGCTCGGCGGGGCGCTTTGTCGCTGCTGGCCTTCATGCAACTGCCTTCGATCGCACCCGGGAAACGTTTCACGCTGCCACGCCCGACGGGCTCGGCCGACGCACTGCTGCTGGCACGGCTGGGCCGCAGCCACGCCAGCGCCGGGCGGGTGCTGGCGGTCTTCACCGCCGAACCGGCCGACACCCAGCGCCTGGCCGACGAACTGCCATTTTTCGACCCGAAGCTGCGCGTGGCCGTGTTCCCCGACTGGGAAACACTGCCCTACGACACCTTCAGCCCGCACCAGGACCTGATCAGCGAACGCCTGGCCACGCTGTGGCGCATCCACAGCGGCGATGTCGACCTGGTGCTGATGCCGGCCACGACCGCGCTCACGCGCCTGGCACCGCCGAGCTTCCTGGCCGGCACCACCTTCCACTTCAAGCAGAAGAGCCGGCTCGACGAAGCCAAGCTGAAGGCGCAGCTCACGCTGGCCGGTTACCAACACGTCAGCCAGGTCGTCAGCCCGGGTGAATACGCGGTGCGCGGCGGGCTGATCGACCTGTTTCCGATGGGCAGCCTGGTGCCCTATCGCGTGGACCTGTTCGGCGACGAAGTCGACAGCATCCGCACCTTCGACCCCGATTCCCAGCGCAGCTTGTACCCGGTGCCGGAAGTGCGCCTGCTGCCCGGCCGCGAATTCCCGATGACCGACGCAGCGCGCACCGCCTTCCGCGCGCGTTGGCGCGAAAAGCTCGACGGCGACCCGACCCGCGCCCGTGTCTACAAAGACATCGGCACTGGCCTGGCCAGTGGCGGCATCGAGTACTACCTGCCCTTGTTTTTCGACGAAGTGGGCACGATCTTCGACTACCTGGGCACTGGCGGCGACAACCCGGCGGCACTGGTGCTGCACGGCAAGGTGGACGAAGCACTGGACCGCTTCTGGGTCGACACCCGAGAACGCCACCGCTTCCTGCAGCACGACCCCGAACGGCCCATCCTGCCGCCGGCCGCGCTGTTCATGCCGTCGGAAGAATTTTTCGCACGCACGCAGCCGCATGCCACGCTGGCGTTGCGAGGCGCCGACCCCGTCGAGTGGGCGCGCCCGCTGCCCGACCTGAGCGTTGAACGGGGCGGCACCGACCCGCTGGGCCTGCTGGAACGCCACCTGGCCGCCACACCGCACCGCGTGCTGCTGGTGGCCGAAAGCGACGGCCGGCGCGAGAGCCTGATCGAGCTGCTGCGCGACCACCACATCAGCGTGCCCAGCGTCGATTCACTGGAAGAGTTCCTGACCGGGCCCGAGAAGGTGGCCATCGCCGCGTCACCGCTGGCCGAAGGTTTTCACTGGCATGAACCAGTCGCGGCAGCCCCCCACGGGGGGGCGGCCGGCGAAGCCGGCGGGGGGCAAGGTGTTTCGGTGCAGTTCGTCACCGAGACCGAACTTTTCGCCACCACGCCCCAGGCGCGCCGCCGCCGCAAGCAGGAACAGGTCAGCAGCGTCGACGCGCTGATCAAGGATCTGTCCGAACTGAAGGTGGGCGACCCGGTGGTGCACATGAACCACGGCATCGGGCGCTACCAGGGCCTGATCAACATCGACCTGGGCGAAGGTGCTTCGGAGTTCCTGCACCTGCAGTACGCCGACAAGGCCACGCTGTACGTGCCGGTGGCGCAGTTGCACCTGATCAGCCGCTACACCGGCGTCAGCGCCGATGAAGCGCCGCTGCACAAGCTGGGCAGCCCGCAGTGGGAAAAGGCCCGCCGCAAGGCAGCCGAGCAGGTGCGCGACACGGCCGCAGAGTTGCTCAACCTGTACGCGCGCCGCGCCGCAAGAGAGGGTTTTGCCCACCGCTTCAGCCCACACGACTACGAAGCCTTTGCCACGTCTTTCGGCTTCGAAGAAACCGCCGACCAGCGCGCCGCCATCCACGCCGTGATCCAGGACATGGTGAGCCCGCGCCCGATGGACCGCCTGGTCTGCGGCGACGTGGGCTTCGGCAAGACCGAGGTGGCCTTGCGCGCGGCATTCGTGGCCGTGCACGGCGGCAAGCAGGTGGCCATCCTGGCGCCCACCACGCTGCTGGCCGAGCAGCACTTCAACACGCTGAACGACCGCTTCGGCAAGTGGCCGGTGAAGATTGCCGAGCTGTCGCGCTTTCGCAGTGCCAAGGAAGTCAAGCTGGCCATCGACGGCATCGCCGACGGCAGCGTGGACATCGTCGTGGGCACACACAAGCTGCTGTCGTCGGATGTCAAGTTCGCGCGCCTGGGCCTCTTGGTCATCGACGAAGAACACCGCTTCGGCGTGCGCCACAAGGAAGCGATGAAGGCATTGCGCGCCGAGGTCGACGTGTTGACGCTGACCGCCACGCCCATTCCTCGCACCTTGGGCATGGCGCTGGAGGGCCTGCGCGACCTGAGCGTGATTGCCACCGCGCCGCAGCGCCGGCTGGCCATCAAGACCTTCGTGCGCAGCGAAGGCAGCAGCGTGATCCGCGAGGCCGTGCTGCGCGAACTGAAACGCGGTGGCCAGGTCTACTTCCTGCACAACGAGGTCGAGACGATCGAAAACCGGCGCCAGAAGCTGGTGGAACTGCTGCCCGAAGCGCGCATCGCCATCGCGCACGGCCAGATGCCCGAACGCCAGCTGGAACACGTGATGCGCGACTTCGTGGCCCAGCGCCACAACGTCTTGCTGTGCAGCACCATCATCGAAACCGGCATCGACGTGCCCAGCGCCAACACCATCGTCATCAGCCGCGCCGACAAGTTCGGCCTGGCGCAGCTGCACCAGCTGCGCGGGCGGGTCGGCCGCAGCCACCACCAGGCCTATGCCTACCTGATGGTGCCGGACATCGAAGGCCTGACCAAACAGGCCGCGATGCGGCTCGAAGCCATCCAGCAGATGGAAGAGCTGGGCAGCGGCTTTTATCTGGCGATGCACGACCTGGAGATTCGCGGTGCCGGCGAGGTGCTGGGCGAAAACCAGAGCGGCAACATGATGGAAGTGGGCTTCCAGCTCTACAACGACATGTTGAACGAAGCGGTGCGCTCGTTGAAGGCCGGCCGTGAACCGGATCTGCTGTCGCCACTGAGCGCCACCACCGAAATCAACCTGCACGCCCCTGCCCTGCTGCCCGACGCCTACTGTGGCGACGTGCACGTGCGCCTTAACCTGTACAAGCGCCTGGCCACCGCTGAGAAGACCGAGCAGATCGACCTGCTGCTGGAAGAAATCACCGACCGCTTCGGCAAGCTGCCCACGCAGGGCCAGACCCTCTTCGACACCCACCGCCTGCGTGTGATGGCCAAGCCCTATGGCGTGCAGAAGATCGACGCCGGCCCCAAGCTGATGAGCATCACCTTCCGCGCCAAGGCGCCCATCGATGCGCAGCGCATCATCCAGCTGGTGCAGAAAAACCGGGCCATCAAGCTGGCGGGCAACGACAAGCTGCGCATCGAACGCGAGATTTCGCAGCCGGCCGACCGCGCGCATTACCTGCGTGACTTGCTCAAGGCGCTGGGCCAACCGCTGAAGGAAGGCGCATGACGGTGCGTGAAGTTGAACCCGGGCTCTTCGTCAGGGGCTTCGAGCCGCCGCTGCCGCTGTCCCGCTTCAAGCTGGTGGCCTTCGACATGGACTCCACGCTCATCAACATCGAGTGCGTGGACGAGATTGCCGCTGCCGCCGGCCGCAAGGCCGAGGTCGCGGCCATCACCGAAGCGGCCATGCGCGGCGAGATTGCCGACTACCGAGACAGCCTGCGCCAGCGCCTGCAGTTGCTGCGCGGCGTGCCGCTGTCTGCGCTGGAAGCGGTGTATGCGCAGCACCTGCGACTGAACCCGGGCGTCGAGACCTTCGTGCGCGCCTGCCAGGCTGCGGGCCTGAAGACGCTGCTGGTCAGCGGTGGCTTCACCTTTTTCAGCGAACGCATCCGCCACCGCTTGGGCCTGGACTTCGCGCGCGCCAACGAGCTGGACCTCGAAGCCGGGCCGCAAGGCCCCTGCCTGTCGGGCCGGCTCGTGCCCCGGCCGTGGGGCGAGATCGTCGACGGTGCCGAGAAGCGCCGTGTGCTGCTGGAAGTGGCCGAGCTGATGGGCATCCCCCCTGACAAGACCATCGCCGTGGGCGATGGCGCCAACGACCTGCCGATGATGGCGGTGGCCGGTCTGTCGATTGCCTACCACCCCAAACCCGCGGTGCAGGACCAGGCCATGCTGTCCATCACACAAGGTGGCATGGACCGGGCACTGACGCTGTTGCAGGCCTGAGCCGGCCCTGCGGCGAGCCTTCAGGAATCGCCGTTGAACACCAGTTCGATGCGGTGCACACGTTCGCTGGGCAGCGGGTCGAACTTCCATTCCATCAGGGTCGGCTCCAGGAAGCGCATCAACTGGCGTGGCCCAGCCGAAACCAGGGCCACCTTGGACACGCTGCCGTTGGGGCGGATGGTCAGGTCGACCAGCACGGCCGCGTTGCGGCCCAGTTCTTCCAGCACACGCTGCGGCAATTCGGGTTCCACCACCGAAGCCAGCCGTGGCCGCACGGGGGCGGCCGCCAGTTCCGGCAGGGCCAGCGCTGGCGTCTCTGGCACGGCCGCGCCAGTCAATGGGGTGCTGCCCTTCAGGTCGAGGGCCGGCACGGCGGCAATGGTCGGTTGGGCCCGCAAGGCGGCGGAGTTCAAGGTGATGCCGGTGACGATGCCGGGCTCAGGCACAACCGGGGTGGCGCTGCCTGACGGCGTCGTTGCGGCGGCAGCGGGTGGCGCGGCCGCCACCGGCCTGGATTCCGCACTGACTGGCGCGGCCTGCGGCGCCGCCGCGGCTGCAGGCGTGCGGGCGACCACGGGCCGCACCACGCTGGCTTCGGCCGCTGCGGGCGGGTCGGCATCGGTGGCTCGCCGCCGCGACTTGCTGGCTTCCAGAATCACACGCAGCGGCCCTGCGGCCTGACGCCGGGCGCGCTCCATCGCGGCGGCGGCGGCTTCGGCCGCGGCTTCGGCCTTGGCATCGGCCTTCGCATCGGCCTTCGCAGCCGCAGGCGGTGGGCTCGGCGCTGCTGTCTGCGCGGCCGCCGGCGCAGTGCCAAACGCCGCTGCCGCAAGGGTGGCCCAGGCGGCGACGTGGGCAGCGGCAACAGACCGATCAGGCTTGAACACCTCGAGACCTCCGAAGCAAGTCGCGGCTTGTGGCCGGCTTCTGCACGGCCTGGGCCACGGATCGGTGGACCGGCCTGAACAGGCAAACCGACATTCTAGGGATGCCGACTCCGCGGGTGGTGGTGATCCTGGCGCCGAAGCGGCCCGATCTGCGGCTGCCAGCAGCCAAGCGCCGCACAAACGTGCAGCTTGCACGCCCCTGCCGCAGCCCGCAGGCCGCGCCTTGGCCCCCTCTGGGCTTCAAGTGGCGGGCAAGAAACGCTTCGAGCCGGGCAGCGAAGTCGAGTCGGTTCTCGAGCTTGTACCAACCGTGGCCTTCGTCGCTGTACTCCACCCACTCGGGCGGTCGGCCCGCATCGATGAGGGCCTGGCGCATGCACAGGGCCAGCCAGCGGCCGCTGGGCGACAGCCGGGCGTCCTGGATGTCGGGCAGGCGGTAGAACAACTCGGCGGGCAGGGGTGCTGCGGTTCGGGTGGCGGGCGTCGCCGCCGCTTCGGCCTGCGCCCGCGCCTGACCCGTCAGGCCGAGTGTTGCTACCGCCAGCAGCTTCAGGGCGCGAAGCCCTGCGCCTGCCTGCCGGGTGCCCGCGATCGCTGTTCTCATGTTTCCCTCCAGAACCGAACCGGCCGATGACAACGGCCGAACCGACTCTGCGGGAAGCCGGGCCTTACTTGAAACCCACGCGGTCCAGCATCTGCTGCACCACGGCCGTGTTAGCCCCGACCTTGGCGATGGGCACGGTTTCGGCCTTGAAGTTGCCCAGGCTGCTCAGCGCGGCGTTTGGTTTGCTGCCCGCAGCCACCGGGTATTCGTTGTTGCCGTCCGCGAAGTAACGCTGGGCGCTTTCGCTGGCCAGGTATTCCAGGAACTGCACCGCGGCCTCGCGGTTTTTCGCGTTGCGGGCCACCGCGGCACCCGCGATGTTGACGTGTGTGCCCCAGCTGGACTGGTTGGGGAACAGGACCCCCACCTTCTCGACCACCGCCTGGTCCTCGGGTTTGCTGGACCGCATCAAACGGGCGAAGTAGTAGGAATTGGCGATGGCCACGCCGCACTCGCCCGAGGCCACACCCTTGATCTGGTCGGTGTCACCACCCTTGGGTGCCCGCGCCATATTGGCCACCAGGCCCTTGAGCCAGTTTTCGGTGGCTTGCGGCCCCAGGTGTTCAAGCATCGACCCGAACAGGCTCAGGTTGTAGGGGTGCGAGCCGCTGCGCACACACAACATGCCCTTCAGCGCCGGGTTGGACAGCTTCTCGTAGCTGTCCACGTCGCTGGCCTTGAGCCGGCTCTTGTCGTAGATGACGATGCGGGCCCGGGTGGACATGCCAAACCACTGCGCGCCCTGCGCGGTTTCGCCCCCGCGGAATTGCGCCGGCACACGCTGTTCGAGCAAAGCCGACTTGACGGGCTGGAACAGGCCCTCTTGTTCGCCGCGCCACAGACGCGCGGCGTCGACGAGCAGGATCACATCGGCCGGGCTGGCCGTGCCTTCGGCCTTCAAGCGAGCCAGGATGCCGGCGTCGTCGGCTTCTACCCGCTGAATGCGCACGCCGGTGGTCTTGGTGAAGTCCGCGTAGAGCGCTTCGTCGGTCTGGTAGTGGCGCGCTGAATACAGATTCAGCACCTTGTCCTGCGCGGATGCCGACAGAGCGGCGGCGATCAGGCCCAGGGCCAGGACGGTTTGAAGCGGACGGGGCTTCGACAGTGAGGACAGTGAGATGAGGGCGCGGAGCGACATGGTGTCAAGGCCGGGCGGCCGGCGGAGCAGTACGGAACCCCACTGTAATGCAAACCGGAATCATTGTCATTCGCATCTCCACGAACTGACGGGCCATCGACGCCGTCAACTCTCCATCTGCGCCCAGGCCTTGTCCAGCCGCTTCACGCTGACGGGCTGCGGTGTTCGCAGTTCCTGCGCAAACAGGCTCACCCGCAGCTCTTCCAGCAGCCAGCGGTACTCGTCCATGCGCGCGTGAGGCGCCCCACGCAGGTCGGCCACCCGCCGCACCCAACGGGTTTCCAGCGGCCGCAGCTCGGCCAGGCGTGTGCTGTCGCGGGCCGGGTCGGCGCGCAGCTTGTCCAGACGCATCACCACGGCCTTCAGGTAACGCGGCAGGTGCAGCAGCGCAGGCCAGGGTGTCAGCGCCAGAAAACGTTTGGGCACCAGGCGCTGCAGCTGGGCCTGGATGTCGTCGGCCACCTCGCGGGGCGGTTTGCCGTCTTTCAGCTTGCGCAGCGCGGCGGCATAGTCAGCCAGCACCACGCCGGCCTGGCGCGCCACCTCGGCAGCAATCAGGTTCAGGCGCGCCCGGCCCTCGTCCAGCCGAAGCTTGAAACTGCGTTCGTCGTTGGGCAGCGGGTCGGCCAGGAAGGCGCGGTCGAGCGCCACGTCGATGATCTGCGTGCGCAGCTCTTCCAGCGTGCCCAGCGGCAGGTAGGCGCCGGCCATCGCGGTGAGGCCGGGGATGTTTTTTTCCAGGAATTTCAGCGGTTCACGCAGTTGCAGCGCCACCAGGCGGCGCAAGCCGGCGCGGTGCTGGGCGGCAGCGGCGTCGGGTTCGTCGAAGACTTCGATCTCGACGTGTGCGCCGCGGTCGATCAGCGCAGGAAAACCCACCAGCACTTGTGTGCCGCGACGCACTTCCATCAGCTCGGGCAGTTCGCCGAAGGTCCACGACGTGAACGCCGTTTTTTCCGGCTCCCGGCTCTGCTCCCTCTCCCGCTCGCGGGAGAGGGCTGGGGTGAGGGTGTCGGCCGCTCCACCACCCTCACTCCGTCCCTCTCCCGGGGGGAGAGGGACAGAAGACCTCGATGCCGCTGCAGCCGGGCTGCTCGCCGCCGTCTTCAACACCGCCAGCGCCTGAAACGCACTGCGTGCCTGCGACCCCAGTTCGGCCTTCAGGCTGGCCAGGTCGCGCCCGGTGCCCAGCTGCCGACCATGTTCATTGACCACCACGAAGTTCATGAACAGGTGCGGCGCCAGCTGCTCCAGCTTGAAGTCGTTGCGCTGCACGGCCAGCTGGGTGCGGTCGCGCACGTGTTTGAGCACGGCATCCATCAGGCTGCCTTGCGCAAAGGGCACGGAGGCGCAGAACTCGGCTGCACAGTCGGGCAAGGGCACCAGGCGCGAACGCGGCCGCTGGTGCAGCGTCTTGCACAGCGCCAGCACCTTGGCTTGCAACATGCCGGGCACCAGCCACTCGCAGCGTTCGTCGCCCACCTGGTTCAGCGCGTAGATGGGCACGGTCACCGTCATGCCGTCCTTGGCATCACCCGGTTCGTGCAGGTAACTCACGCTGCAGTCGATGCCACCCAGGCGCAGCGTCTTCGGAAAGGTCGATGTCGTGATGCCAGCGGCTTCGTGCCGCATCAGTTCGTCGCGGGTCAGGTGCAGCAGCTGGGGCTGGCGCTTGACCTCATCGCGGTACCAACGTTCGAGCGAACTGCCGCTGCACACATCAGCCGGCAGCTGCTGGTCGTAGAAAGCGTGGATCAGCTCTTCGTCCACCAGCACGTCCTGCCGGCGCGCCTTGTGTTCCAGGTCCTGCACCTGTTGAATGAGCTTCAGGTTGTGCGCCAGGAAAGGCAGGCGGGTGTCCCAGTCGCCGGCCACCAGCGCTTCGCGGATGAAGAGCGTGCGCGCCGCCGCCGGGTCGACGGTGCCGAAGTTCACGCGCTTGTTGTTGTAGATGACGATGCCGTAGAGCGTGGCGCGCTCCAGCGCCACCACCTCGCCGGCCTTTTTTTCCCAATGCGGTTCGAGCAGCTGCTTTTTCAGCAGGTGGCCGGCCAGCGGCGGAATCCAGGTCGGCTCGATCGACGCCAGGCCGCGGCCAAACAGCCGCGTCGTTTCCACCAGTTCGGCCGCCACCAGCCAGCGGCCGGGTTTCTTGTTCAGGTGCGCGCCGGGATGGCGCCAGAACTTCACACCACGAGCGCCGAGGTACCAGTCTTCATCGTCGCTCTTGCAGCCGATGTTGCCCAGCAGGCCGGCCAGCATGCTCTGGTGCAGCTGCTCGTAGCTGGCCGGCTGCGTGTTGAGCTTCCAGCCCTGTTCGGCCACCACCGTGTGCAGCTGCGAATGGATGTCGCGCCATTCGCGCACCCGGCGCGGGCTGACGAAGCTGTCGCGCAGACGCTGCTCCTGCTGGCGGTTGGTCAGCTTGTGGCTGTCGACGGCCGCACCGGCAATGGGCTTGTGTCCGTGCTGGCCCCGGCCTTCTTCGATCCAGTGCCAGAGCTTGAGCACGCCGACAAACTCGGACCGCTCGTCGTCGAACTTGCGGTGTTTTTCGTCGGCTGCCTGCGCAGCTTCCTGCGGCCGGTCGCGCACGTCCTGGCCCGACAACGCCGACGCGATGATCAGCACTTCGGACAAGGCACCGCGCTGCCGCGCTTCCAGGATCATGCGGCCGATGCGCGGGTCCAGCGGCAGCTTGGCCAGTTCGTGGCCGGTGGGCGTGAGCTCGTTGTTGTCGTCCACCGCGCCCAGTTCGCCCAGCAGCGCGTAGCCGTCGGCGATGGCTTTTTTTGGCGGCGCTTCCAGGAAGGGGAAGTCCTCGATCTGCCCCAGGTGCAGGCCCTTCATGCGCAAGATGACTGCGGCCAGGCTGCTGCGCAGGATCTCGGGGTCGGTGAAACGCGGCCGCCCCTGGAATTCCTCTTCGCTGTACAGCCGGATGCAGATGCCATTGGCCACGCGCCCGCAGCGCCCCGCACGCTGGTTGGCCGCGGCCTGGCTAATGGCCTCGACCTGCAGCTGTTCAACTTTGTTTCGGTAGCTGTAGCGCTTGACCCGTGCGTGGCCCGCGTCGATGACGTAGCGAATACCCGGCACCGTGAGCGAGGTCTCGGCGACGTTGGTGGCCAGCACGATGCGGCGGCCGTCGCCGGCGCTGAACACACGGTCCTGCTCGGCCTGCGACAGGCGGGCGTAGAGCGGCAGGATTTCTGGCTGCGGCCCGCCGCGGTGCAGCTTGGCCGCCTGCTGCGCCAGGTGCTTGCGCAGGTGGTCGGCCGTTTCGCGAATCTCGCGTTCACCCGGCAGGAAGACCAGGATGTCGCCCGCGCCGCCATCGCGCCACAACTCGTCCACCGCATCGGCGATGGCGTCGTCCAGGTCGAAGTCCTTGCGTTCTTCGAAGGGCCGCCAGCGCTGTTCGACAGGAAACAGGCGGCCCGACACCGTGATGACAGGTGCCGGCCCGTGACGGCCCGCAAAGTGCTGCGCAAACCGGTCGGCGTCGATGGTGGCCGAAGTGACGACGATCTTCAGGTCCGGCCGGCGCGGCAGGATCTGCCGCAGGTAACCCAGCAGGAAGTCGATGTTCAGGCTGCGCTCGTGGGCCTCGTCGATGACGATCGTGTCGTAGGCCTTCAGCAGCGGGTCGTTCTGCGTTTCGGCCAGCAGGATGCCGTCGGTCATCAGCTTCACGCTGGCGCCCGGCTGCAGCCGGTCCTGGAAGCGCACCTTGTAGCCCACCACCTCGCCCAGCGGCGAATTCAGTTCTTCGGCAATCCGCTTGGCCACGCTGCTGGCCGCGATGCGTCGCGGCTGGGTGTGGCCGATCAGCCCGCGCCCGCCGGCGCCCCGGCCGCGGCCCAGTTCGAGCAGGATCTTGGGCAGCTGTGTCGTCTTGCCCGAGCCCGTTTCACCGCAGACGATGACCACCGGGTGGTCCTGGATCGCGCGTGCAATCTCCTCGCGCCGGGCGGAAACCGGCAGCGACTCGGGGTAGGTGATCGGCGGGACGGGGTGGGCCTGAACCGGGTTCGGGCTGCGCGGGGGTCTCACGGGGCGCGGATTATGGCCGCGATGGCCTGCAAGCCTCGGGTGCTGCGGCACAATCCGCGCAGCTTTGAAACACGCCCGATGAGCCTCGTCTTCCCCCACACATTCGTTCCCTGGTTCCGCGCCGTGGCGCCATACATCCACGCCTACCGCGGCAAGACCTTTGTCGTCGGCCTGACGGGTGAGGGCATTGCGGCGGGCAAGCTCAGCACCTTCGTGCAAGACCTGTCCATCCTGCACGCCATGGGGCTGAAGATCGTGCTGGTGCACGGCTTTCGGCCGCAGGTGACCGAACAACTGGCGGCCAAGGGCCAGGTGTCGCGTTTTTCGCACGGCATCCGCATCACCGACGCGGTGGCGCTGGACGCCGCGCAGGAAGCCGCTGGCCAACTGCGCTTCGAGATCGAAGCCGCGTTTTCGCAGGGCTTGCCCAACACACCCATGGCCAACGCCACCGTGCGGGTGGTTTCGGGCAATTTCCTGACCGCCCGCCCCGTGGGCATCATGAACGGCGTCGATTTCCAGCACAGCGGCCTGGTGCGCCGGGTCGACCAGGCGGCCATCCGGCGGGCTGTCGAATCGGGCGCGGTCGTGCTGCTCAGCCCCTTCGGTTTTTCACCCACCGGCGAGGCTTTCAACCTGTCGATGGAAGACGTGGCCACGTCCACGGCCGTGGCATTGCAGGCCGACAAGCTGGTGTTCGTGGGCGAAGTGGCGGGCGTGCGCGAAAAGTTGGATGACCCCGAAAGTGCCATCGACACCGAACTGTCGCTGGCCGAGGCCAAGCGCCTGCTGGCCGCCCTGCCGCCCCCGACGCTGCCCAGCGATCCGGCCTTTTACCTGCAGCACTGCGTGAAGGCCTGCGAAGGGGGTGTCGAGCGCTCGCACATCCTGCCCTTCGCCACCGACGGTGCGCTGCTGCTCGAAGTGTTCACCCACGACGGCGTGGGCACGATGGTGGTCGACGAAAAGCTGGAAAGCCTGCGCGAAGCCACGGCCGACGACGTGGGCGGCATCCTGCAACTCATCGAGCCTTTCGAAAAAGACGGCACGCTGGTGCGCCGCGAGCGCACCGAGATCGAACGCGACATCGAGGTCTACAGCATCGTCGAACACGACGGCATCATCTTCGGCTGTGCGGCGCTCTACGCCTACCCCGAAGCACGCACGGCGGAAATGGCCGCGCTGACCGTGTCACCCTTGTCCCAGAGCCAGGGCGACGGCGAAAGGCTGCTCAAGCGCATCGAACAGCGCGCTCGGGCAGCCGGGCTGCAGAGCATCTTCGTGCTGACGACACGCACAATGCACTGGTTCATCAAACGCGGTTTCACGCAGGTCGACCCCGACTGGCTGCCTGAAGCCCGCAAACGCAAATACAACTGGGACCGGCGCTCGCAGGTGCTGGTCAAGAAACTCGGCTGACTTTCCCAAGGTGTCCACGATGGCTCGAATGGTGCAGTGCATTTATCTCAAGAAAGAAGCCGAAGGTCTGGGTTTCAGCCCCTACCCCGGTGAGTTGGGCAAACGCATTTACGACAACGTCAGCAAGGAAGCGTTTGAACTCTGGAAAAAACACCAGACCATGCTGGTGAATGAAAACCGCCTGAACCTGGCCGACGCACGCGCCCGCCAGTACCTGGCGCGCCAGATGGAACAGTTTTTCTTCGGCACCGAAGTCGACAAGCCGGCGGGTTATGTGCCACCTGCGGCCTGAACGTCCAGACACTGACACGGCGTTGGTGGCGGCAGCCACCTTCGTGCGCTGGATATACATTTGAAGCACCCCAACCGAATCGGAGTCCTCCTCATGGCCAAACTCAGCTTGAGCGAATTGCTGGTGCAGAAAGCGGCGCTCGACAAGCAGATCGCGGAAACCCAGCGTGCCGAGCGTGCCGACGCGGTGGCGCAGGTTCGCACGCTGATGGCGCAGTACGGGTTGACGCTGGCCGACATCGGGTCCAAGTCGGCCGCTGCGCCGCGCACCTCACTCGCACCCGTGGCCAAAGGCAGAAAGGGCAGCACCGGCAAGGTGGCGGCCAAGTACCGCGACAGGACCACCGGCCAGACCTGGTCGGGCCGTGGCCTGCAGCCCAACTGGCTGAAAGCCGCACTGGCCAGCGGACGGCCTCTGTCAGAGTTCGTGATCTGACACGGTGTACACCGGCTGAAGGCGGGTTAGCTTGAGAGACAAACCCGCCGCGCCCTTGCCGCCGCTGCTGCTGAGTGAGCGGCTGGGTTCCTTGAACAGCGCCGCAGCCGCAGGCCTGAGCGTGCTGGCGGTTGGCCTGGCCGCCTTGCTGCTGTCCTATGCAGGCACGCTGAGCCTGGCCTTGTCGCCCTGGAGCGCCATTGCCATGCCGGCCGGACTGGCGCTGGCCGCACATTGGCGCTGGGGTCGCAGCGTGCTGCTGGGCGTGGCCGTCGGCACATTGGCCGCTCTGCTGGGTTCGGGCATGAGCTTCAGCGAGGCGCTGCTCGGCGCCAGCGTCGTGGTGCTGGCCGCGCTGCTGGCCCACGCGCTGATGTCGCGGCTGGAATTCGACGCTCGCTTCGAGCGCCCCGTTGACGTGGCGATCCTGGCCGCTGCCGTGGTCTGTGGCGCGGCGCTGCCGGCCGCACTGGCGGTGGCCGCCTGGGTCACGGCCACGATGGGCCTGACACCCTGGGAGGCCTTCAGCGTGGGCTGGTGCGTGCTGGGGCTGGGCATGCTGTGCACCGCGATCGCCGTGCTGGCCTTCGACCGCGGCATGCTGATGGCGCTGCAGCCGGGGGCAGGCTGGAAGTCGTCTGCGCTGGGCCTTCTGGCGGTGGCCGTGATGTTGTGGCTGCTGTGGATGGCGCCACTGGCCCGCTCACCGGTGGGTGCCTTTGCGCTCTTCCTGCCACACGTGGTGGTGGTGGTGCTGGTGCTGCGCGGACATCTGGCCCTGGCAGCCAGCGCCCTCTTGATTGCCGCCTTGGTGGTGGCCGGCTCCGCGGCCAAGGGGCTTTCGTTCTGGGTGGCCGGTGGCAGTGTGCAAGCCGCGCTGGCGGCCTGGGTGGGCTCGGCCCTGACCCTGTTGCTCGTCACCCACGCCGCCACGGTGGACTGGCGCGGCCGCGCCCAGCGCTGGGAATGGGCGCTGGACGGCTCGCGCCTGGGCGTGGCCGACTGGCACCTGCAGCGCGAAGACGGCTTCGCCTCAGCGGCCTGGCGCACGCTGACCGGGCACAACGACAAACACTGGGACCCGCTGTCCTGGCACCATCAGGTGCACCCCGAAGACCGCAAGGCACTGGCCGACGCCATTGCCGCGCTGACCGTGGGCGACGACGGCCGTCGCCAGCTGCAGTTGCGCATGCCACGGGGCAACGGCTGGCACTGGCTGGAAGCCACGCTGATGGTGATCGAACGCGACGGCGCTGGCGACCCGGTGCACCTGCTGGCCACGCTGGCCGACGTGCACGACAAACGCCAGGCGCAGGAACGCCAGCTGATGTCGGTGAGCCTGTTCCAGCACCTGCACGAAGGCCTGCTGATCACCGACCCCGACCTGCACGCGCTGGACGTGAACCCGGCCTACACGCAGATCCTGGGCGTGCCGCGCGACGAAGTGCTGGGCACCGTGCCTTCCTTGCTGCGCCCCGACCCCGCCGACCCCGTGGCACGCCAGCAGCGTGCCGCCATGTGGGGTGGTCTGCGCGACACCGGCAGCTGGCGCGGTGAGCTGCTGGAACGCCGACGCAATGGCGAGCTCTGCACGCTGCAGGCCACCATCTCCACCGTGCTGGGGCCGGCGCAAGACCTGCGCTACCACGTGCTGGTCATCAGCGACATCACGCAGCAGCAACTGCAGCGCGAACAGCTCGAACGTCAGGCCCACTTCGACGAGTTGACGCGCCTGCCCAACCGCGCGCGGCTGTCGGAATTGCTCGACGACGCGATGCGCGCCGCCGACCGCGACGGTTACCTGCTGGTGGTGTGTTACCTCGACCTCGACCGCTTCAAGCCGGTCAACGACCGCTTCGGCCATGCGGCCGGCGACCGGCTCTTGTCCGAACTGGCGGGCCGCCTGCGCAGTGCGCTGCGCAGCCGCGAGCACTGGACCGACAGCGCCGCACGCCTGGGCGGTGATGAATTCGTGCTGCTCTTGCGCGCCGGCACGCTGGAAGAAGCGCGGCTGGCGGTGGAACGTGTGCTGCGTGTGGTCAGCCAGCCTTATGTCATCGACCCCGCGCAAGACCCGGTGCAAGTGACGTCGAGCATGGGCGCCACGGTCTACCCCATCGACCGCAGCGACGCCGACACCTTGCTGCGCCACGCCGACCACGCGATGTACGGCGCCAAGCAGTCGGGCCGCAACGGCTACTTGTTTTTCGACCCCGAACACCGCCGCCGCACCGAAGAACGTGCGCTGGCCATCGGCCGCATCCAGGAGGCGCTGGACCAGCAGGAACTGGTGCTGCATTACCAGCCCAAGGTGGACATGCGCACTGGCCGCGTGCACGGCTTCGAAGCGCTGCTGCGCTGGGAACACCCACAGCACGGCATGGTGGCGCCGCTGCAGTTTCTGCCGTTGATCGAAAACACGGGGCTGTCATCGCGCATCGGTGACTGGGTCATTTCGCAGGCGCTGGACCATCTGTCGTCGTGGCGCCGCGACGGCCTGGACTTTTCGGTCAGCGTCAACGTCTCGGCCCGCCACCTGCAAGAACCCGACTTTGCGCTGCGCCTGTCCGAACTGCTGGCGCGCCACGCCGAACCGCTGGCCAGCTACCTGGAAATCGAGATGCTGGAAACCGCGGCCCACGCCGACATCGAAGCCACCTCGGCGCTGCTGGTGCGCTGCCGGGCCCTCGGTGTGCGCTTTTCGCTGGACGACTTCGGCACCGGCTATTCCACGCTGACCTACCTGAAACGTCTGCCGGTGGACGTGCTGAAGATCGACCGCAGCTTCGTGCACCACATGCTGGATGACCCACAAGACCGCGCCATCGTCGAAGGGGTCATCGGCCTGGCCGGCACCTTTGGTTGTGTGGTGGTGGCCGAAGGCGTGGAGAGCCCGGCACAAGCGCGCACATTGCTGGAACTGGGCTGCACCATCGGCCAGGGCACCGGCATCGCCGCGCCGATGCCGTCGGCTCAGGTGGCTGCCTGGGTGCGCGACTACAAGGGCATGTTTGCGCTGTCCCCGGCGCCCGAACCCGACAGTGGCGTCGCCAGGGTCAGCTGAGGCTTCCCGGGGCCCTAGACTCGAGGCGTGATCCCTCCGAGCTTTCTGCAGGAACTGCTTTCGCGCGTCGACATCGTCGACGTGGTTGGCCGCCATGTCGAACTCAAGCGCGGTGGCGCCAACCTGATGGGGCTGTGCCCCTTCCACGGCGAAAAGTCGCCCAGCTTTTCGGTCAGCCCGAGCAAGCAGTTTTATTACTGCTTCGGCTGCGGCGCCAGCGGCGACGCGATCCGCTTCCTGACCGAACACCTGGGCCTGAGCTTCGTCGAGGCCGTGCGCGACCTGGCACAGGGTGCTGGCCTGACGGTGCCCGAAGAACAGGTCAGTCCCGACGAACGCCAGCGGCGCGACACGCTGCGGCAACGTCGGCAGTCGCTGGGCAACGTGCTGGCACGCGCCGCCGACTTCTACCGCACCCAGCTGCGCACCCATTCACGGGCTGTCGACTACCTGAAACAGCGGGGCCTGACGGGCACGGTGGCCGCACGTTTTGGGCTGGGTTTTGCACCCCCCGGCTGGCGCACGCTGGCCGGCGTGTTTCCTGCCTACGACGACCCTTTGCTGGAAGAAGCCGGCCTGGTGCGGCAAAAGGACAGCGGCGAAGGGCAGGACAGCGCAGCGCCGGCCGATGCCGACCGCGGCCGCTACGACTGGTTCCGCGACCGCATCATGTTCCCCATCCGCGCCGTCGGTGGCGAGGTCATCGGCTTCGGCGGCCGGGTGCTCGACGACAGCAAGCCCAAATACATCAACTCGCCTGAGACACCGGTCTTCAGCAAGGGCCGCGAGCTCTATGGCCTGTTCGAAGCACGGCAGGCGCTGCGCGACAAGGCTTACGCGCTGGTGGTCGAGGGTTACATGGACGTGGTCGCACTGGCGCAGAGCGGTTTTCCCAACGCCGTGGCCACGCTGGGCACGGCCTGCACGGCCGATCACGTGCAGAAGCTCTTCCGCTTCACCGATGCGGTGGTGTTCAGCTTCGACGGCGACGCAGCCGGCCGCCGCGCCGCCGGGCGGGCTTTGGAAGCTTCACTGCCCCACGCCACCGACCTGCGCTCGGTGCGCTTCCTGTTCCTGCCGCCGGAACACGACCCCGACAGCTACGTGCGCGAGCTGGGCTCCGCGGCCTTCGAAGAACAGGTGACCCGTGCGGTGCCGCTGTCGCGGCAGCTGATCGAACAGGCCAGCGACGGCGCGGACCTGGCCACGGCCGAAGGGCGCTCTCGCATGTTGGCTCAGGCACGGCCGCTGTGGGCTGCCTTGCCCGACGGCGGCTTGAAGCGGCAGATGCTGGCCGAACTGGCGCGCCAGGCGCAGCTCGACCTGGCGGAGCTGAACGCGCTGTGGGGCGGCGCCGCGGCAGCACCACGTGCAGCTGCCCAGCCCCGGCTGCCACCCCAGCGCGCCGCCTTGCGCCCACCCGGCCGGCGCGCCCCGGCGGCGCTGGCCGATCTGGCCTTGCGCCTCTTGTTGCGCCACAGCGACTGGTGGGCCCGGCTGTCGGGCGACGACCACACGCTGCTGCACGGCCTGGGCGGCGACCATGGCGAGGTGGTGGCCTGGCTCGAGGTGCAACTGGTCGAACACGGCGACCAGACCTGGGCCGCGCTGGAAGAAGCCATGGCCGGCCAACCGTGGCACACCGAGGTCCGGCGCTGGGTGGACGCGGCCGACGCAGAAGAAGAACAGAGCTTCGACGACCTGGCGCGGGTTGTCTCCCGCATCTGGATCGACCGGCTGGGTGCCGAGTCGCGCGAGTTGGCGGCACAAGCCCGTTCGCCCGAGGACCTGGCGCAGCTCGGTGAGCTCAACGAACGACTTCGCGCATTGAAGGCAGCAGTGGCCGCCACGGGCGCGCCGAAGCCGCACTGACCGCCCTACCGACAGCACCCGAGCGAGGGCCTCTTCCGGCCTTTGGGCGGCTCGCAGCCGGGCACAGCGGTATAATCCTGCGTTTGCCGCAGCAACACGTGCGGTGACCGCAGTAGACGACAGCAGTGACATCAGCAGTGACAGGGTAGTGAAAACTGCAGTGACAACAGCACCTCCGGACCCCGACCACCCTTGACAAGGGCACCCAAGGTCACCACCTATCCGCAAGGGCTGCACTGCTGGAAAGTTCACCCGAACTTGCCTGCCCGACACGAGCGAGCCCCCAAGCCGACGCCAGCGCAGACAGACAAGTCTTTGTACCGGCAAGGCTGCCGCATGGATGGCGCATCTTGTTTGCCGCCCCCCTCCTTTCAAGGATACGCATGACCGCCAAGAAGCCCACGCCTGCCGCCAAAACCGTGGCCAAGCCCGCAGAAGACACCAAGGTGAAGGCCCCCGCGGCAAAGGCCGCGCCAGCCAAGCCGGTCGTCAAGGCAGCTGCCAAAGCCAAACCGGCGAAGGCCGCTCCGCTGAAGGCGCCCAAGACTGAAGCCAAGGTGGAAACCAAGGCCGCCAAGATCCCCGCCAAGGGCCCCGCCAAGGTGGCGCCTGGCAAGCCGGAAGCCAAGGCCGGCAAGGGTGGCAAGAAGGCAGAGCCAATCAAGAAGGGCGCAGCGCTGGTCGAAGAAGAAGACCTGAGCGACATCGAAGCCGACATCGAAGGTGAAGTCGAGGTCGAGGCCGAGGTCGAAGTCGAAGTCGAAGTGGTCGCCGACGAAAAGGTCGAAAAGGCCAAGCCGCTGCGCATGAAGGTCAGCCGCGCCAAAGAGCGCGCCCTGATGCGCGAGTTCGGACTGGAAGAAACCACGCTGACCGAAGAAGAAGCCGCCAAGCGCCGTCAGGAGCTGAAGACGCTCATCAAGATGGGCAAGACACGCGGCTTCCTGACGCACCAGGAAATCAACGACCACCTGCCCGAGAAGCTGATCAACGAGGAAATCCTCGAAGCCATCATCAGCATGCTCAACGACATGGGCATCGCGGTCTACGAACAAGCGCCCGATGCAGCCACGCTGCTGGTGGCCGGGGGCGGCGCCACCACAGCAACCGAAGAAGAAGCCGAAGAAGCTGCCGAAGCGGCGCTGTCCACGGTGGACAGCGAGTTCGGCCGCACCACCGACCCGGTGCGCATGTACATGCGCGAGATGGGCACGGTCGAGTTGCTCACGCGTGAAGGCGAAATCGAGATCGCCAAGCGCATCGAAGGTGGCCTGCAAGCCATGATGCTGGCCATCAGCGCTTCGCCCACCACCATTGCCGAGATCCTGTCGATGGCCGACCGCATCGGCAGCGGCACGATGCAGATTTCCGAAGCCGTGGACGGCTTCATCAGCAGCGACGAAGCCGACGACTACGTGGCCGAAGAAGACTTCGACGAGTTCGACGAAGAAGACGACGACGACGGCCAGGGCGGCAGCAAGGCACTGACGAAGAAGCTGGAAGAGCTGAAGAAGGCCGCGCTGGTGAAGTTCGAAGGCCTGCGCACGCACTTCGACAAGATGCGCAAGGCCTACGAGAAGGAAGGCTACAAGAGCACCACGTACAACAAGGCGCAGCACGCCATCAGCGAAGACCTGATGACGATCCGCTTCACCGTGAAGACGATCGAAAAGCTGTGCCACATCCTGCGCAGCCAGGTCGACGATGTGCGCCGCTATGAACGCGAGATCCGCAAGATCGTGGTCGACAAGTGCGGCATGCCGCAGGACCACTTCATCAAGACCTTCCCGCCCAATGTCATGAACCAGAAGTGGGCCGAGAAGGAGATTGCCGCCGGCAAGCCCTACAGCCCGATCTTGCAGCGCAACCTGCCGGCGGTGCAGGAACTGCAGCAGAAGCTGTTCGACCTGCAGGCCCGCGCCGTGGTGCCGCTGGACGACCTGAAGCTCATCAACAAGAAGATGAACGAAGGCGAAAAGGCCAGCCGCGACGCCAAGAAGGAAATGATCGAGGCCAACCTGCGCCTGGTGATTTCCATCGCCAAGAAGTACACCAACCGCGGCTTGCAGTTCCTGGACCTGATCCAGGAAGGCAACATCGGCCTGATGAAGGCCGTGGACAAGTTCGAGTACCGCCGCGGCTACAAGTTTTCAACCTATGCCACGTGGTGGATCCGCCAGGCCATCACACGCAGCATCGCCGACCAGGCACGCACCATCCGCATCCCGGTTCACATGATCGAGACGATCAACAAGATGAACCGCATCTCGAGGCAACATCTTCAAGAGTTTGGCTACGAGCCGGACGCGCCGACGCTGGCCGAGAAGATGGAGATCCCGGAAGACAAGATCCGCAAGATCATGAAGATCGCCAAAGAACCGATCTCCATGGAAACGCCGATCGGCGACGACGACGATTCGCACCTGGGCGACTTCATCGAGGACACCAACAACGTGGCCCCGGTCGACGCCGCGATGCAGGCTGGCCTGCGCGACGTGGTCAAGGACATCCTCGATTCGCTGACCCCGCGTGAAGCCAAGGTGCTGCGCATGCGCTTCGGCATCGAGATGAGCACCGACCACACGCTGGAAGAAGTGGGCAAGCAGTTCGACGTGACACGCGAACGCATCCGCCAGATCGAGGCCAAGGCGATCCGCAAACTCAAGCACCCCAGCCGCTCGGACAAGTTGCGCACCTACCTGGACAACCTCTAAGGCTGGCCTTCAGCGGTGCGACCAAGTGCGCCAGCCCGGCCATGGCCCGTGAGCGGCAACTAAACTTGGCTACGCCATGACACGCATCTCCGACCGCACCGTTCTGTTCGCCGACCTGCGCGGCAGCACGGCGCTGTTCGAGACCCTGGGCAACGCCGAGGCCACCTCGGTGGTCACGCACTGTGTGCAGGCACTCGGCGGCGCCGTCACCAGCTACGAAGGCAGCGTCGTGAAGACGTTGGGCGACGGCCTGATGGCGGTGTTCGACGAAGCCGTGCAAGCCGTGCAGGCTGCGATGCTGATGCACGAGGTGCTGGAAGGCATGGTGTCGCGCGGCAGCGAGCGTGGCGCGTCGTCTGGGCTGCGCGCGCTGCGCCTTCAAGTCGGCCTGGCCAGGGGTGAAGTGGTCGAGATGGCCGGTGATTGTTTTGGCGACGCCGTCAACGTGGCCGCCCGCCTGCTGGACCACGCTGGCGACAACGAAACCTTGCTCACCGTCGAAGTGCTGCAGGGATTGCCGCTGGACCTGCGCTCGCGCTTCCGCAGCCTGGACCGGCTGGTCCTGCGGGGCCGTGCCGAACCCGTGCAGGTGCATGTCATGGGCGGCCGCCGCGGCGTTTCTTCCGACATGGCCGCGACCCAGTTCGGCGACGTGGGTTCGGTCTCCGAGCCCGATGGCCTGCGCCTGATGTGGGCCGACCAGCTGCGCCTGTTTGCCAGCCAGCAGACGCCGGTGGTGCTGGGCCGCAGCCCGCAGGCCACCTTCTGTGTCGACGACGGTCGTGTCTCGCGTTCGCATGCGCGGGTCGACTGGCACAGCGGCAGCTTCCAGATCACCGACCTCAGCTACAACGGCACCTACGTGCGCTTCAACGACGGTGAAATCGTCAGCCTGCGCCGCGGCAGTTGCACGCTGCACGGCAGCGGCACCATCGGCCTGGGCGGCACGCCCACCGACCCGGGCTCGGCCTGCGTCAGCTTCGACGTGCTGAGATTTGCCGACACCCAACCCCAGGTTCCGCTGGAGCTGCGCTGACCATGAGGGTGCTCTACATCGACGACGACCGCATCAACACCTTGCTGTTTGTCGAGACCTGCCGCTTTGCGCATGCGGTTGAGGTGGAAACCGCCGGCACTGGCGCCGAGGCGCTGGAACTGGCACCTCGCTGCCGGCCCGATTTGCTGGTGATCGACCTGCACCTGCCCGACACCACCGGCTATGACCTGCTGCCGGCTTTGCGTGCGCTCCTGGGCCAGGCCAACTTGCCCGCCTTTTTGTGCACGGCGGACGAAGCGCCCCTGGTTGAGCAACCTGCACGCGAGGCCGGCTTCACGGGCTGCTGGACCAAACCGGTCGAGCTGCAACGGGTTCTTGGCGAGCTGGCCCGTCTGAGCGGCGGGGCGGCTGCCCGATGAGCGTTCGCGACGAACCCGCCTACCGCCATGGCAGCCCGGCCCGCACGGCAGTCTTGCTGGTCAACCTGGGCACCCCCGACGAACCCACGGCTGCGGCGCTGCGCCGGTACCTGGCCGAGTTCCTGAGCGATCCGCGGGTGGTCGAAATCCCGCGCCTGGTGTGGTGGCCCATCCTGCACGGCATCATTTTGCGCACACGCCCTGCCCGCTCGGCTGCCAAGTACGCCAGCGTCTGGATGCCCGAGGGCTCGCCACTGGCGGTCTGGACACAGCGTCAGACAACCGCACTGGCCACCTCGCTTGCCACAAAGGGGCACCAAGTCATCGTGCGCCACGCCATGCGATACGGCAAGCCCTCCTTGCCGGACACGCTGGACCAGCTTCGCCAAGAGGGGGTGACCCGTGTGCTGGTGCTGCCCCTGTACCCCCAGTTCGCGGCAGCCACCACCGCCAGCATCAGCGACAGGATCTTCCAGTGGGCCGGCCAGGCACGCCGCATGCCCGAGTTCCGCTTCGTGGCCGAGTACCACGACGACCCGGCCTACATCACCGCGCTGGCCCAGCAACTGCGCACGCACTGGGCCGCCAACGGCCGCGGCGAACAGCTGGTTCTCAGCTTTCACGGCGTGCCTGAACGCAGCCTGCACCTCGGCGACCCCTACCACTGCCAGTGCCTCAAAACCGCACGCCTGCTCGCAGCGGAAGTGGGCCTGGCGGCCGACGAAGTGCGTGTCACCTTCCAAAGCCGCTTCGGCAAGGCCAAGTGGCTGCAGCCCTACACCGAACCCACACTGCAGGCGCTGGCCGCATCGGGCGTGAAGCGGGTGGACATCATGTGCCCGGGGTTTGTCGCCGACTGCCTGGAGACGCTGGAAGAGATTGCGCAGGAAGCGCGAGATGCCTTTCTGCAAGCCGGCGGCCAGGCCTTCAGCTACGTGCCTTGCCTGAATGACTCTGCGGCGTGGATCGATGCGCTGACACGTCTGGCCGAGCGGCATTTGTCGGGCTGGGACACCCGGGTTTCACCTGACAGGACCGAACTCGGGCGGCAACGCGAACGAGCCTTGAAAATGGGCGCCAGGGACTGACGTTCAAGACAGTTACAAAGTGCTGTCGCCGCGCTTTACAGTCCCTGTCACTATGGACAGGAAGGCAGCTCCAAGTGATTGATTTAGATAAAGTAATTTTTCTGGCCCGGGGATTGCTTACATCTCACCCAATCGGCCCCAACCCCCGGGACTGAGTGGGATTCAACCTGGAGCTCTCAAACATGAAACTTAGCAAGCGAACCTCGATTGCCGCAGTCGCCGCCGCAGCGGCCCTGTTTTTTGCCGCTGGCGCCGCGCAAGCCGCCGCCACGATCATCAACCCGGCCGGCACGGTTGCGCTAGGTGTGAATGATCTGGGCCACCTGAATACCTCCGTCGGCAACGTCGCGGTCAATGCCGGCGCGACGGGTCTCGCCTACAAGTTCGCAGACGGTAGCTTCCGCGACGCCACGTCTCCCGGTTGCCTGTGCGAAGGCTGGGGCGTGTCGGTTAACGGCACCACCGCTGGCTTCGCCAACGTGGCGGGTGGTACCGCCGGTCTGGGTCTGACCAGCTTTGCCTCCACCGCGTCAACGGCCACTTCCTCGGTGTTCCTGACCTCGCTGACGGGCCTGAAGGTCACGCACGCCTACGCCCCCGCCGACAACGCCCCGGGCGCGCTGTTCAAGGCGGTTGTCACCATCACCAACGACACTGCAGCGGCCGTCAACGACGTCCGCTACGTTCGGGTGATGGACTGGGACGTGCCGCCGACGGAGTTCAGCGAACTGGTCACCATCAGGGGCACCGCCACCACGACGCTGCTGACCCGTTCGCACGACAACGGCTTCGCATCGTCCAATCCGCTGGCCGCAAACAGCCCGCTCAATGCGGCAACGCTGAACGTGGACTTCACGGACGATGGCCCCGCCGACCATGGCGCCTACTTCCAGTTCAACTTCGGTTCGCTGGCCGCTGGCGCAAGCTACACCTTCACCACCTTCTACGGCGCCACCGGCACCGAAGCTGACGCACTGGCCGCCATTGGCGCCGAAAGCATCGAGCTGTACTCGCTGGGCCAAAGCCGCGACGGCGGTGTCACCGGCACCCCGGCCACCTTCATCTTCGGCTTCGCCGGCGTTGGCGGCGTCCCCATCGGTGTGGCCGAACCCGGCTCGCTGGCACTGGCTGGCCTGGCCCTGCTGGGTCTGGGCGCCGTGCGTCGCCGCAAGGCCTGAAGGCCTGAGGTCGTTTGTCACATCCGGGCCCGCTTCGGCGGGCCTGAGCCGAGCCCCTGACCCCAAGTCAGGGGCTTTTTTCTTGTGAATCGGTGCTGGAGTAGGCACCATCGCGTGGCTGCGCCTTGGGCGACCGTGCGGCCCTGGCTGCACGCACCGGCGCGGTTTCCCCACCCCAGATTCCACTTCAGACCCAGCCCATGACCTTCACGCGTTCCACACTTGTTGCGACACTGGCCCTGGCGACCGCCTCGGCCCTGGCCATGCCCATCGTCATCACCACGGAACAAGCGCACAAGCCTGGCGCGCCGGGCGCCGCCGCCGGGCCCTACGAAAAGGGCCTGGACGCGCTGGTCAAGGGCGACTCTGTTGCAGCAGAGTCCGCCTTCAGCCAGGCACTCAAAGCCAACCCGAAGTCGAGCGCGGCCATGCTGGGCATGGCCGAGTTGTCCGTGAAGGCCGGCAAGATGGACGAGGCGGCGCGATGGATGGAAAAGGCGGTTCAGGCGCAGCCCACCGACGCCAACGCCCACGAGTCGCTGGGCCGCTTGCGGCTGTGGTCCGGCAAGGCCAAGGAAGGTGAGGCGTCTTTGCGGCGGGCCATCGATCTCGATCCGCGGGCCGTCAGGGCGCGCATGACGCTGGCCGACGCACTGATGGGCATGGGGCGGACTGCGGATGCCTTGCCACTGTACGAGCAGGCGCTGTCGATCCAGGGTGACAACGGCGCAGCCCGCTATGCACTGGGCCTGGCCTTGCTGCGCCAGGGCAACACCGCACGTGCCACCACGGAGCTGGAGACATCGGCCCAGCTTGAACCCAGAAACCCGCTGCCCCGGTTGGCGCTGGCCCGTCTGCACGCCACGCGCCGAGCCTACCCACAAGCCCTGGCGTCGGTGAACGAAGCACTCGCCCTGCAGCCGACCCTGGTCGAAGCCCTGCTGCTCAAAGGTGATGTGGCCGATCTTTCAGGCAAACCAGAACTGGCGATCGAAGCCTTCAAGGAAGCTGCAGCAGCTGCGCCCAAGGCCGCTGGGCCACACTTAAAGATGGCCATGCTGTGGCACCGCACCGGGCAGGACGGCCAGGCTGCAGCGGCCTACCGGCAGGCCATCGAGCGCGATGCCCAGCTGGCCATTGCCTACAACAACCTGGCCGATGTGCAGTCGAAGAAGCCGGAAACCTTGGCTGAAGCGGCCGCATCGGCCGCCCAAGCCGTCAAGTTGGCCCCCGCGGTGGCCGACTTTCACGACACGCTGGGCTGGATCCAGCGTGCGCAAGGCAAGCTGCCGGCCGCGCTGGTCTCGCTCGAAAAGGCGGCCAGCCTGGCGCCGGCAAACGGGCAGATCGCCATCCACCTGGCCACTGCCCAACGTGAAGCCGGCGACAAGGCCAAGGCTCGCTCCACCTTGCAGTCTGCCCTGACCCGCATCCAGGACGCCACCGAGCAGCAAGCTGTCAGAAAGCTGCTGGCCGAACTGGGCACCTGAGGGCTTCTTGCCGGTCAGGTCAGCGCAAGCGGCCTTTGCAGTTTCAGGCCAGGTGGCGCCTGCGCAGGGCCAACAGCCGCGGCACCACCAGCACCGCCACCACCACCGCCAGCAAGGTGGCCGACATCGGCCGCTCGATGAAGACGCCCCATTTGCCTTCGCCGATGGACAGCGCATTGCGCATCTGCGCCTCGGCCATCGGGCCCAGGATCAGGCCCACGATGACCGGAGCGGTGGGAAAGTCGAAACGCCGCATCAACACGCCCAAGAGGCCGATGCCCAGCATCAGGTACAGGTCGAAGGCGCTCTGGCGCATGCCGTAGACACCCACGGTCGCAAAGATCAGGATGCCGGCGTACAGCTGCGGCCGCGGGATCAACAGCAACTTGACCCACAGCCCGACCATCGGCAGGTTCAGCACCAGCAGCATCACGTTGCCGATGTACAGCGACGCAATCAGCGCCCAGACCAGGCCCGAGCTGGTCTGGAACAGCTGCGGGCCGGCATTGATGCCGTAGTTCTGCAGTGCCGACAGCAGGATGGCCGCCGTCACCGACGTCGGAATGCCCAAGGTCAACAAGGGCACCAGCGTGGCCGTGACCGCCGAGTTGTTAGCCGCTTCGGGCCCGGCCACACCTTCGATGGCGCCGGTGGTGCCGAATTCTTCCTTGTGCTTGCTGAGCTTGCGCTCAACGCCGTAGCTGATGAAGGTGGGCAGCTCTGAGCCGCCAGCCGGGATGGTGCCGAAGGGAAAGCCAATGGCCGTGCCGCGCAGCCAGGCCGGCCACGAGCGCCGCCATTCGGCCTTGCTCATGTGGGCCGAACCCATGCGGTTCATCGACGGCTTGTTCCGACCTTCGTACAGCGCCGTGTACATGCATTCGCCGACCGCAAACAGGCCCACCGCGACCAGCACCACCTCGATGCCGTCCAGGAACTCGGGTACACCGCCGGTGTAACGCACCTGGGCCGTGATCTGGTCCAGGCCCACCAGGCCGGCCGCCAGGCCGATGAACAGGGCCGTCAGCCCGCGCAGCGCGCTTCTGCCCAGCACGGCACTGACGGTCGTGAAGGCCAGCACCATCAACATGAAGTACTCGGGCGGCCCCAGCTGCACCGCATAGTTGGCCACGATGGGCGCAAACAGCGTCACCAGCACGGTGGCGATGGTGCCGGCCACGAAACTGCCGATGGCCGATGTGGCCAGGGCGGCACCGGCACGGCCGCTCTTGGCCATCTTGAAGCCCTCGAGTGCGGTCACCATGGTGCCGGTTTCGCCCGGGGTGTTGAGCAGGATCGAGGTCGTGCTGCCGCCATACATGGCGCCGTAGTAGATGCCGGCGAAAAAGATCATGCTGGCCGTCGGTTCGACCTGCGAGGTGATGGGCAGCAGCATGGCCACCGTCACCGCCGGCCCCAGCCCGGGCAGCACGCCGATGGCGGTGCCGATGGCGCAGCCCACGAAGGCCCACATCAGGTTGATCGGCGTGCCTGCGGTGGCAAAACCGGCCATCAGCTGGTTCCAGATGTCCATCAGATCCACCCCGTGCCGGTCAGCCCGGGCAGGTTGATGCCCAGCACCTTGGTGAAGAGCCAGAAGGCCGGGGCGGCGATCAGAAAGCCGGTCACGAAGTCGATCACCAGGCCACGCAAGCCGCCGTGGGTCTTGCCTTCGGAACCGCGCAGGCCCCGCACCGCCAGCATGAAACACAGCGTGCAGCTCAGGATGAAGCCGATGACGGTCAGGAAAGTGGCATTGGCAGCGATGCCGGCGGCCACCCATGCCAGCGCCTGCCAGTCACCTTGTGGCGCGCCGGAAGCTTCTTCCAGGTGGCGCCAGCCTCCTGTCTGGGCTTCCCAGATCAACCAGGCGCCGCAGACCGTGAGCACGGCCGCCACCACCCAGGGCAGGAAGTTGGGCCCGACACCGGCGTAACCGGCCTCGGATGAGATGTTGCGCGCGCCAAAGGCCAACAAGGCGCCAAGCAAGAGCGCGCCGGCGCCAATGAGGGTCTGGTGCCGCTTCGCGGCGCTGGGTTCAGCCATGGACTTGATGCTCCTGCAAGACGAAGCACGGGGGCAAAAAGCCCCCGCGGTGCGCAGTCTCGACCCAGGCTTGCCTGGGCCGTGACCGTGTTTACACCATGCCGGCCTTGACCATCGTGGCGCGCAGGCCGGCGAATTCGCGATCGACGAAGTCCTCGAAGTCCTTGCCCACCATCAGCGCCGGCGTCCAGTTGTTCTTTTCCAGGTCGGCTGTCCAGGCCTTGGTCTTGGTCGCCTTGACGACCATGTCCACCAGGGCCTTGCGCTGTTCGGCCGAGATGCCGGGCGCACCGTAGACACCGCGCCAGTTGCCCAGCTCGACGTTGTAGCCCTGCTCCTTCATGGTCGGGATGTTGATGCCCTTCAACCGGGTGGCCGAGGTCACCGCGATCGCGCGCATCTTGCCGCTTTCGATGTACTGCTGGAACTCGCTGTAGCCACTGCCACCCACGCTGACGTTGTTGCCCAGGATGGCCGCAACGGCTTCACCACCGCCGCGGAAAGGCACGTAGTTGACCTTGGACGCATCCAGGCCCACTTCGCGCGCCAGCATGGCGGCCGCGATGTGTTCGGTGGACCCACGCGAGCCACCGCCCCACTTGACGCTGCCCATGTCCTTCTTCATCTGCTCGACCACGTCCTTCATGGTTTTCAGCGGCGAGGCCTCGGGCACCACGAAGACGTTGTATTCGCTGGTCAGACGCGCGATGGGAGTGGCCTGGGTCACGCTCACCGGCGGCTTGCCGGTGATGATGCCGCCCAGCATCACGGCGCCCATCACCATCAGCGCGTTGCCGTCGCCCTTGGACGCGTTGACAAACTGCGCCAGGCCGATGGCACCCGCAGCACCGCCCTTGTTCTCGAAGCTGACGGCGCTGGCCACGCCGGCTTCCTGCAACGCCTTGCCCAGCGCCCGGCCGGTGGTGTCCCAGCCGCCGCCCGGGTTGGCGGGAATCATCATCTTCAGGTTGGCGGCGGCCTGCGCCGACAGGGGCAACGCGCCGGTGGCGGCCAGGGCGGCCAGGCTCTTGAGGAAAGTGTCGCGACGCATGGTCTTGTCTCCTGTTGTGGGTATGGGGAAAGGCTGGGGGGATGATGGCGCGGGTGGCTGTCAATCGGCTGTCGCCGACCCCCGGGGAATCACCAAGGCCTGCGTTTGCCGGCGCTGCCGCGCCGGCAGCTGCCGATAATCCCGCCCGCCCGCCCACCGACCATGAAGCTGCTGCTGATCGAAGACAACACCGCGATGCAGACCACCCTGCAGCGCAGCTTCGAACGGCGTGGCATGCAGGTGGTGCTGTGCGGCGACGGCGCACGGGCGCTGGACCGCTGGCGCGCCAGCGTGCCCGACGTGGTGCTGCTGGACCTCACACTGCCGGGCCAGGACGGGCTGAGCGTGCTGTCGGCCGCACGTGCCGAGGGGCTGACGACGCCGGTGCTCATCCTCACCGCGCGCGGCACGGTCGGCGACCGCATCCTGGGCCTGAACACCGGCGCCGACGACTACCTGGCCAAACCCTTCGACCTGGACGAACTCGAAGCGCGCGTGCGCGCGTTGTGCCGTCGCAGTGCCACGCGACCGGCCGAGGGCTTGCCAAGCCCCGAGTTCTGCGGCCTGCGCGCCGACTCCGCCAGCGGCGCGGTCTACCTGAACGGCACCGCGCTGGACCTGACGGTGCGCGAAGCCGCCTTGCTGCGCGCGCTGCTGGTCGCGCCCGGCCAGGCAGTCGCCAAGGAAAGGCTGTCCGACCTGGTGTTTGCCGGTGAAACGCAGGTGCAGGCCGACGCCATCGAGGTCGTGGTCTACCGTCTGCGCAAGAAGCTGGTCGGCACGGCGGCCCAGCTGGTCACTCTGCGTGGCCTGGGCTACCTGCTGAAGGACGGTGCTTGAGCGCAGACCGCACCCAGCCGGCCCCAGCGGCCCTGCCCCGCATCTCGCTGCGGCGCTTTCTGTTGCTGGGCATCCTGCTGCCGGTGCTGGGTTTCGTGATCATCAACACCGTCACGCTGTACCGGCAGGCGCTGGCTGCGGCCGACACGGCCTACGACCGCACGCTGCTGGCTTCCGCCAAAGCCATCGGCGAGTTGCTGACGGTCAGCGACAGCGGCAACCCGCCCCGCCTGTTGGCCAGTCTGCCCTACAGCGCGCTCGAGGCTTTCGAAGCCGACAACCGCAGCCGAATGGTTTACCGCGTCACCGGTTTTTCTGGCGAAATGGTGTCGGGTTTTCATGACCTGCCGCCGGCAAGACCTCAGGGTCGCACCCGCAGCGTCTATGCCGCGCTGGTGGACTTCTACGACGACAACTACCAGGGCGAGCCCGTGCGCATGGCCGTGTTGCTGCAACCCGTTTCCGGCCTGGGCGGCCAGGGCATGGCCACGATCCAGGTCGCCGAAACCCTGCAGCTGCGGCGCACGCTGGCGCAAAGCCTGCTCATGCAGACGCTGTGGCAGCAGCTGCTGCTGGTGGTGCTGATTGCGCTGGTGGTGGTGTTCGTTGTGCAGCGCGCGACGGCGCCCGTGCGCCTGCTCAGCGCGCAGATGCTGGCCCGCGACGAAGCCGACCTCTCACCACTGCCGGCCCGCACAGCGCCCCGTGAGCTGCAGCCGCTGCTGGACGCCACCAACAAGGTGATGGCCCGTCTGGCCCAGGTGCTGGACCTGCAGAAGCGGTTTGTGCGCGACGCTTCGCACCAGTTGCGCACCCCGCTGGCGGTGCTGAAGACGCAGGTGCAGTCAGCGCGGCGGGGTGATGTCGACGCGGAACAGGCACTGGCCGAGATCAATGTCACCGTCGACCGCGCCACCGAACTGGCCAACCAGATGCTGGCCCTGGCCAAGGTCGAACAGCTGCGGCACCAGGGTGACGCGCCGGTGCTGGCCTGGGACCAGATCGTGCGCGCCGTGGCGCTGGACGTGAGCCCGCTGCTGGCAGCAGGCAGCATCGACTTCGACATCGAAACCCAGGCCGCGCCGGTGCGCGCCCACGAATGGGCCCTGCGCGAGCTGACCCGCAACCTGCTGCACAACGCCATCAAACACACACCGGCGGGCGCGCCTTTGTCGGTGTCGGTGTCGGCCCTGGGCGACTGGGCGGTGCTCAAGGTCAGCGACAGCGGCCCGGGCATCGGGCCGGCACAACGCCAACGCCTGTTCCAGCCTTTTGCGGCCGTCGGCGCCAAGGGCGGTTCTGGCCTGGGTCTGGCCATCTGCCAGGAAATCGTGCAGTCGCTGGGTGGCAGCATCGAACTGCGCAATCGCGAAGCCGACGGCGAACTGCCCGGCCTGGAAGCCGTGGTTCGTTTGCCCTTGGCGACAGCGATAACGACAGCGGCAACGACAGCGACAGGCAGCCCGGCATGACTGCCGAATCGCGTGTGCGACTGGACAAGTGGCTCTGGGCTGCGCGTTTTTTCAAGACACGCGCACTGGCCGCCGAAGACATCGGCCATGGCCGGGTCGAGGTCAACGGCCAAATCGCCAAGGCATCGCGTGAACTCAAACCCGGCGACATGCTGGCGCTGCGCCAGGGGCCGCTGTCCCGCACCGTGAAGGTGCTGGGTCTCAGCCAGGCGCGTGGCCCCGCCCCGGTGGCCCAGGCCCTGTACGAAGAAACGGCCGAGAGCGTGGCCTTGCGCCTGAAAGCCGCCGAACAGCGCCGGCTGGGCGCCGAGCCGGCGCAGGCCATCGAGCAGGGTCGCCCGACCAAACGCGACCGCCGCCAGCTGGCCGACTGGCAACGCTGGAGCGCCAGCGCCGACGACCTGGACCCTTGACCGTGCCGGGCTGACGCATGACTTTGGCGAATCCCCCTCTTGAAAGCGCGGGGACTGTCCCCACGTCCTGCCTGCACCCATTTGCCCGAGACCATGAACGAGACCCCCGATCCCGCACAAAACGCCCCGCAAACTGAGCCTGGAACCGCTCAGCAAGCCGATGTGAGCCCTGAAGGGCTGAGCGCGCAGCTGGCCGAGTGGCAGGCCAAACACACCGAAGCCAACGACGCCTACCTGCGTGCCAAGGCCGAAGCCGAAAACACCCGTCGTCGTGCCGATGAAGAGGTGTCGAAGGCCCGCAAGTTCGCCATCGAAAGCTTCGCCGACAGCCTGCTGCCGGTGCGCGACAGCCTGGAAGCCGCCATCGCCATGCCCGATGCGCCCGTGGCGCAGGTGCTGGAAGGCGTGCACGCCACGCTGCGCCAGCTGACCGCCGCGCTGGAACGCAACAAGGTGCTGGCCATCGCGCCACCCGCCGGCACCAAGTTCGATCCGCACCAGCACCAGGCCATCAGCGTGGTGCCGGCCGAACACGAAGCCGGCACCGTGGTGACCGTGCTGCAAAAGGGCTACCTCATCGCCGACCGTGTGCTGCGGCCCGCGCTGGTGACGGTGGCCGCGCCGAAATAGGCCGCTTTCAGGCCTGATCGGCCTTGAAAGCCGGCAAGTTATCCACAACTCCAGATCAACTGAATTACTCCTGAAGGAGCGAAGAACATGGGAAAGATCATCGGCATCGACCTGGGCACCACGAACTCGTGCGTGGCCATCATGGAAGGCAACACCACCAAGGTGATCGAAAACAGCGAAGGTGCACGCACCACGCCGTCGATCATTGCCTACCAAGAGGACGGTGAGATCCTGGTCGGCGCCAGCGCCAAGCGCCAGAGCGTCACCAACCCGCGCAACACGCTGTACGCGGTGAAGCGCCTGATCGGCCGCAAGTTCACCGAAAAGGAAGTGCAGAAGGACATCGGCCTGATGCCCTTCACCATTGCCGCGGCCGACAACGGCGACGCGTGGGTGGAGGTGCGCGGCAAGAAGATGGCACCGCCGCAGGTGTCGGCCGAAGTGCTGCGCAAGATGAAAAAAACCGCCGAGGACTACCTGGGCGAAGAAGTCACCGAAGCCGTCATCACGGTGCCGGCCTACTTCAATGACTCGCAACGCCAGGCGACCAAGGACGCCGGCCGCATCGCCGGTCTGGACGTCAAGCGCATCATCAACGAACCCACCGCTGCGGCGCTGGCCTTCGGCCTGGACAAACACGGCAAGGGCGACCGCAAGATCGCGGTCTTCGACCTGGGCGGCGGCACCTTCGACATCAGCATCATCGAGATTGCCGATGTCGACGGCGAAAAGCAGTTCGAGGTGCTGTCCACCAACGGCGACACCTTCCTGGGCGGTGAAGACTTCGACCAGCGTGTCATCGACTACATCGTGGCGGAGTTCCGCAAGGAACAGGGTGTCGACCTGACCAAGGACGTGCTGGCCCTGCAGCGCCTGAAAGAAGCTGCTGAAAAGGCCAAGATCGAGCTGAGCAACAGCACGCAGACCGACATCAACCTGCCCTACATCACGGCCGATGCCTCGGGCCCGAAGCACCTGAACATCAAGCTCACACGCGCCAAGCTGGAAAGCCTGGTCGACGAGCTGATCTCGCGCACCATCGAACCTTGCCGCATTGCCGTCAAGGACGCGGGTGTGAAGCTGAGCGAAATCGACGACGTGATCCTGGTCGGTGGCATGTCGCGCATGCCCAAGGTGCAGGAAAAGGTGAAGGAGTTCTTCGGCAAGGAGCCGCGCAAGGACGTGAACCCCGACGAAGCCGTGGCCGTGGGTGCTGCCATCCAGGGCCAGGTGCTGGGTGGTGACCGCACCGACGTGCTGCTGCTGGACGTGACGCCGCTGAGCCTGGGCATCGAAACGCTCGGTGGGGTCATGACCAAGATGATCAAGAAAAACACCACGATCCCGACCAAGTTTGCGCAGACCTTCAGCACCGCCGACGACAACCAGCCGGCCGTGACGATCAAGGTCTACCAGGGTGAACGTGAGCTGGCTACCGGCAACAAGAGCCTGGGTGAGTTCAACCTCGAAGGCATTCCGCCTTCGCCGCGTGGCCTGCCGCAGATCGAGGTCACCTTCGACATCGACGCCAACGGCATCCTGCACGTCAGCGCCAAGGACAAGGGCACCGGCAAGGAAAACAAGATCACCATCAAGGCCAACTCGGGCCTGAGCGAAGAAGAGATCCAGAAGATGGTGAAGGACGCCGAGCTCAATGCTGGCGAAGACGCCAAGAAGGTCGAACTCGTGCAGGCCCGCAACCAGGCCGACGCCATGCTGCACAGCGTGAAGAAGAGCGTGGCCGAACACGGTGACAAGCTCGACGCAGCCGAGAGGGAAAAGATCGAAGCTGCGCTGAAGGACGTCGAAGAAGCCATCAAGAGCGACGACAAGGCCACCATCGAAGCCAAGACCGAAGCCCTGATGACGGCCAGCCAGAAGCTGGGCGAGAAGATGTACGCCGACACGCAGGCGGCCCAGGCCGCAGCCGGCGCGGCGGCTGGCGCCGGCGGCCCGGGTGCGGCAGCGGGCGAGGCGCCGCAGCAGGCCAAGGCGGCCGACGACAACGTGGTCGACGCGGAGTTCAAGGAAGTGAAGAAGTGACCTTTCCGGCGGGCCTGGCGCCCACCGGAATCCCATCGCCGCGTTCGACCCCCCGGGCCCAACCCGGCGGTCCACGCGGCGGCTTCACTTTGTAGCCATCAGAGGATCCATGGCCAAGCGCGACTATTACGACGTCCTGGGTGTGCCCAAAAACGCCACCGAAGACGACATCAAGAAGGCTTATCGCAAGCTGGCGATGAAGCACCACCCCGACCGCAACCAGGGTGACAACGCCAAGGCGTCGGAAGAGAAGTTCAAGGAAGCCAAAGAGGCTTACGAGATGCTCTCCGACGGCCAGAAGCGCGCCGCCTACGACCAGTACGGCCACGCTGGCGTCGACCCCAATATGGGTGGCCGACCGGGCGGGCCCGGGGGCGAAGGTTTCGGGGGCTTTGCCGAAGCCTTCGGCGACATCTTCGGCGACATCTTCGGCGGCGCTGCCGCGGGCGGCGCCGGGCGGCGCGGGGGCGGCGGTGGCCAGCAGGTCTACCGTGGCAGCGACCTCAGCTACGCGATGGAAATCACGCTCGAAGAAGCGGCCTTCGGCAAGGACACACAGATTCGCGTGCCCACCTGGGAAGGCTGCGAAACCTGCAAGGGCACAGGTGCCAAGCCCGGCACCCAGCCCAAGACCTGCACGACCTGCAACGGCAGTGGCACGGTGCACCTGCGCCAGGGCTTCTTCAGCATTCAGCAGACCTGCCCGCACTGCCACGGCACGGGCAAGATCATTCCCGAGCCCTGCACCAGCTGCAATGGCGCGGGCAAGATCAAGAAGCAAAAGACGCTGGAGGTGAAGATTCCCGCCGGCATCAACGAAGGCATGCGCATCCGCAGTGCCGGCAACGGCGAGCCAGGCACCAACGGCGGCCCGGCTGGCGACCTGTACATCGAAATCCGCGTCAAGCAGCACGAGATCTTCGAACGCGACGGCGACGACCTGCATTGCACCGTCCCGGTGGGCCTGACCACGGTGGCGCTGGGCGGCACCATCGAGGTACCGACGCTGGGCAACCGGGCCGAGATCGAACTGCCCGAAGGCACCCAGCACGGCAAGACCTTCCGCCTGCGCGGCAAGGGCATCAAGGGACTGCGCAGCAGCTACCCGGGTGACCTGTACTGCCACGTGTCGGTGGAAACGCCGGTGAAGATCACCGAACACCAGCGCAAGCTGCTGAAGGAATTGGACGACTCCTTCAAGAAGTCGGGCGACCGCCACTCGCCGAACACCAAGACCTGGACCGACCGCGTGAAGGACCTCTTCAAGTAAGGCGCAGAAGGGCCGATACCCAGGGGTCGTTTGCCCACCCTCGGGTCGATGGTCTCCTTTCCCTGCGAAGGCACTTCCCTCCAACAGATCGGCCCGTGGCCGGGGGGCGTGAGCGTTGGCGTGAAGGCTTTCGACACCCCCTTGCGCGCCGGAACTGTCGGTGCAATCCAGCCTTTTCGGCGCCTTGAGGTATCCCGGGGATGACGATACTGAGCGTCGATCCTGCGCAAGTCCCTGCCTTACCGTGATGCCCAAACCGTTAGCCCATTGCCGTCGACGCCCTGTCCAGCCGGTCCACCGACCTGGACGGGCCAGTTGGGCTGCTTTGCCCAGGCGCCCGCATGGAGCCAGCTGATGCAACAGCTTGATCGCGATGTCACCAAGTCTCACGCCTTGGTGATCGATGGCAACCCGGCCTCACGCAGTGTGCTGCTGCAGCATCTGCGCGAGTTCGGCTTCGGCAGCGTCAAGGCCGTCGGCCGGGTGACCGACGCACGTGATCAGCTGGAACACCGAAAGTTCGACCTGGTGGTGTGCGACAACCACTTCGAAAACAGCACCGAGTCCGGCCAGGACCTGCTGGAAGAACTGCGCCGCGAGCAGATGCTGCCCTACTCGACCGTGTTTGTGATGGTCACGGGCGACGCGACCTACCAGCGTGTGGCCGAGGCCGCCGAGGCCGCGCTGGACAGCTACCTCATCAAGCCCTTCTCGGCCAACACGCTGTTCGAGCGGCTCAGAGAGGCGCGCAACCGCAAGCGTGTGCTCAAGGAGATCTTTGTCGCCATGGAAGCCAAGCAGCACGAGCTGGCCGCCCAGCTGTGCCTGAACCGCTTCCACGCGCGTGACAACTATTGGCTCTACGCCGCGCGCATCGGGGCCGAGTTGCTGCTGATGCTCAAGCGCAACGAAGAAGCCAAACAGCTGTTTGACGCCGTTGTTGCCGCCAAGGCCGTGCCTTGGGCGCGGTTGGGCGTGGCCCGCGTGCAATTGGCCGAAGGCGAGGTGATGCAGGCGCGCCGCACGCTCGAGTCGCTGCTCGGCGATCAACCCCAGTACGCGGACTCATACGACGTGATGGGCAAGGTGCAGATGGAGCAAGGGCAGCTGGAACAGGCGCTGGCCACCTACCGCACGGCAGCCGCGATCACGCCGGGCTGCATCCTGCGCCTGCAGCACTGCGGCACGCTCAGCTTTTATGCTGGCGACTCACCTGCCGCCATCCAGATGCTGGAACGCACCTGGCAGATGGGCAACAAGTCGCGGCTGTTCGACGTGCTGTCGATGATGCTGCTGGCCTTCTTGCGCTTCGACAACCGGGACACCAAGGGCCTGGAGATAGCCTGCGACGTGTTGCGCCGCTTTTCCGGCGATCACCCGCAGTCGGTGCGGCTGCGCCGGATGGCGCAGCATGGCGAGATCCTGAGCGCGCTGCTGGCCGGCAAGACAGCCCACGGCGTGCTGACGGCGCGGGAGTCTCTGGTCGATGTCCAGCGACCGGACTTCGACATGGAAGCTGGCACCAACATGCTGTCCTTGTGGTCTCGCATGGACATGGCCGGCATCGAGTTGCCCGAACTGGAGCAGGTGACAAAGACTGTGGCACGGCGCTTCTCGGTTTCCAAGGCAGCCAACGAAGTGCTGATTGCCGCATCCCGCCGCCACGCGGTGGCCAGCGACTGGATCCGCGACACCCACGCCGAAGTGATGCAGCTGGCCGAGAAAGCGATGGATCACGCGGTCAAGGGTGACCCCAAGCGGGCGGTGCAGACGCTGCTGCAGCACGGCAAGGAAACCGGCAATGCCAAGCTGATCGAGATGGCCGGGCTGGTGGCCCGCCGGCATGAAGAGCGCATCGAAGGCGTGGACGAACTGCTCAGCGCAGCGGGTGTGCTGGCGCACCGCTACTGCGCGCCGGCCACGCACATCGCCGGCGTACGCCGCAGCAACCGTTCGGCGGGTGGCTTGGTGCTGCGCGCGGCCGCGCGCACGGCCTGACGCCCCAGGAGCGTGGGCAGCAGAAGGTCTTCGGCCGCCAGCGCTCCTAGAACAGTTCGCCCTGCCCCGTCGCCCGGCCCGGTGGCCGGAAACGCGACAGGTCAAGGGTCAGCCGCTGCCGGTTCAGGCCCAGGCTGCCGCAGGCCTTTTCGAAGCGCTGGCGCAAGAGCTGCGCCCACACGCCCTGCCCCGTCATGCGGGTGCCGAAGCTGCTGTCGTAGTCTTTGCCACCGCGCATGTCACGCAAGCGGGCCATGATGCGTTCGGCCTTGTCGGGCACATGCTGCTGCAACCACTGCTGGAACAGCGGGTTCACTTCCCAGGGCAGGCGCAGCACGATGCTGAAGGCCGACGTGGCACCGGCATCGCGGGCCGCTTCGAGGATGCGCTCGAGCTCGGGTTCGTTCAGGAAGGGAATCACCGGCGAAACGCTCACCCCCACCGGAATGCCTGCCTGCGACAGCGCCCGGATCGTCTGAAGCCGCCGCGCCGGTGAAGCGGCACGCGGCTCCAGCGTGCGCGCCAGCTGGCTGTCCAGCGTGGTGATGGACACGTACACCGCCGCCATGCGTTGCTGCGCCATGGGCGCGATGAGGTCGATGTCGCGCTCGACCAGGCTGGACTTGGTGATGATGGAAAACGGGTGCCGCACCTGCGACAGTGCCTCGAGGATCGACCGCGTGATGCGCAGCCGCCGTTCTGCAGGCTGGTAGGCGTCGGTGACCGAACCGATGTTCAGTTGCGCCGGCGTGAAGCCCTTGCTGGCCATCGCTTCGCGCAGCCTTTCGGCGGCGTTGACCTTGGCCACAATGCGGGTCTCGAAATCGAGGCCGGGCGACAGGTTCAGGTAGCTGTGCGTGGGCCTGGCGTAACAGTAGATGCAGCCGTGTTCGCAGCCCCGGTAGGGGTTGATCGAAATGTCGAAGCCGATGTCGGGTGAGTCATTGCCGGACAGGATGCGATTGACGTTTTCTTTGCTCACCTGCGTGAGCGGCGGCAGCTGCTCTTCGTCTGCCGCCTGCTGCAGCGTGCCCCAGCCGTCGTCGAAGTCGACGCGGGTGTCGGTGCTGAAGCGGTGCTCCATCGCCCACACAGTGCCGCGGCCCTTCAGGGCGCCTGCGGGTGCGTACATCAAGGTGGCCTGGGGTTGCGGGCTCGAGCTCGGCATACTGTAAATATATCCAGTACGCAGTTGAACTGCAAGTCAGCGGCAACACATCCACAGTTGGAAAGCTCAGTACTCTGCGCTCGACGAACCCGGTGCCATGTTGTCGAACTTGGTCAGCTTGTTCAAGAACACCAGTTTCACCGTGCCCACCGGCCCATTGCGCTGCTTGGCAATCACGATTTCGGCCACACCCGGCTCCTTGCTGGCCTCTTTGGTGTAGTAGTCGTCGCGGTAGATGAACATGATGATGTCCGCGTCCTGCTCGATCGCGCCCGACTCACGCAGGTCGCTCATCATCGGCCGCTTGTCGGGACGGCTTTCGACACTGCGGTTCAACTGCGACAGCGCAATCACCGGGCATTGCAGTTCCTTGGCCAGCGCCTTCAGGCCACGCGAGATTTCGCCCAGCTCGGTGGCGCGGTTCTCGTCGCTGCCGCCGCTGCCGCTCATCAGCTGCAGGTAGTCCACCACGATCAGGCCCAGCGTGCCACCGAACTGCCGCGCCATGCGGCGTGCGCGGGCGCGCAACTCGGCGGCGGTCAGGCCTGCGGTTTCGTCGATGAACATGTTCACCTGGCCGAGTTTTTCAACCGCTTCGGCCAGCCGGCCCCATTCGTCGTCGGCCAGCTTGCCGGTGCGCAGGTGCTGCTGGTTGATGCGCCCGAGCGATCCCACCATGCGCAGTGCCAGCTGCGAGGCGCCCATTTCCATCGAAAACACAACAACCGGCAACTCTTCCTTCACGCACACATGCTCGGCAATGTTCAGCGCAAAGGCGGTTTTGCCCATCGACGGGCGCGCGGCCAGCACGATCAGGTCGCCCTTTTGCAGGCCAGCCGTCATGCTGTCCAGGTCGTAGTAGCCGGTGCGCACGCCGGTCACGTCTTCGGCGCCGTTTTCGGCCAGTTCGTTGACACGGTCCAGCAGCGCCACCACCAGCTTGTCCATGCCCTGGAAGCCCTGCTTCTGGCGCGAGCCTTCTTCGCCGATCTTCAGGATCTTGCCTTCGGCTTCGTCCAGGATCTGGCTGACCTGGCGGCCTTCGCGGTTGAAGGCTGCGGTGGCGATTTCGTCACTGGCCGCGATCAGCTTGCGCAGCACCGCGCGCTCTCGCACGATCTCGGCATAGCGCCGCATGTTGGCGGCACTGGGCACACTCTGCGCCAAGGCGTTCAGGTAGGCCAGGCCGCCGCTTTCGTCGGCCTTGCCCAGGCTTTGCAGCTGCTCGAAGACGGTGATCACGTCAGCCGGCCGGCTGTGCTGAACCAGGCCGGCAATGGCGCCGAAGATCAGCCGGTGCTCGTAGCGGTAGAAGTCGCTGTCGGTCAGCAGCTCTGCCGCACGGTCCCAGGCCAGGTTGTCCAGCAGCAGGCCGCCCAGCACGCTCTGTTCGGCTTCCACGGAATGGGGCGGCACCCGCAGTCGCGCCACCTCGTCATCGCGCAGGTCACGTTGGGTCGAGGTGTCGCGGGTATCGAGGAGCGAGTTCATGGTTCAAGCCTAAGGGCATTGCTGCCGTCTACCCAGAGTGATTGCGAGTGTCTCAGCCTTCGGCCCCCGCGCCTGTGGGCAAAGCTGTGGATGAAGGGTGGTCAGCCTGTGCAATGACGGGGACAAGAAAAACAAAGGCCGGCAAAAGCCGGCCTTTGAACAAACGAGAAAAATCGCTCAGTCGGCCTGGGCCACCACGTGCACGGTGACTTCCACCACCACGTCATGGTGCGGTGCCACGGTGACCGGGTGCTCGCCCACGGTCTTCAGCGGGCCGGTGGGCATGCGCACCTGCGACTTGACGATCTGCAGGCCCATCTTGACCAACGCTTCAGCCACGTCGTTGTTGGTGACCGAACCGAACAGGCGGCCGTCGACGCCGGCCTTTTGCACCACACGCACGGTCTTGCCAGCCAGTTGTTCGCCCAGCGCCTTGGCAGCGTCGAGCTTGGCTTGGGCGGCCTTTTCCAGGTCGGCACGGCGGCCTTCGAATTCCTTGATCGCGGCTTCGGTGGCGCGGCGCGCCAGCTTGGTCGGGATCAGGTAGTTGCGGGCGTAACCCGGCTTGACGTTGACCACGTCGCCCAGGTTGCCGAGGTTGCCGACCTTGTCGAGAAGAATGATTTGCATGTCGGCTCCTTAGACCTTGTGCTGGTCAGAGTACGGCAGCAGCGCCAGGAAGCGCGCACGCTTGATGGCGGTGGTCAGCTTGCGCTGGAAAAAAGCGCGCGTGCCGGTCAGGCGAGCGGGCGTGATCTTGCCGTTTTCACCGATGAAATCGCGCAGCGTGTCGATTTCCTTGTAGTCGATCTCGGTGACACCGGCCACCGTGAAGCGGCAGAAGCGCTTGCGACGGAACAGCAGGGATTGGTTGTTGCGCTTGGGGCGCTTGTCTTTGGAAAAACGACCTTTACCACGTGGCGGGGGCATATGAGCTCCTACTTAAAACTGATTCGATCCGGATGAACCGGTCAAGCTTTCGGACACAGGGTCTGGCTCGACCGACGTGATGTGGAACAGCAGTCCGCGCCCATTGCGTGTGCTGGTGATGAAGCCTGCAAAGAGGCCTGCACTTCCCAGCGCCAGCGGCATCAGCGCCTGCGTGATCGCCCCGATTGCCAACGCCTTGATCTCCATCGAGACCTTGCGGGGCTGTCCGTCTTCGCTGACCGTGGACTCGTGCTTCAGGCTCAAGTCCAGGGCCGGCAAGCCGGCGGGGGTGTAACGCTGCGCCGCGCGCTCCACCAGAGTGGCTGACAGAATCAGGCGGTTCATGCCGCAGATTCGTGAACAGCCGCCCGGGCGGGCAAGGGCAACAAGATCAGGCCGTGGCCTCCTGGCGTTCCTTGCGGGCTTCTTCGCGCTCGACCGCCTTCATCATGATGGAAGGGGTGGTTTCGGCCTTGGCCTTGGCCACGGTCATGTGGCGCAGCACGGCGTCGTTGAAGCGGAAGCCGGTTTCGATCTCGGTCAGCGTTTCGTTGCTGACTTCGATGTTCAGGCACAGGTAATGTGCCTTCACCAGCTTCTGGATCATGTAGGCCAGCTGACGCCGGCCCCAGTCTTCAACGCGGTGCACCTTGCCGCCCGCAGCGGTGACGGTGGTCTTGTAGCGTTCCAGCATGGCCGGAACCTGTTCGCTTTGATCCGGATGGATCAGCAGAACGATCTCATAGTGACGCATGAATACTCCTTGTGGATTCCGGCGCGTTCGGCGCCACGCTGCACCATGCAATGCGGGCCTGAAACGTCGGGTGTGGAAGCTGCCCCGATGCGTCGACATGACGGGTGCAGCAAGGAAAGCCCGCGAGTATAGCAGGCGGCAGGCCCGAAACCGGGCTGGCCAAGGGCCGTCTCAGCCAGCAAGCCAGCGCCGCCGGGCGGCCAGGGCCACCGTGGCGCGGAAGTCGGGCTGCGGCAGTTCGGTCAGCAGCGCCGGCCACAGCTTGAGCAACACCTCGGCCGTGGCCAGGGTGTCGGCCGCGGCCTGGTGGCGCACGGCACAGTGGATGGACAAGGCCTGCATCCATTCGTCCAGCGAACGGGCCTTGACCTGCGGCTTCAGCACGGCTGCCAGCGGTTCCAGGTCGAGCCAGCCGCCGGCGGGCAGTGGCAGGCCTTCAGATTGCAGTGCGCGTTCGATCAGCGTGCGGTCGAAGGCGGCATGGAATGCAATCAGCGGCGAGTCCGCCACGAAGTCCAGGAAACCTTGCAGGGCTTCCCTGCGCTGCACACCCGCCCGCTGGGCACCGACGCCGATGCCGTGCAGCAGAATGTTCTGGCGGTCGGGTGCGGCCACCGTCTGCGGCTGCTGCAGCACCACCTCGAAGCTGTCGCCAAGGTCGATGTGCGGCTTGTTCACCGCTGCGACACCGTCGACACGCACCACGATGGCAGCGATGGCCAGCAGGCGGTCGTTGCGTGCGTCCAGGCCGCTGGACTCGACGTCCAGCACCACCCAGCGGGCGCTGCCCTCGGCACCACCGGCCTGCGGCGCCTTGCGCCAGGGCAGCCAGTTGTCGAGCCAGCTCATGTGTTGCCCCGCATCAACGCCGGTAGTCCAGTTCGATGCGCTGCTGCAGCGCACGCGCCATGCGCATGGTTTCCTTGAGCATGCGGCGGTCGATGTCGTTGAGCGTGTTGACGTCGATCAGGTTGGGGTTGGCTTCAACCACGTCATTGGCCGTGTCGGTGCCGCGCAACTGCACTTGCAGACGCAGCATCTGCAGAAACTCGAAGCCGGCGATCCAGGCCTGGCCTTCCTGCGGCGCCACCCGCATCAACGGCGCCGCCGCTTCGAGCCGCGCCCGGGTGCTCAGCGCCGGCAGGCCATGCGCCAGCGCATACAGGCGCGCGGCATCGACAAACAGGGCCGTGCCCTGCAGCTTCAGGTCCAGCCAGGCCCGGCCACCTTCGTCGCGGGTGTCCAGCGCGCCACGCCAGTTCAGCGGTGGGCCGTGTTGCAGCGCGTTATCGGCCATCTGCTTGACAAAACGCGGCACACGCGCCGGCATGTTCGCCAGCAGTTCCTGCAGCGGCTGCACCAGCGCCACGTTGCCGTGCAGCGGACGCAGATCGAAATAGATGCTGGCCTTGAGCAGGTCTTCGGGCGCACCGTGTTCGACCCACTGCGCAAAGCGCCCGCCCCATTCCTGCGTCGTCAGGCAGCAGTCGGCGTTGCGCGCCATCACGCCGCCTTTGCACAGCGGGTAGCCACAGGCATCCAGCGCGTCGTTGACTTCGGCGCCCAGCGCCATCCAGGCCGCACGGTCGACATCCGGCTGCTGGCTGTCGAAGACCAGGCCGTTGTCCTGGTCGGTGGCCACTGTCTGTTCGCTGCGGCCTTCGGACCCGAAGGCCACCCAGCAGGCCTTTGACAGGTCGGCGCCCCGGCGCAGTGCCACCAGGTGCAGCAGGCGTGCGGTGAGCAGGTCGTTCAGGTGGCTGATGAGTTCGGTCAGTTGCCGCGCCTGCACACCCTGGCCCAGCAGGCTGCGTGCAAAGTCGCGGATGCCAGCGGCCAGCAGCTTCAGGCTGGCCAGGTCCTGCGCCGCGCGGATGCCGCTGCCCAGCTGCTTGAGCGACAGCCGCTGCAGCGCAAACAGGTCGCGTTCGGAAACGATGTTGACCGCCCGCCCGGCCTGCGTGACCGGTACATGGCGCAGGCCGTGCTGCGACATCAGCAGCGCCGCGTCCTGCAGCGTGTGGTCCACCGTCAGGCTGTGCACCGGACGGCTCATGACCTGGCCAATGGGTGTGTGCAGCGGCAACTGTGGCAAGGTCACACGGCCCAGGATGTCGTGCCGCGTCAGGATGCCTTGCGGTGCACCCAAGGTGTCCACCACCAGCATCGAACCGACCCGGCGGTCATGCATCTGCTGCAAGGCATCGCGCAGCGGTGTGCCGGCATCACACACCAGCGGCTGCCGCGGCGGCAACTGACCCAGGCTCTTTTCCAGTGACTGTTCAGCCAGCGCCTGCGAAGACCAGCTGGCCTGCACCGCGCGCCGTGACAGGTCGAGCATGTGAGCCACGCGGCGGTTCAGGAAGTCGGCAAAAGGCGGACTGACTTCGGCCAGCTGCTGCACCCGCTCAGCCGGCACCTGCAGGCAGAAAGTGTCTTCGTTGGCGGTGTAGGTGGCGGTCACGGGCCGCCCTGCCAGCAGCGCGCCCACCGGAAAGAGGTCCCCGGCCACGTACTCGAATTGCCCCGCCGTGTCCGACAGGGTGTCGGCCAGGCCCTTGCGGCCGGTGACACTGCCCTGGCGGATGCACAAGAGTGCGTTCACCTGACCGCTGGACGGGTCCAGCACCACTTCGCCCGGCGCGAAATACAGCTGCGTGGCGGCGGAGACAAAAGCCGCCACGTCCTGTTCACGCATGCGCGAAAAAGGCAGCACACGCGTGAGCTCGACGCTCAGGTTGCCGATGAGGCTGCTGGACGGCGAACTGCGTGCTTCGGGTTCGGTCATCGGGGCCACGCCTGTGCGTTGTGATACCGCTGATCGTAGGCCGGCAAGGCCTGCCAGGGTACTTCTGGGCAGCACCGGTGACTGACCTGGATCAAGCGCGCGCTGTGTGCCGGCCAACCAAAAAAAAGGGGCCGCACCTTGCGGCGCGGCCCTTCAGCACAGGGAAGCCCCGATCAGGACTTGCTCGGCACCAGGTTGGGGTAGCGCACGTGCTCCACCAGTTCCTGCGTGTCGGCAGAAGGAGCAGGTGTCAGCAGGCTCACGATGATGATCACCGCAAAGCCCAACGGCACGCCGAAGATGCCGGCCGAGATCGGCAGGATGCCGAACCACAAGTCCACCGGCGAGGTGATGCCAAACACTCCACGCAGCCAGACCTGGTTCATCACCATGTAGTAGAACGTGATGCCCAGGCCGGAAATCATGCCCAGCACCGCGCCCCACTTGTTGGCCCGCTTCCAGAAGATGCCCAGGGTCAGCGCCGGGAAAAACGCAGCTGCGGCAAACGAGAAGGCTGCAGACACCAGGAACAGGATGTCAGCCGGCTTCTGCGCCGCCACCGAAGCGGCAGCCAGCGCCACCACCAGCAGCAGCACCTTGGAGATCATCACGCGACGCGCGGTGGGCGCATTGGGGTCGATCATCTTGTAGTACAGGTCGTGCGACAGCGCGTTGGCAATCGTCAGCAGCAGGCCGTCGGCGGTGGACAGCGCGGCAGCCAGACCACCCGCAGCCACCATGCCTGACACCACATACGGCAGGCCGGCGATTTCAGGTGCAGCCAGCACGATGATGTCGCCACCGATGCGCATTTCACCCAGCTGGAAGATGCCGTCGCCGTTGATGTCGGCCACCGACAGCAGGCCCGGGTCGACCCGGGTCCAGGCCGAGACCCAGCCTGGCAACTGGTCGAACGGTGTACCCACCAGCACGTTGAACACCTCGTACTTCACCAGCACCGCCAGAGCGGGCGCCGTGAAGTACAGCAGGAAGATGAAGAACAGCGACCAGGTCACCGAAGCACGTGCGTCCTTCACCGACGGCGTGGTGTAGTAGCGCATCAGGATGTGCGGCAGTGCGGCCGTACCCACCATCAGGCAGAACACCAGGGCCAGGAAGTTGCGACGCGATTCGTTGAAGGTCTTCTGCGCTGCAGCGTCGCCATCCGGGTTGCCGGCGTACTGCGCGGCGTGGCGTGGCATGCCAGCCAAAGGCCTGGCACGGCCGTCGGCAGCTGCCTTGGCGGCGGTCCAGGCTTTCCTGGCAGCGGCGTCGTCGGCGGGCACAGCGGCCATGGCCTTCTCTGCAGCTTGCACTTCAGCCAAAGGTGCGTTGGCGGCCTTCAGGTCTTCGACCTTCTTGGCAGCAGCGGCCTTGTCGGCAGCCAGGGCCGTCGGCACGTCCTTCAGCTTGGCGGCCAGCGTGTCCGACTGCTGTTTGAAGATGGCGATGACTTCCCTTTCCTTCGGGTCGGCGATCAGCTGCGCTTCCTTCGCCGTCACCTTCTCGAGCTGGTAGCCGTACACCGCTTGAGGAATCGGCACGCCCGTCTGCTTCACCGACAGCCACACCACCGGGATCATGTAGGCAATGATCAGGATGATGTACTGCGCCACCTGCGTCCACGTGACCGCACGCATGCCGCCCAGGAATGAACACACCAGAATGCCACCCAGACCGACGAAGATGCCAATCTCGAAGGCCAGCCCCGACAGACGCGTGGTGATCAGTCCGACACCGTAGATCTGCGCCACCACGTAGACGAAGGAACACAGGATGGCCGCCAGGATGCCGATGAAACGCGGCAGGTTGCCTTCATAACGTGCACCCAGGAAGTCGGGAATCGTGAACTGCCCGAACTTGCGCAGGTAGGGCGCCAGGAACAGCGCCACCAGGCAGTAACCGCCAGTCCAGCCCATGATGAAAGCCAGGCCGCCGTAACCCGTGAGGTACAACGTACCGGCCATGGCGATGAACGACGCCGCGCTCATCCAGTCGGCGCCGGTGGCCATGCCGTTGTAGATGGCTGGCACACGACGGCCGGCAACGTAGTATTCAGCCGCGTCGTTGGTGCGGCTCATGATGCCGATGCCGGCATACAGCGCCACGGTGGCAAACAGGAACACCAGGCCGATCGCGGCGCGCGACAAGCCCATCTGTTCGGCAATGGCCAGCACGACCACGAAGGCCAGGAAGCCCCCGGTGTACCAACCGTAAATTTTGTTCAGCCCCTTCTTGAAGGCCGCATTGGCCTCTTTGTTGGAGACACCCGCTTGGGGTTCAAAGCTCAAGCCTGACATGTCATTCCTCCTCGGCCACGCCGTGTTCGATGTCCAGCTTGTTCATGTAGTGCGCGTAGAACGCGATGATCGCCACATAAATGATCAAGGACCCTTGGGCACCCATCCAGAAGCTGAACGGCCAGCCAAAAAAGTTGAAGTTCAGGTCGCGGGCGAAGTAGCTCACGACAAACGTCACCACAAACCAGATCGCCATGAGGATCGCGGTGATCCTCAGGTTCTTCTGCCAGTAGCGTTGGTGGTTCTCACTCACCTTCATTGCGGTCACCTCTTTCTTCAGTGAGCCCTAGACGGGCCTGTTCTCCATACACCCCGCCGCCGGTTGATTGGCAGCACCCCAAAAACCTTTCGCGGTGTGGGCTGCGCTCAAGGCGCAACCGTCCCCGCCAACAAACCCGTTTCGCGTTCGAGCTGCGCCGCTACCTTCGGCTCGAAGCCCTTCAAGTGGCGGATGATCTTCACCGCCTCGTCAGGCTGGTGGCGGTCGACATGGACCCGCGCCAGCTGGTACCAGCCGTAAGGGCTCATCGGCTGCAGATCGGTGTTGCGTTTCAAGGCCGTCACGGCTTCGTCATAGCGATGCAGGCGAATCAGCACCATGCCCAGGCCGTACCAGGCGCGGTCCAGCTTGGGGCCCAGTTCAGTGGCACGCTCGAAGGCGGCACGGGCTTCGTCCAGGCGCTCGGCGGCTTCGAGCATGAAGCCGTGGTTGAACCAGGTGGCCGCATGGTCGGCACGCAGCACCACCAGACGGCTGGAATCGGCCAGCGCTTCGGTCAGTCGATTGGCCTGCGTCTGCAGGTGAGCGCGGCTGGCCAGCGCGTACACGTCGTCTGACCAACGCGCGACCATTCGGTCGAACACCGCCAGCGCCGCCGCGTTGCGACCCAACACAAGCAGAACGATGGCCTGAAGCTTGAGCCAGAGGTACTCGAAGCGTTCCATGCTGAAGCGGCTCATCGGCATCCGGGTTGTCCCAACATGTTGGAGGTGACGCAAAGGTCAGCCTTTTCGAAGGTGACCACCGCGTACAGGATGGCCAGCAGCAGGAAGGTGACCAGCGGCACCTGCGCATCGGACACCTGCCTGGGTGTGATCTTGCGCACAGGCAGCGTGAAAGGCTTGCTCAGCACCTGCAGCAACTTGTAGAAGAAGTTGCTGTCGCGTTTGGCCCCTGCGAGAACGTAAAGAATGCCCTGCCCGATCAGCGCCAACAAGGCGATGTACAGGATCAGTTGAACGACATTCAGAACCGTGAGCATGGGCTATCCATTTGACTGGGCCCGACTGTTTTGCCTGGCGCTTACGGCTCTCTGACGAAAGTGCTCAGTCCCGGCACAAGCACCCATAGGGCTTTCCCTGAATGTGGATTCACGGGTCGGACACAAAAAAGGGGCCTCACGGCCCCTTGTTCGGTGTCGCGCCCGGTCAACGCTTGGCCAGACGCTGCCAGGTTTCGATGATCGTGTCGGGGTTCAGTGACATCGAGACGATGCCTTCGGCAGCCAGCCAGTCGGCAAAGTCGGGGTGGTCGCTGGGGCCCTGTCCGCAGATGCCCACGTACTTGCCGGTGGCCCGGCAGGCGGTGATGGCACGCGAGATCAGCGCCTTGACGGCGGGATCGCGTTCGTCGAAGTCGTGTGCCAGTTGTTCCAGGCCCGAGTCGCGGTCCAGGCCCAGCGTGAGCTGCGTCAGGTCGTTGCTGCCGATGGACATGCCGTCGAAGTGCTCCAGAAACTGCTCGGCCAGGATGGCGTTGCTCGGCACCTCGCACATCATGATCAGGCGCAGGCCGTCGGTGCCACCGTCGGCGGCACGTTTCAGGCCCCGCTCGGCCAGCATGCGCACCACGATCTCGGCCTGTTTCACGGTGCGCACGAAGGGCACCATGATCTCGACGTTGTCCAGGCCCATCTCGGTGCGCACGCGCTTCAGCGCTTCGCACTCCATGGCAAAGGCGTCGCTGAACTCACCGCTGATGTAGCGGCTGGCGCCGCGGAAGCCCAGCATCGGGTTCTCTTCATCGGGTTCGTAGCGGGTGCCGCCGATCAGCTTGCGGTATTCGTTGCTCTTGAAGTCCGACAGCCGCACGATCACCGACTTGGGCCAGAAGGCCGCCGCGATGGTGCTGATGCCTTCGACCAGCTTGTCGACGTAGAAAGCGCGCGGCGACGCATGGCCCCGGGCCACCGATTCAACCGCCTTTTTCAGGTCGGGGTCGATGTTCGGGTAGTCCAGGATCGCCTTCGGGTGCACACCGATGTTGTTGTTGATGATGAATTCCAGCCGCGCCAGGCCGACGCCGGAATTGGGCATCTGCGCAAAGTCGAAAGCCAGCTGCGGGTTGCCCACGTTCATCATGATCTTGATCGGGCAGTACGGCATCTCGCCGCGCACCACGTCGCTGATCTCGGTTTCCAGCAGGCCGTCGTAGATGTAGCCGGTGTCGCCTTCGGCGCAGGACACGGTGACCAGCGCACCTTCGTGCAGGTGTTCGGTGGCGTTGCCGCAGCCCACCACGGCAGGGATGCCCAGTTCCCGCGCGATGATGGCCGCGTGGCACGTGCGGCCGCCGCGGTTGGTGACGATGGCGCCGGCACGTTTCATCACCGGTTCCCAGTTGGGGTCGGTCATCTCGGTGACCAGGATGTCACCCGGCTGCACACGTTCCATCTCGGCCGTGCTGCGCACCAGCCGCACGGGCCCGGTGCCCACTTTCTGGCCGATGGCTCGGCCTTCGGCCAGCACCACGTTTTTGCTGCGGTCGCCTTTCAGCTTGTAACGATGCTCGACCTTGCCGCCGGCCTGGCTCTTCACGGTTTCGGGCCGTGCCTGCAGGATGTAGATGTGGCCATCGATGCCGTCCTTGCCCCACTCGATGTCCATCGGGCGGCCGTAGTGGTTTTCGATGATCAGCGCGTACTTCGCCAGTTCGATGATGTCGGCATCGTTCAACGCATAGCGGTTGCGCTGTTCGGGCGGCGTGTCCAGCACCTTCACGAGCTTGCCACCCTTGCCGCCATGGGCCGCGCGCTCTTCGGGCGCCGCAAACTCCATGCGCTGCAGCTTGCTGCCCAGCACACGGCGGATGATGGGGAACTTGCCGCGGTTCAGCGTGGGTTTGTGGACATAGAACTCGTCGGGGTTGACAGCTCCCTGCACCACCAGTTCACCCAGCCCGTAGCTGGCAGTGATGAACACCACGTCGGCAAAACCCGATTCGGTGTCGATCGTGAACAGCACACCGGCCGCACCCAAGTCGGAACGCACCATGCGCTGCACACCGGCCGACAGCGCCACGTCGGCATGGGCGAAGCCCTTGTGCACGCGGTAGCTGATGGCACGGTCGTTGTAGAGCGAGGCAAACACCTCTTTCATGCGGTGCAGCACGTCCTCGATGCCGGTGACATTGAGGAAGGTTTCCTGCTGACCGGCGAACGAGGCATCGGGCAGGTCTTCGGCGGTGGCCGACGAGCGCACGGCAAAGCTGGCTTCGGTGCCGGGCGGCGTGTCGGCCGTGAGCCGCGCGAACTGCTCGCGGATGGCGGCCTCCAGGTCGGCCGGCAGCGGCGTGTCGATGATCCACTGGCGGATCTGCGCACCGGCCTCGGCCAGCGAGCGCACGTCGTCGACGTCCAGCGTGGCCAGACGGTCGCTGATGCGCTTGTCCAGCCCACCGTGCTGCAGGAAGGCCCGGAAGGCGTTCGCCGTGGTGGCAAAACCACCGGGCACGCGCACGCCAGCGGCGGCCAGCTGGCTGATCATTTCGCCGAGGCTGGCGTTTTTGCCGCCAACCGCCTCGACGTCGGTCATCCTCAGGTGTTCAAACGGGGCGACCAGGGCGGTCGCGAGTGACCCCAGGGGGGCCATAGGGGCGGTTGCAGACATGGGAAAGCTCCGTGATGTGACAAAACCGGTGCTTCCGCATGGGCGGCCACGTTCCCTGCGCTGGCGCGCTGTTGTTCTTTTTCTTGGGTGCCAGGGGGGGTCACGTTCGGGCGGCGAGGCGGAAAGTTGAGGGGATTCTAGGGACTTCTTCCTTATGATGGGACGAAACGCCGACCCGCCGCGGCCACTGCGCCACCCATCGAGGATCCATGACCGAACGAACCGTGTTCTTTGTCTCGGACGGCACCGGCATCACTGCCGAAACCTTCGGCAACTCCATCCTCAACCAGTTTCCAGCCAAACCGCGCCACGTGCGGCGGCCCTTCATCGACACGGTGGAGAAGGCCAACGTGGTGCAAGGCGAGATCAACGACACCGCGCACCGTGAAGGCAAGCGGCCCATTGTCTTCATCACGCTGGTCAACGACGAAGTGCGCAACATCCTGACGGGCGACGGCTGCAAGGGCCTGGTGCTGGACATGTTCCGCACCTTCGTCGAGCCGCTGGAAGTGGAGTTCGGCGTCAGGAGCAACCACCGTGTCGGTCGTTTTTCCGACGTCAGCAAGAGCCAGGAATACACCGACCGCATCGAAGCCATCAACTTCAGCCTGGCGCACGACGACGGCCAGAGCAGCCGCAACCTGGAAAGTGCCGACGTCATCCTGGTGGGTGTCAGTCGCAGCGGCAAGACACCGACCAGCCTGTACCTGGCCATGCAGCACGGCATCAAGGCCGCCAACTACCCGCTCATTCCCGAAGACTTCGAACGTGGGCGCATGCCCAGTTCGCTGGTGCCGCACAAGCGCAAGTGTTTTGGCCTGACCATCGACCCCGAACGGTTGGCGCAGATCCGCAACGAGCGCCGGCCGGGCAGCAAGTACGCGGCGCTGGAAAACTGCCGCATGGAGGTCAACGAAGCCGAAGCGATGATGCGGCGCGAAGGCGTGGCCTGGCTGTCGTCGACACACAAGTCGATCGAAGAGATCGCCACCACGATCCTGCGCGACCTGCGGCCGGACCGCCTGATCTACTGACGTTCGGACTCAGCCGCGACGGGCACTTTCGTACAGGCACACCGCCGCGGCGGCGGCCACGTTCAGTGACTCTTCGCCGCCGGGCTGCGGGATGCGCACCTGCAGCGCACAGTGCGCCAGCAGGCTGGGCGACACCCCCTGCCCTTCATGGCCCAGCACCCAGGCACAGGGCTGTGGCAGCTTGGCGTGTGGCAGCAGATCGCCCCCATGTGAACTGGTGGCGACCAGCGGCACGGACAGGTTTTGCAGCGCGGCTTCGTCCAGCCCTTCGACCAGTCGCAAGCCGAAGTGCGCGCCCATGCCGGCCCGCAGCACCTTGGGCGACCACAAGGCGGCCGTGCCCTTCAGCGCCAGCACCTGCTGCACACCAAAGGCCGCCGCGCTGCGCAGCACGCTGCCCACGTTGCCGGCGTCCTGCAGGCGGTCCAGCACCACCGAGGCCACGTGTGCATCGATGGCAGGTGCGTCGGCCAGCGGCATCAGGAAGCCGATGCCACCAGGCGATTCGAGCCCGCTGATGCCCTTGAACAGCGCTGCCGGCACGATGGCCACCCGTGCCGCGCCATGGGCCAGCTTGCGCAGATGGCCGTGCTGCCAGGCGACGTCGCTGATCACCGCCTGCGACGCCACACCACCGCGCTGCAGAAGCGCGGCACAGAGGTGGTCACCCTCCAGCCACACCTGGCCATCACGCCGGTAGGCCGTGCCGTCCTGGGCCAGCTTGCGCAGCCGCACCAGCAGCGGGTTGTCGCGTGAACTGATGTGCTGCGGTTCGTTCACGACAGGTCCACCGGCAAGCGGGTGGCCGCGCGCACGGGTGCAAAGCTGCTGCGGTGCACGGCGCACGGCCCGTGTGCCTGAAGCGCAGCCAGGTGTTCGGGGGTGGGGTAGCCCTTGTGCGTGGCAAAGCCATATTGCGGATGGGCCGCGTGCAACTCTTCGCACCAGCGGTCACGCTGCACCTTGGCCAGAATCGACGCAGCGGAAATGGCCGCCAGCTTGCTGTCGCCCTTGACCAGCGCCACCACCGGCATCGCCAGCACCGGCACGCGGTTGCCATCCACCACCACGTGGTGCGGCAGGATGCGCAGGCCCTCGACCGCACGTTTCATCGCCAGCATCGTGGCCTGCAGGATGTTCAGGCGGTCGATCTCTTCCACGCTGGCACTGGCGATGCTGCAGCACAGCGCGCGGGCACGGATTTCGTCGAACAGCCTCTCGCGGCGGCGTGCGCTCAAGGTCTTGCTGTCGGCCAGGCCCTTGATGGGTGCAAGTTCGTCCAGGATCACTGCCGCGGCCACCACCGGGCCCGCCAGCGGGCCGCGGCCGGCTTCGTCCACGCCGGCCAACAAGCCGGGCTTGTCGAAGGGCAGGCCCAGCTGTTCAGCCTTGAAGGACTTTGGCGATCGCATCGGTGGCACAGCGCGCCGTGTCCTGGCGCAACTGCTGGTGAAGGTCGGCAAAACGCGTGGCAACGCGGGCGCTGGCGGCCGGATTGTCCAGCCAGGCCAGCACCGCGGCGGCCAGGGCTTCGGGCTGGCAGTCGTCCTGCAGCAGTTCCGGTACCACGAACTCCCGGCACAGGATGTTGGGCAGGCCCACCCAGGGCTGGTAGCGCATGCGTTTCATCAGCTGCCAGCTGAGCGGGTGCATGTTGTAGCCGATGACCATGGGCTGCTTGAAGAGTGCCGCTTCGAGCGTGGCCGTGCCACTGGCGATCAAGGTCACGTCGCAGGCGGCCAGCACCGTGTGCGACTGGCCGTCCAGCAGTTGCAGCGGTGCCTTCGGTGCATGCTGCTGCACCAGCGGCGTCAACAGATCGCGCAAGCCCGACGCCACGGGCAGCACGAAGCGCAGCTCGGGCCGCTGCTGGTGCAACCGCGCCACGGCTTGCAGGAAACGCGGTGCGATGTATTGGATTTCGCTGCGCCGGCTGCCCGGCAACACGGCCACGACCGGTTCACGGTCGCCCAGCCCCAGCGCGGCGCGGCTGGCCACACGCGGTGGCTGCAGCGGGATGGCGTCAGCCAGCGGATGGCCCACGAAGGTGGCGGCCACGCCGTGCCGGCGCAGCAGCTCGGGTTCGAAGGGAAACAGGCACAGCACATGGTCCACGCTGGCCGCCATCTTCTTGGCACGGCCGCCACGCCAGGCCCAGATGGAAGGGCAGACGAAGTGGATGGTCTTGATGCCGGCCGACTTCAGCCGTCGCTCCAGGCCCAGGTTGAAGTCGGGGGCATCAACACCGATGAAAGCTGCGGGCCGGTCTTGCAGCAGGCGCCGGGTCAGCGCATCGCGGATGCCCGAGATTTCGCGGTAGTGGCGCAGCACCTCCACGTAGCCGCGCACCGCCAGCTTGTCGTGTGGCCACCAGGCCTGAAAGCCATGTTCGACCATGCGCGGGCCACCGATGCCGGCCACCTGCAGCGTGGGCCAGCGTTGCCGCAGACCTTGCAGCAACAAGCCCGCGAGCAGGTCGCCCGAGGCCTCGCCGGCGACCATGGCCAGTTGCACGGAGCGGGCCCTACCTGACGATGCCGCGGGTCGAAGCGGCCAGGAAGTCCAGCAGCCGCTTCACGTCGGCGTCGCCGTCTTCCACCGTGCCCAGCAGTTCGGCGATGGCCACCTTCGCGGCATCCAGCGTCAGGCCGTCGCGGTACAGCAGGCGGTGCATCTGCTTGATCAGAGCCAGCCTTTCGCGTGAAAAACCGCGACGCCGCAGGCCTTCGGCGTTGAAGCCGTGCACGCCCAAGGGGTTGCCAGACACAGTCATGAAGGGCGGAATGTCTTGCGACACGTGGCTCTGGAAACCCGTCATCACATGCGCACCCACCTTGCAGAACTGGTGGATCCCGCTCAGCCCGCCGATGATGGCCCAGTCGTCCACCTGCACATGGCCGGCCAGCGTGGCGTTGTTGGCCAGGATCGTCTGGTTGCCCAGTTGCACGTCGTGCGCCAGGTGCACGTAGGCCATGATCCAGTTGTCGTTGCCCACACGCGTCACCCCGCCATCTTGCGCCGTGCCACGGCTGAAGGTGCAGAACTGGAAGATGGTGTTGCGGTCGCCGATGTGCAGTTCGGTCGGCTCACCCGCGTACTTCTTGTCCTGCGGCGCGCCACCCAGCGCGTTGTGCGAGGCAATGCGGTTGTCGCGGCCGATCGTGGTGGGCCCTTCGATGACGCAGTGCGCGCCGATCGTGGTGCCTGCACCCACCTTCACGCCAGCACCAACGATGGCGTAAGGACCGACGCTGACGTCGGCCGCCAGCTCGGCGCCAGTGTCGACGACGGCCGTCGGGTGGATCAGACCCATCGAACTAGCTGACCTTGCGCATCGTGCACATCAGGTCGGCTTCGACGGCCAGCAGGCCGTCCACCGTGGCGCGCGTCTTGTAGCGGTAGATGCCGGCCTTCTGTCGGTCGATGGTCGCTTCCAGGATCAGCTGGTCGCCAGGACCCACGGGCCGCTTGAAACGGGCGTTGTCGATGCCGGCAAAGTAGACCACCGTGTCTTCACCTGGCTCGCTGCCCAGTGACTCGAAAGACAGCAGCGCCGCCGCTTGCGCCAGGGCCTCGAGCATCAGCACCCCCGGCATCACGGGCCGGGCCGGAAAGTGGCCCTGGAAAAAGGGTTCGTTCATGGTCACGTTTTTCAGTGCCTTGATGCGCACGCCCTTTTCAAGCTCCAGCACACGGTCGACCAGCAGGAAGGGGTAGCGGTGAGGCAGCTTGCGCAGGATGTGTTGGATGTCGAGCATCTTCAGGTCTTTCTTTCCAGCGCCCGCAGCCTGTCGCGCAACGCATGCAGTTGCCGCAGCGTGGCTGCGTTTTTTTCCCAGGACGCATTGTCATCGAACGGAAACGAGCCGCTGTACTGGCCCGGTTTGTGGATCGAACGTGTGATCAGCGTCGCCGCCGTGATGTGCACGTGGTCGACGATCTCCAGGTGGCCCAGGATGATGGCGCCGCCACCCGCGGTGCAGTGGCGGCCGATGCGCGCACTGCCGGCCACGCCGACGCAGCCCGCAAAGGCCGTGTGGGCACCGATGCGCACGTTGTGGCCGATCTGGATCAGGTTGTCGAGCTTGACGCCGTCTTCCAGCAACGTGTCGTCGAGCGCGCCGCGGTCGATGCAGGTGTTCGCGCCGATTTCGACGTCGTCACCGATCTGCACCGTGCCCAACTGTTCGATTTTTTCCCACCGGCCCTGGTCCGGCGCAAACCCGAAGCCGTCGGCGCCGATCACCGCACCGCTGTGCACGATGCCCCGCGCGCCGATGCGGCAGGCGTCGCCAAGCACCACTCGTGGCTTGAGCCAGGTGCCCGAGCCGACGACGGCGTCTTCACCGACATGGCATTGCGCGCCGACCACTGCACCTGCCTGCACCTGCGCACCACGGGCGATGAAAACCATGGCGCCGATGCTGGCGGTGGCATCGATGAAGGCACCCTCTTCCACCACCGCGGTGGCATGTACGCCCACCGCCGCCAGCCGGCGCTGTTGTGCAGCCCACCATTGCGTGAGTCGGGCGAAGGCCAGATAGGGGTCTTGGCAAACCAGAGCGGCACCGCGTGCGACAGCAGCTTCCTGCAAGGCCGGGGACACGATGACGCAGGCCGCCTGCGTGGTCTGCAGCTGCGCCTGGTAACGCGGATTGGACAGGAAGCCGATGGTCTGTCCGTCGGCGCTGTCGAGCGGGCCGATGCGCGACACCCGAAGCTCGGCGTTGCCGTGGAGTTCGCCTCCCAGCAGCTGCGCCAGGTCGCCCAGGCGCACGCTGGTGGGCACGCGCTGGGACTCCACGAAGCTCAGGTCCGGACGGGCCCGGGCCTCACTTGCCGGCGGGCGCCGGCGCGTTGAGCACGCGGATGACTTTGTCGGTGATGTCCACGCGGCCGCTGGCAAAAACCACTTCCTGCAGGATCAGGTCGTACTTTTCGGCTTCGAAGATCTGGCGGATAACGCGGTTGGCACGTTCGACCACGCTGGCCAGTTCTTCGTTACGGCGCTGGTTCAGGTCTTCCTGAAATTCACGCCGCTTGCGCTGCAGGTCGCGGTCTTGTTCGACCAGTTCGCGTTGGCGCCGGACCTTTTCCGTCTCGGCCAGCGTGGGGCTGTCCTTGTCCAGCTTGTCGGCCGCGGTTTTCAGGCGCAAGGCCGCTTCGTTCAGGTCGCGCTCGCGCTTGCCGAATTCGGCCTCGAGCTTGGCCTGCGCCGCCTTGGCAGGCACGGCTTCTCGCAGCACCTTCTCGCTGTTGACGTAACCGATCTTCAGTTCTTGCGCGGTGGCCGAGACAGCAAAGGTGGCCAGCATGGTGGCCGCCACCAGGGCGCGGCCGAACAGGGTGATTGCGAACGTCTTCATCAGAAGGCTGTCCCGATCTGGAATTGGAAGCGTTGGATTCTATCGTTGCGCTGCACACGCAAGGGGTAGCCCCAGCTGAGCTTGAGCGGACCGACTGGCGAGATCCAGCTCAGGCCAAAGCCTGCCGACGAACGCAGCGAGTCGCCGGTGATGCGTTCGTCTTCGCGCCAGACGTTGCCCACGTCGGCAAACGCGAAGATGCGCAGCGAACGGTCGTTGCCGGTGCCAGGCACCGGGAAGTAGAGCTCGCTGTTCAGGTTGAAGCGGCGGGCACCGCCCATGTAGGCACCGGTGGGGTCCACAGCGCCCAGCGAGCCCTGCTCGAAGCCACGCACGGTGCCCAAGCCACCGCCCTGGAAGTTCTTGAACACCGGGAAGGGCTTGCCACCCAGGCCCTTGCCGATGCCCACTTCGGCGTTCACGCCCAGCGACAGGCGCAAGGGCAGTGACCAGTACTCCTGGTACTGCAGGTTGGTCTTCAGGTACTTCACTTCGCCTGCGAAGCTCCACTCGAAGAAGACCCGCTGGTAGCGCCCAGCCTGGGGAGCGATCACGCTGTCGCGGCCGTCTCTGGACCAACCGGCCGTGGCCGAAAACGCATCGGTCCGGTTGCCGTACAGCGCACGGTAGTTCAGCCAAGACAAAGGCAGGCCCACCGAGGTGCCCAATTCCGTCCGTTCCCAGCCCAGGCCGAGAAAGACCGTGTCGTACTCGGAAAAGGGCACACCAAAACTCACCGACACACCGGGTGTTGTCAGGTCGTAGCTGTCACCCAGGTAGTTGATGGGGCGGCTGGTGCGGTAGGCCGCCCGCACGGCCATTGAAATGCCGTCGACCGTCCAGTAGGGGTCGACGGTGCTGATCTCGAGCGCGCGGTTGTAGCGGCTGGTGTTGATCTCGAAGCCCAGGCTGTTGCCCGAGCCGAACACGTTGTCCTGCCGGATCGACGCATTGAAGGTCAGCTTTTCGGCGTTGGAATAACCGGCACCGATGGCCAGATTGCCGGTGGGCTTTTCGGTCACTGTGACCACCAGGTCGACCTGGTCGGGCGCACCCGGCACTTCGTTGTTCTCGACCTCGACGTCCTTGAAGTAGCCCAGGCGATCCACCCGTTCCTTGGACAGCTTGATCAGCCCGCCGTCGTACCAGGCGGATTCAAGCTGGCGGAACTCACGGCGGACGACTTCGTCGCGGGTGCGCGTGTTGCCGGCCACGTCGATGCGGCGCACGTAAACGCGGCGCGAAGGCTCGGCAGCAAACACCACCGCCACCTGCCCGGTGGCGCGGTCGATCTCGGGCCGTGGTTCGATGCGCGCAAAGGCGTAGCCATACAGGCCGAACAGGTCCTGGAAACGTTTGGCAGTGGCCGTGACCGCATCACCCTGGTAGGGCTGGCCCGGGCGCAGCAACACAAAGGCCTGGAATTCCGATTCCTTGCCCAGGTAGTCACCTTCCAGGCGCACGCTGGTCACGGTGTAGGGCTGGCCTTCCTTGACCGAAATGGCCACCGAAATGGTCTGCTTGTCGGGCGAGATGGTGACCTGCGTCGATTCGATCGCAAACTCGAGGTAGCCGCGGTTCACGTAGTAGGCGCGCAGCTTTTCGAGGTCGGAATTGAGCTTGCTGCGCGAATAGCGGTCGGACTTGGTGTACCAGGTGAACCAGCCGCTGGGCGTGAGATCGAACAGTGCCTTCAGCGTGGACTCGGCAAACACCGTGGCGCCGACGATGCGCACGTCGCTGATGCGGGCGGCTTCGCCTTCGTTCATCGTGAAGGTCACGCTGACACGGTTGCGTTCCAGCGGCGTGATGGTCGTCACCACCTCGGCACCGTAAAGGCTGCGGCCCAGGTACTGGCGCTTGATTTCCTGCTCGGCACGGTCGATCAGCGCGCGGTCGAAAGGCAGGCCTTCCCCAATGCCGGCGTCACGCAGCGACTTGGTCAGCGGGTCCTTGTCGAACTCCTTCAGGCCGACAAAGGAGATGCCGGCGATGATGGAACGTTCGTCGACGATGATCACCGCCACCTGCTGCTCGATCTCGATGCGCACGTCCTTGAACAGGCCCGTGGCAAACAGCGCGCGCAGCGCGGTCGAGCCCTTGTCGTCGTTGTAGGTGTCGCCGATGCGGAAGGGCAAGGCCGCGAAGACCGTGCCCGGGTCAGTGCGTTGCAGCCCTTCGACGCGGATGTCCTGGATGACAAAGGGTTCGACAGCCCAGGCCGGGAGGGCAGCGCTGGCAGCCACAAGCACAACCGCTGCAACAGGGCGCAGCGGACCAAACGGGTAGGCAGGGAGCATGAGATTCAGTGCAGGCCCAGCAGGCGGGCCACGTCGTTGAAGAGTGCCACCGACATCATCATCAGCAGCACCATGATGCCTCCGCGCTGCAGCCGGGCCAGCCACGCATCGGAGACGGGGCGTCCTGTGACGCCTTCGAAAATGTAATACATCAGGTGCCCACCATCGAGCATGGGCAATGGCAACAGGTTCAGCACACCCAGGCTGACGCTGACCAGCGCCAGAAAGCCCAGGTAGTAGGCCAGGCCCTGCTGCACCGACTGGCCGGCGTAGTCGGCAATCGTGATCGGCCCGCTCAGGTTCTTCAGCGAGGCTTCGCCGATGAGCATGCGGCCCAGCATCTTCACCGTGAGCGCCGAGATTTCCCAGGTGCGCACCGCGCCCTGCTGCAGGCCCTCGATCGGGCCATGGCGCACCGTCACCATGGCCGGCGGCTGGCCGACGAATGCATCGACACGGCCGACCTTGAGTTCACCTTCGGCCACGGGGCGCGGCGTCACCACCAGCGTCAGCGTCTGCCCCGCACGTTCGACCTGCCAGCGTTGCGCCACGCCCTGCCCTTCAAGCAGGCCGCCGCGGATGCGTTCGCGCAGCGTCTGCGCGTCGACGACGGCCTGGCCGTCGACGGCCAGCACGCGGTCGCCCGCCAGCAAGCCGGCCCGCGCCGCCGGTCCGGCGGCCTTGACCTCGCCCAGCACCGGCTCGCTGAAGCTGCCGGCCAGGCCCACCTTCTTCAGAAAACCGGCATCCACGTCGCGGGCACTGAAACCCGACAGGTCCAGCAAACGGGTACGACTTGTGCGGCCGTCGCGGTCGCTCACCTGAAGCTGCAAGCTGCGCTGTTCAAGTGCAGCCTGGGTGACCTCCCAGCGCAGGTCGGCCATCGAGCGCACATCGACCCAGTCGTTGCCGTTGACAGACATCGCACGAACCCAGTCGCCAGCGCGCAGGCCGGCCCGTTCGGCCGGGCTGCTGGCGGCCGGGGTGCTGAGCACGGCCTTGGGCTCTTCGATGCCGATCCAGTGTGCGCTGGCATACAGAAGGATTGCCAGCAGCAGATTGGCCAAGGGCCCGGCAGCCACGATGGCGGTGCGCTTCAGCAGCGGCTTGCGGTTGAAGGCCTGGTCCAGTTCCTGGGGCGACACGTTGCCCTCACGCTCGTCGAGCATGCGCACGTAACCACCCAGCGGCAATGCGCACAGGACAAACTCCGTGCTTTGCGGCGTGCGCTGGTAACGCCAGAGCACTTTGCCGAAGCCCACTGAAAAGCGCAGCACCTTCACGCCGCAGGCCACCGCGACGCGGTAATGGCCGTATTCGTGGATGACGATCAGCAAGCCGATCGTCAGCAAAAAGGCCAGCACGGTGGTGATCATGGTTGCAGCGCCTTCATGACCTGACGCGCTTCGGTGCGCGCCCGTGCATCGAGATCGAGCAAGTCGTCCAGCCCATGGCTGGCGCCCAGCTGCGGTTGAAGGCGGTCCAGCGTGCGGGCATTGACACTGTGAATCGCCGTGAAGCCAATGGTTCCGGACAGAAACGCCGATACGGCTTCTTCGTTGGCGGCGTTCAGGATGGCGGTGGTGCCGGCCGGGGCCCGCAGCGCATCCCAGGCCAGGTAAAGGCCAGGAAAACGTTCGCGGTCGGGCGGCTCGAAGCTGAGGTCCTTCATGGCCATGAAGTCCAGTCGCGGGGCGCCGGATTCGATGCGCTCGGGAAACGACAGGCCATAGGCGATGGGCACTTTCATGTCGGGCGTGCCCAGTTGCGCCAGCACCGACCCGTCGCGGCACACCACCATCGAGTGGATGATGCTCTGCGGGTGCACCACCACCCGGATGTTCTCGGGCGTCAGGTCGAACAGCCAGCGGGCTTCGATGACCTCGAGCGCCTTGTTCATCATGGTGGCCGAGTCGACCGAGATCTTGCGCCCCATCACCCAGTTCGGGTGGACCACGGCCTGCTCGGGCGTGATGCCGTGAAGGCTGTCGTGGCGCCGCTGGCGGAAAGGGCCACCGCTGGCGGTGAGCACGATGTGGTCGATGCGGCGTGCCCAGGTGTTGCGGTCTTCGGGCAGGCACTGGAAGATGGCGGAATGTTCGCTGTCGATGGGCAGCAGGGTTGCACCCCCGTCCTTCACCGCCTGCATGAAAAGCGCGCCGCCAACCACCAGCGCCTCCTTGTTGGCCAGCAGCAGGCGTTTGCCTGCCCGGGCCGCCGCCAGGCAGGCCGGCAGGCCGGCTGCACCGACGATGGAGGCCATGACGCTGTCGACTTCAGCCGCGCCAGCCAGTTCGACGAGTGCCTGGGCGCCGACCCGCACCTCGGTGTCCAGCCCGGCGCCCGCCAACAGGCCGCGCAATTCGGCCGCGCGCTGTTCGGTGGGCAGCACGGCCACGCGCGGCTTGAAGCTGCGGCATTGCTCGAACAGCAGGTCGACACGGCGGAAGGACGTGAGGCCGACCACTTCAAAACGCTCGGGGTGACGGGCCACCACGTCCAGCGTGCTGGTGCCCACCGAGCCGGTGGAACCCAGGATCAGCAGGCGCTGGCGATTCATCGGGCACCTGCCAGCGTCACCAGCGCCATCGCGGCTGGCATCACTGGCAACAAGGCATCAACACGGTCGAGCACACCGCCGTGGCCGGGCAGCAGCCGGCTGCTGTCCTTGGCACCTGCGGCGCGCTTGACCAGCGACTCGATGAGGTCGCCCATCACACTCAGCCCACACAGCGCCAGCAGCGCCAGCACCAGGCCAGCCAGGCCGTGGGCCAGCCACAACCGTGAATAGACACTGGGCCCATCGACGGCAAAACGGCCGTCGATCCACATCCACAGCGCCGCCAGCGCCAGCACACCCACCATGCCCGACCAGACACCTTCCCAGCTCTTGCCGGGGCTGATGGAAGGCGCCAGCTTGTGTTTGCCAAAGGCCCGGCCGCCAAAGTAAGCCGCGACGTCGGCCATCCACACCAGGCACAACACCGACAGCAGAAAGTTGATGCCGACCCCACGCGCATGGGCGATGGCCAACCAAGCCGCCCACAGGGCCACCAAGCCGACTGCCCAGCGGGCCGCCCGTGGCAGGTGAGGCCAAGCACTGGGCCCGCTGCGCAGCGCCACCGCGCCGGCCACCAACCACAACGCGGCGGCAAACCACCACACCGGCGCAGGCGCCTGCGACTGCCAAGGGCTGCCCAATGTCACCGCGCCGGCCACGGCCAGCGCCGCGCCCATGGCCAGCGACAAAGCCGACCCCGCCTGGTTGAGCCGCGCCCATTCCCAGCCAGCGGCGGCGATGAGCGCCAGCGTCATCAACGCAAAAGGCCAGGCGCTGTCGACAGTGAGCGCGCCCAGCAACAGGCCGACCAGCACGAGCGCGGTGATGATGCGCTGGCGCAGCATGGGGCTTACAGCCCTTCCGCGGCGACGGTCGGCGGCTGGATGCCACCGAAGCGGCGGTCACGCTGCGCAAAGGCCAGCAGCGCGGCATCGATCTCGGCTTCGCCGAAGTCCGGCCACAGGCAGTCGGTGAAAAACAGCTCGGAATAGGCGGCCTGCCAGAGCAGGAAATTGCTCATGCGCATTTCGCCGCCGGTGCGGATGAAGAGGTCGGGGTCGGGCGCAAAAGACAGCGCCATGTGGCTGGACAGCCAGGCCTCGTCGACCTCTTCCGGCTTGACCCCCTGAGCGATGGCGTCGCGACAGGCCTGCACCACATCCCAGCGCCCGCCGTAGTTGAAAGCCACCGACAAAGTGATGCGCGAGTTGTGCTGCGTGATGTGTTCGGCGTGTTCCCAGGCCTTGCGCAGCTTGTCGGAAACCGCCGAGCGGTCGCCGACGATGCGGATGCGCACACCGTCACCCGCCATCTTGGCCAGGTACTTGGAGACCGCCACCAGCACCAGGCTCATCAGGCCGGACACTTCTTCGGTGGGCCGCTTCCAGTTTTCGGAAGAGAAGGCAAAGACGGTCAGGTACTGCACGCCGCGGTCGGCAAAGGTGTTGACCGCTCGCACGAGGGCGTCCACGCCCTGCTTGTGACCGAAGAATCGTGGCATGTAGCGTTTGCGCGCCCAGCGGCCGTTGCCGTCCATGACCACGGCCACGTGGCGGGGCACGGAGGTGACCGACGCGGGCGTGCCGGCTGGGGAATCGGCGGCGAATGACAGGCTGGTCATGTCAGCTGGGTCGGCATGGCGGCGGGGTGATGGCCGGTCAAACGGCCATCACCTCGGCTTCCTTGCCCTGCACCAGCCGATCGATCTCGCTGATGGTCCGGTCGGTGAGACGCTGCACTTCGTCTTGCGCGCGGCGCTCGTCGTCTTCGCTGACTTCCTTGTCCTTGAGCAGCTTCTTCAGGTGTTCGTTGCCTTCGCGGCGCACGCTGCGCACGGCGATCTTGGCGTCTTCGCCGGCATGGCGCACGATTTTTGTCAGTTCCTTGCGGCGCTCTTCGGTCAGCGCCGGCATCGGCACCCGCAGCAGGTCACCTTGCGCGGCCGGGTTCAAGCCCAGGTCGGACTCGCGGATGGCCTTTTCGATCTTGGCGCCCATGCCCTTTTCCCAGGGCTGCACGCTGATCGTGCGCGCGTCCATCAGCGTCACGTTGGCCACCTGGCTGATCGGCACCATCGAGCCGTAGTAGTCGACCTGCACCTGGTCCAGCAAACCCGGATGGGCGCGGCCGGTGCGGATCTTGTGCAGTTCGTGCTTGAAGGCCTCGATGGACTTGGCCATCTTCTGTTCGGCCGTTTTTTTGATGTCGGCGATGGTCATGGCAGGGTCAGCTCCTCAGACGTGCACCAGGGTGCCTTCATCTTCACCACGCACCACGCGCAGCAAGGCGCCGGGCTTGAAGATGCTGAACACCTTGATGGGCAATTTCTGGTCACGGCACAGCGCAAAGGCGGTGGCGTCCATGACCTGCAGGTTCTTGGCGATGGCCTCGTCGAACGAGATCTCGCTGTACCGGGTCGCGCTGGGGTCCTTGTTGGGATCGGCGCTGTAGACCCCGTCGACCTTGGTCGCCTTCAGCACGATCTGGGCGCCGATCTCGGCACCGCGCAGCGCGGCGGCTGTGTCGGTCGTGAAGAAGGGGTTGCCGGTGCCGGCAGCAAAGATGACCACCTTGCCTTCTTCCAGGTACTGCAGCGCTTTCGGGCGCACGTAGGGCTCGACCACCTGCTCGATGCTGATGGCCGACATCACACGTGCCGTCATGCCTTCTTCGCGCATCGCATCGCCCAGGGCCAGTGCATTCATCACCGTGGCCAGCATGCCCATGTAGTCGGCGGTGGCGCGGTCCATGCCCACCGAACCGCCGGCCACGCCGCGGAAGATGTTGCCGCCGCCGATGACCACGGCCACTTCGCAGCCCAGCTGGGTGACCTCGTGCACCTCGCGAACCATGCGCACGATGGTGGCACGGTTTATGCCGAAAGCGTCGTCACCCATCAGGGCTTCGCCCGACAGCTTGAGCAGGATGCGTTTGTACGCCGGCATCAAGAGGACTCCGTAGACAGGGGCTGCAGTGTAAGGGGGCGCGGCAAGGTCACGCCTTCCCCAGGAACGGCTGGGCGGGCGATCAAGCGCCCTTGGCTGCCGCCACTTGCGCCGCCACTTCGGCAGCGAAGTCGTCGACCTTCTTCTCGATGCCCTCGCCCACCACGTACAGCGTGAATCCTGCCACCTGGGTGGCCTTTTCCTTGAGCATCTGCTCGACCGTCTGCTTGCCGTCCGCGGCCTTCACGAAGACCTGGTTCAGCAGGCTGACTTCCTTCAGGAACTTCTGCACCGAGCCGTCGACCATCTTGGCCACGATCTCGGCCGGCTTGCCACTCTCGGCGGCCTTTTCGGCGGCCACACGGCGTTCGACTTCGATCAGGTCGGCCGGCACGTCACTGGTGGCCAGCGCCTTGGGCTTCATCGCGGCCACGTGCATGGCCACGTCCTTGGCGGCCACGGCGTCACCGGTGAATTCGACGATGACGCCGATGCGCGTGCCGTGCAGGTAGCTGGCCAGCTGGCCTGCGCCGCTGTAGCGCTTGAAGCGGCGGATCGACATGTTCTCGCCGATCTTGCCGATCAGGCCCTTGCGCACGTCTTCCACCGTGGGGCCGAAGCCGTCTTGCGACAGCGGCAGTGCAGAAGCAGCGGCCACGTCAGCCGGGTTGTGTTCGGCCACCAGGTCGGCGACCGACTTCGCGAAGGCCAGGAACGAGTCGTTCTTGGTCACGAAGTCGGTTTCGCAGTTGACCTCGACGAGCGCGCCGGTGCTGCCGTTGACCGCTGCCGTGACCACCCCTTCGGCGGTGACGCGGGCGGCGGCTTTGCCAGCCTTGTTGCCGAGCTTGACACGCAGGATTTCTTCGGCGCGAGTGGCGTCGCCGTCGGCTTCGGTCAGTGCCTTCTTGCACTCCATCATCGGCGCGTCGGTCTTGGCGCGCAGTTCAGCCACCATGCTTGCAGTGATTGCGGGCATTGGAATCTCCATCAGGTACAAAAGCGCACCGGGCCATGAAGAGCCCGGTTGCAAGGTTCGGGCCGCGGCGTCACACGCCGCAGCGGGCCAGGTCAGGCTTCTTCGCGGACTTCCACGAATTCATCGCCGGCGGCGCTGACCGCCTGCACCACTTCGTTCGTGGCGTTGGACTTGCCTTCCAGCACCGCGTCGGCCACCGCCTTGGCGTACAGCGCCACGGCCTTGGCCGAGTCGTCGTTGCCAGGAATGACGTAGTCGATGCCGATCGGCGAGTGGTTGGTGTCGACGATGCCGATCACCGGGATGCCCAACTTCTTGGCTTCGGCCACGGCGATCTTGTGGTAACCGACGTCGATGACGAACATCGCGTCAGGCAAGGCGCCCATGTCCTGGATGCCGCCGATGTCCTTTTCGAGCTTGACCAGCTCGCGCTCGAACATCAGGCCTTCTTTCTTGATCATCTGCTCGGTGCCGGCGTCTTTGGTGGCCTGCATGTCCTTGAGCTTCTTCAGCGAACCCTTGACCGTCTTGAAGTTGGTCATCATGCCGCCCAGCCAGCGCTGGTCGACGTAGGGCATGCCGCAGCGCTGGGCTTCCAGCGCAATGACTTCGCGCGCCTGGCGCTTGGTGCCGATCATCAGCACGGTGCCACGGCGGGCGGCGAGCTGGCGGATGAACTTCATCGCGTCCTCGAAGAGCGGCTGCGTCTTCTCGAGGTTGATGATGTGGATCTTGTTGCGATGGCCGTAGATGTAGGGCGCCATCTTGGGGTTCCAGAAGCGCGTCTGGTGTCCGAAATGGACACCGGCTTCCAGCATTTCACGCATGGAGACAGTCATGGAAAGTCCTAAGGTTGGGTCTAGAATCCCGCCGTTACATCGGGGTGCAGACCAGCGCGACTTTCAGTGATAGACGCTTGCTGGAAACACCCCGACACCTTGGTTCGGTCGGGTTCGCGATTTGACTGACGGGCAGTCTGTTCACCGGGCGAGGGGTTCCAGCCGCCTGCAGGCACCCTCAGCCGGTTGGAAACCGCTCCGAAAGTACCCCCAGGTGAACCAGCCGCTGTGCTGGGGCTTCAAGGGTTTGAAAAAACGCCTTGGAAGCACCCGCAACAACATCCTCACTGAGGCAAACCCAATGAGTTTAGCACGGGCCCACGGGCTCGGCCGCCTGTGTGCGGCAGCCGGGCGGTGCCCGGCCCTGACCAGTCAGGCGGCGTGCGGCCGCTGCTCGCCCTGCCCGGGAGTTTGCGCATGCAGGTAGCCGTCATCGGCGCTGGCATCGTCGGCGTGACCACGGCCTACGAGCTGGCCGTGCTGGGCCACGAGGTCACTGTTTTCGAACGCCGCGCCAGCGTGGCTGGCGAAACCAGCTTTGCCAACGCCGGCGTGATTGCACCTGGCTACGTCACGCCCTGGGCTGCACCCGGTATGCCCTGGAAGGTGCTCAGCCACCTGCTCAGCCGCGACGCGCCCGTGCGCGTCGGCGGCTTGGGCGCGCTGGCCGAACTGCCGTGGATGTGGCGCTGGCTGCGGGCCTGCCGGCCACGTGTGCACGTCGCCAACCGCAGTGCCATGCAGACGCTGGCCCGGTTCAGCCGCGAACGGCTGCAAGAACTGACAAAGGACCTGCGTCTGGACTACGAACAGTCCAGCGGTTACCTGGTGTTGCTGCGCACCGCACGTGAACTCAAGGCCGGCCAGCGCGGCCTGGCCCTGTTGCGCGAACTGGGCGTGGCCCACGAAGTGGTCGACGCGACACGGGTGCGCCAGATCGAGCCGGCGCTCAGCACCGCAGCGACCTTGCACGCGGCCATCCACCTGCCGCAGGACGGCGTGGGCAACTGCCGCCAGTTTGCGCACCTGATCAAGGCCGAAGCCCAGCGCCTGGGCGCCAACTACCGCTTCGACACCACGGTGCAGGCCATCACCCCCGGCAAGCGCCCTGCCGTGCGCACGGCGGGCGGCCCGGAACAAAACTTCGACGCGGTGGTCATCTGCGCCGGTGTGCAGGCCAACACGCTGCTCAAGCAGGTGGGGCTGAAGCTGCCGCTGGCGCCGATTCATGGCTACTCCATCACCGCGCCAGCGCGACACCTGGACGGACACGCACCGCTGGGGCCCCGGTCGGCGCTGATGGACGAGCGCTACAAGGTGGCCATCAGCCGCCTGGGGCAACGCATCCGCGTCGCCGGCAGTGCCGAGGTGGGCGGGCGCCCCGATAGGATGAACCAGGCCACGCTGCGCACCTTGTACCGCGTGCTGGACGAATGGTTTCCTGGCAGCACGGTCACCCGCGAGGCCCAGCACTGGAAAGGCGCGCGGCCGATGCTGCCCGACGGGCCACCCGTGCTGGGCGACAGTGGTGCCGCCGGGGTCTGGCTCAACCTGGGCCACGGGTCCAGCGGCTGGGCTTTGGCTTGCGGGTCGGCACGTGTGCTGGCCGAACGCATCAGCGGCCGCGAGGCACCCATCGACACCAGCCGCCTGGGCCTGCAGCGTTTGCGCTGAAGCCCGCGACACAATCACCAGATGGCCCGGCTGCAGCAACCCCGACCCATCAAGCCCCACAACGGGCCCTGGCCGCTGCACGACGTGGCCACCTCGCGCGCCACCGAAGCCCAGGCGCTGCGCGCCGCCGCACCGGGTGCGCTGATGGCCCGGGCCGGCTTGGCCGTGGCGCGGCTGGCGTTAGCGCTGGCGCCCCATGCCCGGCGAGTGCAGCTGTGGTGCGGCCCAGGCAACAACGGTGGCGACGGCCTGGTGGCCGCGCTGCACCTGCATCAAGCAGGGTGCCGGGTGCAGGTGAATCTGATCGGCGACGCCAATCGCCTGCCCCCCGACGCGGAACAGGCTCTGAAGGCGGCCGTTGGCGCTGGCGTTCCTGTGGAGACCGGCACTGGAAACGGATGGGGCGTGCTGGACATGGGGCCGGCCGATCTGGTGATCGACGCCTTGCTGGGCCTCGGTGCCAGCCGCGCACCATCCGGCGACCTGGCCGCCGCCATTGCCCTCATCAACCAACAGGTGGCACCCGTGCTGGCCGTGGACCTGCCCAGTGGACTGGCGGCAGACACAGGCGCACTGCTGGGCGAACAGGCCGTGCGCGCGCATGCCACCCTGTTGTTGCTGACCCTCAAGCCTGGCTGCTTCATGCACCAGGGCCGCGACCACTGCGGCGAAATCTGGTTCGACGACCTGGGCCAGCCGGGGGCCCAGCCGACGGCCACCTTGAACAGCGCACCGCCGAGCCACCTGCGCCCGCACCACTCGCACAAGGGCAGCCACGGTGATGTGTGGGTGGTCGGTGGTGCACACGGCATGGAAGGCGCCGCCTGGCTGGCAGCGGCCAGCGCCTTGGCGGCGGGCGCCGGGCGGGTTTATGTCAGCCTGCTGGCCGGCGATGCTGTGCCACCACCCGGACGCCCGGAACTGATGGTCCGGCCGGCCGGGTGGCTGCAAGCGCCCGGTGTGCTGGCGGCCAGCACCGTGGTCTGCGGCTGCGGCGGTGGTGACACCGTGCGCCTGGCGCTGCCACCCCTGCTGTCGCACGCAGGCCGCCTGGTGCTGGATGCCGATGCGCTGAATGCGCTGGCCAGCGACCCGTCACTGCAATCACTTCTTCGGCATCGCGGCAGTCGCGGCCTGCCGACCCTGTTGACGCCGCACCCGCTGGAAGCCGCGCGTCTGCTGGACTGCAAGGCCGCACAGGTGCAACAGGACCGCTTGAAAGCGGCCGCCGAGCTGGCTGCACAAACCGGCGCCACGGTGCTGCTGAAAGGTTCAGGCAGCGTTGTTTTCGCACCTGGCGAGTTGCCGATCATCAACAGCAGCGGCAATGCCGCGCTGGCCACGGCCGGTACGGGCGACGTGTTGGCTGGCTGGACGGCAGGACTGTGGGCCCAGCAGGCGCAGACCGCCGCGCAGCAGGTCGCCAGCGCCGCGGCCTGGCAACACGGCGCGGCCGCCGACCGCTTCGCCAGCCGCTGGCCGGGGCGCCCACTGCGGGCGGAGGCCTTGATCGAATCGCTGCTGGAGCTGGACTGACTGGCGCCAGCACCGCCGCCGCTGCTAACGCCGCGTTCGCGGCTTGGGCGTCGGCCGCTGTGGTCCGGGCTTGCGCGACCGACGCGAAGCGTCGTCTGCCGCCTTGCCGCCACTCCCCTTGCCTGCCGTCTTGCCCGCAGGCCGGCCACCGCCCTTGAAAGCGCGTGTGGCGGCCTTGGCCACGCGGTCGGCTTCCTGCACGGCCGACAACTCACCTGCCGCACCCGGCGCGCGGCTGCGCTCGGCGCGTTCGGGCTTGCCACCCTTGGCCAGGAGTTTGTCGGTCTCGCCTTCGCGCACCATGCGGAAGTCGATCTTGCGGCCGTCCAGGTCGACGCGGCTGACCTGCACCCGCACGCGTGTGCCCACGCCATAGCGGATGCCGGTGCGTTCGCCGCGCAGTTCCAGCCGCGCGTCGTCGAAGCGGTAGTACTCGCCGCCGAGTTCGGTGATGTGCACCAGGCCCTCGACGTACAGCGCATCCAGTGTCACGAAGAGGCCAAAAGCAGCCACCGCGGTGACCGTGCCGGAATACTCCTCGCCCAGCCGCTCGCGCATGTAGCGGCACTTCAGCCAGGCTTCGACGTCGCGAGACGCTTCGTCGGCGCGGCGTTCGTTGGCGCTGCAATGGCCCCCGGCCGCTTCCCACAGCGTCATTTCCTGCGACATCGGCTTGGGCGCAGCGCGCTGCGGCCTGGCGCCCTTGCGCGGTTCCGGCGTGCGCGTCTTGCTGCTGGCCGCCAGGTGGTAGCGGCGCTTGGCCAGGATGGCCTTGATGACACGGTGCACCAGCAAGTCCGGGTAACGCCGGATCGGGCTTGTGAAGTGCGCGTAGGCATCGTAGGCCAGGCCGAAGTGGCCGTTGTTGGTGGCGGTGTAGACGGCCTGCTGCATCGAGCGCAACAGCAGCGTGTGGATCTGCAGCGCATCGGGCCGCTCTTCCACGCTCCTGGCAATGGCGGCCATTTCGGCGGGCGTGGGTTCGTCGCTCAGGTGCACGCTGACGCCCAGGGCCTTGAGCTGGTTCTGCAAGGCCAGCCGTTTCTCGGGCGTGGGACCTTCGTGCACGCGAAACAGGCAGGGGTGCTCGGCGCTGGCGATGTATTCGGCCGCGCAGACGTTGGCCGCCAACATCGCTTCTTCGATCAGCCGGTGCGCTTCGGTGCGTGTGCGCGGCACGATCTTTTCGATGCGGCCGTTTTCGTCGCAGACGATCTGCGTCTCGGAGCTTTCGAACTCCATCGCACCACGTTGCGCACGCTGTTTCAGCAGCGCACGGTAGACCTCGTGCAGGTGCAGCAGATGCGGCAGCACGTCGCCCCGGCGTTGTGCCTCGGGCCCGCGGGTGTTGGCCAGCATGGCGGCCACTTCGGTGTAGGTCAGTCGCGCTTGCGAGTTGATGATGGCCGGGTAGAACTGGAACGCGCGCACCTTGCCTTCGGCCGTGACGACCATGTCGCAAGCCATGGCCAGGCGTTCGACCTCGGGGTTCAGCGAGCACAGGCCGTTGGACAGCTTCTCGGGCAGCATCGGAATGACACGCCGCGGGAAGTAGACCGAGGTCGCCCGTTCATAGGCATCTTCGTCCAGCGGCTCGCCGGGCTTCACGTAGTGGCTGACGTCGGCAATGGCCACGATCAGGCGCCAGCCTTCGATGGCACTCTTGCCGCGGCCCTGCTTGAAGGGTTCGCAGTACACCGCGTCGTCGAAGTCGCGTGCGTCTTCGCCGTCGATGGTGACCAGCGCCACGTCGCTCAGGTCGACACGGTGTTTGCGGTCGGTGGCGCGCAACTTCTCGGGCAGTGCAGCGGCGTGCGCCAGCGTTTCGGGCGAAAACTCGTGCGGCACTTCGTACTTGCGCACCGCGATCTCGATCTCCATGCCGGCGTCGTCGATCTCGCCCAGCACCTCGGCCACACGGCCCACGGGCTGCGAGTGCAGCGAAGGCGGCTCGGTCAGTTCGACGGACACCACCTGCCCCACCGTGGCATTGGCGGTGGCGTTTTTCGGGATCAGGATGTCCTGTCCGTAGCGGCTGTCTTCGGGCGCCACCAGCCAGTGGCCACCTTCGTGCAGCAAGCGGCCGATGATGGGCGACTTGCGCCGCTCCAGGATGTCCAGCACCCGACCTTCGGGCCGGCCCTTGCGGTCAAGCCGCAGCACACGCACCCGCACACGGTCACGGTGCAGCACGCTGCGCATCTCTTGCGGCGCCAGGTAGATGGACGCCTCGCCGGTGGCGGGGTGGACAAAACCGTGGCCGTCGCGATGGCCTTCCACGGTGCCTTCGATGTCGCCCATGACGGGCGGACCCGGCTGCGTGGCGCTTGAAATGTTATTTTCCTTGATGATATGATCCTTAGTTCCTGAGGGCCGGCGTAAGTATTTTGCAGGCCCTGGACATCTTGCCCAGATGGCGGAATTGGTAGACGCACTAGTTTCAGGTACTAGCGCTTAACGGCGTGGAGGTTCGAGTCCTCTTCTGGGCACCAAGACAAAGCTGGTTTGACCCACAGGTCGTTCAGCAGATTGACAAGAAGGCCGCACCCGCAAGGGCTGCGGCCTTTTTCGTTTTCAGACGGCAAATTTTTTCGCCAGGCCATCGGGCCGCAGGTTGTCGTATTCCTCGAAGGGCTGGTGAATCCAGGGGCTCGTGGGCAGGTTCTCGACGAAGTAGTCGGGGGTGTAGGTGGACACGCCCTTCACCCAGATCACCGCGGCCCGCAGTTCCTGGATGGAAGGCATGCCCCGCAGGCGCTCGACCACGGCACGCAAGGTGACGCCGGTGTCAGCCAGGTCGTCCACCAGCAGCACACGCCCTGCCAGTTCGCCTTTGGGCATGGTGATGTACTTCGCCAGGTCCAATCGGCCCTGGATCGTGCCGGCATCGGCGCGATACGAACTGGTGGACATGATCGCCAGCGGCTTGTCGAACACCCGCGACAGCACATCGCCCGGGCGCATGCCACCACGTGCCAGGCACAGGATCTGGTCGAATTCCCAGCCCGAGTGCGCGACCTTGAGCGCCAGGCGCTCGGTCAGCAGGTGGTATTCGTCCCAGGACACGTACAGGTGCTTGCCGTCGTCGGTGAGCATGGTCTCGAGTCTCCGCTTTCTGAAGTTGAGGCGGTGCGCGGGTCAGGCGCGAAAAGGGTGACGCAACAGCACGGTATGGACACGGTCGGGGCCGGTGGACACCATGTCGATCGGTGCGCCGATCAGCGCCTGCATGCGTTCGAGGTAGCGGCGTGCATTGACGGGCAACTGTTCCCAGTTGGTCAGGCCGGCCGTGGTTTCGGTCCAGCCGGGCAGCGCTTCGTAGATGGGCTCGCAGGCTTCGATCTCGTCGGCGTCAAGTGGCAACACGTCCAGCGTGCGGCCGCCCAGCTTGTAGCCGGTGCAGATCAGGATCTCGGGCAGGCCGTCAAGCACATCGAGCTTGGTGATGCACAAGCCCGAGACGCCGTTGATGATCATCGACCGCTTCAGCGCCGCTGCATCGAGCCAGCCACAGCGGCGCGCACGGCCAGTGACGGTGCCACGTTCCTGACCCACGGTGGACAGGTGGTGGCCGACAGTGCCGGCGGTATCGATGTCCAGTTCGGTGGGGAAAGGCCCACCGCCCACCCGGGTGGTGTAGGCCTTGGTGATGCCCAGCACATAGTGCAGCATGCCCGGGCCCACACCCGAACCCGCTGCCGCATTGCCGGCCACGCAGTTGCTGGACGTGACGTAGGGGTAGGTGCCGTGGTCGATGTCCAGCAAGGTGCCCTGTGCACCTTCGAACAGCAGGTTGTCACCAGCCAGATGCGCCTTGAAGAGCTTGTAGCCCACGTCGGCCATCAGCGGACGCAGCTGTTCGGCGGCCTTCATGGCGTCGTCCAGCATCGGTTGCAGCGACAAGGGTTTGCCCCCCAGCACACCCACCAGTTCGGCGTTGTGCAGTTCCAGCAGCTCGCGCAGCTTGGCCTCGAACCGGGCCGGGTGCTTGAGGTCTTGTACTCGCAGCGCACGGCGGGCCACCTTGTCTTCATAGGCGGGCCCGATGCCCTTGCCCGTGGTGCCGATCTTGCCGGCTGCGGTGCCTTCGCGGCGCGCTTCACGCGCCTTGTCGATCTCGACGTGGAAAGGCAGGATCAGCGGGCACGACTCGGACAGGAAAAGCCGCGAGCGCACGTCGATGCCCAACGCTTCGATGCGCGCGATCTCTGTCAGCAGGTGCGCCGGATCGACGACCACACCATTGCCGATGTAGCAGGCCACGCCCTCGCGCATGACACCCGAGGGCACCAGCTGCAGGGCCGTCTTGCGGCCATTGATGACCAGCGTGTGGCCGGCGTTGTGGCCGCCCTGGAAACGCACCACGCCTTGGGCGTGGTCGGTCATCCAGTCGACGATCTTGCCCTTGCCTTCGTCGCCCCATTGGGTGCCCACGACCACCACGTTGCGGCCGGCGCCGGGCCGAATGGCTGATTGCATGTCGAAGATTTCCTTGGTTTCAGTTCAATGGCCTGCGGCCGCTTCGATGGCACGCAGCACCCAACGCCCGTCGATGCTGACCAGTTCACGGTCGCAGTCGAAGGCCTGGGCCTCGGGTTCGTGGCCGGGCAGCATGGCCAGCACGATTTCGCCGTTTTCGCGCAGCCTGCGCACCGCCGCGCGCAGCGCCGGGTCTTCGCCCCAGGGGGCACGGATGGCAGTCGGCGTGGGCGACGGGCCAGCCACTTCGGCCAGCGACTTCAGGTCGAGGCTGAAGCCCACCGCCGGGCGGTTGCGGCCGAACACCGCGCCCACTTCGTCGTAGCGGCCGCCACGCGCCAGCGCGTCACTGCTGCCCGCGCCGTAGATCGCAAAACGTGAGCCGGAGTAGTAGGCGTAGCCACTCATGTCCGACAGGTCGAAACCCACCTTCAGCTGCGGATAGGCCGCACGCAAATGGGTGGCCAGCCACTGCAACTGGTCGATGGCATCGCGCACCAGCGCACGCGCCGGCAAGGCGGTGCGCGCAGCCACCAGCACCTCGTCACCACCGTACAGCCGCAGCAAGGCGGCCAGGGCCTGGCGGGTGGGCTCGGCAGCCCCTGCGCAGGCGTCCATCAGTGCCGCGGTGTCCTTTGCCGACAGCGCCGTCACGATGTCCTGCAACTGGGCCGACTCCATCGCCACACCGGCCAGTACACCGCGCAGCACCCGTGCATCGGCCAGGTCGATCACCAGGGGCTGCACCGACGCGGCGGCCAGACCGTCCAGCGCCAGTTCAGCCGCTTCGAGGTCGGCTTCCAAGCCAGCGTGACCGAAGATCTCGGCACCGAACTGCAAGGGCTCGCGTGTGGCGGCCAGACCGGCGGCCCGCGTGTGCAGCACCGGGCCGCAATAACACAGCCGCGTCACGCCTTCGCGGTTCAGCAGGTGGGCGTCGATGCGCGCGGCTTGCGGTGTGGTGTCGGCGCGCAGGCCCAGCATGCGGCCGCTGAGCTGATCCACCAGCTTGAAGGTCTTCAGGTCGAGTTCGCGGCCCGTGCCACTGAGCAGGCTTTCCAGGTGCTCGAGCAAGGGCGGCATCACGAGTTCGAAACCGTAGGCGCGCGCCCGGTCCAGCAGCGCCCGCCTGAGTTCTTCGATGCGCCGTGCCTGGGTGGGCAGGACATCGGCGATGTGCTCTGGCAGCAGCCAAGCAGACAACATGAAATGCACCGGTGTTGAAACCGGCATTGTACGGGGCTGTGATCGCTGCGCCAGCACCGGAAGGCGGCGGGCCTTGACGGTGTCTCAGTGCCAGATGGCCAGCATCAGCAGACCCGCGAGCATGATGGACAAGCCGAAAAAACGGATCTGACCGTCGCTCAATCGGGTTGCGCGCTCGAAGGCCGCTCGCCACATGCGCGGGCTCAGGAACGGCAGCAAACCTTCGATGACCAGCATCAGCGCAAAGGCCCCGAACAACCACTCGCCCATGGGCCGCTCTGGCGCTTGTGGTGCGAGCTTGTTGTTGCTTCGACGCGAACTAACGGCGCGGCGCTGCCGGTGCCGGCTGCCCACCGCGCATGGCGCGGAAGAAGTCGCTGCTGGGGTCGAGCACCATCACGTCAGCCTTGCTGCGGAAGGTGGTGCGGTAGGCCTCGAGGCTGCGGTAGAACTGCGCGAACTGCGGGTCGCGGCCGAATGCGTCCGCATATAGCGCGGAGGCCTTGGCATCGCCTTCACCCTTGATCTTCTGCGCATCACGGTAGGCCTCGGCGACGATCACTTCGCGTTGACGGTCGGCGTCGGCGCGGATCTTCTCGCCGTCGGCGGAACCCTGCGAACGCAATTCGTTGGCGACCTGCTTGCGTTCGGATTCCATGCGCCGGTAAACCGAGTCGGTGATGTCGGCGACGAAGTCGACACGCTTGATGCGCACGTCGACGATCTCGATGCCGAAGTCCTTGCCTTCTTCGTCCAGCCGCCGCTTGACGTCGTTCATGACTTTCTCGCGTTCGGTGGCCAGCACCGCAGCCACATTTCGCCGAGTGATTTCTTCGTTGAACGCGGCCTGAACGACAGGCGCCAGGCGATTCTCGAGGTTGCGGAAATCAGCACCGTTGTTGCGGATGAACTGCCGCGGCTCCGAGATGCGCCACTTCACGAGCCAGTCGATGACCAGGCTCTTTTTCTCGGCCGTGAAGATGGGGCGGGTCTCGGGGCTGTCCAGCGTCTGCACGCGTTTGTCCAGGAACACGACGTTCTGGAATGGCGGGGGCAACTTGAATTTCAGGCCGGGCTCGGTGATGACTTCCTTGATCTCGCCCAGGGCGTAGACCACGCCGACCTGCCGCTGGTCGACCACAAACAACGTGCTGGCAGCCAGCATCAGCGCCGCCAGGGCAGCCGCGACAAAAAGTGCAATCTTGTTCATGTCTTGTGCTCCGCCTCAGCGGCCTTCGCGGTCGCGGGTGCGAGAACCGTCGCGAGAGCGAACGTCGATGCTCTGGGCACCGGCTGACTCGGTGGACGAGGGCGTGGGCACCGAGATGGCGGCGCCGGCTGCGGGAGCCGGCACGCCGGCTTGCTGCAGCAAACGGTCCAGCGGCAGATACAGCAGGTTGCTGCCGGTGCGGCTGTCGACCATCACCTTGCTGACATTGGAGTACACCTGCTGCATGGTTTCGATGTACAGGCGGTCTCGCGTGACCGCAGGGGCCTTCTGATACTCGGTCAGCACCGATCGGAAGCGCTGCGCATCACCTTCGGCCTGAGCCACCACACGTGAGCGGTAGCCTTCGGACTCTTCGAGCAGGCGCGAAGCCGTGCCGCGTGCTTTCGGGATGACGTCGCTGGCGTAAGCCTGGCCTTCGTTCTTGAAACGGTCGCGGTCGGCGCCGGCTTTCAGCGCGTCGTTGAAGGCGGCCTGCACCTGGTCGGGCACAAACACGTTCTGCACATTGACGTTGGAGATCACGATGCCGGCCTTCAGCCGGTCCAGTTGGGCCTGGATGGACTTGACGAGGTCGGCGGCAATGGCATCACGCTGTTCGTACAGCACCTGGTCGACCTTGCTGCGGCCCACGATCTCGCGCACGGCTGATTCGGCGGCCATCACCACCGCTTCGTCGGGGCGGAAGTTCTCGAACAGGTAGGCACGTGCATCGGCACGGCGGTACTGCACGACAAAGCGGATGTCGACGATGTTTTCGTCCTGCGTCAACATCGACGAGTCGCGAAGGCCGGTGGCCTGAACCACGGCATTGCGACCCACTTCCACCGACTGCAGTTGGGTCACGGCCACCGTTTCGTGCGCCTGCACCGGGTAGGGCATGCGCCACTGGAAGCCAGCGTCCTTGGTCTGGCTGAACTTGCCGAAGGTGGTGACCACCGCCTGCTGGCCTTCCTGCACGATGTAGAAGCCGCTGCCCAGCCAGATGAGCAGCGCCACGCCGCCGATCAGGCCGGCGCCGATGCCAGCACTCTTCATGTCGGGCTGGAACGGCGCACCGCCGCCACCACCACCCGACCGGTCGTCAGGGCCTGGCCGGCCCGGGCCGCTGCCCTTGCCGCCAAAGAGACCGCTGAGCTTGCGATTGAAATCGCGCCACAGCTCGTCCAAGTCGGGCGGGCCGTCGTTGCGGTTGTTGTAGATCAGCCCGTCGCCCAGCCCACCTGCGGCAGAGGCCGGCTGACGCCTGCCCAGCACAGCCTTGAGCCAGACGCCCAGTGCGCCGGCAACGGCACCCAGGCGGGCAGTGAATGTGGAAGTTGCTTGATCACGCATGCTGGTGCGGTGGGATGACAGAGTCGTTGGCCGGGTCCGGGCCCGGAGGAGCAGAAGCGGAACCCGCCTCATCAGGAAATGGGGGCAGGCCATCCGGGTTCAAGCGTGCGCCGGGTGTTCGGGACATGGCGTGTGCAGCAATGGCCTGGCGCAATTCAGCCAACCCCAGGCCCGTGGCTGCGCTGACAAACACACGCTGGCGACGCACACCGGGGTGAACCTCGATCCAGTCCGAAGACTGGCGCGAGCGCTGCGAAGGTTCGAGCAGGTCGCACTTGTTGTAGACCAGCAGTTGCGGCACCTGGCTGGCGCCGATTTCTTCAAGCACCCGCTCGACCTCGGCCTGCTGTTCGGCCAGCAAGGGGCTGGCGGCATCGATGACGTGCAGCAGCAGGTCGGCCTCGGCAGCCTCTTGCAGCGTGGCTTCGAAGGCTTCCACCAGCTTGTGCGGCAGGTCGCGGATGAAACCCACCGTGTCGCTGAGCGACACCGAACTTTGGGCTTCACCCAGCCACAAGGCGCGGGTGGTGGTGTCCAGGGTGGCAAACAGCTGGTCGGCCGCAAAGGCACGTGCCTTGACCAGGGAATTGAAGAGTGTGGACTTGCCGGCGTTGGTGTAGCCGACCAAGGAAACGCGGAAGGTGCCGCGGCGTTCACGCGCCTTGCGCTGCGTGCCACGCTGACGCTTGACCTTTTCGAGCCGCTCTTTCACGGTCTTGATGCGGTCGCCGATCATGCGGCGGTCGAGTTCGATCTGCGCTTCACCTGGGCCGCCACGTGTGCCGATGCCACCCTGCTGGCGCTCCAGGTGGCTCCAACGCCGAACCAGGCGCGTGGCCTGGTATTGCAGGCGGGCCAGTTCGACCTGCAACTTGCCCTCGTGGCTTTGTGCGCGGTCGCCGAAGATGTCCAGGATCAGGCTGGTGCGGTCGGCCACAGCAACGCCCAGGTGCTGCTCGAGGTTACGCTGCTGCGCCGGGCTGAGGGCCTGGTCGAAGATCACGCCGTGGGCCGACGTGGCAGCCACCAGGGCCTTGATTTCGTCGGCCTTGCCACTGCCGACAAACAGCGCCGGGTCGGGTGCGCGGCGTTTGGCGGTGACGCGGGCCACGACCAGGTCGCCAGCCGAGGCAGCCAGCAAGGCCAGTTCGTCCAACGTGGCATCGAAGGCATCGCTGCCGCCCACGTCCACGCCCACCAACACGGCACGTGTGGGCTCGACACCGCGGGCAGCGGCGGATGCGGATGATGAACTCAAGGTGCTGGGCGCTGGCCCGGGCTCAGGCTTGTTCGCCCGGCTCGTTGGCGTGGAAATTGACCGCGCGGCTGGGCACCACGGTGGAGATGGCGTGTTTGTAGACCATCTGGGTCACGGTGTTGCGCAGCAGCACCACGTATTGGTCGAAGGACTCGATGTGGCCTTGGAGCTTGATGCCGTTGACGAGGTAAATCGACACCGGCACGTGTTCCTTGCGCAGCAGGTTCAGAAAGGGGTCCTGCAAAAGTTGGCCTTTGTTGCTCACGATATTTTCCGTGTTGAATGACAGAAGTCGCTCACCTTATCACAGGGGAAGCCCTCATCGCGCCCACGGGCGAATGGGTTCAGTGCCCCTTGGCGTCGAAGGGGTTCGACGAGGATCGCAACTCGATGCGGATGGGTGTGCCTTCGAGCTTGAAGTGCTCGCGGAACCGCCCTTCCAGGAAGCGTTTGTAGCCATCGGTGATGTGGTCCAAGCCCGTGCCGTGGATCACCACCAGCGGCGGGTTCTGTCCGCCCTGGTGGGCGTAGCGCATTTTCGGGCGGAAGCGCCCTTCCCGAGGCGGCGCCTGGTGTTCGGCGGCTTCGTGCACCAGGCGCGTCAACACCGGCGTGCTCATCTTCACGGTGGCCGAGGCATGGGCTTTCTGGATCGCCTTCCAGACCGCGTTCAGCCCCTGGCGGCGGATGGCCGAGATCTGCAGCACCGGCGCAAACTTCAGGAAAGCCAGGCGGCTTTCGATGGACCGCTGCAAGGTCTGGCGCTGGTAGTCGTCGGTGGCGTCCCACTTGTTCACCGCCACCACCACGGCACGGCCCGATTCCAGCACGTAGCCGGCGATGTGGGCGTCCTGGTCGCTGACACCCTGGGTCGCGTCGATCAGCAGCAGCACCACATTGGCGTCGGCAATGGCCTGCAAGGTCTTGACGACCGAAAACTTCTCGATCGCCTCGAAGACCTTGCCTTTGCGGCGCAGGCCGGCGGTGTCGATCAACTCGAAACGCTGCCCGTCCTTTTCGAAAGGCACGTGGATGGCATCGCGCGTGGTGCCGGGCTGGTCGAAGGCGACCAGCCTTTCTTCACCGAGCCAGGCGTTGATCAGCGTGCTCTTGCCCACGTTGGGGCGGCCGGCCACGGCCAGTCGGATGGGTGCGTGAGGGTCGGGTTCGACCTCGGCGTCTTCGTCATGCGGAAACGACTCGAGCGCGGCCTCCAGCAAGCTGCGGATGCCCTGCCCGTGCGCCGAAGAAATGGGATGCGGGTCGCCGATGCCCAGTTCGTGGAATTCACCCAGCAAGGGCGACTCGACCATGCCTTCGGCCTTGTTCGCCGCCAGCAGCACCTTCTTGCGCTGCGTGCGCAGGTAACGCGCGATGTCGTGGTCCTGCGCCGACAGGCCAGCGCGAACGTCCACGACGAAAATCACCGCATCGGCTTCGGCCACCGCCTGGCGGGTCTGCTTGGCCATCTCGGCCACGACGCCGCTGGGTTTGTCTGGCTCGAAGCCCCCGGTGTCGACGACGATGAATTCGCGGTTGCCCAGGCGGGCATCACCATAGTGGCGGTCACGTGTGAGGCCGGCATAGTCGGCGACGATGGCGTCGCGGCTCTTCGTGATGCGGTTGAACAGCGTCGACTTGCCGACGTTGGCCCGGCCGACCAGTGCAATGACCGGCTTCATCACGCTGCGACCCCTGCTTCAGTTCGGGCGGAAGGCGAACAAGCCGCCGCCCTGGGTGGTGACCAGCAGTGTCGTGCCCACCAGCACCGGCGTGCCGACCACGGCCTTGCCGTCGGTGGGCAGGCGCAATTGCTGTTCACCGGTGGCGGCATCGAGAAAGTGCACCCAGCCATCGGCGTCGCCGAAGACCAGTGCCGGGCCCACGGCCACGGCACCACTCAGACCCCGGTGCAGCAGCTTCTCGCTGGTCCAGACCACGTCGCCAGTGGCAGCGCGCCAGGCGGTGATGCGGTCGCTGGCGTCGGCACCGAAGATGCGCTCGGCGTCGCCGGCCACGGCGTTGGCGCCACCGACCGAACGTGACCACAGCACCGCTCCCCGGGCTGCGTCGGCACAGCCCACGGCAGCCTGGAAGGCGCGCATGCAAACGCGTTCACCCACGCGGACCGCAGGGCCCACCAGGTCGGCCAGGCGTTCAACCTCGTTGCCACCACGGGGGTTGGCCATCGGCACTTCCCACTGCACGGTGCCCCGCAGCGGATCCACACCAGCCAGGCGCGGGCCCTGGGCCACGAGCAAGGTGTTGCGGTAGAAGGTCAACACACTGGCTTGCGCCAGCGTCAGGGCGTCGCCAGGGCGCTGCAGCGTCCAGAGCTTGCGGCCGTCCAGCGCGTCAAACGCGTGCACGGCACGGTCGACGCCCATCACGAAGACCCGCTCGCCCGCCACCAGGGGCGGCGTGACCACGCTCGACGGCACCCGCTTGCGCCACAGCGGCCGGCCGCTGTCGAAGGTGACCACCTCGTTGCTGCGCGTGACGACACTGGTGAAACGACCGTCGCTGCCGACACCGGCTGAAATCGGGCCGCCGGCTTCGGCGCGCCACAGCACCGTGCCTGAGTCCGCCTGCAGGGCCACCACCTCACCACCGGCAGACGCCACCTGCACGACGTTGTCACGCACGGCGGGCACCATCGCATAAGCCATGGCGCCGATGCGCTCTTGCCAGATCAGACGGCCGGCGATCTTCGGTTCGTAGTTTTCCAGCGGCGTTGGCTTGGGCTTGTCGGCCGCACAGCCGGCCAGCAGCACCAGTGCCAGAAACAGGCTGCCGATGACGGCAGGCTGCCTCACTTGCCGGCTCCGGAGGCGGCGGCTGCAGCGGGTTCGGGCGTGGCGCCCAGCGACGTGAGCTTGGCTTCGAGCAGGCGCCGGTAGTCGGTTTTCGGGTCCATCGCCGCGTAGGCTGCCTGGTAGGCCAACTTCGCTTCGTCCTTTTTGCCCTGGATCACCAGCACATCACCGCGGCGGTCGGCCACCAGCGCTTCGAAGCCGGTGGAGTTCGCCGCAGCCAAGGTCTTCAGGGCTTCGTCGAACTGTTTCGCTTCGGCCTGCAAGGCGGCCAGGCGCAGGCGGGCGACGGTGCGCAATTCTTCGTCCTTGCCCTGCTCCGCCACCCAGGCCAGGCTGGCCTTGGCTGCGTCGGCCTGGCCCTTGTCGGACTGCAGCTTGGCGGTCAGCAGACCGGCATGCTGGGCATAGGCCGCGCTGCCGAATTGCGACCTCAGGTCGCCGAAGATGCGGCCGGCCCTGTCGACATCACCGGCCAGCACGGCACGGTCGAGTTCTTCGTACATGGCGCCGGCCTTCAGGCCCTGTTCGCGTTGCCAGTACTGCCAGGCGTTCCAGCCCGCGTAGGCACCCAGCGCGAGGATCAGCACCCAGGTGACCAAGTTGCCGTACTGCTTCCAGAACGACTTGAGGGAGTCGAGTTGTTCCTGCTCTTGCAGGTCGAGTTGTGTGGCCATGGGTCCGGAGCAGCGGCAAAGTTCGTGATTATGCGGTGCGCAAGGTGCCTGCCCAGGTGGCAAGCTCGGACAAGGGCCTTGCGCTCTGGGCCGCCGCGGCGTCGCGCAGCGGCTTGATCGAGACCTCGGCGCGTGCCAGTTCGTCGGCGCCGAAGATCAGCGCATGGTGTGCGCCGCTGGCGTCGGCCTTCTTGAACTGCGACTTCATGCTGCCCCAGCTGTCCTTGCCCGCGGCGTGCATCAGCACGCTGACACCCGCCGCGCGCAGGGCTTCCACTGTGGCCATGGCCACGGCCAACGCTTCGGGTCCGGGCACGATGGCGTAGACATCGGGCACCGGCGCGGGCGGTGCGGTGGCCGACTGTTCGATGAGGTCCAGCACCCGTTCGATGCCCATGCCCCAGCCGATGCCGGGGCTGGGTTTGCCGCCGATCAGTTCCACCAGGCCGTCGTAGCGGCCGCCGCCGCACACCGTGCCTTGCGAACCCAGGCGGTCGGTGACCCACTCGAAGACGGTCAGGTTGTAGTAGTCCATGCCGCGCACCAGGCGCGGGTTGATGCGGTAGGGCTGACCGGCAGCGTCCAGCACGGCGCGCAGGGCGTCGAAGTGCTTCAGCGAGGCTTCGCCCAGGTAACTCATCAGCTGCGGCGCGGCTTCGACCACCGGCTGCAGCGCCGGGTTCTTGGTGTCCAGGATGCGCAGCGGGTTGCTGTGCAGGCGCCGCAGCGCGTCGGCGTCGAGCAGTTCGCGGTGGGCTTCCAGGTGTGCGATCAGCGCGCTGCGGTGGGCCCGGCGTTCTTCGGGCTGGCCCAGGCTGTTGATTTCCAGCCGCACGTCGGCCAGACCCAGGTCGCGCCAGAGAGCGCGGCACATCAGGATCACCTCGGCATCCACGTCGGGGCCGGCAAAACCCAGCGCTTCGACGCCCACCTGGTGAAACTGCCGGTAGCGCCCACGCTGCGGCTTTTCGTGGCGGAACATCGGGCCGATGTAGAAAAGTCGCTTGCCGCCTTCGTACAGCAGCGAATGTTCGATGGCCGCGCGCACGACTCCAGCGGTGCCCTCCGGGCGCAACGTGAGCGCGTCGCCGTTCATGCTGTCGATGAAGGAGTACATCTCCTTTTCGACGATGTCGGTCACCTCGCCCAGCCCGCGCACGAACAGCGGCGTCGGCTCGACGATGGGCACGCGCACGTTCAGATAGCTGTAGCGGCGCATCAGCGCGCGCACGGTGTCTTCGAACCACTCCCAGCGCGCCGATTCGGGCGGCAGGATGTCGTTCATGCCTTTGACGGCTTGGATGGCTTCGGGCATCGCAGGGGAAAAAAAGAAGAGATCGGACAGGGCCCGCGCGCAGCGCGCAGCAAGCCGCAGGGTTCAGCAGCGGGCCAGCGTCAATGCGCGGCCGTCACGCTGCCGGTTCTGGGCGCGAAGCGCTTTTCGATGTAGCTCTCGACGATCTGGTGGAACTCCTGCGCGATGCCCGCGCCACGCAGCGTCATGGCCTTTTCACCGTCGATGAACACCGGTGCAGCCGGTGCTTCACCGGTGCCCGGCAGGCTGATGCCGATGTCGGCGTGTTTGCTTTCGCCGGGGCCGTTGACGATGCAGCCCATCACCGCCACCTTCAGGTTTTCGACACCCGGGTAACGCACTTTCCATACCGGCATCTGGGCGCGCAGGAAGTCGTCGATCTGCTTGGCCAGTTCCTGGAAGGTGGTGCTGGTGGTGCGGCCGCAGCCCGGGCAGGCCGTGACGCTGGGGTTGAAGGTGCGCAGGCCCAGGCTCTGCAGGATCTCCAGCGCCACCACCACTTCCTGCGTGCGCGCTTCGCCGGGCTGCGGTGTCAGGCTGACGCGGATGGTGTCGCCGATGCCTTCCTGCAGCAGCACAGCCAATGCCGTGGCGCTGGCCACCGTGCCCTTGGTGGCCATGCCGGCTTCGGTCAGGCCCAGGTGCAGCGCGTAGTCACAGCGACGGGCCAGTGCGCGGTAGACCGAAATCAGGTCCTGCACGCCGCTGACCTTGCAGCTGATGATGATGTTGTCGGGGTTCAGGCCCAGCTCGCGGGCGTAGTCGGCCGAGGTCAGCGCGGATTGCACCAGCGCCTGGTACATCACCTGCTTGGCATCCACCGGCTGCGGGCGGCGGGCGTTCTGGTCCATCAGTTCGGCCAGCAGTTCCTGGTCCAGGCTGCCCCAGTTGACGCCGATGCGCACGACCTTGTCGTGTTTGGCGGCGGCCTCGATCATCATCGCAAACTGACGGTCCTTCTTGTCGCCCTTGCCCACGTTGCCGGGATTGATGCGGTACTTCGACAAGGCGGCGGCCATCGCCGGGTAGTCGGTCAGCAGGCGGTGGCCGTTGAAGTGGAAGTCGCCGATCAGTGGCACGGGCACACCCATGCGGTCGAGCTGCTCGCGGATGTAGGGCACGGCCTCGGCCGCTTCGGGTGTGTTGACGGTGATGCGCACCATCTCGGACCCGGCTTGCGCCAGTTCCTTGACCTGGATGGCCGTGCCCACCGCATCGACCGTGTCGGTGTTGGTCATCGACTGCACCCGTACCGGTGCGTCACCGCCCACCGTCACCACGTGATCGCCCCAAGACACACGCGCCTGGCGAGAACGGCGTGGCGCGGGCCAGGCCGCTTCGATGATGTCCAGGGCTTCGGGTGCGTTCATGTGGGTCGGGGTCGCTGGCGCAGATTCTGTGCCGCGGACTTCACTGCAGTTCGACTCGAGCGACATTGTCGCGGGTGCGGGTGCTCAGGTCGATGACCTGGCCGCGAAACCCCAGCTCCGTCGCGGACGCGTTGCCGATGGTCAGGCGGATGGGCAGCTTGCCATCGAGGCCGACACTTTCTCCGGGCATCACGGTGCGTGACAGCAGCGTGGCGCCACGGGCATCGCGCGCCTCGACCCACGAAGCTTCGCTGGTGCGCAGTTGCACCAGGCCGGCCGCGGCCGGCGCCGCCGCGCTGGCGGCAAGCACCGGAGGGGGTGCTGAAAAGACGGTCTCGCCGGCCGTCGACGGCGGCACAGCCGGCACGGCCGGCACTGGCGCCAAAAGTGGCACGGGTGCCGAAGCGGCACTGGCCGCCGTCGCCAGGGGCACGGCGGTCAGGCCACCCGCGAGCGCGGCCGATGCAGGCAGGGCCTCGGGTGCAGAGGCAGCCAGGGGCTCGACAGGCGCAGCGGCCGGCAAGGGCTCGGTGACGACCGTCGGTGCGGCTTCCCACGAAAACAGGCCGGCAGGCAGGAAATAGACCACCAGGGCCGCGCCCATCAGCAAGGCTGCAGCCCACACCATGGGTCGGATGGCGCCCATGGCCAGGCCGGGCTCTTCACGGCCGGGCCGGTCGCGGAAAGGGGCGTTCAGGCCGGTGTCGTGCGGCTCCAGGTTCATCGACGAGGCGGCAGGCAGTCTGTCGAGCACCGGCTTGGCGTCGACCTTCAAGGTGCGGCACACGGTCTGTGCCAAGGCGCGGGTGAAGGTGGCGTCGGGCAGTTCGTGCCAGCGGTCGTTTTCCAGCGCGTCCAGCTTGCGCGGTGAAACCTTGATGGCGGCGGCCAGTGCGGCGATGTGCAGGCCCTGTTTTTCGCGCGCCGCCTTCAACATGGCGCCGGCGCTGGGCTTGTCGGGTGGGGTGTCACTCATCAAAGCGCCCACGTTCGTACAGCAGGGCCTCGGGGGATTGCGGGAAGCGGTCCCGCAGTTGCCGGCCATGGTCTTGCATGGCGTCGATGTTGCCCAGGCGGCGCTCGATGCGCGCGGCCAGCCACAGGCTCTGGGCCGATGACTGGTCGGCCTGCGCGTTGATGCGGCGCACGTAGAAGCGGGCACGCTCCAGTTCACCGCGGCGCAGCAAGACCTCGGCCAGGTTGTAGGCGGTGAAGGGGTTGGCCGGGTCGAGTTCGTAGGAGCGCGACAAGGTTCTTTCGGCTTCGGCCCAGCGGCCGGCCCGCGCCTGGCAGACACCCTGCGCCATCAGGCTGCGCACCACGTCGCGGTACTGCGGCTGCGCCATGGCTTTGTTGAACTGCGCCTCGGCTTCGGGGTGGCGGCCCTGCTGGCACAGGAACCAGGCGTAGTTGTGCATCGTGCCGCCGTCGGCCGGTGCCAGCTGCAAGGCACGCTTGAAGCTCTCTTCGGCCAGACCGGCTTCACCCATGGCCGCGTACACCAGGCCCCGCAAGCCAATGGCCTCGGGCATGTCGGGCTTGGCGTCCAGCGCCTGCCGGATTTCGTCCAGCGCCGTGCTGTGCTGGCCGCGGCCGAAGTACAGCGCCGCCAATTCCAGACGCACGCCGGCGCGCCGGTTGGGGTCGCCCACCTCGGGCGCGGCGCGCACTTCGCGTACTTCGGCTTGCGCGGGTGGCTTGCTGGCACAGCCGGCCATCGCCGCCAGCAGCAGGGCCACCGCGAGTGCCAACCACCGGGTCTGACCTGCACTTCGAATCTGCGTCATGCACCGGCTCCTGCCGCGATGGGAATCACCTGTCGACGGCGCGACAGGCGCTCGGCTGCGTTGGTGCGGTCCTGAACCTCGCCGGCCAACTGGCCGCAGGCCGCGTCGATGTCGTCGCCCCGAGTCTTGCGGATGGTGGTCACGAGCCCTGCGTCCTGCAGAACCTGCGCGAAGGCCAGCACCCTTTCGCGTGGCGAGCGGGTCAGGCCCGAGGCTGGAAACGGGTTGAATGGGATCAGGTTCAGCTTGCAGGGCAGACGCGGCTTCAGCAACGCCACCAGCTGCGCCGCTTGCTCGGGGCTGTCGTTGACCCCGTCGAGCATGCAGTACTCGAAGGTGATGAAGTCGCGTGGCGCAGCGTCCAGGTAACGGCTGCAGGCGTCCAGCAGTTCGTCGATGGGGTATTTGCGGTTCAGCGGCACCAGCGAATCACGCAACCTGTCGTCGGGGGCATGCAGCGACACCGCCAGCGCCACCGGGCAGTCGTCGCGCAGGCGGTCGATCATGGGCACGACGCCCGAGGTGGACACCGTCACACGCCGGCGCGACAAGCCGTAGGCATGGTCGCTGAGCATGGTGCGCAGCGCCGGCACGAGGGCGTCGTAATTCTGCAGGGGCTCGCCCATGCCCATCATCACGACGTTGTCGATGGCCCGCTCGCCCGCGGTCAGGCCCAGGGTGCTGCGCAGGCGGTGTTCGGCGAACCAGAGCTGGGCAACGATCTCGCCTGTGCGCAGGTTGCGGCTGAAACCCTGGTGGCCGGTGCTGCAGAAGCGGCAGCCCACCGCACAACCGGCCTGCGAAGACACACACAAGGTGCCGCGGTCGGTTTCGGGGATGAAGACGGTTTCCACCGCATTGCCATCACCCACGTCGAACAGCCACTTCACGGTGCCGTCGGCCGACACGTGTTCGCTGATCAGCGGCAGGCCACGGACCTCGGCCACACCGGCCAGCTTGCCGCGCAAAGACTTGGCCAGGTCGGACATCTGTTCGAAGTCGGCCTGGCCTTTTTGATGGATCCAGCGGTAGAGCTGGGTGGCTCGAAAACGCTTTTCGCCCAGGCCGTCGCAAAAGACCGCCAATCCTTCGAGATCCAGGTCGAGGAGGTTCATGTTGGCCCCCATGCTCACTTCGTTCGCCACCCCCCGGGGGGGCTCTTGCAGCGGCCCGGCAAAGCCGGTTCCGCGCAAGGGCTGGGGCGGGAAGGTGGCCACGGGGCGATCGCGCAAAGAGTCAGCGGGAGTAGACGTTCATCCCGGGGAAGAAAAACGCGATCTCGACGGCCGCTGTTTCCGGGGCGTCGGAGCCGTGCACCGCGTTGGCGTCGATGCTGTCGGCGAAGTCGGCGCGGATGGTGCCCTTGTCGGCTTTTTTCGGGTCTGTGGCGCCCATCAGTTCGCGGTTCTTGGCGATGGCGCCCTCACCTTCCAGGGCCTGGATCATCACCGGGCCGCTGATCATGAAGCTGACCAGGTCGTTGAAGAAGGGGCGCGCCTTGTGAACGGCATAAAAAGCCTCCGCCTCGCCACGCGAGAGGTGGGCCATGCGGGCGGCCACAACCTTCAGGCCTGCGCCTTCAAAGCGGGCGTAGATCTGTCCGATCACGTTCTTGGCCACGGCGTCGGGCTTGATGATGGAAAGGGTTCGCTCAGTTGTGAAATCTGTGGCCATGAGAAAAATGCTCCTGAATCAATGACTTGGCAAAGCTTTTGATTGTAGCGCCGCGCGCCGTCAGCGGCCCCGACCGCCACCGCCGGAACCACCGCCTTTGCCACCCCGGTTGCCACCGCCACCACGGCTGCCACCCCGGTTGCCGGCCTTCGGGCCGGACGGCCCGCCACCCGGTCGGCCACCACCGGCACCACCCCCTGAACGCCGGGCGCCACCGCCCTTGCGGTGGAAGGCGTCGGCACCGATGTAGCCCACCGCCGTCTGCATCGGATCGGGAATGCGCTCGGGGTCGCCACCGCCGCCTGCGGCACCCCCCGCACCACGGCCACCGGCACCAGGACCCCGGCGCTTCTGGCCACCACGTTGTGGCAGCCCACCGCCACGTTGCGGCTGTGCAAAACGCTTGTCGTAGGTCTGCTGCAGCGGATTCGGAATCGGGCCGTCTTCCGGAATGTCGCGCTGCGGCATGCGGTCGCGCTGCAGCGCGCGTTTGTCGTAGGTTTGCTGCAGCGGGTTGGGAATCGGGCCGTCTTCGGGCATGTCGCGCCGCAACTGGCGTTCCTGCTGGATGGCGCGCTTGTCGAAGGTCTGCTGCAAGGGATTCGGAATGGCACCGCCCTCACCAGGTTCCAAACGCGCCGGTTTGGGGCCCCGTTCGCCGCGGTCTGCGCGATTGCCACGCTCGGGCCGTTCGCCCCGGTCAGGACGCGGACCACGGTCCGGGCGCGGCGGCCGATCGGGCCTGGGGCCGCGCTCGGGCAGCGGGGCGCTCTGCAGCGGCGGCTGCTCGGCCATGCGTTCCGGCCCGTCGCCGCCGGCACCACGCTTACGGCCGCGGCGGTTGCGGCCGCGTTTGCCAGCGCCCTCACCTTCGGCGTCCTGCGGTGGCCGCGGACCCTGGGGCATGCCCGGGCCGCTGGTCAGGCGGCGCAACATGCGCATGTCCTGCTCACCCAGGTCGACCCAGACGCCCCGCTTCAGGCCACGTGGCAGCACCACCGAGCCATAGCGGATGCGGATGAGCCGGCTCACCGCATGGCCCACGGCTTCGAACAGGCGCCGCACCTCGCGATTGCGGCCTTCGGTGATGACCACGCGGTACCAGTGGTTCACGCCCTCGCCGCCACCGTCTTCGACACTCTTGAAAGCCGCCCGCTGGCCGTCGATCTCGACCCCTTCGAGCAAACGTGACTTGGCTTCTTCGTTCAGCACACCCAGCGAGCGCACCGCATATTCGCGTTCGACGCCAAAACGCGGGTGCATCAACTGGTTGGCCAGTTCACCCGAGTTGGTGAACAGCAGCAGCCCCTCGGTGTTGATGTCCAGGCGGCCCACCGATTGCCACTTGCCGTGTTGCAGGCGCGGCAGGCGGCGGAACACCGTGGGGCGTTGCTGCGGGTCGTCGTGCGTGACCACCTCGCCCACCGGCTTGTGATAAGCCAGCACACGAGCCGGCGGCGGTGCGATGCGGTAACGCACCGGTTTGCCGTCGACGTTGATGCGGTCACCGAAGGAAATGCGCTGGCCGGTGTGCGCGACCTCGCCGTTCACGGTGACACGGCCTTCGTTGATCATCGTTTCCAGGTCGCGGCGTGATCCGACACCGGCCTGGGCCAGCACCTTGTGCAGCTTGGGTGCGTCGGCATCGGGGGCCAGCACACGGCGCGGGGCGTCGCCGGCTTCCGCTGCTGCGGGCCCGTCGCCGGCCATGCCGACGGTGGGCAAGGCGTCCGTGTCGTTGCGGTCTGCCGCGGCGGCAGTTGCTTCGTCCGTTGCCACAGCCGGCAATTCGGCGGTTTCGGCCGCGGCTTCGGGCTCGGGTTCGGCATCGAAGGCCCCCGACAGCACCTGGGCGAACACTTCACCCACTTCAGGCGCAACCAGATCGGGCCTGGCGACTCCAGCGCCGGCCACGCTGACCGGCGCACCGTCTTCGCCACGTGTCTTTTCGCCGCCGCGTCGACCGCGCCTGCGGTTGCGACCGCGACGACCGCGGCCTTCTTCGTTGCCTTCTGCCGAGTCGCCACCTTCCTTCGCCGGACCGTCATCTCGGGCCGCGCCCGCGCCAGTGTCATCGCCTTCGGGTGCCGCAGCAGCGGGCCGGACGGCTTCTGCCACCTCGGCGCGTGGCGCGACGGACACCGAATCAGGTGTCGGTGCGGGCGCTGGAGCCGGCGTGGCGACAGGCACCGCCGCAGATGCAGCCGCCCTGGCCAAAGGTGCAAACACGGCGTCGCGCGAAGGTGCGACGTCCGCTGCGGCCGGTGCCGCTGGTGTGTCACTGTCGCTCGCTGCGGCCACCTTGCGGGGCGCGCGGCGCCGCTTGGGCTTGGCTTCACCCTCGGCAGGTTCTGCCGCCACGGGTTCGGGCATCGGCGGGTCGGTGTCGGGAGCGTTCATGCGGCGGTGTCCGTGGGGGGAAGTGTGCCCGCGGGTGCCACGTGTTCGTGGTCGGGCGGGGTGTCAGAGGAAATTTCGGCTTCGGGCGCTTGCGCAACTTCGCTGGCAGGCTCGAGCGTGGCCGCGGCTTCGGCATCACCTTCGAGCTGCAAGCTGCCCTGCACATCGTCGAGCAAGACCGAACCTTCGTTCATCGCAGCCAGCGCCAACGCCGCCTGGGCGCCGTCGACCTGGCCGTCGATGGCCGGCAACTGGTCCAGGCTGGCCAGCCCCAGGTCATCCAGGAACTGGCGCGTGGTGGCGTACAGCGCCGGTCGGCCGGGCGCTTCGCGGTAGCCGATGGCGTCGATCCAGCCACGGTCTTCGAGCTGCTTGACGATCTGGCTGCTGACCGTGACACCGCGGATATCTTCGATGTCACCGCGTGTGACGGGCTGGCGGTAGGCCACGATGGCCAGGGTTTCCATGGCCGCGCGCGAGTACTTGGGCGGCTTTTCGGGGTGCAGGCGGTCGAGGTACTCGCGCATCTCGGGCCGGCTCTGGAAACGCCAGCCGCTGGCCAGCGCCACCAGCTCGACACCACGCTCCTGCCAGTCGTTCACCAGTTCGTCCAGCAAGCGCCGCAGGCTGTCGGTGCCGAGTTCGCCGTTGAAAAGGGCCCGCATCTCGACCACGGGCATGGGTGCGCCGGCGCAGATGAGCGCGGCTTCGAGGACGCGTTTGGCATCCGATGTGTTCATGGACCTGCGCTTGATGGACTGCCGCCTTGTTGGGGGCAATGGGTTCGTTCAGGTGGATCCCGGCTATCCCGGGACAAGGACCCGCGAGGCTGTAGGGCCAGGATTCGCGGGGTTCGCACGTTGCGGCCGGGCCGCAGCGGGGCAAGGGCCTCAGACAGGCGCGGCACGCGGGGTGCCAGCAGCTCTGCAATTCGTTTGCATTGTAGCGCCCCCCGGGGCATCTGCCGCCCTGCCCTTTCAGCCTGGCATCAGTTGCTGCCAGGCTTGCTGGAAGTCGGCAGGCGGTGGGCAATCGAACTGCAACTCGCGGCCGCTGATGGGGTGCGCCAGGCGCAGTTCGGTGGCGTGCAGCGCCTGCCGCTGCATGCTGAGCGCCGCCTTGCCACCGTACAAGGTGTCGGCCACCAGCGGCAGGCCCCGCCAGGCCAGGTGAACGCGGATCTGGTGCGTGCGGCCGCTGTGCAAGGTGCAGCTCAGCGCGGCCAGCCGGTCGTGTTGCGCCAGGCACTCGACATCGGTGCGCGATGCCCGGCCGCCAGTCACCACCGCCATGCGCACACGCATCACCGGGTCGCGGCCGATGGGAGCATCGATGCTGAAACGGCCGGCTGGCAGGCCCGTCTTGGGCACGTGCGCAATCGCCAGGTAGCGGCGGTGCACCTGGCGCGCGGCAATGGCACGCACCAGCGCGGTCACCGCGGGCAAGGTTTTGCCGACCATCATCACACCCGATGTGTCCTTGTCGAGCCGGTGCACGATGCCGGCGCGTGGCAGCGTGGCGGCGGCCGCGTGATGGGCCAGCAGGCCGTTGAGCAAGGTGCCCGACCAGTTGCCCGGCGCCGGGTGCACCACCAGGCCCGCCGGCTTGTCCAGCACCAGCAGGTGTTCGTCTTCGAACAGCACCGCCAACTCCATCGGCTGAGGTTTGAAGGCCCGGCTCTCTTCGGTGGGCACCAGCACCAGATCGATGAGCTGCCCTGCTTTCAGGCGCCGCGAAGCTGTGCCTGCCGCGGCACCGTCGATGTGAACGTGGCCCTGTTCGATGAGGTGCTGCAAATGGCTGCGGCTGAACTCGGGCGCCATCTGCACCAGGCCCTTGTCCAGGCGCTGGCCGTGCAGCGTGGCCTCGACCACCGCCCGGCGGCGGTCGACGGGCGCATCCAGGTCCGGGTCGGCCGGGTCGGCGGCTTCAAGCCCTTCTTCGCCCGTGGCCGCAGCCGCGTCGGGCAGGGGCCGCTCCCTATAATCGCCCCTCTTCGGACCTACCGGCACCATTGGCGATGACCGTTTCTCTTGTGTGGCGCTCTGCGCTGTTGGCCCTGGTGGCCGTGCTCGTGGTGGGCTGTGCCTCGCCGCCGCGCGACGAAACGCCCAACAGCACGGCAGAAAGATTGTATCGAGACGCCCGTGAAGACATGGAGGCGGGCAGCTACGAACGGGCCATCAAAGGCCTGGAACGTGTCGAAGGCCTGGCTGCCGGTTCGCTGCTGGCGCAGCAGGCGCTGCTGGACATGGCCTACCTGAACTGGCGCACCGGTGAGAAGGCGCAAGCCCTGACCACGGTGGAGCGTTTCATCAAGCTCAACCCCTCGAGCCCGGCGCTGGACTACGCGCACTACCTGCGCGGCATCATCAACTTCAACGACAACCTGGGCCTGCTGGGCAACCTGGCTGGGCAGGACCTGTCCGAACGCGACCAGCGCGCCTCGCGCGACGCCCACCAGGCCTTCAAGCAGCTGGTGGACCAGTTCCCGAACTCGCGTTATGCCCCCGATGCCCGCCAGCGCATGGACTACATCGTCAACACGCTGGCGTCTTACGAAGTCCACGTGGCACGTTATTACTTCCGTCGCGGCGCCTACGTGGCCGCCGCCAACCGCGCGCAACAAGCCGTGGCGGAGTTCCACAACACCCCGGCCGTCGAAGAGGCGCTGTACATCCTGGTGCAAAGCTACGACAAGCTGCAGCTCACCACCTTGCGCGACGCCTCTGAACGTGTGCTGCGCCAGAACTTCCCCAACAGCGCCTTCTTCACCCAGGGCCTGTCGGCGCGCGACAAGCCCTGGTGGAAGCTCTGGTAAGCCCCGGCGGCTGAGCGTTTCAGTGCGCGGCCGCAAGCTCGCGCAGCCAGTCCAGCGCTTCTTCTTCGCTGTCAAGCACCTGCATCGGCGGCAGCGCGGCCAGCAGGCGACGGCCATAGGCCATCTGCCGCACACGCGTGTCGCACAGCACCAGCAGGCCGCGGTCGCTTTCGGTGCGAATCAGGCGCCCCGCACCTTGCTTCAAGGACACCGCGGCTTCGGCCACGAAGTAGTCCTCGAAAGGGTTGCGGCCCTGCTCGCGCAGCTGCCGCACGCGGGCCTCCACCAGCGGGTCACCTGGCGGTGGGAACGGCAATTTGTCGATCAGCACACACTGCAGCGCGTCGCCTGGCATGTCGATGCCTTCCCAGAAACTCTGCGAGCCCACCAGCACACAGCCACGGCCGTCGCCGAAACGCTGCAGCAAGGCCCGGCGCGGTTCGCTGCCCTGCACCAGCAGCGTGAGCTCGGGTGCTGCCGCACGCAAGGCGTCGGCCACCAGCGGCAGCACACGCAAGGTGGTGGTCAGCACAAAGGTGCGCCCGCCCAGGGCCACGGCGCAGCGCGCGGCCAGTGCACCCACGGCCGCCGGGTGGCCCGCCGCATTGGGCAAGGGCAGCCGCGCGGGCACCCAGGCACGGGCATGGTTGGCGTAGTCGAAAGGGCTGCCCACCCGCAGCCGGGCCGCGTCTTCCAGGCCGGTGCTGGCGGTGAACCAGCTCAGGGCTTCATCGTCGCCCAGCGTGGCGGACGTGAAGATCCAGGCCTTGGGTGACAGCTGCCGCTGTTCGGTCAGCATCTCGCGGATGTCCAGCGGCGACTCGACCAGCCTTGCCTGCTGCGGGCTCAGGTCGACCCAGCGCACATGGCCGCTGGCGGCCTCGTCTTCAAAGTGCCGCGCCAGCACGGCCAGGGAACGTGCGCGTTGTTCCAGCTTGGGAAAGTCGGGCGCCGCTTCGGCCACGGCAGCCAGACCTTCGCCAGCCGCACGGGCGGCGTCGGCCAGCGCCGACAGCGCCGGGGGCAGTTCTTCGGCCGCTTCTTCCCAGCGGCGCTTGATGACACCGCGCACTTCGCGCCCTTCGAGCTGCGCGCCCGCAGCGGCCAGGCGCAGTTCGCGCGCCGCCTTCTCGACACCGGCTTGCAGCTCGGCCCAAGGCTGCAGCCCGCGTGCGTGCTGCAAACCTGCCGCCAACAGGTCACGCGCCAGTTCGATGGCCTGCCCGGTGGCCAGCGTGGTGCCCAGGAACTGAACGCCGGCTTCCACCAGCTGGTGTGCTTCGTCGAACACCGCCACGTCCACCGTGGGCAGCAGTTCGGCCACGCCGCTGTCGCGCAGCGCCATGTCGGCAAAAAACAGGTGGTGGTTGACGACCACCAGGTCAGCCGCCATGGCTTCTCGCCGCGCCAGCATGACGTGGCAGTTGCGGTGCTCGGGGCATTCGGTGCCCAGGCAGTTGTCGCGCGTGGACGTGACCAGCGGAATCACCGGCGAACGTTCGTCCAGCCCCTCGACTTCTGCCATGTCGCCGGTGCGTGTGGCCTGCGCCCATTGCGACACCCGGTGCAGCGCGCGCACCGCAAAGCGGTCGGGCAGGTGCCCACTGAGTTCGGCCTGCTGCAGGCGCCAGCGGCACAGGTAGCTTGCCCGGCCTTTCAGCAAGGCCAGGCGCACCGGCAGGCCCAGGGCGTCACGCAGGCGTGGCAGGTCACGCAGGAACAGCTGGTCCTGAAGACTCTTGGTGGCGGTGCTGACCAAGGCGCGGCGGCCCGACAGCAGCAACGGCACCAGATAAGCGAAAGTTTTGCCCACGCCGGTGCCGGCTTCAACCACCAGCGCCTCGTGCGCGTCCAGCGCCTGCGCAATGCGCTGGGCCATCTGGTCCTGGGCGTCCCGCGGGATGAAACCCGGCTCGTGATGGGCCAGCGCGCCGTCCACCGCAAAGGCGGCGGCCACTGCGCGCGCCAACTCACCGCCCAAGGCAGTGTCCGTGTCCCAGCTGTCGGATGCGGCGCTCACGCTGGCTCTGGCGGATCAAGCTCGGTCTCCAGACGCGAGATCAAGTCGCGCAGCAAGAGGCGCCGTTTTTTCAGGCGGCGCAGGCTCAGCTCGTCGGCACCCGGTGCAGGCAGGTTGCGGTCGATCAGGTTGTCCAGATCGGCGTGTTCGATGCGCAACTCGATCAGTCTTCGCTGCGGGGAATGCAGGTTCTCGTCCATTGCGCACGGTGGCATCGGGAAGCCGGAGTTTATATTCGTGACCATGACCATCGTCGTTGCGCCATTTCGCCTGACCGCCGCCACCGGCCTGCACAAGGGTGACCGCGCCTACCAGCAAGACCAGGTCGAGATCGTCTCGCACGAACGCACCCCGGGTTCGGTGCTGGCCCTGGTGGCCGACGGCATGGGTGGCAAAAGCGGCGGACGCAAAGCCGCCGACCAGGTGCTGCTGACCAGCCGCCAGATCTTCGAGCGATTCGTGCCGCTCGAAGACGACCCGGCCGACATGCTGCGCCAGGTGGTGCAGGAGTCGCACCTGATGATCAAGTTGACGGCCATCACGTCGGAAGAAGAGCCGCACAGCACGCTGGCCGCCTTCTGCATCAGCCCCAACCTCGAATGCGACGTCGTGCATGCCGGCGATTCGCGGGTCTACCACTTCCGCGGCGCCGAGATGATGCGCCGCACGGTCGACCACAGCTTCGTGCAGCGCCTCATCGACGAAGGCAAGATCAGCGAAGAGGCCGCCAACACCCACCCGCAGAGCAACCTGCTCACCGGCTGCCTGGGCACCCACGCCGACCCGCCGATTGCGCTGTGGCACATCGACAAGCTCGAATTCGGCGACAGCCTGCTGGCCTGCAGCGACGGCCTGTGGCACTACTTCACGCCCAAGGAAATCGGCGCCATCCTGCATGCGCTGCCGCCACGCGAAGCCAGCGAGATGCTGATCAGCAAAGCCCGCCAGCGCGCCCGTGGCGGCGGCGACAACCTGTCGCTGGCGCTGGCGCGCGTCGACCCGCTGCGGTAGCTCAGCGCGCTGCTGCGCTGGCGCTCGGCACGGGCAACGGCGCTGCTTGGCGGCCAGTGGCTGCACGTTCGGCTTGGCGGTCCTGCACCCGCCGTTGATGAGCCTGTGCTTCCTCACGCCTGCGGTCGGCTTCCCGCACCCGTTGCGCGGCCTCGGCGGCCCGCCCGGCTTCGTCTTGCGTGCGTGGAATTGGCCGTGAAGGTGGCGCGGGCGCCTGCACCGCTTCGCGCAGGCGCAGTTCTGTCGGTGGCCCGGCAACCGCGCCGGGCCGAGACGCCGCTGCGGCTTGTTTGGCCGCGATGACGGCACGCCGTTCGGCGGCACGCCGCATGCGTTCGGCCTCGTCCAGGCTCAGTTCGCGTTCGCGCAGCGGTTGCAGCGATTCGCGCCGCTGCCGGCGCACATCGTCGATGCAGGCGTTGACCACAAAGCGGTTCGCGCAGTCGCGCTCTTCCTGGGCGAAGCGCTGGTCCAGCGCGGCGCGCTCCGCCGCGATCTGCGCGCGCTCATCAGCCACTGCCGACAGCGGCGCAGCCACAAGGCAGGCCAGGCACCACCCAGTGGCCGCCGCGGATCTGACTCCGCCAGTCCGCCAGCGGCGCCCCCCTGGGGGGGTGCGGCGAAGCCGCTCCGGGGAGGGGCCCATCACGTGATCCCGGTGTCCACATCGCGCCGCGCCAGCGCCAGGAATTCGGCCGACTGCATCTCGTGCAGGCGCGACACGGTGCGCGGAAACTCGTGTGCCAGCGGCCCTTCCGTGTAGAGCTCGGCTGCCGGCACCGCCGCTGACATGATCAGCTTGACCCGCCGGTCGTACAGCACGTCCACCAGCCAGGTGAAACGCCTCGCTTCGCTGGCCAGGCGCGGTGGCATCTGCGGCACGTTGCTCAGCAGCACGGTGTGGAAACGCGAGGCCAGCTCCAGGTAATCGTTCTGCGAACGCGGCCCGCCGCACAAGGTGCGGAAGTCGAACCACACCACACCCCCGGCCCGCCGCACGGCGCGGATCTCGCGGTGTTCGATCTGCATCACCGGCGCCTCGTCACGCGCTTCTCGCAGCTGTTCGAAGGCACGCTCCATTGCGGCTTCGCTGGCCTCGCCCAGCGGGCAGTGAACCATGTCGATCTGAGCCAGCGTCCGCTGCCGGTAGTCGGTGCCGGCATCGACGTTGATGACCTCCAGCTTCGACTTCAGCAACTCGATGGCCGGCAGGATGCGGTCGCGGTGCAGGCCGTTCGGGTACAGCCCGTCGGGGTGGAAATTGCTGGTGGTGACGATGCTCACCCGGTTGGCAAACAGCGCGTTCAGCAACCGGTGCAGGATCATCGCGTCGGTGACGTCGGCGATGTGGAACTCGTCGAAGCAGATCAGCCGGAAACGCCGCGCGATGCGCTTGCCCAGTTCGTCCAGCGGGTTGGAAGTGCCCTTCAGGTCCTGCAACTCGCGGTGCACCTCACGCATGAACTCGTGGAAGTGCAGCCGGGTCTTGCGGGTCAGCGGCACACTTTGAAAAAAACAATCCATCAGGAAGCTCTTGCCGCGCCCGACCCCGCCGAACATGTACACACCGCGCGGGATGGGCGGGCGGCTGATGAGCTTGCTCAGCGCATTGCTGCGGCGGGCCTTGTAGTCGGCCCACTCGTTTTCGCAGCGTTCCAGCGCGTCGACGGCACGCAGCTGTGCCGGGTCGGCAGAAAAACCACGCTCGGCCAGCGTGGCTTCGTACAGCTGCCTGACAGCCACGCCGGGATCAGAAGTTCAAGGTGCGCTTGTCGACGGCCAGCGCGGCTTCCTTGGTGGCTTCGCTCAAGGACGGGTGCGCGTGGCAGATGCGGGCGATGTCTTCGGCGCTGGCGCGGAATTCCATCGCCACCACGGCTTCGGCGATCAATTCGCTGGCCATCGGGCCGACGATGTGAACACCCAGGATCTCGTCCGTCGTGGCATCGGCCAGGAACTTGACCATGCCCGTGGTGTCGCCCAGCGCGCGTGCACGGCCGTTGGCCATGAAGGGGAAGGTGCCGGCCTTGTAGGCGCGGCCCGCGGCCTTGAGTTGCTGTTCGGTCTGCCCCACCCAGGCAATCTCGGGGTGGGTGTAGATGACCCAGGGGATGGTGTTGAAGTTGACGTGCCCATGCTGGCCGGCAATGCGCTCGGCCACGGCCACGCCTTCTTCTTCGGCCTTGTGCGCGAGCATCGGGCCGCGCACCACGTCACCCACCGCCCACACGCCGGGCAGGTTGGTGCGGCAGTTGTCGTCCACCTCGACGGCGCCACGTTCGTCCAGCTTCAAGCCCACGGCCTCGGCGTTCAGGCCGGTGGTGTTGGGCACCCGGCCGATGCTGACGATGAGCTTGTCGACATCCAGCGTCTGCGCCTCGCCCTTGGCCGTGGTGTAGGCGATGCTGACAGCCTTCTTGGTGGACTTGATGTCGCCCACCTTCACGCCCAGTTCGATCTTCAGGCCCTGTTTGACGAAGGCCTTGTGCGCTTCCTTGGCGATCTGCTCGTCCACCGCGCCCAGGAAGGTGGGCAGGCCTTCGAGCACCGTCACGTCGGCACCCAGGCGGCGCCACACACTGCCCATCTCGAGACCGATGACACCGGCGCCGATAAGGCCCAGCTTCTTGGGCACCGCGCCGATGCGCAATGCACCGTCGTTGCTGAGGATGGTCTCTTCGTCGAAAGGCGTCGCCGGCAGCGCTCGCGCACTGGAACCCGTGGCCACGATGACGTTTTTGCCCACCAGCGTCTGCTCGCCCACGGTCACTTCATAACCTTCGCTGACCGCCTTGCCAAAGGCGCCGCGGCCGTGGAAGAAGCTGACCTTGTTTTTCTTGAACAGATACAGGATGCCGTCGTTGTTCTGCTTGACCACGCTGTCCTTGCGGGCCAGCATCTTCTTCACGTCGATGTTCAGGTCCTTCAGACCGATGCCGTGCTCGGCAAAGCTGTGGCCCGCGTGCTCGAAGTACTCGCTGCTCTGCAGCAGCGCCTTGCTGGGAATGCAGCCGACGTTGGTGCAGGTGCCACCGGGCGCGGGGCCGCCCTTGTCATTTTTCCACTCGTCGATGCAGGCCACGTTGAAACCCAGCTGCGCGGCGCGGATGGCGGCGATGTAACCGCCAGGGCCGCCGCCGATCACGACGACGTCGAAGTTCTTGGTGCTCATGGGGCCGGCCTCAGATGTCGAACAAGAGACGGGCCGGGTCTTCCAGCGCGTCCTTCATCGTCACCAGGCCCAGCACGGCTTCGCGGCCGTCGATGATGCGGTGGTCGTAGCTCATCGCCAGGTAGTTGATGGGGCGCACCACCACCTGGCCGTTTTCCACCACCGCGCGGTCCTTGGTGGCATGCACACCCAGGATGGCGCTCTGCGGCGGGTTGATGATGGGCGTGGACAGCATGCTGCCGAAGGTGCCGCCGTTGCTGATGCTGAAGGTGCCGCCGGTCAGTTCGTCGATGCCCAGCTTGCCGTCCTTGGCCTTTTGGCCGTATTCGGCGATCTTCTTCTCGATGTCGGCAAAGCTCATCTGGTCGGCGTTGCGCAGCACCGGCACCACGAGGCCCCGCGGTGAACCCACCGCGATGCCGATATCAAAGTAGCCGTGATACACGATGTCGTTGCCGTCGACGCTGGCGTTGATGACCGGGTACTTCTTCAGCGCCGCCACCGCTGCCTTGACGAAGAAGCTCATGAAGCCGAGCTTGACGCCGTGCTCCTTCTCGAACTTCTCCTGGAAGCGCTTGCGCATTTCCATCAGCGGGGCCATGTTGACCTCGTTGAAGGTGGTCAGGATGGCGTTGGTGCTCTGGCTCTGCACCAGGCGCTCGGCGATGCGCGCGCGCAGGCGCGACATCGGCACCCGCTGCTCGGGGCGGTCACCCAGGTTCATGCCAGCGGGCGCGGCCACCTGCTGCAGCGGCGCGGCCGTGGGTGCGGCAGCCTTGGGCGCGGGTAAGGGTGCAGCCTTCGGCGCGGGTGCGGCCAGCGCACCCAGCACGTCGCCCTTGGTGACACGGCCGTCCTTGCCGGTGCCGGGCACCGAACCGGCGGCCAGGCTGTTGTCGGCCATCAGCTTGGCGGCGGCGGGCATGGCCACGCCGGCCTTGCTGGTCGACGGCGCGGCGGCGGCCACAGCCGGGGCCGCGGCCGGGGCGGCAGCGGGCGCGGGGGCCGCCGCAGCGCTGGCCTTGCCGGCGGTGTCGATGCGCGCGATGAGCTGCTCGGCCGCCACCGTGGCGCCGTCGGCCTGCACGATCTCGGCCAGCACGCCGGCGGCCGGTGACGGCACTTCCAGCACGACCTTGTCCGTCTCGACCTCGATCAGGATCTCGTCCATCGCCACGGCGTCGCCGGGCTTCTTCTTCCATTGCAGCAGCGTGGCCTCGGCCACGGACTCGGACAGCTGCGGAACCTTCACTTCAACGATAGCCATGGTCAATCTCTTCAGCGTTATTGCTTATTTCGAAAGGACAAAGCCCTTGAGCTTGCCGAAAGCCTGATCGAGCAGCGCCTTCTGCTGCTCCTGGTGCAGGTGCGAGTAGCCGACGGCGGGCGAGGCCGAAGCCGGGCGGCCGGCGTAACCCAGGCGCTGGCCCTCGAGCATGTTCTCGTGCACGTAGTGCTGCACGAAGAACCACGCGCCCTGGTTCTGCGGTTCGTCCTGGCACCAGATGACCTCGGTGGCGTTGGGGTACTTCCTCATCTCGACCGCAAAGGCTTTGTGCGGGAACGGATAGAGCTGCGCCACACGCAGGATGACGACATCGTCGGCACCCTTCTCGATGCGCTTGCGCGCCAGGTCGTAGTAGACCTTGCCCGAGCAGCAGATCACGCGCTTGACCTTGTCGGCGACGATGTCCTTGTTCGACTCCGGCACCACGGTGCGGAACTCTCCCTTGGTGAATTCCGAGAGCGGCGACGTGGCGTCCTTGGCGCGCAGCAGGCTCTTCGGCGTGAAGATGATCAGCGGCTTGCGGAACTGCCGCACCATCTGCCGGCGCAGCAGGTGGAAGATCTGGCTCGCGCTGGCCGGCTGGCAGATCTGCATGTTGTTGTCGGCGGCCAGCTGCATGAAGCGCTCCAGGCGCGCCGAGCTGTGCTCGGGGCCC
>JAURZM010000057.1 GCA_030653385.1 Rubrivivax sp. | reverse complement strand
GTGAGACAGTTTGGTCCCTATCTTCCGTGGGCGCTGCAAGATTGAGAGAGCCTGCTCCTAGTACGAGAGGACCGGAGTGGACGCACCTCTGGTGCATCGGTTGTCACGCCAGTGGCATAGCCGAGTAGCTAAGTGCGGAAGAGATAACCGCTGAAAGCATCTAAGCGGGAAACTCGTCTCAAGATGAGTCTTGCCGGGGCCTTGAGCCCCCTGAAGAGTCGTTCGAGACCAGGACGTTGATAGGCTGGGTGTGGAAGCGCAGTAATGCGTTAAGCTGACCAGTACTAATTGCTCGTGAGGCTTGACCCTATAACTTTGACGAACAGCTGCCGACAGGCGCTGTGGTTCGAGTTTCAGTTATGCCAAGGTACGCAATCAAACTGATTTAGACTCTATGAATTCGCTGCGGCGTCTGAATGACGACGTGGCAACCAGTCAAGCCTGATGACCATAGCAAGGTGGTCCCACTCCTTCCCATCCCGAACAGGACAGTGAAACGCCTTTGCGCCGATGATAGTGCGGGTTCCCGTGTGAAAGTAGGACATTGTCAGGCTATTTAAAAGAAGCGGGCCCGGTTCAATTGAACCGGGCCCGTTTCCCATTTCGTTTCCTGTTTTGTTTACCGTTGCGTAGCCCGATTTCGTGAATCGGTTTCTTCTGCCTATTCCTTGAACCGCATCGACTGGCTGCAGAGACAGAAACCCCGCGCCCCAGAGTCGGAGAAATCGCTCATGCGGTCGTGCGCAACTCCCGCCGCAGGATCTTGCCCACATTGCTCTTGGGCAGTTCATCGCGAAACTCGATGTACTTCGGCCGCTTGTAGGCGGTGAAGTTGTCGCGGCAGTAACTGCTGATGTCGTCCTCCGACAGCGTGCTGTCGTTCTTCACGACGAACAACTTGACCGCTTCGCCCGACTTTTCGTCTGCGATGCCCACGGCGGCGCATTCCAGCACGCCAGGGTGGAGGCTCACGACCTGCTCGATCTCGGTCGGGTAAACATTGAAGCCGGAAACCAGGATCATGTCTTTCTTGCGATCGACGATGCGGATGAAACCGCGCTCGTCCATCACACCGACGTCCCCTGACTTGAAGAAACCGTCAGACGTCATGACTTTTGCCGTTTCATCGGGTCGTTGCCAGTATCCGGCCATGACCTGAGGCCCACGAATGCAGATCTCGCCCGATTCCCCAACGGGCACATCGCGGCCATCGTCGTCGCGGATGGCAATCTCCGTGCTTGGCACGGGCAAGCCGATGGTGCCGCTGAACTCGTGCACGTCCAGCCGGTTGCTCGTGGCAACCGGAGAAGTTTCCGACAACCCATAACCCTCGACAACTGGGCAACCGGTCACCTTCAACCATTTCTCTGCCGTGGCGCGTTGGACTGCCATGCCACCGCCGTTGGAGACCACCAAGCCTGAGAAGTCCAGGCGGCCAAAGTCGGGGTCGTTGGCCAGTGCATTGAACAAGGTGTTGACGGCCGGGAACATGTTCACCCGGTGCTTGGAAAGCGTGTTCACCAATCCCGGGATGTCGCGCGGGTTGGGGATCAGCAGATTCATCGCCCCGAAATGCGCGCCCATCAGTGCGCAGATGGTCAAGGCGAAGATGTGATACAGCGGCAAGGCGCACACCACCGTCAATTGCTGATCACCCACCTTGTCGAGCATGGGCTTGAACCAGGCCTCGCACTGCATGATGTTGGCCACCACGTTGCGATGCAGCAAGGTAGCGCCTTTCGACACACCGGTGGTGCCGCCCGTGTACTGCAGGAACGCCACATCGTCTGCAGAAACATCGACGCGGCGCATCGGCATCCGACTGCCCGCTGCCACGGCATCCGAGAACCGCGTCACCGTCCGACCTTCGTCGAGTGGCAGCGCAAACTCAGGGACCATCTTGCGCACATGGCGCACGGCAAAGTTCACCAACCGGCCGCGCCAGAACCCCAACAATTCGCCCATCGATGCCAGCACGACGTGCTGCACGTCCGTTCGCGTGAGCACTTCTTCCAGCGTATGGGCGAAGTTCTCCAGCACGATGATGACCTTGGCGCCGCTGTCCTGCAGCTGGTGCTGCAACTCACGCGCCGTGTACAGCGGGTTCACGTTGACGACCACATGACCCGCGCGCAGGATCGCCGCAATGGCCACCATGTACTGCGGCACGTTGGGCATCATCACCGCGACGCGTGTGCCGTGTTCAAAGCCCAGGCTCTGCAGCCAGGCGCCAAACGCGGCCGACAATTCGTCCACATCACGGAAGGTCAGCCGGCTGTCCATGCAACAAAGCGCATCGCGTTTGCCGTACTTTCGAAAGGCCGACTCAAGAAGATCGTTCAGGCTTCGGTAAGCCAGCACGTCGGCCTGTGCCGGCACGCCGGGTGGGTATTGTTCGAGCCAGGGTGTCCGCACGGTAGCTTGCATGGCATTGAAGGGCCTGCATCGTCGCCCGGCCCAGGTCCTCAGCGATATGGGACTTGTCCTAACGACGGGGCGTGCACTCGATATCAATGCCCATCCAGCGACTGCTGTCAGGCTACCTCTCTCAGACTGACCTCGCCGCCGTCAAACAGCAAGGCGGCCAGGCCGCGCTCACGCTGCGCGATGGTGTTCAGAAAAGTGTCGGCACCGCGCATGGCGCGAAAAGTGTCGAAGCCTGACTCCAGAAAACGCTGCAGGGCACCCAGCCCTGCAGCCTGCGCCGGCGCGCGCATCAGGCGAAGGCTGTGCCGGAGCAGGGGGTTCCGCGTGTAGCGATCCAGTGCCGTGCCGATGCCCACCATCAGCGCGATCTGTTGTTCACGCTGGGCGGGCTGGCCCACCTTGCGCCACGCATCGCTGTAGGCCGATGCACCCACATCGTCCTTGTGGATGACCTGCGCCATGGCCGTGTCCAACTGTTCGGACAGCGCATGCAACACAGCCAGATCCGACACCGTGGCCACGATGTTGCGCGGAAACAGGCGAACCAGTGCCGGCACGATGCGAGCGAACTGTGCGTCGCGGTGAGCGAAGTCACCGGGCCCGTACAGGTCTTCCAGAAAAAAGTGGGTGGCTGCACCGTAGCGCTTGTCGGCCATCAGGTCAGCGTAGGTGTGTTCGAACCTTGCGTGCTGAAACTTCTTCACGGCCACCACCCGCGCCGCCAGCTCAGGGTCTGCCGCACGCAGTACGCGCTCGGCCTCCACCTGCTGCAGGCTGCGCAGGATCAGGTCAGCACTCAAGTTCGATGTGGGCTCGGTCATCGGCACGGGTCGGCGCAGTTCCGTTAGTCGAGCCCCTCTAGGGCCCGGGTTGCCAATGATGCAACACTGCTGATCATGAAACGACGCACCCTCCTGACAGTGGGCATCACCGGTGGTGTCCTGTTGGCGCTGGTCGGCGGCACTTTGGCCCTGCTTCAGCCGGGGCGCAAAGCCGGACAGCTCACGCCAACCGGACGCCAGCTGTTCACTTCCTTGGCGCAAGCCGTCCTTGGCCCGATGCTGCCGCAGGAACCCCAAGCCCTGGCGCAGGCCCTGCAGGCGCACCTGGCCCGCGTGGAACTCACGATTGCCGGCATGCCACCGCATGTGCAGGCTGAAGTCGATGAGCTGATCACCATCGCCGGCAGTGCGCCGGGGCGCCTGGCATTGGTGGGCCTCACCGCAGACTGGGCCACCGCCACGGTGCCGCAGGTCAGCGCCGCCTTGCAGTCCATGCGCCTGTCCTCGGTTTCGCTTCGGCAGCAGGCCTACCAGGGGCTGCGCGAGCTGACCAATGCGGCCTACTTTGCCGACAACTCCACCTGGTCGGCCATGGGCTACCCGGGGCAGCGCGTGCTGAACACGGGGCCCACCGCATGAGCAGCATCGAGGACCCCATCCGCAGCGGTCTGGCGCGGGGCTGGAAAGTCCATGGCGGCCCGCACGGCCCCGCGCCGGCGACCCTGAACTGCGACGTGGCCATCGTCGGCACGGGCGCCGGTGCCGGCATCACGGCCGAACTGCTCACCGCCGCCGGCCTGTCGGTGGTGATGATCGAAGAAGGGCCGTTGAAGAGCAGCAGCGACTTCCGCCAGCTCGAGTCCGAGGCCTACAGCATGCTCTACCAAGAGAGCAACGGCCGCAAGACGGCCGACAAGGCCATCAGCATCCTGCAGGGCCGCTGTGTCGGGGGCTCGACCACCGTCAACTGGACCAGTTCCTTCCGCACACCCAGCGCCACGCTGGACCACTGGCGGCAACACTTTGAACTGCCGGAGATGACCGACCAGGCGCTGTCGCCCTGGTTCCTGCAGGCCGAACAGAGGCTGAGCGTCAGCCCCTGGCTGGTGCCGCCCAACGCCAACAACCAGATGCTGAAGGTGGGCGCAGCGCGTCTGGGCTACGAAGCGCCTGCCATCCTGCGCAACGTCAAGGCTTGCTGGAACCTGGGTTCCTGCGGCCTGGGTTGCCCGACCAATGCCAAACAGTCGATGCTGGTGACGACGATTCCCGCTGCGCTGGATCGCGGTGCCACCTTGCTGGTGCAGATGCGCGCCGAACGCCTGGAACTGCAGCAGGGCAAGGTCAGCGCCGTCCTCTGCGTGCCGGTGGCCATCAACGGTGGGCAAGAAGCCGGCGCTGGCACGCGGGTGCAGGCACGCCACTTCGTGGTCGCGGGCGGCGCCATCAATTCGCCCGCACTGCTGATGCGCTCCGGTGTGCCTGACCCGCACAAACGCCTGGGCAGCCGCACCTTTTTGCACCCGACCGTGGCTTCCACGGCGGTCTTTGCCGAGCCCATCCACGCGTGGGACGGCGCGCCGCAGACCATCTACAGCGACCACTTCCTGGAAACGCAGCCCATCGACGGGCCCATCGGCTACAAGGTCGAAGCACCGCCGCTGTACCCGCTGATCTCCGCCGTCGCCATGACCGGTTTTGGCCAGGCACAGGCCGACATGCTGAAGCAGTTTCCGCACATCCAGGGCCTGCTCGCCCTGCTGCGCGACGGCTTTCACGAGCAGTCCCCCGGCGGTCAGGTCAAGCTGCGCGGCGACGGGTCACCGGTGCTGGACTACGCCTTGACCCCTTTCGTGATGGACGGGGCGCGCCGTGCGCTGCTGAGCATGGTCGAGATCCAGTTCGCCGCCGGCGCCCAGCGTGCCACGGCCCTGCACGAAGAAAGCGACTGGTACAGCAGCTGGGCGCAGGCCAAGACAGGCATCGCCAGTTTGCGCATGCAGCCCTACCTGACACGCGTGCTCAGCGCCCACGTGATGGGCGGCTGCGGCATGGCCGGCAGGCCCGCACTGGGCGTGGTGCGGCCCGACGGCCGGCACTGGCAGGTCGAAAACCTGTCGGTACACGACGGCTCGCTGTTTCCCACCAGCATCGGTGCCAACCCGCAGCTGTCGGTCTATGGCCTGGTCAACAAGCTGGCCACGCAATTGGCGCGCGGGCTCAGCGGCCGCGACGTGAAACTGGCCTGAGTCGCGCCATGCTGGCGCGCTTGCAGCAAGTCTTGACTGTCGGTGCCTTGTTGCTGGCCGGGCTGTGGGCGTGGCTGTGCTGGCGCGCGGGTTATCCGGTCTGGGCAGTGGCAGGCGCCATGCTGGTGCTGGGAGGCTACGCGCTGGTCCTGGCCCTGGAGTTCGCCCTGCTGCACCGGGTGCATGGCGATGACCCCACGCCGCGCGCCACGCCGGCGCAACTGCTGCGTGCGTGGTGGGGCGAAGTGCGCTCGGCCCCGCTGGTGTTCTGTTGGCGGCAGCCCTTTTTCAGCCAACGTCATGCCGACCACCTGCCGGATTCCGCCCAGGGTCGCCGCGGCGTGGTGCTGATTCACGGCTTCGTCTGCAACCGCGGTGTCTGGAACCCCTGGCTGAAGCGCCTGCGGCAGGACGGTGTGCCTTTTGTCGCGCTCAATCTTGAACCGGTGTTCGGCACCATCGACGACTACCTGTCGACCATCGAAACGGCCGTGCAGACCATCGAGCGCATCACCGGGCTGGCGCCGGTGATCGTGGCCCACAGCATGGGCGGCCTGGCGCTGCGTTTTTGGTGGGCAGGCCATGGCGACGACAGCCGTGTGCACCACGCCATCACCATCGGCACACCCCACCACGGCACCTGGCTGGCGCGTTTTGCGATGACGCTGAACGCGCGCCAGATGCAGCAAAAGGGCGCGTGGCTGCTGGCCATGGGCGCACGCGAAACGCCCGGCCGAAACGCGCGCTTCACTTGCTTCTACAGCAACTGCGACAACATCGTGTTCCCGCCGGCCACTGCCACCTTGGTGGGTGCCGACAACCGGCACCTGCCTGGCGTGGCCCACGTGCACATGGCCGACCGGCTGGAGCCCTGGGCCGAACTGCTGCGCTGGATCAGCCCCGTGCCGGCAAGCTCACGCTGAAGCGGCGTTCGCCGACGAGCACCGCACCGGCTTCGATTTCGCCTTCGACCGCGATGCGATCTCGCACCTGGCGGTACACCGGCGTGAAGTCGGGCGCAGTGGCCTCGAACAACTGGTCGAAGCTGTCGATGACGAAGTAGGTGGCCTGGTAGCTGTCGATCTTGTAGCGGCTGCGCATCAGGCGCTGCAGGTCGAACGCCACCCGCTCGGCCTGCATTGACGTGACGCTGTGCCGCAGTTCGCCGGCTGAGCTCAAGATGCCGGCGCCGTAGGCGCGCAGACCTTGCGGCGTGGCAATGATCCCGAACTCCACCGTGTACCAGTACAACCGCGCCAGCAGTTCGGCCGCGTCCAGCCGGCTGGCTTTCATGCCACCCGCGCCGTAGGCCTGCATGTAGTCGGCAAACACCGGGTTGAAGAGCAGCGGCACGTGGCCGAACAGGTCGTGGAAGACGTCGGGCTCGACCACGTAGTCGAACTCTTCGGGCTTGCGGATCCAGTCCGTGACCGGGAACTTGCGTGCCGCCAGCAAGGCAAAAAAAGCCTCTTCCGGGATCAGCCCCGGCACCCCCACGATCTGCCAGCCGGTGGCCTTCAGCAACCGCTCGGACACGTCGTCGAAGTGCGGAATGTGCTCGGGTGTGCCCAACTGCTGCACGGCCGAGATGAACTCGTCGCAAGCCAGGCCCGGCAACTGCTGCAACTGGCGGCTGTACAGGCGCCGGTAAGTGGCGTGGTCGGCTTCGGTGTACTGCGCGTAGGCTTGTTCGCAGGTGTAGTCGGCACGCGCCTTGGCGTAGTCGCCCCGCGGCGGTCGGCTGCCGGTGCCGTAGGTGACGGGCGCCACGCCCTTGTTCACCCCGTCGTGAAAGTCCAACGACGGCATGGTGCTCAGGCCTTGCTCAGCACGCCACGGCGCATTTGATCCAGTTCGATGCTCTCGAACAGCGCCTTGAAATTGCCTTCGCCAAAACCCTGGTCGCCCTTGCGCTGGATGAACTCGAAGAAGATCGGGCCCAGCTGGTTTTCGGAGAAGATCTGCAGCAGCAACTCACCCGCCTTGCCGTCAACCAGGATTTTGCGGGCCTTCAGTTCGGCGACGTTTTCGCCGTGGCCCGGGATGCGCTTGTCCACCAGTTCGTAGTAGGTGTCGATGGTGTCCAGCAAACGCACGCCCTGGTCGCGCAGCGCGTCCACGGTCTTGAACAGGTCCGTCGAACCCAGCGCGATGTGCTGGATGCCTTCACCGTGGTACTTGTCCAGGTACTCCTGAATCTGCCCGGCCTTTTCGTTGCCTTCTTCGTTGATGGGGATGCGGATCTTGCCGCAGGGGCTGGTCATGGCCTTGCTTTTGACGCCGGTGACCTGGCCTTCGATGTCGAAGTAGCGCACCTCGCGGAAGTTGAACAGGCGCTCGTAGAAGTCGGCCCACTCGCCCATGCGGCCGCGGTGCACGTTGTGCGTGAGGTGGTCGATGTAGGTCAGGCCATGGCCGGGCGCGGCCAGGGCGGCGCTGGAGTCGCTGGTCAAGGGCTCGAAGTCGACGTCGAAAAAGCCGATGTTGCCGATGTCGCCCTCTTTGGCGCCGCCCTTGCCGCGCCACTTGTCGACGAAATAGATCAGCGAATCGCCGATGCCCTTGATGGCCGGGATGTTCAGTTCGCCCGGGCCCGCCGTGCCGGCGTAGGCCCAGGCGCCGAGTGACTGGGCGCGGACAAAGGCCTGGCGCGCGTCCTGCACCCGAAAGGCAATGGCGCAGATGCTGGGGCCGTGCAGGCGAGCAAAACGCTGCGCAAAGCTGTCGGGTTCGGCGTTGACGATGAAATTGATGCCACCCTGCCGGTACAGCAACACGTTTTTGTGGCGGTGCTTGGCAATCGGCTTGAAGCCCATGCGCTCGAACAGCGCACCCATGGCGGCGGGGTCGGGTGCGGCGTACTCGATGAACTCGAAGCCGTCGGTGCCCATCGGGTTGTCCCAAGGAGTGAATTGCATGTGTCGCCTCGCGCCGCGGTTGGAAAACCTTGCACTGTAGGTTGCGTCAAGCGCATGTTGTCTGCAAGGCTTGGCGTGATGCGGGCGTGAAGCGCCGGAAACCTGCAAGAATCGCCAGTATGGAGACGGACAGCAGCCTTGATGCGATAGACAAGCGCATTCTTCAAGCCTTACAAAACAACGGGCGTGCGACCTACGACGAACTCGCGGCCGGTGTGGGCTTGTCGGCCAGCGCCACGCTGCGGCGCGTGAAGCGGCTGGAAGAGTCGGGTGTCATTGCCGGCTACGTCGCGCTGCTGGCGCCTGAACGTGTGGGCCTGGGTCTCACGGCCTACATCAATGTGCGGCTGGCCAAGAACAGCGACACACGCAGCCCGGTCGATGACTTTGCCGCCGCCGTGCAGGCCTGGCCCGAGGTGGTGGAATGCGCCGCACTCACGGGCGACATGGACTATCTGCTGCGGGTGCTGGTGCGCGACATGGCGCACTACTCGCGTTTCATCATGGACAGCCTGCTCAAGCACCCGGCGGTGCAGGACTGCAAGACCAGCTTCATGATGCGCCGCCTGAAGGGCACCACCGCCTTGCCGCTGTGATGCGCACACCGTGTGTTGCAGGCTTCACACGGCCCGGTGAGCGGCCCGTGGACAATCCGATCGATGTTTGAATGGATATCGCAGGCAGCGGCATGGCTGCAATCGTGGATGAGCCCGGAAGCCGGCCTGTGGGGCTTGTTCTTCTCGGCCTTTGTCTCGGCCACCATCCTGCCCGGCAGCAGCGAGGTGGTGATGACGGCATTGGTCACCGCTTATCCGCACTTGGCGTGGTGGAGCCTGCTGGTGGCCCTGTGCGGCAACCTGACCGGCGCGGTGCTCACCTTCGGCATGGGCCTGGCGGGCCGCCAGGGCTATGAACGTTTCCAGCGGGTGCGCATCGACGAAAGCAGCCGTCTCGTGCAGCGCCTGAAGCGGGTGGGTCCGCCAGCCCTGGTGCTGTCGGTGCTGCCGCTGGTGGGTGACGCGCTGGTGCTTGCAGCCGGTTGGTTCCGCATGCCCTTCTGGCCCAGCGTGTTCTGGATCGCCGTCGGCAAGGGCCTGCGTTACCTGCTGCTGGTGCTGGGGCTGCTGGGCGTGTTGTCCTTCGGCGCCTGAGCCGCAGCGCGGGCTCAGCCCTCGCGCGTGAAATCGCGCTCGGGCCCTCGCCAGCCATTCGGGTCCTTCCGGACCCTCAGGTAGTTCGTCAGCGGGTCTCGGGGTCGATGAAAGTGGCCAATGGATTCACCGAGTAGCGCGCCCGCGGCGCCGATCGCAACGTCGGCAGCGGCCCTTCCCCTGCGCCGGGCAGACAGCCCGCCCAGCGCTTCACTCGCTGTCGATTTCCTGCAGCAGCCGCAGCGTGGCGTCTGAAGAAAGTTGCAGCAAGCTCGTCAGCTCTTTCACATCGTCGGGCAGCGCCGCGTTGTCCCAGCCCTGTGCGCTGTGGCGCGCCACGCGGATGGCCAGCATCACGTTGCGCACCTGGGCATTGGCGTTCATCGCGTGGTCGTTGGTGATGTGGACCAGCAGCGAAGGCAGCCGCCACGCCTTCATCAAGGCATGCTGCAACTCGGCCAGTTCGATGTTCAGCACCGCCTTCTGCGCCACCACCGAGCGCAGCGTGCTGTCGGCCGCCTGTCGGTGCTGGATGTCCAGTGCCAACGCGGGTGCGTGCAGCCACAGCAGCAGTTCGGCAAAGTCGTGCAGCAGCGCGGCTTCGTGGATCACCGGTGCGTCGTGGTCCATGCGATGCACGGCAAACCCGATGGCAAAACGCGCGGCGCGGTGCGACCGTGCCAGCACCCGCTCGAAGCCGGCCAGTGCATCGGGTTCGTCGGCCAGCAGTGCCTGCGCCGATTGCTGCGGCCCGAAGGCGTTGAAAAAGGGGGGGATGCCCAGCATCACCAACGCCTCGGTCACCGTCTCGACCTCGCTGCCTTCACGGCCGCGGCGCAAATGCGCCACGTGGGCCAGCAGCTTCAAGGTCATCAAGGGGTCGCTGACGATATCTTCGGCCAGCGAGTGTGCGTCCACCGCATCCTCGGTGGCTCGCAGTTCCTCCAGCACGTCGGCGGTGTGCGACAGCACGGGCAGCCGCGAGAGTTCGAATTGCGACACCCAGCCTGCCACATCGCGCGGTGCGCGGGTGATGAAGGGCAAGGGCGGGGTGGGCATGGGGCGGCCGTCGATCCGTAACGTATCGTGTTTATCGGCCGCTCGGCCGCCGCACTTGAGGCCGCAGCGGCCGGCCCCTGGCGCACCGTCAGCTGTTCATGCTGAGCATCAGCCCTTCGTGGACGTTGGCTTGGCCGTCCAGCAGCGCCAGATAGGCAGCCATGCTGGCAGTGGCGCCCGTGCGATGGGCGATAAGCAGCCAGGGGTCATCGGCCTGCTGGACACGCGCGATGAAAGCCTGCCACGCGTCGGCCAGGCGCTGCTCCAGCACCTCGCGGCCCCAGCCTTCGGGTGGCGGTGCGGCGCGCACCTTGATGCGCGCGGGTGCAAAGAAGAGGGTGGGCCGTGGCCCCGGCAGGTCCTTGCTGCCACCCAGCGCTTCCCAGTGTGTGCCACCGATCGAGCTGCTGAATGTCAGGGCATCGCCGAAGTGCGTGTGCACGCTGCGGCGCAGCGCGGCGTTGCCGGCAAAGTCGATGTACACGCTGGCCACGCCAGGGTCCAGGCTGTTCAGCTCGCTGTAGTCCAGCACGGTGTCGTAGCAGCCCAAGCCTTGCGTGAACGCGCGGTTGGCGGTTGAGGTGAGGCCGACCACACGTGCGGCACCAGCCGGACCGCGCCGCTGCGCCAGGCAGAAGGCGGTGCCGTAGGCGGTTTTGCTGGACGCGCTGCTCAGCAGCAACTGGCTGGCGCCGAAGTTGGCGTTGTCGGCCAGGAAGTCGTCGATCAGGAAGGACGTGACGAACAGCGGCTTCAGCACCGCCTGCAGGCCTTCGAGCTGCGGCTGCCAGGTGGGATCCGCCGCGCAGAACACGTACTGCTGGTAGGCCGCTGCCAGGTCCTGGCGGTGCGCGGACGTGTCGACGAAGCCGCTGGTGCGCACCCGCCCCGGAGTCACCACGAGGTGCGTGCCGGCGGGAAAGTAGCCGTAGACCCTTTCTCCGACTTCGACACCCTCAGCCCGCGACTCGGACACGACAGCAAAGCCCCACACCGGCAGACAGCCCCAGGCCGGGACGGGCGCGGGGAAAAATTGCCAGTACTGCATGGCCTCGCCAAAGGCGGCGTAGGTGATGTTGTTGGCTGTCAGCGCAAAGTGCTGCAGTGCCAGCCGCGCCTGGCCCTCGTCCAAGGGCCGCGAAGCCGGCGCATCAGGATCGGGTCCGATCTGCACGCGGTGCAGGTCGCTGCGCTGAATGAAAAGTCGCTGTCCGGCTTCGAGTGACATGCATGCTTCCAGTCTGGGGCAGCCAGCATGATCGCCCAGCGCACAAGGGGCTGTCACCCTTGCGACGCAAGCGCGTCGCAAGGGTGATCCCCACCCAGCTTCCCGCCACGGATCCGGCTTTGCCGGTCCGTAGGCGGACACCCCCCTCGGGGGGGCGAACCCGCACCGAGCCAGCGCCTGCGCGCTGGCGAGTGGCTGGTGAGCGCCATGCCGCCTGCAAGCGGCATGGCAGCGAGCGCCAGCGAGCTTGGGGGCGCCATTTCACAGCCTGTTCACGCCGAGCAGATGCCCGACGAGTTGGCCGTTGACGTACAGCGCGCCTTCAGGGGCGGCTGCGTCGCCGTGGAACTCCAGCACCGGTTCGAAGGCAACCGTTGCTTCGGCCAGGGCCAGGCGTTCGGCCAGGGCGTCGAGCATGCGGCTGGCCGCACGCAACAGGGCAGCCGCCGCCGCACGCGCCTTGCGCTCTTCCGGGGGTGCGGCATCCAAGGGCAGGTCATGGAACATCATGGTGTTTCTCCTTGAGGCCGTGGCGCACCCGATGGCGGGGCGACAGACCAGGGTCTTGATTCAGGGGCTTTTTCGCAGGCGACTGAGTTCGCGCTGCAGTTCACGGCCGGCTTGCTGGCGCAGCGCGCCGGTGCCGGACCGGTGGGCACCGGCGACTCGACGCAAACTGGCGGCCACAAACGGGTTGCGCGGCTTCGGGTTCTTCACGGTCAGCTTCATCGGGTTCTCCTTCGTGGCGGGTGGTGGTGGCGGAAACGGATCGGCAGGCACAAACAAAACGGCCCGGGTGCTGGCGCAACCCGGGCCGTGATGAAAGACGTGGACCGCGCTTCAGGCGCTGGACCTGTCTTTCAGCGGCACCCCGGGCGGAGCACCATCCTTGTCTGCACCACGGCTGGCCGCGTTGCCTTGTGCGCCGACGGCCCTGGCCTTCGCAAAGCGAAGGCGCAAGGGCATGTCGACAAAAGGCAGGCTCATTTCCATGGTGTTCGGGGTTGGGTTGATCGGCTGCAACAGCAGTGCCCGGTGACGGGTGGCTCTCTGCAGGCTTGCGCAAATGATAAACAAACAGTTATCACTGCGCAAGGCCTGTTGCTCTTGAAAACCTCCGGAATAACCCGTGAGCCGCCCTTCAAACAAGGGGGAAGGTGGCTGTGTGTGCAGCCTTCCACGCCGGCCAGTGCCCGTGCACCTGGCCGCGAGTCGCTTCACTTTTTGCGTTTCAGCGGTGCAACGCCCGACTGCGTGCGCAGCCACAGGTCGTGTGCGTCTTCGGCGGCCGCGCTCAGCGGCGCAGGCGGCCGGCCGGCGCGGGGCGCGGCAGGGGCGGCTGGCGCGTGGGGTGGTGTGAGCACCTCGCCCAGCAGGTCAAGCAGCCGCGTGCGCGCACGTTGCGGGTGGCGGCGGTAGTAGCTGAGCACCAGGCCGACGATGAAACGTTCGTCGTCGTCGCGGGGCATCGATTCGTCGCGAGCCGCGTCGTCCCGTGGCGCGGCCGGCAGAGCCGCTGTGGTGGCCGCGCCAGCGCCGTGCGGCAGGTCCATCCAGCCGCGCGGTTTGTGGCACAGGTGCTCGAACTGGCGCGCCAGACGTTCACCGATCTGCCGCGAGCGGCCCTTGATCTGGCTCCAGTAGCTGGGCTGGATCTGCACGCGCTCGGCGAAGCGCCGCTCCAGCCCGCGCAGCGTGGCGGCGTCGGCATGGCGGGCCGTGGCACGCACAAACTCTTCGAAGAGCGCCAGCGCGTTGTCCAGGCGCACCTGGGCGAGGGCCTGGGAAAGGTCTTGGGGGCTGGCTGACATCGCACCCCGATGATAAATCTCCCTTGATCCGGTGGCAGCGTCGCGGGTGGGAAGGCTGCACTACGATGGGCGCATGCACGGCCATCACCGCAGCCCCGGCGATGTCACCTTTCCCAGCGGTGAGGAGTGGCCCGCGCTCGGCCTGGGCACCTGGCGCCTGGGCGAAGACGAAGCCCGCATGGCTGCCGAAGTGCGCATGCTGCGGCTGGCCGTGGACATCGGCTACCGTGTTTTCGACACCGCCGAGATGTATGCCGAGGGTGGCGCCGAGCGGGTGCTGGGTCAGGCGCTGGCGCAGGCCATGCAAGCCGGTGTGTCCCGCGAAGAGCTGTTCGTGGTCAGCAAGGTGCTGCCCCAGAACGCCAGCGCAGCCGCGCTGGAAGCCGCTTGCCAGCGCAGCCTGCAAAGGTTGCAGCTGGAGCGCATCGACCTCTACCTGCTGCACTGGCGCGGCCACACACCGCTGGCCGACACCGTGCGGGGCTTCGAGCAGTTGCAGCGCCGCGGCTGCATCCGCCAGTGGGGCGTGAGCAATTTCGACCTCGACGACATGCGTGAGCTCGCCGCCGTGCCCGGGGGTGCGGCCTGCGCGGCCAACCAGGTGCACTACTCACTCAGCCAGCGCGGCGTGGAGTGGGACCTGCTGCCCTGGCAGGGCCTGCAGCAGATGCCGCTGATGGCCTACAGCCCCATCGACCAGGGTGAGCTGGCCGACCACCCGGCGCTGCGCCCGCTGGCCCAGCGCCACCGTGCCACGCCGGCCCAGGTGGCGCTGGCCTGGGTGCTGCGGCAGGGCCGGCAGGCCGGTGTGATGGCCATTCCCAAAGCCGGCAGTGCGATGCACTTGCGCCACAACTGGGCTGCAGCTGCCCTGCAACTGGACAGCCAGGACCTGGCCGCCATCGACCGCGTCTTTCCGCCGCCGCGCCGCAAGCAGGCGCTGTCGATGCGCTGAGGCGCGGCACCTTACCTTCTCAGCCCAGGCCGGCCAGCCGCACCCAGTGGTTGTCGGGTGCCAGCGGCATCGGCCAGCGCAGCATGCGTGGCGCCATTTGGCTGTGCCAGCGTGCCACGCCGCGGCCCGCGCTCAGGCTCACGCCGCGGCCGTCCGGCCAGGCCACCAGGGCGCAAGGCTCGGTGAGCTCGGCCACCAACGTCATCTGCTGGGGCTGTGCCGGGTGCCACCACAGGCCACGGCCCTGTTTCTGCGCGCTGATCACAAAACCACCGCCCGGCCCGGCGGCGATGTCGCCCGCGTAACCGCCGGCCCGGGAGTCGGCGGTGGGCAGCTTCAGTTGCTCACCGTCCCACACCGCCAGCGTTGGCGCCGCCTGGCGCTCGGCCGCCGACGGGTGCTCGGCTTGCAGCGCCACGCCCAGCAGGCGTTCAGGGCCTGCCGACCAGGCCAGGTGGCGCAGGCTCAGTTGCGGGTCCGGCAAGGTCCAGCGGTCCATCAGGCGGCCCGATTCGGCTTTGATGAGCACCAGGCTCGGTGCCATCGTTTCGCCGGCCAGCTTGCGCCCCAGTGCGTCGCGCGCGATGCCGCCATTGGCCACCACCAGCTGGCCGTCGGGTGCCCACAGCAACTGGTGCGGGTCGACGCCGTGGCTTTCGATCTGCGTCACGCGCGCAAGCGTTCGGGCGTCGCGCACGCTGATCCAGCCGGTGCCGGTGGTGGGGTCGGTTTCGGTGGTGAAGATCCAGCGGCTGTCTGCGCTGCTGGCCGCGTGGCCGTTCAAGGTGCGCGGCTCGCCGTCGAGCCGCCGCAGCTGGATCACCTGGCCCTGCGCGTCGCAGCGCAGCAGCCAGCGGCCCGGCCGGTTGGCCAGCGCCAGGAAACCGCCGTCGGCCAGCGCCAACAGCCCGTGTGCACGGCTGGGCACGGGCACGTCGGCCTGCACCTGCACCTGGCCTAACGCCCAGTCGACACGCAACACACCGACGTGGTGCCCCTGTGTGGTGTCGTCTGCCGCTGCCGGGCCCGTGGCCACGCGCCAGGCCGAGGCCAGGCGTTCGACCGGTTCGGCTGGCAGTGCCGGGTTCAGCTGAGCCCAGGCATCCTTTGCCAGCAAGGGCCAGGGTGCCCACAAGGCTTGCCTGCGTTTCATCGAACCACGCCTCAGAACTTGACGGCGGTGGTGAGCTGCACCGTGCGCGGCTTGCCGGCGATGTAGTGGCCGCGGTACAGCACGTCGGCGTAGAGCTTGTTGGCGACGTTGCTGACGTTCAGCTTGAACAGCACCGGCCCGGCGTTGTACTCGGCCATCACATCGGCGGTGACAAAACGCGGCGCGACGATGCTGCTCTGCTGCGGCGTGTCGCTGCTGCGTGCGTTCAGGCCACCGCCAAAGCGGAGCTTGGGCGTCAGCTGGTAGGTGGACCAGATCGTGCCCGAGTGGCGTGGCGTCAGGCCCGGGCGTTGGCCGACGGTTTCGCCGGTGAGCGTGGTGCCCAGCACCGACGACGCCTTGTCCACCTCGGCGTCTGGGATGAAGGCGTAGGAACCGAACACCTCCCACTGGGGCGTGATGCGACCGGCGATGTCGATCTCAACACCTGCGGCGTGGCGCCGGCCCGACAACACGTAGTTGGTGGGGCTGACCGACGTTTCGTCGCGGTTGCGCTCGTTGAACTTGGTGGCGTGGAAGAGGGCCAGGCGCAGCGTGGCGTGGCCACTTTCGCTGTCGAGCTTGGCGCCCAGTTCCAGGTTGCGGCTGCGTTCGGGCGGGGTGTTGGAGCCGAGCGCGTCGTACTGGTAGGCGTCGCCCGAGGTGTTGAAGCTGGTGCCATAGGAAAAGTGGAAGGACGACAGCGGCGTGGGCTGAAACAGCACCCCCAGTCTTTCGCTCCACAGGCCGTCGGCACGCGAGCGATCGGCTGTCACGTTGCCGTAGGTGGCCGCGGCAGTCGAAAAGGTGCGGTAGCTGCCCTCGAAGCGGTCGTAGCGCACGCCACCCAGCACCTTCCACGCCGGTGCCAGCTGCACCAGGTTCTGCGCGTACAGCCCCGTGGCCTGTGACGTGAAGTCGCGGTTTTTGTGCACGATGCGCAGCGACTCGTCGACGCTGCCGCTGCCGCGGTTCTGCGCCACCGTGACATCGGGCTTCAGCAGTGCGCCGCTGGCCGGGTTGGCCACGCTGTAGCCGATGAAGTCATCCTTCGTGAAGTCCAGACCCGCCTGCACCGAATGCTTCAGGCCGAAGGCCGTGAACTGGGTGTCGTAGTCGCTTTGCAATGTGACCGCGTCCAGGTCCTGGATCTTGGCGTGGGTGCCGTTGCCACCCGAGCGGCGCAGCACGGTGTCAGGGCCGAAGTTGTCCAGTGTCGCCGCCACGCCACCGGGTTGCACGGCGGCCGGCGCGAAGCGGACCACACTGGCGCGTTGGTCGCGGGTGTAGCTGCCCAGTCGCAGCGTGGTCTTCAATTCGCTGCGATTGGCGAAGCGGTGCGCGTGGCCCAGCGTGGCGGTGCTGGCCGTGCCCGCGCTGATGTCGGACGAAGTGCCGTAAAAGCTGCTGGGGTCAACCTTCAGCATCTCGCCCTGCAGCCAGGGCAGGCCGTAGTTGATGCCGTTGTTGTTTTCCAGGTGGTACAGCGAAACCAGGAACTCGTTGGTCTGGCCAATGCCCCAGCGCAAGCTGGGCGCGATGCCCACCTTGTCGATCTTGGCGCCGTGGTTGTCGCCCACATGGCTCGTGGCGTTGACGCGGAAGGCCGCGCTGTCGCCGGTTTTCACGTTCAGGTCAGCGGTGGCGCGCAGGTAGCCCGCGCTGCCCATCGTGACGGCGACTTCGTTTTCCTGGAACAGGCGCGGCAGCTTGCTCACCTGGTTGACTGCGCCACCGGTCGAGCCGCGGCCGAAAAGCATGCTGGCGCTGCCACGCAGCACCTCGAGCCGGTCCCAGTTGAAGGTGTCGCGTTCGTAGAAGGCGGGGTCGCGCAGGCCGTCGACAAAGATGTCGCCGGTGGCCTGCAGTGAAAAGCCGCGCAGGCGGATGTCTTCTTCGCCGCCTTCTGCGGCCAGGAAGCTGATGCCGGCGGTGTTCTTCAGCGTGTCCTTCAGCGTGTCCAGGTTGCGGTCGTCGATGAGCCGCTCGGTGACCACGGTCACGCTCTGCGGCACGTCCCGCAGCTCCTGCTTGCCCTTGCCGATGGTGGTGGTGGTGGCTTGCACGGTGTCTTTGCCGGCCGGTTCGGCGGAGACCTTGGCGCGCACCACGGGCATCACGGTTTGGGGGCTCGATGCCGCGCTGGCTGGTGAAGCAGGTGTTTGGGCGTGGGCGGCAGCGCCAAGGCCAAAGGCCAGGCCGATGCCGGCGCTGATGGCATGCAGCCGCAGGCGGGAGTTGCGTTGGGAACTCATCGTGTCCTCGTGGTGTTGTTGATGTCAAAAAGGGTGTGACCACGGGGCCTCGTTCAGCGCACGTCGGGTTCGCTCACGAAACCCATGCGTGTCAGGCCGGCCCGGGTGGCATCGGCCAGCGTTTCGGCCACCGCGCGGTAGGCCACGGACTGGTGGGCGCGCAGGTGGATCTCGGGCTGGGGTTGCTGCTGGCCCGCGGCCTTGAAACGCTGCGCGGCCACGTCGCGCGGCACTGGCTCACCGTTCCAGAAACGCTGGCCGGCGGCGTCGATGGCGAAGTCGATCTTCTGCGGCTTCAGCTGGTTGGGTTGTGAGCTGACCTTGGGCAGGTCCAGCTTCACGGCGTGGGTGAGCAGCGGCGCGGTGACGATGAAGATCACCAGCAACACCAGCATCACGTCGATCAGCGGCACCATGTTGATCTCGGCCATGGGGGCGGCGCTGCGGTTGCGGTCGAATGAAGCGAAGGCCATCGTGGGCTGTCTGGGGTTCAGGCCGCGACGGGCTTCAGCGCTTGCACACGCGCTGCACCTTCGCGTGCCGCCGCGCCAGGTGCATGGCCCAGCGTCAGGAAGCTGTGCAGTTCGAAGGCAAAGGCGTCCAGGCGTGCCGTGAGCACGCGGTTGCCGCGGGTGATGGCGTTGTAGGCCATGACCGCGGGGATGGCCACGGCCAGCCCGATGCCGGTCATGATCAGCGCCTCGCCCACCGGGCCGGCCACCTTGTCCAGCGTGCCGGCACCGCTGATGCCGATGGCCACCAGCGCGTGGTACACGCCCCAGACGGTGCCGAAGAGGCCGACGAAGGGAGCGGTCGCGCCCACCGTCGCCAGCAGCGTCAGGCCACTTTCCAGCCGCATCGTTTCTTCGTCCAGCACCTTCTTGAGGGTGCGCGTGATGAAGTCGCTGGCGCTGCCGGCCTCGGCCAGCCTGGTGCTGCCGTGGCGCAGGTGGTGGGCCTGGGCGTGCAGCGCATGGGCCGTCAGGTGCGAAAAGGGGTCGCGAGCGCCGTGGGTGCTGAGTTCGTGCTGCACCGCGTCCATCGAAGAAGCGTCCCAGAACAGGTCCAGGAACTCCTCGCCGCGGCGTCGGCGTTGCCACTGCGCCAGGCCCTTGATGGCGATCAGTGCCCAGGTGGCGATGGACATCAGCACCAGCACGGCCAGCAGCGACTTGCCGATGGCATCGCTTTGCGCCAGCAGGTGGGCAAAGCCGAAAGAGGGGGCAGCGCCGGCTGCGGCCAAGGATTCCATGGGGTTCACTCCTGTGGGTATTCGATGGGGGCGACAACCTCGACCACGATGGGCCGGCCGTCTTCGGTGTGGGGCTGGAAACGCGCCTGCCGCATGGCCCACAGCGCTTGTTCGTCCAGGCGCGGGTGGCTGGAACTGCGCTGCACCGTCACCTGCAAAGGCACGCCGTTGGTGGCCACGACCACCCGCAGCCAGACCACACCGTGTTCGCCGGCACGGCGCGAAGCCCGTGGCACGGCGGCCTGCGGCTGCACCAGGTATCGCACGGCGGTGGCCGCGATCACCTTGCGCACCGGGGGCGGTGGCGCAGGCGGGCTGGGCGCGGGCGGTGCCGGCGCGGCCTCCACGGCCACGGGTTCTGGGGTGGGCGTGGCCGGAGATGCAGGCGGCGGTGCGAGTGCGGTGAAGCTGTCGGCAGCCACCGGCAACGGTGTGGGCGCGGCCAGGACCGGCGGTTGCGGCGCAGGCCGAAGGGGCCGTATCCATGGGCGAGGCGGCGGCGGCACAGGCGGCGCCGGCGCGGGTGGTGGCGGATCGTGTGCCATCAGGCCCACCATCAGCGGTGCCACTTCACGGACGGCTTCGCGCACGCCGTCCACCTGCAAGAGTGCCCACAAGGCCAGGATGTGAGCACACGCTACGGCGCAGAACATCAAACGGCCATCGGACCCGGAAAGCTCATCTGAGCGTTGCAGCGCCAGGACCCAGGCTTCGGGCACGGCGGCAGTGATTGCCTGGGCTGGTTGGGGCGCTGACATGGAACGGGGCGGTGGTGCACGAAGGCAGAGGGAGGGAGTGAAAGCAAGCGGGCCGCCTGGGATCAGGCAGGCATTGAATAATAACCGCAATGCGAATGATTCGTATTACATATCTGGCTGATGCAGACCCAAGCCCCGATGCGACGTCGGGTGGATGCAACAGTTCAGGGCGCGTGATGGGCGCCAGTCCCGGTCCGGCACGGCCCGGGCGGCCGTGCTGTTTCAAGCCTCGTGTGGCTTGAATGCCGCCCTCAGCTGCTCCTGCACCGAAGGGGGCACGGCTTCATGGTGAGAAAGCTCGATCGTGTAGCGCCCCTGTCCGCTGGTCAGGGCGTTCAGCCGACTCTGGTAGCTGCTCAACTCCGACAACGGCGCCAGGCCACGCACGACCATCTGGCCCGGCGCGCCGCCGCTTGCGCCGCTTGTGCCACTTGTGCCGCTGACCAGACCGCGCCGGCTGGCCAGGTCGCCGGTGATGTCACCCACCGCGGCTTCCGGTGCCGTGATCTCGATGTGCACGATGGGCTCCAGCACGATGGGCCTGGCTTCGTGCATCGCCTGCAGGAAGGCCTTGCGGCCGGCCGTGACGAAGGCAATGTCCTTGCTGTCCACGCTGTGGTGTTTGCCGTCGTGCACGGTGACCCGCACGTCGACCACCGGGTGGCCCGAGATGGCGCCGCTGGCCAGCACCTCGCGCACGCCCTTTTCCACTGCCGGGATGAACTGGCCCGGAATGGTGCCGCCCTTGACCTGGTCGACAAACTCGAAGCCACCGCCACGGGGCAGCGGCTCGACGCGCAGGAAAACCTCGCCGAACTGGCCGGCGCCGCCGCTTTGTTTTTTGTGCCGGTGGTGGCCTTCGGCACGCGTGGTGATGGTCTCGCGGTAGGCAATGCGCGGCGGGTGGGTGTTGACTTCGAAGCGGAAGACCTCGCGCAGCCGTTCCAGCAGCACCCGCAGGTGCAGTTCACCCAGGCCGTAGACCACGGTTTCGTTGGTGCTGGCCAGGTGTTCGACCTTCAGGCACGGGTCTTCGTCGACCAGCTTGTTCAGGATCTCCCACATGCGCTGTTCGTCGCCATGGCGCTTGGGCTCGATGGCCAGCCCGTGCACCGGCTTGGGAAAGTCCAGCGGCAGCAGGTGGATGTGTTCGTCTTCAGCGGCGTCGTGCAGCACGGCGTCGAAATGGATGTCGTCCACCTTGGCCACGGCCACGATGTCACCGGGCAGCGCACGCGGCACCTCGACGTGGTCCTTGCCCTGCAGCCTGAACAGGTGTGCCACCTTGAAGGGCTTGCGGCCGTGGCCGATGTAGAGCTGCATGCCCGGCACCACCGTGCCCTGGTGCACACGCATCACGCCCAGGCGGCCCACAAAAGGGTCGACGGTGACCTTGAAGACATGCGCCAGCACGTGCAGCGCGGGGTCGGGCCTGGCGTGCGTGGGCTGCGCGTCGGGCCCTTCGCCGTTGACGAAGTCGGGCGCGTTGGCTTCCAGCGGGTTGGGCAGCAGCTTGACGATGATGTCCAGCAGCTCGGCCACACCCGCGCCGGTCTTGGCCGACACAAAACAGACCGGGATCAGGTGCCCTTCGCGCAGCGCCTGTTCCAGCGGTGCGTGCAGTTCGCTGGCGTCCACGTCGCCGTCGTTCAGGTAACGCTCGACGAATTCGGCATCCACCTCGACCACCTGTTCCACCAAAGCGCGGTGGGCGTCGTCGACGCTGCCGAAGTCGCTGTGCCCTGAGCGCTGGAAAAAACAGTCGACGACGCGGCTGGCGCCGGCGTCGGGCAGGTTGACGGGCAGGCATTCCTTGCCGAAGGTGGTCTGGATCTGCGCCAGCAGCGCGGCCAGGTCGACACCCGGTGCGTCGATGCGGTTGACGACAATCAGCCGGTCCAGGTGACGGCTGGCGGCGTAGGCCATCATGCGCACGGCCATCGGTTCGATCCCGACCGCTGCGTTGATGACCACGGCGGCGGTCTCCACCGCTTCCAGCGCCGGCAGGCTTTGGCCCAGGAAGTCGGCGCCACCCGGGGTGTCGATGAAGTGCACACTCGTGCCGGCGTGCTGCAGGTGCATGACGGCCGCGTTCAGCGAATGCTGCATGCGGCGTTCCAGCGGATCGAAGTCGCTGGTGGTGCTGCCGCGCTCCAGGGTGCCGGGATTCGGGATGGCGCCCGAATGGTGCAGCAGCGCTTCGGCCAGGCTGGTCTTGCCCGCTGCCGCAGGCCCCACCAGGGCCAGGGTGCGGATATCAGAGCTGCCAGCGGCGGTGTTCGCCAGGCTGGCCGGTGCTGGGCTTGGCATGGGGGTTCTCCTTCAGCGCCGGACCAGCGTATGCCAAGCCCGTGCGACGAACAAGAGCAGCGGCCCTGCCACGCAACCCCGGCCTGCGTGCTACCGTCTTCGGCTGCCTTCACGATGACACCTCTTCAGCAGCCCAGCCCCGCGACCGCAGCCACCACCGCCGCGCCGCGCCGTGTGCTGCCGGTGCTGGTGCTGGCGCAGTTGCTGGGCACCTCGCCCTGGTTTGCCGTCAACGCGGTGATGCCCGACCTGCAGCGCAACTTCGGCTGGGACCAGGCGGCGGTGGGCACCTTGACCGGCGCACTGCAACTGGGTTTCATCGTCGGCACGCTGGTGTTTGCGCTGCTCACCGTGGCCGACCGCTTTCCTGCCCGGTGTGTGTTCCTGGCCTGTGCACTGGCAGCCGCCGGCTGCACGCTGGCGGCGGCTGCCAGTGCAGGCCACTTTGCCGCACTGCTGGGCTGGCGCTGGCTGACCGGCTTTTTCCTGGCCGGCATCTACCCGGTGGGCATGAAGCTGGCGTCGATGTGGTTCCCGCGAGGCCTGGGTGCCGCGCTGGGCTGGTTGCTGGGTGCCTTGGTGCTGGGCAGCGCCAGTCCGCACGCGCTGCGCGCGTTGGGGGCGGACTGGCCCTGGCAGTCGGTGTTCATCGCGGTGGCCGCGGCGGCGGTGCTGGCCGGGCTGCTGGTCACCTGGCTGGTGCCCGAGCCCGCTGTGCGCCCGGGCCTGGCACCGCTGCGGCTGCAGGCGTTGGCCAGCCTGTGGCGCGACGGCCGGGTGCGCGCATCGGTGCTGGGTTACTTCGGCCACATGTGGGAGCTGTACACCTTGTGGGTGCTGCTGCCCCTGGTGCTGGCCACCCGCTTGACGGACAGCACGGCGGTGTCGTGGTGGGCCTTCCTGGCCCTGGGCGCCGGCGCCGTGGGCTGCGTGGTGGGCGGCCTGGTGGCGCAGCGGCGCGGCAGTGCGCCAGTGGCTGCGGTGAACCTGGCCTTCAGCGGCTTGTGCTGCCTGCTGGCACCCTGGGCGCTGGTGGCGCCGCTGCCCGTTTTCCTGGCCTGGCTGCTGTTGTGGGGCGTCACGGTGGCCGGTGATTCACCCCAGTTCAGCGCGCTGACGGCGGCCAATGCCCCACGCGAAGCCGTGGGCAGCGTGCTGACGCTGAGCAACAGCATCGGATTCGCCATCTCGGTGGTGTCGATCGAACTGTTTGTTCGGCTGGCGCAGACGGTGCCTTTGGCGCAGTTGCTGCCGTGGCTGGCGTTGGGGCCGGTGTTGGGTAGCCTGGCGCTGCGGCCGCTGCTGCGCGGGCCCTGAGCGCGGCAAGGCCCTGCGCAAGCTGGCGCATATTGGCGCAACATGGCACAAGGTGGCGCGGCCAGAATGGCGTCGACATGACCCAGCCCGACCCCGCAGCCCCAAGCCACTTCACCACGCCCCGCTGGCGCCTGCGGCTGCTGGGCGCCGTCGACCTGCGCGACAGTGCCGGCCGGCCGCTGCGCTTGCCCACACGTGCCGCAACGCTGATGCTGGCGCGGCTGGCCCTGGCGCCACAGCGCCAGCACCCGCGCGAAGAGCTGGTGGACCTGCTGTGGCCCGGTGTCGACCTCGACACGGGGCGCAACCGCCTGCGCCAGGCGCTGTCGGTGCTGCGCACCTTGCTCGAATCGCCGCAGCAGGACCCGTCGGGCGCCCTGCCAGCGCTGATGGCCGATCGGCGTGCCGTCTGGCTGGCGCCCGGCGCGCTGCTCAGCGACGTGTCAACCTTCGTCCAGGCCCTGGCACAGGGGCGGTTCGATGTTGCCCTGGCCTGTTACCAGGGCGAACTCCTGCCGGGTCACTTCGACAACTGGGTGCTGGAAGAACGGGGTCACCTGGCGGCCAGGGCCGAAGCCTTGGCTGCGCGTGCACAAGGCGCGCCGCTGAGCCGGGCCCCACTGGCATCCGAACCGCTGCCGCCCCTGGCCCGCCTGCCACGTTACCTGACGCGGCTGATCGGTTTCGATGCCGACCGGTCCACGCTGACCAGCCTGGTGAGAACACAGCGGCTGGTGGTCTTGCGCGGCCCCGGCGGTGCGGGCAAAACCCGCCTGGCGGTGGAGGTGGCGCGTGCGCTGGCAAAGGGCGAGGACGAAGTGGCCCCGGCCTTCAACCTGGTGAGTTTTGTTCCACTGGCTGCCTGCACCCAGCGCGAGCAGATGCTGGACGCCCTGCTGCACGCACTGCGCCAGGACGTGGGCGCCGACACAGCCGATGCCGCGCAGCGGGTGGCCGGCGCCCTGGCCGGGCGGCGGGTACTGCTGGTGCTGGACAACTTCGAGCAACTCGTGGAGGCCGGGCGGGATGAGGTGGCGCGCTGGCTGGCCGATCTGCCCTTGCTGCACCTGCTGATCACTTCGCGCCGTTCGCTGGAACTGGACGGGGAGACCGAACACGCACTGGCCGCCTTGCCCCTGCCCTTGCCATCGCACCTGCCGGATGCCCAGGCCGGCCTGTTGGACCAGGCACTCAATCCATCGGTGGCGCTGTTTGTCGATCGCGCCCGGGCCGTGCGAAGCGACTTTCAACTCACACCCGGCAACCAGGTTCTGGTGACCGACATCGTGCGGGCCCTGCACGGTCTGCCGTTGGCCATTGAACTGGCGGCGGCACGTGTGCGCAGCCTGGGCCTGGCGGAGATGCGCGACATGCTGGGCCCGGCTGCCGGCCTGAGCCCTTCGCTGACGTGGTTGTCGCGCAGCGGCCCGCGTGCGCCCGACGACGCCCGCCATGCGTCCATGTTGCAGGTGCTGCGGTGGAGTTGGCAGCAGCTGTCCGCCGGCGAACAGGCGCTGCTGGCTGCGCTGGCGGCGTGTGACGACGGGGCCTCGCTTCGCCTGGTGGCCGCGCTGCTGTCGCTCACCGACGCAGCAGGCGCGCCGGCGCCGAGCCGGGGCGATGCGGCGCTGCGCGCAGACGCGCTGGTGGCGGCTTCAGTGGTGTATCCGCGAACCGACGCTCACGGCAGCCACCGATACCAGGTCTTCGAGCCGATGCGCGAGTTTGTCTTCCTTCAGGCCGGGCCCGGCGGGCTGGCGAAGCTGCGGGCCGCACACGCACAAGCGATGGCCCAGTGGGCGGCCGCCCTGGCGCCGCAGGACGCGATGGCGGCTGCGCGCGCTGACTGGGGCAACGTCATGCGCGCTCTGGCCAGTGCGGCCGATGAGGCGTTGCCCGGTGCCAACCCTGCGCAGGCCATCGACATGCTGTGGGCCATCCGCCCGGTGCTGGACGACCTGTTGCTGCTGCCCAGTGCCCTGGACCACCTGCGCCAAGTGGTGGGCCGCGCTCCCGGCCACCACACCGCGGCCATGCAGGGCCTGCTGGCCATGCACAGCTACGAGGCCGGGCAGCGAGAAGCGGCTGCCTGTCACGCTGCGGCTGCCGTGGACGAAGCTGCCCTGGCGCTTGCTGCTGCCGATGGCGTCGAGCGTGCGCACGCGCTGCGCTGCGCGGCCCGCGTGAAGATGCGCCTGGGTCAAGACTCCGAGCAGGTGCTGCAACTGGCCGACGAAGCGGTGGCGATGGCGCGGCGGTACCAACAGACCGACACGTTGGCCTGGTCCCTGACCACACGCGCGGTGCTGTGCCTGCGGCGCGACCACGACCTGCAAGCCAACGTGCGCGCGCACGAAGAAGTGTTGGCCCTGTGGCGGGACCACGGCCTGCCCGAGCGTGTCGCCAGCGGCCTGGCCGGCCTGGCGCTGGCGCTGGGTTTTTTGCGCCGTGTACCCGAGCAACTGGTGTTGCTGGAAGAAGCGCGCGGCCTGGCTGCGCGGCAAGGCCAGCACCGCCTGCTGGCTTTCACGCACAGCATCACCGGCTACGCACTGGCCGACCAGCGGCGTTTTGCCGAGTCGGCCAGCCACTACCGGCAGTGCCTGGAGCTGTCGTGGGAAACCGCGAGCTGGCGCGAATGGTTTTACGCCTTGTGGAACCTGCCGCGAACCCTGGCGCACCTGCGCCGGCCCGAGCCAGCCGCCCGCCTGATGGGCTTTGCCCAGGCCTTTTATGCCAGCCGATTCGGCACGCTGGGCAAGGAAGACCTGCCCGAGGCGCGCCGCACCCGGCGCCTGGTGGCGGCGCAGGCGGGGCGCCTGCAGGCGCTGCAGTGGTGGGCCCAGGGTGCGCAGATGGACATGGCCAGCGCCATGGCGATGGCCCGGGCCGAACCCTGAGTCGCGCCGCATGCGCCCCCGCATTCACGGGGCGAACCCCCTGTTCGCGGGGTGCGGCGCCCGCGCCGCGGCAGTTTGCGGAACGCTGCGCTAGCGGTCGACTAATGGTCGGCTCCCACAGTCCGGTCCAAGGCTCAACCGGAGACGAGCATGCGACTGCGCACCCCCTTGATGAAGAAAAGCAGCCTGGCCCTGGCGGCAGCACTGGCCCTGTTCGGTACCCTGGGCACGGCGCCGGCCCTGGCAGCCACCTGCACCTGGATTCCCGCCAGCGGCAGTTGGACGACCACCGGCAACTGGAGCTGCGGTCTGGTGCCCGGCGCCTCCGACGTGGCGCAACTGAGCTTCGGCCAGGTGGCCAACATCACGGGCTTCCAGGGCGCCACCAACCTGGCCAACGCCGGCACGGTGAACATCGCCAACAACGCGGGCCTGGGCCTGCTGGGCGGCAACACCAACAGCGGCAACATCAACCTGAATTCAGGCGGCAATCTGACCGACCTGTCGATCCATGGGGTGGTGTCGCTGCTGGGCAGCGGTTCGGTCAACCTGTCGAATGCGGTGGCCAACCGCATCGTGGCCAATGGCGTGTCGCAGCTGACGCTGGGCACGGGCCAGACGGTGCAGGGTTCGGGGCAGATCGGCGCCGGCGGCACGTTGGCGCTCGTCAACAACGGCCTGACCCAGGCGACGTCGTCCAACGGCCTGGTGATCCACACCAGCAGCGGCGTCACCAACAACAACACGCTGCGCGCCAACGGCGGCACGCTGACACTGCTGAACACGTCCTTTGCGCAGGGTGTGGCGGGTGTCATCGAAGGCCTCTCGGGGTCGACCGTGGTGCTGAACAACAGCAGCATCACCGGCGGCACCTTGGCTGGCGACGTGGCCACCGCGAGCAGCGCCTTTGCCAACAGCCTGGCCAACGTCACCAACACCGGCACCTTGCGCCTGGTGAACAACAGCGCCATCACGCTGAACGGCACGCTCACCAACAACGGCACGGTGTTGTTGCAGTCGGGGGGCAACACCACCGACATCGTGATCAACGGCGCGCAGAGCATCCTGGGCGCCGGCACCATCCAGTTGTCCAACGCCAGCGCCAACCGCATCACGGGTGCGGGGGGCACCTTCACGCTGGGCAGTGGGCAGACGCTGCAGGGCTCGGGCACCATCGGCGCGGGTGCAGCCGGGTTTGCCATGGTCAACCAGGGCACGGTGATCGCCAGCAGCAGCAACGGGCTGCTGATCAACGCCGCGGGCGGTGTCACCAACACCGGCACGCTGCGAGCCGACGGCGGCACGCTGCAACTGCAGACCACCGTCAACAGCGGCGGCGGCAACATCGAGGCGCTGAACGGCGCGCAGGTTCAGCTGCTGAACGGCGCCGTCATCAACAACGCCAATTTCGCCGTCAGCGGTGCGGGCAGCCTGGTGACCGCGGTCAGCGGCGCGCAGGTCACCTTGGGCGGCGGCACGGTCAACGGCCCCATCAACCTGGCCAACAACTCGGGCGCCACACTGACCGGTGACCTGGCCTACAACGGCACGCTCAGCCTGTCGTCGGGTGGCAACCTGACCGACCTGCGCCTGAGTGGCGCACGTTCGATCAGCGGCACCGCTGTCATCGAACTGAGCAATGCATTCCAGAACCGCCTGCTGGCGGCCAATGCCAGCGGTGATTCGCTGACTTTGGGCAGCAACGTCACGGTGCGTGGTGGGGGCCAGATCGGCGCAGCCGGCACGCTGGCGCTGACCAACAACGGCACCATCATCGCCAACCAGAGCAATCCGCTGCTGGTGGAAACCAGCGGTGGTGTCGTCAACAACGGCGTCATGCGAGCCGACGGCGGCACGCTGCAGTTCCGCAACGTGACCATCAGCAGCGGCAGCGGCAGCATCGAGGCGGTGAACGGTTCCTTGGTGCAATTGCTGAACGGCACGGTGATCGGCAACGCCACCTTGCTGACCAGCGGCGCTGGCAGCGCCATTGCGGTGACCAGCGGCCAATCGGCCACGCTGGCCGGCGGCAGCCTGACGGGTTCGCTGCGCGTGGACAACAACGCCAAGCTGGTGCTGGCGGGCGACGTGGTGGGTAACGGCACGCTGAGCCTGGTGTCGGGCGGCAACCTGACCGACCTGGAAGTGGTGGGCAACCGATCGCTCACCGGCACGCTGCTGGTGTCGATGTCCAACGCCGCTGCCAACCGCATCGTCGGCACCGGTGCCGACACCTTGACCACCGACACCAACGTCACCGTGCAGGGCGCAGGCAACATCGGTGGTGGCACGGCACTGAACCTGGTCAACAACGGCAGCTGGATCGCCACCCACAGCAATGCCTTGACCCTGCAGACCCTGGGCAGCGCCACCAACAACAACCTGATTCGTGCCGACGCCGCCACTTTCCGGGTTGCGCAGACGCAGCTGAACCAGGGCGCCAGCGGTGTCGTCAGCGCCATCAACGGCGGGCAGGTCAGCTTCGTCGACGCTGCCAGCGTGAATGGCGGCACCTTTGCCACCGCCAGCGGCGGCCAGCTGGTGGTGGGCTCGTCGCAGCTCATCGGCATCGGCAACGTCAACAACACCGGCACCTTTACGGTCCAGAACAACGGCAGCGTGAACCTGAACGGCACGCTGGCCAACAACGGCGTGTTCAATCTGCAGTCGGGCGGCAACGTGACGGCCCTGCGTGCCAACGGCAACCAGTCGATCACCGGCACGGGTGTCATCAACCTCAGCAACGCCGCCGCCAACACCGTGCGTGGCGTGGTCGCGGGCGACAGCCTGACGCTGGGCAGTGGCCAGACCCTGCAAGGCGCCGGCAACATCGGCGACGGACAGAACTTCGGTTTCACCAACAACGGCACGGTGCTGGGCAATCTGAGCAACGCGCTCACCTTGGACAGCACGGGCGCGGTCACCAACAACAACCTGGTGCGCGCCGACGCCGGCACCGTGGTCATCACCGGCACGAACTTCGGCCAGGGCGCGGGTGGTGTGCTGAGCGCCATCAATGGCGGTGTGGTCGAACTGATCGGCAGCTCGGTCATCAGCGGTGGCCAGATCACCAGCGCCAGCGGCGGCCAGGTGCGCACGCGCAGCGGCAACACGGCAACCCTGAGCAACCTGACGAACACTGGCACGTTGAACGTCGTCAACAACTCGGACCTGGTCCTGGCGGGCACGGTGACGAACACCGGCGCGATCAACCTCAGTTCGGGGGGCAACGTCACCGACCTGCGCATCTCGGGCCTGGCCACCTTGGCCGGCAGCGGCACCACCACTTTCAGCGACACCACCGCCAACCGCATCGTGGCCCACGCCCCGGGGGCGCAGCTGACGATCGGTGCGGGCCAGACCGTGCAGGGCGCGGGCCAGATCGGGGCTGCCAGCGCGATGTCGCTGATCAACCAGGGCACGATCACCGCCAATAGGAGCAACACCCTCACGGTCGCGATGACCGGCACCGCCACCAACGCTGCGGGCGGCCTGATGCAGGCCACCACCGGCACCTTGATCCTCACCAGCCCGCTGGTCAACCACGGCACGCTGGCGGCCAACGGCGGCAATGTCAACGCGAGCGCGGGTTTCAGCGGCAGCGGCACGGTGCTGATCACGGGGGCCGGGCAGATGAACGTCGGCGCGCCCAGCAGCACCGGCACGCTCACGCACAACGGGTCGGCTGCGGCCGGTCTGGCGCTGGGCGCCAACCACCTGACGGTGAACAGCGATTACACCAACGCCAATGCCGGCAGCGGCAACAGCTTCAACCGACGCGCCAACGTCACCGGCGCGGGCCAGATCCTGGCCGGCGGCGATGCGGCGCAGGTGCTCAGCGGCGCCGGGGTCACCGGCGGCAGCAGCACCAACGCCACGCTGACCATCGCCAACGTGCGGGTCGGCGCCAACAGTTTTGACGTCAACATCGGCAACAGCGGCAGCACCGGGCCTTCGCTACGCGGCGCCATCCAGACCAGCGTCAACGGCGGCAACATCAGCGATGCGCGCCTGAGTGGCAGCGGCGTCACCGCCGGCAACTACAACGCGGGTGGCGCCGGCGGCGCCGGCAGCAGCCAGACCATCACCTTCACCGCCGCCAGCGCCGGTGCGCTGGCACCGCTGACGGGCCAGGCCATCAACCTGCGCAGCACCTTCGACAACATCGCCGACCAGAAGCTGAACATCGTGCTGGCCGGCGGTGCGGCGGCCTACAACGCGGCCGTCGGCAGCGCAGCGCCTTCACCGGTGGTGCTGGGCAACCAGCGTGTGGGTGGCAGCGGCAGCGCCGCGCTGACCATCAGCAACACGGCCGCCACCGGTGCCTTCAGCGAAGATTTGCGGGCCACCTTTGCCGGCAACACCGGTGCGGCCACGAACAACAGCGGCATCGTCAACAACCTGCTGGCCGGCACCAGCAATGGCAGCACCATGGCCGTGGGCGTGGACACCAGCAGCGCCGGCGCCAAGAGCGGCAGCGTGACCGTCAACTACCAGACCACCGGTACGGTGGCCGGTGTCGCCAACGGCCTGGGCGTGGCGGGTGCCAACGCGCCGCAGGCGGTGGCTGTCAGCGGCAGTGTCTACCAGGCGGCCAGTGGCGCGCTGCAGACCGCGCCCTTGAGTTTCGGCACCATCCAGGTCGGCCAGACGGTGTCGCAGGGGCTGGTGGTGCGCAACACCGCCACCGGCGCAGCCGGTTTTGTTGAAGACCTGAACGCCAGCTTCGGTGCGTCGGGCAATGCACAGATCATTGGCGCGGGCTCGCTCAGCGGCATCCTGGCGGGCAACAACAGCACCGCCGGCAACGGCACGATGACGGTCACGGTCAACGCCACCACGGCCGGCGCGCTGAACAGCAGCATCGCCGTCAACTACTTCAGCGCCGGGGCGGTGGCCGGTGTCAGCAACGGCCTGGGCACGCTGGCGGTGGGCAGCGAAGCCTACGGCGTCAGCGGCCTCATCGAAACCACAGGCTCGGTCATCAACCAGGCCAGCCCGGTGGTCAACACACCCACGATCAACCTGGGGGCGGTGCGGGTGGGTGCGGCCGCACCCTCGGGCGCCGTGAGCGTCACCAACTTCGCGACGGCAGCCCCGCAGGCGGCCCTGAACGCCAGCTTCGGCGGCACCACGGGCCCGATCACCGCCAGCGGCAGCTTCAACCTGCTGGACCCTGGGGCCACCAACAGCAGCAGCCTGGTGGTGGCCCTGAACACCGCCACGGCCGGCAACTTCACCGGCGGCGGTGCCGGCACGGCCACGATCAACTTCGTCTCCGACGCCAGCAACGTGGGCGGCTGCGCACCGAGCTGCACACTCAGCCTGGCACCGCAGCTGGTCAACGTGGAAGGCAAGGTCTACACGCAGGCGGTCGGCGCACTGGCCACGGCGTCCGTGAATTTCGGTGTCGTGCGGGTGGGCGACACGGTGACCGCGAGCAACATCACCATCAACAACACCGCCGCTGCGACGGCGCTGAACGACACGCTGCGGGCCGACCTGAGCGGCCTGGGCGGCCCCTTCAGCGGCAACGGCGCGGTGTCCGACATCGTGGCGCAGGGCAACGGCCAGTTGGCCGTGGGTCTGAGCACCAGCACCGCCGGCATCTTCTCGCAGACCGGCACCGTGGGTTTCACAAGCCAGAACGCGGACATGGCCGATGTGTCGGCGGGCCCCGACGCCAGCCTGTCGGTGTTTGCGCAGGTCAACAACCTGGCCAACGGCGACTTCGACCTGTTGTCGGGCAGCGGCACGCTGACGCAGACCGGCACCAGCTACGAGCTGGACCTGGGCACGCTGGTGCTGGGCAGCACGGTGTCTTCGACGCTGCAACTGGACAACGATGTGAGCGGCCCGGCCGACGACCTGAGCGGCCTGTTCGACTTGCTGGCGGCCGACGACTTCGGCTACAGCGGCTGGACGGCGGTCAGCGGCCTGGGCGCGGGCATGGCCAGCGGCGCCTTCAGCGTCAACTGGATGGCCGGTGCGCTGGGCAGCTACAGCGACACCATCGTCTTCCACGGCCTGGGCACCAATGCGTCCGACACCGTGGGCCTGGCGCAGACGCGCACGCTGACCATCCGCGCCAGCGTCATCGACGCCGGTGGCCCGCCCGGGGCCGTGCCAGTGCCCGGCACCTTGCCGCTGCTGCTGGCCGCCGGGGTGGTGGCCTGGGCCGTGCGTCGCCGCACGGCTTCTGCCGGAGCCGCACGATGAGCCGCCTGCAGTTCTGGCTGGCCACTGCGCTGGGCGCGCTGTGCCTGGTGCTGGCGCTGGCCAACATCACGCTGGCGTCGATGAACCGCGGCTTGCAAGGTGACATCGGTGCACGCCAGCAGTTTGTGCAGCAGTCGGTGCAGCTGGAAGGCCTGTACCGGGAAATCATCCGCGCGCTGGCCGAACTGGGCGCCCGCCACAACGACCAGGACGTGCGGGCCTTGCTGCAGCGCCATGGCATCACTTACACCGTGAACCCGCAGGCCGCGGCGCCGGCCCTTGCCCCCGCGGCGGCCGCCCGCAAGTGAAGGGCCACCGGTGAACACCACTCCCTCATCCAAGACCGTGGTCGCATTACCCACCGGCAGCGCGGGTGACAAGGCCGGGACGAACACGGGGCCGTTGGCCACTGGCCCTGCCCGCAGCCACAGCGCCTTCTTGCCGGTCATGCTGTTCGGCCTGGCCGTGCTGGCCGTGCTGGTCTGGCAGACCTGGCTGCTGAGCACCGAGCGCGAAGCCCTGCTCACCGCTCACGCCGGGCAGCAGCAGACCGTGGACAACGCTGGAAAGCTGCGCGGTTCGCTGGACACGTTGGCTGCCGACACCCAGCGCCTGGCCGATGCCGGCAACGCAAACGCCGCGCTGCTGGTGGCTGAACTCAAGCAGCGTGGCATCACCATCAACCCGCAGGCCACGACGGCGCCTGCACCGGCCGCCGAAGCCGCAGCACCGCCACGTTGACCGCCGCGACGACCCGCGCGCGCTACTGGAAAGCCACCTCGGCAAAACTGCGCAGCTTGCGGCTGTGCAGGCTGCCGGGGCGTTCTTGCCTTAGCAGCTCGACCGCGCGCATGCCGATGCGCAGGTGCTGGTCGACCCTTTCGCGGTAGAAGTGGTTGGCCATGCCGGGCAGCTTGATCTCGCCGTGCAGTGGCTTGTCGCTGACACACAGCAAGGTGCCGTAGGGCACGCGGAAACGGAAGCCGTTGGCCGCGATGGTGGCACTTTCCATGTCCAGCGCCACTGCGCGGCTCTGGCTGAAACGGCGCTCGGGGCCGGCCGGGGGCAGCAGTTCCCAGTTGCGGTTGTCGGTGCTGACCACGGTGCCGGTGCGCAGCAGGCTTTTCAGTTCATAACCCGACAGTTGGGTGACCTCGGCCACCGCCTGTTCCAGCGCCACCTGCACCTCGGCCAGCGCTGGCACCGGCACCCACAGCGGCAGGTCTTCGTCCAGCACATGGTCTTCGCGCATGTAGGCGTGGGCCAGCACGTAGTCGCCCAGCTTCTGGCTGTTGCGCAGGCCTGCGCAGTGGCCCAGCATCAGCCAGGCATGTGGGCGCAAGACGGCCACATGGTCGGTGATGGTCTTGGCATTGGCCGGGCCGACGCCGATGTTGATCATCGTGATGCCGCTGCTGTCGGGCCGCACCAGGTGGTAAGCCGGCATCTGCGGCAGGCGCGGCGGTGGCATGCCCAGTTCGTCGCCCGCGCGCGCAGCAGCGCCTGCGCGGCGTGTGGTCACGTTGCCGGGCTCGACAAAGGCCTCGTATTCGCAGGCCGGGTCGGCCATCAGCGCGTGCCCCAGCTTGATGAACTCGTCGATGTAGAACTGGTAGTTCGTGAACAGCACGAAGTTCTGGAAGTGCTCGGGCACGGTGCCGGTGTAGTGGCGCAGGCGGTGCAGCGAGTAGTCCATGCGCGGCGCTGAAAACAGCGACAGCGGGTGCGGCGCGCCGGAAGCCACTTCGTGTGTGCCGTTGGCGATGCTGTCGTCCATGGCCGCCAGGTCGGGCAGGTCGAAACGGTCGCGCATCAAGAGCCGCCGTTCGGGCGGCATGCTGCCTTCCAGGTGGTCGTGTTCGGCCAGCGAAAAGTGCACGGGAATGGGCTGCGCGCTGGTGCCCACCTCGATGGACACCCCGTGGTTGCGCCGCAGCAGCCGGAACTGCTCTTTCAGGTAGCTGGCAAACAGGTCGGGCCGGGTGACCGTGGTTTCGAAAGTGCCGGGCCCGGCAACAAAACCGTAGCTCAGGCGCGAATCGGCGCGGGCCACGGTGTCGGTCCGCACCCGCACAAAGGGGTAACAGGCGCGCACGTGATCTTGCAGGGGGGCGCCGCCCACAAACTGCCGGAGTGCATCGCGCAGATGCAACACGCTGCCGTCGTAGATCTCGCGCACTCGGGCGAGGGCTGCTTCGGGGTCGTCGAAGCGTTCGGGGGCGTAGAAAGTGGGGCTGATCATTTCCCATTCTACGGGACGGGACCATCCTCGCGCTGCCGCTCGCGCGGCTTCAGCCGCCGGCGCTGGCTTCGCTCAGGTGCGCCAGGGCGGCGCTATCCAACGTCAGCCGGGCGGCACCCATCAGCTCTTGCAGCTGGCTCAGGCCGGTGGCGCTGGCGATGGGTGCAGTGATGCCGGGCTGCGCCATCTGCCAGGCCAGCGCCACCTGCGCGGGGGTGGCGCGCTGCAGCGCCGCCACCTCGTCCAGCGCGGCCAGGATGCGGTGGCCGCGTGGGTTCAGGTAGCCCTTCACGCCGCCGCCGCGCAGGCTTTTGCCCAGGTCGGCTTCGTTGCGGTACTTGCCGGTGAGGAAACCGCGCGCCAGCCCGAAGAAGTTGATGACACCCACGTCCTGCGCCACGCACAAGGCCTGCAGTTCGGCCTCATACGGCGCGCGGTCGGCCAGGTTGAACAGCGGCTGCAGTGTTTCGTAGCGTGGCAGGCCCAGGCGGGTGCTGACGGCCAGCGCCTCGGCCAGGCGCGGCGAGGTGAAGTTGCTGGCACCGATGGCGCGCACCTTGCCTTCCTGGATGAGCTCGGCAAAAGCCGTCATCGTTTCTTCCAGCGGCGTGCTGCTGTCGTCGTCGTGGCTCTGGTACACGTCGATGTGCTCGGTCTGCAGCCGGGTCAGCGAATCGTGCACGGCCTGGCGGATCCAGCGCCGGCTCAGGCCCGTCTTGCCCGAGCCCTCTTCGCCCATCGGCTTGCCCACCTTGGTGGCGATCAGCACCCGGTGGCGTTGGCCCGAGGCCTTGAGCCAGCGGCCGATGACCGCTTCGCTTTCGCCACCCGTGTGGCCCGGCGCCCAGCGTGAATACACGTCGGCGGTGTCGATCAGGTTGAAGCCACCGGCCACAAAGGCGCTCAGCAGCTGGTGCGAGGTGTTTTCGTCGGCGGTCCAGCCAAAGACGTTGCCGCCCAGGGCCAAGGGCGCGGTGGCCAGGCCGGAACGGCCGAGAGGGCGGAATTGCATCGGGTGTCTCCGGTGTTCGGCGCCTGCTGCGCCACGAACATCGTGTTCTACAGGATGTAGCGTGACAGGTCTTCGTTGTGCGCCAGTTCGGCCAGTCGCTCGTTCACCGCGGCGGCGTCCATCACCACCGTCTGGCCGCTGCGGTTGGGTGCGTCGAAGCTCACCTCGTCGAGCAGCCTCTCCATCACCGTGGCCAGGCGCCGCGCGCCGATGTTTTCGGTGCGTTCGTTGACCTCGAAGGCAATCTCGGCCAGGCGGCGCACACCTTCGGGGGTGACCTGCAAGGCCAGGCCTTCGGTGGCCAGCAGCGCCTGGTACTGCTTGATCAGGCTGGCGTGGGTGCTGGTCAGGATGGCCTCGAAGTCTTCGACGCTCAGCGATCCCAGCTCGACGCGGATCGGGAAACGCCCCTGCAGTTCAGGGATCAGGTCGCTCGGTTTGGCCAGGTGAAAGGCCCCGCTGGCGATGAACAGCATGTGGTCGGTCTTGACCATGCCGTACTTGGTGTTCACGGTGGTGCCTTCCACCAGCGGCAGCAGGTCGCGCTGCACACCCTGGCGGCTGACTTCTGCGCCGCCGTGGTCACTGCGCGAAGCCACCTTGTCGATCTCGTCGATGAAGACGATGCCATTGCCCTCGGCATTGGCCAGCGCCGCGGCGCGGATCTCGTCTTCGTTGACCAGCTTGGCGGCTTCTTCTTCCACCAGGCGTGGCAATGCTTCGCCGATCTTCAGCTTGCGGGTCTTGCGCTGCGCCTGGTTCATCTGGCTGAACAGGCCCTTCAGCTGTTCGGCCATGTCTTCCATGCCCGGCAGGCCGTTCATGCCACCCGGGCCCAGCACCTCGAGCGTGGGCTTGTTGTCGGCCAGCGAGAGCTCGATCTCCTTGTCGTTCAGCGCACCTTCGCGCAGTCGCTTGCGCAGCACCTGGCGGGCGGTGTTGTCGGGCGAGGGGACAGTGGCCACATCGGCGTTGAAGCCCACGCTGGTGCCGCCACTGCTGCGCGGAGGCGGCACCAGCGCGTCGAGCACCCGCTCTTCAGCCGCGTCTTCGGCCGCCGCACGTTTGCTGCGCATCTGGCGTTCACGCTCTTCCTTGACGGCCACGTCCAGCAGGTCGCGGATGATGGTGTCCACGTCCTTGCCCACGTAGCCCACCTCGGTGAACTTGGTGGCTTCCACCTTGATGAAGGGTGCGTCGGCCAGCCGGGCCAGGCGCCGCGCGATCTCGGTCTTGCCCACGCCGGTGGGGCCGATCATCAGGATGTTCTTGGGCGTGATCTCGCCACGCAGCTTGTCGTCGACCTGCTGGCGCCGCCAGCGGTTGCGCAGCGCGATGGCCACGGCCCGTTTGGCCGCGTTCTGGCCGACGATGTGTTTGTCGAGCTCGGAGACGATCTCTTGGGGGGTCATGCTCATGTCGATGGTCCTGTCCGATCCCAGCCAAGTCTTCCGCCGCGGAACCGGCTCTGCCGGGCCGCTGGCGAACGGCCCCCTCGGGGGTTAGCGAGCGCTAGCGAGCTTGGGGGCTCACAGCGTCTCGACGATGTGGTTCTGGTTGGTGTAGATGCAGATGTCGCCAGCAATCTCGAGCGATCGTTTGACCATCTGCGCCGGTGTCATCTCGGTGTGCGCCAGCAGCGCCCGAGCCGCGGCTTGGGCGTAGGCCCCGCCGGAGCCGATGGCCACGATGCCGTGTTCGGGTTCCAGCACATCACCGTTGCCGGTGATGATCAGGCTGCTGCTGTGGTCGGCCACGGCCAGCATCGCTTCCAGGCGGCGCAGCACACGGTCGGTGCGCCAGTCCTTGGTCAGCTCGATGGCGGCGCGCTGCAGGTGGCCCTGGTGTTTTTCCAGCTTGGCCTCGAAACGTTCGAACAGCGTGAAGGCGTCGGCGGTGGCGCCGGCAAAACCGGCCAGCACCTGTTCGCGGTAGAGCTTGCGCACCTTGCGCGCGCTGCTCTTGACGACGATGTGACCCAGCGTGACCTGGCCGTCGCCGCCCAGCGCGACGATGGGCCCCCGACGCACGCTGACGATGGTGGTGCCGTGAAACATGGTGCCCCCAAGCTCCCTTTCGGTCGCTACCCCCCGAGGGGGCTCACGCAGCGGCCCGGCGGAGCCGGTTCCGCGCGTGGCCCTTGGCGGGGTGCGCTCAAACTTTCCTTACCTGGACTTTGGCGTGTTCGTTGATGCCCATGGCACCAAAAAACAGCGCCAGCAGACGGTGCGCGTCGACAAACTGCACCGCACGCGCTTCGTTGCGACGGGCCAGCACCCAGTTCAGCAGGTCACCGGCGGCGATGAAGTCGACACGGATCAGCCGCGCACACGACACACTGACCACCGGCGCCGAGCCCAGTTCGGCCTGCAGCTTGCTCAGCGTTTCGCTGATGTCGCCGACCAGTTGCCCCGACAGTTCGACGTGGGCCACCTCGATGCCACCGCCCACGTCTTCGAGCAGGCCCGATTCCAGGAAGCTGGTGGACACGTCGCTCACCATCGACATCGGCGGGTTGCGGGTGGACAGGTTGCTGCCGCTGATGTGCACGTTGCAGCGTGTCGGCTCCCACGACGGTGGGCTCACCTCGTAGGTGACGCAGTAGTCGATGGCCGCTTCGTCGAACTGTTCTGCCCGGTTGGCCAGGCGCAAAGCGTCCAGGCGGGTCAGCCAGAAAGCCGGATCGGCGTCGCGCACACCCGTGGGCGCGGCTTCCTGCAGCACCGTGAACAGGCGGTCGCCAGCCAGCCAGCGCATTTCCAGCGACTGGCCCGACCACAGGCGGAAGATGGCCGACAGCTGCATCGCCGCTTCGGCGTCGATGTTGCGCAGGCCGCTCCAGTCGAAGATCCAGGGCAGCGGCATCTGCAGCGTCTGCGAACGCAGGCGGGCCAGCGCTTCGATGTCCAGTTGTTCGGGGCAGACCCAGCCCACGTCGCCCGGCAGGCGTGAACTGGACGACGACGACGGCATCACCGGTTCGTCGGCCAGCGCGTCGGCCACCAGCTTGGGCAGGCTGTACCACTGCGGCGCGCTCCAGCCGAACTGCTGTGCGTAGTCCAGCGCCAGGCTCTCGAAGCGCTGCTGCTGGCCGGTGGCGCGGTACAGGTCGAACAGCACCAGCCAGGTTTCGGCGTGCTGAGAACGGTCACCGCCGACGCTGGTGATGCGTTGCAGCGCCTCTTCGCACTGGCTGAAGTCGGCGTTGGCGAAGGCGATCACGGCTTCGTCCAGCTCGGGGTCGTGCATGACCTCGCTGACTTCCACCGCAAAAGGGCTGCTGAAGTCGGAGTTTTCCCCCGGCGTCGGCGGGCTTGCGCTGTGGCCGGGTGCGGTGAAGGGCGGCGGCGCAGGGCTGGCCGCCACTGGCGCGGGCATGGCGGCGTCGAAGGAAACCGGTGACATCGGGGCCAGCGGCGGCAGGCCCGTGGCCATTTGCACCGGAGCCGGCGCGGCAGAGGGCGGCAGGTGGATGTCGGGCAGCGGCGCCGGTGCCGGGCTGCGAAAAGGGTTGTCGTAGGCCGGCGTGCGGGGTGCTTGCCCCCCGTTGGCCACGCTGTCCGAGTAGGGCGGGCTGGAGCTGGCGGGACCACGGGTGCGGGAAGAGGCATTGAAGCCGGCGTCGCCGACCATCTGCTGTTCGATCTCGTCGATCTTGGCCTTCACGCCGTCGGGTCGGGCTGCGGCGGCCTCGGGGGCGCGCGACTCGGAGTCATCGAGCCGCGACGAAGTGCCCAGCGTGGCCAGCTGCTCGGGTGACAGGCCTTCGCGGCGCACCCGGCGCAGCATGTCGAATTCGCGCTTGCGCACGAAGTCGTTGCGGCGCTTGCGCTCGATCATGGCCTTGAGCTCGGACTTCTCGAGTTCGAGCTCTTTGGTGTCCTCTTGGCGCGTGCTGAGGTCGGTCCAGTCGGTGGCGGGGTTCGCGACGAACCTCACCACCTTGCGGAAAAAGCTCTCGTTTTCGGCCATGAAGGGATGGTACTCCGGGGGGCAACTCAGCCCAGGTGCCAGTGGCCGCATGGGCCCGGGGCTGGCGTGAAAAGGTCCGCAGGGACCTTTTCACATCCGCGCTCAATCACCGAACATCTTCTGCTTGAGTTCGCGGCGCTGCTGCGCTTCGAGCGACAAAGACGCGGTCGGGCGGGCCATCAGGCGCTGCAGGCCGATCGGTTCGCCGGTTTCGTCGCAATAGCCATATTCACCCGTTTCCAGGCGGGCCAACGACTGCGCGATCTTCTTCAGCAGCTTGCGCTCGCGGTCGCGGGTGCGCAGTTCGAGCGCATGTTCTTCTTCGATCGTGGCGCGGTCCACCGGGTCGGGCACGATGGATGTGTCTTCACGCAGGTGCTCGGTGGTCTCGCCGGCGCTGGACAGCAGGTCGTCCTTCTGTTGCTGCAGCCGGGCGCGGAAGAAGTCCAGCTGCTTGTCGTTCATGTACTCCGACTCGGGCATGGCCAGGAGTTCGGCTTCGCTCAGCTCGCGGCCGGGCTTGGATTTCCAGGCGTTGGCGAGCTTGGGGTCAATTTTCTGGACGGGCTTGGGCAATTCGGCCGTTTCGGTCATCGGGCGGGCGGCGGGCTTGGCCGCGGGAGCAAATCGATCGGTGAACCGGTTGGCGATGGGCGCCGGTGCGGTTGGCGGGGCTTGCGGGGCAGCTGCGGCCGGGGTGGCCTTGCTGCCGGCGCCAGCCTTGGGGGCTGGTGCGGGGGCGGGAGTCTTCAGGGGAACCTTCACTTGAGGGGTAACAGGGGCCGCGGCCGAAGGTTTGGCCGACGCGGCTTTCTTGGGCGCTGCCTTGGCAGCTGGCTCGGGCTTTTTGGGGCTGGCCTGGGCGGGTGCGTTCTTGACGGCAGCGCCCTTCACGGGGGCGCTCTTGGGTGCAACCGACGGGCTGGGGGCCTTCGCGGTTTTGGCCGGTGCCTTGCTCACGGCGGCTGCCTTGGCTGCTGCCTTGGCCGGGGGCTTGCTCACGGGGACCTCCTCCCCTTTCGGGAACGCTGAATCTGACCGTTCGACCTGCACGTCTGCACGCGCTTGGTGGGCTGCCTCGAAAGGTCGGGCTGACCTTCAAGGCGCGCGGATTGTAGCCATGCATTTGCCCATGCATTTGCCGCTGACCCCGGTACCCGTCCCACCGGGTGCGCGGGGCCAGGAAATCTCACACCAGGCACTGCTCCAGGCCCTGCAGCAGCACGTCCTTGGGCAGGTCGATGCCGATGAAGACCACCTTGCTGCCCTTGTCTTCGCCGGGCGCCCACTTCGGGCCCAGGTCGCTGCCCATCAGTTGGTGCACACCCTGGAAGATGACCTTGCGGTCACTGCCCTTCATGTACAGCACACCCTTGTAGCGCAGCATCTTGGGGCCGTAGACCTGCACGATGGCACTCAGGAAGTCTTCCAGCTTGGCCGGGTTGAAGGCCTTCTTGCTGCGGAAGACAAAGCTCTTCACGTCGTCGTCGTGGGCGTGGTGGTGGGTCTTGTGCGAGGGGTGGTCGCAATCTTCCCCGTGTGCATGGTCATGCGCGTGACCGTGGTCCTGCCCGTGGGTGTCGGCGTTCAGGAACTCGGGGTCGATCTCGAGCTTGGCGTTCAGGTTGAAACCCTTGAGGTCGAACACCTCGGAGATGGGCACCTCGCCGAAATGCACCTTGCGCTGCGGTGCACGCGGGTTCATGTGCTTGATGCGGTGGCTGAGCGCGTCCACGTCTGCCTCGGACACCAGCTCGGACTTGCTGATGAAGATCTGGTCGGCAAAGCCGATCTGGCGCCGCGCCTCTTGGCGATCGTCGAGCTGCTGGTCGCCATGTTTGGCGTCCACCAGGGTCAGCACGCTGTCCAGCAGGTAGCTCTCGGCGATCTCGTCGTCCATGAAAAAGGTCTGCGCCACCGGGCCGGGGTCGGCCAGGCCGGTGGTTTCGATGACCACGCGGTCGAACTGCAACTCGCCCTTGCGGCGCTTCTCGGCCAGGTCGGTCAGCGTGCTGCGCAGGTCTTCGCGGATGGTGCAGCAGACACACCCGTTGTTCATCTGGATGATCTGCTCGCTGGTGTCGGACACCAGGATCTCGTTGTCGATGTTCTCTTCACCGAATTCATTTTCGATGACGGCGATTTTCTGGCCGTGGGCTTCCGACAGCACGCGCTTGAGCAGCGTGGTCTTGCCCGAGCCCAGGAAGCCGGTGAGGATGGTGGCGGGAATGAGGCCTTGCGTCATGGCAGCACGATCAGCGGGTCAGGGGGCTGGGATATGGGGGCCGGCGACTGTGTTGCAAGGCCCTGCCCCTGTCAAGCGGTGGCCGCACAGACGCGGGCAAGCCGCTTCAGGGCGTGCGCGGGGCCTGGCTGGCGGGCGCCAGCGCGGGGTCGGACCAGGCCTGCAGACGCGGCAGCAGGGCGCGGTAAGGCGCCAGCAGCACGGCCGCCATGACCGCTTTCACGGCCAGGTCGCCGGCGGCCAATTGCATCCAATCCATGCCCGAGCCGGCAAAGGCCAGGAAAAAGAACACCGCAGTGTCGACCACGCTGGCCACCAGCGAACCGATGAGCGGCGCTTTCCACCAGCTGTGCTGGCGCAGGCGGTTGAAAAGTGCCACGTCCATCAGCTGCGCCAACAAAAAGGCGGCGCCCGAGGCCAGCGCGATGCGCCAGGGTGCAAGCGCCAGCGACACCAGCACGGCAATCGCAAAGCCGATCCAGGCCACCCGCTTGGCGGCCTGCGGGCCCAGCGAGCGGTTGCTCAGGTCGGTGACCAGAAAGACCAGCGGGTAACTGAAGGCGCCCCAGGTCAGCCAGTCGTTGATGGGGTGCTGCACCAGCACGTTGGACAGCACGATGACCACGGCCATGGCCACGATCGGGGTGCGCAGGGAAAGCAGGGATGTCGAAACCATGGGGCCGCATTGTCCTCGCTGGCGTGCTGTCGGTGCTGCCGCTCGGTTATTCTTGGCGCCCCACCACTGCCGGCGCCGCACTTCCCCGTGTCCGACCCCGCATCTCCCAGGTCCGTGCGGTCGCGTGAAGCGGCCAGCGCGGACTTCCGACAGGACAAAAGGTCCGTCTTCGAACGTCTGGTCGAATTCATCTCGCCTGGCCCCGACAGCAAGGCCGAGCTGATCAAGACCCTGGCCGATGCCGAAAACCGCGAACTCATCGAGCCCGAATCGCGACTGATGCTCGAAGGGGTGCTGCGCATGGCCGACATGACGGCCGGCGACGTGATGGTGCCGGCCACGCGCATGGACCTGCTGGCCATCGAGGCCGACTACGACGACATCCTGGCAACCGTGATCGAGACCGCGCATTCGCGTTTCCCGGTCTACGAAGGCCAGCGCGACAACATCCTGGGCATCCTGATGGCCAAGGACCTGCTCAAGCTGCAGCGCGCGCCCGAACTGAACCTGCGCACACTGCTGCGCCCGGCGGTGTTTGTGCCCGAGAGCAAGCGGCTGAACGAGTTGCTGCGCGACTTTCGGTCCAACCGCAACCACCTGGCGATGGTCATCGACGAGTTTGGCAACACGGCCGGGCTGATCACCATCGAAGACGTGCTGGAAGAAATCGTCGGCGAGATCGAAGACGAGTTCGACGAACAGGAACAGGAAAACGGCATCTACACGCTGGCCGACGGCAGCCACCGGGTGGCCGGTGATGTGTCGATTTCCGCCGTCAACGAAGCCTTCGGCACGGAACTGAGCGTGGACGACTTCGACACCATCGGTGGCATGGTGGCGCAGGAACACGGGCGTGTGCCGCGGCGCGGCGAAGCGGTCATCGTCGGTGGCCTGAGTTTCACGGTGATGATCACGCGCGGCGGCGCGGTGCGTTGGTTCCGCGTTTCGCGCGCGCCGGCGGAAAAAGCGGCCGACGGCGGCGACGTCGATTGAACGACAGCCCACCGGCCTGGCGCAGGCTGGAAGCACCAGCCGCAGCCGCCCTGGGCGCGCTGCAGACGCTGGCCTTTGTGCACACCTGGGCCTGGCCGCTGCCGCTGGCCACGCTGCTGTGGCTGGCCTGGCGGCTGGACCGCGCCACGCCGGGCCGTGCCGCCTGGCTGGGCTGGTGTTACGGCACCGCCTGGTTGTGCGCCGGTGTCTGGTGGCTCTTCATCAGCATGCACCGCTACGGCGGTTTGCCGGCGCCACTGGCGGCAGGTGCAGTGTTGGCGCTGTCGGCCGCGCTGTCGCTGTACCTGGCGGCGGCCGCGGCGATGTATGCCCGGCTGCGGCGGGGCACGGGCGCGGACGCGGCACTGTTTGCGGCCCTGTGGCTGCTGGCCGAGCTGGCGCGTGGCTTGATCTTCACCGGCTTTCCCTGGGTGGCCTCGGCCTATTCGCAGGTGGACTCGCCGCTGGCCGCCGTGGCGCCCTGGCTGGGTGTGTACGGCATCGGCGCGCTGATGGCGGCCTTGGCGGTGGCGCTGCTGCGGCTGTTGCAGTCGCGTGGCCGGCAGTGGCGCGCGGCGGTTGCCACGCTGTCCATTGTCGCGGCTGCATGGTTCGTACCGGCCGACTTCACGCGGCCCGCTGGCAACATGCAGGTGGTGCTGCTGCAGACCAACGTCAAGCAGGACGAAAAGTTTGCTGCCGAGCGCATGCCTCAGGCCCTGGCCTGGGTCTCGACCCAGATGCTGACGGCCCAGGCCGACCTGGTGCTGGTGCCCGAAACCGCGATTCCGCTGCTGCCCTTCCAGCTGAACGACTTTGCGCCGGGTTACTGGGACTTGCTGCGCGAACACTTCGCCGCGCCGGGCCCGAACGGGCCCCGCGCCGCGCTGGTGGGTGTGCCGATGGGGGACTTCGACCGCGGCTACACCAACTCCGTCGCGGGTTTGTCGGCCGGGCCGGCCTACCGCTACGACAAGTGGCACCTGGTGCCCTTCGGCGAGTTCATCCCGACCGGTTTTCGCTGGTTCACCGAACTGATGAACATCCCGCTGGGCGACTTCTCGCGTGGCGTGCTGAACCCGCCTTCGTTTGCCGCTGCCGGCCAACGCATCGGCCCCAACATCTGCTATGAAGACCTGTTCGGCGAAGAACTGGCACGGCGATTCATCGACCCGGCCACGGCGCCCACGGTGCTGGCCAACATCAGCAACATTGGCTGGTTCGGCGACACGGTGGCGATTCCGCAGCACCTGAACATCTCGCGCTTTCGCAGCCTGGAACTGCAGCGGCCCATGCTGCGTGCCACCAACACCGGCGCCACCGCCGTGGTCGACCACCGGGGTGCGGTGACCGCGCAGTTGGCGCCGCACACCCAGGGTGTGTTGCAGGCCAAGGTGCAGGGGCGCGACGGGGTCACGCCCTTTGCCTGGTGGGCGGGGCGCTGGGGCTTGTGGCCACTGGTGCTGCTGGGGCTGTTGGTGGTGGCTGGCTTCGGCCTGACCCGGCGCCGCTGACCGACGCCGGCGTGCGGCCCCTGGCTGCGCTACCGGTCCATGCGCACCAGCCGCCCAGGGCGTGCTTCGCTGACCACACCCTCTTTTTGCACGCAGTGCCCGGCCACCCAGGTGCCGATATAACCCTGCCCCACCTGCAGAAAACGTTTGCCACCCGCCGGCATGTCGCGAACCAGGCGCGGTGTGCCCACGGCCAGCCGGACGGGGTCGATCAGGTTCAGGTCGGCGCGTTGGCCGACCGCGATGCGGCCACGGTCGCGCAGGCCCAGGTAGTCGGCATTGCGCGCCGTCAGCAGGTGCACGGCGTGTTGCAGCGGCAGTTGGCCCTTGGGTCGATCGCGTGCCCAGTGTGTCAGCAGGAACGTCGTGGCGCTGGCGTCGCACACCGTGCCCACGTGCGCGCCGGCGTCGCTCAGGCCGAACAGCGCGCGCGGGTGCTGCAGCATGTGGTGCACCACGTCCAGGTTGCCGTCGTTGTAGTTGAAGATGGGGAAGTAGACGAGGTTGCTGCCGTCGCCTTGTGCAAAGTGGTCGTACAGCGCTTCCAGTGCCGTGACGCCGCGCTGCTTGGCGCGAACGAAGAAGCTCTGCATCACCTTCGGTTCGTAGTCCGGTGTTTCTTGCAGCGGGAACATGCGGCCGGCGATGAGCTCGATGCGCGCCAGCAAGATGTCCACCAGCGGCGGCACCGGCGTGCCGTCGCCGCTGATGCGTTCGCTCTTCTCGGCCAGGATGCGGGCCTTGCGCGCCGGCTCGCGCAGCGCGGCGGCCCGCTCACCCAGCGGCAGGTGGGCCACTGCCTTGTAGCCCGGAAAACCCATGAAAGGGTGGAAGCTGGCGTCCAGGCCGTTGATGACGCCGATGCCCCGTGAAGCGGTCTGCAGAAAGAGCGGCAGGCCTTGTGCCGCCCCGGCTTCCACCCGCGCCTGCATGGCCTTCCACTGATCACCGCCGGGGTCGCGTTGCAGCCAGGTCATCGACAGTGGCCGGCCGCTGGCGCGAGCCATGGCTTCCACCAGGTCGAACTCGGGGTCGAAGCGGGCCGGGTCGCGCAGCAGGTCGAAGTCGCTGACCATCTGCACCACACCGTGGTTCAGGCCCTGGAATGCGGATGCCAGGCCCGTGAGCTCGGCCGCGCTGGCTTCCGACGCCGGTGTTTCGTGGCCCCGTGCGGTGCGGTGGTTGTCGGTGCGGCCGGTGGAAAACCCGGCGGCGCCGGCTTGCAGCGCTTCCCGCAGCAGCGACCGCATCGCCGCGATGTCCTCGGCCGTGGCCACCTGCTGCGCCAGCGCCCGGTCGCCCATCACCGCCATGCGCAGCGGGTCGTGTGGCACCTGCACCAGGAAGTCGATGCTGTGCGGCATCGCGTCCAGCACGTCCATGTACTGGCCGAAGCTCTGCCAGTTGAACTTCACGCCTTCGGCCAGCGCGGCGCCGGGGATGTCTTCCACGCCTTCCATCAGCGCGATCAAATCGGCTTCGCGGCCGGGCACGTTGGGCGCGAAGCCGACGCCGCAGTTGCCCATCGTCACCGTGGTCACGCCGTGGTGGATGCTGGGGCTGAAGGTTTCGTCCCAGGTGGCCTGGCCGTCGTAGTGGGTGTGGATGTCGACGAAGCCGGGGGTCAGCCACGCGCCTTGGGCCTTCAACCGCTCCTTGGCCGCGCCCGTGATGCGGCCGATCTCGACGATCACGCCGCCCACCACGCCCACGTCGGCGGTGTACGGCGCCGCGCCCGTGCCGTCGATGACGGTGGCACCTTCAAAGACCGAGTCGAGCATCTTTTTTTCTCCACAGCGTGGCCAGCGTCATGCCGCTGACGATGTGCCAGATGCCCCACAGGCTGGCGATGATGACCATGCCCAGGTCGGCGTTGAATTGCACGGCAATGATGCCCAGCGCCAGGCCGCTGTTCTGCATGCCACCTTCGATCATGATCGCGCGGCGGTCGCGCTCCACCACGCGGAAGGCCATCGCCGCAGCCCAGCCCAGCGCCAGGCCCGCGGCGTTGTGCAGCACCACGATCAAGAGCTGCGGCAGGATCAGCGCATTCAGCAGATGCCGTTCCTTGATGAGCCCCAGCACGATGAAAGCCAGCAGCGCCAGCAGGCTGAAGGTGGACAGTGGTTTCTGGATGCGCGCCGTCAGCTTGGGCAGGTGACGGCTGAACAGCAGGCCCAGCACCATGGGCACGGCCAGCAGCGCCAGCAGGCTCCACCAGATGGCGCTGGCGTCGATGTCCAGTTGCTTCAGCCAGGCGGCCGTGGCCGGGTTGCTGGCCACCATCCAGGTGAAGTTGAAGGGCGTCAGGAAAAGCGCCATCACGGCGGCCACGGCCGACACGCTGACACTCAGAGCCGTGTTGCCGCGGCCGTGGTGGGTGACGACGTTGCTCAAGGAACCACCGGGGCAGCAGGCGACCAGGATCATCGCCGCTTCCACGTTCGGCGGCAGGTCCAGCAGCAGCGTGGCCAGCCAGGTGGCGCCGGGCAGCAGCAGGAACTGCGGCACCAGGCCCGCCACCACCGCGCGCGGGGCCTGGGCGACACGCATGAAGTCGGCCACACGCAGTTCCAGGGCCACCGAAAACACCATCGTGGCCAGCACGAGGCTCAGAACCAGTTGCTGCGTCGTCATCGGCGCCAGGGTAGCCGCAGGTGTGGCCCGTAAACTCAAGGGTTTTCGAGACAGACAAAAGCCCACCGCGCCATGCTGACCTTCCAGCAGATCATCCTGAAACTGCAGAGTTACTGGGACGCCCAGGGCTGTGCCTTGCTGCAGCCCTACGACATGGAAGTGGGAGCCGGCACCAGCCACACCGCCACCTTCCTGCGCGCGCTGGGCCCCGAGCCCTGGAAGGCCGCCTACGTGCAGCCCAGCCGCCGCCCGAAAGACGGCCGCTACGGCAACAACCCCAACCGCCTGCAGCACTACTACCAGTACCAGGTGGTGCTGAAGCCCGCGCCTTCGAACATCCTGGAGCTCTACCTGGGTTCGCTGGAAGCGCTGGGCTTCGACCTCAAGGTCAACGATGTGCGCTTCGTCGAAGACGACTGGGAGAACCCCACGCTGGGCGCCTGGGGCCTGGGCTGGGAGGTCTGGCTTAACGGCATGGAGGTGACGCAGTTCACCTACTTCCAGCAGGTGGGCGGCATCGACTGCAAGCCCATCACCGGCGAGATCACCTACGGCCTGGAACGCCTGGCCATGTACCTGCAGGGCGTGGAAAACGTCTACGACCTGCAGTGGACCGACACCTTGAAGTACAGGGATGTCTACCACCAGAATGAGGTGGAGCAGAGCACCTACAACTTCGAGCACAGCGATGTCGACTTCCTGCTCACCGCTTTCGCGGCGCACGAAAAACAGGCCAAGTACCTGATGGAGCAACAGTTGGCACTGCCGGCCTACGAACAGGTGCTGAAAAGCGCGCACAGCTTCAACCTGCTGGACGCCCGCGGTGCCATCAGCGTGACCGAACGTGCGGCCTACATCGGCCGCATCCGCAACCTGGCGCGCAGCGTGGCGGCAAGTTACCTGGACAGCCGCGCACGGCTCGGCTTCCCGATGGCACCGAAGCCCTGGGCCGACGAAGTGCTGGCGCAGATTGCCAAGAGGGCGGCATGACCATGACTGCCAAGAACTTGCTGGTCGAGCTGTTCGTCGAAGAACTGCCGCCGAAGGCGCTGAAGAAGCTGGGTGAGGCGTTTGGTGCGGTGCTGCTGCAAATGCTGCGAGCAGCAAATCTCGCGGGGGAGCACTCCGCGTTGAATGTCTTTGCCACGCCGCGCCGCCTGGCCGCTCACATCAGTTCGGTGCATGAGCAAGCGCCCGATCTGCCGGTGTTCCACAAGTTGGTTCCAGTTGCCGTTGGACTTGACGCCCAGGGAGCGCCGACACAAGCGCTGCTTAAGAAGCTGACTTCAGTCCGTGCTGACGCCTCCGTTGTCCCGCAGCTCGAGCGGCAACTGGACGGCAAGGTCGAGGTGCTCTATTGGCGAACCACAGCGACCGGCATGCGGCTGGCCGATGGACTGCAAATCGCGCTTGATGAGGCGATCAGGAAGCTACCCATCCCCAAGGTCATGCAGTACCAGCTGGAAACCGGCGACACCCCCGGCTTCCAGCCCGGCTGGACCAGCGTCAACTTCGTGCGCCCGGCGCACGGCCTGGTGGCTTTGCACGGGGCTGACGTGGTGCCCGTCACCGCGCTGGGCCTGCAGGCCGGCCGCAGCACCCACGGCCACCGTTTCGAAGCCGCGATGGACCCGGTGATGCTGCAGGATGCCGATCACTACGAACGTCAGCTGGCCGACCAGGGCGCCGTGGTGGCGAGCTTTGCGACGCGACGCGCCGACATCGTGCGCCAGCTCACGGCAGCCGCGTCGAAGGAAGGCCTGAAGCCCATCGACGACGACGCGCTGCTGGACGAAGTGACGGCGCTGGTCGAACGCCCGAACGTGCTGCTGTGCCAGTTCGAAAGCGAGTTCCTGGCCGTGCCGCCGGAATGCCTGATCCTGACGATGAAGGCCAACCAGAAGTACTTCCCGCTGCTGGACGGACAAGATCGGCTGACGAACAAGTTCCTCATCGTCAGCAACATCAGTCCGGAAGACCCCAGCCGCGTGATCCAGGGCAACGAACGCGTGGTGCGCCCGCGCCTGGCCGACGCGAAGTTTTTCTTCGACCAGGACCGCAAGCGCACACTCGAATCGCGTGTGGCGCAGCTGGACAAGGTGGTCTACCACGGCAAGCTGGGCAGCCAGGGCGAACGGGTGCTGCGGGTGCGCGCGATTGCCAAGCAGATCGGTCTGCAACTGGGCGGCAGTGTGCTGGCCGAACAAGCCGACCGCGCCGCGCTGCTGGCGAAGGCCGATGTGTTGACCGACGTGGTGGGCGAGTTCCCCGCGCTGCAGGGCATCATGGGCGGCTACTACGCACGCCACGACGGTGAAAACGACGAAGTGGCCCTTGCCATCGAAGACCACTACAAACCGCGCTTCGCCGGCGATGCGCTGCCGCGTGGCGCTGCAGGTGTGGTGGTGGCGCTGGCCGACAAGCTGGAAACGCTGGCCGGCCTGTTTGGCATCGGCCAGGTGCCCACCGGCGACAAGGACCCGTTTGCCTTGCGCCGCCATGCGCTGGGTGTGATCCGCATGCTGATCGAACGCGACCTGCCGCTGGCCGTGCCGCAGCTGGTGCAGTCGGCGCTGGCGGTGTTCGACCCCGGCCACGGTGATGCGCAGGCCGAGCTGTCCACTTTCCTGTACGACCGCCTGGTCGGCAGCCTGCGCGAGCAGGGTTGCAGCGCCCAGGAAGTGGACGCCGTGATTGCGCTGCGCCCGCCGCGCTGGGGTGACATTCCGCGCCGGCTGGCGGCGGTGCGCAGCTTCGCGGCGCTGCCCGAAGCGCCGGCCCTGGCCAGCGCCAACAAACGCGTGGGCAATATCCTGAAGAAGGCCGAGGGCGTTGTGCCGGCGGCCGTGGATGCCGCGCTGCTGAAGGAGCCCGCCGAGCAGGCTCTGGCGGCTGCGCTGAAAGCCGCTGCGCCGGCGGCCGACGCGGCTTTCGAACGCGGCGACTACGCCGCGTCGCTGCAGGCCTTGGCCATGTTGAAAGCGCCAGTTGATGCCTTCTTCGACGCCGTGATGGTCAACGCCGACGACACCGCGCTGCGCAACAACCGCCTGGCATTGCTGGCCGGCCTGCACCGCGCGATGAACCGCGTCGCTGACCTCTCCCGCCTGGCGGCTTGACGCACGCAAAAGAGGCCCACGATGCACATCACCAAGCTCGTCATCCTGGGCCGCGACGGCATCCTGAACGAATACCGCGAAGGCCATGTCACCGCGCCCGAAGAGTGGCACCCGGTGCCCGGTGCGCTGGAAGCGGTGGCGCGCATCAACCATGCCGGCTGGCACACGGTGGTGGCCACCAACCAGAGTGGCATCGGCCGCGGCATGATCGACATGAGCGCCGTCAACGCCGTGCACGCCCACATGTACCAGCAGTTGCAGGTGCAGGGTGGCCGCATCGACGCGGTGTTTTTCTGTCCGCACACACCTGAAGAAGACTGCGACTGTCGCAAGCCCAAACCGGGCCTGATGCTGGACATCGGCCGCCGCTACGGTGTGGACCTGGCCGGTGTGCCGATGGTGGGCGACACCGCGCGTGACCTGATTGCCGCGCAGGCGGCGGGTTGTGAACCGCATTTGGTGCTCAGCGGCCGTGCCGCCGCGCTGGGGCCCGAACAGGTGCAGGCGCTGCTGAGACAGGTGCCCAGCGCCCGGGCCCACACCAGCCTGGGCGCCTTTGCCGATTTCCTTTTGCAGCGCGACAACCACGCCGACTCGACCGTGGGCGGCCTGTCCTGAACGCCTGAACACACGACGATGAAAAAACTGTTCTGGGGCCTGCGTTCCTTGCTTTTCATGCTGTGGATGGCCGCTACCGTCATTCCCTGGGGCCTGATGGCGCTGGTGTTGTCCATTTTCATCCGCGGCAAGCCCTTGTACTGGCCCACGATGCGCTGGTTGAGCGTGGCCGTCTGGGGCGCCAAGGTGATCTGCGGTGTGAAGTACCGCGTGCATGGGCTGGAAAACCTGCCCAGCGCGGCCGACGAAAACAGCGCCGTGGTGCTGGCTGCCAAACACCAGAGCACCTGGGAGACCTTCGCCTTCCCCACCTTCATGCCGCACCCGTTGGCCTACGTCTTCAAGCGCGAGCTGTTGTACGTGCCTTTTTTCGGCTGGGCCATGGGCCGGCTGGACATGATCCACATCGACCGCAGCAAACGCGCAGAAGCCTGGAACAAGGTGGCGGCGCAGGGCAAACGCCTGGCGGCCGAAGGCATCTGGGTCATCATGTTTCCCGAAGGCACACGCATTCCGCGTGGCCAGCAGGGCACCTACAAAAGCGGCGCCTCGAGGCTGGCCATTGCCAGTGGTGTGCCCATCGTGCCCATTGCCGCCAGCAGCGCCAAATGCTGGCCGCGCAAGAGCTTCCTGCTGCGCCCTGGCGTGGTGGATGTGTCCATCGGCAAGCCCATCGACAGCACCGGCCGTCAGCCCGACGAACTGATGCGTGATGTGGAAATCTGGATCGAAGCCGAGATGCGCCGCTTGGATCCCGAGGCCTACCCCGAGGTTGATGTGTCCGCAGCCGGCTCTGACAAACCTGCTGCCCAGCCGGTCCAGCGCCTGGACAGCGGCGGCGCGTAGTCGGTGGTTTTTTCGGTCTGCAGGCCCAGACCGCCTCTCGGGCGGCTCGTCTTCGGGTTCGGCAGCGGCTTGTTCGGCCTGCGGCCCACCCACGGCCGCATCAGCATCCTGCGCTGAGCCGCGGCCCGATCGGGCCAGCGATTTCCGTCTTTCTTGCCACATGCGACCGCCGGTTGCAGGGGGCGTCGTGTGCGAAGCCGCGCAGCGTGCGACAGCGCACGGACCGGGTCGGGGCTTGGGCCTACAACCGCGTCCTCCCAGGCACAGCGCCTGCTGCGGCCCGCCGCAAGAAAGACCACATGAACCTTTTGACTTTGCGCAGCAAGTCCCGCGCTGGATGGACCGCTGCCTTGCTGGGCCTGACCCTGTTGGCAGCCGGTTGCAGCGGCGGTCTCGACCCGATCCTGGGCACACCGCCGTTCGGTGCAGCGCCCACTGTCGCCACCACCACACCCGCAGCCAGCACGCCAGCCGTCACGGGTGTGGCCGTCAACAGCCGCGTCACGGCCACCTTCAGCAAGCCGATGGCGGCCGCGACCCTCACGCCGACCAGTTTTACCTTGGCCTGTCCCGCAGGAACCCCCGTGCTGGCCGGTGTCAGCTACGACGCCGCCACCCGCGTGGCCACGCTGACCCCCGCCGTTGCGCTGCCGCCCAGCACCCTGTGCGTGGCCACGCTCACCACGGCCGTGCAAGACAGCACGGGCATCCCGCTGGGCGCCAACTTCGTGTGGAGCTTCGTCACCGTGCCGCTGGCCGACACCACACGGCCTTCCGTGGTGCTGACGGTGCCCGCCGCCGATGCCCTGGCGGTGCCCACCAACACCCTGATCACCGCCACCTTCAGTGAAGCCATGGCGCCGGCCACGGTCACGGCCGGCAACTTCACTGTCACCAACACCACGCTGGGCACGGCAGTGGCTGGCACCGTGAGTTATTCAGCTGGTGCACGCACGGCCACCTTCACGCCGACAACGCCGGCCACGCTGGCGGCAGGCAACCTGTTCACGGCCACGCTGACGGGTGCCGTGACCGACCTGGCGGGCAACGGCCTGGCCGGCAACACCGCCGTGGCGCCCGCGGCGGGCAACCATGTGTGGAGCTTCACCACCGGCGCGGTGGGCGACACCACCGCACCCACGGTGCTGACCATCAACCCGGCGGACGGCAGCACCGCGGTGTGCCTGAGCAGCGCGGTCAGCGTCACCTTCAGCGAGCCGATGAACCCCGGCACGATCAACACCTCGACGCTGCGTGTCACTGACGGTGGCGCGGCCGTGGCCGGTGTCGTGACCTACGACGCCGCGAGTCGCGTCGCCAGTTTCGTGCCCACGGCCGCCGCCGGTTTTGCGCCCAGCCGCAACTTCGTCGTGACCGTGGTCTCGGGCCCCACCGGTGTGCAGGACCTGGCCGGCAACAGCCTGGCCGCCGACCGTGTGTCCAGCTTCACCACCGGCACCCAGGCCTGTGTGGCCGCCATCAACTTGCGCTCCGCCGCGTCCTTCGGCGCATTCGGTGGCAACGCCGGTGTCACCAACCAGGGCATCAACACGGTGGTCAACGGCAACATCGGCTCGACGGCCGCCTGCACGCTGATCACCGGCCTGCACGACGCCACGAACGTCTACACCGAAACGCCGCTGAACATCGGTGCGGTCAACGGCAGCATCTATTGCGCGCCGCCGGCGCCGGGCACCACGACGACCCAGGCCATCGCCACCCAGGCGCGTGCCGATGCACAGACCGCCTACAACACGCTGGCGGCACTGCCCCCGGGTAGCGACCCCGGTGCCGGCCAGCTGGGCGGCCTGACCCTGCCCGCGGCCACCTACACCGCTGCCGGCGGCACCTTTGCCATCACCAGCGGCGACCTGACGCTGGACGCGCAAGGCAACCCGAATGCGGTGTGGGTGTTCCAGAGCGCATCGGCCCTGACCGTGGGCCTGGGCGCCACGCCGCGCCGCGTGATCCTGATCAACGGCGCGCAGGCCCGCAACGTCTTCTGGCAGGTGGGCAGCGCAGCGCGCATCGAAGACGGCAGCACGATGGTCGGCACGATCATCGCGCCGGCCGGTGTGACGGTATCGACCGCAGGCCAGACAGCCCAGACCACGCTGATCGGGCGCGCCATTGGCCTGATTGCGTCGGTGACGCTGGTCAACACCACGATCGTTGCGCCGTGAGCGCCCACCTCACCCGGCAGACCCCGTCTGCCCGAAAGCACCCGATGACATCCTTTTCCACCTTGCGCACCATCGGCATCGCCGGCCTCGGCTCGCTGTTGGCCCTGTCCAGCTGGGCCCAGGAGCCGGGCTACTTCTACGGCGGCCTGTCGCTGGGCCAGTCGCGGGCCGAGATCGACCAGGCGCGCATCACCGCCAGCCTGCTGGGCGCCGGGCTCACCACCACCGACATGTCGCTCGACGAAAGTGGCAAGGGCTTCAAGATCTTCACGGGTTACCAATTCAATCGCCACGTCGCGGTCGAAGCGGGCTACTTCAGCCTGGGCAACTTCGGTTTCACGTCGACCACCAACCCGGCGGGCTCGCTCAGTGGCCGCATCAAGCTGCAGGGCCTGAACCTGGACCTGGTGGGCACCTGGCCGCTGACCGAGCGCCTGTCGGCCATCGGCCGTGTGGGTGGGCAGTACGCCAGCACCCGTGACAGCTTCACCGGCAGCGGTGCGGTCACCGTGCTGAACCCGAACCCCAGCGCACGCGACTTCAACGCCAAGGTGGGCTTGGGCCTGCAGTACGAGTTCAGCCGCTCCTTCTTCATGCGCGCCGAAGCCGAGCGTTACCGTGTCAACGACGCGGTAGGCAACCGCGGCGACGTCAATCTGTACTCGGTGAGCCTGGTGTTTCCTTTTGGTCGGGCACCGGCACCGGCGCCGCGCATGTCCCAGGCGCCGGTTTATGTGGCGCCCGCGCCGGCGCCCGTCGTGGCTCCGCCCCCGCCGCCGCCCCCGCCGCCGGTGGTGGTGCAAGCCCCGCCGCCTCCGCCGCCTGCGCCAGTGCCGCCGCCCCGCCGGCGCGTCAGCTTCTCGGCCGACTCGCTGTTCACCTTCGACAAATCCGGTGTGCGACCAGAAGGCAAGGCCGCGCTTGACCAGTTCGTGCAGGAGATCCGCGGCACGCAGTTCGAGGTCATCACGGTCGAAGGCCACACCGACCGCCTGGGTTCGGCCGCCTACAACGAGCGCCTGTCGGTGGAACGGGCCGAAGCCGTGAAGGCCCATCTCGTCAGCGCAGGTGGGCTGGACAGCAGCAAGATCAACGTGGTGGGCAGGGGTGAGTCCACGCCCGTCACTCAAGCCCGGGACTGCCCGGGCCAGCGCGCCACACCGAAGCTGATCGCCTGCCTGCAGCCCGATCGACGGGTGGAAGTCGAAGTCAGCGGCACGCGCTGATCCGAAGGCGTGCCGCGGTGCCGGCGCTGGCGCTGCCGCCTTCGGGCGGCAGCGCCAGCGCTGCGACCCTAGAATCGCGCCTCATGCCGACCCGGCCCACTGCAACGCCACCCGAACAGCTGTCATTGTTCGATGCAGAGCCGCCGGCCGTGCCCCTGCAAGAACCGCTGTGGGTTTTGCCGCGACCGGCCAGCACGGCGCAGCCGGGCCGCCCCCCAGCCGCCACACCTGCTGCCACGCCTGTTTCGTCAGCCTCGCCGACACGGGCAGCCGCCAGCACCGACACGCTGGAATTCCGCCACCCGCGCACACACCGCGAGTTGCTGCTCAGCGGCCACCGCGTCGGTTATGAATTGCGCCGCTCGCGCCGCCGCAGCATCGGCTTTGTGGTGGCCGCCGAAGGTCTGAGCGTCAGTGCACCGCGCTGGGTGGGCCAGGGCGAGATCGAGAGTGCGCTGCGCGAAAAGGCCGGCTGGATCTTGCGCAAGCTGCAGGAGCAGCGTGAACGGGCTGCCCGGCTGGACGCCGCGCGTGTGGACTGGCGCGAGGGCGCGACCATCCCCTTCCTGGGCGAAACGGTGATCCTGCTGCTGGACCCGCGCACCACGGGTGCCGTGCTCGACACCGCCGCTGACGCTCTGCCCGGCGTGCCGCGCCTGACCCTGCACCTGGGTCTGCCGCAGACGGCAGAGCCCGAACAGATCCGCGACGCCGTGCAAAGCTGGCTGCAGCGCCAGGCGCGGCGCATCTTCGAAGAACGTTGCAAGCTGTTTGCGCAGCGCCTGGGTGTGCGCATGACCCGCCTGACGCTCAGCTCGGCCGCCACCCGCTGGGGCAGTGCCAGTGCCGACGGGTCGATCCGCCTGAACTGGCGCCTGGTGCACTTCGGCTTGCCGGTCATCGACTACGTGGTCACGCACGAACTGGCGCACCTGCGCGAAATGAACCACGGCCCGGCCTTCTGGGACGTGGTGCGTTCTGCGCTGCCCGACTACGAAGAAGCCCGCGGTGCGCTGCGCCACGAGGTGCTGCCGGTGCTGGATTGAAGGTTCTTGCGCCCTCTCCCGCTCGCGGGAGAGGGCTGGGGTGAGGGGCTGGTCTTGGTCGCCGCTGTCGTGGGAACCCTCACCCCAACCCTCTCCCACGGGGAGAGGGAGCAAGTCAAACCGTCCGGAACCGCACGACCCCGTCGCTGCCCGTGCTGGCCTGCAGGCGACCGCTGCTGGCCAGCGCATGCAGGTGCGCCACGGCTTCGCCCATTGCAAAGGTGGTCTGGTGCAGGTCCAGCGTGCGTTTGAACAGCACCGGCAGCATGTCGGCCGCGCTGCCGGGCTGTTGCGCGCAGGCGGCCAGCACCTCGGCGTAACGTTCTTCGTGGTGCTGGTGCAGCTGGTCGATGCGCGTGTGCAGGCCGGTGAAGGGTTTGCCGTGTGAAGGCAGCACCAAGGTGTCGGCGGGCAGCCGTTTCATCTGCGCGATCGACGCCAGGTACAGCGGCAGCGGATTGCCCTCGGGTTCCAGGTCGATGACGCTGACGTTGGTGCTGATGCGAGGCAGCACCATGTCACCCGAGATCAATACGTTCAGCCCGGGGCAGTGCAGCGCGATGTGTTCGGGTGCGTGGCCGTAGCCCACGATGCAGTGCCAGGGCCGGCCGTGGATGTTCAGCTCCATGCCGTCCAGCAAGCGCCGGTACTGCCGTGGCACCTGGGGCACCAGGCTGGCGTAGTAGCCGGTGCGGGCACGCACCTGGTCCAGTGCGGCCGGGTCGGTCAGGCCATGGCGCGCAAAAAAGCGCGCCGCGCCTTCACCGCCAAAGGCCGTGTCGGCGGCGCTGGCCACCCGCGCGGCGTTCCAGTCGGTGGCGCTGATCCACAGGCGGCAGTCGCGTGTGGCGGTCGACCAGCGTTTGCACAACCAGTGCGCCAGGCCCATGTGGTCAGGGTGCATGTGGGTCACGATCACGCGCAGCACCGGCAGGCCTTGCAGCGCGTCGGCGAAGACCTGCTCCCAGTGGCCGCGTGTGCTGGCGTTGTCGATGCCGCAGTCGACGATGGACCAGCCTTCGGCGCCGTCCTGCACATCGCGAAGCAGCCACAGGTTGATGTGGTCCAGCGCAAAAGGCAGGCCCATGCGCAGCCAGCGCACACCGGGCGCCACTTCCAACGTGGTGCCGGGTGCCGGCAAGCTGTCGCCCAGCGGGTAGTGCAGGGCAAGTTCCTGCTCGGTCATGCGGGGCGTGGCCATGGGTATATTTGCGGGTCCGGTTTACGTTTACGTCAACGTCAGTCTAACCATGCCCACCGCCGCGCGCCTGCCCGCTCCGAGCCACCCGCCCAGCTTCAGCATCACCGAGCTGGCGGCCGAGTTCGACATCACCGCACGTGCCATCCGTTTCTACGAGGACGTGGGCCTGCTGACGCCGCAGCGTGCCGGCCGCAACCGGGTCTACACCCAGCGTGACCGCACACGGCTGAAGCTCACGCTGCGCGGCAAGCGCCTGGGCCTGAGCCTGCTGGAGATCAAGCAACTGGTGGACATGTACGACTCGCCGTCGGACACCACCTCGCAGCTGACCGCCTTTCTGGGTGTGCTGGGCGAACACCGGCGCCAGCTGGAGCAGCAGCGCGAAGACATCGAGATCACGCTGGCCGAAATTTCGCAGCACGAAGAGCGCTGCAAGACCCTGCTGGCGCGTGGCGCCACCAGGCAACGAACCCTCAGGAGACCCAAGCCATGAACCTGCCCGGCCTCAACTTCCAGCTCGGCGAAGACATCGACGCGCTGCGCGATGCGGTGCGCGATTTCTGCCAGGCCGAGATCGCACCGCGTGCGGCTGAAATCGACCAGAGCGACCAGTTCCCGATGGACCTGTGGCGCAAGATGGGCGAACTGGGTGTGCTGGGCATCACCGTGCCGGAAGCCTACGGCGGTGCCAACATGGGCTACCTGGCGCACATGATCGCGATGGAAGAGATCAGCCGCGCCAGCGCCAGCGTGGGCCTGAGCTACGGCGCGCACAGCAACCTGTGCGTGAACCAGCTCAAGCGCAATGGCACCGACGCGCAGAAGCAGAAGTACCTGCCCAAGCTGATCAGCGGCGAACACGTGGGCGCGCTGGCGATGAGCGAGCCGGGTGCCGGCAGCGACGTCATCAGCATGAAGCTGAAGGCGGTCGAAAAGGACGGCGTCTACGTGCTCAACGGCACCAAGATGTGGATCACCAACGGGCCCGACGCCGACACCATGGTGGTCTACGCCAAGACCGAACCCGAACTGGGTGCCAGGGGCGTGACGGCCTTCATCGTCGAAAAGGGCATGAAGGGCTTCAGCACCGCGCAAAAGCTCGACAAGCTGGGCATGCGTGGCAGCCACACCGGCGAGATGGTGTTCAACAACGTCGAGGTGCCGATGGCCAACATCCTGGGCCACCTGAACGGTGGCGCCAAGGTGCTGATGAGCGGGCTGGACTACGAACGCGCGGTGCTGGCCGCCGGCCCCATCGGCATCATGCAGGCGGTGATGGACAACGTGGTGCCCTACACCCACGACCGGAAGCAGTTCGGTCAATCGATCGGCGAGTTCCAGCTCATCCAGGGCAAGGTGGCCGACATGTACACCGTGCTGCAGGCCGGCCGTGCCTTCTGCTACACGGTGGGCAAGAACCTGGACCTCCTGGGCAGCGAACACGTGCGACAGGTGCGCAAGGACTGCGCCAGCGTCATCCTGTGGTGCGCCGAAAAGGCCACCTGGATGGCTGGTGAAGGCATCCAGATCTTCGGTGGCAACGGCTACATCAATGAATACCCGCTGGGCCGTTTGTGGCGTGACGCCAAGCTCTACGAAATCGGCGCCGGCACGTCCGAGATCCGCCGCATGCTGATCGGCCGCGAGCTGTTTGCCGAGACGATGTAGGCGCAGCGCCCAAAACAGCAGGGGCCTGCTGCACCGCGTGCAGCAGGCCCCTCTTTCATGGCCGGCGGGTGTGGCCTACTCGCGCGCGCAGCGGTTGCGGATGGTCAACCGCGCGGCCACGAAGGCCGAGTCGGCGGCATTGACGACGCCGTCGCCGTTGACGTCGGCACGCGGGTCGTAACCTGGCTGGCCGGGCGACAGGCCGAAGGACGCCCGCACGATCTCCAGGTCGGCGCAGTCGACCGCGTTGTCGCCGTTCAGGTCACCGTTCAGGACGATCGTGAAGTTGGCGTTGGAGACGTCGAAAAACACATTGCCCAGCGCTTCGACCTTCACCCGCGCCTGCGTGCTGCCCACGTTGGGCAGCTTCACCGTGCGGCTGCCATTGTTGGCGGTGCTGGCGGCCAGCACCAGCGGGTAGGTGTTGCCACCGTCCAGCGACAGCGTGATCTTCACGTTGGCCGTGTTCACCGGCGCGGCGTCGGTGTTGGCCACGCTCCAGCTCACGAGCTGGTTGGAACCGGCGTCGAAACTCACCGCCGTGTTGGGCGCGGTCACCAGGAAAGGCCCGGCCGACGGTGCCAGCACCAGCCGCGTGGCGGCGCTGTTCACGCCGCCACGGCCGTCGCGTGCGGTGAGCTTGAAGTTCAGTGCCGCCGGGCTGGCGTTGACACCGGCAACACCGACGTAGGCGGCGGTGGGCAGGAACTCGGAATAACAGTCGGTCTGCGCCGCCGTGGGCGAGCCCGACACGGTGGGGCAGCTGCCGGTTTCTGCATTGGTGTTGTTGATCAGCAGCTGCGGCAGGTCGGGGAACACACGCGTCGGGTTGCCGGTGGTGGCGTTCTGCCCGGGCGGCGCGTACTGCGTCGCGTCACTGACCACCTGGCGGGTGCCGAACTGGCGGAACAGCGGGCCGTTGAGCTTGGTGTTGCTGACGAGGCCGGTGCCGGTGGTGCCGCCGCGGTCGGTCTGCTCCCACATGTAGGTCAAGGTGTCGGCGTCCGCGTCGGTGGCGCTGCCGGTCAGGGCAAAAGGCGTGCGCACGGGGATGGTGAACTCGGCCGGCGCGCTGACCACCGGTGCTGTGTTGCCGGTGGCCACCACGCTGCCACCGCGGCGTGTGGTGGCGCCGCCCTTGGCGATCTCGCCGACATAGCCGCTGCAGCCGCTTGTGCAGCCCAGCAGCTGCAGTTCACTGGCGTTGACACCCGCCAAGGTGCCGCCGAAGCTGACCGTGAAGCCGGTGTCGGTGAGCCCGCTGACGGTGGCGGTGGCGCCGGCCGGCCAGCCGGCAATGCCTTGCACGGCGGCCTGGATGCCGGCCGTGGTGAAGTTGGTGCCGCGCACGATGGCTGCCGAGTCGGCGCCGTTGTAGCGCAGCACGAACTGCTGGCCGTTGGCCGTGAAGCCGGTGAGTGCGGCCTGCTGCACTTCGCTGATGTTGCTTTCGGCCGACGAGGTCAGGGTCACGATCTCGTCGAAGCTGCGCTGCGACCAGTAGGGGTCGCTGTTGCTCTGCAGGTTGTCGCTGCTGCAGATGCCGGCATAGGCCATGATCGACGAACCGCTGCCCGGTTCGACCGAGTTGTTGGCGCTGCGGTTGCCACCCGAGCAGCTGCCCACGGTGCCGTTGAAGGTGTGGTTGCCGGCAAACTGGTGGCCCATTTCGTGTGCCACGTAGTCGACCGCAAACACATCGCCCACCGGTGTGGGCAGGCCGGTGCAACCTTGTGCCTTGTTGTTGCCACCCACGACACCCAGGCTGGCCACGCCGCCGCCGCCCGCGCCCACCGCGATGTGGCCGATGTCGAAGTTGCTGGCCCCGGCCAGCAGGCCGATGACGATGCGGGTGCGGGTCAGCGTGGTGCCGCTGCAACTGACGCTGGCGCTGGGGTAACAGGCGGTGCCGCCGCAGGGCCCGTTGGCGCCCGAGAACAGCGCCGCGGTGTCCAGGTTGAGCGCGTCGTTGCCCGCGATCAGCACCATGCGGATCGAGGTTTCGTCTTCGTAGATCTGCGTCACGCGATTGACCAGCGCCACCTTGGCCGCCGTCACGTTGGCCGCGCCGCCGAAATAGCTGGCGTAGGCGGGGTCGGTCAGCAGCGCCAGGCGGTAGATGCGCAACTCGTTGCCCACCGACGCCATCAGCGGTTCGCGGTCACCCACCACGTGGTACATGGCGGTGGCGGTGCTGCGGCCGTCGCTGGCGCTGACTTCGTAGGAGCCCAGGTTCTTGTAGGGCTCGGCGGTCAGCGTGGTCGACAAGGTGCCGTCTGGGCCGGCGCTGGCAAACAGCGTCTGGCGCGCGCTGGCATCGGTTTCGGGGTTGCGCACCGTGACCGTCACCTGCGAACCGGGCACGAAGCCCACGCCCTGCACCTGAACGGTGTCGGCAGCGCGGTAGCGGCCGCGTTGCAGGTTCAGCTGCGCCTGGCCGATGAAGGGCTCGGCAAAGGACATGCGCGGCCGAATGGTGTCGCGCCGCCAGTAGCTGGCGTAAACGCTGTCGTCCAGGTGGTAGTAGGGGTCGATGTACCAGGCGCCGGCGGTGGACCGCACCGAGGCGTGCAGGCCCAGCTGCGAGATGTCCATGCGCAGCGTGGCCGAACGGTCGTCGACACCACGACCGGCGTAGGTCTTGATGTGCGGGTGGCGCGCGGCCAGGCCGGCTTCCATGATCGGCGACTCGACGATCTGGAAACGCTGGAAGCTGCCGTCCGGGCTGGGCAGTGCAATCACCAGCGGGCTCTGCCGCGCAGCGGTGCTGCCTTCCATCGGGGCGCTGGCCAGTTGCGCGGCCATGCTCAGGCGGTCCAGCGTGGTGGCGCGCAGGCGCGAAGCGCGCACGGCAGGCGCTGTGCCGCGACTGGACGTGGCGGCCAGCTGGGCCCCCGCGTCGCGCCAGAAGGCGGTGCTGGGGTGCGCAGCGGCCGCGTTGCCGGCCGTGGCACGGGCGCTGGCTTGTGCGTGGGCCGCCGGGGCCCAGGCCGCCCAGGTGCAGGCCACCACCGCCAGGGTCACGAGCCTTTGTGGCCAGCGCCTGCCGCCGCTGCGGCCTGCCCCCCCTGACTGCGGGGGGGGTGACAGGGCCGGGGGTGCAGTCTGCGAACAACGCGGGTCCATGCGGGGCTCCTCTTCAGGTTCTGGGGTTCGTGCGGACGAGCAGGAAACCTGCTCGGTGCACGGGGTGCAGCGGCCGCTGGCTTCGTGGGCCGAGCGCTGTCGCGGGCCAGACTACATCCGCAGGGCGGGGGCAGGCAATGTGTACGATCCCTTGCACCAGTTGGGCCGCTGCGGCCCCGGGGAGTGCTTTCGTGCCGTGCCAAGGTCTTGAACCACCGCTGATACGTCTTCTGCGAAGCGTGATGGCGGTGTGGGCCGCGGCAGCTGCACTGAGCAGTTGCGCGGCACCCGCTGCGTCGCCGGCCGCCGCCCAGACCGCCAATGCTGGCCGCGACATCACGCACATCGTGCTCGAGCGCGACTGCTTCGGCTGCGCCACCGGCAGCGTGCTGGAGCTGCAGCGCGACGGCACGGCGCAACTCACCGTGACCGGCAAGGCGCGTCACCGCACGCAAGACCGCGTCAGCCGCGGCGTGGTGACGTCGGCCGACTTCGATGCCATCGCCCGCCTGGCCGTGGCGCAGGGCTTTTTCGCCTGGCAGGACGAATACGCCGACGCCACGCTGCAAGACGGTGCCTGGACCACACTGCGCATCACGCGCGCTGACCAGGCCAAGCAGGTTTTCAGCCGCGAAGGCGCCGGTCCTCAGGGTTTGAAGGACCTGCAGGCGGCCGTCCTGGCACTGCAGGCCCGCATCCGCTTCCAGCCCGACTGAGCGGGCCGTGCCCCGGTGCGGGCGACCGGTGCTGGTTCGGTGGCCATAATTCAGCCCAGTCACAAAGGCCCCGACTTGAGCAACAAACTGCACGAACTGCTGGGCAACAACCGCCGCTGGGCGGCGGCCACCGAACAGCGCGAACCCGGCTTTTTCACGCGCCTGGCGCAGCAGCAGACACCACGCTACATGTGGATCGGCTGCGCCGACAGCCGTGTGCCGGCCAACGAGATCACCGGCCTGGACCCGGGTGAGGTGTTTGTGCACCGCAACGTCGCCAACGTGGTGGTGCACAGCGACCTGAACGCGCTGAGCACCATCCAGTTCGCGGTGGAACACCTGAAGGTCAAGCACATCATCGTCGTCGGCCACTACGGCTGCGCCGGTGTGCGTGCGGCGATGCGTGGCATCCGCGTCGGGCTGGCCGACAACTGGCTGCGCCACGTGCAGGACGTGCGCCTGCGCCACCGCAAGCGCCTGGACCACCTGCCACCCGACGAGCAGGAAGACATCCTGTGCGAGATGAACGTCATCGAACAGGTGGGCAACGTGGCCTTGTCCACCGTGCTGCAGGACGCCTGGGCGCGTGGCCAGCCGGTAGCAGTGCATGGCTGGGTCTACGGCTTGAAAGACGGCCTGCTGAAGAACCTGAACGTCACGATGGACCGGCCCGAGGTGGTGGTCGACGTCTTTGCCGCGGCGCTGAAGCGCTACCCGCGCAGCGACGTGGTGCCGGGCAATGCAGCCGATGAACTGGCCGACGACGCGGACACGCAGTTCGGGCCTGGAGGCACATGAAGGTGAACACCACACCCCGCGTCCGCCAGTTGCAGGTGATCCCGGTCGCCGGCCGTGACGGCATGCTGCTCAACCTGTCCGGTGCACATGCCCCGTTTTTCACGCGCAACCTGGTCATCGTGACCGACAGCGCCGGTCACCATGGCGTGGGTGAGGTGCCGGGTGGCGAAGCGATCCGGCAGACGCTGGAAGACTCACGCCCGCTGGTCGAAGGGCGCAGCATCGGCGAGCTGCAGGCCGTGCTCGAGCAGATGCGCCAGGCCTTTGCCAACCGCGATGCCGGTGGGCGCGGGCAGCAGACCTTCGACCTGCGCACCACCATCCACGCCGTCACCGCCATCGAAGCGGCACTGCTCGACCTGATGGGTCAGCACCTGGGTGTGCCGGTGGCGGCGCTGCTGGGTGAAGGCCAGCAGCGTGACGCGGTGCGCATGCTGGGTTACCTGTTCTACGTGGGCGACCACCGCGGCAGTGGTCTGCCTTACGTGGAAGCGGACAGCAAAGCCGAAGGCGACAACTGGCTGCAATTGCGCCACCAGCCGGCGCTGACACCCGAGGCCGTGGTGCAACTGGCCGAAGCGGCGCAGGCCCGCTACGGTTTCGAAGACTTCAAGCTCAAGGGTGGTGTGCTGGCCCCCGAAGCCGAGGTGGACGCCATCCGTGCGCTGCACGAACGTTTTCCGCAGGCCCGCATCACGCTCGACCCCAACGGCGGCTGGTTGCTGAAGGACGCGGTGCGGGTGCTGCGTGACCTGCACGGTGTGCTGGCGTATGCCGAAGACCCCTGCGGTGCCGAAGGCGGCTTTTCGGGCCGCGAGGTGATGGCCGAATTCCGCCGCGCCACCGGCCTGCCCACCGCGACCAATATGGTGGCCACCGACTGGCGGCAGCTGGTGCATGCCTTGTCTTTGCAGGCGGTGGACATTCCGCTGGCCGACCCGCATTTCTGGACCCTGGCCGGCAGCGTGCGTGTGGCGCAAACCTGCCGCGACTGGGGCCTGACCTGGGGCTCGCACAGCAACAACCACTTCGACGTCTCGCTGGCCATGTTCACGCACGTGGCCGCCGCAGCGCCGGGCCGCGTGACGGCGATCGACACGCACTGGATCTGGCAGGACGGCCAGCGCCTGACGAAGCAGCCCTTGTTGATCGAAGGCGGCCTGGTGCAGGTGCCGAAAAAACCCGGCCTGGGCATCGAGCTGGACATGGACCAGGTGCAGGCCGCGCACCAGCTCTACCTGCAACACGGCCTGGGCGCACGCGACGACGCGCTGGCCATGCAGCACCTGGTGCCGGGCTGGCGCTTCGACCCCAAGCGGCCCTGCCTGGTGCGTTGACCGGCCGCGCCTGGCGGGCGGCGCTGCACCCGGCCAGTGCACCCTGCCAGCGCCGGCTGTCTACACTGCGGCCCACGATGTTTCCGCAAAAGCTCACCGACCGCAGCGCCTTCGACATCGCGCAGGCGCTGATCGACGGTTTCAACCGCCACTACCGCCTGTTCCGCGAGACCACCGCGCAGGCCAAGCAGCGCTTCGAGCAGGCCGACTGGCACGGCCAGCAGCTGGCGCAGGCGCAGCGCATCGAGTTCTACGACCAGCGTGTCAACGAAGCGGTGTTGCGCTTGCGCCAGGAATTCAACATCGACGGCCTGTCGATGGACACCTGGCAGCAGGCCAAGCTGCACTACATCGGGCTGCTGGTGGACCACCACCAGCCCGAACTGGCCGAGACTTTCTTCAACAGCGTCACGGCCAAGCTGCTGCACCGCAGCTACTTCAAGAACGACTTCATCTTCGTGCGGCCTGCCGTCAGCACCGAGTACATCGAAAACGACGAACCCGGCTCCAAGCCCACCTACCGCGCCTACTACCCGACCAAGGACACGCTGCACGACACCTGGAAGCGCATCGTCACCAACTTCCAGCTGGCGCCCGACTTCGAAGACCTGGACCGCGATGTCGACAACATCGTGCAGGCCATGCTGGCTGAACTGGGAGGCTTCCGGCCGCGCGCCAACTTCCAGATCCAGGTGCTGTCCAGCCTGTTCTATCGCAACAAGGGCGCCTACCTGGTGGGCAAGATCATCAACGGCTTCAACGAAACGCCGTTGGCTTTGCCCATCCTGCACGGGGCCGAGGGCAAGCTGTTCGTGGACGCGGCGCTGTTCGGCGAAGACGAACTGCTGATGATCTTCAGCTACGCACGTGCCTACTTCATGGTGGACATGGAGATTCCGTCGGCCTACGTGCATTTCCTGCGCGGGCTGATGCCGCGCAAGCCGCGTGCCGAGCTGTACAACGCGCTGGGCCTGCAGAAACACGGCAAGAACCTGTTCTACCGCGACCTGCTGTCGCACGAACGCCATTCGTCCGACAAGTTCCGCATCGCACCCGGCATCAAGGGCATGGTGATGCTGGTCTTCGACCTGCCGTCGTTTCCCTATGTGTTCAAGCTGATCAAGGACTTCTACCCGCCGCAGAAGGACACCACGCGCGAGCAGATCAAGGGCAAATATTTGCTGGTGAAGCAGCACGACCGTGTCGGCCGCATGGCCGACACGCTGGAGTACAGCAACGTGGCCTTTCCGCGCCACCGCTTCGAAGCAGAACTGATCCACGAGATCAAGCACTTCTGCCCCAGCCTGCTGGAAGACAGCGGCGACACGCTGGTCATCAAACACCTGTACATCGAGCGGCGCATGATCCCGCTCAACATCTATCTGCAGGAAGCCGGGCCCGAAGGCATCACGCACGCGGTGATCGAATACGGCAACGCCATCAAGGACCTGGTGGCGGCCAACATCTTCCCCGGCGACATGCTGTGGAAGAACTTCGGCGTCACGCGCCATGGCAAGGTGGTGTTCTACGACTACGACGAAATCGAATACCTCACCGACTGCAACTTCCGCCGTGTGCCCACGCCGCGCAACGAAGAAGAAGAGATGAGCGGCGAGGTCTGGTACACCGTGGGCCCCAAAGACGTGTTCCCCGAAACTTTCGCGCCCTTTCTGCTGGGCAACAACGCCGTCAAGGACGTGTTCATGGCCCACCATGCCGACCTGCTGGACGCCAACTTCTGGCAGGGCCACAAGGAACGCATCCAGGCCGGGCACGTGCACGATGTGTTCCCTTACGAAGCGTCCAAACGCTTCACGCTGCAGGCCCGCGCCTGACCCTCTTTCTGCAAGGAGCTTTCCATGGCCGATTCCATCGTCATCGTTTCCGCCGCCCGCACGCCCATCGGTGGCCTGCTGGGTGACTATTCATCACTCGCCGCCTGGGAGCTGGGCGCCGTGGCCGTGAAGGCCGCCGTCGAACGTGCCGGTGTGCCCGGCGACAGCATCGACGAAGTGCTGCTGGGCAACTGCCTGATGGCCGGCCAGGGCCAGGCGCCCGCGCGGCAGGCCATGCGCAAGGCCGGGCTGCCCGACAGCACCGGCGCCGTGACGCTGACCAAGATGTGCGGCAGCGGCATGCGCGCGATGATGTTCGCGCACGACATGCTGGCCGCCGGCAGCGCCAGCGTGATGGTCGCCGGCGGCATGGAAAGCATGACCAACGCCCCGCACCTGATGTTTGCGCGCAAGGGCGTGAAGTACGGCGCCGCGCAACTGTTCGACCACATGGCCATGGACGGCCTGGAAGACGCCTACGAACGTGGCAAGGCGATGGGCGTGTTTGCCGAGCAGTGTGTGGACAAGTACAAGTTCACCCGCGAAGCGCAGGATGCCTTCGCCATCGCGTCCACCACGCGCGCCAAACAGGCCAACGAAGACGGCAGCTTCGACTGGGAAATGGCGCCGGTCACCTTGGCCAGCCGCGGTGGCGACACGGTGATCAAGTTCGACGAACAGCCCTTCAAAGCCAAGCTCGACAAGATTCCGGGCCTGAAGCCGGCCTTCAAGAAGGACGGCACCATCACGGCCGCCAACGCCAGCAGCATCAGCGACGGTGCCGCTGCACTGGTCTTGATGCGCGAAAGCACGGCGCTGCAGATGGGCCTGAAGCCCATCGCCCGCATCGTCAGCCACGCGGTGCACGCTCAAGAGCCGCAGTGGTTTGCCACCGCCCCGGCCGGGGCCATCCGCAAGGTGCTGACGAAGGCCGGCTGGCAGGCCGGTCAGGTGGATCTGTGGGAGGTGAACGAAGCCTTTGCCGCCGTCACGATGGCTGCGATGGATGAATTCAAGCTGCCGCACGAGATCGTCAACGTGCACGGCGGCGCGTGTGCGCTGGGCCACCCCATCGGCGCCAGCGGTGCGCGCATCGTCGTCACGCTGCTGGGCGCCCTGCGCAAGTACGGCAAGAAACGTGGCATGGCGGCACTGTGCATCGGCGGTGGTGAAGCGACGGCGCTGGCCGTGGAGATGCTGTGACGGCATTTTTGCCCGGGCCGGCCGAAGCGGCGGTGTTTGCCCTGGCGGTGTTCTTGCTGAATGCCACCCCCGGTGTCGACTTCCTGCTCACCGTCAGCCGCACGCTGCAAAGTGGCGCACGTGCCGGTGTGGCAGCGGCGCTGGGCGTCAACGCCGGCTGCGTGGTGCATGCACTCGCTGCCGCCTTTGGGCTGGCGACGGCGTTGGCGCTGGTGCCGGCGGCTTTCACACTCATCCAGTGGGTGGGTGCGGCTTACCTGATCTGGCTGGGCCTGGGCATGTTGCGCCAGGCTCGGCGTGGGGGTGCCGGGGTTTTGCCAGACGTGGTGCCGGCACCGTCGCGGTCGTTCGCCGCCGACTTCCGGGTCGGCCTGTTGACCAATGTGCTGAACCCGAAAGTGGCTTTTTTCTTCCTCGCCTTTTTGCCGCAGTTCGTGCCGGCCACGTCACCCGACAAGACCTTGTCCTTCCTGTTGCTGGGCGCGTGGTTCGTGCTGCAAGGCCTGGTGTTCCTGCTGCTGCTGGTGGCGCTGGCCGAGCGCCTGTCGCGGCTGGGCGCTTCGGGGCGGGTGCGGCAGGTGCTCAATGGCCTGGGCGGCGTGCTGTTCATCGCGTTGGCCCTGCGGCTGCTGCGCGAAGAGCCGGTGGTGGCATGAGCCACACCGAAGTGCAGGCCTTTTTCGTGACCTACCGCGAGGCTTTCAACCGCCTGGACGGCGATGCGGTGGCCGACCTGTGGCACGTGGGCAGCGGCATCGCCGACAGCCATGGCCAGGGCGATGGCACCGGTCCTGGCGCCCGTCTGACCTGGTGGCCCGAAGACGCACCGATGCGTGCCAATCACCGCGCACTGTGCGAGCTGTACCGCAGTCAGGACTACGGCCGCGCCGACTTCTTGATCGAGCACGTCCAGCCGCTTGGCCCGGCCCATGCCTTCGTGCACGTGCAGTGGACGCTGCAGCGCCGCGACGGCAGCCTGCTGCAGCAGTTTGGCACTGGCTATCAGCTCATGCACACGGCCCAGGGGCCACGTGTGCTGCTGGCGGTGGCCTACCAGGAAGACCTGCAGGCGATGAAAACCCCGGCAACGGTCGCTCCACAGCGATGACCGGGTGAGCCAGCCCCACGCCCGCTCCAACCCACAGGGAATCGACCATGTTGCTCAGTGAAGACCACATCGCCGTGCAAGACGCCGTGCGCAACTACGTGCAGGCCGAAATCGCGCCCCACGCCGCGGCCTGGGACAAGGGCCACACCTTCCCGGCCGCGCAGTTGAAGGGCCTGGCGGCGCTGGGCTGTTACGGCGTGGCGGTGCCCGAAACCTGGGGCGGCGCGGGGCTGGACTACCTGGCGCTGGCGCTGATCCTGGAGGAAGTGGCGGCCGGCTGTGGCGCCACCAGCACCGTGGTCAGTGTCAACAACTGCCCCGTGTGTTCGATCCTGATGGCCTATGGCAACGACGATCAGAAAGAACGTTTCCTGAAACCGCTGGCACGCGGCGACATGCTGGGTGCCTTTTGCCTGACCGAACCGCACGTGGGCAGCGAAGCCGGTGGCTTGAAGACCACGGCGGTGCTTGACGGCGACCACTACCTGCTCAACGGCGTCAAGCAGTTCATCACCAGCGGCAAAAACGGCGACGTGGCCATCGTCATGGCGGTCACCGACAAGGCCGCCGGCAAGAAGGGCATCAGCGCCTTCATCGTGCCCACGAAGACCGCGGGCTACACGGTGGCGCGCATCGAAGACAAGCTGGGCCAGCATGCCAGCGACACGGCGCAGATCGTGTTCGACAACTGCCGCGTGCCGGTGGCCAACCGGCTGGCCGACGAAGGCATGGGTCTGAAGATTGCGCTGTCGGGCCTGGAGGGTGGCCGCATCGGCATCGCCAGCCAGGCCGTGGGCATGGCCCGTGCCGCTTTCGAGGTCGCGCTGGCCTACAGCAAGGACCGCCAGAGCTTCGGCCAGCCCATCTTCCAGCACCAGGCGGTGCAGTTCAAGCTGGCCGACATGGCCACGCAGATCGAGGTGGCGCGGCAGATGATCCACCACGCCGCGAGCTTGAAAGACGCCGGCCGGCCCTGCCTGAAAGAAGCCGCCATGGCCAAGCTGTTCGCCAGCGAAATGGCCGAGAAGGTGTGCTCCGACGCCATTCAGGTCTTCGGTGGTTACGGCTACGTCAGCGACTTCCCGGTCGAGCGCATCTACCGCGACGTGCGGGTGTGCCAGATCTACGAAGGCACTTCAGAGGTGCAGAAGATCCTGATCGGGCGTGCATTGGGTTGAACGCGGGCAGCGCACCCGTCCTTCGGCCAGGGGATACCTTGGTGTCATGGGCAAAACACCGGGCGGGTCGCCCAATGCAGGCATCGGATCCCCGTGATCCTGCGACCCCCCCCCGGAGGACACCATGCACACCCAAACCACCACCGCCGCACACAGCAACCCCGGCCGCGCCCAACGCCTGGCCGCCCTGGGCCACTGCCTGCTGGAACGCCTGGAAACGCCGCTCTTCGTGACCGACGCACACGGCGCCGTGCTCGAAGCCAACCCGGCGGCCACACGCCGCATCGAACGCCGCGAAGGCCTGTGGCTGGACGCCGGTGGCCGCCTGGCGCTGCGCCAGGCCGGCCGCTGGGTGCCGCTGTCGCACTGGCAGCCGGTGCTGGCCGCAGGCCAGGAACTGACGCTGCCGCTGGAAGGTGAAAGCGGCGCGCCGGTGCAGATCACGCTGCGTGCCATGAGCCAGGGCGACGGTGTGCCCGGCAGCTTCGGCTGGGTGCTGGCCACCATCGAACGGGTCACACTGACGCGGGTGGACGCGATGCGCCGCCGCTTCCGTTTCACCCGCACCCAGGCCCGCCTGGCCGAGATGTTGTGTGAAGGCATGCGGCCCACGCATGCCGCGGCGATGCTGGGCGTGAAGATCAGCACCGTGCGCACCCATGTGGGCCAGATGTACGAAAAAACCGGCACCCACAGCCAGGCGCAACTGGTGGCGCTGCTGCACCAGGCCTGAGCCCCTTCGGCCCGGGGCGCTACATTGCGCCCCTGTGACCGAAGACGAAGCCCGCCAGGTTCTGCTGCTGCAAGCCCACGAGTCGGCTGGCGACCGTGCCCTGGCCGAGCAGACCTGGACGGCTGAGGACCGCAGCTGGGCCACGCGCCAGGCCGTGTCTGCCGTGGGCGAGCGTGCCGACCCCGAACGTTTTGTGCTGGCCCGCGCGGCGGTGGCCCTGCAGCGCCTTCTGCCACGCCTGCCCGCAGCGCAACGCTGGCTGCGGCGCCGCGCCTGGCACCCGGCCTGGGTCTGGTTGGCCGCGCTGGCCGGCTTGGTGCTGGGGGTCGTGGCCGACCAGCTGGGACCGCCGCAACGGGTGAACCTGCTGGCGCCCGCCGTCTGGGCCGTGGTGGCCTGGAACGGCTTCGTCTACCTGGGGCTGCTGGTGCCCAGCCCGTCGGGTGGTGTGCGCAAGTGGCTGGCGGGCTGGGCTCAGCGAGCCGAGGACGGCGTGGCCGCACTGTGGGCGCGCCAGGCTGCGCCGCTGACCTTGCAGCGCTTGGCGCTGCTGCTGCACGTGGCGGCGGCCACGTTGGCGCTGGGGCTCGTCGCCGGCCTGTACCTGCGTGGCCTGGTGCTGGACTACCGCGTGGGCTGGCAGAGCACTTTCCTGGACGCGACCCTCGTGCAGGCGGTGCTGGACCTGTTGCTGACCCCGGCAAGGCTGCTCACCGGCATCGTCGTGCCCGAAGTGGCGCCGCTGCAGCTGGCGCCCGGCGCCGACGCCCAGGCCAGCGCCGCGCCCTGGATCCACCTGCTGGCAGCCACGCTGGCGCTGGCCGTCGTGCTGCCCCGGCTGTTGCTGGCCTGGCTGGCGGCAGCACGTGCGCGGCGCCTGGCGCTGCACTTTCCGCTGCCGCTAGACACCCCTTACTTCGAGGCCCTGCATCCGCTGATGCGCCCAGGCCTGATGCCTGTCGTGCGCTTGCTCTGGGTGGCGCCGGCCGAACATCCTCCGCTGCGCCTGTTCGGCCACGCGCTGTCGGCGCTGGACGAACCCCGGGCGCAGCCCTTGACGCTGGTGCAAAGCGAAGAAGGCGACCAGCTGCAGCTGCTGCCCGTGCCCGCCGGTGTGCAGGGCGCGGTGGTGGCGCCCAGCGCTGCGCCCGCCTGGTGGCAGCGCTGGTTGTCGCCCGGCAGCGCGAAGTCGCCGCTGGCACGCCTGCGTGAAGACACCGACGTGGTGCTGTTGCTCACACGCCCAGGCCAGGCCGCGCCCACCTGGGTGGAAGAACTGGGCCGACCGGTGGTGGTGCTGGTGGACAGCCCCGAAGCCGAGCCTCCGCGCCTGAGCCTTCAACACCGGCACGACGGCTGGCTGGCCGAAGGCCGCCTGCTGCTGGCGCTGGAAACCGCGCGCCCCGGCGACCCGCGCCTGCCGCGCCTGCACCAGGCCTGGCTTTCGCAGCAGCAAAAGCGGCTGGACGAAGGCGTGGGGCTGGTCGCGGCCAGCCTGGGCCGCATCGCGGCCACACACCAACCGGTGGCCGACGAAGGTTTCCTGGCCCGCCGTGCGGAGGCCGAAGCCGCGAACACCGCCTTGACCGCGGCGCTGGATGTGGAATGGCGTGCCGGTGCCGATGCGCTGGCCCATTGGCTGGGCCGCCGCGCGCTGGAGGACGCAGCTCCTGTGCCATCCACTGCGGCGGCGCAGGTGAAGGGCCGGCTGGGCGAAGGCCGTGCCGCGCTGGTGGGTGGTGTTTTTTCCGGTGCGCTGGTGGGCTTGAAAGCCGACGTGCTGAGCGGCGGCCTGACCCTGGGTGCCGGCCTGCTGACCGGTGGCCTGCTGGGGGCGCTGGGCGCCGCCGGCATGGCCAAAGGCCTGAACGTGGTGCGTGGCACCGACCGCAGCTTTGCGACCTGGAGCGAAACTGCGCTGGCGCCCATCACGCTGGGCCTGCTGCAGCGTTACCTGGTGCTGGTGCACGAACAGACACCCGAAGCTGCCGCTGAGCGCCTGGGCCCGGCGCTGGCCATGCAGCAGGCGACGCTGTCGGCGCTGTGGCAGGGCCGCGAGCGCCGGGTGGCCAACGAAGGTGAAGCCGAGCGCCTGGCGCTGCAGCTGCAGCCGCTGTTGCGCCAGGTCGTGCAGGCGGCGCTGGGCGGTCCGACGGCGGGCACACGCCGGCCGGCCCCGTAAACTGGGCCTATGGATTTGCCTCAAGCTCACCGCGTTCGCTGCTCCCGAGGGGCTTGTCATCGCCTTCGGGGCGGCCGGGCGGCAATGACATGAAGATCCTGATCCTGGGTGCCGGGCGCGTGGGCGAAAGCGTGGCCGAAAGCCTGGTGTCCGAGCGCAACGACATCACCGTCATCGACACCAACCCGGCCCGTTTGCGCGAATTGCAGGACCGGCTGGACCTGCGGGGTGTGGTCGGCAACGGCATCCAGCCCAGCGTGCTGCGCGAGGCCGGCATCGAAGACACCGACCTGCTGATCGCCTGCGCGCCGTTGGACGAGACCAACCTGGTGATCTGCAAGGTGGCCCACGACATCTTCAACGTGCCGACCACCATTGCCCGCCTGCGCAGCCCGGAGTTTGTCAACGGCAGCCCGTTGATGGAAAAAAGCGGCTTTGCGGTGGACCGGGTGATCTGCCCCGAAGAAAGTGTCACCACCTACATCCGCAAGCTCATCGAGTACCCCGAGGCGCTGCAGGTGCTGGAGTTTGCCCACGGCCTGGTCAGCCTGATCGCGGTGCGCGCGGTGGCCGGTGGGCCGCTGGTGCAACACAGCCTGGCCGAGATTCCGCAGCTGGTACCGAACGTGGACATGCGCATCGTGGCCATCTACCGGCAGGACACCGTGCTGCCCACGCTGGAAGGCAGCACCCGCATCGAACCGGGCGACGAGGTCTTTGTGCTGTCGGCCACCGAACACATCCGCACCGTGCTGGGGGCGTTGCGTTCCATCGACCGGCCGGTCAAGCGCATCATGATCGCCGGCGGTGGCAAGGTGGGCTTGCGCCTGGCGCGTGAGGTGCAGGCCAGTTACCAGATCAAGATCATCGAACCCATCGAAACGCGCTGCGAGTACCTGGCCACACAGCTGCCGAACGACGTGCTGGTGCTCAAGGGCGACAGCACCGACGAAGACCTGCTGGCCGATGAAAACGTGCAGGACATGGACCTCTTCCTGGCCCTGACCAGCGACGACGAGGACAACATCATGTCCTGCCTGCTGGCCAAGCGCCTGGGCGCCAAGCGGGTGCTGGCGGTGATCAACCGCCGCGCTTACGCCGACCTGGTGCAGGGCACCACCATCGACATCGCCATCAGCCCCAGCCACACCGTGCTGGGCGAGTTGCTGGCCTTCGTGCGGCGCGGTGACGTCGAAGCGGTGCACAGCCTGCGCCGTGGTGCGGCCGAGGCGCTGGAAGCCATCGTGCGCGGCGACCGCAAGACCTGCCGCATGGCGGGCCGCCGCATCGACGAAGTGGGCCTGCCCAAGGGCGCGCAGGTGGGCGCGATCGTGCGGGGGCTGCACCGGTCCGACGGCAGCGACGCGGGTGAAGACGCCAAGCCCGAGGTCATCATCGCGCACCACGACACCGTGGTGCTGCCCAACGACCACGTCATCGTCTTCGTGCCACGCAAACGCATGGTGCGCGAGGTCGAAAAACTGTTCCAGGTCAGCGCCACCTTCATGTTCTAGGGCATGGGCGCACTTGCCGTTTCCGCGCTGGTCGGCCGCATGGTCGTGCTGTTTGCGCTGCTGATGCTGGTGCCGCTGGCCTTTGCCGTGCTGGGCGGCGACGAAGGCCAGACGGCTTTCACGACCGCCGCCATTGCCACGCTGGTCATCGGCTTGCTGCTCAGCGCCTTGACGCGCCGCTTCCGACGCGAACTGCAGCCGCGCGACGGCTTTGTGCTGGTGGGCATGACCTGGGCCGTGCTGCCCGTGTTCGGCGCCTTGCCGCTGATGCTGGCGGTGCCGGGCCTGAGCCTGACCGACGCCTACTTCGAATCGATGTCGGCCTTCACCGCCACCGGCGCCACGGCGCTGGTGGGGCTGGACCGGCTGCCGCTGTCGGTGAACGTGTGGCGCTGTTTCATGATGTGGGTCGGTGGCCTGGGCATCATCGTGCTGGCGGTGGCCATCCTGCCGATGCTCGGCGTGGGCGGCTCGCAGCTCTTCAAGACCGAGGTGTCGGGCCCGATGAAGGACCAGAAGCTGACGCCACGCATCGCCGACACCGCGCGGGTCATCTGGGGCACCTACTTCGGCCTTTCGCTGAGTTGTTTCCTGGCCTACCGCTGGGCCGGCATGAGCTGGGCCGACGCTTTCATGCACATGTGCAGCACCGTCAGCCTGGGGGGTTTTTCCAGCCACGACGCCAGCTTCGGGCACTGGAATTCCGCGCTCATCGAAGCAGTGGCCATCTTTTTCATGATGCTGTCGGGCATCAGCCTCTTGATGTACTTCGTGGCCTGGCGCGCCCGTTCGCTGCGGCCTTTGTGGCGCAACCCCGAGGTGCAGGCTTTTTATGCCGCGCTGCTGGGCAGCATCGTGCTGATCGCCGGCTACCTGCTGGCCACCGGCGCTTACGACGATTGGGCCCTGGCCTTGCGCCACTCGGCATTCCACGTGGTGTCGATCGCCACCACCACCGGCTACGCGTCGCACGACTACGGCCAGTGGCCGCTGTTTGCGCCGCTGTTGATGATCCTGCTGGGCTGTTTTGCCACCTGTGCCGGCAGCACCGGCGGTGGCATCAAGATGATCCGCATGCTGCTGCTGCTGAAACAGTCGCGGCGCGAGCTGGTGCGCATCGTGCACCCCAACGTCGTCAACCCTGTCGTGCTGGGTGGCGTGGCGGTGAGCGACCGCGTGATGCAAAGCGTGATCGCCTACATGATGATGTACGGGGCTTCGCTGGTCGGGCTGACGATGCTGCTGCTGTTCAGCGGCCTGGACGTGGTGACCGCCTTCACCGCCGTCATCGCCTGTGTCAACAACATCGGGCCCGGCCTGGGCGACGTGGGGCCTTCGGTCAACTACGGTGGGCTGAGTGACTTCCAGACCTGGGTCTGCACCTTTGCCATGGTGCTGGGGCGGTTGGAACTGCTGGCGGTGCTGGTGCTGTTCACGCCGCAGTTCTGGCGCAAGTGATGCGTCCAAGCCTTCAGTCGCGCGGCAGATAGAGCTTGTCGGTGTAGGTCGCCAGCCACTGCGGCCTGAAGGCCACGCAGATCGCCACCATCATGCCGGTCAGGAAAGCGTCGCCCGACGCGGCCAGGCCACGCGCCAGCAGCACGTCGGCCAGGCTCAGCGTCGTGGGCACGCCAAAGAGAAGGGCCGCCAGCCAGCCGGCGCCGGCCACGGCCAGCGCGGTGGCAAAAAACCCGCGCCCCAGGATGTAGACAAACAGGTGCTTCGGCAGCCAGCGGCGCACGCCGGCACCCAGCAGCATGGCCAGCGTGGCCGGCACCAGGCCGAGCCAGACGCTGCGGTGCAAGGCGTCCAGCGCCGACACATCGGCCAGCAGCGCGATGACGACGGTCACCGGCACCAGCATCAGCACCGTCAGTGGCCAGCCCAGCATCAGCAGCAGCACACACACACCCGACAGCGGCTGCAAAAGCGGCATGTCGGTGATGGCATCCAGGCTCCACAGCAGCGGCAGTACCGCCCACCAGGCCAGCGCGGGCCAGGGTGGCGTGGTGCCGGCCAGTGCACGCCAGGGGCGCAGCGCCAGCGCCAGCAACAGGCCCGTGGTGGCCAGCAGCAGGTCCAGGGTGATCACCTTGGCATCGTAGCCAGCCCTGCGATACTGCGCGCCCTGTCAGATCAAGGAGAACCGATGAACACCCACCACCCGCGCCTGCGCCGCCGATCGGTCACCACCGCCCTGGTCACCGCACTCGGCACCGGCCTGACCCTGATGACCCTGGCCGGCACGACCCTGGCGCAGACCGCCAGCTGGCCCAGCAAGCCAGTCAAGATCATGGTCGGCTTCCCCGGTGGCAGCACACCCGACATCGCGGCGCGCGCGCTGGCCGACAGCCTGTCCAAGACCTGGGGCCAGCCGGTGGTGGTGGAAAACAAGCCGGGCGCGTCGGGCAATGTGTCGGCCGACCTGGTGTCCAAGGCCAACGACGACCACACGCTGGGTGTCGTGATCAACGGCAACCTGACGTCGGCCAAGATCCTGAATCCGAAGCTGCCTTTCGATCCGGCCAAGGACTTCAGCCTGATCAGCCTGCTGGCCACCGCGCCGCTGGTGCTGGTGACGCCAGTGGACCAGCCGCAGGGTGCGGCCTTCGTGGCCGCTGCCAGGGCCGCCGCTGACAAGTGGAGCTACGGCTCGGTGGGCATCGGTTCGGTGGGCCACCTGGGCATGGAAGTGGTGAAGGCCGCGCTGGGCAACACCCAGGCCGTTCACGTGCCCTACAACGGCAACCCGGCGGTGTTGACGGCCATGCTGGGCGGCCATATCCAGATGGCGTTGGTGCCGCCCGGCCTGGCGTTGGCCCAGGTGAAGGCCGGCAAGCTGAACGCCGTGGGACTGACCGGCCCGCGCAGCACGCTGGCCCCGGACGTCGCACCGCTGGCCGATGCCGGTGTGAAGATGATCCCGCTGGAAGTCTGGACCGCCCTGGTCGGCCCGGCCACGATGAGCAAGGCCGCGCTGGACCGCCTGGCGCGCGACGTGCCGGCGGCGGTGAAAGAAGCCGACACCAAGCAGCGCCTGTTCACCGGCGGCTGGGACGCCCAAGGCAGCAGCAGCGAAGGCCTGGCCACACGCGTGAAGGAAGAAACGCGCATCCTGGGCGACATCATCACCACACGCGGCATCAAGTTGGAGTGATGGAAACTGTCGCCGAGCCCGCGCGCCAGACGCCGGTTTTCGGCGACTTCGACGTGCTCGTGGTGGGTGGCGGGCCGGCGGGCCTGGCGGCGGCCGTCAGTGCCGCGCGGCATGGCGCCCGCACGCTGCTGGTGGAACGTTACGGCTTCCTGGGCGGCATGGGCACGGCCGGTGGTGTGACCAACTTCGCCGGGCTTTACGGCAAGCGGGGTGGTGTCATGCAGCAGCTGGTGCATGGCGTGGCCGACGAGTTGCTGGCGCGCATCGACACCTTGGGTGGCCTGAACGCACCGCAGGACGGGCTGCAGGGCCGCATCCGCGTGCGCAGCTACGACGTGGCGGCCTACAAGTGCGCAGCCGACGGGCTGCTGCTGGGCGCCGGCGTGCAGCTGCTGTTCCACGCCTGGGCTGCTGGCGTGGTGATGGACGGCGACCGCATCACCGCGGTGCTGATCGAAACCAAGTCGGGGCGGCGCGCGGTGTCTGCGCGGCAGGTCATCGACGGCTCGGGCGACGCCGACATCGCCCATTTCGCCGGTGTGCCCTGCACACTGGGTGACGGCCACGGCGACATGCTCTACCCCAGCACGATGTTCCGCATCAGCGGCGTCGACGCGCCACGTGCACAAGCGGCCGTGGGTGACTTCAAGGCCATCGACGCGTTGATGACGGCGGCAGCCGACCGCTACGACTTCCCGCGCCGCGGCGCCATTCTTCGCCCGCAGCGCAACCCGAGCGAATGGCGCGCCAACGTGACACAGCTGCGCAATGCCGAAGGCCGCGCGGTGGACGCCACCGACGCGGTGCAGCTGAGTGCGGCCGAGATCGAAGGCCGGCGCCAGATCGTCGAGTACATGCGTTTCCTGCGCGCCGAGGTGCCGGGCTTCGAGCACGCCGACATCAGCGAGATTGCGGCCCAGGTGGGCGTGCGCGAAACGCGGCGTGTGCACTGCCAGCACATGCTGACCGGGGCCGAGGTGCTGCAGGGCGCGCGTTTCGACGACAGCATCGGCCTGAACGCCTGGCCGGTGGAAAAACATGTCGCTGGTGGTGTGGAGTGGGCCTTCCCGGTGGACCCGGACAACAGCCACAACCAGCTGCCCTGGCGCATGCTGGTGCCACAGCGGGTGGCCAACCTGCTGGTCGCCGGCCGCTGTGCCGGCATGGAGCATTTGGGCCAGAGCGCGGCGCGTGCCAGCGGCGCGTGTTTTGTGATGGGCCAGGCGGCCGGCACGGCCGCGGCGCTGCGCGTGAAGGGAGGCTTCACCGTGCAGGAATTGCAGCGGCGCCTGCGGGCCGACGGCGCGGACCTGGGCTGAGCGCGCGGCTGCTGTCCGGTCTGGCGCATCCGTTCAATACACCCACGGCCCGCCTGCCGACACTGGCGGCTCCTCACCCTGGAGCCGCACCATGCAACTGAACATCAACGGCCAGCCGGCCACCGTGCCACCCGAATGGCAGTCCGACAGCCTGTTGCTGGTCTTGCGCGAAGCGCTGGGCCTGGTCGGCGCCAAGTTCGGGTGTGGCACCGGCCTGTGCGGCGCCTGCACGGTGCTGGTGGACGGCCAGGCCGTGCGCAGCTGTCAGTGGCCCGTTCAAGCGGCCGTGGGCCGGCGCATCGAGACCATCGAGGGTCTGGCCGGCACAGCGGTTTCGGGCCGCGGCCTGCACCCCGTGCAGCAGGCCTGGCTGGACGAACACGTGGCGCAATGCGGCTACTGCCAAAACGGCCAGATCATGGGCACGGTGGCCCTGCTGCGCCGCCTGCCCCGGCCCACGCCCGAGCAGGTGGACGCAGCCCTGGCCGGCCACCTGTGCCGCTGCGGCACGCAACAGCGGGTGCGCCGCGCGGTGCAGCGCGCGGCCACGCAGGGCAGCGCATGAAGGTGGATCTGAAACGACGCGGCGTGCTGGCTGCGCTGGCCACCACCGCCGCCGGTTTGTCCGTCACCTTCGGCGTGGGCTGCGCCCTGCCGGTGATTCCGAAGCGTCCCAAGCCGGGCGCGGCCGATGCCCTGGCCTGGGTGCGGCACGAAGCGGGTCGCTACACGCTGTTCATTCCCCGCATCGAGATGGGCCAGAACGTGCTGACGGCCCTGAAACAAATCGCTTGCCAGGAGCTGGGCATTGCCTGGAGCGAATTGGACGCCCAGGTGCCCGGCACACGGGACATCGGCCGTGTGCGCGCCACCGTGGGCAGCGACTCGGTCAAGGACTTTGCGCTGCTGCTGGCTCAAGCGTGTGCCACGCTGCGCGAAGGCGTCGCGGCCGGCCATCGCGGCACGCTGGCGGCAAAGGAGTGGCCACCGGCCAGCCTGCGCGCCTTTGCCGGCGGCGGTCCTTTCGTGGGCCGCGTGGTGGCGTTGGAACAAGGCCTGAAGCTGGTCACCGGCCAAGCCTTGTTTGCCAGTGACGTGCGCTTGCCCGGGCTGTGTTTCGGCCGGGTGCTGCGTGCGCCGGTGTCGCCCGAACTGCCCAGCTCGCTGATGCAGGCCGACGAAGCCGCCGCGCGGCGTGTGCCCGGCTTCGTGGCGCTGGTGCAAGACGAGGCCCTGGCGCTGGGCCGGAGCCAGGGTCTGGGCCTGGTGGCACGCACGCCGGCGGCGCTGGACCGCATCGAAGCGGCGCTGGTGCCGCAGTGGCGGGTCGAAGGCAGCTTCGAACAAGCCGACATCGATGCTGCCGTCGACATCGACACACGCCTGGCCGGTGGTCGCTTCCCGCGCCACAAGGTCAAGGACGAAGGGGCCGACGACCGTGTCGACGGCTCCGTGCCCTGGGACGTGGACCTGCGCATCGACATCCCGCTGGCCGCACACGGCGCCATTGAACCGCGGGTGGCCGTGGCTGCGTTCGACGGCAGCGGACAGTTGCAGGTCTGGGCCGGCACGCAGGACGCGTTTTACGTGGCCGATGTGCTGGCCCGGCAACTGCGTCTGCCGCTGGACAGCATCGACGTTCGACCGCAGCGTGTGGGTGGCGCTTTCGGCGGCAAGACGATCTGCACGGTGGAACTCGAAGCCGCCGTGCTGGCCCGCGCAGCCGGTGTGCCGGTGAAGGTGCAGTGGAACCGCGAACAGGAACTGCGTCAGGGCTTTCACCGCCCGCCCAGCAGCCACCGCCTGCGTGCGCGGGTGCGCGATGGCCGGCTGGTGGACTGGTGGCATGCGCAGGTCAGCAGCCACATCCTGCTGACCAACGCGGCCGCGCCGCCCTGGTTGCAGCAGGTGGCGCTGCTGATCGGTGACGACGGCGTGGCGCGCGGTGCAAAGCTGCCCTACCGCGCGTTGCGGCGGCGCGCGGGTTTCGACCTGCAGCGGCTGCCGGTTTTCACCGGGCCCTGGCGTGGCCTGGGCGCCGGGCCCAACGGACTGGCCATCGAAAGTGCCATCGACGAATGCGCGCGTGTGGCGTCGGCCGATCCGCTGCAGTTCCGGATCGACCATGCGCAAGACCCTCGACTGGCTGGTGTGCTGCGCAGCGTGGGCCAGGCCGCGGGCTGGGCCGGCGCCGCGCTGGCCGCAGGCTCGGGTCTGAAGCGTGGTCGCGGTGTGGCTGGGGGCGTCTACAAAGGCAGCAGCTACGCGGCCGTGGTGGCCGACGTGGAAGTCGACACGACAACAGGCCTGGTGCGTGTGCGCCGCCTGTGGTGTGCACATGACTGCGGCCGGGTGATCAACCCCGACCAGGTGCGCGCGCAGTGTGAAGGCAATCTGGTGTGGGGCCTGGGCATGGTGTTCAGCGACCGCCTCGACGTGGCAAGCTCACGCGTGGCCGCCACCGGTTTTGCCGACGCACCGGTGCCGCGCATGGCCGACATCCCTGACCTGGAGGTGCTGCTGGTGGAAAGCGAACACGCGTCCGGCGGTGCCGGCGAAACGGCCATCGTGGCCGCGGCCGGTGCCATCGCCAATGCCCTGCGCCAAGCCTTGGGCATCCGGTGGAGTCGCTTCCCTGTGCGACCGGCCGAGGTGCTGCGCGCGCTGCAGGCGCCCGGCGGCTGAAGCACCGGCAGGCCGCGCTTCCATGACCGACTTCGCCAGCGCCACGATGTTGCGCCTGCTGAGCCAAGGCATGCACGAACTGGGTCTGCAGGTGCCGCTGCGCGGGACAGCGCGGGTGCGCGAGACGCGTCAAGCCCACGTGCACCTGGACGATAAACGGGCCCTGATCGCCGCGGCCGTTCAGCAAAGGGGTCTGTCCTGCCTGCCGCTGCTGGCGCGAGGCCTGCGGGTTCACCACGAGGATCCCACACACCGCGCGCTGGCCGGTGCCCGCGACGTGCCCGACTTGCTGCGCCGTTGGTGCCGGCTGGAGCGCTACATCCATTCGCGACACCGCGTGGACGTGTTGAGCTGCGATGCCCACGAAGCGGTGCTGCTGCACCGCTCGGTGCGGGCCGGGCAGGTGCCGCAGGCCGCCGAAGACCTGGTGGTGGTGGGTGTGCTGGCGGCGCTGCTGCAGGCCATCGTTGCGCACGGTGTGCGGGCCAGCGTGGCCGGTGCGGCGGTCTGGCCGACGGTCGATTCAGCGCCACTGCACCAGGCCGTGGCCTTGGGCAACACCGCGCGCTGGCGCCTGCAGTGGCAGTGCTTGATCCCCGCCACTGACCGGCCGGCGCGGCCGTCATCGGAACCCGATGCCGCCCCCGTCGACTGGCCGCCCCTGGCGCGCCGCGCGGCGGCGCTGGTGAGCGCCGACCTCAGCGACCCTTGGCCGCTGCCGCGGCTGGCCCACCGCCTGGGCCTGGCGACCCGCAGTTACCAGCGGGGCTTGGCTGACGGCGGCCTGAGCCACAGTGAGCTGGTGGCGCAGACCCGCTGCCGTGTCGCCGCACGTTGGCTGGTGCGGACGTCACCGTCGCTGGCCGAGGTGGGCTTCCTGTGTGGTTACGCCGACCAGGCCCACTTCACGCGCAGCTTCACCGCCCGCGTGGGCCTGCCGCCGGGGCAGTACCGCCAGTCCTTCGCTACGGCGTGACTGGCGGCCTGCCGCCGCCAGGTGGCTCGGCACAAACGACAACAGACAAGCGGGTCGGCACACCACAAGATGGCGGGCTGACTGTCGTCGCCCTGCAAGCCCCCGAAGATGAAAACCGCCCAACAACTGGTTGACGAAGCCCTGGCGCAAGTGCGCACCCTGAGCGTGGAAGAAGCGCGTGCGCTGCACGGCCAGGAAGGCCCCTTGTTCGTCGACCTGCGCGACGTGCGCGAACTGGAACGCGAAGGCGCCGTGCCGGGTGCCTTCCATGCACCCCGCGGCATGCTGGAGTTCTGGGTCGACCCCGAGAGCATCTACTTCAAGCCGGTGTTCGTGCCGGGCCGGCAGCTGGTGCTGTTCTGCGCCGCCGGCTGGCGGTCGGCGCTGGCCACCAAGACGCTGCAGGACATGGGCCTGGACCCTGTGTGCCACATCGAAGGCGGTTTCAAGGCCTGGCGCGAAGCCGGCGCACCGGTGGTGCCACCCGTGAAGAAGGCCTGAAGCATGGAAGCCCTGCACCTGCTGCGCATCCAGGCCCATGCCAACCGCCTGGCCAACCTGCGCCTGCATGCGGCCATGGCACCGCTGTCCTTCACCGAACTGCATGCGCCCCGCACCGGCTTTTTCCCCACGTTGATGGCCACGCTGAACCACATCCTGGGTGTCGATCAGTACTACGTCGGTGCGCTGCACGGTGACGAGGGCCTGACCGAGGCCTGGGCGCGTTTTGTCGACGCCCAGGACATGCCCGAACTGGCCGAGCGCCAGCGCCTGAACGATCAGCGCCTGATCACTTGGCTGGCCGCTGCCGACAGCGCTGCGCTGGCCCGCGCCGTGCACATGCCTCGCGCTCAGGGCCGCGTCCAGATCGACGCTGCCGCGCACATGCTGCAGCACCTGTTCATGCACCAGACCCACCACCGCGGGCAGGTGCACGCCATGTTGTCCGGCACCGCGGTTTCCCCGCCGCAGCTGGACGAGTTCCTGATGCCCAGCGAGCCTCACCTGCGCACCGCAGAGATGGCTGCCCTGGGCTGGGACGAGGTCGCGGTCTTCGGGCCCCGCACACCCCACAACTAGAATTGACGTTAACGTAAACGTCAACCGCGCAGCAGGCGCCATCACGCTTGCAAGCCGCGCACCCAGGAGACTTCATGCCCGCGCTCAAGTCCAAGCTCAACCCGCGCAGCGACACCTTCAAGGCCAGTGCCCGGCTGATGCAGACGCTGGTGGACGACCTGAATGCCAAGCTGGCGCAGATTGCGCTGGGTGGTGGCGAAGCGGCGCGGGCCAAACACACGGCCCGCGGCAAGCTGCTGCCGCGCGAACGCGTGGAGATGCTGCTCGACCCCGACACACCGTTCCTGGAACTGGCGCCGCTGGCCGCGCTGGACTTGTACGACAACGCCGCACCCGGCGCCGGCCTGATCACCGGCATCGGGCGCGTGAGTGGTGTCGAATGCCTGATCGTGTGCAACGACGCCACCGTGAAGGGTGGCACCTACTACCCCGCCACGGTGAAAAAACACCTGCGCGCGCAGGAAGTGGCGCAGCAGAACCGGCTGCCCTGCGTGTATCTCGTGGACAGCGGTGGCGCCAACCTGCCGAACCAGGACGAGGTCTTCCCCGACCGCGACCACTTCGGCCGCATCTTCTACAACCAGGCGCAGATGTCGGCGGTGGGCATTCCGCAGATCGCCGTGGTCATGGGCAGTTGCACGGCCGGTGGTGCCTATGTGCCGGCCATGAGCGACGAGGCCATCATCGTCAAGAACCAGGGCACCATCTTCCTGGGCGGCCCGCCGCTGGTGAAGGCCGCCACCGGCGAGGTGGTGAGCGCCGAAGACCTGGGCGGTGGCGACGTGCACACGCGCCTGTCGGGTGTGGCCGACCACCTGGCCGACAACGACCTGCACGCGCTGGCCATCGCCCGCGCCAGTGTGGCCAACCTGAACTGGGTCAAGCCCGACCAGTTGAAGCGTGTGCCGCCGCGTGCGCCGCTGTTCGACGCGGCCGAACTGCACGGTGTGATTCCGAACGATTCGCGCAAACCCTTTGACGTGCGCGAGATCATCGCCCGCATCGTCGACGGCAGCGAGTTCGATGAATTCAAAGCGCGTTACGGCGCCACGCTGGTGACCGGCTTTGCGCACATCGAAGGTTTGCCGGTGGGCATCATCGCCAACAACGGCATCCTGTTTGGCGAAAGTGCGCAGAAGGGCGCGCACTTCATCGAGCTGTGCTGCCAACGCAAGGTGCCGCTGGTTTTTCTGCAGAACATCACCGGCTTCATGGTCGGCCGCAAGGTCGAAAACGAAGGCATCGCCAAACACGGCGCCAAGATGGTGACGGCGGTGGCCACGGCCACGGTGCCCAAGTTCACGGTCATCATCGGCGGCAGCTTCGGCGCCGGCAACTACGGCATGTGCGGTCGCGCCTACAGCCCGCGCTTTTTGTGGATGTGGCCCAACGCACGCATCAGCGTGATGGGCGGCGAACAGGCCGCCGGCGTGCTGGCCACCGTGCGGCGCGACGGCATCGAGGCCAAAGGCGGGCAGTGGTCGGCCGAAGAAGAGGCGGCCTTCAAGGCGCCCATCCTGAAGCAGTTCGAACACCAGGCGCACCCGTACTACGCCAGCGCACGCCTGTGGGACGACGGGGTCATCGACCCCGTGGACACGCGCCGTGTCTTGGCCCTGGGCCTGAGCGCCAGCCTGAACGCGCCCATCCCCGACAGCCCGCGCTTTGGCATCTTTCGCATGTAGTGTACGATGTGTGCACATTCTGAATTTCACACACATCATGCGCACCAACATCGACATCGATGACAACTTGATGGCCCAGGCCATGTCCGCGGGCCCGTACAAGACCAAGAAGGACGCGGTCGAGGCGGGCCTCAAGCTTCTGGCGCGGCAGGCGGCTTACCGCGAGATCCTGAAGTGGCGTGGAAAGCTCAAGTGGGAAGGCGACGACAGCGTGGATTGGACCCTTCCAGATGCCGGCGAGAGCGATCCAGTCGCACGATCGGCTTTGACAGCACAAGAGGCGTCGCCCAAGTTGTCCAAGTCAGCCAAAGCCACAAGAGGCAAGAGCCGTGCTGGTCGTTGACTCCAGCGTCTGGATCGACTTCTTCAACGATGTCGATCACCCGGCCGTCGACCTGCTCGACCAGATGTTGAACCACGGCGAGATACGTGTTGTCGTGCCTGACCTGGTGCTTTTCGAAGTGCTGCGTGGCTTTCGGCACGAGCACAGCCACCGCCAGGCGCGCCGGCTGCTGGAGTCGCTGCACGTCGAGCCCACCGCCAGCGCCGAAATCGCGCTGGCGGCCGCGCAGCACTACCGCAGCTTGCGCGCTCAGGGCATCACGGTGCGCAGCGCCATTGACGTGCTGGTGGCCACCTTCTGCATAGAGAACGACTACGCGCTGCTGCACCGCGACCGCGACTTCGCGGCTTTCGAAACCCACCGCGGCCTGCGAGGATGGAGACACTGATGAACGCGCAGACCGTCGAGATCCGTTCGCTGGCCGCGCGAGATTCCCTCGATGCCCTGACACGGCTGTTGCACCGCGCCTTCGTGCCGCTGGTCGAGCGGGGCATGAACTTCACCGCCGCCACGCAGACCGCGGAAATGACACGCCAGCGGGCCGCCGAAGGCCAGTGTTTTGTGGCCGTGGCGGGTGGCGAGATCGTGGGCACGGTCACCGTCTGCGGCCCCTACGACATCGACAGTGCGCCGTGGGCCGCCGAGGTGCCGTGGTTCCGCGAACGCGACACGGCGCACTTTCACCAGTTTGCGGTTGACCCGCGGCTGCAGGGCCAGGGTGTGGGCCGGCGCCTGGTGCTGGCCTGTGAGCAGTGGGCGCTGGAAAACGGCTACCGCCGCATGGCGCTGGACACTGCCACACCGGCCACCGAGCTGTGTGCTTTTTACCGCCGGCTGGGTTACGCCGAAGTGGGTCAGGTGCAATGGGCCGGCAAGACCTACCGCAGCGTGGTCATGCAAAAACACCTGGACCGCTCGCCGCTGCGTGAACACCTGCAGACGCTGGCCCGCTACAACCTGTGGGCTGCGCGGCGCCTGATGGCGGCGGTGGACACGGTGCCCGAGGCCGACTACCGACGAGACGTGGGCCTGTTTTTCAAGAGCCTGCACGGCACGCTGAACCACCTGCTGCTGGCGGAACAGCTGGTGTGGCTGGCGCGTTTTGCCGAAGGCACTTCACCCATCACCGCGCTCGACGTCGAGGTCGAAAGCGACCGCCACCAGCTGCAAGAGCGCCTGCTCAAGGGTGCCCTGGCCTGGATGCCGCTGATCGAGGTCTGGCCCGAAGAACGCCTGCTGGGCACACTGAGCTACCGCCGCACCTCGGGGGGTGACGTCACGCTGCCCTTTGCCGCCACGCTGGCCCATGTCTTCAACCATGGCACGCACCACCGGGGCCAGATCACCGCCGCGCTGACCGCGCTGGGCCGGCCGTGCCCCGAGCTCGACCTGGTGCGCATGCTGCAGGAAGAAGCTGCACCATGAGCAACACGCTCGACATCCGCCGCAGCAGCCCGCAGGTGGCCGAGATCTGGCTGAACCGGCCCGATGTGCGCAATGCCTTCAACGACGGGGTGATCGCCGAACTGACCGCGGCCTTCAGCACACTGGGCGCAGACCCCGAACTGCGCGCCATCGTGCTGGGCGGTCACGGCAAGGCCTTCTGCGCGGGTGCCGACCTGTCGTGGATGCGCGCCATGGCCGACTACACCTGGGCGCAGAACCACGCCGACGCGGGTGGCCTGGCGCAGATGCTGTGGGCCATCTGGTCCTGCCCGGTGCCCGTGGTGGGGCGTGTGCACGGCGACTGCTACGCCGGTGGTGTGGGCCTGGCGGCGGTGTGTGACGTGCTGGTGGCCAGCGTTGCCGCGAACTTCTGCCTGAGCGAAGCGCGGCTGGGCCTGCTGCCCGCCACCATCGGGCCCTATGTCGTGCGGGCGCTGGGTGAACAGGCTTCGCGCCGCTACTTCATCACCGCCGAACGTTTCAGCGCCACGCAGGCGGCGGCACTGGGCTTTGTGCACGAGGTGACGGCGCCCGATCAACTGGACAACAAGGTGGCCGAGATCGTGGCCGCGCTCGTGGCCAACGGCCCGGCTGCCGTCAAGGCCTGCAAACAGCTGGTGAAAGACGTGGCCGGCACCCCGATCACTGCCGGACTGCGCGACGACACCGCACGGCGCATCGCCGACATCCGTGCCAGCCATGAAGGGCGCGAAGGGGTGCAGGCCTTCCTGAACAAACGCGACCCGTCGTGGAAAACCTGAACCTGGAGCTGTCGCACCTGGTGGCCTTGGCCGCCGCGCTGGGTTGGGCCAGCGGGCTGCGCCTGTACGCGGTGGTTTTCATGACCGGTGCGGCCGGTTTCATGGGCTGGCTGCCGCTGCCACCGGGACTGCAGGTGCTGCAGCACCCGGTGGTGATGGGGGCCAGCTTCCTGATGTTCGTCGTCGAGTTTGTCGCCGACAAGATCCCGGGCGTGGACACGCTGTGGGACACGGTGCACACCTTCATCCGCATCCCGGCCGGCGCTGCGCTGGCCTTCGGTGCGCTCAACGGCGCCTTCGGTGTGGACGGCGACACCTGGGCCGTGCTGGCGGCGTTGGCGGGTGGCACGCTGGCGGCCACCTCGCACGCGGCCAAGGCCACCACCCGCGCTGCCGCCAACACCAGCCCCGAACCGTTTTCCAACATCGGCCTGTCGCTCTTGGGTGACGCCGCCGTGCCGGTGATGTTGTGGTTGGCCTGGGAACACCCCTTTGTGTTCTGGCCGCTGCTGGTGCTGGCCGTGGTGCTGGCGCTGGTGCTGATTGTCGTGTTCTTCAAGTTCCTGCGCGCGCTGTTCAGGCGCTTTTCTCCACAGCCCCAGGCCGCGGCCTAGGGCGACAGGGGTTCATTCGATGTTCAAGAAGATCCTGATTGCGAACCGCGGTGACAGCGGCCACCAGGCCGCTGCGGCGAAGCCACATTGCATGGCGCGCGAAGCGCGCGCAGGCGATTTCACTGTGGGGCACCAGCATGTTTAAGAAGATCCTGATCGCCAACCGCGGTGAAATCGCGTGCCGAGTCGCTGCGACGGCCCGCCGCATGGGTGTGCGCACCGTGGCCGTCTACTCCGATGCCGATGCGCAGGCGCGCCACGTGCGCAGTTGCGACGAAGCCGTTCATGTGGGGGGCAACGCCCCGCGCGACAGCTACCTGCAGTGGCAGCGCATCATCGACGCGGCCAAAGCCACCGGCGCGCAGGCCATCCACCCGGGTTACGGTTTCCTGAGCGAAAACGAAGCCTTCGCCAAAGCCTGTGCCGAGGCTGGCATCGTGTTCATCGGGCCACCGGCGTCGGCCATCGCCGCGATGGGCAGCAAAAGCGCGGCCAAGGCGCTGATGGACAAGGCCGGTGTGCCGCTGGTGCCCGGTTACCACGGCGACAACAACGAACCGGCCTTCCTGGCCGCCGAAGCGGCCCGCATCGGCTACCCGGTGCTGATCAAGGCCAGCGCAGGTGGCGGTGGCAAGGGCATGCGGCGTGTCGACACCGCCGAAGACTTCGTCGAAGCACTGGCCTCGTGCCAACGCGAGGCGAAAAGCAGCTTCGGCGACGACCACGTGCTGGTCGAGCGTTATGTCACTCGCCCCCGCCACATCGAAATCCAGGTCTTCGGCGACACCCAGGGCCAGTGTGTCTACCTCTTCGAACGTGACTGCAGTGTGCAGCGCCGCCACCAGAAGGTGCTGGAAGAAGCGCCGGCGCCGGGCATGAGCGTCGAGCGCCGTGCCGAGATGGGCGCCGCCGCCGTGGCCGCCGCCAAGGCCGTGGGCTACGTGGGCGCGGGCACGGTGGAATTCATCGCCGAACCCAGTGGCGACGGTGACCTGCGTTTCTATTTCATGGAGATGAACACCCGGCTGCAGGTGGAACACCCGGTGACCGAAGCCATCACCGGCCTGGACCTGGTGGAATGGCAATTGCGGGTGGCCAGTGGCGAACCGCTGCCGCTGCGGCAAGACCAGCTGCAGATGCGCGGCCATGCCATCGAAGCGCGCATCTGCGCCGAAAACCCCGATGCCAACTTCCTGCCGGCCACCGGCACGCTGCACGTGGCGCGTTGGCCGGCCCACGTGAGCTTCGAGCGCAGCGACGAACAGCCGCGCGTTGACAGCGGTGTCGGCGAAGGCGACGCCATCAGCCCGCACTACGACAGCATGATCGCCAAGCTCATCGTCTGGGGCGAAGACCGCGCGCAGGCGCTGGCGCGGCTGTCGGCTGCGCTGCAGGCCACGCACATCATGGGTTTGAACACCAACGTTGCCTTCCTGCGGCGCGTGGTCGCCAGTCACGCTTTTGCCACCGCTGACCTGGACACCGCGCTGATCGAACGCGAACGCCCGGCGCTCTTCGAAGCGCCGCCGCTGGCGCCAGAAGTGGTGGCCGCCGGTGTGGCCGCCCACCTGCTGGCCGTCGAGGCCGCGCTGGAAGACCACGACCCCTGGTCGCGCCGCGACGGCTGGCGCCTGCACGGCGGCGCACACCGCCGGCTGAGCCTGGAACTGGGCGGGCAGACCCTCACCCCCACGCTGGTGCGCCTGCACGACGGCGCCACGGTGTTGCAGCTGGGCAGCCAGCGCTGGCCCTTCACCACCCGCGCGCAGGGTGGTGCCTGGCACGACGTGCAGTTGGGTGACCAGCGCTTGACGCTGGCCGTGTACGCACATGAAGAACGTTATGCCGTGTTCTGCCAGCAAGGCAGTGCGCTGCTCAGCGACTACGACCCCATCGCCCATGCCGGCGACGGTGCCGCCGAAGGTGGCCGCCTGACCGCGCCGATGCCGGGCAAGGTGGTGTCCTTCCTGGCCAAGGCCGGCGACCGTGTGCAACGCGGCCAGGCATTGGCGGTGATGGAGGCCATGAAGATGGAACACACCATCAGCGCGCCGCACGACGGCGTGGTGGAAGAGCTGCTCTACGGCGTGGGTGACCAGGTGGCCGAAGGTGGTGAGCTGCTGCGGCTGGTGCAGCCGTCCAAGGCGTGAAGCGCGGGGCCCGATCCGAAGACCCCGGGCCCTTCACGATGCAGTTGAAGGTGTAGGCTGATGCACTTGTTTGTCTGGACCTGCAGGACACCCCTTTCATGATTCCCACGCACGTCACACTCGTCGAAGTCGGTCCACGCGACGGCCTGCAGAACGAAGCTCAGCCGGTGAGCGCCGCGCACAAGGTGGAACTGGTGCACCGCCTGCAAGCCGCCGGCTGCCGCGAGATCGAGGTCACCAGCTTCGTCAGCCCGAAGTGGGTGCCGCAGATGGCGGACAACGTGCAGGTGATGGCCGGCATCCGGCGCCAGGCCGGTGTGCGCTACTCGGTGCTCACGCCCAATATGAAGGGCCTGGAAGCTGCGCTGCCCACCCAGCCCGACGAGGTGGTGGTCTTCGGCGCCGCCAGCGAAGCCTTCAGCCAGCGCAACATCAACTGCAGCATCGCTGAAAGCATCGACCGTTTTGCGCCCGTGGTGGCGGCCGCACACGAAGCGGGTTTGAAGGTGCGCGCGGCGGTCTCGTGTGCGCTGGGCTGCCCCTACCAGGGCGATGTCTCCGCCGACGAAGTGGAACGGGTGGTGATGCTGATGAAGGGCATCGGTGTCGACCACTGCGGCATTGCCGACACCATCGGTGTCGGTACGCCGCGCAAGGTTCAGCTCGCGATGGAGCGTGCGCTCAAGCACTACCCGGTGGTGGAAGTCAGCGGCCATTTCCACGACACCTACGGCCAGGCACTGGCCAACATCTACGCCTGCCTTCAGATGGGCGTGCACACCTTCGACACCAGCATCTCGGGCCTGGGCGGCTGCCCCTATGCCAAGGGTGCCACCGGCAACGTGGCCACCGAAGACGTGGTCTTCATGCTGCACGGCATGGGCGTCGACACCGGGCTTGATTTGGACTTGCTGGTCGACGCCGGTGCCTACATCAGCGGTGTGCTGGGCCGGCCGCCGGTGTCGCGGGTGGGCAAGGCGCTGCTGGCCAAACGCGGTGTGGCGGTGAATGTGGGTGTGAACCCATGACCGAGCTGCGGCCCGAAGGATTTCAGCGCGTGAGCCAGGCCCTGGCCGCACGCGGCCATGTCTTCAAGCTGTCGCCCGACGAACTGGTGCAATTGACCGGCGCGCCCGTGGCCGACGTGGTGCAGCAGCCATGACGGTGCCCGTGGCCTCGCCCTGCATCAACGTCTGCCAGATGGACGAGGCCACCGGCTGGTGCGCCGGCTGCCTGCGCACGCTGGACGAGATTGCCTGCTGGTCCTTGCTGGACAACCTGGAAAAGCAGGCCGTCTGCGACGAACTGGAAGAGCGCCGCGTGCAGTGGCACCAACGCCAGGTCGAACAGGGGCAGGCCGAACAAGGACAGGCCCGATGAAGACTATCGCCTTCCACTTCGACCCCATCTCGCCCTACGCCCACCTGGCCTTTCACCGCCTGCCGCAGGTGCTGGAGGGCTGCAGCTACGTGGTGGACTACCAACCGCTGCTGCTGGCCGGCCTGCTGAAGGCGCATGGCAACAAGGGGCCGGCGGAGATCGAGCCCAAGCGCCAGTGGACCTTCCGTTACGTGCACTGGCTGGCGCAGCAGCATGGCATCGAACTGGCCACGCCGACGCAGCACCCCTTCAACCCCTTGCCCTTGCTGCGCCTGCTGCTGGCCGCCGGACCCAACCGCCGCACGGTGCAGGCGGTGCTGCAGCATGTGTGGGTGGGGGGTCACGACGCCAACGACCCGATGCGCCTGGCGGAATTGCGTGAGCAGTTGGCGCCAACGCGCGACCCCGACGGCGACGAGGTGAAAGCCGAACTTCGTGCACGCACCGAAGCCGCGGTGGCCAGCGGCGTGTTCGGCGTGCCCACCTGCACGCTGGACGGCCGCCACTTCTGGGGCCTGGATGCGCTGCCGATGTTGCGCGATGCGCTGCAGGGCGCTGCCTGGTTCCAGGGCCCCGACTGGGAAGCCGCCGCCGCGCCGCGCGCCGGCATCGTGCGCCGCTGAAGTTGCGGCCCGGCCTGGCGGCTCAGGCCGCCTGCAGGATGCGGATCAGCACGTCGATCACGTCCCCGCCATCGTTCGACTTCAGCCGGTGCTGGCGCAGCACCCGGGCCAGGTCGGCACGCGCCAGCAGGCTGTGGTCGGCGCGGATCAGGATGCCGGCAACCGCGCGCTGCGCCGGCAGCGAACGCAGCAGCGGGAACAGGCCGGCAATCTCCTGCAGGCTCTGGCGGTCGTTCAGCCGCAGCCGCGCCACGGTCTCGAGCGCCCGCACCTGCGCGGCCCCGGCCGTCATGCGGCCGATGTCGGCGGTCAATGCACGCAGTTGGTCGACGTCGGCCAGGGGCCGGTGGCGCAGGTAGATCTGGGCCAGCGCCACGTTTTCGTCCAGCGAACTGGTCAACGCGCGCACCGTACTCTGGTGGCCCTGCTCGTCGCCCAGGCAGGCCAGCGCGGCGGCGTGGCTCAGGTTGCTGGCACGTGCCGTGCCGCTGGCCCTGAGCTGTGGCGCGAGGCCGGCGCCACGGGTGTTTTCATGACCGGGTCTTGCGGTGCAGACCAGGTCGACTTCGGCCGCCGTCAGACTGCCTTTGGCCATGCGGTTGGCCACCATCTGCACAAACTCCTCCTGCTCCTGCGCGGGGGTCAGCCAGCCCAGGCTGTGTGCCAGCGCCAACATGCGGGCCTGCACCGGGGCCGCGTCCGCGTCGCGGGCAAAGGCCAGGAAACGCTGGCGCGCGCCGTGGTCACGGGCAATCGTGGCCAGCGCGGCCGTCACCTCGGGCAAGGAACGCTGTGCCGGGTCCAGTGACCCCAGGTAGCGCTCCAGGTGGTCCAGGAACATGCGCACGTCGGTGATGTCGCGCTGTAGGAAAGCATGCAGGAAGGCCAGTTTGTGCGCCGCGCTGGGTGTGTCGTCGGCCAGGCTGCACATGTCGTGGCGAAAGCCGGTGTGCGGGTCGCTGTCGTTGACACCGGCTTCGGCCACCATCGAGACCGGGCCGAACAGGCCCAGCAGCGTGGCACTGCGCCGTCCGCTGCCCACCTCACCGGCCGGCGCGGTCTGCAGGTAGCGGTCCATCATCGGCCCGGCCACCCGGCCCAGCGGTGCATTGGCCTGAAAGCCGTAGAGCAAGGGCACGTCCTTGAAGACGTGGCGCAGGCGGTCGCGGTTGCTCTGGCCGTAACGCTGGCTCAGCAGGTCGGCCAGGCGCTGCGCGTCGCTGCCGGCACGGCCGTCACGCGTCAGGCTGCGCAAGACCTCGGCGCCGGCTTCGTGCCGGGGCTGCGTCTTCAGCGTGTTGCAGCCGAAGAGGTAGACGTCCTTCAGTTGCGAAAACACCCCGCTGCACGAAGGGCTGCAGGACGCGCGTTGCAGCTCGTGCATGGTCAGGAATTCGCGCTTGTCGAAGCTGTCGGTGTAGAACTCGGTGCCGTCGTCGAAGTGGCCCGAGATCACCAGCGAGTCGCACTTCACCTGGCTGCTGCAGGCAGCGGCCAGCCAGTCGGGTTTGCCGCGCTGAACCAGTTCGACGAAGCGGTAGTCCCCTGGCGGCAGGTGCCGCTGCAGCGATTCTTTTTCGTCGGCCGAATTGATGGTGATGGTGCACACCGTCTTCGGCCCGGCCTGGGCGATGGGCAGGCCCGCCAGCAGGCCCAGCAGCAGGGCAAGCTGTGTGAGCGGGGCAGAGGTCCTCGCCAGGTGTCGATTCATGCCCGAGTGGACCACAGGACCACCCGCAACAAGCGCGCAACAGGCACCGGCCTGTAAGCGAACGCGCCCGCCGGGGCAGGCCAACAGGCCCGACGCAAGTGCTTCAGGAGGCTTCCAGGCGCCGGATCAAGGCGTCGATCATGTCGTCGCCCGGGGGCGAGCGGTGGCGGTGCTTCACCAGCGTGGCGCGCAGCTGCGGGTTGGCCAAGGCGCGCCGGTCGGCGCGGATCAGCACACCCGCCACCGCCCGCTGCACCTCGGGTGAAGGCGTCTGCACGAACAGTTGCAACAGCCGGTTGGTGATCGTGCGATCCGACACATAGTGTCGCCCCAGCGTTTCGAGCGCCCGCACCTGCGCGCTGGACGGTGCCATGGCGCTGATGCCGGTGGCCAGGCGTCGCAGGTCCTGAGCGTCGGCGATGGGGCGGTGGCGAAGGTAGTCCTGGGCCACGGCCACGTCGGCCTCGCGGGGGCTCAGCAGTGCTGCCAGCGTGTGGGCATGGCCTTGTGCGCTGCCCAGGCAGGCGCGCATGGCCGCGTGTGGCAGGCTGCTGTGCGGCCCCGCTGGCGGCCCCGCTGTCGGCCCGCCGGGCCCGAAGTGACTGTCCAGTTCGCGCGACGCGTTCAAGGTGCAGGCCAGGTTGATTTCGTTGGTGCCCACCGTGGGGCGCTGCAGCACCTGGCCCAGCAGCCCCGCCAGTTCGTGCCGGCGTTCTTGTTCCGTCAACCAGCCCAGTTGCTGCGCGACCTTGACCATGCGCGCGCTGACCTCGGCCTGGTCGGCGTCCCGCGCAAAGGCCAGGAAGCGTTGGCGGGTGTCCGTGTCGCCCGCCACCAGGTCCAGCCCCAACACCATCTGCGCTGTGTGTTGGCCGGTTTCGTCCAGCGTCGATGCGTATCGCTCCAGTCGGTCCAGATGGACTCGCGATTGCGCGATGGGCCTTTGCAGCAACTGGTGCACAAAGCCCAGGCGATCGGCGTCCGACAGCCGGTCGTCGACAAACCGGCACACGTCCTGCCGCACATGCGCATGCGGGTCCTGGTCGCTCATGCCCTGTGCCACCGACATGCCCAATGGCGAAAATTGCCGCAGCAGGCCCGCGCTGGCGCGACCACGGCCGATTTCGCGTGCGCCGTGACTGCGGAAGTAGCCGCCCAGCGTGGCAGCCGCCACCGGGCCCAGCGGCGCCAACGACGAAAAGCCGTAGATCACCGGCACGTCCTTGAAGACCTGCCGCATGCGGTCGTGGCTGCTCTCGCCGTGGCCCGCGTTCAGGCTGCGCTGCAGCTGCTGCGCGGCTTTCAGCGAATGGCCTTCGCGAAGCAGGCTGCGAAGCACGTCGGCACCGGCCTTGTTCTGCGGGGCCCGGTTCAGCGTGTTGCAGCCGTACAGGTGCACCTCTTTCAGTTGCGCAAACAGGCCTTGGCACGAGTCGCTGCACGAAACCCGTTCGAGTTCATCGACCGGCAGGTGTTCGGGGTTCTCCAGCTGGTCGGAAAAGAAGTGGTTGTAGCCGTCGTAGTGGCCCGAGATGATCAGCACGTCGCAAGCCACTGCCGACTGGCAGGCGCCGGCCAGCCAGTCGGGCCGGCCACGTTCGACCAGTTCCACGAAGCGGGTCTTGCCGGCTGGCAGGTGGCGCTGGAACATCATCTTTTCGTCGGCCGAGTTGACGGTGATCGTGCACACCGTCTGGGTGCGCGGCGCGGCCACGGCTGCCGTGCACGTCAAGACCAGGGCCAGTGCGAGGGCCAGCGCAACGGCGTGCGTGAACCGTGCGCAACTGCGCCAGTTGCCGCCCAGGCCGCTTGTCTGATCAAGCTTCATGTCGTGCTCCTTGCGTCGGGCCCGCTGGTGAATCGGGGGTGAGCCTCGAATCTGGACCTGTGGCGCGCGGATTTCGGTGCGCTGACGCACATCGCCGCGCCAGCCGCTGCGCGCAGACTGGATCTTGTCGGTGTTCGACCTGTCCCGCGCTGTAAGGCTCTGTCATGCCGCGTCAGCCCCTGTTGGTTTCGCGTCAGAGCTGGGTCAGTGCCAGCGCCGACAGTCCGCCCATGCACCGCCGTGATGACAGTGCCGCCCGAAGGACCCAAGGAGACAAGACATGGAAGCGAACCTGGCGTTGCGCATTGCCGCACACCCGTCGTACCAGAAGCTGAAAGAACGGCGCACGCGTTTCGGCTGGTGGCTCACCGGCGCGATGATGGTCGTGTACTACGGCTTCATCATGCTGGTGGCCTTTTACAAGCCGCTGCTGTCCACCCGCCTGGGTGAGGGCGTGATGACGCTGGGCATGCCGATCGGCCTGGCGGTGATCGTGTTCACCATCGTCATCACCGCCATCTACGTGCGGCGGGCCAATGACGAATTCGACCGCCTGTCTGAAGAAGTCAACCAGGCGGTGATGAAGTGAGGGCCGCCACCCGACTGACTGTCGTCATGGCGACGATGGCCTGTGCCACTGCGGTGCTGGCCGCCGGTGCCGACCTGGGCCAGGCCGACAAACAGGCCATCAACTGGACGGCCATCGGCATGTTCGGTGCCTTTGTCGCCTTCACGCTGTGGGTCACCAAGTGGGCCGCCTCCAAGACCAAGAGCGCGGCCGATTTCTACACCGCCGGTGGTGGCATCACTGGCTTCCAGAACGGTCTGGCGATTGCTGGTGACTACATGTCGGCGGCTTCTTTCCTGGGCATCAGCGCGGCGGTGATGGCCAGCGGCTTCGACGGCCTGATCTACAGCATCGGCTTCCTGGTCGGCTGGCCGGTGGTCACCTTCCTGCTGGCCGAGCGCCTGCGCAACCTGGGCAAGTTCACCTTTGCCGACGTGGCTTCGTTCCGCTTCAGCCAGACGCCGGTGCGCATGTTCGCCGCCAGCGGCACGCTGGTGGTGGTGGCCTTCTATCTGATCGCGCAGATGGTCGGCGCGGGCCAGCTCATCAAGCTGCTGTTCGGGCTGGAGTACTGGATCGCGGTGGTGCTGGTCGGCGGCCTGATGATGGTCTACGTGCTCTTCGGTGGCATGACCGCCACCACCTGGGTGCAGATCATCAAGGCCGTGATGCTGCTGTGCGGCGCCACCTTCATGGCCTTCATGGTGCTGCTGCACTTCGGCTTCAGCCCCGAGGCCATGTTCGCGCAGGCGGTGCAGATCAAGACCGACATCGCGGCCAAGGGCGGCAAGTCGCCGGAAGAGGCGGCCCGGGTCGGCTTTTCGATCATGGGCCCGGGCGGCTTCGTGAAAGACCCGATCAGTGCCATCAGCTTCGGCATGGCGCTGATGTTCGGCACCGCCGGCCTGCCTCACATCCTGATGCGTTTCTTCACCGTGCCCAACGCCAAGGAAGCGCGCAAGTCGGTGCTGTGGGCCACCACCTGGATCGGTTACTTCTACATCCTGACCTTCATCATCGGTTTCGGCGCCATCACCTTCGTGCTGACCAACCCGGACTTCCTGGATGCCAAGGGTGTGTTGGTGGGCGGCAACAACATGGCCGCCATCCACCTGGCCGACGCGGTGGGCGGCAACGTCTTCCTGGGCTTCATCTCGGCGGTGGCCTTTGCCACCATCCTGGCGGTGGTGGCCGGCCTCACGCTGTCGGGCGCCTCGGCGGTCTCGCATGACCTGTACGCCACTGTCGTCAAGAAGGGCAAGGCCGACCCCAAGACCGAGCTGCGGGTGTCCAAGATCACAACCATCTGTCTGGGTGTGGTGGCCGTGGCGCTGGGCATTGCCTTCGAGAAGCAGAACATCGCCTTCATGGTCAGCCTGGCATTCGCCATCGCGGCCAGCGCCAACTTCCCGGTGCTGCTGATGAGCGTGTTGTGGAAAGGGTGCACCACGCGTGGCGCGGTGATCGGCGGTTTCCTGGGCCTGTTCAGCAGCGTGGCGCTGACGGTGGTGTCGCCGGCGGTGTGGGAAGCCACACTGGGCAACCCCGCGGGCAGTGCGCTGTTCCCGTACGCCAGCCCGGCGCTGTTTTCGATGACCATTGGCTTCGTCGGCATCTGGCTCTTCAGCGTGCTGGACGGCAGCCAACGTGCGGCGGTGGACAAGGCCGGCTTCCTGGCGCAGCAGGTGCGGTCGGAAACCGGCATCGGCGCTTCGGGTGCGTCTGGTCACTGAAGCCAGGCCACTGAAGCCCGGCCACTGAAGCTTGAACAGCTGACGCAGATCAGCCCACGACACGGGACCGCCGGCCTATCGTCAGCGGTCCCGACTCCCATTTCAGGGGACCGATGAACCACACCCCAGCCGCCGAACCGCAGCGCGAGATGCTGTCGCTGGTGACCGCGCGCATCCGCGATGCCTACCTGCGCAAGCCCATCTACGTGGACGGCGCATCGGACCTGGTCACCGTGTGCCGCGAACTGTCGCAACGCGGTCTGACGCAGGCCCTGGTGCGCGACGTGCAGGCCGGCGTCGAAAGGGTGGGCATGTTCACCACCACCGACCTGCGCGATGCCCTCTTGCGCGACATACCGCCGCAGCAGCTGGCGGTGCGCGAGGTGGCCCGTTTCGACCTCGTCGGCGTCGACGTCGACGCCGACCTTTTCGAGGCCCTGTGGCTGATGGTGCAGCACCGTGTGCACCGCCTGGTGGTGCAAGACCGTGGCGCCATCATCGGTGTGCTGGGCCAGCTGGACCTGGTGAGCTTCGTTGCCAACCACTCGCACATCGTGGCGCTGCAGATCGACGATGCTGCGCGGCTGCCCGAGCTGCGCGCCGCCGCGCAGCGCATCGACGAGATGGTGGCGCTGCTGCACGGCAGTGGCATCCGCATCGAACGCATCACACGCCTGGTGAGCGAGCTCAACACGCGGCTGATCGCGCGCCTGTGGTCGCTGCTGGCACCGGCCGATGTGCAGGCGGGCAGCTGCCTGCTGGTGATGGGCAGCGAAGGCCGAGGCGAGCAGATCCTGAAAACCGACCAGGACAACGCCCTGCTGTTGCGCGACGGTTTCGAGCCCGCCGGGCTCGACGTGCTGGCGACCGACTTCAACGCCGCACTGGCCGAACTGGGCTACCCCCGCTGCCCGGGCGGCATCATGGTGGACAACCCGCTGTGGCGGCAGCCGCTGGCGCGCTTCCGCCAGACCATGCGGGGCTGGGTCTACGGCGGTACGGTGGACGGCCCGATGCACCTGGCGATCTTTTTCGACGCCCACGCCGTGGCTGGCGACACCACGCTGCTGCAGCAGGCACGTGCCCACCTCGAGCAGTTGCTGACCGACCAGGACACCTACCTGGCACGCTTCGCCGCGGCCGCCGACCAGTTCCAGGAGCCGGGCAACTGGTTCACGCGCCTCACCCACATCACGCAAAAACGCGACGAGCAGCCGCTGGACCTGAAGAAGCTGGGCACCTTCCCCATCGTGCACGGCGTGCGCGCGCTGGCCTTGCAGGCCGGTGTGCGCGAACAGGGCACCGCGGCCCGCGTGGCGCAGCTGGTGGAACGGCAGCTGTTGGACAGCACGCTGGCACGTGACCTGGTCGAGGCCCTGCACCTCTTGATGGCGGTGCGCCTGAACCACCAGCTCAAGCAGCGTGCGGCCGGCCAACCCGCCAACAACGAGGTGCGGCCAGGGGCACTGAGCACGCTGGAACGCGAGCCCCTGCACGACGCGCTGGCCATCGTGAAGCGGTTCAGGCAACACCTGCGCCAGCACTTCAAGCTGGACAGCTTGTGAACACCCGGGCGGGGGGCGCACGATGAAAGACCAGAATCGACGGCACCACCTGTTGGCCCAGCGCCTGCTGGCGCTGTTTGCCGCCGGTGTGCTGCTGTTCAACTTTCCGCTGCTGCAGGTGTGGCTGGCGCCGCACACGTTGTGGGGCCTGCCGCTGCTGCCGGTGGCGCTGTTTGGCGCCTGGTTGGGGCTGATCGTGCTGCTGGCGCTGTTGATGGAACGCCGCGCCGGGGGCTGATGCCGTGAGTGCAACGCCACTGTCGCTGCCCACCGTGCTGGTGCTGGCCGTGTCCCTGGCCTACCTGCTGGCGCTGTTTGCCGTGGCCTGGTGGGCCGACCGCCGCGCCGCTGCCGGCCGCAGCGTCATCGGCAAGGCCTGGGTCTATGCGCTGAGCATGGGCGTGTACTGCTCGGCCTGGACCTACTTCGGCAGTGTCGGCCGCGCCGCCAGTGGCGGTGTCTGGTTCCTGCCCATCTACCTGGGCCCGACGCTGGCCATGCTGCTGGCCTGGCTGGTGCTGCGCAAGATGGTGCGCATCGCACGCAGCTACCGCATCACCAGCATCGCCGACTTCATCGCCAGCCGCTACGGCAAGAGCCGCGCGCTGGCCGCGCTGGTCACGCTGCTGGCGCTGGTCGGCCTGGTGCCCTACGTCGCGCTGCAGCTGAAGGCGGTGGCGACCAGCTACGAAGTGCTCAGCGGCCCGCAAGGCGCCGGTGCAGCCGGCGGCACACCGCTGATTGCCGCCGTGGTGGCTGCGGTGCTGGCGGCCTTCACCATCGCTTTCGGCACGCGCCACCTGGACAACACCGAACGCCACGAAGGCATGGTCGCGGCCATCGCGGCCGAGTCGGTGGTCAAGCTGCTGGCCTTCCTGGCCGTGGGCATTTTCGTCACCTGGGGCCTGTTTGCCGGGCCGGGTGAGCTGTGGGCACGGGCCCAGGCCCACCCCGACGTGGGCCGTGTGCTGCTTGCCGACCCCGCCGTGCCCTTTGCCTTCGAGCAGTGGCTGGCCCTCTTGCTGCTGGCCGGTTTGAGCGTGCTGCTGCTGCCGCGCCAGTTCCAGGTGATGGTGGTCGAAAACGTCGACGAGCGGCACATCCGCCGCGCGGCCTGGGCCTTTCCGGCCTACCTGCTGTTGATCAACCTGTTCGTGCTGCCCATTGCACTGGGGGGTCTGCTGTTCTTCGACGGCCAGGCGGCCAACGCCGAGACCTTCGTGCTCAGCCTGCCGCTGGCCGCCGGGCTGCCGTGGCTGGCGCTGATCGCGTTTGTCGGCGGCCTGTCGGCGGCCACCGGCATGGTCATCGTCGAAGCCATCGCCGTCAGCACCATGGTCTGCAACGACCTGGTGCTGCCGCTGCTGCTGCGGCTGAAGGCCGTTGCCACGCGCGACCTGACTGGCACGCTGCTGTTCATCCGCCGCGCCGTCATCGTGCTGCTGATGCTGCTGGGCTGGCTGTACTACCGCGTGGCCGGCGAGGCGTATGCGCTGGTCAGCATCGGGCTCATCAGCTTTGCCGCGGTGGCGCAGTTTGCGCCGGCGTTGCTGGGCGGCATGTACTGGAAAGGTGGCACCCGCAACGGTGCCTTGGCGGGGCTGTCGGCGGGTGCCTTGTTGTGGGTCTACACGCTGATGCTGCCTTCGATTGCCAAGAGCGGTTGGATCGACGGCTGGGTTGACAGCAGCTTCCTGCAGCACGGCCCCTTCGGCCTGGCATTGCTGCGGCCCGAAGCGCTGCTGGGCCTGGCGGGGCTGGACAGCCTGAGCCACGGCTTGTTCTGGAGCCTGCTGGCCAACGCGGGCCTCTTCGTGGCCGTGTCGCTGGCCTGGCCGCCGCAGGCAGCCGAAGCCAGCCAGGCCTTGCGATTTGTCGATGTCTTCGAACAGCAGGTGCACGAGCCCGTCTTCTGGCGCGGCCACGCCAAGGTGGCCGATCTGGTGGCGCTGGTGGGGCGCTTCCTGGGTGCCGACAAGGCACGTGCGCAACTGCAGCCTGCCGGCAGCGGCCAAGACGCCGACCCGCGCCTGGTGCAGCGGGCCGAGACGCTGCTGGCCGGTGCCATCGGCGGCGCGTCGGCGCGTGTCATGGTGGCCAGCGTGGTGCAGGAAGACAGGCTGGAGCTGCAGGACGTGGTGCAGATCGTCGAAGAAGCGTCCGAACTGCGCCAGCTCAACGACAAGCTGCGCAGCCTGGACCAGCTGAAGGACAACTTCATGAGCAGCGTCACGCACGAACTGCGCACGCCGCTGACCAGCATCCGCGCGCTGGCCGAGCTGATGCGCGATGCACCCGAGATGGAAACCGCACAGCGCCAGCAGTTCCTGGCCATTGTGGTCAGTGAAAGCGAACGCCTGAGCCGACTCGTGAACCAGGTGCTCGACCTGGCCAAGATCGAAAGTGGTCATGCCGACTGGGTCAACGCCGACGTCGACCTGGCTGCGCTCTTGCAGCAGGCGCTGCTGAGCACGGCGGAGCTGTTCCGCGAGCGCGGTGCCACCGTGCAGCTGCACCTGCCTGCCGCAACCGTGCCGGTGCTGCGGGCCGACCCCGACCGCCTGCTGCAGGTGGTGCTGAACCTGCTGAGCAATGCCGCCAAGTTTGTGCCCCGTGAAGCCGGCCACGTCGATGTGCGCTTGTTGCAGCACACAGGCCGTGTGGTGGTGCAGGTGCAGGACAACGGCCCCGGTGTGCCGGCAGCCCAGCAGGCGCTGGTGTTCGAACGTTTTCGCCAGGGTGGCGATCAGCAGAACCGGCCGCAAGGCACCGGCCTGGGCCTGCCCATCAGCCGCCGCATCGTCGAACACTTCGGCGGCCGGCTGTGGCTGGTTTCGAAGCCCGGACAAGGGGCGTGTTTTGCCTTCGATCTGCCGATCCAGACAGTACCGGACAAACAGGAGACATGACCATGAGCCACAAGGTGCTGATTGCCGACGACGAGCCCAACATCCTGATCAGCCTGGAATTCCTGATGAAACGCGAAGGCCACCAGGTGCTGCTGGCCCACGATGGCGACGAGGCGCTGGCACTGATCCGCAGCGAAAGGCCGGGCCTCGTGCTGCTGGACGTGATGATGCCCAAACGCAGCGGCTTCGAGGTCTGCCAGGCCGTGCGTGCCGACGACACACTGGCCGGCACGAAGATCCTGCTGCTCACCGCCAAGGGCCGCGACGCCGACAGGGCCCAGGGCCTGGGTGTGGGCGCCGACGGCTACATGGTCAAGCCCTTCAGCACACACGAGCTGGCCCAGCGTGTGCGCGAGATGCTGGCCGGCTGAGCGCCGGAGGCAGGCATGAACGTCGACAGACAGGAATTGGCCGCGGCCGTCGCGCCCGGGGCCTTGCTGGCGGTGATGCTGGGCGCCACCGCGGGCCTGCTGGCGGTCACGCTGGAAGGCGCCCAGCGCGCCATGGTGTGGGACCTGCTGCAGCCGCGCCTGGCGCTGGTGTTCATGTTGTGGCTGGTGCTGGCCATCGCGGCCGGCACGGCGGCGCGCCGTGCCTGGCACCACTTCGCCGCAGCGCCGGGCCGCCTGGCCGAAGGTGTGCAGGTGCTGATCAGCAGCGCCGGCGAAAGGCAACTGCCCGCCGAAGGCAGCCGCAGCAGCCGCGCTCTGGCGCTGGCCGTCAACACGCTGGCGCAGCAACGTGACAGCCTTCGTGCCGACATGGCCACGCAGGTGGCCCTGGCCAGCCGCGAGGTCGAACAGGAACGCCAGCGCCTGGCCGCGCTGATGGCCGAACTGACGCAGAGCGTGGTGGTCTGCAACCTGGACGGCCGGGTGCTGCTGTTCAACGCCCGCGCCCGGCTGCAGTTCCGCGCGCTGGCGCTGTCGGCGCAAGGTGGCCCGGCCGCTGCCGACGGCGCTGCGGCCGATGCCTCGGTCAAGCGCAATATCGGCGGCGCAGAAACACTGGCTCTGGGCCGCAGCATCTATGGCGTGCTCGACCGCCGCCTGGTGGCGCACGCGCTGCAGGCGGTGCAAGAGCGCTTGCAGCGCGGCGCCGCCCACCCCTCGGCGCAGTTTGTCACCGCCACCCGCGGCGGCCAGTTGCTTCGTGTGCAGATGGCGCCGGTGCGTGCGCCCCAAGCCGAGCTGGACGCGCCCTTGAGTGGTTTTGTGCTGATGCTGGACAACATCACGCGCGACCTGGCCGACGACACCGCACGTGACCGCCTGCTGCACAAGCTGAGCGAAGGTCACCGCAGCAGCCTGGGCAACCTGCAGGCGGCGGTGGAACTGCTGGACGACCCGGACCTGGATGCCACCACACGCGAACGTTTCATGGCCGTGGTGCGCGACGAGATCCGCACCATGGGCCGGCGGCTGAACGAAGCCGCCGCACAGGGCCTGAGCAACATCAAGACACGCTGGCCGCTGGAAGACATGCTGGGCGCCGACCTGGTGGCCGCCGCCGCGCAGCGCATCGAAGACCAGCTGACGGTCAGAGTGAGCGCCAGCGGTGTCGACGCCGCGCTGTGGCTGAAGGTCGACAGCTACAGCCTCATCCAGGCCCTGCTGCACCTGGCCGGGCGGCTGGCGGGTGAATACGGCATCGCGCGCCTGCAGCTGCGGCTGGCCGCCGCCGACGGAAAGGCGCAGCTCGATCTGGTGTGGGCCGTGCAGGCCATGAGCACCGAAACCGTGACGGCCTGGGAAACCGAGGACATCAGGGACGGCGACGCCGCCACGCCGCTGACCGTGCGCGACGTGGTGCAGCGCCACGGTGGTGCGCTGTGGTTCGAACGGGCCCGGGTGCGGCAGGAGGCCTTTTTCCGCTTCCTGCTGCCGCTGGCCGACGAAACCGCGCCGCTGCAGGCCAGCGTGCAGCTGCAGCACGACAGCCGGCCCGAGTTCTACGACTTCGACCTCTTTGCGCTGAAGGGCGGCGGCGGGCAGGACGCGGCCTGGGCCTACACGCCACTGCCCGAACTGGCCTGCACGGTGTTCGACACCGAAACCACCGGCCTGGACCCGGGCGCCGGTGACGAGATCATCCAGATCGGCGCCACGCGCATCGTGGCCGGCAAGCTGCGCCGGCAGGACTGCTTCGATCAGCTGGTGGACCCACGGCGCAGCGTGCCGGCCGCGGGCGTGGCCATTCACGGCATCCAGCCCGAAGCGCTGCAGGGCCAGCCGGCAATTGACGAGGTGCTGCCGGCCTTCCATGCCTTTGCGCAGGACACCGTGCTGGTGGCGCACAACGCGGCTTTCGACATGCGTTTCCTGCAGTTGAAGGAAAAGCGCACCGGCGTGTGTTTCGTGCAGCCGGTGCTTGACACGATGTTGCTGTCGGCGGTGGTGCATCCGCAGCAGGCCAGCCACGGCCTGGAGGCGATTGCCGAACGCCTGGGGGTGCCGGTGCTGGGCCGCCACACCGCACTGGGTGATGCGATGGTCACGGCCGAGGTGTTCCTGAAGCTGCTGCCACTGTTGCAGGCGGCCGGCATCACGACTTTGCAGCAGGCGCTGGACGCTTCGCGCCAAACGCACCTGGCGCGCCTGAAGTACTGAGCGCGGACCTTCGCGCGTCGCCCGCATCACGGGCATCATGCGGTTGCACCGGAGGTTCTCTGATGTCCACGCTGTTTCGCCTGCTGCTGGTCTGTCTGCTGCTGTTCACCGGCCCGCTTTTGCCGCTTTTGCCGGCAGCGGCTCAGCCGAAGGCTGCAGCGCCTGCGGTGCGCATCCTTTCTGCGCAAGCGGGGCTCTTCGGCCAGCCCGGCGACGAGGCCGGCCCTTTCAGGCCCGGCAGCCAGTTGCCGCTGAGGGACGGTCAGACCTTCGGCTGGATGATGGCCTTGCAGACAACGCAAAAACGTGTGCGGGTGCGCGAGGAGATCACGCTGCCGCAGGAGCCCCGCACCTGGGGCGACCCCGAGCCCGACATCAAGCGCAAGACCTCGCTGGACGGCCGCACCGCGACCACCGAGATCTGGCTTGAACCGCGCGACGGGGTCATTGCCCACACCTGGACCGTCACGCAAGGCGACCCCAAGGGCACCTGGGTCATCAAAGTCTGGGTCGATGGGCAGCCCGAGCGGGTGTTCCGCTTCGACGCACGCTGAAGCGCACCTGCACCCCGGCTACGATGGTGGCCCTTCCACAGACCCGAATCAAGGCAAACACCATGGCAACCGTCCGCCCGGGCCAGCAGGCCGTTTTTCTGGTGGTCGACGTGCAGGTCGGTGTGGTGGCCGAAGCCTGGGAAGCCCCCCGTGTCGTGGCCAACGTGGCAAATGCCGTGCAGCGAGCGCGCATCCAGGGTGTCCCGGTGGTCTGGGTGCAGCATGCCAGCGAAGAACTGCCCACCGGCAGCCCGGCCTGGCAGTGGGTGCCTGAACTGCTGCCAGCAGCGGGCGAAACGTTGATCCACAAACACTTCAACTCGTCCTTCGAGCAGACCACACTCGAAGACGAACTGGCCCGCCTGGGCGCCAGCCACATCACGCTGGCCGGTGCAGCCAGCAACTGGTGCATCCGCGCCACCGCCTATGGCGCGCTGGAGCGGGGTTACGACCTGACGCTGCTGGCCGACGCCCACACCACGGGCGACATGGCGTTCGACGACGGCACGCGCATCGCCGCGGCCGACGTCATCCGCGAACTCAATGTCGCGATGACCTGGCTCAGCTACCCGGGCCGCCACAACCGTGCGGTGAAGGTCGATGAACTGGACTTCGCGCTGCCCGTGACTTGATCTCGCGCAAACACGCGGCCGGTCTTCGACACGTGGGGTCTTTGAAGTCCCAGAATGCACCGCATCCCGGCACCTGCCGGGTCTGCGGTGCGAGCACGGCAGCCCCTGTCGAACCGAGAACCGTGCCGTGCCGACACTTCCAGACCACGACCCGGCCGCTGCCTGGCATGCCCTGAGCGCCGAACAGGCGCTGCAGCGCAGCGGCGTCGACCCCGCGGTCGGACTGCGACCCGCCGATGGGCTGTTGCGGCTGGCGCAGCACGGCCCCAACACGCTGCCGCAGGCGCCGTTGCGGCCCTGGTGGCGCACGGTGGGGCGCCAGTTCATGAGCCCGCTGATCGGCATCCTGTTCGTCGCTGCGGTGCTGGCGGTGGCGCTGGGGCACCTGGGCGATGCCGGTGTGATCCTGGCGGTGGTGGTGGTCAACGCCCTCATCGGTGCCTTCCAGGAAGGCCGCGCCGAACATTCGATGGCGGCGCTGCAGCGCCTGTCGGCCCTGCACGTGCGAGTGCTGCGTGACGGCGCTGAGCAGGTGGTCGAAGCCAGCACGCTGGTGCCCGGCGACATCATGCTGCTGGCCGCTGGCGATGCGGTGGGTGCCGATGCCCGCCTGGTCGAACAGGCGCAGCTTCAGGTGGCCGAAGCCGCGCTGACAGGGGAATCGGTGCCGGTGTCCAAGTCGGCAGGCGCGGTGCCGCAGGCCACCGGCCTGGCCGACCGCCACGGCATGGTTTACAGCGGCACCCACGTCACCGCAGGCCGCGCGCGCGCCCTGGTGGTGGCCACCGGTGTGCACACCGAAGTGGGCCGCATTGCCGGCCTGACGACCGGCACCACCGAACCCAAGACACCGCTGGAGCGGCGCATGGCGCAGTTCGGCCGCGCGCTGGTGGTGGCGGCGATTGCGCTGTTTGTGCTGGTCGTGCTGCTGGGCATGTGGCGGCAGCTGCCGCTTTCAGAAGTGCTGATGGTGGCCATCAGCCAGATGGTGTCGATGGTGCCCGAAGGCCTGCCGGTGGCGCTGACGGTGGCGCTGGCCGTGGGCATGCAGCGCATGGCCGGCCGTGGCGCCATCATCCGGCGCTTGTCGGCGGTCGAGACCCTGGGTTCGACCACCGTGATCTGCAGCGACAAAACCGGCACGCTGACCAAAAACGAGATGACGGCGGTGGCGCTGTGGTTGCCGCCCGGCCGCGAGATCACGCTCAGTGGCATTGGCTACGCGCCCGCGGGTGAACTGCAAGGCACCGCCGACGAGCCAGCGCCCTGCGCCGACACCGACCCCGCGCTGCAGGCCCTGCTGCGCACGGCCGCCCTGTGCAACGACGCCGAGCTGGTGCCGCCCGACGAAGAACGCACCGCCTGGACCGTACTGGGCGACCCCACCGAGGCAGCCCTGCTGGTGATGGCACGCAAGGGTGGCATCGACCTGGCGGCCCTGCGCCAGCACAGCCCGCGTGAAGCCGAACTGCCCTTCGACGCCGACACCAAGCTGATGGCCACGCGTCACCACGAAGCCGCCTTGCCGCGACACGTGATGATCAAGGGTGCCCCCGAAGCCGTGCTGCGTTTGTGCGAAGGCGTTGGCGATTCGGGCATCGACGCCGCCATCCGACAGGCCGCGCGCGAAGCCGCAGAGGACATGGCCCGGCGGGCGCTGCGGGTGCTGGCCTTTGCCGAACTGGACGACGACCCGCTGGACGCCGATGCCAGCTTCGACGCGCTGCGCGGGCGTGTGCGCTTTCTGGGGCTGGTGGGCGAGATCGACCCACCGCGGGAAGAGGTGAAGCTGGCGGTGGCGGTCTGCCGCGGCGCCGGCATCCGGCCGGTGATGGTGACCGGCGACCACAAGCTCACCGGCATGGCCATTGCCCGCGAGCTGGGTATTGCGCAGGAAGGTGACCGTGCCGTCGACGGCCCCGAGCTCGAACGCATGGGCGAAACCGAACTCACCGAAGCGCTGCCGCACATCGCCGTGTTTGCGCGCGTGCAGCCGGCACAGAAGCTGCGCATCGTGCAGGCCTTCCAGGCTCGGGGTGACGTGGTGGCGATGACCGGCGACGGTGTCAACGACGCGCCGGCGCTGGCACGCGCCGACGTCGGCGTGGCCATGGGCATCACCGGCACCGACGTTTCCAAAGAAGCCGCCGATATGGTGCTGCTGGATGACAACTTCGCCACGATTGTCGCAGCCGTGGAAGAAGGGCGAACCATCTACGACAATATCCGCAAATTCATCAAGTACACCATGACCTCCAACTCCGGCGAGATCTGGACCATGCTGCTCGCCCCCTTCCTGGGCATGCCGCTGCCGCTGCTGCCTTTGCAAATCCTGTGGGTCAACCTGGTCACCGACGGCCTGCCGGGGCTGGCGCTGGCCGTGGAGCCTGCCGAACGGGACACCATGCGCCGCCCGCCATACCACCCGAAGGAAAATATCTTCGGGCGCGGCATGGGCCGCCATATTCTCTGGGTCGGCCTGTTGATGGGCCTGGTCTCTCTGGCAATGGGCTACTGGGCCTGGAGCACTGGACATCCCGGCTGGCAGACGATGGTCTTCACCACCCTGACGCTTTCCCAGATGGGACACGCCCTGGCCATCCGCTCCGGGCGGGATTCGCTGTTCCAGGTCGGCCTGTTGTCCAATAAGCCGCTCCTGGGCGCGGTGCTTCTGACCTTTATCCTGCAGCTGGCAGTTGTGTACCTGCCATTCATGCAGGAAATTTTCAAGACCACCAGCCTGCCGCCTGGCGACCTGGCCGTCAGCCTGCTCTTGAGCACGGTCGTTTTCTGGGGCGTGGAACTGGAAAAATGGTGGCTGCGCCGTCGCGCGGCCTGAATCGAGACACATGACACTAAATCTACATCATGATCACCCGCCTCCTGTTCGTCCACCCGCAATTCCCAGAACCTGTTATCATTGACCAGGCCGCCGCCGAAATCCAACGCGGCGCGGCTGGTTTGGGAAGATGGTCTAAAGATTCATAAGACAAGGAGCATACAATGAGACGAACAAACGTACCGAACGAACCCGGCTTGAGTGATTTCCTCGATCCGGAGTGGATCTCCAAGACTCTGCGCCACTGGCGATCCCCACGACTGATCTGGGTCGTGGTGATCGGCCTGGTGGGCCTGTGGCTGCTCTCGGGCTTTTACATGGTCGGGCCGGGCGAGCAGGGCCTCGTGCTGACGTTTGGCCGGTTGACCGGCCTGCGCGAATCCGGGCTGCACTACCGCCTCCCGGCACCCATCCAATCCCAGTTTGTGGTGGACACGGCGCGCGTGCGCACCGCCGAGATCGGCTACCGCACCGAGGCCGGCAGCCAAAATGTGGTGCTGGAAGAGGCGCAGATGCTCACCGGCGACGAGAACATGGTCGTGGTGCAGCTATTCATCCAATACCTGGTGCATGACCCGGTGGCGTATCTCTTCCACGTGCGCGACGCGGAAGCCGTGCTCAAGGCCTCGGCCGAGATCGCGCTGCGCTCCGCTGTCGGGCAGAACACGATTGACTTCACCATGACCGAGGGGCGGGTGCAGGCACAGGATCAGGTCAAGACGCGCCTGCAGGAATTGCTCGACCAGTATCAAACCGGCCTGCTGGTCACCGAGGCCCGCCTGCTGGCCGTGGACCCGCCGAGCGACGTGCGCGACGCCTTCCACGACGTCGTGCGCGCTTTCGAAGACCGGGAGCGGCTGGTCAAGGAAGCCGAGGGCTACGCCGAACAAGTGGTGCCGGCGGCGCGCGGCCAGGCAGCCAAGATGGTGCTGGAGGCCGAAGCCTACCGCGAACAGCGGCTGATCCGGGCCGAGGGCGACGCCGCCCGCTTCCTGGCCCTGCTGGCCGAATACCTCAAGGCCCCGGAAGTGATGCGCGAGCGGCTGTACCTCGAAAGCATCGAACGGATTCTGTCCGGCGCGGACATCTTCGTGTTGGACACCGGCAGCGGCGGAGTCTTGCCATTCTTGCCGCTGACCGATCTGACCCCGCCAGTGATCGTTCCCACCGAACCGGCGCCGGCCCCGTAAAGGTCAATCAGCAAGTTAAGGAGCAAACCCATGAAGAAACTCATTGTCATCGGCGTATTGGCCGTGTTGGTCTTCGCCGCCTTTCAGTCGGTGTATGTCGTCCGCGAGGGGCAGCAAGGCTTGGTGTTCCAATTTGGCGAACCGGTGCGGGTGGTGCGCGATCCGGGCCTGTACTTCAAGGCGCCCCTCATCCACGACCTGGTTCTGCTGGATAAGCGCGTCCTGGGCACCGAACCCCAGACCGCCGAGTACCTGACCCTGGATAAGAAACGGCTGCTGGTGGATCACGTCTCACGCTGGCAGATCACCGATCCGCTGCTGTTCTACCGCACCGTGCGCAACGAGGTCGGGGCCATGGCCCGGCTGGATCAGGTCATCGCCGGCCGGCT
>JAURZM010000054.1 GCA_030653385.1 Rubrivivax sp. | reverse complement strand
CGGTGCTTCGTCCAGCCGTTGCTGGACCACCTCCAGCACGCCCTCGTGTTCCCAGCGGCTGATGCGTCGGTAGTCACCGGTCGTGCATTGGATCTTGAGTGGGCAGTTCGGGCAGGCTGAGGGCCAGTATTTGTGCATCGTCTTGCCGCGCTCTTCGGCAGTGAACCGGTGGATAGCGATCTGGCCTGCCGGGCAGCGGTACTCGTTCTTGTCCGCGTCGTAGACGAAGTCACGTTTGTCGAAGCGCCCTTCGGCCTTGCTGTTGGAGGTCAGCGGCTTGGGTACCAGCGTGGCGATGCCGGCCTCTTCGCATTGGCGGATCTCGTGCCCCTCGTAGTAGCCGCGGTCGGCCAGCGCAATCATGTCCGGCGCTCCCGTGGCTTCCTGGGCCTTGGCCGCCATGGCCGAGAGCTGCGACCGGTCGTGCCCGACGTTGGTCACCTCGTGCGCCACGATCAGGTGGTGCTTGGTGTCCACGGCGGTCTGCACGTTGTAGCCCACCGTGCCGGTGCCACGTCCGCTGGTGGCCATCGAGCGCGCGTCGGGGTCGGTCAGGGAGATCTGCTGGTCGGCGCTGGCCTTGACCTGCTTGCCGATCTCTTCCAGCGCCCGCATCTGCTCCTTGACCTTGGTGATCTTCTCCTTCAGGTGAGTCACCCGGCTGGGCAGCACCGCGGCAGGTTGACGATCCGCGCGGTCGAGCTCGTCAAGGTAGCGCGCAATGCTCTCTTCCAATTGCTGCATCCGGGCCTGGAGCTTGTGGTCAGTGAAGTTCTTGTCGCGGTTGTTGACCGCCTTGAACTTGCTGCCGTCGATGGCGACGATGCCGTCGGAGAACAGTTTGAGCTTGCGGCACAGGACGATGAACTCGCGGCAGACCTTGCGGATCGCTTCGCCGTTGTCCTTGCGGAAGTCGGCGATCGTCTTGAAGTCCGGCGCCAGGCGGCCGGTCAACCAGATCAGTTCCAGGTTGCGTCGAGCTTCGGTCTCCAGCCGCCGGCTGGACTGAACGCGGTTGAGGTAGCCGTAGATGTAGATCTTCAGCAGGACCGATGGGTGATACGAGGGCCGGCCGGTCGCAGCGGGCTGCGTGTTCTCGAAGTCCAGCTTGATCAGGTCCAACTCATCAACGAAGGCATCGACGACACGGACCGGGTTGTCCTGGCCGATGAAATCGTCAAGACACTCGGGAAGCAAGACAGTCTGGCTTCGGTCTCGACCCTCGATGTATCGCGGCATGCCGGCTCCTGCGCTCGATATGCCTATGAACTCTAGACATCGTCCGCCGCGACCGTGAGGGGGTTTTCACACAGCCTCGGCCGGCAGCGGTCGTTGAATTTTCCAGCAAAGAGAAAAGGCGCCGAAGCGCCTCTTCTTTTGTTTCGGCAGGACTTGCTTCAGTCCGCCTGCTTGCGCAAGAACGCCGGAATCTCGATCTCATCCATGCCATTGCTGGCCAACGCATCCACCTTCGCCGCCGCATGCGTGCGGTTGGTGCGCCACACGCTGGGCGTGTTCAGCCCTTCGTAGGTGTGCTGCGGCTGCTGCACCTGCGACACCTGGCCGCCGTTGCCGGTGTGCATGGTGGTCGGTGTCGGGCTGGCCGCGCCGGGCTGCGCCACCTGGTTCAGCACCGGGATGTTGTCGGTGCCGGTGCGCAGGTTCTGCATC
>JAURZM010000050.1 GCA_030653385.1 Rubrivivax sp. | reverse complement strand
CTCGCTGCTGACAGCCCCTGCCGCACTGCGTGAAGCGCAGACCCTGCGCGCCATATGCCGTGTCTTGCAAGGCACAATACCGGCATGAATATTGTCATCCTCGACGACTACCAGGACGCCGTTCGCAAGCTGGCCTGTGCCAGCCGGCTCGATCCTTTCCCTGCCAAGGTCTACACCAATACCGTCAAGGGCATTGGCCAGTTGTCGATTCGCCTCAAGGATGCAGACGTGATCGTCCTGATCCGGGAGCGCACGCATCTCAACCGTCTGCTGATCGAAAAGCTGCCACGCCTCAAGCTCATTGCGCAAACCGGCCGCGTCGGTCAACACGTGGATGTCGCCGCCTGCACCGAGCGCGGCATTGCCGTGGCCGAGGGAGTCGGGTCGCCAACGGCACCTGCTGAACTGACCTGGGCCCTCATCATGGCGGCCATGCGTCGGCTGCCGCAGTACATCGGCAACCTCAAGCATGGCGCGTGGCAGCAAGCGGGCTTGAAGTCTGCCTCCATGCCTCCCAACTTCGGGCTGGGCGCAGTGCTCAAGGGCAAGACCCTGGGTATCTGGGGTTACGGAAAAATTGGCCGCCTGGTCGCAGGCTACGCCAAGGCTTTCGGAATGAATGTACTGGTGTGGGGCGGCGAGGCATCCCGGCAAAGCGCAGCCGCAGAGGGGCTGGAGGCAGCGGCCAGCAAGAATGACTTCTTCGAGCGATGCGACATCCTGAGCTTGCATCTGCGCCTCAATGAGCACACCCGCGGCTGTGTCGCCCTTGACGATTTGTCGCGCATGAAGCCCACCTCGCTGCTGGTCAACACCTCGCGCGCTGAATTGATCGAACCCGACGCCCTGCTTGCCGGCCTGAACCGGGGGCGCCCGGGCATGGCGGCAGTCGACGTCTTCGAAAGCGAGCCCATCATGCAGGGACACGCGCTGCTGCGCCTGGAAAACTGCATTTGCACGCCCCACATCGGCTATGTGGAGCAGGACAGCTACGAAATGTACTTTGGCGCGGCCTTCGACAATGTGCTCAATTTCATCAAGGGCACGCCGACGAACATCGTCAACCCGGGGGCGCTGCAGGTCCGGCGCTGATCTCGGGCCTTGACTCAGGCCTTGGGCAGTTTGGATTGTTTGGGGGCGATATCCTGCTCCGTGGCAGGATCGAAAAGATCGAAGTCCAGCAGGTGGCTGTCGGCGGCCTTGTCTTGCTGTGGCACGGCTGCAGGCGGCTCGAAGGGGAAATCCGGATCCATTTCAATTTCCACACCTGACGGCACCGCCGGGATGTCCGACGTGGGATTGCGTGGCTCAGGCATATCGGCCAGCGACAAACCGGCATCAGCCACTTCGGACAGATCGATATCAAGGCCCAGACGCGGCGAAGGCCGGGGCATGGCGATATCGGGGAACGTGATATCGATCATCGGCGCATCGGGCACGGAGTCGGTGGGGGTGGAATCCTCGAGGAAGGGATCATCCTTCAGGATGTCCCGCCTGCGGGTGGCAGGCATCTCGCTTCTGTCCATCGGCAGGCCGCCCAGCGCAGAATGCTTCGGCCCGGGTGTGGGCGCAGCCCGGGGTATCAGCGCCGACAAAGGCTGGATGTTGGTCGCAGAAAAATCGGTCACTTCGGACCGCTCGCCGTGGTCGGCCAAGGCGCCTGCGCCGGGCAGGTCGAAATCCATCATGTCGGAGCGTCGGTCCACCACGTCCTTGGCCATGGCATAAAGCAGCAACAGTTCGCGATAGGCTTCGAGGTCGAATGCTTCGCCCTCCCCGCTGCCTGGTTTGCGGAAGATCGATTCTTCGATGATTTCCAGGACCTTGGGCGAGGGCCACAATGCCTCGATGCGCGACAAGGCGCTCTGGTAGGCCTCCAGTCCGCTGCTTTGATTGCTGAAATTCTCGAACTCCGGGACCTGTGCGTTGAATACCTTGTTGAAATCCTCGCGCAGTGCGTCGTAGTCGCTGCGGCGCTCCAGGGTGTGATAGATCTTGAGCAGGTCCAGATAGGCCAGCGCGCTGGTCTCGACGTTGTCGCTGATGTGGTTCTTCAGTACTTCGATCGCCTGGTCGTATTGGCCCAGCGAGATGAAGAAATCGGCTTGCTGCTGAATATCGAACAGCTCCTCCGCATTGACCGCGCGGGGGCTGCCGGGCAGGCTGACCTGGAAGTCGGTTGTGTCCATGCGCGGAGGCATGCGTGGAGGCTGGGCGACGTTCTCGGTTTTGGTCCGACCCTTGTCGAAATCCGGTTCATCTTCGAGGTCGACATCGACACCGACCGCGCCAGGAGTCAGGGGTGCCGTCCTGCCTTTGCCAGCACGCGCCAGTTTCTGACTGGGCGGGCGGGAATGAAAGTCCTCGTCCAGACCCAGGTCAAGATCGTCCTCACCCAGAAAGCTGCGCCGGCGCGCGCCCCGCTGCCACCAGTTGTCTGCCCCACCGACCCCGCGGCTCTGGCGGCTGCGCCACAGCCATGCGGCCACCCCGAGTGCCGCCGCCAGCAGGGCGACGAGCAGATAGACCAACCAGTTGAGGTATTTACTGGACTCTGCCTGCTCCAGGCTGCTGCGCAACTGCTTCAGGCTGGCATCGGTCTTGGCCGACTGGGTACGCAACGCCTTGACATCGGCCTCCAGGGTCTGGAGGCGCTGCGCATCGCGCAGGATATCGAGGGGCTGGGCATTGATGGCGCGCCATAGGGCGGCAGCTTCGGACCGGCGGGCCGCGTTGTCGGTCGGCGTCGACAGCATTTCGCTGGAAGCGCGCAGCGTGGGCTCACGCTCGGCGGCAAGGTCAAGCGGGTCCAGCTTGAGACGGGAGCGCGAGGCCTCGGGCTGGCGCCGGACCACCGATGCGGTCGCCGTGCGCGGACTGGCAGGCCGGGCGGCAGCGGCGGCTGGCATGGTTTCGGCAGCGGTCCTGGACGCGGCGGGATCCGACGTGGCGGCTGCCGCTGTGGCGGCGCGGCGCTGGCGTCTGCGCTCCGCCGCCGTGCTGCGCGCGGTCGCCGATGCAGGGCTTCGGGCCGCGCTGCTTGGCGCGCCGACAATGCCAGCGGCCACCGCGGAGTCGGCTGCCGCAGAAGCATTGGCCAGCACGGAACCGGGCAATGGCGCGAATCCAGCGCTGGAGCCTGCCGTTTCAGTGACAAGATCGGCCAGCAGCACGTAGCGTCGGGTCACCTTCTGGGCGCAGCCGGCCCGCAGGTAGATGGTGACGACAGGCTCGTCGATCAGCGCTGCGGAGCGGATGCGGAGCAGTGCCTCCTGAGGCCCGGGGCCGACCTGGGTGTTGATCTGCACCTTGCTGTTGTCGACCCGGGCATCCGCATGGAAAACGTCGGCTTCAAAGCACAGGGACGCTGCATCCTCGCCGGCATCCAGGCGAACGGGAATGCGCAAGTCCAGCGTCTGGCCGATGAGAACGGCGCCGCTGGTACGGCCAAGTGTGAGCGCAGTGCCGGTCAAGGGGACCAGCAGCAGAACTATTGTGACAAGGCTAAGGCGTAACTTCGATGAATTCATGCAACTAACTGATTTTGGCACACGGCATGCACCGGAATGCTAAGTAATAATCCGGCATATGACAGTTATTTATTCCATAGTCGGCATTGCCGGCGCCGGCGCCATGGGCCGCGGTATCGCGCAGATCGCCGCCCAGGCCGGCAGCACCGTCAAGTTGTTCGACACACAGGCCAGCGCAGGTCTGGCCGCTCGCGACGCGATTTTTTCCCAGTGGGACCGCATGGTCGAGAAAGGCCGTCTGGATTCCGCACAGGCGAGCGCACTCAAGTCCAGGCTGGGTACGGTCGACAGCCTGTCCGGACTGGCGGACTGCGATCTGGTGGTCGAGGCTGTGATTGAGCGGCTCGATATCAAGAAGGCCTTGTTTGCCGAGCTTGAAAGCGTGGTGCGCGACACAGCGGTGCTGGCGACCAATACATCGTCTCTGTCAGTGACTGCGATAGCGGCCGGCCTGAAGCGGCCTCAGCGCTTTGCGGGCTATCATTTTTTCAATCCCGTGCCCCTGATGAAGGTGGTCGAGGTGATCGCCGGCCTCAAGACCGATGCGCGCCACTGCGACGATCTCGCCGCCTACGCGCGGCAGATGGGCCACACGGCCGTGGCGGCCAATGACACGCCGGGTTTCATCGTCAACCATGCCGGGCGCGGCTATGGCACGGAGGCGCTGCGCATCGTCGGCGAGAGCGTGACCGATTTCGCGACCATCGACCGCATCCTGCGGGACCAGGTCGGCTTCAAGCTGGGGCCGTTCGAATTGCTGGACCTGACGGCACTGGACGTCTCGCACCCGGCGATGGTCTCGATCTATCAGCAGTATTTCGAGGAGCCGCGCTTTCGGCCCAGCATCATCACGGCGCAACGCCTGGCCGGTGGACTGGTCGGGCGCAAGGCCGGCGAAGGCTTCTACCGTTATGACAAGGGCGTGGCCCAAGTCCCCGCCGAGGCGCCAGCGCCGCTCAGCGCCACCATCCCCCCGGTGTGGGTGTCGCCGCGCGCCGCCCGCCGGGCCGAGTTGCTCCTGTTGCTGAAAAACCTTGGTGCCCGGATCGAAACCGGTGCGTCGCCCTCGCCCGAGGCTCTGACCCTCGTCGCCCCACTCGGCTTCGACATCAGCACAGTCGCCGTGGTCGAGCGGCTGGACCCGGCGCGCACCGTGGGCATCGACATGCTGGTCGACGACGCCGCCACGCGCCGGCGCGTGCTTGCCACCAACCCGGCCACCCGGGCCGACATGCGCGATGCGGCCCATGCCCTGTTTGCGAGCGACGGCAAGCCCGTGAGCGTGATCCGCGACAGCGCCGGTTTTGTCACCCAGCGCGTGGTGGCCACCATCGTCAACATCGCCAGCGACATGTGCCAGCAAAGCGTGTGTTCGCCGAAGGACCTGGAGACCGCCGTGACATTGGGGCTGGGCTACCCGCTGGGCCCGCTGGCCATGGGCGACCGCTATGGTCCTGCCAACGTGCTGGAAGTTCTGTTCAACATGCAAACCGTCTATGGCGACCCGCGCTACCGTCCCAGCCCCTGGCTGCGGCGACGTGGCGCGATCGGCCTGAGCCTGATGCACGAGGAAGCCTGATGGGCCCTGCACACAAGTCCGCGATCACGGAGCGCATCACGTGACGGCCGAGCTCAAGAGCACCAGCCAGGGTCGCACGATGGTGCTGACCATCAGCAATCCGGAGATGCGCAATGCCCTGACGCCGCAAATCTATGCCGCCGGCATTGAGGCTCTCAATGTCGCCGAGGGAAATCCGGACCTCCGCAGCGTGGTCATTGCCGGGGAAGGCGCGGTCTTTTGTTCCGGCGGCAATCTGCGGCGCATTCTGGAGCGCCGGCAGCAGCCGCCCGAGGCGCAGGCGCAGGCCATCGAGAGCCTGCATAGCTGGATCGAGGCGATCCGCACTTTCCCCAAACCGGTGATCGCCGCTGTCGAGGGGGCGGCCGTCGGCGCGGGTTTCGGCCTGGCGCTGGCCTGCGACTTCATCGTGGCGGCGCGCGACGCGCAGTTCGTGATGGCCTACAGCAATGTGGCACTGACGCCCGACGGCGGCAGCAGCTGGTCGCTGGCACGCGCCCTGCCCCGGCAGCTGGCCACCGAACTGCTCATGTGCGGCCAGCGCATCAGCGCGCAGCGACTGCACGAGCTGGGTGTGGTCAATCGGCTGAGCGATGCGGGTCAGGCGCTCGAGTGCGCGTTGCAGCTCGCCGATGGGCTCAATGCCGGCGCGCCCAACGCCCTGGCGGACATCAAGGAGCTGCTCAACGATGCGGACCAGAACAGCCTGAATGAGCAGCTCGCCACCGAGCGCGATCACTTCGTGCGCAATCTGCACCACGTGAACGCAGGCATCGGCATCAACGCGTTTTTCGACAAGAAGAAGCCTGAATACAGGTAACAGCCCGGTGGTCCCGCAAGAGACCCGCCGAACTCAGACAGTCACTCACAAGACAGGCGATGGACGATCCGATTCTTACCATGGAGGAGCGCGAGGCGATCAACAGCGGCCGCTGGTTTTCAACGCTTTCCCCTTCACTGCGCCACGACATACTCCGATGCACCTACGTTCAACGCTTCCGCGACGGCCAGCAGATGGCGTCTCGCGGCGACCCGCCGGAGCAATGGATTGCCTGCGCCAAGGGCGCGGTGCGCGTGAGCTCGACCTCGGTGTCGGGCCGGCAGATCACGCTGACATATGTCGAGCCCGGAATCTGGTTCGGCGATGTCGCGATTTTCGATGGCGATGGCCGCACGCACGATGCCTTCGCGCATGGCGAGACCACGATCGTCTGCGTCACCAAAGCCGACTTCAAGAAGATTCTCGCCGCCCACGTGGAGCTGTACGAGGCGCTGCTGCGCCTGCACGCGCGACGCATCCGGCAGCTCTACGGCCTGGTCGAGGATCTCAACACCCTGCCCTTGCGGGCGCGGCTGGCCAAGCAGCTGGTGCACCTGACGCGCAGCTACGGCGTGGCATGCTCGAGCGATGGCCAGGAAACGCGCATCGGGCTGCAGCTTGCCCAGGAGGAACTGGCCCAACTGCTGGGAGCTTCGCGCCAGCGCGTCAACCAGGAGCTCAAGGCCCTGGAGCGCGAAGGCGTCCTGCGTGTAGAGTCCGCCGGCCTGATTATTCGCAACCGCGATGCCCTGATTCGTGTAACAGAGACTGAACAATGAGCAACGATTACTCCGGGTTCACCGGCACCCGCCCTGTGGCGCAAACCCATGCCTTCGACCAGGGCGCGCTTGAGGCCTGGCTGAAGCTGAACATCGAAGACTATGCCGGACCGCTCAGCGTCGAGATGTTCAAGGGCGGGCAGTCCAACCCCACCTACAAGCTGATCACGCCCGGCAAGAACTACGTGATGCGCTCCAAGCCGGGACCGGTGGCCAAGTTGCTGCCTTCGGCCCATGCCGTGGAGCGCGAGTTCGCCGTCATGAGCGGACTGCAAGGCACGGATGTCCCGGTGCCGCGCATGTATGCACTGTGTGACGACGAATCGGTGATCGGTCGCGCCTTCTACATCATGGAATGCATGGAAGGCCGCATTCTGTGGGACCAGTCGCTGCCAGGCATGACGCCAGCGCAGCGCGGGGAAATCTACAGCGAAATGAACCGCGTGATCGCGGCGCTGCACACCGTGCCCTACGCCCAGAAGGGGCTGGCGGGATTCGGCAAGCCGGGCAACTACTTCGAGCGACAGATCGGGCGCTGGTCGCGCCAGTATGTCGCCTCCATCACCCGCCCCATTCCGGAAATGGACCGCCTGATCGAGTGGCTGCCCGGCCACATACCGCCCAAGGCCCGCGACGAAACCGTCAGCAGCATCGTGCACGGCGACTACCGGCTCGACAACGTGATGTTCCACCCCGTGGAGCCCCGGGCCATCGCGGTGCTGGACTGGGAACTGTCCACGCTCGGCCATCCGCTGGCCGACTTCAGCTACCACTGCATGGCCTGGCACATTCCGCCGGGCGCCTTCCGCGGCATCGCGGGCCTGGACCTGAAGAGCCTGGGCATCCCGAGCGAAGCCGAGTACATCCGCATGTATTGCGAACGCACCGGCCTGGCCACACCCGAGAGCCTGAAGGCCGAATGGAACTTCTACCTGGCCTACAACATGTTCCGGATTGCCGCGATTCTGCAAGGCATCGCCAAGCGGGTCGAAGCTGGCACTGCCTCCAGCGCGCAGGCGCTCAGCGCCGGAGAACGCGCGCCGACCCTGGCGCGTCTGGGCTGGGAATTCGCGCAGAAGGCCTGAGCGCCGCGAACCAGCCATCCACCCCACCCCACCCAATTCCAACGGAGAGCGCACATGGATTTCGACTATTCCCCCAAAACCAAGGAACTGCAGGCCCGATTGCGTCAGTTCATGGACGATAACGTCTATCCCTCCGAGAAGAGCTTCGCCGAGGAACTGGCTGCCAACACCATCGCCGGCAAGCGCTGGGGCCCGCTGCAGGTCGTCGAAAAGCTCAAGGCCCGGGCAAAGGCCGAAGGCCTGTGGAACCTCTGGCTGCCCGTGGACAGCGCCGAGGCCAGCGGCTATAGCGGCGCGGGACTGACCAACCAGGAGTACGCACCCCTGGCCGAGATCATGGGCCGTGTTCAATGGGCCTCCGAGGTCTTCAATTGCTCCGCCCCCGACACCGGCAACATGGAGACGATTGCGCGCTACGGATCGGCCGAGCACAAAGAGCGCTGGTTGCGCCCGCTGCTCGAAGGCAAGATCCGCTCTGCCTTCGCGATGACCGAGCCCGAGGTCGCCTCCAGCGACGCCACCAACATCTGCACGCGCATAGAGCGCCAGGGTGACGAGTACGTGATCAACGGCCACAAGTGGTGGATCAGCGGCGCGGCCGACCCCCGTTGTGCGATCTTCATCACCATGGGCAAGACCGACCCGGACGCGCCGCGCCACTCGCAGCAGAGCATGGTGCTGGTGCCGGCGGACACCCCCGGCATCCGCATCGTGCGGCCACTGACGGTGATGGGCTACGACCACGCGCCCCACGGCCATGTGGAGATGTACTTCGAGAACGTGCGCGTGCCCGTCGGCAATGTGCTGCTGGGCGAAGGCCGCGGCTTCGAGATTGCACAAGGCCGCCTGGGGCCGGGGCGCATCCACCACTGTATGCGGCTGATCGGCATTGCCGAGCGTGCGCTGAAGCTGATGTGCGAACGTGCCGTCAGCCGCACCGCGTTTGGCAAGACCATCGCGCAGCAGACCGTCACGCAGGAGCGCATTGCCGAAGCGCGCTGCCAGATCGACATGGCGCGCCTGCTCACGCTGAAGGCCGCCTGGATGATGGACATGGCCGGCAACAAAAGCGCGAAGGCCGAGATCGCGATGATCAAGGTGGTGGCACCGAACATGGCCTGCCAGGTCATCGACTGGGCGATGCAGGTGCATGGTGGCGCCGGTATGAGCCAGGACTTCCCGCTTGCCTACTTCTACACCAATGCGCGCACGCTGCGTTTTGCCGACGGCCCTGACGAGGTGCACCGCAACGCCATTGCCAAGATCGAACTGGGCAAGGTCGCGCCGCGCTGAATCTGCTGCACGCGCGCCCCGCGCGCTGCGCCCTGCCGGCTACTTGTTGCGCTCGTCGCCCGGCAGCGCGCTGCTCGACCACATGCTGGGCTGCGTGCTGGGCGAGATGGAATCGCTGCTTTCGTTGGCCACCCGCCGCGCTTCGCGCATGGCGGCTTCGAAGAGCCGCAACCAGCCCTGCAGCGCACCCACCTGTGCATCGGGCAACGCCGTGCGCAGCATCAGGCGGCCGCGGCCGATCATCAGCACCATGGGTGTTTCGGGCTCGATGCGCAGTGACGTGATGGCCTGCGACAAGGGGCCTTGCAGCCACTGCACCAGCCAGCTCTTCATGCTGGACAGCGCCACGTAACGTTCGCGCAGTTCGGGCATTTCGCTGCCCGCCAGCTTGGGAAACATCACCAGCCAGCGCATTTCGGGCGGCGTCTGGTTGTCGATGCGGGTCTGCACACCTTCGACATACTGGTCGAAGACGTCTTTTTCCATCTGCTCCTGCAACTGGCGGTTCATCAGCACGAGTTGCAGTTCAGACGCCAGGCCCAGCTCGGACCGGATGCGCAGTTCCTGGCCCTGGATGTAGGGCCGCTGAGATGGGCCCCATTCCAGCCGCCAGGGTGTGGCGCCCAGGCGGCCGTCGATGACAAAACCTTCGCTCTGAACCGCGCGGAAGGTGTACTGCTTGGACTGCGCCCAAGGGGCGACGCCGTCCCAGTCACCGCCCTCTGAAGGGGCGTTGGTGAACAAGCGTTTCAAGCCATCGAGCATGGTTTAGAGTCCAATGAACCTGCGGCGCCGGCAGGCCGCACACCTGTGGAGAACGTCGATGATCGAAGTGTATTCGTGGGCCACGCCCAACGGCCACAAGGTTCACATCATGCTGGAAGAGTGCGGCCTGCCCTACAGAGCACACGCGGTGGACATCGGCGCCGGCGACCAGTTCAAGCCTGAGTTTCTGGCCATCAGCCCCAACAACAAGATCCCCGCCATCGTGGACCCGCAGGGGCCCGATGGCAAGCCGATTTCGCTGTTCGAATCGGGGGCCATCCTGCTGTACCTGGCGGGCAAGACCGGCCGCTTCATGCCCGAGGGTGTGCGCGAGAAGTACGAGGTGCTGCAGTGGTTGATGTTCCAGATGGGCGGTGTCGGCCCGATGCTGGGCCAGACCCACCATTTCCGCATCTACGCGCCCGAGAAGATTCCCTACGCGGTCGACCGCTACACCAACGAAACCAAGCGCCTGTACGGCGTCATGAACAAGCGCCTGGCCAAGAGCAAGTACATCGGCGGCCCTGACTATGGCATTGCCGACATCGCCATCTTTCCGTGGATTCGCAGTTGGAAGAACCAGGGCATCGACTGGAACGACTTCCCGCACCTGCGTGGCTGGTTCGACGAAATCAGCGCGCGGCCTGCGGTGGTGCGGGGTGTCGAGGTGCTGGCCAGCCTGCGCAAGCCGCTGGTCGACGACAAAGCGCGCGAAACGCTGTTTGGCAAAACGCAGTACCAGCAGCGCTGAGCAGGCTTCAGCCCTGCGCCGCCTAGAATCGCGGGCCAGTTTCTGCCCGTAGCTCAACTGGATAGAGCACCAGCCTTCTAAGCTGGGGGTCGCAGGTTCGAGTCCTGCCGGGCAGGCCACACCGGCCGTTTCCTGTGGCCGCGGGTCTGGATGCGCATACAGTACAGGTCGATGGTTTCGATCGCCCCCGTGCTGGCCCCCACCCACTGCTTCGCGCTCGATGCGTTGAACCCGCAGCAACTGCAGGTCGCCGCACACCCTGCCGGTGACGGCCCGCTGCTGGTCATCGCCGGTGCAGGCACCGGCAAGACACTGACACTGGCCTCGCGCCTGGCCCATCTGGTGCTGCAAGGCGCCGACCCGCAGCGTGTTTTGCTGATGACCTTCTCGCGCCGCGCCGCTGGCGAAATGGCGCGCCGTGCAGCGCGGCTGCTGCACCAGTCGCTGCACCTGCCTTCCAGCACCGCGCCACCCACCCTGCCCTGGTGCGGCACCTTCCACAGCGTGGCGGCGCGGCTGCTGCGCGAAGAGGCGCCACGCATTGGCCTGGACCCGGGTTTCACCGTGCTGGACCGCAGCGACGCCCAGGACCTGATGGCCCACACCCGCCAGGCACTGGGTCTGGCCGACAGTGAACACCGCCTGCCGCTGGCGCCCACCTGCCTGGCCATCCATTCGCGCTGCATCAACACGCGCCAGCCGGTGGCCGAGGTGGTCAAGAGCACCTTCCCCTGGTGCCTGGGCCACGAAGCCGACCTGGCGCGCCTGTTTGCGGGCTTCGGTGAAGCCAAGCTGCAGCAGCAGTCGCTGGACTTCGACGACCTGCTGCTGGCCTGGTGGCACCTGATGCAGACCCCCGCCATGGCCACGCGCATCGGCGGCCGTTTCGACCACGTGCTGGTCGACGAGGTGCAGGACATCAACCGCCTGCAGGCCGACATCCTGCTGGCCCTGAAGCCCGACGGCCAGGGGCTCACGGCGGTGGGCGACGATGCACAGTCCATCTACGCGTTTCGCGGCGCCGACGTGCAGCACATCCTGCAATTCCCTCAGCGTTTCGACCCGCCCGCACGCATCGTCACGCTGACGCAGAACTACCGCAGCACACCGCAGATCCTGAACGCTTCCAACGCCGTCATCGAGATTGCCGCGCAGCGGTTTCCCAAGCAACTGTGGAGCACGCGCGCCGCCGGCATTCAACCGCGCCTGGTGACGGTGGACGACGAAGCCGCGCAGGCCCGCGGTGTGGCCGACGCGGTGCTGGCGCAGCGCGAAACCGGCCTGGTGCTGAAACGCCAGGCGGTGCTGTTCCGCACCGGCACACACAGCGCGCCGCTGGAACTGGAGCTCACGCGCCGCGGTGTGCCCTTCGTCAAATACGGCGGGCTGAAGTTCATGGAAGCGGCGCACGTGAAAGACGTGTTGTCGGTGCTGCGCTGGGCCGATAACCCGGCGGCACGCCTGCCCGCGATGCGTGTGGCCCGGCTGGTGCCCGGCCTGGGCCCGGCCAGCGTGCGCCGGCTGTTGGACCACAAGGGCGCTTTGGCCGACTTCAAGCCCCCCGCAGCCACTGCCCTGCCCTGGCGCGCCCTGCTGGACCTGATGCAGCAGTTGCGCGGCCCTGCCGCGTCATGGCCGGGCGACATGCAACACGTGCTCGACTGGTACCAGCCGCACCTGGAGCGCCTGCACGACGACGCGCGTGTGCGCCTGGCCGACCTGGCGCAACTGCAGCAGGTGGCCACAGGCCACCGCAGCCGCGAGCGTTTTGTCACCGAGCTCACGCTCGACCCACCCGAGGCCAGCAGCGATGAGTCGGGCGTGCCGCTGCGCGACGAGGACTACCTGATCCTGTCCACGCTGCACTCGGCCAAGGGGCAGGAGTGGAATGCCGTGCACATCCTGAACGTCGTCGACGGCTGCATGCCGGCCGACATGGCCACCGGCAGCGCGGCCGAGATCGAAGAAGAACGCCGCCTGCTCTACGTGGGCATGACCCGTGCGCGTGGCGAACTCAGCCTGTGGATGCCGCAGCGTTTTCACGTCACGCAGCAACGGGCACTGGGCGGCAGGCACCTGTATGCACTGCGTTCGCGTTTCATTCCGCCCGAACTGCTGCTGCATTTCGAACAGGTTTCCCCGCAGGCCGTGGCCGACCCGACAGCGCAGACCGGCCCCGCCGAGCCACTGCTGGACCTGGCGGCTTCACTGCGGTCCGCCTGGTTGCCCCACCCCGGATCGATGGCCCCCGGCGCTGCCGATCGTGGGCAGAATGGCTGACCCCAGCACCCGCCCAGCGAGGCCCAGATGGCAGACACCCGTCCTTCTCCGCTTGCCCCCGCCGCACCCTTGGCCGCTGGCGGCGACGCGCCCGACGCCGCCCACCATCTGCGCCAGCTGGGCGCACGTGCACACCAGCTGCGCGCCGCCACCCGGGCTGCCGACCACTACACCGCCCAAGACCAGGCAACCGAACGCGACACCGGTTCCTGGCTGATGTCGAGCGCCGTGGGCCTGGCCGCAGAACTGGCCGCCGACCTGGACGGCCTTGCGCGCGCCATCAAGGAACGGCAGGCCGACGCGGCGCTGCTGGCCCGCCTGTCGCCCTTGCGTGTGCGCACCCACCAGCTGCATGCTGCGGCCAAGGCCGCCGACCACTTCCTGGACCAGGACTCGCGCGAAGACCAGGACACCGGTTCATGGCTTGTGGCCACCGCCCACGCGCTGGCCGTCAAGCTGGCCGCGGAAATGGACGACAGCGTCGCCGACGTGCGCCGCTCCCCGGTCAACAAGGCGGCTGTCGAGGTGCACGACCCGGCCCTGGCACGGCGCGTGGCTGCAGCCACCGCCACCGCATCGACACCGCTGCGCGGCGCGGCCTGACGGCCGGGTCGGTGTTTCCCAAAAAAAACGGACGACCGCTGCGCTGAGCCGGATCGTCCGTTTTGTGGGATGTTGGTCGGGGTGAAAGGATTCGAACCTTCGACCCACTGGTCCCAAACCAGTTGCGCTACCAGGCTGCGCTACACCCCGATGGCCTCATTGTAGCCGGGGGGTCGCCGTGGGCGGCGCTTCAGGTCATGGCACGTGGCGCTACCAGCGTGCCGTCGGCATCGGCGTAGATCCAGTCGCCGGGGCGCACCCACACCCCCTGCACCTGCACCGCCACGTCGGACAGACCGGCGTTGCGCTTGGCCGGCGGCACCGGCATCGAGGCCAGGGCGCGGATGCCCACCTCGCACAGGGCCAGTTCGGCCACGTCGCGCACGGCGCCGTCGATGACCACACCGGCCCAGCCGTTGCGCGCCGCCGCCGCACCCAGGTTGCCACCCAGCAAGGCGGTGCGCAGGCTGCCACCCCCATCGACCACCAGCACACGGCCCTGGCCGGGTGAATCGACGGCAGCCTTGACCAGCGTGTTGTCCTCGAAACACTTCACGGTGGCCACTGGCCCACTGAATTTCAGGTGCTTGCCGAAGTCGCGGAACACCGGCGGCAGCACGCGCAGGCTGTCGTCGCCACGGTGGGCATCGCAGATGTCGCAGGTCAGGAAATCGGTGCGGGCTTCACTGTTCATTCGGCGGTTTCCTTGGCGCAAGGCAGCATCACCTGATGTTCGCGCACGGACTTGAGGATGATGGAGGTGGAGGTTTCAGTCAGCAGGCACAGTTGCGAGACGACGGCATCGAGGTGGGCCACGTCGGCCACGGCAATCTCGAACAGCCAGCTGTTTTCACCCGTGATGTTCCAGGCGTTGACGATCTCGGGCGTCTGGCCGATGAAGTGCGTCATGCGGTTGTAGTCGGCACGCCCGGCCCGCACCAGCGCGCGGATGCCGTATCCCAGCGCCGCCAGGTTGACGGTGGCGCGGTAGCCGGTGATGACTCCGCCCGATTCGAGCTTGCGCACCCGTTCGGACACCGCCGGTTGGCTGAGGTGCACACGCCGGCTCAGTTCGGCAATCGAGATGCGTGCATCGGCCTGCAGTTCGGCCAGGATGCGGGTGTCGTGGGCGTCGAGCACAGGCAGGTTTCGCATTCCAAAGACTCTGCCCCGCGAATCCTTCAAAAGCAAGGCACAAGGTGCAAGCAAGCTTGTCTGTCCCATTCAAAGTGCGGGCTGGCTTGCCTAACATCGGGTGCATGTCAGACAGTTCCACCCTGCCCGCACCCCTGGCCAGCCGCAGCTTGCCGCCGCTCATCCTGGCCTGCCTGGCCGCAACCTGGCTGATCTGGGGCTCCACCTACCTGGCCATCAAGTGGGCGCTGGTCAGCTTTCCACCGTTCTACCAGATGGGCACCCGTTTTCTGGTCGCCGGTGCCTTGATGGCGGCCTGGCTGAAGTGGCGCCGCACACCTTGGCCCGACCGGCGCGAATGGGCCAACGCCACGCTGCTGGGCGCCTTGATGCTGGGTGTGGGTTACGGACTCACCGCCGTGGCCGAGATGTCGGTGAGCTCCGGCCTGGTGGTGGCCTTCATCGCCATCGGGCCTGCGCTGCAGGCGGCCATGGAATGGCCCTATGGCGTCAGACCCACGCGGCTGGAAGCAGCGGGCATTGGCCTGGGCCTGATCGGCGTGGTCGGCCTGGCAGCGGGCCAGGGCTTTTCCGCTTCGCCCGGTGGCCTGCTGGCGGTGCTGACAGCGTCGGTGGCCTGGAAGCTGGGCAGCGTGTGGAGCATGCGCGGCCTGCCGCAAGTGCTGGGCGGCCGCAAGCTGGCATTGGCACCCGGTGCGATGGGTTTTGCCAGCCAGATGCTGGCCGGCGGTGCGCTGCTGATGTTGGCTTCAGCGGCATTCGGCGAACAGCCCGGCTGGCCCATCGAACCGCGTGCCTTGTTCAGCTGGGCTTACCTGGTGGTGGCCGGTTCGATCGTCGCCTTTTCGGCCTTCATGCTGCTGCTGCAGCGCACGCCCACTGCGGTGTCGTCCAGCTACGCCTACGTCAACCCGCTCATCGGCCTGGCCCTGGGTGTCACGCTGGGTGGTGAAACGCTGCACTGGGGTGAATGGCTGGCGGCCTTGCTGGTGACGGGCAGCGTGGTGTTGATGTTGCGCGGGCGACGCTAGCCCGCGCTGGCGTTCAGCCGCCCCCAGCCGCCTTGCGGATGGCCTCCAGCGTGGTGCGGCTGGTGCTGACATTGGCGTCCAGCTTCACATGCAGCAGCGTCGGCACCCCGGCTTCGATGGCGCGTTTCAGCGCCGATTCGATGGCCGCCGTGGTGTCGATGAATTCACCGCGCCAGCCGTAGGCTCGCGCCAACGCCGCGAAGTCGGGGTTGAAGAGGTCGCTGCCGCTCACACGCGACGGGTACTCGCGTTCCTGGTGCATGCGGATGGTGCCGTAGGTGCCGTTGTCCACCACCACGCTGATCAGCTTCTTCGCGCCATACCCCGTGGCGGTGGCCAGTTCCTGGCCGTTCATCAGGAAATCGCCGTCGCCGGCGATGTTGACCACCCAACGTTCGGGCTGCAGCAGCGCCGCGCCCACCGCGGCCGGCAGGCCGTAGCCCATTGCGCCCGACGTCGGCGCCAGTTGCGTGCGGCCGTGGTGTTGCAGGCCCGGGTGGCTGCAGTAGCGGTGCAGCCAGCCACTGAAGTTGCCGGCGCCGTTGGTGTAGACGGTGCTTTCGGGCAGCAGGCGCTGCAGTGCCTTGATGAGCACCGCCATGTCCAGCGGCTCGACGGCCGGTGCCACCAGATTGGCTTCGTAGTCGGCGCGTGCAGACACGGCGTGTGCGGCCCAGGGCACCAGCGTCGGCGCGGCCAGCGCTTCCAGCGCCTTGGCGGCACAGGCCATCGAGGCCTGCAGCATCAGGTCGGCCTGGTAGACCCGGCCCAGCTCTTCGGCGCCGGCGTGGATGTGCACCAGCTTCTGCACGGGCCGTGGCGCCTGCAGGTAACTGTAGCCCTGGGTCGTCATCTCACCCAGGCGCACGCCCAGTGCAATCACCAGGTCGGCGTCTTTGACCCGTGCCACCAGGCGCGGGTTGGTGCCGATGCCCACGTCGCCGGCATACAGCGGGTGGCGGTTGTCGAAGGTGTCCTGGAAGCGCCAGGCACAGGCCACGGGCAGTTGCCAGTTCTCGGCAAAACGCTGCAGCGCCTTGGCCGCTTCGGCATCCCAGCCCGAACCACCGGCCAGCACCAGCGGGCGCTGCGCGGCCATCAGCATCGCACGCAGGTCGCGCAGGCCACCCGGCGCGGGCCAGGCATGAACGGGCTCGACACGTGGCAGCACGGGTGCCGTGGTCAGCGTCGTCAGCATGTCTTCGGGCAAGGCCAGCACCACCGGGCCCGGCCGGCCCTGCATGGCGGTGTGGAAGGCCCGGGCGACGTACTCGGGCACACGGTCTGCGCTGTGCACCTCGGCCACCCACTTGGCCAGGCCCAGCGTGCCGGGGCTGAACATCTGGCGGTAGTCGATTTCCTGGAAGGCCTCGCGGTCGCGCTGGTCGCTGGCCACCTGGCCGATGAACAGCACCAGCGGCGTGCTGTCCTGGAAGGCCGTGTGCACACCGATGCTGGCGTTGGTGGCGCCAGGGCCGCGGGTCACGAAGCACACACCCGGGCGGCCGCTCAGCTTGCCCTGCGCGTCGGCCATGAAAGCGGCGCCACCTTCCTGCCGGCAGGCGATGAAGCGGATGCGGTCGCGGTGTTCGTAGAAACCGTCCAGCACCGCCAGGTAACTTTCACCCGGCACCCCAAAACAGGTGTCGACACCTTGTTCGATGAGGGCCTGCACCAGCGCATGGCCGGCAGGTCGTGCAGCGGGTGGCGAAGCGGAAGTGGCGGCGGGTGAGTGGGCTGGGTTCATGCCGGCACTTTAGCCGCAGCCGGCATCACCGCCTGTCGCAGGCCTCGGAGCCACCCGCCTGCGCGCCGCCGGCTGGCGGGTTCCGCGCCTGCAGCTCACGGCCCTGGCGCCAGAGGGCGCAGGTGCTCCACGGCAGGCCGATGAAACGATCGCCGCCGCTGCGGTCGGCAGTTTTCAGCAGCAGCCAACCCGCGTGCGGACCGGACTCGGCGACAAACCAGGCGCTGCCCCGATCTGCTGGCATCGCGTCGGCGGCCACACGGCCAAACGGCAACAAGGCGGCCACCGGTGCAGGTGGACTCTGGCCCGCCTGCACCAGGGCGTCAGCCGACACGTCACCCACGGGTTTTTCGTGCACCAGCACCAGGATCTCGTCACGTGCCGGCCGCGTGGCTTCGCCAGCCGCCCCTGCAGCCGGCCAGCCGCGCGCCACCATGAAGCAGTGGCTGCCGGTTTCACGGTGGGTGATCGCGAACCCCGGCATCGCCAGGGCTCTGCCCGCCACCTGCGTGCAGACCGAATCCGGCGCGGACAGCTGCAGCGCACGTGGCGGCTCGCTGCCTTCGGCCAGGTCGACCCTGAGCGCCTGCGCCGAAACGATGCGCCAGGCGCGGTCGGCCACCTGCACCTGGCGCCCGCCAGGCAGTCGCCAGGTGGGCACCACGGCCACCCGCTGCTGGCCCGCGGCGGTTTGCACCGCGCGCACGGCACCGGGGTCAGAGATGGTCGCCAGCGTCTGGCGCTGCAGGGCGCGCACCTCGCCGTCGCGGCTGCGTTCCCAGTCCACCTCTTGCACGATCACCGTGCCGGCCGCGCGACTGGCATCCTGCACCGTGTAGTAGAAATAACGCAAGCCAGCGTCGAAGACCAGGCTCGAGTCCAGCACTTCGGGGCTGGACAGCACCACCGCGCCCAGCACACATTGGCCGTTGACGGGGTCGACACTGGCGCTGAACACTTCCAGCGTGCGGTCGAAGGCCGGCCGGCGTGGCAGGAACAGCGCGCGCAGCGGGCGCCGGTCGCTGGCGCCGCGGCGCACGGAGACAAACAGCCGACCCAGCGGCGCAGCCTGGTCCGCGCCCGGCACATCGAAGCCCCCGTTGCGCTGCGCGCCCGAGACGGCACAGGCCGTGTCTTCCAGCACGTCCGGCATCGTCAGCCTGTCGCCCTGCTCAGGCGCCGGCGGTGCACGCCACAGCGAACCGGTCAGCAACTGGCGCAGCATGCCGTTGACGGGCGGCTCGGCCTGCGTGAAGACGCGGGCCAGGAAGTCGCGCTGTTCGCTGAAGGGCGGCCAGTTCCCCAACAGCTGCAGAGCCTGGTTGGAACTGGCCATGCGCCAGGAACCTTCGCCCTGGCGTGCCGCTTCGATCAGTTCGGCGGCGCGCAGCAGCGAGTCCAGCGTGCCGGCTGCAGCCCCCACCTGGGGCTGGCTGGTGCTGAGCTGGGTGCGGTTGGCGCGGTTGCCGGCGTCGAACAGCAATTCGGCGCGCGACATCGTCGGGCCCTGCACAAACACTGAAAACAGCGCCGTGGGCAACAAGGCAAACACCACCGTCAAGACCACCAGCCACCGCGCGCTGCGTTTGGCCCGTGTTTCGCGCGCCCGGCGTTCGGCCTGCCGCTGCGTGGACGCGTCGAAAAAGTGGTCCAGGCTGGGCTCGTGCTGCGCCAGCCGTGTGCAGTCACGGTCGAGCGCCAGGAAACGCCGCCAGGTCTGGCGTTTGTCCGGCTGCTTCACGCGCACCGCAAAGCCGGCACCGCCCAGCCGCCGCAGTTCGCCGGCTTCGAGCAGGTCGTCGTCGCTGCGGCCACCGGCCGACCAGTCGGCGCACTTGCGCAGCACACCCAGGAACTCGTCGAAGTGCGCCGACTCGGTGTCGATGAGCGCGCGAAAGCGCGGCCAACCGCGGATGAAAGACTCGTGTGACACCTTCAGCGTCACACGCGCAGGGTCTTCGTCGTCCCAGAACAGGTAGTCCACCGAACCCAGAAAACCTTCGCTGATGAGGTTGCGCAGGTCGGCCCGGGTTTTGTCCGGGCCGAGCCACTTCGCGCCCACGTCGACATCGATGCGCTGCTGCGAATACAAGCCCGTGTTCGGGTCCTTGAAGGCCAGGTGACGAAAGAGGCTGTCGAACTGCACACGCTTGGTTTCGTCGTGCCATTGGTACAGGGTCTCAGGCCAGTTTTCGACGCAGGCGCGCAGCGTGTTCACCTGCGTGTCCAGCGGCTTGTCGTGGCCGCGGGCGCCCGCCTGCACCGCACGCGCCAGGTCAGCCAAGGTGATGCGGTCCGGCACCGGCACGTCCATTTCCTGCCGTTCGAGCGCGGCCTCCCACAGGCGTGCCAGCAGGTGCTGCAACAAGGGCAGATGGTCGGGGTCGTGGGTGATGGACTGCACGTCACGCAGCAAGCGCTGCAGCACGGCTTCTTCGAACACCACCTCGTCCGGCAGCACCTGGCCCGGCATGGCGCTTCGCGTGGCCAGGCGCAGGAAACGCTGCGCCGGGCCGGTGATGGCACTGCGCAGTTCATCGGCATCGAGTCGGCGGATCAGGTATGAAGACTTGTTGATCGCGTCGGGCAGTTCCAGGTAGGTGGCGCAGTCGTTGAGGTGCTCGCTGCGCATCGTCAGCACCACGTAGCAGCGTTCGTGCGGGTTGAAGAAGTGGTCCAGCACCCGCTCGACCAGCAGCGCCACATCGGCCACGTCGCGGTTGGTGGGGTGGAAAAGTTCTTCGAACTGGTCCAGCACAAACAGCACGCGGGCGTCGGCCGGGTCGGGGCCGGGTGGCAATGCAAAGTCGCGGCCGTAGGTTTCGAGCAGGCGGGCAAAACCGGCCTCTTGGCGGAAGATCTGCGTGATCTCGGCTTCGCGCTGCAGGTCGGCGGCTTCGCTGCCCAGGCTGCGCAGCAGGCCGGCAAAGCGCCGCGCCAGCCGCGTGATGGGCGAATGGCGGCCCGCCTGTTTGTCCTGCGCCGACACATTGGTACCGGGGGTGCAGGTCATCGGCAGCCACAGGTCACCGGCGCCGGCAATGCCATAACTTCTGAGTTCTGGTACCACGCCGGCGTGGATGAGGCTGCTCTTGCCCGAGCCGGAGCCGCCGAGCACAGCCACGAACTGGGTCGACTTCAGGTGTTCGATGACCTCGCGCACCTGGCGCTCGCGGCCGAACAGCAGCGCCGCCTCGAAGTCGAGAAAAGGCCGCAGGCCCGGGTAAGGCTCGCGCGGTAGCCGGGTGCGTGCGTCGTCGGCACGGGGTGCATTCACGGCATGACCCCTGCCCGCTGCTGGTGGCGGCGGAAGACCTTCTCGACAAAACGCTCGAGTTCACCACGTTCGTCGTCGATGACGCCGATGGCCGATTCGTCGCTTGCGTCGAAGCGCAGCACCTGCCAGCCCCAGGCAGGCACCGGCTCGCTGCTGGCCTGCGGTGGCATCAGGTAGGCCACGATGCCCGGCGCGGTAGCGCGGCCGCTGGGAAGCTTCAGCTCCACCTTGTTGATCTGCGCCACCAGGGCTTCGCTGGTCTTTTTGCCCCACAGCAGCACCACACCGTCGGCGTCGTCGAGGTCGGGGAAGGCATCGATCTGGTCCACCGGCAGGCCGCGTGCGCGCAGGCTCAATGGCGGCGTGCGACCGGGGGCCATTCGAGTGCAGACTTGCTGCCACATGGCCTGGATCTGCTCGCCCAGGGGTTCCCACAGCGTGCGTTCGTGGCGGTTGCTCTCGATGTAGACACGCACCGCCCGCGACGGCTCTGCGCGCCGGGCGCCCAGGCGCCCCAGCAGGTCGTCCAGCGTCAAGGGCTGCAGCTGCTGCTGCTGCAACACGGGTGGCAGTGACATGCCAGGGTTCAGCGCGAGCCAGTGCAGATTGGCGTCGGGGCGGCCGCGCCGGGCCCAGGCCTCGCGCTGCAGTTGCAGGTGGCCACCGGGGCTGAGCGTGGTGAGCATCGGCGGGCTGTCGTCGAAGGCCAGCACCAGGTGCTCGGCGTTGTCGAAATCCACGAAGTCGGCGAACACCGTGTCCGGCGTGAGCAACTGGGCCGTCACGCCGCCGGCCGCCAGTGCGGCCACGGCACGCTGCGCCGATGCCGTGGCCGCTGACGGCACAAAGCCGAACAGCACACGGGCCTGCGGACTGCCCGGCAGAGCCGGGGATGGCAGGTGCACAGGGAGCAAAGTGCGCAAAGGAGGCACAGGCGGCACAGCCAGCGGTGAACGTGGGGAAGCGGGCTCTGGACCACCACCCCGCCCTGCGAGCTTCTGCGCCAGATCGGAACGCAGGCGCTCGAAAGGTTTGCGGAAGGCCGGCGACACCAGACCGGGTGCCAGGTACACCTCGCGCGGGCGGTTGCGGTCCTGCTCTTCGAAAAACGGGATCCACAGCTGCTGGCCACCGGGCAGCAGGCTCTGCCACACGCCGCCACCACTGACCGCCAGCATGGCACTTTCGCCCATGGCCACGATGTACAGGCGCTCGCGCAGCCCTTCGTCGCCAAAAAGCTGGTGGAAGTACGCCAGCTCGCGAAGGCACCAGTCGCTCTGCGCGTAGTTGTCGTGCACCACGATGACCATCGCAAACGACTCGGCGATGCGCTGCTTGAGCTCCTCGCCCAGCACGCCCGACACGGGGCCGTTTTCGCCCGACAGGTGCGTGCGTGGCAGCTTCACGCCGCGCAGCAGCGCTGACAGACCCCGTTCCAGCTCGTCGCGGAACTGCGTCACCCAATGAAACCACGCGGCATCGTCGGCATGCGCGTAGCTGATGAAGGCGCTGAACTTGCAGTCCTGCAGATCGGGGGTTGGCACGCAAGCCATCCTAGGCTTCGCCTCTGCACTGTCAAGGCGCCACACCTCCCTAGCAACGCAGTTAATTCACCGTTTGGTGATTCCCCTCAGGCAGGCTGGCGTCGGGCGTGTTCCACTCTCGCCATGGCCCAGGACAAGCCCACCAGCACCACGACCCGCACACGCGACGCCACACGTTCGCGTGAGCTGATCCTGCTTGCCGCACGCGACGAGTTCTCGGGCCACGGCCTGGGTGGCGCACGGGTCGAACGCATTGCCGAACGTGCCGGTGTCAACAAGAAGCTGCTGTACCACTACTTCGAAGACAAGGACGACCTCTTCCGCGCAGTGATGGAAGAGGCCTACCTGCACATTCGACAGGCCGAGCAGGCCCTGCGCCTGACCGACCTGCCACCCGCCGACGCGGTGCGCCGGCTCACCGAGTTCACCTGGAACTACTACCTCGAACACCCGGAGTTCCTGACCTTGCTCAACAGCGAAAACCTGCACCGCGCGCGGCACGTCAAGGCCTCGCAGCGCGCGCAGGCGCTGAACTCGCCGCTGATCCAGACGCTGGGCGAGGTGCTCGAGCGCGGACGCGCCACCGGCGTCTTCCGCGGGGGTGTCGACCCGCTGCAGCTCTACATCTCGATCGCCGGGCTTTCCTACTTCTACCTCTCGAACAACCACACGCTGTCGGCCATCTTCGGCCGCGACCTGATGGCGCCGAAAGCGCGCAACGCCCGCCTGATGCACATGTGTGACGTGATCCTCGGGTATGTCCTGAGGGATTGAGCCCCGCGCACACATTGACGCCTGGCCTTGCCGCCGCCAAGAATTCACCATTCTTTGAATAAGGCGCCCAGGCAGACATGAGCACCGGCTTGTTGGCAGGCATCGGTTTGACCCGTTTGCACGTCTACGACCATCGGCCCGCACCCGACGGCACGATGAGCGGCTGTGCACACGTGCACGCCTTCACCGACGAGGCCTACTACGTGATCTCGGGCAGCGGCGCGGTGGAGTTGCACGATGCCGAACGCGGCTTTCGCCGTGTGCCGCTGCAGGCCGGCGACTTTGTGCAGTTCGGGCCGGGCACCTTGCACCGCTCGGTCAGCGAAGGGGGCCTTGAGGTGCTGGCGCTGATGAGCAACAGCGGCCTGGCCGAACGCGGCGACGCACGCATCTACTTCGGCGCCGCCGTCGATGCCGACCCCGCCAAGTTCGAGCACCTGCGCGCCTTGCCGCGCACTCACGGCCTGGAAGGTGCGCTGCAACGGCGTGATGCCTCGACCCACGCCTACATCGCGTTGCTGAAGCTGTGGCAGCAGGACCGCGCCGGCTACTTCACCGAACTGCAGCGATTCGTGAGCCTGCACCGCACGCTGGCGGCAGAACACCAGCCGCAGTACGAAGCCGTGATCCACAGCGGGCCGGGGCACTGGCTGCAGCGCTCGCTGGAGCGACTGCACAAGCCGCCAGCCGCAGACGCCAACGCCGTCGGCGCAGCACTGGCCGGCACGCCCGAGACGCTGGGCATGTGCGGCCTGCTGCGCCAGGTTCCTGACCCGACACCCGTTTAGCTGCGCCCTTTCACCGCGCCCTTTCACTGCGCCAACCGGTGCAGATTTTTCCGACACCACAACACAAGGAGACAGACGATGAACAAGCGCCACCTTCTGCGCACCACCCTGGCCTTCGCTGCGGGTGCGGCCCTGGCTTGCAGCGTGCAGGCCCAGCAGTGGAAACCCACGAAGCCCATCAACCTGATCGTGCCCTGGGCCGCCGGTGGCTCCACCGACCAGGTCACACGCGTGACGGCCGCCGAACTGGAGAAAGTGCTCGGCCAGAAGATCGTCATCGTGAACCAGCCCGGCGCGTCGGGCTCGATCGGCACCAAGGGTGTGTGGGACGCCCCGCGTGACGGCTACACCTGGGCCGCAGGCGCCGCGCAAGACCTGGGTGTCTACCAGGCGCTGGGCATGCTGGACGTGCCGGCCAAGGACTGGCACCTGTTCCTGAGCGTCGCCAACGTGCCGGTCGTCGGTGCACACGCCGGGGGGCCTTACCAGTCGATGCCGCAACTGCTGGAGGCCATGAGGGCCAAGCCGGGCCAGATCAAGGTCTCCACCGGCGGCGTGGCTTCGTCGAGCTTCAATGCGGTCGAGCTGATCGCCAAGGGCGCCGGTGTCACCTACCGCCACGTGCCCTACGACGGTGGCAACCCGGCGGTGATCTCCACCGTATCCGGTGAAACCGACATCACCACGCAGCTGGCCGTCGAACAGGCCGACCACATCCGCGCCAAGCGCATCCGCCCGCTGGCCGCGGTGAGTGACAAGGCGCTGGAGCTCGAAGGTTTTGGCACCATCGAGCCCATCACCAAGACGCTGCCGAACCTGAAGGTGGCCACCAACTACTTCGGCATCTTCATCCCGAAGGGCGTGCCGCCGGATGTGGTCGCCACCATCACGAAAATCTGGAACGAGAACATCAAGACGAGCGAAGCAGTGAAGAAGTACGCGGTGAGCCGCGGTGCGCTGTTCCAGCCGGTGGCCGGCGACGACGCGCAGAAGGCGGCCGCACCGGCCATCGCTGCCAACGCCTGGTTGATGCACGACAGCGGCAAGACCAAGGTCTCGCCCGACACGGTGGGCATTCCCAAGCCCTGAACCATGAGCGAAGCTGTCGCCGGCGGCGTGCTGCCGGCACGCGCCGACCGTGTGTGGGGCGCGATGTGGGTGGTGCTGGGTGCAGCCATCACGGTGGGCGCGCTCAGGATGGAACGGCTCGAAGCCCAGGGTGTGCAGTGGTTCGCCGCGCCCGGCCTGGTGCCGGGCATCCTGGGCGTGATCATCGCCGTCGGCGGTGTGTTTCTGTCGCTGCGCAGCCTGCGAGCACCTGTGCTGGCCGATGAAACGTCCGCCACCGACTGGCGGCGGGTGGCCCTGACGCTGCTGCTGTGCCTGGGCTTTGCCGGCGGGCTGGTTGGCCACGGGGCGCCCTTTGGCCTGGTCGCCGGCATCTACCTCTTTGCCCACATCACGCTGCTGCAGTGGCCAGAGCGCCGCGCCGCCGGGCAGACCCTGCGCGGCCTGCTGGTGGCCGCTGCGGTGGCCGTGGGCGGGGCGCTGGCCGTGCCCTTCATCTTCGAGACCCTCTTCCTGGTGCGCCTGCCATGAGCCCCGAACTTGCCGGCGGCCGCGATGTTTGACGGCCTGCAGCTGCTGGGCCAGTCGCTGGCCAGCTTTTTCTCCTTCTGGCCGCTGCTCTATGCGCTGACCGCGACGCTGGTCGGCATCCTGGTCGGCTGCCTGCCAGGACTGTCGGCCACGCTGGCGATCGCGCTCTTGACCACGCTCACGATCAAGATGCCGCCGAACGACGCCATCCTGATCCTGATCTGCGCTTACGTCGGCACCATCTACGGCGGCAGCCGCACGGCCATCCTGCTCAACATTCCCGGCACCGCGGCCAACGCGGCGGCGTGCCTGGACGGCCACCAGCTCGCTTTGCAGGGCCAGGCCGGCCGTGCGATGGGCATCGCCACCACCGGCTCGGTGATGGGCTCGCTGTTCGGCGTGTTCTGCCTCGCGCTGCTGACACCGGCCCTGGGCGAAGCGGCACTGTCCTTCGGTTCCTACGAGATGTTCTGGCTGGCGCTGTTCGGCGTGATGATGTCGGGCTCGATCGCCAGCGCCGACCCGCTGAAGGGCTGGATGATGGGCTTCCTGGGCCTGTTCCTGGCACTGGTGGGGCAGGACGGCCTGCACGCAGTCAGCCGCTACACGCTGGGTGTGCACGATCTGGAGGGCGGCATCTCGCTGATCCCGGCGTTGATCGGCGCCTTCGGTTTTGCCGAGATCCTGATCGTGTTGGCCGAGCCGGCCAAACGCGCCACCCTCAACGCCGTCGATTCGGTGCTGCCGCGCATCCGCGACGTGCTGGTGCACTGGAAAACCATCCTTCGCTCGGGCGCAATCGGTGTCTACGTCGGTGTGCTGCCTGGCGTGGGCGAGGACATCGCGGCCTGGTCGTCCTACGCCGCGGCCCGCCGCGCGAGCAAGGAAAAAGAGAAGTACGGCAAGGGCTCGGTCGAAGGCCTGCTCGCCGCCGAAACCGGCGACAACGCCGCGATTCCCGGCGGCATCATCCCGGCGCTGGCGCTGGCCATCCCTGGCTCGGCGCCGTCGGCGGTGCTGATGGCCGCGATGATCATCCACGGCGTGCAACCCGGCCCCATGCTGATGGTGAACCAGCCGCAGTTTGTCTACGACGTGGTGGCCATGACGCTGCTGGCCACGCTGGGCATGTTGATCTTCGGCCTCTTCCTGGTCAGGCCGCTGCTGCTGATCGTGCGCATCCCGCGCTCGATCATCATGCCCACGGTCTTTGTGCTGTGCACGGTGGGTGCGTATGCCATCGCCTCGCGGATGTTCGACGTCTACCTGATGCTGGCCATCGGCATGGCGGCTTTCCTGCTGCGCCGCGGCGGTTACCCGATTCCGCCGCTGGTGCTGGGCCTGGTGCTGGGCGACCTGCTCGACAAGAGCCTGCGCCGCGGCCTCACGCTGTCCGACGGTGACTTCACGCCCTTTTTCACACGCCCCATCTGCGCCGCGCTGGCCGCCCTGACGGTGTTCACGATGTTCATGTACGCGCCGGCCTTCAACCGCGGCGTTCGTGGCCTGTGGGCGCGTGCGCTGTCGCTGGTCGGGATGAGGACCACATGAAACTGGCGCTGTGCAACGAGGTGCTGCGCGACCGGCCTTTTGCCGAGCAGTGCCGCCTGGCCGCAGCCATCGGCTGCACGGGGCTGGAGCTGGCGCCGTTCACGCTGGCCGAAGACCCGTCGACGCTGAGCGAAGCCGATGGCGAGCAACTGCGTCGCTTCACCGCAGATCAGGGCCTGGCCATCGCCAGCCTGCACTGGCTGCTGGTGGCGCCGGCGGGGCTGTCGCTGGCCACGCCCGACGCCGCCTTGCACACACGCACGGTGGCCTTTCTCGGCCACCTGGTTCGCTTTGCACGGGCCTGCGGCGCGCAGGTGCTGGTGCACGGCTCGCCGCAGCAGCGCTCGCCGGCGCCGGGGCAAGACGTGGCCGACGCGCTGGCCCGCTGCGAAGACGGCTGGGCGCAGCTGGCAGGCGTGGCGCAAGACGCCGGCGTCGTGTACTGCATCGAGCCGCTCTCGCGTGCCGAGACGCCGGTGCTGAACACCGTGGCCGAAGCCGCCGCCGTGGTCGACCGCATCGGCTCGCCGGCGCTGCGCACGATGTTCGACCTGAGTGCGGCGTCGCAGACCGAAACACAGGACCCGGCCCAGGTGCTGGCGCGTTTCCTGGCCAGCGGCCACATCGCCCACGTGCAGCTCAACGACCGCAACCGCCGCGGGCCCGGCCAGGGCGACACGCCGGTGGCACCTGTGCTGCGTGTGTTGCAGGCCCAGGGCTACCGCGGCTGGGTCGCGCTGGAGCCCTTCATCTACGAACCCGAACCGCTGGCCTGCGCCGCGGCGAGCGCCGCCTACGTGCTCGGTGCATGGGAGGCCCTGCAATGAGCGGCAATGCCGTCAGTTTGCGCCTGCGCAGCGTCGAGCTCTATGAGCGCCCGGTCACGCTGCGCCTGCCCTTCCGTTTCGGCGCGGCCACCGTCACGCACTGCCCACAGGCCTTCGTGCGGGTGCAGGCCACCGTGGGCCGCCGCAACGTGGAAGGCGCGACCGCCGAACTGATGGTGCCGAAGTGGTTCGACAAAAACCCGGCCCTGACACACGAGCAGAACTTCGAGCAACTGCGCCAGGCGCTGCGCCTGGCCCGTGATGCCTATGGCGCGGCCGACGCGCCGCTCACGCCCTGGGCCATGGCCGAAAGCTGCGGCACTGAAGCCATCACACGGGGCACGGCACTGGGCCTGCCGCGCCTGGCGGCGCAGTTCGGTGCGGCGCTGCTGGACAAGGCCATTGCCGATGCGGCTTTGCGCAGCGCAGCCACGCCGTGGGTGCGAGGTGTGCAGGCCGGCGTCTTGGGCGACCCGTGGAGCCCGAGGCTGCGCTTGCACGAAACGGCCACCGTGGTGCTGCGCCACACGGTGGGCCTGGCCGACCGGCTGCGCGACGACGAGCCGGGCCCCGACCCGCAAGATGGCCTGCCGGCCACGCTGGAAGCGGCCATCGCCACTTACGGCCTGACGCACTTCAAGCTGAAACTCTGCGGCGACATCGAACGCGATGCGACCAGACTCGGCGCCATTGCCACGCTGCTGCAGGCGCGGGTGCAAGACCACCACATCACGCTCGACGGCAACGAGACCTTTGCCGACGCCGAAGCGCTGGGCCGCTGGTGGCAGGCGATGGCCGCCATGCCGACGCTGCAGCAGCTGCTGTCGCGCACGCTGCTGCTGGAACAGCCGATTGCCCGCGCACGTGCGCTGGACACGCCGATCGACGGTCTGTGCCTGCCCATGCCGGTGATCCTGGACGAGTCCGACGATCACGCCGACGTGTTCGAACGGGGTCTTGCGCTGGGCTACCGCGGCATCTCCAGCAAGGCCTGCAAGGGCCTGTACCGTTCGCTGCACAGCGCGGCGCGCATCGCACAGGAACCGCAGCGGCTGTTGCTGTCCGGTGAAGACCTCACCTGCCAGGCCGGCCTGGCCGTGCAGCAGGACACGATGCTGGCCGCCAGCCTGGGCGTGAGGCATATCGAGCGCAACGGCCACCACTACGTCGACGGCTTTGGCATCGCGCCGCAGGCCGAGGCGCAAGCTTTCGCCGATGCACATCCCGGCTTCTACACAGGGGCGCACGCAGCTTCCGTATCTGCCAGGCAGCGGCCGAGACTGCAGGTGCACGGGGGGCGTCTCGATCTGGCCAGCTTGCACGTGCCGGGTTTTGCCAGTGCAGTGCACCCGCTGTGGAGCGACCTGCAGGTGATGCCGTGACCCAGGGTTTCAGGCAGAAGTCCGGCACAGAATTCAACGGTTGGTGAATTATGAAGTCGAAGGGCTGGCACAAGCGTCCTTTGCATGACCCCCGGTTTGATAGGCCTTTGGACTGGGGATGCAGGAGCGGGTTAACCCGCTCCCCGGGCCGTCCTCGCGTCGCCAAAATCAGCAGCATATTCACCGCACGGTGAATTCACAGGAGACAGACACCATGCCCCAGACCCGCAACCTCCCGCGCCGCGCCGCCTTGGCCCTGGCCGCCGCTGCCTTCGTCCCCACGCTGGCCTTGGCGCAAGCCGGCTACCCGAACAAACCCATCCGCGTCATCGTGCCCTTTGCTGCCGGCAGCACCACCGACATCATCGCGCGTGCCATCAGCGACAAGATGTCGGCCAGCCTGGGCCAGCAACTGGTGGTGGAAAACAAGGGCGGCGCCAGCGGCACCATCGGCCAGGGCCTGGTGGCCATGGCCGAGCCCGACGGCTACACGATCATGATCCACTCGTCGTCGCACACCGTCAGCCCCAGCACCTTTGCCAAGCTGCCCTTCGATACGCTGACGGCCTTCGCGGGTGTCACGCCGATCTCTTCGACACCGAATGTGCTGGTCATCTCTCCGGCCAAGAACATCAAGTCGGTGAAGGAACTGGTGGCTGCGGCCAAGGCCAATGCCGCCGGTCTGAACTTCGCGTCTGCGGGCCAAGGCAGCGCCACGCACCTGAACGCCGAAAAGTTCAAGATGGCCGCCGGCATCAACGCCACCAACATCCCGTTCAAGGGCTCGGCCGAAGCGGTCAGCGAAGTGCTGTCCGGCCGTGTCGACTACTACTTCTCTCCCATCGCACCGGTCATCGGCCAGATCAAGGGCGGTGGCTTGCTGCCGCTGGCTGTGGGTTCACCGCGGCGCGCCACCGCCTTGCCCGACGTGCCCACCACCGCTGAAGCCGGTGTGCCGGGCAGCGAATTCAACTTCTGGATCGGCATGATGGTGCCGGCCAAGACACCTCGCGACATCGTCAACCGCCTGAATGCCGAGGTCATCAAGGCCCTGGCCCTGCCCGAGGTGAAAGAGCGTTTCGTCCAACTGGGCGCCGACGCCTGGACCATGAGCCCGGAGCAGTTCGACGCCTACATCAAGACCGAGGTGGTCAGCAATGCCGCGTTGGTAAAGGCCGCCGGCCTGGCACCCACGCAATAAGGAAACGCAGCCCATGGCCACCCGCAACCTTGGTCTGATCATGCACGGCGTCACCGGACGCATGGGCCTGAACCAGCACCTCATCCGGTCCATCGTGGCCATCCGCCAACAAGGCGGTGTCACGCTGTCCAACGGCGACAAGGTGATGCCCGACCCGGTGCTGATCGGCCGCAACGCCGAGAAGATCGAAGCCCTGGCGCGTGAACACGGCATCAACCGCTTCGGCACCAACCTGGACGCGGCGCTGGAAAACCGCGCCGACACGGTGTTCTTCGACGCCGGCACCACGCAGATGCGCCCCACGCTACTGGCCAAGGCGCTGCGCGCCGGCAAACACGTCTACTGCGAAAAACCCATCGCCACCAACCTGGCCGAGGCGGTGCAGATCTGCCAGCAGGCGCAGGCTTCGGGCCTGAAACACGGCGCGGTGCAGGACAAGCTCTTCCTGCCCGGCCTGCGCAAGCTGGACATGCTGCGCCGCGCGGGCTTCTTCGGCCGCATGCTGAACGTGCGCATCGACTTCGGCTACTGGGTCTTCGAAGGTGACCTGCAGCCCATCCAGCGCCCGAGCTGGAACTACCGTGCCGAAGACGGTGGCGGCATGATCCTGGACATGATGTGCCACTGGCGCTACGTGCTGGACAACCTGTTCGGCGAGGTGCAGTCCATCACCTGCCTGGCGTCCACGCACATCGACAAACGCTGGGACGAAGCCGGCAAGCCCTACGACTGCACCGCCGACGACGCAGCCTACGCCACGGCGCAGTTGAAGGGCCACAACGGCGAACCCGTGGTGGCGCAGATGACGATGAGCTGGGCCACACGTGTGCGGCGCGACGACCTGGTCACCTTCCATGTCGATGGCACACACGGCTCGGCCGTGGCGGGCCTGCAGGACTGCCGCGCGCAAAGCCGCGTCAACACACCACGCCCGGTGTGGAACCCCGACGTGAAGCAGACGATGAACTTCTTCGATCAGTGGCAGGAAGTGCCCGACACGCAGGTCTACGACAACGGCTTCAAGCTGCAGTGGGAAGCTTTCATCCGCCACGTGGTGGACGATGAAACCGCCGGCGCACCCTATCGCTGGACGCTGCCCGAAGGTGCCAAGGGTGTGCAGCTGGTGGAAGCCGCGCTGCAGAGCTCGAAGGAACGGCGCTGGGTCGACGTACCCGCATTGGCGCTGTGATGCAGATCGCCCTGCCCACCGCCAGCGGCCAGCTGGCACCGCACACGGTGCGCGGCCCCGGCAACTTCACACCGGCCGCGCCTGGTACACGTTTCAACCGCGTCGCCTACAGCGCAGCCCACGTGGTGGCCGACCCGCGTGCGGCCATCGACCCCTGGCTGCATTGTGCGGTGGACTGGGACGCCACCATCGCCTTCCGCCAGCGCCTGTGGCACATGGGCCTGGGGGTGGCCGAGGCCATGGACACGGCACAGCGCGGCATGGGCATGGACTGGCCCACGTCGCTGGAACTCATCCGCCGCAGCATCGACGCAGCCAAGGACGTGCCAGGTGCCACGCTGGCCAGCGGCTGCGGCACCGACCACCTGGCGGTGGAAGACGCCAAAAGCGTGGACGACGTGATCCGCGCCTATGAAGAGCAGATGGCGGCCATCGAAAAGCTGGGTGGCAAGCTCATCGTGATGGCCAGCCGTGCGCTGGCGCGGGTGGCCAAGGGCCCGGCCGACTACGAACGTGTCTACAGCCGCGTGCTCAGCCAGGCCAGGCAGCCCGTGGTGCTGCACTGGCTGGGCGAGATGTTCGACCCCGCGCTGGCCGGATACTGGGGCAGCGCGGACACCCACGCGGCCATGGACACCGCGCTGGGCATCATCAACGCACACGCTGCCAAGGTCGACGGCATCAAGATTTCCCTGCTCGACAAGGACAAGGAAGTCGCGATGCGCCGCCGCCTGCCCCCGGGCGTGCGCATGTACACCGGCGACGACTTCAACTATGCCGAACTGATTGCCGGCGACGGCGTCGGCAGCGAACCCACGCACCGGCACAGCGACGCGTTGCTGGGCATCTTCGACGCCGTCGCGCCAGCCGCGAGTGCCGCACTGGCCGCGCTGGCTGCGGGTGACACGGCAAGGTTCCACGCCATCCTGGCACCCACGGTGCCGCTGTCGCGCCACATCTTCCAGGCGCCGACACGTTTCTACAAAACCGGCGTCGTGTTCTTGGCCTGGCTGAACGGCCACCAGAGCCACTTCACGATGGTGGGTGGCCAGCAGAGCACACGGTCCTTGCTGCACCTGTGCGAACTGTTCCGGCTGGCTGATGCGGCGGGGCTCATCGAAGAACCGGGCCTGGCCATCCACCGCATGAGGGCCCTGCTGACCCTGCACGGCGTGGACAGCTGAAGCGCATGCGCGACTTCTCGCAAGACCACCGCTGGCTGTCCATCAACACCGCCACCGTGCGCCAGCAACACGGCGTGGACTGGCCGCTGCTGGACATCCTGGACGCCTGTGCGGCGCGCGGCATTCGCGCCGTGTCACCGTGGCGCGACCAGGTCGCGGCCGCCGGCCTGCAGGCCACGGCCCGCAAGCTGCAGGACCACGGCATCGAGCTGTCCGGCTACTGCCGCGGTGGCATGTTCACCTATACCGACGCCGCCAGACGGCAAGCCAGCCGCGACGACAACAAACGGGCGCTGGACGAGGCCTGCACGCTCAACGCGCCCTGCCTGGTGCTGGTGGTGGGCGGCCTGCCCGGCGCACTGGCCGGCCGGGCGGCGCACCGCGACATCCAGGGCGCGCGCGAGCAAGTCACCGAAGGCATCGCCGCACTGCTGGAAGACGCACGAGAGCGCCACATGCTGCTGGCCATCGAACCGCTGCACCCGATGTACGCCGCCGACCGTGCCTGCATCAACACGATGGCGCAGGCACTGGACGTCTGCGACGCACTCGACCCCGACCGCACCGGCGCGCTGGGCCTGGCGGTGGACCTGTACCACGTCTGGTGGGACCCGACGCTGGCCGAACAGATCACCCGTGCCGGCACGGCCCGGCTGCTGGCCTTCCACGTCTGCGACTGGCTCACACCCACCACGCACCTGCTGGAAGACCGCGGCATGATGGGCGACGGGGTGATCGACATCCCGCGCATCCGAGCGCTGGTGGAAGCGCAGGGTTTCGCGGGCTACAGCGAGGTCGAAATCTTCTCGCGCAGCAACTGGTGGCAAAGAGACGGCGGTCAGGTGCTGGACACTTGCGTCGAGCGCCACCGCAGCTGCGTCTGAGCTTTCAAGCCGGCACCAGCGCCGTGCGCCGCACCCGTCGCACGTTCAGCGCACTGGCAATCAACACCGCCTGCAGCGCGGCCAGCGAGAGCCAGACGCCGGCCCAGGACTGGTGGTCCATCAACCAGCCGATGGCCAACGGAATCAGCGCCTGCCCGATGTCCAGCCCCGAATAGACCACGCCATAAACACGGCCGGTGGCGTTTTCGGGCGTGGCCTGCTTGACGAGCAGGTCACGCGAGGGCCCGGCAATGCCGGCCAGCAGGCCCATGGCGCCGAAGATCACCGGCACCGCCAGTGCCGGCACCGGAGTCAGCGCCACCAGCAACGCCAGCAGTGCCGCCAGGGCAAACGCGGTGCCCACGATGCGTTCGCAGCGCTGGGGGTCGGCCGCCAGAAAGCCGCCCAACAACATGCCACCCGCACTGAACAGCATGTAAACCGTCACGCACAAGGCCGCCAGGTGCGTGGGCACGGCGTGCATCTGGCGCGCCGCCTCGGGGCCGAAGGTCTGCACGATGGACAAGGTGCCGGCGTAGAAGAAGAAAAAGCCGAAACACATCCATACCGCAGGAATGGCCAGGAAGTCGAAAGAGCCTTCCGGCGCAGCAGCAGACGGGGCGGCGGCCGGCAGCGGCGGCAACACCAGTTCATCGCGCTTGAACCACAACAACAGCAGCACGATGAATGCCAGGCAGGCGGCACACAGCAGTGCCACGCGCCAGGAATAGGCCAGTGTCAAAGGCACCAGCACCAGCGGCGCCAGGCCCCAGCCCAAGTTGCCGGTGAGCCCGTGCACGCTGTAGGCATGGCCCAGCCGCGCCTTGCTGACACGGCGGTTGATCAAGGTGTAGTCGGCGGGGTGGAAAACACCGTTGCCGGTGCCGGCCACGACCGAAAACAGCGCCAGCATCCAGTAGCTGGTGCTGGCCGCATACCCCAGCGCGGCCACGCCCAGCAACAGGATGCCGGCCAGCAAGATGGGCCGCGGGCCGTAACGGTCGACCCAGAAGCCCGACACCGTCTGCACCACACAGGACACGACGAAGAAGATCGTCAGCAGGAAACCCAGCTCGGTGTAGCTGACGGCAAAAACATCCTTCAACCACGGAAACAGCGGCGCCAGCAAGAGCTGGCTGAAGTGGCTGACACCGTGACCCAGGCCGACCAGACCGATCAGCGTGGCGTCCTGGCGCAGCGGGGTGGGTGCCGAAGAGGGCATCGAAAGCGTCGACATGCCGCCAATGTAGGTGCTGCTGCTGAGGCCGGGTTGCGATAGTCTGTCAAACTCTGTCGAAATCTTGCCACTGCGCTGCACAGCCCCCTCCACACGACATGCCTCACGACATGCCTCACAAGCCATCCCGGGCGCGCAGCTTGTCCCGTGCGACTCCCCGAACCCTCTTGCCCCCGCAGGACCCGCGCCGCTACGTGCCCACGCCGGCACGCCCGGTGCGCGCCAAGTCGCGCCACATGGCGCCCGACACCGAGATCCAGCCGCACAGCCACGCCTGGGCGCAGGTGGCCATTGCCATCTCTGGCGCGGCCCACATCTCCGCGGGCCAGAGCACCTACCTGGTGCCGGCCTGGCGTGCGGTCTGGATCCCGCCGAACATCGAGCACAGGGTGACCGTCGTGGAAGCCGGCGAGTTGCGCACGTTGTACGTGCATCCGGACCTCGACCGGCCCGGCCCGGTCGCACCGCGGGACGACCGCAGCACAGGTCAGCCGGCCTGGAACACCTGCCGGGTGCTGGAAGTCAGCGCGCTGCTGCGCGAGGTGGTGCTGCAAATGGACATCGAGATGGACGGCAAGTCCAGCCCCGGCCCCGAGCTGCTGGCACGTGAACGCCGGCTGGGCGAGCTGGCGCTGGACGAACTGCGCCGCGCCGCGCCGGTGCGCCTGGGCATCGATCTGCCGCAGGACAAACGCCTGCGCGGCCTGTGCCAGGCGGTGATCGAAGACCCCACACGCCACACCACGCTGGACGCCTGGGCCGCCGAAGCCGGTGCCAGCGCCCGCACCGTGGCCCGCCTGTTCAGGCAGGAACTGGGCAGCAGCTTCGGCCCCTGGCGCCAGCAGGTGCTGCTGGCACGTGCACTGACGCTGGCCGCGCAGGGCAAGCCCATGGGTGTGATCGCAGCTGAGCTGGGTTATGCCAGCGCCAGCGCTTTCACGGCCATGGTGCGGCGTTCGGTGGGGGCACCACCAGGGCAGTTTTTCGGCAGACACGCCGCGCCACTACCATCACGCACATGAGCCCGTTCGCCTGAAAGGCGAAGTCCGGCGGGCGCGGCACAAAGGTAGCTTCAGTGAACCAGATCCTCTACGATTTCACGCGGCAAGACCGCGACGGCAGCAGTTGCACCTCGCAGGCCTGGGCCCAGGTGCCCCCGCCGCTGTCACCCGCTGAACGGCTGGCCACCAAGGCCCGCGCCGCGGCCCTGCTGAAGCAGCACCAGGCGGTGCTGGTGGCCCACTACTACGTCGACGGCGACCTGCAGGACCTGGCGCACGAAACCGGGGGCTGCGTCGCCGATTCGCTGGAGATGGCGCGCTTCGGCCGCGACCACCCGGCGCAGACCCTGGTGGTGGCCGGTGTGCGCTTCATGGGCGAAAGCGCCAAGATCCTGTCGCCCGACAAACGTGTGCTGATGCCCGACCTGGAAGCCACCTGCAGCCTGGACCTGGGTTGCCCCGCCGACGAATTCAGTGCCTTTTGCGACGCCCACCCCGACCGCCAGGTGGTGGTCTACGCCAACACCAGCGCCGCCGTGAAGGCCCGTGCCGACTGGATGGTGACCAGCTCGTGTGCGCTGGCCATCGTCAAGCACCTGAAGGACCAGGGCCAGAAGATCCTGTGGGCGCCCGACCGCCACCTGGGCCGCTACATCCAGGACAACACCGGCGCCGACATGCTGTTGTGGAACGGTGCCTGCATCGTGCATGACGAATTCAAGGGCCTGGAACTGGAATTGCTGAAGCAGCAACACCCGGATGCGATGGTGCTGGTGCACCCGGAATCTCCGAAGCGCGTGGTCGAACTGGCCGACGTGGTGGGCAGCACCACGCAGTTGCTGAACGCGGTCGTGAAGGGCAAGGCCCAGACCTACATCGTGGCCACCGACAACGGCATCCTGCACCGCATGCGGCAACTGGCGCCGGGCAAGACGCTGATCGAAGCGCCCACCGCCGGCAACAGCGCCACCTGCAAGAGCTGCGCACACTGCCCCTGGATGGCCATGAATGCACTGCAGGGCGTGGTGGCCTGCCTGGAAACCGGCAGCGGTGAAGTCCACGTGCCCGAACCCACGCGCAGCCAGGCGCTGGGCTGCATTGACCGCATGCTGGACTTCGTCAAGCACAACCCGGCCAGCGTGACGCTGCCTCAGCAGGGCTTCGTGCCCAACGTCGGGGCTGCTTGAAGCCAGGCTCCGCCGTGCTTCAGGACCGCCGCGTTGCCGCCGATAACGGGCTGTACCCCATGGTGGGGTTAGAGACGACCATGAGCGCAGACTTCACCTCCGTCCGCAACCACAACGAACGGGCCGTCTACGACGCGGTGCTGCGCCAGGCCGCCCAGTACCCGGGCCTGGACCACAACCCCGAACTGCTGGCCGACGTGGCCTGCGTGGCCTTGAACCGCCTGCCACCGCGTTACATCCGGCATGAAGTGGACTTTGTCTTCTACCTGAGCGAACGCGAGCGCGGCGACAGCGAACGGCAACTGCAGGACTCGGTGGAATACGCCTTCGGCTTCGTGCAGGCCCGCACCGCCATGCGAGCACGCGGCTGAACATCCGGTGACAACAGCGAACTTGCCTGAAGCCGCCGTCGAGTCGCTGATCGAAGCCGCCTGGCAGCAGTGTTACCTCGACCCCTTGGCCGCACGCGACCTGGGGCAGCGCATCACGCGCTTCGGCGAACCGCACGCGGCCACCGGCTGGCTTCACGTGGCCCTGGCCGAGGTGCGCTCGGGCGATGCCAACGTGGCCTTGCAGGCGCTGGAACTGGCACGCCGCGGCTTCGAACCGCGCCAGGACCTGCCGGGCATGCGCTGGTGCGACGAGGTCGAAGCCATTGCGCTGCGGCGCAGCGGTGACTATGCGGGCTCGGCCCGCTTGCACAGGGCCATCGACCAGTGCCCGGCACTGACGCCCGACCTGGCGCCCGAGCCGCTGCTGACGCTGCTGAACTTCGTGGCCCACAACTCGCGCGCCATCACGGCCAAACTGCTGGGCGACACCGACCTGGCGCTGCGCCACTTCTACGCCGCCAGCGACGCGGCCACCCAGACCGGCATGGCCGGCCCCCGCATCACGGCGCTCAGCAACCTGGGCGGTTACCACCACGACCTGTACAACCTGGAAGACGCACGCCGGCTCAGCGAACAGGCCCTGACCGCGGCACGCGAAGCCAGGGCCGCACCGGCGCTGACCACGGCCGCCACCAACCTGATCATCATCTACAACGCGGGCGGCGAACCCTCGCAAGCCCGTGCCATGGTGGACTTCCTGCGGGCCAACGAAAACGAACTGGTGCCCGGTGCACTGAAACGTTATGCCTTGCCGTTGGCCCTGGGCCACCTGGCCATGGGTGAAGTGGACGCCGCCTTGCAGCACCTGGCGGCAGGCCCGGTGACGGCCGTGGGTGACGGCGACGGCATGGTGCTGTGGGCCTGGCTGCAGGCCCGCTGCCTGATGGCCCGCGGCGACGCCACCGGTGCCCGCGCCGTGGCCGAACAGACGCTGCAGCAACGCCGCAAGCGGGGTTTGAACGACCAACCCTACGAGTTGATGGAACTGCACAAGGTGCTGGCCGATGCCTGCGAACAGACCGGCGACCACCGCGCCGCGCTGGCCTGCATGCGCGAGGTGCATGCCCGCTACGAACAGCTGGTCGGCCGCAGCGCACGCGCCCGCTTCATCGCGCTCGAAGTCACCCACCAGCTGGCGGCCGCTCAGCGTGAACGTGACCTGGCGGTGGATTCACGCCAATCGGCCGAAGACGACCGTCACCGCCTGGCCGCGCTGAACACGGCGCTGCAGGCGCAGATGGCCGAAACCGAGATGCTGCACAACAAGCTGCGGGAACAGGCGCTGAACGATCCGCTGACCGGCCTGCACAACCGCCGCTACCTCTTCGAGGTGGCGCCGGGCCTGCTGGACCTGGCGCGCCGGCAGCAGAAGACACTGTGTGTGGTGCTGATCGACCTGGACCACTTCAAGCTGCTGAACGACACCTACGGCCACCAGGCCGGTGACCTGGTGCTGCAGCGTTTTGCGACGCTGCTGCGCCAGATGCTCAGGCGCAGCGACGTGGTCTGCCGCCACGGCGGCGAAGAGTTTGTGGCCGTCATGCCCGAGCTCGACGGCGACGGTGCCCAGGCCATGCTGACGCGCCTGTTGCAGGCCTTCCAGTCGCTGCCACCCGAACCGGGCCGGCGGCGCACGCCCAACGCGTCGTTTTCAGCCGGCATCGCCCTTTTCCCGCGCCACGGCAGCACGCTCGAACAGCTGCTGTCGCGCGCCGACCGGGCCTTGTACGCGGCCAAGAACCAGGGCCGGGCGCGCATCGAAATGGCGCCGCGCACGGGCTTCGGCACCTTCAGCTGAACCGCTGAAGGGCCCAGCGCCCGCGTTCGATCATTCAGGCGTTCAGGACTTGCCGCTGCGGCTCTTGGCCGGCCGTGTCAACACGGTCGGAAAACTCACCGGTAGCGGGTTCGGGAAATCGCGGCTGTAGTGCAGGCCGCGGCTTTCGTGGCGACGCAGCGCACTGCGCACGATGAGCTCGGCACACATCACCAGGTTACGCAGTTCCAGCAGGTCGCGGCTGACGCGGAAGTGGCGGTAGTACTCGTGGGTTTCGCTGTGCAGCAGCTTGATGCGGTGCAGTGCCCTTTCCAGCCGCTTGGTGGTGCGCACGATGCCGACGTAGTTCCACATCAAGAGCCGCAATTCGTCCCAGTTGTGCGAGATGACCACCTGCTCGTCGGCATCTTCGACCTGGCTTTCGTCCCAGGCCGGCAGCTCTGTTTTCCCCTGCGCGGGCTGTTGTTCGATCGCAATGGCGCAACTGCGGCCCAGCACCACACATTCGAGCAGCGAATTGCTGGCCAGGCGGTTGGCACCGTGCAGCCCGGTGTAGGTGGTTTCGCCCACGGCATACAACTGCGGCAGGTCGGTGCGGCCGTCCAGGTCGGTGACCACACCGCCGCAGGTGTAGTGCGCCGCAGGCACCACCGGGATGGGCTGGTTGACGATGTCGATGCCCAGCTTCAGGCACCGTGCGTAGATGGTGGGAAAGTGTTCCTTGACGAACTGCTCGCCCCGTTCCTGCACGATGGGCCGGGCATCGAGCCAGACGTGGTCGAACCCGTGTTTTTTCATCTCGAAGTCGATAGCACGGGCCACGATGTCGCGCGGTGCCAGTTCCAGCCGCTCGTCGTGGGCGTGCATGAAGCGGGTGCCACCCGGGTCGCCCGGCCCGGTGCTGGGCAGCGTCAGGTGTGCCCCTTCGCCACGCAGGGCTTCGGTGATCAGGAAGCTGCGTTCCTGCGGGTGGTACAGGCAGGTGGGGTGGAACTGGATGAACTCCATATTGCCCACGCGGCAGCCGGCGCGCCAGGCCATCGCAATGCCGTCGCCGGTGGCGGTGTCGGGGTTGCTGGTGTAACGGTAGACCTTGCCTACCCCGCCGGTGGCCAGCACCACGGCGTCGGCCGGCAGCGTTTCGACACGGCCGCGGTCCATGTCCAGCGCGTAGACACCGTAACAGCGCGGCGTTTCCGTGCGCTGCAGGTGGCGGCTGGTGATCACGTCCACCGCCATCCAGCGCTCGCGCAGCGTGATGTTGGGGTGGGCCTTGGCGCGCGCCAGCAGCGCGTCGTGGATGGCCTTGCCGGTGGCGTCGGCGGCGTGCGCGATGCGCCGCACCGCATGGCCGCCTTCGCGTGTCAGGTGCAGGCCCAGCGGGCCGTCGGGGTCGGGGGAAAAGTTCACGCCCGCATCCACCAGCCACTGCACGGCCTGCGCGCTGTGTTCGGCGATGTAGCGCGCGGTGTGTTCGTCGACGATGCCGGCGCCGGCGTCCTGTGTGTCGCGCACGTGCGACTCGATGCTGTCGTCACTGCCCAGCACCCCGACGATGCCGCCTTGCGCCCAGGCGGTCGCACTTTCGTCGAGTTGTCGCTTGGCCAGCACGGTCACCGGCCGCTGTGCCGCCAGTTGCAGCGCCACCGTCAAGCCGCCCAGGCCGGCGCCGATAACGACCACAGGGCCAGGTTCGAAGGAAGTTGCTGTTGGCTTGGGCATGTCGTGCCTGGGTTGCGCTTGCATCGCTTGTGGCCTTCTTGGCCGAATCGTGAAGTGTCGCGTCGATTCTACGGAGCGCACCCTCTTGGGGATGGCAGGTCGACCCCGGCGCCCTATCATGGCCCAAACGCAGCAAGGAGAGGCGACCCATGAACCGCGCCCGAGACGACGTTCCCTGGCCCGATACCGCCCGCATCAGCAGCCGCGAAGACCTGCTGGCGCCGCGCACCCAACTGGTCGCCGACCGGGACGCCTACCTGGGCCAGGGTCGCCACGACGTCGGGCGCCGCATCTCTGACGACCAGGTTGAGCTGTTTGTCACCACCGACATCGCACCTGCGCTGCAGCAGGAATTCACGCTGCACGCACCCGAGTTCATCGCTCTGCACGACGTGGGCGCCAGTGCCTCGCTGCGCCTGCTGGCCAGCCTGGCCGGTGCAGCCGGGGCACGTGTGCAGCGCCTGTCCGTGCGGCGCCAGGGCCAGGGTGTGGCACTGGCGGTGCTGCAGTTCGTGGAAGTGCCGCTGGCCGACGGCACGCCGGTGCGGGTGTATTCCACCGACATCAACGCCGACGCCACCGCACGTGCCAATGTCGCGCGGGTGCTGCTAGCCCACAGCCGCCTGGGCGTGCTGCTGGTGGGCGAACTGCCGGCGCATGCGCTGACGGCGCAATTGGGGCCCTTGCACGAATCCCTGCAACGGGGACCCTGGCCCAACCGCGACCTGCTGATGGTGCCGCTGGGTTCCAGCATTGCCTTGGCCGCGCAAGGCGCGCAGCTGGCCAACCAGACGCCCGTGGCCGTGCACGTGACACCGCACGCCGCCAAACCCAAACACGTGTGGACCTTTGTCGGCGGTGCCTGGAACCGCCTGCACGGCAGCCCTAACGGGCAACGTGCGCTGCCCACCGAGCTGTCGCGTGCCGTGCCCAAGCCCGACGTGCCCAGCACCGAGGCCACCACCGAACCGATGCCGCTGGAGTCGATGGGTTCGCCGCGGCCGGCCCAGGTGCAGCCCGCACCGCAGATGGCGCCGATGCTGGCGGCTCCCACGCCGATGCCGGTGCCTGGTGGCACCCGTTGGCAGGTCTACGTGGACCGCTGCGCGCTGATCAAGGGCACCGTCAGTGCCTGTGTGTTTGACACGCACTCGATGCAGGTGATGGCGCACAACGGCGGCCAGCCCCCCGCCGAAAGGCTGGCCCAGCAGGGCGCGGCCTTGCTGGCCGCGATGAACGACGCCTCACGCGCACTGGGCCTGGGCCCGGCCCGTGCCGAAGCCGGCATCAGCACCACCAGCCACCACCTCTTGCTGCGCCCGGTGCCCGGTCACCCGGGTGTGGCGCTGCACATGGTGCTGCTGGCCAGCGCCAGCAACCTGACGCTGGCGCGCATGCAGCTGGAACGGGTCGAACCGCCGAGATAGGACCACCCCGGAGCGGCCTTCGGCGTTCGCCGCGAGAAACAGTCCACTGGACTGTTTCTTGTTGGCTCACCCCCTCAAGGGGCAACGCCAGCGGTCCGGCGAAGCCGGTCCCGCGGCGTTCGCTTGATCGGCTCAGTGCACCACGCGCGAGAAGCTGAACTCGCTGCCGTTCTCCGCGCTCACGTCCACCGGGATCACGTCCTTGGGCCCGAACTTGCCCTGCAGGATGAGCTTGCTGACCGGGTTTTCGATGCGCTGCTGAATCGCCCGCTTCAGCGGTCGCGCACCGAACACCGGGTCGAAGCCCACCTTGGCCAGTTCGGACAAAGCCGCCGGCGACACCTCGAGCTTCATCTCGAGCTTCTCCAGACGCTGCTCCAGCAGCTTGAGCTGGATGCGCGCGATGTCCTCGATGTGCTGGCGGTCGAGCGCATGGAAGACCACGGTCTCGTCGATGCGGTTCAGGAACTCGGGCCGGAAATGCTGCTTGACCTCGACCCACACCGCGTCGCGGATGTCGGCGCTGGACTGGCCGGCCATCTGCATGATCAGGTGGCTGCCCAGGTTGCTGGTCATCACGATGACGGTGTTCTTGAAGTCCACCGTGCGCCCTTGCCCATCCGTCAGGCGGCCATCGTCCAGCACCTGCAGCAGCACATTGAACACGTCGGGGTGGGCCTTTTCCACCTCGTCCAGCAGCAACACGCTGTAGGGCTTGCGGCGCACCGCTTCGGTCAGCGTGCCCCCTTCGTCGTAACCCACGTAACCCGGCGGCGCGCCGATCAGGCGGCTGACCGAATGTTTCTCCATGAACTCGCTCATGTCGACGCGGATCATGTGGTCTTCGCTGTCGAACAGGAAACCGGCCAGGGCCTTGCACAGTTCGGTCTTGCCCACGCCCGTGGGGCCCAGGAAGAGAAAACTGCCCAGCGGCCGGTTGGGGTCGGACAGGCCGGCACGTGAACGGCGAATGGCGTCGGCCACCACGGTGATGGCCTCGTCCTGCCCCACCACACGTTCGTGCAGCTTGGTTTCCATCTGCAGCAGCTTGTCGCGTTCACCCTGCATCAGCTTGCTGACTGGAATGCCGGTGGCACGCGACACAACTTCCGCAATCTCTTCGGCGCCCACCATCGTGCGCAGCAGCTGCGGCCGGCCCGCCTTGGCCTTGCCAGTTTCGGTGTCCTGGGCGGCCTTCAGGCGCTTTTCGATCTCGGGCAGGCGGCCGTATTGCAGTTCGGCCACCTTGTCAAAGTTGCCCTTGCGCGTGAGTTCCTCGATCTGCGATCGCACCTTGTCGCGTTCGGCCAGCAGGTCTTCGCTGCCTTGGGCGGCTGCCTTCTCCGACTTCCAGATCTGGTCCAGGTCGTTCAGGTCGCGCTGCAGCTTCAGCATCTCTTCTTCGATCAGGTCGAAGCGGCGCACCGACGCTTCGTCCTTTTCCTTGCGCACGGCTTCGCGTTCGATCTTCAGCTGGATCAAGCGGCGGTCCAGGCGGTCCATCGCTTCGGGCTTGCTGTCCTTCTCGATCTTGATCTTGGCCGCGGCCTCGTCGATCAGGTCGATGGCCTTGTCGGGCAGGAAGCGGTCGGTGATGTAGCGGTGGCTCAGCTCGGCCGCGGCCACGATGGCCGGGTCGGTGATCTCCACGCCGTGGTGCACCTCGTACTTTTCCTGCAGGCCACGCAGGATGGCCACCGTGGCCTCGACGCTGGGTTCGTCGACCAGCACCTTCTGGAAGCGGCGTTCCAGCGCGGCATCTTTTTCGACGTACTTGCGGTATTCGTTCAGCGTGGTGGCGCCGATGCAATGCAGTTCACCACGCGCCAATGCAGGCTTGAGCATGTTGCCGGCGTCGATGGCACCTTCGGCCTTGCCCGCGCCCACCATGGTGTGCAGCTCGTCGATGAACAGGATGATGCGGCCTTCGTCGGCCGCCACTTCCTTCAGCACCGCCTTCAACCGCTCTTCGAATTCACCGCGGAACTTGGCGCCAGCCAGCAGGCCCGCCATGTCCAGCACCAGCACACGTTTGTTCTTCAGCGACTCGGGCACTTCGCCGTTGATGATGCGCTGCGCCAGGCCTTCGACGATGGCGGTCTTGCCCACACCGGGTTCGCCGATCAGCACCGGGTTGTTCTTGGAACGACGCTGCAGCACCTGGATGGCACGACGGATTTCTTCGTCGCGGCCGATCACCGGGTCCAGCTTGCCCTGGCGCGCACGTTCGGTCAGGTCCAGCGTGTACTTTTTCAGCGCCTCGCGCTGGCCCTCGGCTTCGGCGCTGTCCACCTTCTGGCCACCGCGCACGGCTTGCACTGCGGCTTCCAGGCTCTTGCGCGACAGGCCGTGACCACGCGCGACACCGCCCAGGTCGGTCTTGGCGTCGGCCAGGGCCAGCAGGAACATCTCGCTGGCGATGAACTGGTCGCCACGTTGGGTGGCTTCCTTGTCGGCCGCCTGCAGCAACTGCATCAGCTCGCGGCTGGGCTGCACTTGCTGGCCCTCGCCCTGCACGCTGGGCAGGTTGCGGATGGCGGTTTCCATCGCGGTGCCCAGCGCGGCCACGTTGGCGCCGGCACGTTCGAGCATCGAACGGGGGCCGTCGGGCTGCTGCAGCAAGGCCGCCAGCACGTGGCTGGGCTCGATGTAGGGGTTGTCGCGGGCCACCGCGGCGCTGCTGGCATCCTGCAGGGCCTGCTGGAAGGCGGTGGTGAGCTTGTCGATTCGCATGGCAACTCCTCGGTATCGCCCGCAGATGAGGCGATGGCAGGGCTTTTCAAGCGTGACAGGCGGCGCGTCGGCGGCGATTGACTTGTGTCAACGTCGCCTGCCGGGTCGTGTCAACCCGTGCCGCCGGCCTGACCTTGGGGCCGCAGCAGATCCAGCAACTGCTGTCGCTGCACCTTGCCCAGCGCCGTCCTGGGCAGGGCAGCCAATTCGAGTACCTGGTGCGGATGTTTGAAGCGGGCCAGCCGGGTGTCCAGCAAGGCCTGCAGCGCGCTGCGGTCGAAGGTCTGCCCATCACGTGGCACCACCACCAGCGCCGGCACCTCACCCCATCGCTCGTCCGCCACACCCACCACCGCGCATTCGGCCACCTCGGGCAGTTCGGCCACCAGCTGTTCGATCTCGGCCGGGTGGATGTTTTCGCCGCCACTGATGATCAGCTCCTTGCTGCGGCCAACCACTTCAAACATCCCGTCGGCGTGTTGCACCGCCAGGTCGCCGGTGTGGAACCAGCCGTCGGCGTCGAAGGCCGGTTCGCGGCTGCGGTGGTATCCGCGCATCAGGTTGGGCGCCTTGAGCAGGATCTCGCCGTCGGAGGCGAGTTGCACCGACACACCCAGCGCCGGCCGGCCTGCCATGCCAACGTGCGCCATCGCCTCACCAGGCTTCAGCACGATGCTGACCGGCCCGGTTTCGGTGGCGCCATACACCTGCGCCACCGGAACGCCCCGGTGATGGAAGGCCTCGATCAGCGCCCGCGGCACGATCTGCGAGCCGCTGTTGATGAAACGCAGGCTGCTCAGGTCAGCCGTGGGCCAGCGCGGGTGCGCGAGCAGTGCGCGCATCACGGCAGGCACCAGCAGCGTGGTGCTGGGCCGCCAGTCACGCACCGCGTCGAACCAGGTGTCGGGCTCGAAACGCGGGTGCAGCAACACCTTCGCACCGATGGCCAGTGCCGGCAGGGTCTGGATGCACAGGCCGCCCACATGGAAGAGCGGCAGCACCGACAGCACCCGGTCCTGCGCCGTCAGGCCCTGTGCGGCCACGGCGGCCAGCACACCGGCTTGCAGGCCGCTGCGGGTGTGCATCGCACCCTTGGGCGCGCCGGTGGTGCCGGACGTGTAGACCAGCAGCAGGTCACCCGGCTCCACGCCGCTGGCCGGGCCGGGCCGCAGGCGCCCCAGCGCCAACACCTGGGCCGCCAGCTTGTCGCCGTCAGGTGTGCCCATCAGGTGGCCCGCCCCGGCGTGTGTCGCGATCCGGGCCAGCTCCGCTGCCGCCAGCCGGCCGTTCAGCGGCAGCAACACCGCACCGATGCGTTCACAGGCCACCAGCATGGCCAGCATGTCCCAGCTGTTGTAGCCCAGCCAGGCGACGATGTGGCCGCGCCGGACGCCGTCGTTCAGCAGGTGCTGCAGCGCGGCGCGGGCCAGCGCCGGTGGGACTAAGCGGTCGAACACCTCAGGAGCGCCGCACGACCAAGCTTCCCGCCGCGGAACCGGCTTCGCCGGGCCGCAGGCGGACGGCCCCCTTGGGGGGTACCGAGCGGAGCGAGGTTGGGGGCTTCACTCGATCGCTTCGTCGCGCTCGCCAGACTCGTACAGGCACTCGCGGCCCAGCCGGTCCACACACAGCTCTGCGGTCCACGGCAGCATCAGGCTGCCGCAGCGGCTGTCGCGGTACAGCCGCTCGAGCGGCAAGCTCTTCAACATGCTCTGCCCGCCGCAGGTGCGGATGGCCAGCGCCGCCAGCGCGTTGGCGTTTTCCATGATCGTGTAGTGCGCGGCGTACAGGCGCATGCGGGTGTCCTTGTCGGGGTCGACACAGGCGTCGCGGGCGTTCTGCAGGAAGAGCGCACGGGTCTGTTCCAGCTTGATGCGCATGTCGGCCACCGCGATCTGCTTGGTGGGGTACATGCGGCGTTTCACCGGCGGCATGCCGGGCAATTCGGCGCGCAGGTAGGCCACGGTGAAGTCGTAGGCGGCCTGCGCGATGCCCATGTAGGTGGGCGACAGCGTGGCGAACATGTGCGGAAAACGCGCGGCGGCCTGCCAGTACAGGCCCTCGGGCATCAGGCGTGCGGTGTGCGGCACAAACACGTCCTTCAGCAGCAGTGTGCGGCTGACGGTGCCTCGCATGCCCAAGGGGTCCCAGTCGCCGACCACGCTGACGCCGGCTGCGTCGGCCGGCACGGCCAGGTAGAGCGAGTCCTTCTGCGTGGCGCCGGGTTTGTCCAGCGTGCACAAGACGCCGTAGAAATCGGCCGCGCCGGCCAGCGAGGCAAAGATCTTCTTGCCGCTGACCACGTAGCCGGCTTCGCCGTTCATGGTTTCTGGCCGCGCCAGCGTGCCAAACGGCGCCTTGCCGGCGGCGGCTGCGCCACCTTCGCTGAAGGGCTGCGAATAGACCAGTCCACGCTCGACGATGTGGCCGTGGTGGATGCGGCGGTTGACCTCGTGGTCGGCGCGCTGTTCGGCCGTCATGTCCAGCGCGTCGGCGATGAAGCCGCTCCACATGCAGCTGCTGACGTGCATGTTCCATGACAGCGCGGTGGCGCCGCAATGGCGGCCGATTTCGGCGGCCACCATCACGTAGGTGGCGAAGTCGGCGCCCAGGCCACCCAGGTTCTTGGGCACGCAGATCTTCAGCAGGCCGGCCTCGCGCAGGTCCTGGTAGTTGTCGAAGGGGAAGGTGGCATCGCGGTCGTGCTTGGCCGCACGGGGCGCGAACTTCTCGCGGCCCAGCGTGGCGGCGATGTCGATCAGCTCACGCTGCTGCGCTGTCAGCGTCTGCGGGTTGCCGGCGATGTGCATCGCTTGTCTCCTCAATCGTCGGAAAAGTGGCGCTGCAGGAAACCGACCACGGCCGCGTTGAAGGCCTCGGGCGCTTCGACGTTGGCGATGTGGCCGGCACCCGGCAGGCACAAATACTCGCTGCCCGGCACCCGCGATGCCATGCGCTGCATGATCTCGGGCGGTGCAGTGCGGTCGTCGGCAGCCGCCAGCAGCAGTGTCGGCACGTGGATCGCCACCAGCGCTTCGCGGCGGTCAAACGCCGCAATGGCCGGCAGTGCCACGCGGTAGGTGGACTCGGGCACCTGCGCCATGATGTCGCGTGCAATCTTCAAGGCAGCCGCAGGGGCCTGGGGCGACACGATGCCGGGCACCAGCAGCTCGGCCATCCCGGCCATGCCCAGGCCCGCGTCCAGTGGCGCCAGGCGCTCGGCGACAAACTTCGCCTGCCAGGCGCCGTCGGCCCTGCCAAAAGATGCGCTGGTGCAAGCCAGCACCAGGCCGGCGGCCACCTGTGGCGCACGTGCGGCCACCTCTTGCGCCACCATGCCACCCATGCTGTGGCCCAGCAGCACGGTGCGGTCGGCGCGCAGGTGTTCAACCATGTCCAGCACCGCCTGCACCATCGCGCCCAAGGTGGGGCTGCCCGCCGAATCGCCATAACCCGGGAAGTCGATGGCCACGGCCCGGAAACCCGCGTCGGCGATGGCACTGGCGGTGCCCGAAGCCCCGTCGTACCAGATCGACCGCCCACCGCCCACACCGTGCAAGAGCAGTACTGCGGTGCGGCCTTGGCCAAGCTCGAAGTGGGCGGGCAAGGTCACAGCAGCAGACCCCTTTCGACGACCGCCACACCGTCCAACATTACTGTGCAGCCCCGCAGCGGCAGGTCGAAGTGGCCCAGCGTGTGGCGGCCCGCCACTTCGTTGGCGCCGGTGCTGTACAGGAAGTTGCCAGCAAAAGCCCGCAGCTCGGTGCCGTTGAAGTCGGCCTTGTCGTGAAAGGCCATGGCGTCCCAGCGCGCCCGCCGGTTCAGGCCCCAGCCCAGGTGTGACACGGCGTAGGCGGCGGGGTCGTTCCAGGCGGCGAAGTAAACGCGCATCAGCTCGGCGTCGACACCGTCGCCGTCGACCCGCACCGCGTGGTCGTTTTCGATCTGCAGCCGCACCGGTGCATCGAGGTAGCGTTTGAAGGTCAGGTTGACGTCGCCGCGGTCCAGCACCAGCGTGCCATTGACACTGCCCGCTGCCGGAAAGGCCAGCACCAGACCGCCGGGCCAATGGCTCAGCGTGCCGGGCCTGCTGCTGAAACCCCAGACACCGCCGATGCGCGCACCGGCCAGCGACACATGCAGGTCGGTGCCGGCTGCCGATGTGACGTGCATGCGCTGCGCTGCCTTCAGCTGCCGCATGGCTTCACGCACCGGTGTTTCGTCTTCGGCCCGCGGCAGACAGCGTTCCAGGATTTCCGGGTGTTCGTGGCTGATGGCCAGCACCCGTGCGCCACCTTTCAGGATGCGCGGCAGTTCCACCGCGTGCTGCAACCCTTCGACGGTGCAGTCGGCGATGAAGACACTGGCGGCCAGCGCCTGCACCACGGGTTCGAGCTGGCCGATGGCATCAGACGCACCCGTGCTGCGCACCGGCACCGGCGCCGTCAGCGGACGAGCGGGCAGCACGACGTGGAAAACCCGGGCGCCCATCTGCAGCAGGGCAAGTTCGGCCAGCTGCGGCAGCTCGGGCCGGGTCTGCGTTTCCGACAGCACCGCGCAGGCGTCACCGGCCTTCACGCCGCACAGGCCGAAGGTGTGAACAAACATGGCGATCCACTTGGCTTCGATTCGCAAACCCATCGTCACAGCACCTCACCCAGCAGCCGGTAGTGCCCGGCCTGGAACACCAGCGGCGGCAGCGCCGCCTCTTGGCAGGCCAGCACCTGGCCGATGAACAGGCGGTGGTCACCGGCCACCTGGTGCGAGACCGTCTCGCACTCGAACACCGCCGCGCTGCCCGCCAGCACCGGTGCACCGTGTTCACCCAGCGCCCACACACCTTCGGCAAAGCGGTCTTCGGTTCGTGAAGCAAAACGGCGCGACAGTTCCACCTGCGCCTCGGCCAGCACGTTGACAGCAAAACGCGGTGCGGCTTCGAAAGCCGCCATCGACGGGCTGGCGCTGCGCAGCGACCACAGCACCAGCGGCGGCTCGAGCGACAGCGCGTTGAAGGAATTGGCGGTCAGGCCGACAAAGCGGCCCTGGGCGTCACAGCAGGTGACCACCGTCACGCCGGTGGTGAAGCGGCCCAGCGCACTGCGCAGTTGGCGGCTGTCCATGGCCTGGTTCAGCCCGCGCTCACTCGGCGTTCATCCGGCATTGGTGGCCACGATGCCCCAACGCGCCAGCGCGGCGTCGTCGGCCACCCGTGCGTCGACCCAGCGTGCACCATCGGCGCTGGTTTCCTTTTTCCAGAACGGGGCCTGGGTCTTCAGGTAGTCCATCAGGAACTCGCAGGCCTGGAAAGCCTGGCCCCGGTGAGCAGACGTGACGGCCACCAGCACGATCTGGTCCCGTGGCTGCAACACGCCGACGCGGTGAATCACCCGCGCCCCCAGGATGTCGAAACGCCGGTGCGCCGCGTCGATCATGGCTTCGATGGCACTTTCGGTCATGCCGGGGTAGTGCTCCAGCTCCATCGCGCTGATGCCCGGGCCCTCGCCGGTGCGGTCGCGCACGGTGCCGGTGAAGGTGGCCACTGCGCCCACGCCACCGTCGCCCGCACGCAGCGCAGCCACCTCGGCCGAGAGGTCGAAGTCGTGGGTCTGGATGGTCACACGGGCCATGCGCTTCAGCCGCCGGTCACCGGCGGGAAAAACGCCACTTCGTCGCCTTCGCTCAAGGCCGTCGCTTCGTCGCACAAGGTCTGGTTCAGCGCCGTGCGCACAGCACGCCCGCGCGCCAGCACCTCGGCGTGGCGGCCGCCCAGGGCCAGCAGCAAGTTGCGCAGCTCGGCCACCGTGCCGGCTTCGGGCATGTCGATGTTTTCGTCGGCCCCCAGCGCTTCACGCAAGGAAGCGAAATAACGGACGCGGATCTTCATCGCGCCACCAGTTCCGACAAGGGCAGGAAACACACGCTGTCGCCACGGCGGATCGCCTGGGCCGGCGGGTTGTCCACCAGGCCATCGGCCCACACGGCCGAGGTCAGCACCCCCGAGCTCTGGTTGCCGAACAGTTCCAGGCCACCTTCGGCGTTCAGGCGCACCCGCAGGAACTCGCGGCGTTTGTCGGGCTTCAACCAGTCGAAGTCGGCGCGCATCGGCAGGCCCCGGGGCAAACCGGCGGACATGCCTTGCAGCGTGCGCAGCACGGCCGTGACGGCCAGCAGCCAGGTGATGAAAGACGACACCGGGTTGCCGGGCAGCCCCACCAACAGCGCGGACGTGCCGTCGGGCCGGCGGATGGCACCGAAGGCCAGCGGCTTGCCGGGCTTCATGGCGATCTGCCAATGGTCCACCTGCCCTTCGGCCTGCGCCGCCGGCTTCAGGTGGTCTTCTTCGCCCACCGACACACCGCCACTGGTGACGATGAGGTCGTGGTGTTCGGCCGCCTGGCGCAACGCGGCGCGCGTGGCGTCCAGGCGGTCGGGCACGATGCCCAGGTCGGTGGCTTCGCAACCCGCGGCCTGCGCCAGGCCACGCAGCACGAAGCGGTTGCTGTTGTAGATGGCGCCGGGGCGCAGCGGCTCGCCGGGCATCATCAATTCGTCGCCCGTGGAAAAGATGGCCACACGCGGTCGGCGCAACACCGTCAACTGGCCCGCGCCCACCGAAGCCGCCATGCCCAGCGCCTGCGGCGTGAGGCGCTCACCGGCGTGCAGCACGGGCGCGCCACGTTGCACGTCTTCGCCACGACGGCGGATCCACTGGCCGGCTTGTGGCACGCTGTTGACTCGCACGCTGCCCAGGCCGCCGGCGGCCTCACCTGGCAAGGCTTCGCACTGTTCCTGCATCACCACCGCGTCGGCGCCGGCCGGCACCTGGCCACCGGTGAAGATGCGCGCGGCCGTGCCGGCCTGCAGCGGCTGGCCCACGACGCCGGCCGGGATGCGCTGTGCCACGGCCAACACCGTGCCGGGCTGCGGCACGTCGGCAGCACGCAGTGCGTAACCGTCCATCGAGGTGTTGTCTTCGGGTGGCACGTCCAGCGCCGAGTTCACTCCTTGCGCCAGCACACGCCCCAGCGCTTCGAAGGTGGACAGGGCTTCGGTCTGCGTGATGCGGTGTGGCGCAGCGCCAGCCACCAGGCGGGCCATGGCCTCGTCCAGGCTCAGCAGCGGGCGCGGTTCAGGCCTGTTCATGCGGCGCAGTGCTGCTGGATGAAGCGCTTCACCTGCGCCACGTCGGGTGGCATCACGGTGAAACGCTTGGGCAGGTTTTCGATGCCCCGCAGCGCCGCCGGCGGTTCGGGGTCAAGCCCCGTGGCTTCGCGGATGGTGGCAGCGAACTTGGCCGGCAGCGCGGTTTCCAGCACCAGCATCGGCACCCCGGGCCGCAAGTGCGCCAGCGCCACTTTCAGGCCGTCGGCGGTGTGGGTGTCGATCATCACGCCGCTGTCCTGCCAGGTGCCGCGGATGGTGGCCAGGCGGTCGGCGTGGGTGCTTTTGCCCGAGACAAAACCGAAACCGGCGATGCGCGCGAATTCTTCGTGTGTGACCGTGAAGCCACCTTCCTTGGCCAGCGCGGGCCCGAACAGCGCGGCAGTACGGGCGCCGTCGCGGCCCAGCAGGTCGAACACGAAGCGTTCGAAGTTGCTGGCCTTGCTGATGTCCATCGAAGGGCTCGACGTCTCGTGGGTTTCCGCCGTGGCGCGCACGCGGTAGGTGCCGGTGCGGAAAAACTCGTCGAGCACGTCGTTTTCGTTGGTGGCCAGCACCAGATGCTCGATGGGCAGGCCCATGCAGCGCGCGACATGGCCAGCGCAGATGTTGCCGAAGTTGCCGCTGGGCACGGCGAAGCTGACCTTGTCGGCGTTCGACTTCGTGGACTGAAAGCGACCAGAGGTCGCTTGAAAGTACCCTGCGAAGTAGTAAACCACCTGCGCCAGCAAACGCGCCCAGTTGATGCTGTTGACGGTGCCGATGCGGTGCTGGCGCTTGAAGCCCAGGTCGTTGCTGACGGCCTTGACGATGTCCTGGCAGTCGTCGAACACACCCTCGACGGCGATGTTGTGGATGTTGGCGTCTTGCAGGCTGAACATCTGCGCCTGCTGGAAGGGGCTCATGCGGCCGTGCGGCGACAGCATGAACACCCGCACACCGCGCTTGCCGCGCATCGCGTACTCGGCCGCACTGCCGGTGTCGCCGCTGGTCGCACCCAGGATGTTCAGCTCTTCGCCGCGGCGTGCCAGTTCGTATTCGAACAGGTTGCCCAGCAACTGCATGGCCATGTCCTTGAAGGCCAGGGTCGGGCCGTTCGAAAGGGCCTGCAGACACAGCCCTTCACGCAGCGGCTTCAGCGGCGTGATCTGCGGTGTGCCGAACACCGCTTCGGTGTAGGTGGCATCACACAGCCGTTTCAGGTCGGCGGCCGGGATGTCGTCGATGTACAGCGACAGCACCTCGAAAGCCAGCCCGGCGTAGCTCAGGCCACGCCAGCGGCTCAGCGTGGTCTCGTCGACCTTCGGGTAGTGCGTGGGCAGGTAGAGCCCACCGTCGGGCGCCAGGCCTTCGAGCAGGATGTCGCTGAAGCCGCGCGGTGTCTGGTCACCACGGGTCGAGATGTACTTCAACTCAGTTCTTCCTTGCGGATGCGCACGATCGGCGCCAGCACGGTGGGCAGCGCCTGCATCTGCGCCAGCGCGGCATTCATGCGGCCTTCGACGGTGTCGTGTGTCAGGATGATCAGGTCGGTCTGTTTTTCGCCTTCGGCACTTTCCCGCTGCAGCACGGCGTCGATGCTGATGTCGTTGTCGGCCAGGATGCCGGTGATGCGCGCCAGCACACCTGCCTTGTCGGCCACCACCAGGCGCAGGTAGAAGGCGGTGACCACCTCGCTCATCGGCAGGATGGGCGTGTTGGCCATCGCGCCGGGCTGGAAGGCCAGGTGAGGCACGCGGTGGTCGGGGTCGGCGGTGGCCAGCCGGGTGATGTCGACCAGGTCGGCGATGACCGCGCTGGCCGTGGGCTCGCTGCCGGCGCCCTTGCCGTAGTAGAGCGTGGAGCCGACGGCGTCGCCCTGCACCACCACGGCGTTCATCGCACCTTCGACATTGGCGATGAGCCGGGTGCTGGGGATCAGCGTCGGGTGCACACGCAGTTCGATGCCCCCTGCCGCGTAGGCGGCACCTTGCATGTCGTCGCGACGCTTGGTGATGCCCAGCAGCTTGATGCGGTAGCCCAGTTGCTCGGCGTAGCGGATGTCCACCGCCTGCAGCGCAGCAATGCCTTCGACATGGGCCTTGTCGAATTGCACCGGCACACCGAAGGCGATGGCACACAGGATGGTGGCCTTGTGCGCCGCGTCCACCCCTTCGATGTCGAAGGTGGGGTCGGCTTCGGCGTAGCCCAGGCGCTGTGCTTCTTTCAACACGAGGCCGAAGTCCAGGCCCTTCGAACGCATCTCGCTGAGGATGAAATTGGTCGTGCCATTGATGATGCCGGCCACCCATTCGATGCGATTGGCTGTAAGGCCTTCGCGCAGCGCCTTGATGATGGGAATGCCGCCCGCCACTGCCGCTTCGAAGGCCACCATCACGCCCTTGCTGCTGGCTGCGGCAAAGATCTCGCTGCCATGCACCGCCAGCAGCGCCTTGTTGGCCGTGACCACGTGTTTGCCGGCGGCAATGGCCTCCAGCACCAGTTCACGAGCGATGCCGGTGCCGCCGATGAGTTCGACCACGATGTCGATGGCAGGGTCGCGGATGATGTCGCGCGCATCGGCCACCACGGCGGCCTGGTCACCCACCACCGCACGTGCGGCAGCCAGGTCGCGCCGAGAGACGCTCTTGACGACGATGTCACGCCCGGCGCGGCGGCAGATCTCGAGCTGGTTGCGCTGCAGAACCTGGAACACGCCGCTGCCGACGACGCCAAAGCCCAGCAGGCCGACTTGGATGGGTTTGAGGGCCATGGATGTTTTTCTCACGCGCTGTGGCGTTTGCGGTAACCGTACAGGAACTTCTCGATGCGGCCGATGGCTTCGGACAGGTCGTCGACGTTGGGCAGGAAAACGAGCCGGAAGTGTTCGTTGTTGATCCAGTTGAAACCGGTGCCCTGCACGATCAGCACTTTCTGCTCGGCCAGCAGCTCGTAGGCAAACTGCTGGTCGTCTTCGATCGGGTAGACCGTCGGGTCCAGGCGCGGGAACATGTACAGCGCCGCCTTGGGCTTGACCACGCTGACCCCCGGTATCTGCGTCAGCAGCTCATAGGCCAGGTCGCGCTGCTTGCACAGCCGGCCGCCAGGTGCCACCAAGTCCTTGATGCTCTGGTAGCCGCCCAGCGCGGTCTGGATCGCCAGCTGGCCCGGTGTGTTCGAACACAGGCGCAGCGAAGCCAGCATGTTCAGGCCCTCGATGTAGTCGCGGGCATGGCGCTTTTCACCGCTGACCACCATCCAGCCGGCGCGGTAGCCGCAGCTGCGGTAGTTTTTGCTCAGGCCGTTGAAGCTGATGAACAGCACGTCGTCGGCCAGGCTGGCCATCGCGGTGTGGGTGTGGCCGTCGTAAAGCGTCTTGTCGTAGATCTCGTCGGCAAACACCACCAGCTGGTGCTGGCGGGCCAGTTCGATGATCTGCACCAGCACACTGTCGGGGTACAGCGCGCCGGTGGGGTTGTTCGGGTTGCAGACCATGATGCCGCGGGTGCGGGGCGTGATCTTGCGGCGGATGTCTTCGATGTCGGGCAGCCAGCCGGCCTGTTCGTCGCACACGTAGTGCACCGGCTTGCCGCCAGATAGGCCCACGACCGCGGTGTACAGCGGGAAGTCGGGCGCGGGAATCAGTATCTCGTCGCCGTCGTTGACCAGCGCGCTGATGGCCATCTGGATCAGCTCGGAAGCGCCGTTGCCCAGGTAGACATCGTCCACCGTGACACCCTGGATGCCCTTTTCCTGGGTGTAGTGCACCACCGCCTTGCGCGGAGCAAACAGACCCTTGCTGTCGGTGTAACCCGCCGCATCGGGCAGGTTGCGGATCATGTCCTGCACGATCTCGTCGGGTGGCATCAGCCCGAAGGCCGCCACATTGCCGATGTTCAGCTGGATGATCTTGTGGCCCTCTTCCTGCATCTGCCGCGCCTTGTCGAGCACGGGCCCGCGGATGTCGTAGGCCACGTTGGCGAGCTTGTTCGATTTGGCGATGGGTTTCACAGCGAGGCACGCTCCAGACGGAACTTAGGATTTTGCTCTGCGGACAACCTCGACACCGATTCCGATCATTGCGGCCAGCTTCTGGCCCATTGGTTTGTGCAGGTTGGCTTCTATGAGCCCCATTGCCGCTGCCCTGTCGGGTGGGTAGCCGATCACTGCGTACATGAGCGCTCGGTACTCGGCTGGGCAGGGCGTGTGGCCCGTCTTCCAGTTGGACATGACTGAGGTCGGCACCCCAAGGTGTCTGCAGAGTGCGGCCTGTGTCCCGAGCTTGGCGGCTGCCTTCTCAATTAGGTCGGTGTTGACAACCGGGCGTTGACGTTCGGCTTTCTGCATGGCATCCTCCGGTGAGCTAGAGAAAATCTAGCGTTTCAGGCGTTAAGCCTGCATTCTGCACGGGCCAGCGCGCCCACAACCTCGGAGCCCTTCATGGCCTTTACCTCGATCCTTCAAATCATCAAGCTCAACGAACCTCGCAAGGGCACGAGCAAGCGGACCGGCAACCCGTACGAGATGCAAGACGCTGAATGCATCATCCTGAACGAGGACGGCACCCCGGCCCAGGTCGGCGTGCTCATGATCCCGAAAGAGCTGATGGGCAAAATCGGCGTCGGGACCTTCGTCGGTTCCTTCGCCCTCCGCGCCGATACCCGTCAAGACGGCGGCCGGAAGATCAACGCGGAGTTGGTCGGCCTGCAGTCGGTTCCCGTGAAGGCTGCCAAGTGAACGCCCGGCCGTCGCTGTGGGTTGCGTTGTTCCTGGCGCTTCTGCTCTTGGCGTTCGGCCGGTCGTCGCCTTCCGTCCCCGACGGCGGTTCGTTTGGGCAAGTCGGCTGACAGAAGGGACCCAGGCCATGAGCGACGACCGTCCTGATTGGTTCTCGCGCTTGCTCTCGCTCGTGTCCGTGGCGGTCTACCTCGGCGTCGGCTTCATGGTCGGCAGCGCTCACGGCTACCTCGATGGGGTCGTCGATGGCTTCATGCATCAACCGCCGCCGCGTGTCTCGCGCTCAGAAACGCCGCTTGACCCAGCGGTCTTCGACGCGGACCTGGCGCGTCTGATTTCGTCGCCTGAGGCGGTCGCGTTCCCGGCTCCAGGGGTGCGGCGATGACTTGCCCGGCGTACTTCTCTGCTGTCGGTCCTGGGGGCGTTGACACGCTTGCCGGACAGGTGGCGATCTTCTCGCTGACCTCGCGCCCGTACGGCTGCTCGGAAGCCGCAGAGACAGGCGTTTGGTCAGTCATCGGCCCCTATGTTTCGACGCCGAACCCAGTCTGCTGGGACACGTCCATCGGCGCAGAGCAACCGGATCCCGATTACCTGCTGTGCCATATCGCGGTCGATTACCCGCCGCACACCTTCACCGCTGGCGACGCCCTCGAAGCGTCCTGGCTTGTCTTCGGCGTGTGGGCTTCGGTCTACGCGATCATGTTCCTCGTGCGTGCTGCACGGGCGAGCTGAGCGGGCTAGTGCACCCGCTCAGCATCAATCCTCGCACTGTCTTCTGAAAGGTTCCCCATGTTGAAAGCTCGTCTCGCTCTGGTCCCGGCCGCTGTGCTGGGTTTCGCTTCGCAAGTGCAGGCCGCCGTCCCGGCCGACGTGACCACGGCCATCACGGACATGAAGGCCGATGGCCTGACTGTCGCGACCGCCGTCCTCGTGGCCATCATCGCCGTGATGGCCATCAAGTTCATCCGGAAGGGCATGTAAGGCCCTCGGTCCTGGCCATCCGGCCGGGGCCTTTTCAACGCGTCCAGCGGGGCGCATTGCAAAGGCTGCATATGGGAATCGATCCTTACGCTTTCTTCATCGCGGCCGGCGTTCTGGGCGCGGGCCTGCTGATCTTCTTCGGGGGTGAGTGGTGAACCGCTTCGCCCTCCCGTTCGCGCTGGCGGCGCTCGCTTGCGGCGGGGCGCATGCGTTCCAGGACGTGCGGTCGGAGTATTCCGCAAACCGGTCGATGGTCAACGTCGGCCGGGTCACCTCGACCGCCACCATCACCGCGGCCGGCGCGTCCGCTAAGGCGGTGGGCTCCGTCCCGTTGCATGGCCCTGGCGGGCGCGTGCTGACGACAAACGCGGCCCTGTTCTTCGACCGTGGGCTCACTGCTCGCGTAGCGGCCAGCGCTCTCGCGCGAAGCCTCATTCCCGGCGTCGGCGCTGCGGTCCTCGCGTACGAGATTTACGACGCGATACGGGTGCGGCCGGTGGCCGGTGGCGGGCTCGCACACGACCCCGGCCAGGATCAAGCGATGGCCATGGTCGGTACCTGGACGTGCCAAGCGGGGCACAACGGATCGACGCTCGGCGCTGCGTGTAGTTCTTACTTCGCGGCCAACTTCGTCGGCGTGTTCGGCAACCGGACCCGCTCGCTGGTTGGGTCTGCGAACTGCTACACAACCAGCGATGGCACAACCGGCATTTGCGAACAAGAGTGGACAAGCGTGCATGACTCGAACCCGTCGGACGTATTCGGCGGCGTCGCGGCGCCTTCGGCGTGGTTTGCTGTCGCGGAATCGTTGGCCTGCCCCGGTTGGTTCGATAACAGCACCGGCACGTATCACCCGGCCGGCAGCACGCAACCCGGCTACGGGGGCAAATGCCCGACTGGTAGCTACACAGTCCCAAAGACCGCCGAAGAAGCCGGCGACATGGCGAACGCATCGGACTGGAACGCGGAAAACCTCCCGGGCCTGCTCAGCGAGGCAGCGGGTCAAACGGACGGCTTCAGAGTGCCGGCCGGCACGCCCACGGAGTGGGTCGAAGAAACACCCGCGCCAAAGGTATCGGGTGGCACCAGCACGACCACAAAGCCCGATGGCACAGTCGTAGAAACGTGGACCGAATGGAATTTCGCCCGCGACCCGCTGCGCAAGAATGAGGGTACCTGGCCGAAGACCACAACTACCACCACGACGCCGCCAGGTGGCCCGCCCGGCACGCCCGAAACCATCGTTGAGACGCCGGAGCCTGGGGGTCCCGAAGACAAGGACCCCTGCGTCACGAACCCTGATCGGCTCGGCTGCATCAAGCTTGGGGACGTGCCCGACGTTGAGATGCCAAAAAGCACAGTGTCGATCGACGTGACACCCGCGTCAGGTTGGGGCAACTCCAACGCGGCTTGTCCGACCATGGGGACGCTGACGATTGCCGGCATCGCGGTGCCGATTGACAACACGGTTTTCTGCGACTTCTTCTCGATGATCAGGCCCTTTGTGATTGCGTTCTCGTACCTTGCAGCGGCCGGGATCGTCATCGGCGGGATCAGGAGCTAAGCATGTTGACACTCGGGGCATTCCTGGCGAGCGTTGCGGGTCGTATTGCCATCATGGCGGCTGCGGCGCTCGGCTTCGCTGTCGTGACGTACGCGGGCGTTGACAGCGGCGTCACGTGGCTTCTTGCGCAAGCGAAAGCCAACTGGGGCAGCGCCACGGGCGCACTTGCGGACTACCTCGCCATGGCCGGTCTTAATACGGCTATGTCGGTCATCGTTGCAGCCATCAGCGCGCGCGTTACGCTGATGATCGTCCGCAAGTTCATGATCGTCTGATGAGCGCAAAGATCACGCTTATCAGCGGGGTCCCTGGCACCGGCAAGACCGCGCTCTGCGTGAAGCTGATCCTTGACTATCTCAAGGAAAAAGACCCGAAGAAGCGGCGTCCGATCTATGTGGCAAACGACCGCGATGGCAAGCCTTGCATTCCCGCGCTCGATCTGCCGTTCGAGACACTCGAAGACCTCACCCGCTGGCACGAACCCGGCATGGTGCCCGATGGTGCAATCATCATTGCAGACGAGGTGCAAAGGCTCTGGCGCACGCGTGCATCCGGCAGCGCGTTGAGCCCTGATCTGGAAGCCCTGGCCACGCACCGGCACCGGGGGATCGACTTCATTCTGATGACCCAGCGGCCGGGCAATCTGCACACAGAAGTCCGCGGCCTTGTCGGTCGCCATATCCACCTCCGAAACCTCGGTGTGCTCGGCCGTCGCATGTCCGAACATACCGAGTTCGGCGATCCCGCTCAGGCGAAGAAGTGGCTGGTGCAGTCCAGATACAAGCTGCCAAAAGAAGTCTTCGACCTCTACAAAAGCGCGGCTCTGCACGTCGATGGCAAGCGCACGATCCCGCCGGCTCTGATCATCGCGGGCGTGGGGCTTGTCGGCCTGGCGGGCCTGGTGCTTTACGCGGTCAACAGCATCGGCGGTCGCGTGTCACCGGCCGCTCCGGCCGTTGCGTCGGCGGCGTCTGCGCCTCGCGTGGTCGGCCCTGGCAACCGCCAGGCCGGGGCACAACCTCCAGCGGCAGCCGCTTCCGTGCCAGTCCGGCGCACAGCGCTATCGGTGTCGGCCGCTGTCCCTGACCGGGAGCCCTACGCCACTCACGGCGTGCACCTGGTGGGGTACTACGTGCAAGAGGGCAAGAAGGCGGCGACGTTCTCTCTCTCGCTCGATGGCAGGGTGTTGACCCATGTCACGCTTGCGCAGCTTGGGCGCTCGGGCTATGCGTGGCGCGAGCTGGGGCACTGCACCGGGGTCCTGATCTTCGGTGAGCGTGAGCGGCCGGTCTATTGCGACACCCCCGCGCCAGTTCGGCCCCAGCAAGGCCATCAGAACCGCGCTGGCGGGCCTGAACAGCACTTTGAAGGGGAAGGTCCGCCCATTGCTGCCTCTCCTGCCAGGGCGCCTATCTGATGTGCCCGCAGTACTGCCTGAGCGGTTTGCAGTTGTTGTGTGGCTCGTTCGTTGGTCCACCACGCGCAGTGTTTGGCGAAGCCCTTCGCTGGTTTTGGGTGTGCGGCCGCCGCTTCGTTGATCCAGTCTCGGCAGCAGGTCTTTACCGCTGTGGAAAGCTGCTTGGCCTTGCGTGTTGCCGCCTTGAGCCAGGGCGGTGCGGTGGTGCCGCGCATGATCAGGCCGGCGATGCGCATGAGGATCGTGTCCCGCTTGTTCTTGCTCCACAGCTCGCGCTGGGCTTGCATGGCTTCTGGGTGTTTGACGTAGTTGGCGGCGATCATGGCGGCGTCCTTTTAGGCATCCTTCGCAGATTCGCCTCGCTCCCCTCGCAGGGCGAGGGGCGGGGGGGAGTGGGCTGCCTCCCTGCCACAAAGCACCGGCCCGCGCTGGACGGTGAAATTCAAACATCCCCCTTGACTGCCTCACTTGCTGCGGTAGTCAAGGGGGATGTTTCCGGCCAGCGTGGGACGGTGCTCGTCTCCAGGAGCGGGCTGGCGGCAATAGCTGTGACATGTACCCGTGGCGCTGCTATTGCTGACTGCTCGCGGGCGCTCCGGCGTGTCCCCGCCGTTTTTTTGTCAAACCGATTCGGTGTGCTGGCGGTGGCGGCTGGCCGCCCGTGGCTGACGGCTTGCCCGGCAGACGCGGGCGGCCGCGCTGCGGCCGCTAGATTTATCAAGAGGACACATAAAACGTAGAGGGCCCTGGAACCCACGAGGACAGGGCAAAAGAAAACCCCGGCGATGCCTGCAAGCACCCCGGGGCGTGATCAACGGCAAAGAAAGAGGGTCCGTCGATGGACAAGAGTGTAGAGGGGCGAGGTGGTTCTGGCTATGGGTCCGAGGATGGCGATAGGTTGGCGTGGCTTGAGGCTCGTAGAAAGGCCCGTCTGGAGCATCCCTTGTGCGCTGCCCTGTGGTCTGCCACCTCGGAGTCCCTGCAAGCGTCTGAGCGTCCCCGGCTGCGCATGAAAACCACGGATTTCAACAACGGCCACAAAGAGGTGGTGATATGGACAGAGACCCCAAAGCCCCTGGCGACCCTGGAAAGGGCCATAGACCGTGATCTAGGTCCGTCCCTGGACCCTTTGACCCCGGAACAGAAGGCCATCAACGTCGAGCGGGCGGTAAGGCGCGCAAAGCAAGGCGTTCGGAAGCTCGCAAAGGCGATGATCGTCAACTCTCTTTGGACCTTGACGTACCGCGATAACGAACAAGACCGTGCCCAGGTCATGCGCGATCTGCGGGCCTTCAGGGATCGCACAAGGGCAGTTCTTGGTGAGTGGAAATACATTGCCGTCCTTGAGCGACAGGAGCGCGGCGCGTATCACATTCACCTTGCCACCCATGCCCTCCCTACGCGGCTGGCCAGCGGTGGCGTCAAGGTCAAGAGTTGGGATGTGATGCGCGCTATCTGGCGCTCAGTCACCGGGGAGCGCGGCGGCAATTTCGACGAGGCCAAGCGCTCTAAACGCTGGTCTCCCGGCCAGCACAAGCCCGTCCGTGGTGCCGGTGCGATTGCCCGCTACATAGCGGGTTATGTGGCAAAGGACATGCATGAGAGCCCCGAAAACAAAAAGCGGTACAGCCACACTCTGGGCGTCGACATGCCCGCCCCTTTGAAAGAGGCGTGGGAAGCCGATGAGGTCACCATGCTTGAGCTGATGCAGCTCGCCTTCTCGCGCGTTGGCCAGCGAATAACGTCCGCTTGGTTTGATGCCGAAAGAGGGCTGTTTTTCGTCGAGTCCGATGACTCGGTGCCTGTAGGGTAGCGCGTCCTACATTTGCGCCTATGCCACCATGCTGCACGGTTATGCGCGTGTGTCTACTGATGGGCAAGAGCTAGCGTCTCAGGTGTCCGCCCTTCGGAATTCAGGCGTTAGGCGGCCCGTAGTAGAGACTGCCTCTGGCGCTGCTGGGCGTCCGCGGCTTGAGCTTCTTCTGGCGCGGCTGCGCCCTGGCGATGTTCTGCTCGTCTGTCGAGTTGATCGCCTTGCGCGGTCCCTGTCTGACCTGCTTCGGGTGATCGAAGCCGTTCGCGCGGCCGGGGCGGCGCTGCGAAGCCTCACAGAGCCCATTGAAACCATCACTCCGGTAGGCCGGTTGCTCGTCCAGCTACTGGGGGCCTTCGCTGAGTTCGAGCGGGGCGTTATCCGGGAGCGGTGCGAAGCTGGGCGCGTCGATGCCCGCGCGCGCGGGGTCCGCTTTGGTCGTCCCCGGCTCTTCGACTATGACCGTGCTGCGGCCTTGCGCGCTCGTGGGTGGACCTGGGATCGTGTCGGCGCTGCTGTCGGTCGTCCTGGCGCCACAGTGCGCCTCGCGCTGGCAAGGGTCCAAAAGTAGAATTATCCACCCATGAAGTTCCAACCCGACACGCTGGACGGCGTCAACGTCATCACCCGCCTGGAGCCCGGCCGGCTGTGGGTGGCCAGCACGCCGTTTGCGCACAGCGTGCTGGTGCCGTGGGTCGGCGAGGTGCAGGACTGGCAGGCCACGGGCTTCGGCGACCTGGCAGCCGCGCACTTCGAACGCATAGGCGCGTTCAAGCCCGAGGTGGTGATCTTCGGCAGCGGCCCGCGCATCCGCTTTGCGCCGCCGGCCCTGATGCGCAGCCTGATCGAGCAGCGCATCGGCGTCGAAACGATGGACACCGGAGCCGCCTGCCGCACCTACAACGTGCTGGTCAGCGAGGGCCGTTCGGTGGTGGCTGCCTTGTTGATCTAGGTGGTCTGCGCAGCGCCCATTGCGAGCCCGGTCGCCAGACACAATATAATTCGCCATTGAGCCGGCAACGGCAGCCAGATGTCCGAGAAAACCCATCCATGACGCCCGTCATCAATAAAGCTCTCCCGGAATTTGAAGCCTTGGCCACCGGCGGCGTGAAGTTCACGCCCCAGTCGCACCTGGGCCACGCCGTGGTTCTGTACTTCTACCCGAAGGACAACACCCCCGGCTGCACCACTGAAGCGATGCAGTTTCGCGACCAGCACAAAGACTTCCTGAAGGCCGGCGCGGTGGTCTTCGGTGTCTCGCGCGACAACATGGCCAGCCACGAGAAGTTCAAGACCAATCTCGAACTGCCCTTCGAGCTGATTGCCGACACCGAAGAAAAGCTCTGCCACATGTTCGGCGTGGTCAAGAACAAGATCATGTACGGCAAGAAGGTCAAGGGCATCGAGCGCAGCACCTTCCTGATCGACGCCCAGGGCGTGATGCGTGCCGAATGGCGCGGCATCAAGGTCGCCGGGCACGTGGACGAAGTGCTCAAGGCAGTGAAGGCGCTGAAGAAGGCCGCTTGAGCATCAGCAGCCCGCACCGACTGCGGCGGGGGCTGCCCCGCCAAATGGCGCATGTCCATCCCCCACGAAGCCGCACACCCGCCTGTGCGGCTTTTTTCATTCCTCACCAGACACCGACCCATGCCACTGCCCAAGCCGCCGTCCAAGAAGGGTGACCTGCTGCAAAGCGCCGACTACGAGGCCCAGGCCGCACCGCGGCCCGAAAAACGTTCGATCAAGACCCGCAGCGCCGAAGCCCCGGCGCAAAGCGCGCTGGACCTGCGCGACGGCCTGGCACCCGCGGTGGCCCGTGCGCCTGCGCCCGCCAACACCCGCGCCGCACCCACACCTGGCGCTGTGGCACCGGCAGCCTATGCGCCCTTGACGCCGGCCCGCCAGGCGCCAAGCGCCCTGTCCGATGCCCGACCGGCGCCCCGCAAACCACGCAGCAAGGGCCCGGCCAAGCTGTTCGTGCTGGACACCAACGTGCTGATGCACGACCCGATGAGCCTGTTCCGCTTCGAGGAACACGACGTCTTCCTGCCGATGATCACGCTCGAAGAGCTGGACGGGCACAAAAAGGGCATGAGCGAAGTGGCGCGCAGCGTGCGCCAGGTCAGCCGCGAGCTCGACGCGCTGGCCTCGCTGGCCGCCAAGGAAGGCGGCGCCGACGGCAACTTCGCGCAGGCTGGCATCGACCTGGCCAAAACCGGCCACCGCGAAGCCGGTGGCAAGCTGTTTTTCCAGACCACCTTCCTGGACTTCAAGCTGCCACCCGGCCTGCCCCAGGGCAAGGCCGACAACCAGATCCTGGGCGTGGTGCAAAGCCTGCGCGAGCAGCAACCCGGCCGCGAAGTGGTGCTGGTGTCCAAGGACATCAACATGCGCGTCAAGGCACGTGCGCTGGGCCTGCCGGCCGAGGACTACACCAACGACAAGACGCTGGAAGACGGCGACCTGCTCTACACCGGCGTGCTGGCCCTGCCGGCCGACTTCTGGGACCGCCATGGCAAGACCATGGAAAGCTGGCAGCAGGGTGGCCACACCTACTACCGCATCAGCGGGCCGCTGGTGCCGGCGCTGATGATCAACCAGTTTGTCTACCTGGAAGTGCCCGGTGCAGTGGCGCTGTACGCCAGGGTCACCGAAATCACCGGCAAGACAGCTGTCCTGAAAACGCTCCGCGACTACACCCACGGCAAAAACGCCGTCTGGGGCGTGACCGCGCGCAACCGCGAACAGAACTTCGCGCTGAACCTGCTGATGGACCCGGACTGCGACTTCATCACCCTCACCGGCACCGCAGGCACCGGCAAGACGCTGATGACGCTGGCCGCGGCACTGAGCCAGGTGCTGGACGAACGCCGTTTCACCGAGATCATCGTCACGCGGGTCACCGTGCCGGTGGGCGACGACATCGGCTTCCTGCCCGGCAACGAAGAAGAAAAGATGGGCCCCTGGATGGGCGCGCTCGACGACAACCTGGAAGTGCTGGCACGCACCGACAGCAGCGCGGGTGAATGGGGCCGCGCCGCCACCAACGACCTGGTGCGCAGCAAGATCAAGATCAAGAGCCTGAACTTCATGCGCGGGCGCACTTTCCTGAACAAGTTCGTGCTCATCGACGAGGCGCAGAACCTGACGCCCAAGCAGATGAAGACGCTGATCACCCGCGCCGGCCCGGGCACCAAGATCGTCTGCCTGGGCAACCTGGCACAGATCGACACGCCTTACCTCACCGAAGGTTCGTCGGGTCTGACCTACGCCGTGGACCGCTTCAAGGGCTGGCCGCACGGCGGCCACGTGACGCTGGCGCGTGGCGAACGTTCGCGGCTGGCGGACTACGCGTCGGACGTGCTGTAGGCGCGGCGCGCAGGCGCACCTGCAGCGCCGAATCGACGCTCAGGTGTCTTCTCGCCGCCGCATGAAGCTCGCGAAGCGCGGCACACCCGCTGCCGTGTAGCCGCGGTGGGTGAAGGTGATCCAGGTGTCACGCGGCGGCGGCGCTTGCCGCTCGGCGTCGGAAAAGCCGGTGCCGATGTCCAACACCACACCCTGCCGCGTGCGCACCCGCAGGGCACCCAGCCGGCCCAGGTGTTTGCCTTTGCCCGGCAGGTGCTCCAGCACCTGGGCTTCGGCGTCTGCATGGGCCTTCAGTTTCAGCAGCACGGCACTGCGGCCCGCGACAAACGGTGCGTCGGCACGGTGCAGCATCAGCCCTTCGCCGCCGGCCGCCAGCACCTGCTGAAGACGCGCGGCCAGCGCCGCACGGTCGGGCAGGCGCTCTTGCGGCGCAGCCACACACGGACCCGGCCCGTGGGCCTGCACGATCTGCGCGATACGTGCAACTCGCGCTTCGAAACTGCCCGGCGCGAGCGGCAGTTCGAAGGCCATGAAACGGATGTCTCGCCACTCGGCATCTTGCGCCTGCTGGCGCCGCACGGCACCGACCAGCACTTCGAAGCGGCCACGGGCCAGCCACAGTTCACCGTCCAGCGCCACTGGGGGCAAGGCGGCCAGGAACCAACTGGGCGCAGACAGCGGCAGGCCGCTGCGGAACCACAGACGCTGACCGTCCCAGTAAGCACGCACCCCGTCGTACTTTTCACTGACCAGATACGGTGTCGGGTCCAGGTCATCGGGGGCGTCTTGCGCCAACACCAAGGGCAAGAACGGCTGGCGGGCCCAGGCCGGGCTGCACAGCGCAAGCAGGCTGCCGAGAGCAGAACGACGGGTGAAACTGGCCATGATCGGCTCCGCAGAAAGAGGCCTTCAGTCTGCTTGGCCCCGCCTTCGACGGCCATCACCCCAGCGGGCGCCAGACGGGCGCCCCCAAAAGTGGGGCTTCAGCCCTCACGCGTGAAATCGCGTGCGGGCCTTCACCAGCCGTTCGGGTCCTTCCGGACCCTCACGCGCTGGCTCAATTCCAGCGCTTCAGCGCCAGCACCGCGTTCAGCCCGCCAAAGGCAAAGCTGTTGGACAGGGCGACCCGCACCGGGCGCTGCTGCGCGGTGTTGGGCACCACGTTCAGGTCGCACTCGGGGTCGGGGCCCAGGTAGTTGATGGTGGGCGGCACCAGGCCTTCGCACAGTGCGCCGATGACGGCCACCAGTTCGATCGCACCACCCCCCCCCAGCGCATGCCCATGCATCGACTTGGTGGACGAGACCGCCAGTTGGTTGGCATGGGCCCCGAACAGCGCCCGGATGGCACGCGTCTCGGTGGGGTCGTTGGCTTGCGTGCCGGTGCCGTGGGCGTTGATGTAGTCCACGTCTTCCGGCGCAAGGCCACCTTGCAGCAAGGCCGACCGCATGGCGCGGGCTGCGCCGCTGGCGTCGGGCATCACGATGTCGGCCGCGTCGGCCGACATGCCGGCGCCCACGAATTCGGCCAGGATGTGGGCACCTCGCGCCTGGGCGTGTTCCAGCGTTTCCAGCACAAACACACCGCCGCCCTCACCCAGCACCAGGCCGCGGCGGCCTTGGCTGAAGGGACGGCAGGTGTCGTCGGCCATCACGCGCATGGCTTCCCAGGCCTTGACGGTGCCCAGCGTGATGCAGGCTTCGACACCGCCGGCCAGCGCCACGTCGGCATTGCCGGATTGCAGCAGCATCAGCGCCTGGCCCAGTGCGTGGTTGCTGGACGCGCAGGCGCTGGCCACCGCAAACACCGGGCCGCGCAGGCCGAATTCCAATGAGATCTGCGAGGCCGGTGCATTGGGCATCACCCGCACGATGGCCATCGGGTGCACCCGCGGGTTGCCTTCGGCATACAGCCGGCGCGCCATCTGGTCTTGTGTGCTGGCGCCGCCAATGCCGGTACCGATGATGACCGCGGTGCGTTCGGCCGCTTCTGCCGAGAAGCGGATGCCGGCCTGTGCCACGGCTTCGCGGGCGGCCACCAGCGCGTATTGCGACACCGGGTCCAGCAGCACCAGGCGCTTGTCGTCGAAGTGCTCGCTGGCAACGAAGTGCCGGGCCTGGGCTGCGATGGTGGTGCGCAGCGTGGGGTCATCCAGGCCGGTCAGCGGGCCGATGCCGGCGCGCCCTTCGAGCATGCCGGCCCAGGTGGCAACGGCGCTGTTGCCCAGCGCGCTGACACAACCCATGCCGGTGATGACGACGCGGCGCATCGCTGCAGAACCGGCGCGCTTCAGGCGGCGGTGGCTTTGGCGGCCAGCAACCGGTCGACACCCTCGATGAGGTCGCGCACGGTGCCGGCGGAGTACTGGTCTTCGCGCTCGGGCACCGCGATGTCGAAACGGTCTTCGATCTCGAACAGCACCTGCACTGCATCCAGCGAATGCACATCCAGGTCTTTCAGCGTGGAGTCCAGGGTGATGCGGTCGCGCTCGACCGAACACGTCTTGGCGATGATGTCGAAGATGATCTGTTCTGTGCTGCTCATACGGGGTGTCGCCAAGCCGGGCCCGCTGCGCGTGGCGGGTTCCGGGGTGCAGAAAGCGACATTATCCCGCGCCAAACGGGGCTTCTGCAGGCGTCGCGTCTAGGGGCGTGCACCAAGCCGGCCCCGGCGTGCATTGCTACAACACCCGGGCCCTGTTGCCGCCGACCAGGCGGTCCTGGCGTTGGCTTCAGCCGGCCGGCGCCACCGCGTCCTTCAACTGCTGCAGCGCGCCCGGGTCTTCGATGGTCGTCAGGTCGCCCGGATCGCGCCCCTCGCACACCGCCTGGATGGCGCGGCGCAGCAGCTTGCCCGACCGTGTCTTGGGCAGCATGCCGACAAAACGCACCCGCGCCGGCCGGGCGACCGCACCCAACTGTTCGTCCACCAGCTTCATGATGGCGCCTTCCAGCTTCATGGCGGCTTCTGGCGTGGCCGCTGCAGCTGCGTCCTTCAACACCACGAAAGCCATAGCCACCTGGCCTTTCAGGGTGTCGGCCACACCCACCACGGCCACTTCGGCCACCGAGGCGTGGCTGGAGATGCTTTCTTCGATCTCACGGGTGCCCAGGCGGTGGCCGGCGACGTTGATGACGTCGTCGGTGCGGCCCAAGATGAAGAGGTAGCCGTCTTCGTCGCGGATGCCCCAGTCGAAGGTGCTGTAGACCAGCTTGCCCGGCACACTCTGCCAGTAGGTCTTCACGAAGCGGGCATCGTCGCGCCACACGGTCTGCATGCAGCCCGGCGGCAACGGGCCTTCGATGGCCACCACACCCTTCTGGTTGGCGCCCTTGAGTTCTTCGCCGGTGTTTTCGTCCAGCAGCTTGACGTCGTAGCCGTAGACCGCCTTGCCCGGGCTGCCGAACTTGCTGGGCGCGGTTTCCACACCGTTGCAGAGGCTCAGGATCGGCCAGCCGGTTTCGGTCTGCCAGTAGTTGTCGATGATGGGGCGACCCAGGCTTTCGCTGATCCACTTCGCCGTGGGTTCGTCCAACGGTTCGCCGGCCAGGAACAGTGCACGCAGGCTCGAGAGATCGTGTTTTTTCAGCGCTGCAGGGTCCTGTTTCTTCAGCACCCGCACCGCCGTCGGCGCGCTGAACATCACCGTGACCTTGTACTTCTCGACCAGGCTCCACCACACCGCGGCGTCGGGCCGTGTCGGCAGACCTTCGTACATGATGGTCGCCATGCCGGCAATCAGCGGGCCGTAGATGATGTAGCTGTGGCCCACGACCCAGCCGATGTCGCTGGTGCTGAAGTAGGTCTCGCCGGCCTGGCCGCAGAAGATGTGCTTCATGCTGGCGGCCAGCGCCACCGCATAGCCCCCGGTGTCGCGCTGCACACCCTTGGGCTTGCCGGTGGTGCCGCTGGTGTACAGGGTGTAGCTGGGGTGCGTGGCGTCCAGCCACACACAGGGCACTTCGGTGTTCAGGTGTTTTTCGCGCCAGCCGGCGTAGTCCTCGTCGCGGCCCTCGACGCGGGTGAAGGGGCTCAGGCCACGGTCGACCATCAGCACCTTGGCGGGTTTGTGCACGGCCAGCTTGATGGCTTCGTCCAGCAGCGGCTTGTAGGGCACCACCTTGCCACCGCGGCTGCCGGCGTCGGCGCTGATGATCAGCGTGGGCTCGGCATCGTCGATGCGGCTGGCCAGGCTGACGCTGGCAAAACCGCCGAAGACCACCGAGTGCAAGGCGCCGATCCGCGCACAGGCGAGCATCGCAAACGCCGCTTCGGCAATCATGGGCATGTAGACCAGCACACGGTCGCCCTTTTTCACACCCAGGCTCAGCAGCGTGGCGGCCATGCGCTGCACTTCGGCGTGCAGTTCGCGAAAGCTGTAGCAACGCTCCTGGTTCGTTTCGGTGGAAACGAAGATCAGCGCGTTCTGGTCGGCGCGGGCGGCCAGGTGGCGGTCCACGGCGTTGTGGCACAGATTGGTGGTGCCGCCGGCGTACCAGCGCGCGAAGGGCGGATGGCTGTAGTCGCAGATCTGTGTCGGTCGTGTCTGCCAATCGATCAATTCGGCCTGTTCGGCCCAGAAGCTGTCGCGGTCGTCGATGGAACGACGGTAGAAATCGGCATACGTGCTCATGGACTGTCTCCTGGTCTTTTGTGTGGCGGGCCTGGCCTGCAACTGCGCAAATTGGGCGGCCATCGACTGACTGAGCCCTGACGCTGGTCAGCGCCCACGGGGCCCTGCGCAGCCTACAGCCTGTAGCCTTGCTTGCGTCCGCAGGCACAAGCAAGGCCTTGACGCTCATCAAGCCGCTGGTATCCTGCGCCGCCAATGCCCCTGCCACCCCTGCCCCCGAACCCGACACGCCTGTTGCTGGCTGCACTGTGCGCCGTGTTTGTCGGCCTTTCGACATCGGTTCACGCTGAACCGGCCCAGACCAAAGAAGCACCTGCCGAAACGGTGCCCGGCGACGCAGTGCTGCAACTGCTGCAGGACCGGGGCCTGTTGCCCACCGCGCAGCGGCTGGATGACCACATGCTGGTGCAGCAGGTGCGTGACACCGCATCCGACCTCGTCATGCAGGCGATGCACTTTCTGGGCGTGCCCTACCGCCGGGGCGGGAACACGGCGGAACAAGGTTTCGACTGCAGCGGCTTCACGCGCCACGTGTTCGAAAACAGCATCGGCCTGATGCTGCCGCGCCGCGCCGACCAGCAGGCCGAGTCCAGCAAGCTGCAAGCCGTCAAGCGCGAACAACTGCGGCCCGGCGACCTGGTGTTCTTCAACACCATGCGGCGGGCCTTTTCGCACGTCGGCATCTACATCGGCGAGGGCAAGTTCATCCACGCGCCCCGCACGGGCGGCGAGGTGCGGGTGGAAGACATGCGCCAGGCCTACTGGACCAAGCGCTTCAATGGCGCTCGCCGGGCCGAGTTGTCTGCGCTGCAGACCCAGCAAGGCGTCGCCCTTCCGAAGTAGCGGTTCACCGCTTGCCTTGCTTTGCATGAAGGGGGATCGCCCGGACGGCACAATGGCGGTCATGGGTGAGATCCACATTCCGCTGGCCGACCTGCGCTACGCCGCTGCCGTGCCGCGTGTGCCTGCGCTGCTGCAGCCCCCGAGCGGCCTCCTGTCCGACCGCCTGGGCCGGCCGCTGCGCGACCTGCGCATCTCGGTCACCGACCGCTGCAATTTCCGCTGCAGCTACTGCATGCCCAAGGACGTGTTCGACAAGAACTACACCTTCCTGCCGCAGACATCCTTGTTGTCCTTCGAGGAAATCACCCGCACCGCAAACCTGTTCGTGGCCCACGGCGTGAACAAGCTGCGTCTGACCGGCGGCGAGCCGCTGCTGCGCAAGCACCTCGAGGTGCTGATCGCGCAGCTAGCCACGCTGCGCACACCCGACGGCCTGCCGCTGGACATCACGCTGACGACCAACGGCAGCCTGCTCGAACGCAAGGCACAAGCCCTGCACGACGCTGGCCTGAAGCGCGTGACGGTGAGCCTGGACGCGCTGGACGACAGCATCTTCAGGCGCATGAACGACGTCGACTTCCCGGTGGCCGACGTGCTGCGTGGCATCGAAGCCGCGCAACGGGTGGGCCTGGCGCCGATCAAGATCAACATGGTGGTCAAGCGCGGCACCAACGACCAGGAAATCGTGCCACTGGCGCGCCATGTGCGCGAACACTGCGGGCCTGGCGTGGTGCTGCGTTTCATCGAGTACATGGACGTCGGTGCCAGCAACGGCTGGTGCATGGACGAGGTGCTGCCGTCAGCCGACGTGGTGCAGCGCCTGTCCGCGGTTTTCCCGCTGGAAGCGCTTGCACCTGGTGCCGTCGGGGAAACAGCACAACGCTGGCGGTATGTTGACGGCGGTGGCGAAGTTGGCGTTATCAGCAGCGTCACACAGGCCTTCTGCCACGACTGCAACCGCGCCCGGCTGTCCACCGAAGGCAAGCTTTTCCTGTGCCTGTTTGCCAGCCGCGGCCACGACCTGCGCGCGCTCTTGCGCGACGGTTACAGCGACGAGCAGATCGCCGGCGCCATCGGCCTGATCTGGGGCGAGCGTGATGACCGCTATTCCGAACTGCGCAGCGCCATGGCCGCCGAGCCCGGCAGTGGCGAGCGCCGGGTGGAGATGCACTACATCGGCGGATGACTTGCTCCCTCTCCCACTCGTGGGAGAGGGCGCCATTCAGTCGGCCCCTGCCTCAGCCAGCGCCGGCGTCTTGATCTCCCCAGGGATGCTCTTGCGCGCGAACAGCGTGTAGATCGTTGGCACGACAAAGATCGTCAGCAACGTGCCCAGGCTCATGCCGCCCACGATGACCCAGCCGATCTGCTGGCGGCTTTCTGCGCCTGCGCCCGAGGCCAACGCCAGCGGCAAGGCGCCCAGCACCATGGCGCCAGTGGTCATCAGAATCGGGCGCAGCCGCAGCGCCGACGCTTCGACCACGGCTTCCAGCACGTCCTTGCCCTGCTGGCGCAGCTGATTCGAAAACTCGACGATCAGGATGCCGTGTTTGGTGATCAGGCCCACCAGCGTGATGAGCCCGATCTGAGAAAACACGTTCAACGTGCCGCCCGAGAGGTGCAGCGCCCCCAGCGCACCCACCATGCTCAGCGGCACGGCCAGCAGGATGACCAGTGGGTCGACAAAACTTTCGAATTGCGCCGCCAGCACCAGGAAGATGAACAGCAGGGCCAGCACGAACACCAGCGTCAGTGAACCGGCCGAGGCGCGGAACTCGCGGCTGATGCCGTTCAGCTCGGACGAATAACCCTGAGGCAGCACCCGCGCTGCCGTGTCGTCCATGAACTTCAACGCTTCACCCAGCGAATAACCCGGCGCCAGGTTGGCCGACAGCGCCACGGCCCGCCGCTGGTTGAAGTGGTTCAGCTCACGCGGGCTGACCGATTCGCGCACCGTCACCAGTGATGTCAGCGGCACCATGGTCTCGTTGCGCCCACGCACGAAGATCTTGTCGATGTCATCGGGTGTGGCGCGACCGCTGGCGGTGGTCTGCACGTAGACGTCGTACTGCTCGGCGTCGCGTTTGTAGCGCGTGACGACACGGCCACCGAGCATGGTTTCGACGGTGCGTGCCACGGTGTCGACGTTGACACCCATGTCGGCGGCCCGCGCACGGTCGACGTCGATGAAGATCTCGGGCTTGTTCAGCTGCAGGTCCATGTCGGGCTGCACGATGCCGGGGTTCTTCTGCATCTCGGCCAGCATCTCCTGCGCCACGCGCGACATGTTCTGGTAGGTGTCGCCGCTGACGATGACGTAGTCCAGCTGGCGCGAACGGAAACCCTGACCCAGGCTGGGCGGTGTGACCGGGAACACGCTGATGCCGGGCAGGCCCTGCAACTGCGGCAAGAGCTTGCGCGCCAGTTCCTGGGTGGTGATGTCGCGCTCGGTCCAGTCCACGGTGCGCAGCACGCCAAAAGCGGTGGAGACCTGGCCGCCGCCCATGAACAGGAAACGGCGGTCGAACTCGGGGTACTGCGCGGTGATGCGTTCCAGTTCGTCGAGGTAACGCGCCGTGTACTGCAGCGTCGCACCGTCGGGTGCGCGAATGGGCATGGCGATGACACCGCGGTCTTCCATCGGTGCCAGTTCGCTCTTGGCTGTGCTGTACAGCCAGGCGCTGCCTCCGCCGGAAGCGAGCATGACCACCAGAACCACCCAGCGGTGGGCCAGCGTCCAGCGCAGTGCACCTGCGTAGGCGACCGACATTCGCACCAGCAGGCGCTCCATCGTGCGGTCGAAGACCGTGGGCTTGGGGTTGTGGCGCAACAGCTTGCTGCACAACATGGGCGTCAGCGTCAGCGCCACGAAACCCGACACCAGCACGGCACCGGCCAGCGTGAGTGCAAACTCGCCGAACAAACGCCCGGTGCGGCCGGGGGTGAAGGCCAGTGGCGCAAACACCGCAGCCAGGGTCAGTGTCATGGCCACCACCGCGAAGCTGATCTCGCGCACACCCTTGATCGCCGCCTGGAAAGGCTGCATGCCTTCTTCGATGTGGCGGTAGATGTTTTCGAGCACCACGATGGCGTCGTCCACCACCAGGCCGATGGCCAGCACCAGTGCCAGCAACGTGAGCGTGTTGACGGTGAAACCGGCCAGTGCGATGAGCGCAAAAGCGCCGATCAGGCTGACCGGAATGGTGACCAGCGGAATGATCGACGCCCGCAGCGTGCGCAGGAACACAAACACCACCAGCGCCACCAGCACCACGGCTTCGGCCACGGTGGTGTAGACGGCCTTGATGGAACGGTCGATGAACACCGAGTTGTCGTTGGCCTGCACCACCGTCACGCTGGGCGGCAGGTCGCGCTGGATCTGCGGCATCAGCGCCCGCACGCCGTCGGCCACCTCCAGCGGGTTGGCGGTGGCATTGCGGATGACACCCGTGCTGATGCTGGGAATGCCATTGAGCCGCACGCGGCTGCGTTCGCTGGCCGCCGCCTCTTCCACCCGTGCCACGTCGCGCAGCCGCACGGTGTAGCCACCCACGGTCTTCAGCGCAATCTCGTTGAATTGCGCCACGGTGTTCAGGTCGGTGCGCGCGGTGACGCTGAACTCACGCTTTTCACTCTCGATGCGGCCTGCCGGCACCTCCAGGTTCTGGCGCCGCATCGCGTCTTCGACGTCCTGCACCGTCAGGCGGTACGAAGCCAGTTTGTCGGGGTCCACCCACACGCGCATGGCGTAGCGGCGGTCGCCGCCCACCTGCACGTCGGCCACGCCGGGCACGGTTTGCAGGCGCGGCTTGACGACGCGGTTGATCAGGTCGGTGAGCTCCAGCGAGCCCATCGTTTCACTGGTATAGGCCAGCCAGATGGTGGGCGTGGCGTCGGCCTCGACCTTGGCGATGATCGATTCGTCGGCCGCAGCGGGCAGGCGGCCACGCACACGCGCCACGCGGTCGCGCACTTCGGCGGCTGCGGTGTCCGGGTCCTTGCTGAGCTTGAAGCGCACCGTGATCTGGCTCTGCTCGGTGCGCGACACGCTGGTCATGATGTCCACACCGTCGATGCCGGCGATGGAGTCTTCCAGCGGCTTGGTGACCTGCGACTCGATGACCTCGGACGAAGCGCCCAGCAAGCGCGTGCTGACATTGACCAGCGGCTCGTCGATGCGCGGGTACTCGCGCAGGCTGAGCTGCTGGAAAGAGACCAGGCCAACCAGGACCAGCAGCAGCGACATCACGCAGGCCAGCACAGGGCGGCGGATCGAGGTTTCCGAAATTTGCATCGTGTCTTCCTGGCGACGGGACGGTTCTGTCTCAGGGCTGGGTCATCGCGGGCCGGCCCCCGCTGGCGCCGGGTGCGGTCTGGCGGGCGCCACCCGATGCGGCGCCACCCGGCCCGCGGGCGGCAGCGGGTTTGTCCAGGTCGACCACACGCACAGGCACGGCATCACCCCGCAGCAGGCGCGAATGGCCGGCGGTGATCACCGTGTCACCGGCCACCAGGCCTTCCAGGATCTCGACCTTGCCGGGCAGACGGGTGCCGATCTTGGCCTCGAGCCGTTGCGAAACCAGCTTGCCGTCGGGGCCGTTCACCAGCTTGAAGATCAGCTGCCGGCCACCTTGTGGCACCAAGGCTTCTTCCGGCACGACGACGGCGCCCTCACGCACCGAAAACACCACACGCGGACGTGCAAACATGCCAGGCTTCAACAGCGCGCCCGGGTTGTCCACACGCGCCAGCACCTGCAGCGCACGGCCGTTGGTGTCCACCAATGAATCCACGGCCAGCACACGGCCCGTGAACTTGCGGTCTGGCAAGGCGTCGAGTGTCACTTCCACCACCTGGCCTGCACGCAGGCGGTCGATGGTCCGCTCGGGCAAGGCAAACTGCACGGTCAGCGAAGACAGGTCTTCGATGTTGACGATGTCGGCACCGTCCTTGACGTAGTCACCCACGTTCACCAACTTCAGGCCGGCGGTGCCGTCGAAGGGCGCGAAGACCTTCAGCCGTGCCAGCTGCGCCCGGGCCAGCGCCACCTGCGCTTCGGCCACCTGCAGCGCAGCGCCGTTCTGGTCCACCGCGCTCTGGCTGACAAAACTTTGCGCCAGCAGTTCGCGGCTGCGCTCCAGATTGGTTCTGGCTATGCTGGCCTGCGCTTCGGCTTGCTGAAGTTGCGCACGCTGCAGGGTGTCGTCCATCTGCACCAGCAACTGGCCGCGGCGCACACGCTGACCGTCGGAAAAGCCCAGCGCGGCGATGCGGCCGCTGACCTCGGGACGCAGCATGACCCCTTGGCTGGAGCGCAGGGAACCGACGGCGCTGACCTCGTCGGTGAGCCGCACCAGCTGCACCTTCGCCACTTCGACGACGGCGGGCCCACCCGGCCCACCCGGCCCACGTGCGCCGGCGGGCGCGCCGCCACCGGCCGGCGACGGCGCGGTGCCGGCCGCCATTGAAGGTGACTTGCCGTTTTGCCACCACCATGCAGCGCCGGCGGCCACAACGATGCCGATCACGGCCACCAGGGTATGCATCTTCTTCAAGGGCTGTTCTCACGCATCCGAACCAACCCGTTAATGTAACGAGAGGTCTTGTTTCCTGCCGGCCCGGGGTCGGTCAGGCCAGCGAATCGACGCCCTTGTTGGCCAGGCGGTCTGCCCTTTCGTTGCCCGGGTCGCCGGCATGGCCCTTCACCCAGCGCCACTGCACCTGGTGGCTGGCGTTCAGGGTATCCAGCCGCTGCCAGAGATCGACGTTTTTCACGGGCTTTTTGTCGGCCGTTTTCCAGCCGCGCAACTTCCAGCCGTGGATCCACGACGTGATGCCGTCCTTCACATAGGCACTGTCGGTGTAGATGGTCACCGCACACTGGCGTTTCAGCGAAGCCAGTGCCTCGATCACCGCGGTCAGTTCCATGCGGTTGTTGGTGGTCAGTGCTTCGCCACCAAAAAGTTCGCGCTCGGCGTTGCCACTCTTCAGCCACGCGCCCCAACCGCCCGGGCCCGGGTTGCCGCGGCAGGCGCCGTCGGCATAGATCACCACCTCGGTCACAGGTGTGCTCGAGGGGGACTGCTTCTCTTCAATCATCGTGCCTTGTGCCATTCACTGTTGTCTCAACGTTCCAGATTGGCCCGCTCTCGCTGGCGGTTGGCCACCACGGCCGGTGCACCCCGAAGCGCGCGCTTTTCCTTGCGCACCAGGCCCACCAGGCGCATGCCACGCACACGCTTGACGGCCACCACGAAGTACACGGAGCCCAGCACCGGCCACCAACGGTCGCCGACCCGGTCCATCCAGTCGAAACGCTCCAGCCAGGCCTCGGACTTCAGTGGCGGCCGCCAGCAGCCAAAGCGGCCAGACTCGACTTCGAAGCTGAGCAGGCGCAGCCAGTCGCGCAGCCGCCAGTAGCCGATGAAGTCGCCGGCGCTGGGCAGGTACAGGCTCTGGTCGCGGCCAAGACCCATGCCCCTCTTGGCGTGCCCTGCCCGCTGGCGCAAGCCCCACAGGCTGGCCGGGTTGAAGCCGGCGATGACCACGCGCCCTTCGGGCACCAGCACACGTTCCACTTCACGCAGGGTCTGGTGCGGGTCACGCGCCAGTTCCAGTGCATGGGGCAGCACCACCAGGTCGACGCTGGCGTTGGGAAAAGGCAAGGCGTCGAATTCGCAGTGCAGGCTGAGCGGCTCGACACCGGGCTGGGTGGTGATCTGGCTGTCCAGCGGTGGTGGCAGCGCCAGCGACTCGGGGGTGTACAAGGTGTTGCTGGCCACCCAGCGGTGCGGCATGCGGTTGGCGCGCAGCGCTTCGACTTCGGGCAAACCCAGCTGCAGGGCGTGGAAGCCGAAGGCGTCGGTCACCGCATGGTCCAGCCGGTCCTGCTCCCAGGCCAGCAGGTAACGGCCCGGCGGTGTCTGCAGCCAGGAGCCCAACTCTATACTCGACTGCTCTCGCGTCATGAATCTCTTAGCGCTGCCCGCCTTCGCCGACAACTACATCTGGATGTTGCATGACGGCGCGCGCGCCGTGGTGGTGGATCCGGGTGACGCAGCACCCGTTCTTGATGCGCTGGACCGGCTGAGCCTTCAGCTTTTCGGCATTCTAGTGACCCACCACCACGGTGATCACACCGGCGGTGTCGACCGCTTGCGCCGCCGGCTGCAAGGCCCTGTCTACGGGCCGGCCCGCGAGCGCATCCCCAGTCCTTTCACGCCACTGAACGAAGGCGATGTGGTGCAGGTGCTGGGCCTGACGTTCGCGGTTGTCGACGTGCCGGGCCACACTGCCGGCCACATCGCCTACGTGCAGCAGGGCGCGGCGCCAGAAGGTCTGCTGTTCTGCGGCGACACCTTGTTTTCTGCCGGATGCGGGCGCCTGTTCGAAGGCACACCGGCGCAGATGCACCAGTCGCTGTCCAAGCTGGGCGCGCTGGCCGCCGACACCCGCGTGTGCTGCACCCATGAATACACCCTGTCCAACCTGCGCTTTGCCGCCAACGTCGAGCCAGACAACACGGTGCTGGCCCGTCACCGGGCGCATTGCGAAGCCTTGCGTGCACAAGGTCTTCCGACATTGCCGTCCAGCATCGGCCTGGAGTGCATGATCAACCCCTTTCTGCGCTGCACCGAACCCGCCGTCGTGGCGGCGGCGCAGGCGCAGGGCGCTGCTGGCACTTCGCCCGTGGCCGTGCTCGCCGCGCTGCGCGAATGGAAAAACCGCTTCTGATGCAGAAATCCCCCGAGCCGTGTCGCCCCGTGTTTGTGTTGCCGACCCGGCTGATCGGCGCCTTGGTGGCGCTGGTGGTGGCCGGTTGCGCGACCGTCACTGAACCGTTGACCGCCGAGCCTGTTGCGCCACCGTTGGTGGTGGCCGCCGAACCCGCGTCACCGGTCATCAAGACACCGGCACCACCCGCTGTGGTGCCCTCACCCGAACTGCCGCCCTTGCCGCCGCTGCCGATGGGCCGCTGGGACCTTGAACAAGGCGACGCCCGCAGCAGCCTGTGGGACAGGCTGCGCAACAACTGGTCCATGCCCGGTCTGCAAGACGAACGGGTGCAGAAATGGGAGCAGTACTACGCCCGCCAGCCCGACTACGTGCAGCGCATGGTGGCCCGTGGCGGCCGCTACCTCTTCCACATCGTCGAAGAAGTCGAGCGGCGCCGGATGCCGGCTGAACTGGCCCTGCTGCCCTTCATCGAAAGTGCCTTCAACCCCCAGGCGCAGTCGCACGCCCGGGCTTCGGGCATGTGGCAATTCATGCCGGCCACGGGCAAGGACTTCGAACTGCGCCAGAACATGTTCCGCGACGACCGCCGCGACGTGCTCGCATCCACCCGCGCAGCGCTGGACTATCTGCAGCGCCTGCACGGCATGTTCGACGACTGGCACCTGGCATTGGCCGCCTACAACTGGGGCCAGGGCAATGTGATGCGGGCCATCGCGCGCAACAAACGCGCGGGCAAGCCCACCGACTACGCCAGCCTGACGATGCCGCTGGAAACACGCGACTACGTGCCCAAGTTGCTGGCCATCAAAAACATCGTGGCTGCACCAGAACGCCTGGGCCTGAAGCTGCCACCGCTGGAGAACCACCCCTACTTCATGACGGTGCCCATCGCCCGCGACATCGACGTGGCCCTGGCGGCACGTTTGTCCGGTCTGTCGCTGGACGAATTCCAGGCCCTGAACCCGCAGATGAACCAGCCCGTGATCCTGGCTGCGGGTGTGCCGCAGGTGCTGCTGCCCTACGACAACGCCAATGCCTTCGTGCGCGAACTGGCCGTGCGCAGCGGCCCGCTGGCCAGCTGGACAGCCTGGGTGGCACCGCGCACGCTGAAGCCTGCCGAAGCGGCCAAGCTGGTGGGCATGAGTGAGGCAGAACTGCGCGATGTCAACCGCATCCCGGCGCGCATGCTGGTCAAGGTGGGTTCGACGCTGCTCGTGCCACGCAGTGCCGGCACGACCGGCGACGTGGCGGGTCATGTCGCCGACAACGCGATGATGGCCTTCACGCCCGAAGGCCGGGCGCTGCGCCGGCACAGCTTCAAGGCCGGCAAGAAGGGCGACAGCGTGGCCGCCGTGGCGCGGCGCTATCGCGTGACGGCAGCCCAGGTGGCGCAGTGGAATGGCGTGGCCACGGGCGCGCTCTTCCGCCCCGGTCAGGCGGTGGTGGTCATGCTGGCGCCCGCGCCGGCGCGGCGCGCGGCCAAGGCACCCGCGCCGCGTGGCAAGGTGGCTGCCAAACAGGCCTCGCAGCCCACGGCAAAGGCTTCAACAGCCAAGCCGTCGAAGAAGGTCGTTCGCAAGGCCGCCGCACCTGCCGCAGCGGCCCGCACCAGCGTCGCTCAGGCAGCGCCCAAGTAGTCGCGCTTGCCCAGATCAACACCGCCGTGGCGCAGCAGGGCGTAGGTGGTGGTGGCGTGGAAGAAGAAGTTGGGCAGCACGTAATGCTTCAGGTAAGCCTCGCCCGTGAAACGCAGGGGGTCGCCCTGGCGCGTGGGCAGCAGGATCTCTTTTTCTTCGGTGCCGTCGATCTGCGCTGCGCTGAAGCTCTGCACGTAGTCGATCGTCTTGCGGATGCGCGCACGCAGTTCGTCCAGGCTGGTTTCGGTGTCCGCCCACTTCGGGATCTCCTGGCCCGACAGGCGCGCCATGCAGCCCTTGACACCGTCGGTGGTGATTTGGATCTGGCGCGTGAAGGGCAACATGTCTGGCGCCAGGCGCAGGCCCAGGAAGTTGTTGACGTCGAACTTGCGCGCTTCGGCGTGGGCCTGGGCCTTGTCCAGCCACACCAGCATGCTGGTGAGGGTGCGCACGAAGATGGGCGCGCTGACGGAATGCATGGTGATGCTCATGGTCTTGTTTCCTGGAAGATTTGCGGGTCGCGGATGCTAGCCCCAGCCAGACCGCTGTGCAGGAACGGGCAGAATCAACAGCACAAGGCGCCATGAACATCATCATCCTCGACGACTATCAGGACGCTGTGCGCAAGCTGCAGTGCGCGCAGCTGCTGGAGCCCTTCCATGCCAAGGTCTTCACCAACACCGTGAAAGGCATCGGGCAACTGTCGGTTCGCCTGCGCGACGCCGACGTGCTGGTGCTGATCCGCGAACGCACGCAGTTCCCGCGTGCGCTGCTGGAAAAGCTGCCCAAGCTGAAGCTCATCTCGCAGACCGGCCGTGTGGGCTCGCACGTCGACGTGGAAGCGGCCACGCGGCTGGGCATCGCGGTGGCCGAGGGCGTGGGCTCGCCAGTGGCACCGGCCGAGCTGACCTGGGCCCTGATCATGGCTTCGATGCGCCGCCTGCCGCAGTACATCGGCAACCTCAAACACGGCGCCTGGCAACAAAGTGGCCTGAAGGCCGCTTCGATGCCACCCAACTTCGGCGTTGGCCTGCTCCTGAAAGGCAAGACGCTGGGCATCTGGGGCTACGGCAAGATTGGCCGCCTGGTGGCCGGTTACGGCCGTGCCTTCGGCATGCAGGTGCAGGTGTGGGGCAGCGAACTGTCGCGTGAACGTGCGGTGGCCGATGGCTGCATCGCAGCGCCCAGCTGCGAGAACTTCTTCGAGACCAGCGACGTGCTGTCGCTGCACCTGCGCCTGACCGACGAGTCACGCGGCATCGTGCGGCTCGACGCGCTGTCACGCATGAAGCCCACGGCGCTGCTGGTCAACACCTCGCGTGCCGAACTGCTGGAGAACAACGCGCTGGTGGCGGCACTCAACCGCGGCCGCCCCGGCATGGCCGCGGTGGACGTGTTCGAGAGCGAACCCATCCTCCAGGGCCACCCATTGCTGCGCCTGGAAAACGCCGTCTGCACGCCGCACATCGGCTATGTCGAACAGGACAGCTACGAGCTGTACTTCGGTGCGGCCTTCGACAACGTCATCAACTTCATCCACAACACGCCCACCAACCTGGTCAACCCGGAAGCCTTGAAGGTGATGCGCTGAGCCGGGGCTGAGCCAGCACGACGCATGAGGTCCTGCGCATGACGCTCAAGCGTGCCAGCCGCGCCCTGCTGGCCGGCAACTTTGCCATCGGTTGCGGCGTGATGGTGACCGCCGGCTCGCTGAACGACCTGGTGGCCTCGCTGCAGGTCACGGTGGCGGTGGGCGGGCAGCTCATCAGCGTGGCCGCCGTGGCCATGGCCCTGGGTGCGCCGCTGCTGGCCGTGTTGTGGGGCGACAGCGACCGCCGCTGGCTGCTGACCGCTTCGCTGGTCTGGTACGCCATCGGTCACGCGCTGTGCGCACTGATGCCCAGCTATGCGGCGCTGTTGCCGATGCGGGCCCTGGCGGTGCTGGGCGCCGCGGTTTTCACGCCGCAGGCGGCCGCGGCCATCAATGTGCTGGCACCGCCCGGGGAACGTGGTCGGGCCATGGCCTTCATCTTCCTGGGTTGGTCGGTGGCATCGGTGCTGGGGCTGCCTTTGCATGCCTGGATCGGCGAAACCTTCGGCTGGCGCTGGGCCTTCGTGCTGGTGGCGGTGCTCAGCCTGCTGGCCGCCTGGGCGGTGTGGCGCAGCGTGCCGACCGGTGTGCGGCCGCTGCCCCTGCCCTGGCGCAGCTGGGGCACGGTGCTGGCACACCCGCTGCTGATGGGCCTTGTGATGGTCACCGTGCTCAGCGGCGCCGCGCAGTTCACGCTGTTCACCTACTTCGCGCCCTACTACCGCCGCGTGTTGGGTGCCAGCCCCGAGACGGTGAGTTTCCTGTTCATGTGGTTCGGCGCTTTCGGCCTGTTGGGCAATGTGCTGCTCACTCGCTGGATCGACCGCCTCGGCCCTGCCCGCTGTGTCAACCTGGGTCTGGTGCTGGTGATGCTGGCGCTGATGGCCTGGCCGCTGGCCGTCACGGTGCCGGTGATGGCGCTGGTGGTGGTGCCCTGGGCGCTGGGTGTGTTTTCGTCGAATTCGGCGCAGCAGGCCCGCCTGTCGGCCAGCGCGCCGGGCTTTGCGCCGGCCTTGCTGGCGCTGAACACCTCGGCCATCTACCTGGGCCAGGCCATGGGTGCGGCCACCGGGGGTGCGATGCTCGCGGCCACGGGCTTCGAACACCTTCACTGGCCGGCGCTGGCCTTCATGGCGCTGGCACTGGCGCTCAGCCTGTGGCTGGGACGGCGCATGAAAGGTCAGGTGGAACATGCCTGAGGCCATGTCCGCAGCGGACAGTGGGCAGGCCGCACGCCCGGCCCGGGTGGCCGATCTGTTCTGGGCCTTCAACCGGCTGGCGCTGCAGGGTTTTGGCGGTGTCTTGCCCGTGGCACAACGTGAACTGGTCGAGCGCCTTCGCTGGCTGAGCCGCGAGCAGTTCCTGGAACTGCTGTCGCTGTCGCAGGTGCTGCCGGGCCCGAACATCGTCAACCTGGGGCTGATCCTGGGCGACCGTTTTTTCGGCTGGCGCGGTGGTCTGGCGGCGGTGGCCGGCATGCTGCTGGCGCCGACCGCGCTGGTGCTGGCACTGGCCGCGGCGGCCATGCAGCTGAGCGACGTGCCGCAGGTGGCCGGTGCCTTGCGCGGCATGGGCATCGTCGCTGCGGGGCTCATCCTGAGCACGGCCTTGAAACTGGCGCCCGGGCTTCGCCGCAACGTCATCGGCATACCCGCAGCGGCGCTGCTGATGGCGCTGACGGTGCTGGGCATCGGCGTGCTGCGCTGGCCGCTGGCCGCGGTGGTGCTGGGCCTGGGGGTGGTGGCCGTGGCCTGGGCCTGGTGGCGGAGCGCGCCGTGACGGGCTGGTCCGAGCTGGTCTGGGGCCCGCTGGGCATCGGCATGGCCGAGTGGACGCAGCTGTTCCTGCACTTCATGACACTGTCGCTGCTGGCTGTGGGTGGCGCCATCACCACTGTGCCTGACATGCAGCGCTTCGTGGTCAAGGAACAGGGTTGGCTGAGCGACGCCGAGTTCAGCAATTGCATTGCGCTGGGCCAGGCCGCGCCGGGGCCGAACGTGATGTTCGTGGCCGTCATCGGCTTCAGCGTCGGTGGCATGGCCGGCGTGCTGGCCACGATGAGCGGCACGCTGCTGCCGTCCACCACACTGGCGCTGGCCGCTTCGCGTTGGGGCGACAAACACCGGCTGTCGCGGGGCCTGCGCGCGTTCACCGCGGGGCTGGCGCCAGTCACCATCGGCCTGCTGCTGGCCACCGGCTGGGTGCTGCTGCGGCCCGTGGGCCTGCACTGGCAACCGGTGTTGCTGGTGCTGGGCACCTTGGTGCTGATGATGCGCACCCGCCGCAGCCCGCTGTGGGCAATTGCCGCCGGCGCGCTGGCTGGCGCGCTGGGATGGGTGTGATGTCGACCTGGGCATCCGACGGCCCGGCCCGTGCGTAGGACCACCATGACCTCTGTCGAATCACCCTGGCGTCGACGGGTTCGCTGGCTGCTGCAAGCCACATCGACCCTGCTGCTCGTTTACGGGGGCCTGCTGGCGCTGCTGTGGTGGAAACAGGAAGCACTGCTCTTCGTGCCGCAGAAGCTGCCGGCTGAACACCGCTTCCAGATGGGCTCCGACGTGCATGAAAGCTGGGTCGACGTGCCCGGCGCGCGCCTGAACCTGCTGCACCTGCAACTGCCCCAGGCCAAAGGCGTGGTGTTTTTCCTGCACGGCAACGGGGGCAGCCTGGACAACTGGTTCGTCAACCTCGACCTCTACCGCCGTGCCGGCTTCGACCTGGTGATGTTGGACTACCGGGGCTACGGCAAGAGCAGCGGCCGCATCGAGAGCGAAGCCCAGCTGCATGCCGACGTGCGCGCAGCATGGAACGCGGTGGCGGCGCGATACACCGGCCGACCGCGGGTGTTTTTCGGCCGCTCGCTGGGCACCGGCCTGGCGGTGGCCCTGGCCCATGAAGTTCAGCCCGATCTGACGGTTCTGGTCTCGCCCTACTTCAGCATGCAGGCACTGGCCGCCGAGCATTACCCCTGGGTGCCGGGTGCACTGTTGCGCTACCCGCTGCGCAGCGACCTGCTCTTGCCACAACTGCGCGGCCCGGTGCTGCTGGTGCATGGCGAGCGGGACAGCTTGATCGAACCATCACACAGCCAGCGCCTGCTGGCCTTGCGACCGCAGTCCCGCTACGTGGTGGTGCCGGGTGCCGGGCACAACGACCTGCAGGGTTTTGCGGCCTACGCCGATGCCCTGGCGGTGTCGTTGGCCGCGCTGGCGCCGCCATGAAGGCGGCCTGAAGCAGGACCAGAGGCCTTCAGCTCTGGCGCTGGCGCAAGGCCTCGAACAGGCACACCCCGGCCGCCACGCTGACATTCAGGCTCTCGACGGCACCCTGCATCGGGATGCGCACCAGCTCGTCGCAGGTTTTCTGCGTCAGCTGCCGCATGCCGGCACCTTCAGCGCCCAGCACCAGCGCCACGGGCCCACGCAGGTCGACGTCGTAAAGTGTCTTCTCGGCGTCTTCGCTGGTGCCGATGACCCGGATGTCGCGGTCTTTCAGCTCGCCCAGCGTGCGTGCCAGGTTGGTCACCATCAGGTAGGGCACGGTCTCGGCGGCACCGCTGGCCACCTTGGCCACGGTGGCATTCAGGCCCACCGCGTGGTCCTTGGGCGCGACGACGGCATGTGCGCCGGCACCGTCGGCCACTCGCAGGCAGGCGCCCAGGTTGTGCGGGTCGGTCACACCGTCCAGCACCAGCACCAGCGGCGGGCCTTGCACGTCGTCCAGCACTTCGTCCAGCGAATGGCGTGCCGCCAATGGCGACACCCGCGCCACCACGCCCTGGTGGCGGGTGTTGCCGGCCAGCTGCGCCAGGCGCTCGCCGTCGCTGTCCACCACCTTGGCGCCGGCGTCCTGCGCACGCTGCACGAACTGCCGCATGCGGGCGTCGCGCCGCGTCGTGTCGACGTGGATTTCCGTGACGGATGCGGGCGCGGTTTTCAGCCGCACGGTGACGGCATGGAAGCCGAACAGGACCTTGGTGCTCATGCGGCGATCGTAGCCGGGCCGTCTACCACCAGCCCAGCGCCCGCCCGCCCAGGATGACGCCGATGAACACCGGCTGGTGCAGCATGTAGAAGCTCAGGCTCCAGCGGCCCAGCAGCGCCAGCGGCTGCATCAGCGCGGGGACCGAGCCGGCCAGCACACCGGGCCGGTGCTGCAGCAGCCACTGGCCGGCCGCCAGCCCCCACCACATCACGCCCAACCAGGGCAGCAAGGGCACGAAGTCTTCGGTCAGCGGTTTGCGGGTGACGAAGCCGATCCAGCTGAGCCACGGCACATCGAACACCGGGTGCTGGATGACCTGGGGCAAGAGCAGCGCCACCGCACCCAGCAGCCACAACCAGCGGCCCAGCGGGGCGGTCAGCCGGCAGACGATCAACATCACCGCAATGCCGTGCAGGACGCCGAAGAAGATCCAGCTGCGCGGAAACATCAGGGCCGAACCCAAGCTGACCAGAAGCGCACAAAGCGCCACCTGGCCCCAGCGTTTCCAGAACCGAGGCCAGGCCTGCCCGGCTTGCAGCGCCACCGCCTGGCCCAGGCCGGCGCAAAACAGGAAGAGGCTGACGATGCAGACCCGCTGCGTCGTCCACAGCGGGTCACGGTGGAAGCTGTGCCGCGGGTCGAAAAAACCGTAGTGGTTGAGGTCGAAGGCCAGGTGGAAAGCGGCCATCCAGACGATGGCCAGCGCACGCAGCACGTCCAGGCGGTCGAAACGTTGCGGGTTCACTCGGTCTTCTCGTAGACGTCGGTGAAACGCTGGCCGTCCCAGGCGTACAGCAGGTAGGCCGCATGCAAGCAGTCGCCGGCGCCCTTGGGTTTGAAGAGACCCACACACTGGCCGGTGGCCTGGCGCACGCTGCGGTACACCACACCGGCCGAGCCGGCCTGCTGCAACTGTGCACCCAGGGCCTGGGACGTGGCGTAGCTGTCCGCGTCGTAGACCCGTGGGTCGACGCTGCCTTCGCGCCGCAAGTCGTGCAGTCGGGCGTCGATGGCCACCGCGTACAGGCGCATCGGCAGGTGCAGCGGCCCTTGTCGGGTGTCGGCCAGGAAGCGGCCGTGGTGGTGACGTGTTTCGGCCATTGCCGTGGCGCGGTCCTTGGCGGCATAAAAGACGCCGAAGTGGCCCGCCGAGAAGCGGCTGCCCAGCACATTGACATGGGTGAAAGCGGCCATGATGGGCCCGCTGCCCGGGCCGAACAGGCGCTGTTCGCGTGGCACCCGTTCAACCTGGCCCAGTTCTTCGCGCGCACGTTCGTTGCTCATCGCTTCAAGGGCATACAGCGCGTCGAAATCGTCGGCATCGGCCACCCGGTCGAACAGGTTGATGGCCGGGTAGCGTGTGGGCACGATGCGGCAGGCTTGTTGCCAGCGCACGCGGCGCACGGGTGGTTCGGGTGCGGTGCCCACCATTGCGGGTGGCGCCGCAGAAACCCCGGTCAGGACCAGCCCCCGCCGCGCACACCGTCCAGGTAACGCCGCACCAGGTTCAGGTCACTCACATTGCCGGCCAGCATGCGCGCCAGCGCAGTGCCACCGCCAAAAGGCGCGGCGCCGTTCGGTTGGCGCACCCAGGCATCGGCCGCCGTGGGTTCGGGCAGCAGGATCTGCAGGCTCTTGTAGATGCCCAGGATGTTGGACAGGCGCTCCAGCGTGTCGCGCGACACGGTGGCCTTTTCAGGATGTTTGCGCCAGGCAAAAAACGTCGACCGCGGTGGCTGGCCCAGCAGGGCCAGCTGCTCGTCGACGTTCAGGCCCCAGGCCTGGGCGATGCGGGCAAAGGCCCGCAGACCCGCACTGGCCATCTGCTGGGCAGAGGCAAGCGGGGCACCTTCGGGCTTCAGGACGGCATTCACCTGTTGAATCCAGTTCTGGACTGAAGACGCATCTTAGTCCAGTTCAGAACTCTGCGCCAATGCCCGCACTGAAGTGAGGCGCCCCGAAGGTGTTCAGCGCTTGGGCGGGCCGCCGCGCGACGCGGCCGGGCGCCCACCACCGCCACCGCCACCGCCACCACTGGGGCGGCCACCGCCGGCACTGGCCGGCCTGCCACCCCGGCCACCGCCGCCACCACTGCCGGGACGTGCCGGGCCACCACGGCCGCCACCCCCACCACCGCCAGGTCGGCCACCACCACCGTGGCGCTGCGTGCCGCCCACGCCAATGGTCATGCGGCCCAGCACGATGGGCTCGGCCTTTTCGCCGGTCGGTGGTTCGAAGCCGGGCACCGCTTCACGCGGGATGCTGCGCTTGATCAGCCGCTCGATGTCCTTCACGAACACCTCTTCGTCCAGGCACACCAGCGAAATGGCCTCGCCCGTGGCGCCAGCGCGGCCGGTGCGGCCGATGCGGTGCACATAGTCTTCAGGCACGTTGGGCATCTCGAAGTTCACCACGTGCGGCAGCTGGTCGATGTCGATGCCACGTGCGGCGATGTCGGTGGCCACCAGCACCTGCAGGTCGTTGGTCTTGAAGTCGGCCAGCGCCTTGGTGCGTGCCGTCTGGCTCTTGTTGCCGTGAATGGCCATGGCGCTGATGCCCTGGTCGTTCAGGAACTCGGTCAGCCGGTTGGCGCCGTGTTTCATGCGCGTGAAGACCAGAACCTGGTGCCAGTCGCCGCTTTTGATCAGGTGCGCCAACAGGTCCTTCTTGCGCTCGCGGCCCACCGGGTGAATCTTCTGCGCGATGCTTTCGGCGGTCTGGTTGCGGCGCGCCACTTCGATCAGCGCGGGCGCGTTCAACAGCTTGTCGGCCAGGTTCTTGATTTCTTCGCTGAAGGTGGCGCTGAACAGCAGGCTCTGCTTCTTGACAGGCAGCACCGCCAGCACCTTCTTGATGTCGTGGATGAAGCCCATGTCCAGCATGCGGTCGGCTTCGTCCAGCACGAAGATCTCGACGTGGCTCAGGTCCAGCGTGCGTTGCTGGTGGTGGTCGAGCAGGCGGCCGGGTGTGGCCACCAGGATGTCCACGCCCTTGCGCAAGCGGTCGACCTGGGGCGACATGCCCACACCACCAAACATGACCATGCTGGTCAGCGGCAGGTACTTGCCGTAGGTACGCACGCTCTCTTCGACCTGCGCCGCGAGTTCGCGGGTGGGCGTCAGGATGAGGCAGCGGATGCGCACGCGACCGCGTGCGTCTTTCACCGCCGGCACGGCCGACAGGCGCTGCAACATGGGCAGCACGAAGCCGGCCGTCTTGCCGGTGCCGGTTTGCGCGCCGGCCAGCAGGTCGCCGCCCTTCAGGACTTGGGGAATGGCCTGGGCCTGGATCGGCGTGGGGGTGTCGTAGCCCTGGTCGTGAACAGCACGCAGCAGCGGCTCGGCCAAGCCGAGATCAGTAAAAAGCATGGGATGGGGCCTGTGAAGGCCGTGGTTCGCTGCCTGCTGTCACCCGTTGCGGGTGCACCAGTCGGGTAGGCGCGAAGGGGTCGGATTGTCGGAATCGACCGCGCCGCGATGACTGGAAGCCGCGACGCAAGCCCTGGATTCTACGCGACGGGCATCGGTCGATGCCCGTTCAAGCGCAGCCAACCCCGCGCAATTCGGTAGATCGCCCACACACCCAGCAGGAAGAGACCGATGACCCAGGTGCCGATGCCCACCAGGATCAGGGTCAAGGGCAGGGACACCAGCGCCACGAGCACGGCCCAGGCCAGCGCAAACCAGAAGGTGCGGATCTGCCAGGTGAAGTGCGATTCGAGCCAGGTGCCACGCACGTCGCCGCGTTTCACGTAGTTGATGATGACCGCGATGATCGAAGGCCAGCCGAACAGGAAAGAGCCCAGCACACTGGCCGCACCAAACGCACCGATGGCCAGGCCCAGCGCGTGCAGCGCATAGACCAGGTGGGTCAGACGGACCAGCGAGTCGGGGGCTTCAACGGTCTGCAGGGAAGTGTTCATGCAAGGTTCCTTCCCCGCCACCTTGGCCAGGCTTTGCACACATGGGGCGTGTGGCCCCAACTTCAAGACCACGGGCGACTGGCCGCATCTTGCACCGGTGGCGCTGCGTGGCGCCCGCTGTCCAGGATAATCACGGGTTTTGCGTCAGCAACCGGACCCCTCCCGCCATGGCCCAGTACGTTTTCACCATGAACCGCGTCGGCAAGATCGTGCCGCCGAAGCGGCAGATCCTGAAGAACATCTCCCTGTCCTTCTTCCCGGGCGCCAAGATCGGCGTGCTGGGGGTCAACGGCTCGGGCAAGAGCACGCTGCTGAAGATCATGGCCGGCGTCGACAAGGAATACGAAGGCGAAGCCGTGCCGATGCCGGGCCTGAACATCGGCTACCTGCCGCAGGAACCGCTGCTGCCGGCTGACAAGACGGTGCGCGAGGTGGTCGAACAAGGCGTGGGCGGTGTGCTGGCGGCCAAGAAGCGGCTGGACGAGGTCTACGCCGAATACGCCGAAGAAAACGCCGACTTCGACAAGCTGGCCGCCGAGCAGGCCGAGCTGGAAGCCATCATTGCCGCCGCGGGCAGCGAAAACACCGACCTGCAGCTGGAACTGGCCGCCGACGCACTGCGCCTGCCGCCCTGGGACGCTGTCATCGGTGTGCTGTCGGGCGGCGAAAAGCGCCGCGTCGCGCTGTGCCGCCTGCTGCTGAGCAAGCCCGACATGCTGCTGCTGGACGAACCGACCAACCACCTGGACGCCGAAAGTGTGGAGTGGCTTGAACACTTCCTGCAGCGCTTCCCCGGCACGGTGGTGGCCATCACCCACGATCGTTACTTCCTGGACAACGCGGCGGAGTGGATTCTGGAACTCGACCGTGGCGCCGGCATTCCCTGGAAGGGCAACTACTCCGACTGGCTGGAGCAGAAGGAAAAGCGCCTGGAGAGTGAGCAGAAGACCGAAGACGCCCGCATGAAGGCGATGAAGGAAGAACTGAAGTGGGTGCGCTCCAACGCCAAGGGCCGCCAGACGAAGAGCAAGGCACGCCTGGCGCGCTTCGAAGAGCTGAGCGACGTCGAATACCAGAAGCGCAACGAGACCAACGAGATCTTCATCCCGGTGGCCGAACGCCTGGGCAATGAAGTGATCGAGTTCGTCGATGTCTCCAAGAGCTTCGGCGACCGATTGCTGATCGACAAGCTCAGCTTCAAGGTGCCAGCCGGCGCCATCGTCGGCATCATCGGCCCCAACGGCGCCGGCAAGTCCACCCTCTTCCACATGCTGCAGGGCGTGGAAAAGCCGGACAGCGGTGAAGTCAAGATCGGCAAGACGGCGCAGTTGGCCTTCGTCGACCAAAGCCGCGAAAGCCTGGACGGCGGCAAGACCGTGTGGGAAGACGTCTCGGGCGGGCTGGACAACATCGTCGTGGGCAAGTTCGTGATGCCCAGCCGCGCCTACCTGGGCCGCTTCAACTTCAAGGGCAACGACCAGCAGAAGATGGTGGGCAGCCTGTCGGGTGGTGAACGCGGCCGCCTGCACCTGGCCAAGACCTTGGCCAAGGGCGGCAACGTGCTGATGCTGGACGAACCCAGCAACGACCTGGACGTGGAAACCCTGCGCGCGCTGGAAGAAGCGTTGCTCGAGTTTGCCGGCAGCGCCATGGTCATCAGCCACGATCGCTGGTTCCTGGACCGCATCTGCACCCACATCCTGGCCTGTGAAGGCGACAGCCAGTGGTTCTTCTACGCCGGCAACTACCAGGAATACGAAGCCGACAAGAAAAAGCGCCTGGGCGAAGAAGGCGCACGACCCAAGCGCGTGCGCTTCAAGCCGATCCGGTAACTGCCTGGGCGACACGCTGGCGCGGCATGCCGTGTCAGCGTGCACGGCCAGCAGCCGCAAGGGACAAGCCTTGCCCAGCAGGGGTGGCGGCTTCGGCGCACAATGTTTTTGTCGATCCCTTGGCGCCTGTCGCCCCGCCGCCCCATGAGCAAGCCAGCCCACCTGCACCCCGTCGCCCTGGCCTTGCTCGGCACCGCCCTGCTGGCCGGGTGCGAGATGTTGCCAAAACCGGCAGAAGGGGCTGCCACGAGCCCGGCGCCGGCCACCCGACCCGTGGCCACGGCACCGACATCCACTTTTCCTGGCACCACGCCAGCCCCTGGCGTTGGCACGGTCGGCAGCCCACCGGCTGGCGGCGCTCCGTCCGCGGGGCCCAGCGGCGCAGCCGCGCCTGTGGCAGGTGCACCCCGCCCCGTGGCCGCGCCACCCAGCGGCCCGCCGCCCTTTGCTGCGGTCATCCGTGAAGCTCGTCGCATCGAGGGGCCGCTGACGCTGTGGCAGAAGGACGACAAGGTCTGGATCGAGCTGCTGCCAACGCAGTTCGACAAGCCATTTTTGCTGTCACCGAAGATCAAAGATGGCATCGGCGAAGCCTTTGTGCTGGGCGGCTTGATGGCCTACCCGGTCAACGGGGCCGGCGGGCCACAGGTGGTGGAGTTTGTGCGTGTGCACAGCCAAGTGCGCCTGCAGGCGCGCAACACCGACATCGCGGCCAAGCCTGGCACACCGGAAGCACGTGCGGTGGCCAGTTCCTACTCCAACAGCCTGCTGGGCGCCACGGCAGTGGTCAGCCAGCCGCACCCTGACCGCAAGAGCGTCTTGATCGAAGCCAACCCGCTGTTCCTGAACGACATGCTGGGCGTGGCCATGATGCTGCAGCGCGGCTTGCGCCAAGGTTACGGGCTGGACCGCAGCAACTCGGTGATCACCGGTGTGCGCGCCAGCGAAGGCGCCATCGTCATCGAGACGCAGAACCACTACTTCACCGGCAGCGTCGGTGTGCCCGGCATGGGCGGCCCGCCCAACGCGCCCGTGCCTCTGCTGCCGCGTTTCCTGCCCGATGCCCGCAGCCTTCTGGTGGGCCTGCACTTTTCGCTGGCACCGCTGCCCGACGAACCGATGAAGCCGCGCCGTGCCGACCCGCGGCTGGGCCTGTTCACCAGCACCGTGGTCGACTTCTCCGACGACCTGCAGAGTTCGCCGCGCCAGCGTTACGTCAACCGCTGGCGACTGGAGAAGAAGGACCCGGCGGCCGAGATGTCCGAGCCAGTCAAGCCCATCACCTTCTGGATCGACCGCAACGTGCCGCTGGTCTACCGCGAAACCGTGCGCGCCGCCGTGCTGGAATGGAACAAGGCCTTCGAGAAGATCGGCATCAGCGGTGCCTTGAAGGTGGAGCAACAAGCCGACGACGCGAAGTTCGACACACTCGACTTCGGCTACCCCTCGGTGCGCTGGATGATGAACGCCGACCCGGTGTTTGGCGCCATCGGGCCCAGCCATGTCGACCCGCGCAGCGGCGAGATCCTGGACGCCGACATCGCCTTCGAAGGCATGTCGGCCCGCAATGTGCGCACGCTGCGATCGCAGGTGCTGCGTTCACAGGCCACAGGCAGCCTGGACAACACGGGCGCTGCGGCCAACGCAAGCCCACTCAATTTCGCCCAGCCCTTCACGCCGCCGCAAGGTGTGGACATGCCAGCTGAATTCGCCCGCTGCATGCACGGCGCACTGGCGGCAGAGCAATTGGGTTACGCGCTCGACGTGTTGGAAGCCCGCGGCGAGATGGACCCCGACAGCCCGATCGCGCGCCAGTTTGTGCAGGACTACGTCAAGGAAGCCATCATGCACGAGGTGGGCCACGCACTGGGCCTGCGCCACAACTTCCGCGCCTCAAGGGCCTACACCGAAGCGCAACTGGCCGATGCGGAATTCACCCGCGCGCATGGCACCTCGGGGTCGGTGATGGAGTACAACGCCGTCAACCTGCCGCGCCCCGGCCAGCCGGGCGGCGTGCCCTTCCACACCGCACTGGGCCCCTACGACTACTGGGCCATCGAATACGCCTACAAGCCCATGGCCGCTGGCACCACGGCAGTGGCCGAACGGGCCGAGTTGCAGCGCATTGCCGCACGCAGCAGCGAAGTGCAACTGGCCTTCGGCACCGACGAGGACAACTTCTTCGGCCTGGACCCCGAGACCATCCAGCTCGACCTGGGCAATGACCCCTTGGCCTTTGCCAGCAAGCGACTGGCCATCGCCCGCGACCTGTTCAAACGCCAGGAATCGCGCGAACTGCCGCCCGACCGCGACTACGCCGTGCTGCGCCGCTCCATCGGTTTTGCCATCAACGACGCCACCCGCGCGGTGGGCGTGCTGGTGCGCCAGATCGGTGGTGTGCGCACGCTGCGAGACTTTCCGGGCAGCGGCCGTGAACCGCTGCAGCCGGTGTCGGCGCAGCACCAGCGCGAGGCCCTGGACATGATCTCGCGCTCGGTGCTGTCGCCCGAAGGGCTGTCACTCACGCCGGCGCTGCAGCGCCGCATGGCCCCCGACTTCCTGGACCGCGCAGAAGGGGGGGGTGCCACCGACTTTTCGGTGCCGCAACGCCTGCTGGACCTGCAGCGCGCGGTGCTCAACTACCTGATGAGCGACACCATCGCAACACGCATCCTCGACAGCGTGGGCAAGTTCGACCAGGCCACCGATGCCTTCCAGCTGCGCGAACTGCACGACCGCCTGAGCAGCGACGTCTGGAACGAACTGGGCAGCCACCCGGCCAACGGCCCGGCGCCCATCACCGCGGCGCGCCGCGACCTGCAGCGCGACCACGTCAACCGCCTGGCGCTGGCCGTCGTGCGGCCCAGTGGCACCGGCCGTGCCGACATCCGCGGCCAGTTGCGCGAACAGGCCCGCACACTGCTGGCGCGCCTGGACACCACGCTGCGCAAGCGTGGCGCGGTCGACGACGCCACCCGCGCGCACCTGGCCGACAGCGCCGACACACTGCGGCAAGCGCTGTCGGCGTCGATCCAGCGCCAGGCACTCTGAGGCCGCCTCAGGGTCTCTCCGGGCCGCCTGCGCCGCCTTGGCGTGGCCCAGCCCCCGATTCCCGTGTTTCATGCCACTGCCGCTGGGGCACGGCGTGGTGCGACGCTATCGTGCACGTCATGGCATCGTCCCCCAGCCCGACCAAGCGCAGCCTGACCCGGCGGGTCATCAACTCGCTGAATGCCGGCAGCCTGGGTGTGTCGATCGGCTTTGCGATCACCGCGGCGGCCCTGCTGAACCCCTTTTTCGTGCCGCCCTTCCTGGTGCTGCTGGGGCGCACGCTGTTCCTGTCGATGTGGCTGCTGCTGGTGTTCGTGGCCGCACAGCACCTGCCCGACAGATGGCTGCCGGCCTGGCTGCCGCGCTGGCTGCTGGCGGTCATCGCCGTCGCGCTGGCAGCGCCGCTGGGCACGCTGCTGATCTACCTGGTGGCGGTGAACGGCCGGGTGGGCGACTTCTTCGGCAGTTCGCCCCGCATCACGGGTTTTGTCATCACCGCCGGCACGGCCCTGGTGCTGGGGCTGCTGATCACGCTGACGGCGCAGGTGCGTGAGCGTGAAGCCCGCGCCCGCGCCCAGGCGCTCGAATTCGAGCTGGAGCGCAGCCGGCTCGAAAAGCTGGCGCTCGATGCACGGCTGGACCTGCTGCAGGCCCAGGTCGAACCCCACTTCCTGTTCAACACACTGGCCAATGTGCAGGCGCTGGTGGAAAGCAATTCACCCCGCGCCGCCGGCGTGTTGCAGAGCCTGATCGCCTACCTGCGTGCGGCCATGCCCAGGCTGCAAGACCGCGAGCCCACGCTGGGCCAGGAACTGGTGCTGGTGCGTGCCTACCTGGAGCTGATGCAGATGCGCATGCCCGACCGGCTGCGCTTCGCCATCGACGTGCCGGCCACGCTGCACGGCCAGCGCTTCCCGGCCATGGCACTGCTGACGCTGGTGGAAAACGCGGTGCGGCACGGCATCGACCCTAGCGAAGAAGGCGGCACCATTGAGGTGGGTTGCAGTCTGTCGCCTGAAGCCTTGCGCCTGTGGGTGCACGACGACGGTGTGGGCATGGCAGAACAGGCCGTACCCGGCACCGGGCTGAGCAATCTGCGCGCGCGACTGGCCGCCTTTTTCAAACCAGCGGCAGAGCTGCAGCTGCTGCAGGGGGCGGCTGATGTCGACACCGCAGGTCGGCCGTGCGGCCTGCGCGCCGTGATCGTGATTCCCTTCAGCGGCACACCCTGATGACCAGCCCCACCGCGCTGATCGCCGACGACGAACCGCTGCTGCGCGAACGCCTGGCCGCGCTGCTGCACAAGCTCTGGCCCGAGCTGCAAGTGGTGGCGCAGGCGCGCAACGGCCGAGAGGCGATCGAGCTTTTCGACGAACACGAGCCGGCCATCGCCTTCCTGGACGTGCACATGCCCGGCCTGTCGGGCGTCGAGGTGGCACGCAGCATCGGCAACCGTGCGCGGGTGGTTTTTGTCACCGCCTTCGAGCAGTACGCGGTGCAGGCCTTCGAGCAAGGTGCGGTGGACTACCTGGTGAAGCCCTACGACGAAAAGCGGCTGGCCGAAACGGTGGCCCGGCTGCGCGACAAACCCGGCCCAACCCTGCCACCGAGCCAGGACCTGGAACCGCTGCTGGAGGCACTGGCCTCGCGCCTGCGGCATGGCGCGGCAGCACCCACGCACCTGCAGTGGATCAAGGCGTCGGTGGGGCCCAGCGTGCGCCTGATTCCCGTCGACGAAGTGATCTTCCTGCGCAGCGACGAGAAGTACACGCTGGTGGTCTGGCAAGGTGGCGAAGTTCTGATCCGCAAGACGATCCGGGAACTGGCCGACGAACTGGACCCGGCGCGCTTTGTGCAGATCCACCGCTCGGTCATCGTCGCGCTGTCTCAGGTGGCGCAGGTGACCCGCGGTGCCAATGAAACAGCCGACGTGCACCTGCGCGGCCGGACCGAGGTGCTGCCGGTGAGCCGCAGTTATCTGCACCTCTTCAGGCAGATGTGACGGTGAGCCCCCAAGCTCGCTAGCGCTCGCTACCCCCCGAGGGGGCCGTCCGCCGACGGTCCGGCGAAGCCGGTTCCGTGGCGGGAATCTTGGTCGCGACGATGGGCGGTGAGGGCTGCTTATCATCTCCGCCAACAAGGAGACACCCCATGCACGCTTGGCTCTGCGAAACCCTGGACGGCGTCGATGCGCTGCAGTGGCGCGAACTGCCCACGCCTGAACCGAAGGCGGGTGAGGTGCGCATTGCGATCAAGGCGGCCAGCCTGAACTTCCCCGACCTGCTCATCGTGCAGGGCAAGTACCAGGTCAAGCCACCCTTGCCTTTTGTCCCCGGGGCCGAGTTTGCGGGCACCGTGGACGCGGTGGGCGAAGGGGTCACGCACCTCGCGGTGGGTGCGCCGGTGGCCGCGATTGCGGGCACCGGCGGTTTTGGCACCCACGCCTGTGTCAACGCGGCGCAGGTGATGCCGCTGCCGCCAGGCTTTGCGCTCGAAGACGGCGCGGCTTTTGCCTTCACCTACGGCACCTCGTACCACGCGCTGATCGACCGCGCGCAGCTCAAGGCCGGTGAAACGGTGCTCGTGCTGGGCGCCGCTGGCGGTGTGGGTACAGCAGCCCTGCAGATTGCCAAGGCCGCCGGTGCGCGTGTCATCGCCGCGGCTTCCACGGACGAGAAGTGCGCGCTGTGTTTGCAACTGGGCGCCGACGCAACGCTGAACTACAGCACGCAGGACCTGCGGGAAACGCTCAAGGCGTTGACCGGCGGCAAAGGCCCGGACGTGGTGTACGACCCGGTGGGCGGTGCACTGGCCGAGCCGGTGTTCCGCTCCATCGCCTGGCGCGGCCGCTACCTGGTGGTGGGCTTTGCCGGCGGCGGCATCCCGGCCCTGCCCTGGAACCTGGCACTGCTGAAAGGTGCCTCGGTGGTGGGTGTGTTCTGGGGCGACTTCGTCAGGCGCGAGCCCAAGGCCAATGCGGCGGCGCTGATGCAACTGGCCCAGTGGTATGGCCAGGGCCTGATCAAGCCGGTGCTGGACCAGACCCTGCCGATGAGCGACATCCACGCGGCGTATGCCCGCATGGGTTCGCGCCAGGTGATGGGCAAACTGCTGCTGGTCAACGCCTGAACACTTGAAACAGGCGAAGCAACGCACCGCTACAAACCCGCCCCTTCGGCCCGAAGGAGAAGGCCAGTTCCGCGCTAGGATCACTGACTCTCGGCTTAGGAGAAACAGCCCGTGGCCGTCAAGGTACTGATACTCGAGGACAACCCGGTTGCACGCAGCTTTTTATGCCGCGTGGTGCGCGAGAGCTTCAGCGACGCCCTCGTGATCACCGAAGCCGGCGATCTGGAAACCGCGCGCCGTCACATCTCGCTGACTGGCGGTTCCCAGGGCCTGCATGGCGCCGACCCGTTCAAGCTGATCCTGGTCGACCTCGAACTGCCCGACGGCAACGGCATGGAACTGCTGGCCGAGTTGTCGCACTACCCGGCCACCAAGATCGTCACCACGCTGTACTCCGACGACGACCACCTGTTTCCGGCGCTGCAATGTGGAGCCGATGGCTACCTGCTGAAGGAAGACCGCTTCGAGGTGCTGGTCGAAGAGTTGCAGAAAATCGTGCGCGGCCAACCGCCGCTGTCACCGGCCATCGCCAGGCGGCTGCTCACGCACTTTCGGCCCGGTGGCGATTCACTGGCACCCGACTCGGGTTTTTCTCCGGCCAACTTCACCACCAGCAAGCCGGTGCCGATGGAGAAGCAACCCGACCACGACCGGCTCACACCGCGCGAGACCGAGGTGCTCACCTACCTGAGCAAAGGCTTCACGATCAAGGAAATCGCCAGCCTGATGGGTATCAAGTGGTTCACCGTCAACGACCACATCAAGTCCATCTACAAAAAGCTCAACGTGTCCAGCCGCGCCGAAGCGGCCGTGTTGGCCAGCAAGCAGGGCCTGGTGTGACAGACCGCCGCGTGCGCGGCGGCTGATGCCCGCGTCGTGGACCTGAGCGTCGACGCATGAACGTGCCGGGCAGTGGCCGGGCGCGCAGGGCACACCGCTTCGCCTGGAACTGCATCCGATGAGCACCAGCGTCAGCCCAGGCACCGAAGAGTCGATCTTCGAGTTGAGCAGCCTCGAGCCGCCCGCACGGCAAGGCCATCGGGCTCAGCTGATGGGCTGGCGCAGGCGCGCCATGGTGGCCGCCGCGCTGCTGGCCTGCCTGGCGCTGCTGGGCCTGGCCCGCTGGCTGGCACTGACGCCTCACCTGGACGCACACTGGATCAGCGACAGCCAGGGCCGCCTGGTGCTGCAATCCAGTCCCTTGGCCGAGTTGCAGACGCAGCAGGGCCGTGCCCTGCTGGCGGTGCTGGATGAAAAGGGGCAGCCCCAGGCCGTGGACGCGCTGCTGCTGCACCGCTCGCCGCGCTGGCAGGTGCAGGACGGTGTGCGCGCGCGCCAGGTCCAGCAACAGGAACTGCTGGCCAAACGCCTGGCCACCGGTTCGGTGGTGTTGCAGTTCGACCAGGGGCAGCCGGTCACCGTGCCTGCGCGGCCCCGGGGTTTCGCCGGTCTGGGATGGCTGCTGTGGCCGCTGGCGGGCCTGGCGCTGATGCTGGTGCTGTTTGCTGCCGTGGTCGTGCTGGCCAGGCCCCATGTCCGCAACGGGCTGTACGCGCTGATGGCGGTGTGCCAGGCCGGCAATCTGCTTTTCATCGCCATGGAAAGCACGCGGGGTCTGGGCTTGCCCATGGGTGCCGCCTCGCTGGACCTGCAGGTGCGGCTGGCGCTGGACGTCTGCACCGGCGCGGCAATGGTGCATGCCTTTGCCTTGCACCCGCATCGGCTGCCCAAAGCCGGCGCGCTGGCCGCCGCCACCTGGTTGGCCGTGGCGATGCTGCTGCCGCTCATCCAACTGGGCGTGCTTGTGCCCACCTGGTGGTGGGCACAGGGGCTGTGCATGGGCCTGGGTGTGCTTGCACTGCTGGTCATCGGGCGTTCGCGGCAGGTGCAGGCCAATCCCTTTGCTGCTGTCATGCAACGCCTGGGGCTGGTCACGCTGGCCACACTGGCGCTGGTGACGGCGGCCGTGGCGGCGTCGTCGCGCATGCCCGTGGTGGCGCATGGTGTGGCGGTGGGCGCGTCGGTGGCCTGGTACCTGTTCCTGGCTTCGTTGCTGCTGCTGACACCTTTCCTGGCGCGCAGCCGCCAGGTGCTGCGTGAATTCGCCCTGCTGGCCGGCGTGAGCACGGTGGCGGCGTCGGTGGACTTGCTGTTTGTCGCCGTCTTTTCCCTGAGCGCCTTCACGTCGCTGGCCGTGGCGGTGTTCGTGGCGCTGGCGCTTTACGCCGGCGCCCGGCAGTTCCTGCTGCAACAGTTGCTGGGGCGCACGCTGCTCAGCACCGAGCGCACCTTCGAGCTGCTGTACCGTGCGGCCCGTGACGTGCAGGTGCGACCCCGCCGGTACCCGCAGCGCCTGGCTCAGCTGCTGCGCGAACTGTTCGAGCCGCTGGAACTACTCAACGTCAGCCGCGTGCCTTCGCGCAGCCGCGTGCTGGGCGGTGGTTCTGCCCTGGTGGTGCCGCTGCGCGGCCCCCAAGACAAGCAGCAGGCGCCTGCGGCCATGCTGCTGCGGTCGGCCCAGGGCGGGCGGCGTCTGTTCACCCACGACGACGCCCGCCTAGCCGACCGTGTGGTCGAACAGCTGCGGCGCGCCGTCGCCTACGACCAGGCCGTCGAGCGAGGCCGCCATGAAGAACGGCAGCGCCTGGCGCAAGACCTGCACGACGACATCGGCGCCCGCCTGCTGACCTTGATGTACCAGGCCCAGAGCACCGAGATGGAGGACTACATCCGCCACACGCTGCAAGACCTGAAGACGCTGACGCGCGGTCTGGCCGCATCGGAACACCGCTTGTCCCACGCGGCCGCCGAGTGGAAGGCCGACCTCACGCAGCGCCTGACGGTGGCCCAGGCCGCATTGGGCTGGTCATTCAGCTGCGACGAGGACATCCGCCTGTCGGTGGTCCAGTGGTCTGCCTTGACGCGCATCCTGCGCGAACTGGTCAGCAATTCGCTGTACCACGGCCATGCCTCGCGCATCGACGTGGTGCTGCAGATCAGCGGGCCGCGCCTGTGGCTCAGCGTGGCCGACGACGGCCAAGGCGGTGACCCCACGACATGGGCCCACGGTCTGGGCCTGGGCGGCGTGCGCAAGCGGGTCAAGGCCCTGGGGGGCACGGTGGTTTGGCGCGAAAACCCGCCTCGTGGCATCGTTTGTGAGGTCCAGGCTGACAGCTTCAACGCACCTTCCTGAATGCCAGGCTTGTCAACCGCCTCGCCGGCCTGGCGTTGTGTCAACAGCGTGCCCTGTGGGCACTCCAGGACCCAGCAGATGGCCCCCATGACAGACCCGAGTGCGGCAAGCGTGAAATCCGAGGACAATAGAGGCTTCGCGTCGACCGGGGCGCCCTTCCCGGCCTCCATCTGCCATGACCACTCGCCGCACGCCCACCTCCCCCGAAACCACCAGCGGACCCAAGCTCCGCCAGACCCAGGCCGAGTACACGGCCGCGCGGCCGCATGCCGAGCCCGGGGTCAAGCCCATGATGTCCAGTTCGAAGATGTACGTGTGCATCAAGTGCCACGCCAACTTCAAAACCGGCGACGGCAAGCCCGACCCGCGCTTGCGTGGCCTGGGGCGCTGCAATAGCTGCCTGGGCATCACCGCCACGACAAGCTGATTTTCCTTTTTTCATCAACCTTTCAGTCGGAGCGAGACTATCCATGTCCCAAACAAATCGCCGTGTCTTCCTGATGCAAGTGACTGCCTGTGGCTCGCTGTTGGCCGCTGGCGCCGCGCAGGCGCAGGCTGCCCGGGTGGACGAAAAAGACCCGCAGGCCGTGGCCCTGGGTTACGTGCACGACACCACCAAGGCCGACAAGAAGAAGTTCCCGAAGCACACCAACGCTCAGCTGTGCACCAACTGCGCCCTGTACCAGGGCAAGGCCACCGACGCATGGGCAGGCTGCCCTCTGTTCGGCACCAAGCAGGTCGCCGGCCCGGGCTGGTGCAGCGCTTGGGCCAAGAAGGGCTGATGCCCGGTTGAAACGCTGACCGCCTGGCGGTCAACCCAGCGGCTCCTTCGGGGGCCGCTTTTGATTGGCGGCCCCGGTTCAGTGCAGGTCCGGCGCCCCGGCGACTGCTTCGGCGACTGCTTCGGCAATCGCCATTGAAGACGTCAAGCCCGGCGACTCGATGCCAAACAGGTTGACCAGACCCGGCACGCCGTGTTGTGACGGCCCGTCGATGCGGAAGTCGGGCGCCGCTTCGCCCGGTCCGTGGATCTTGGGGCGCACGCCGCTGTAGGCCGGCTGCAAGGCGCCGGCGGGCAGTGCCGGCCAGTAGCGCCGGATGGCGTCTTCGAACGCCAGCGCACGCGAAGGGTCCACCGCGTAGTCGATGGCCTCGGGTGTGTCGGCGTCCAGCCACTCCAGGTCAGGTCCGAAACGCGCCTGCCCGGCCAGGTCCAGGGTCACGTGCACACCCAGCCAGGCGTCCACGGGCGCCGGGTAGACCAGGCACCCGAAAGGCGTGCGGCCGGCCAGGGTGAAGTAGCTGCCCTTGGCAAAGCGGGGCGTGGGCACGTGTTGCGCGGGCAGACCCTGGAAGTGCCTGGCGAGCGAACAGGCATGCAAGCCGGCGGCATTGACCAGCACGCGGGTGTCGATCTCGAACTCACCATCGGCGGATTGCACCTGCACCCGCGCCGGCCGGCCGGCGCCGAAGTCGGCCCGCAGCACCCGCGAGCACAGGGCCAGATTGCCCCCGGCCGATTCCATGTCGCCCTGCAAGGCCAGCATCAGGGCATGGCTGTCGACGATGCCGGTGGTCGGCGACCACAAGGCCTGCGTCGCGTGCAGCGCCGGTTCCTTGCGGCGCAACTGCTCTGGCGACCAGGTTTCGACCGGCACCCCGTTGGCCTTCGCCCGCTGGGCCAGGGCGTGCAAGGCAGCATGCTGGTCTTCGGCGGTGGCCACCACCAACTTGCCGCAGGCGCGGTGGGGCACACCATGGCTGGCACAGAAGGCGTAGAGCAATTCCTTGCCACGCACACACAAACGCGCCTTGGCGCTGCCGGGTTTGTAGTAAAGACCGGCGTGGATGACCTCGCTGTTGCGCGAACTCACCCCCTGGCCGATGCCCTGGGCGGCTTCGACCACCACCGTCTCCAGGCCGCGCCGCGCCAGCTCGCGACCCACCGCCAGGCCCACCACGCCGGCCCCCACCACCAGGGCGTCGATTTGCTCCATCGTTTGGCTCGCCAGAAAACAATTGGCCACGATTGTCTCGCGCCCACGCCGCCGGCCCGCTTGCTGATCGGCAGCGGGTGCTTAGCATGCATCCCATGCCGGACACCACCTTGCAATTGCTGGGCAGCCCGTGCCTGCTGAGCCCGGGAGCAGCACCGCAGCCGCTGAACCCGACACGTCCGCACCAGGTGCTGGCCGTGCTGGGCTGGCTGGGCAGTTCGGGCGACGCTGCGCCGGCACAGGGCTGGGTCAGCCGCGAGTGGCTGGCGGCACTGATGTGGCCCGACCGCCAGGGCGCGCAGGCCCGAGCCAACCTGCGCAAGGTGCTGCTGCAACTGCGGCAACTGCACACGCGGGTGGCCCTGGAAGAAGGCCCGCGTGGTCTGCGCTGCCAGGCCGGCAGTGACCTGGCGGCCTTCGACGCCGCCAGCCTGGAAGCACGCTGGCTCGATGCCGCGCAACTGGGCACTGGCACACCCTTGCAAGGGCTGGACGAAGCGGCCAGCGAACCCTTCACCCGTTGGCTGCACGAACAGCGCCGACAGCACCAACAGCGCTGGCGCAACGCGGCCGCGCAGGCGCTGGCGCAAGCCACGCCTGAAGTGGCAGCCGAGCTGGCCGAACAGCTGCTGCGCGCCGACCCGCAAGACAGTGCCGGCCTGGCCTATGTGCGTCGCCAGACCACACCGCAGCTGTCGCCGCTGTCGGTGCTGGTGGGGCGTGAACAGGAATTGCGAGAGCTGCAGCTGCTGCTGGACCGCTCACGCCTGGTCACCGTGCTGGGCCCGGGTGGCGTGGGCAAGTCGCGCCTGGCGCGCCATGCGGCCGATGCCATGGCGCCTGGCTTCGTGCACGGCGCTGCGCTGGTCGTGCTGGACGACCTGAGCACCCCCGGCGCCGTGCCCGCGCGGGTGGCCGACACGCTGGGCCTCGCGCTGCCGCCCCACACCGACCCGGCAGTGGCACTGGCGCGCGCACTGGCGTCGCGATCGATGCTGCTGGTGCTGGACGGCTTCGAAGCCGTCATCGACGCCGCCGCCGCCGTGCCCCCATTGCTGGCGGGTGCGCCCGGCCTGCGGCTGCTGGTCACGTCGCGCGAGCGCTTGGACATCGACGGCGAGTGCTGCCTGCCGCTGGCCGGGCTCGAACTGCCCGCCGCTGGCGACACGGCTGCGCAGGCCCGGCTGAGCCCGGCGGTGCGCCTGTTCGACGAACGCGCGCGCGCCGTGCAGCCGCGCTTCGACCTGGCCGGCGCACTGCAGCCGGTGCTGGACATCTGCCGCCGCGTGGGCGGCTTGCCACTGGCCATCGAATGGGCTGCGGCCTGGATGCGGGTGCTGGGCGCCGACGAACTGGCGCGCGACATGGCCGACGGCGCCACGGCCTCGGCCAGCAGCGGGCCGGCCGCCGTGTTCGAGTCTTCGTGGCGGCTGCTCACGCAGGCCGAGCGCCAGGCCTACGCCGCGCTCGCGGTGTTCCGGGGTGGTTTCGACCGCAAGGCCGCCTCGCAGGTGGCGGGTGTCGAGCTGCCCATGCTGGCTGCACTGGTGGACAAGTCGATGCTGCGTTCCAGCCCCGACGGCCGGCTGGACATGCACCCGCTGGTTCACGACCATGCCAGCAGCAAGCTGGCGCAACTGGACGATGCCGGTGAACGCGAGCAGCGGCATGCACGCCACTACCTGGCCCTGCTGCAACAGCGTCAACCGCTGCCGCCGCAGGAAAACGAAAACGTGCTGGCGGCCTGGCACCACACGGTGCAGCAAGGCGACGCCGCAGCCGTCGAAGCAGCGCTCACGCGCATCCAGTGGTCCGCTCTGGTCAACGGCCGCCGACACGAAGCCGTGGCCTTGCTGGGCGAAGCTGCGCAGCGTTTCGGGCCGGCCACGGTGGCCGGCGCCACGCTGCAGTCGCACCAGGCCTGGATCCTGTTGTGGCTGGACGAAGACACACGAGCCGGCAGCCTGGCGCAGGCTGCACTGCAGGTCTTGCAAGCGGCCGGCCATGCCGGTGGCATGTCGATGTGCCTGCGCACGCTGGGCCATGCCGCTCGCCGGGCCTGCGACGCCCGGCAGGCCGTGCAGCTTTTTGAACAAGCCCTGGCGCTGCCGCAGCCCGAAGGCACAGGCCATCTGCAAGCCGCCTTGCTCGATGCGCTGGGCATGGCCTTGATACAAGGTGGCAAACACAACAAGGCCCGTGAGCAGGTGCACCGGGCGCTGCTGATGAACCAGACCGCGGGCGACGAGGTGCAGCGCATGTACAACCACTTCAACCTGTCGCAAAGCCACTCCACCGCTGGTCAGCCTGAGCTGGCCCTGCCCTGGGCCCAGGCCGGCCTGGTCATCGGCAGCCGCAGCGGCTTTCCCTTTTTCCTGCCTTACCTGCACGCTGAACTGGCGCGGGTGCTGGCCGACCTGGGCCGCACCGACGAAGCCCGGGCCCAGGCCGCACAGGCCCTGGCACGCGCAAACGACACAGGCGACGTCGCGGCCCACGCCAGCGCCTGGATGGCCCAGGCCTGTGTGGACCTGCGGCTGGGCGACACCACGGCCGCACGCCGCGCCATGCACGCTGCCGTGCGCGCCGGCCTGGGCACCGGCAATCGCGCCATCGGGGCCCTGTTGCTGCCGGTGGCCCGCAGGGCCTGGGCTGGCGACAGCCGCGCAGAGGCCTGGGCACAGCTGCCGGCCATCCAGCTGCTGACCGCGATAAACGCGGACATCCACGCCGAACTGGAACCTGTCGAATTGCACGGCCGCTCAGCGCGGTGAGGCCCCGCCCGCTGGCGCGCGGCCCGCGCCTCGGCCACGTGTCGACTCGGCAAAGGCATCCACCAGCGCCTGGGCCAGGCGCAGCGACGTGCCGCGGTTTTCGTCGGCCTCCGTGGCCTCCATCGGGCTGTTGGCCAGCGCCGCCGCGACGTGTCCGCCCGGCAGCAGCACCAGCGCCGCCCGGTAGCCCCCTTCGGCACCGCCGTGGTAGGCCATGCGCGACTGCCCGAAGGTGGTGCCCAGCTCGGCCTGTGTCACGGTACTTGCCCAGGGGAAGGTTTCGCGCCAGCGTGCCGGTTCGTAGAGTGCGCCGCGTGTGCCGGCCGACAACCAGCGGTCGGACAGCATCATCGCGCGGCCGAATTCCGCCAGAGTCTCGGCCGACGCATACCAGCTGCCCTGGCTGGCGCAGTAGCCACCGGCGGCCTTGTGCGATTCGGCCGTTTTCAGCAGCGCACCCTTGGCGGCATCGGCCGAACCGTAGCCCTTGGCCACCAACTTGTTCGGCAACTGGTAGGGCCGGCAGGTGAAGGCCAGCGGCTGTCGGCTCAAGGGCAGCAGTTCACGCTGCACATAACGTTCGAACAGATTGCTCAGCACGACGTTGAAGGTCTGGGTGTACTCCTCGAGCGGCCGGTCGCGGAAACGCTGGTCCAGCGTTTTCACCTCGTCGGGGTAGGCGAGCGTGGCGACGATGTAGCGCAGCAGGTAGTAGTTGTGGTTGTTGTAGCAATCGAGCTCGCCCACATCGGCCAGCTCCACGCCTTGGGCCATCTGCGCCAGCGGGTCCAGGCTGGTGCCACCGCAGTTTTTGTTGCGAAAGCCCGAGCGGTGCTGCAGCAGCTGGCGCAAGCTGATGCGTTCCAGGTTCCGCCCCGGCCACGCACCCTGCCACTTCGGGGGCAGGGCCACCAGCATCGGTTTGTCGAGTTGCTGCGACACGCTCAGCGGCGCCAGCTTCTGCCGTTCCAGCAGGTGCAGCAGGGCAACACCCGCCAGCACCTTGGTCACCGAACCCATGCCGCTGGCGGTGCCGGGGCCCATCACCACGTCGCCATCACCGGGCGCCTGCGCCCAGCCACCGGCCCCCTTGGCGCGCACGCCATGGCGGTCGGCCACGGCAAAGGACCAGCCCTTGGCCAGGCCGTCCATCTCGCGCTTCATGGCCGCCTCGAAACGCGCCGTGCTGAAAGCCGGCGCCGGCAGCGCGCGCTGCGGTGGTTCGGCTTGCACGGCCTGGGCTGGCACCAGCAGCAACAAGACGGCCATGGCCCAGTTCAGGGGTGAAGCCCAGCGGCCGCTGGTGCCATCTCGACAGACAGGCGAACGAAGGTTCATGGTGTGTTCCCGATGCACGGCAGTGGTGATGGAACGCAGCTTGCGCGGCAGGTCGTTGCGCCAGCGTTCCATGGCCGTTGCGCTGTGTGTTCGCAGGGGTTCGTCAGCAACGCCCACCGGAACGCTGTCGGAACGCCCGCGCAACGGTGCGCTGCGTAGCCTTCCCGGCAAGCCATCAACCCAGGGAGTGCCCCATGCAAACCATCACCCGACATCTGCTGGCAGCAGCAGCGCTTGGCGCAGCAGGCGCCAGCCCGGCGGCCACCGTGCACCTGCAGGACATCGTGGCCAGCCCGGTGGCCGTCAACGACTTCGAACTGGCGCCGGAGTTCATTGCCGCCACCTGGTCACAGCAGGGCATCCGTGCCACGCAGATGGACGGCGTTCCGGCCATCGGCCTGTGGACGGAGTCCGGCCTCGGCTTCGGCACACGGTCCTGGTACCCCAACGGTGGCGACGACGGCTGGACACGCCTGACGCTGGACAGCGGCGAGAACTTCGACGCCATCACCTTCTTCGGTGGATCGGGCTGGAACGTGCCGCCGCAGTCGCTGTACTTCGAACTGGCCGACGACGGTGTGATCGTGCTCAGCGGCACGCTGGCGACCAGCTTCGGGGGCAGCTGGTACGGCTTTGCCGGTGGCGATTTCGACGAAGTGCGGCTGCGTGCATCAGGTGGTGTTGTGACGTCGCTCACCGACTGCCCCTCGGGTGGTGCCGGCTCGCCCGGTGGTGTGCTGCGTTGCAACTTCGCCTGGGTCGACGAAATCCAGGTTGGCGCCTTCAGCGTGGTGCCCGAACCCGGCAGCGTGCCGCTGGTGGCCCTGGCGCTGCTGGCCCTGCGCCTGTCGCGCCGCTCTGCCACAAGCCACGCCAGTTAGCCCTCTCAAGGGCATCGCCGGGGTTCGGTCCGGCTACAGGCGGCAGACAATGGCAGCCCCGCAGCTGAGCCCACGCCATGTCGACGCGCAGACCTTTGCTGGCCCTGTTTGCCGCCTTGTCGGCCATGCCGGGCCCGGTGCAGGCCCAAACACCGCCAGCGCCAGCCACCTGGCTGCTGCACGGCGGCAAGGTCTACCTGTCGCCCGAGCAGCCGCCCTTGATCGACGGCGCGGTCCTGGTCCGGGGCGACACCATCGTCGGCGTGGGCAGCCGCCAGGACTTGCAGGTGCCACCCGGCACCACCGTGTCCCGCTGCAGCGGGCCGGTGCTGATGGCCGGTTTCACCAACAGCCACGTGCACCTGCTCGGCCCTGCCTGGGCCGATGCGGCGCGGCGCCCAGCCACGCAACTGACGCAGCGGCTGAACACGATGCTGACGCGGCACGGCTTCACCACCGCCGTGGACCTGGGCTCCGATCACACCCAGACCCGCGCGTTGCAGCAGCGCATCGCCCAGGGCGAGGTGAGGGGCCCCCGCATCCTGACGCTGGGCCTGCCGCTGTTCCCCGACAAGGGCCTGCCGGGTTACCTGGATCCGCTGGGGCCTGATTTCCTGGCCCGCCTGCCGCAATTGGCCAGTGCCGAACAAGCCGTCAACGCGGTGCAGGTCAATATGGACGCTGGCGCAGTCGGCACCAAGCTTTTCCTTGCCACGCCACGCCAGGGCCGGGTCACACGCCTGCCAGCCGACACTGCACGCGCAGCGGCCAGCGCCACGCATCGCCGCGGCGGCACCGTGGTGGCCCACCCGACCGACCTGGCGGGCGTGCAAGCGGCCATCGACGCCGGTGTGGACCTGCTGGCCCACACCACGCACGGCTCGACCACGCGGTGGCCTGCCACGCTGCTGCAGCAGGCCCTGCAGCGCGGTGTGTCGATGACACCCACGCTGCACTTGATGGGCTACGAACTGGCCAAGGAACAGGCCCGCGGCCCGATCGTCGAACAGCTGATTGCGGCATCGGTCCAACACGTGCGCGACTTCGCCGAAGCCGGCGGCGACATCGTGTTCGGCACCGACGTCGGCTACATGAGCGATGACGACCCGACCGGCGAATACCGGCTGCTGGCACGCGCGGGGCTGAGCCCGATGCAGATCCTGGCTTCGCTCACCACCCGGCCCGCTGCGCGGTGGAAAGATCCGCAGCGCGGCCGGCTGGCGGCCGGCATGGTGGCCGACATCGTGGTGCTCGACGCCGACCCCGCCGACGACGTTGCAAACTTCAGTCGCGTGCGCTGCACGATCGGCGCGGGAAAGGTGCTGCACGAACAGGGCCGCTGAGCGAGACGCGGCCTTCGGGCATCTGCCAACAAGCCGCTGGCACGAAGCCTGCCGGGCGGGCTCCCCCTTAGAATGCTGCGATGCAATATCTGCGCACGCCAGGTGTTCCTTGCCGGAACCCGCAAGCCCTGAGCCCCGTCGGCTCACCGCCATAGCGCCCCAAGGCGCCCTGCCCCGCGCCCGGTGGGTCTGACAGCGCTCAGCGCCGACCCACCCTTTTTCCATCTCCGCTGCGCCACCCCCCGGCGCGCAACGCCAGGCCTTTTCATGAAAAACAAGATCCGCCAGGACTGGCTGTCCAATGTGCGCGGCGATTTGCTCGCCGGCCTGGTCGTCGCGCTGGCCCTGATTCCCGAAGCCATCGCCTTTTCGATCATCGCGGGTGTCGACCCCAAGGTGGGGCTCTACGCCTCGTTCTGCATCGCGGTGGTGATCGCCTTCACCGGCGGCCGGCCGGGCATGATCTCGGCGGCCACGGGTGCAATGGCGCTGGTGATGGTGACGCTGGTCAAGGACCACGGGCTGCAGTACCTGCTCGCAGCCACGGTGCTGACGGGTGTGCTGCAGATCGTGGCCGGCGCCTTGCGCCTGGGTTCGCTGATGCGCTTCGTCTCGCGCTCGGTGATCACCGGCTTCGTCAACGCACTGGCCATCCTGATCTTCCTGGCCCAGTTGCCCGAGCTCACGAACGTGGGCTGGCAGGTGTATGCGATGACGGCCGCGGGCCTGGCCATCATCTATGGCTTCCCCTACATCACCAAGGCCGTGCCTTCGCCGCTGATCACCATCGTTGTGCTCACCGGTCTGGCTCTGGCGCTGGACATGGACATCCGCACCGTGGGTGACATGGGCCAACTGCCCGACAGCCTGCCGGTGTTCCTGTTGCCCGAGGTGCCGCTGAACTGGGAGACGCTGCGCATCATCTTTCCCTTCTCGGTGACGCTGGCCGTGGTGGGCCTGTTGGAGTCGATGATGACGGCGTCGATCGTCGACGACCTGACCGACACCACGAGCAACAAGAACCGCGAATGTGTCGGCCAGGGCGTGGCCAACATCGCCAGCGGCTTCATCGGCGGCATGGCCGGCTGCGCGATGATCGGCCAGAGCGTGATCAACGTGAAGTCCGGCGGCCGCGGCCGGCTGTCGGCACTGGCCGCCGGCAGCTTCCTGCTCATCATGGTGGTGTTCCTGGGCGACTGGGTGGCACGCATCCCGATGGCAGCACTGGTGGCCGTGATGATCATGGTCGCCATCGGCACCTTCAACTGGCGCTCGCTGCGCCAGCTGCGCGAACATCCGCCGAGCTCGTCGATCGTGATGGTGGCCACCGTGATCGTCACCGTCACCACCCACGACCTGGCGCAGGGTGTGTTTGTCGGCGTGCTGCTGTCTGGCCTGTTCTTCGCGCACAAGGTCGGGCGCATCCTGCGGGTGGACCGAAGCCTGAGCAGCGATGGCCGCACACGCACCTACGGCGTTGTCGGTCAGGTGTTTTTCGGTTCGTCGGAAGCCTTCAACGCGGCCTTCGACTTCAAGGAGGTGGTGGACGTGGTGTGCATCGACGTGAGCCGCGCGCACTTCTGGGACATCACAGCCGTGAGCGCACTGGACAAGGTGGTGCTGAAGTTCAAGCGCGAGGGCACCGAGGTCGAGGTCATCGGCCTGAACGAGGCCAGCTCGACGATGGTCGACCGCTTTGCCGTGCACGACAAGCCCGGCGCCGTCGAACAACTGATGCACTGAAGGGACGACACATGGACCGCATCCTGGCCGCCATCGACGGCTTGAGCAATTCCGAAGCCGCGGTGGACGCGGCGATCTGGGCCGCGCAGCGCAGCGGCGCCGCGCTGGAGTTCCTGCACGTGCTGGAGCGCCACCCCGAAACCGCGCGTGTGACCGACTTCAGCGGTGCCATCGGCGCCGGTGCACAAGAGAGCCTGCTCGAAGTGTTGAGCGACGACGACGCACAGCGCAGCCGTGTTGCCCGCGAAAACGGCCGCGCCCTGCTGGCGGCTGCACGCGAGCGGGCCGGTGCCGCCGGGCTGGCTGCGGCCGACGGCCGGCTGCGGCATGGCGAGGTGATCGACACCGTCACCGAGTTGGGTGTGGGTGCCGGGCTGCTGGTGCTGGGCGAACACGAACACGACGACCCCGGCACGGCACGCAAGCGTCACCTGGACCACCAGGTCGAACGCCTGATCCGGGCCGTGGGCTGCCCGGTGCTGGTGGCCACCGGGCCGGTGTTTGCGCCGCCCAGGCGCGTGGCCTTGGCCTACGACGGCAGCCCTGAGGCGCAGCGCACCCTGGTGGCAGCGGCCACGCACCCGCTGTTGCTGGGCTTGCCCTTGACCGTGGTGACCGTGCAGGCGGCCGGCGCTTCCGCCCCACAGCCGCTGCCCGGCGCGCCCGCCGCCACGGTGTTGTCGGGCGACCCGCACGCGGCCATCGCAGCTTTTGTGCGGGATGCCGGCATTGAGCTGCTGGTCATCGGCGCGTCGCGCAAGAACCTGCTGCAGCGGCTGCTGAAGGGCAGCACGACCAGCAGCCTGCTGCGTACCAGCGACGCGGCGGTGCTGGTCTTGCGCTGAAGCCCGCGTCGCGGCAAGCTTCGGCAAGGCCGAGCCTGATGCCCAACACCAAACACATCGAAGTAGCGGATCGCGCTGATCGCCAAGATCGCGACACCACGCGACAGGTTCGCAGAACTCACCGGACGCGGGGACCGCGAGACGCGTCGACATGGGGCCACCTGCCCGATCTGCTGACCGACAACCTTGACCCCCCGGGCGAGCCGACCTCATTGCATGCGCAGCGCCTGGACACGGTTGAAGACGCCTTGCGGGCTGCCGGTGTGCGCAGCGTGGCCGACCTGGGCTGTGGCGACGGGGCACTGGTGCGCAGGCTGCTGGCCCACCCGCACATCAAAAGCGTCGTCGCACTGGACCAGGACATCGGCCGGCTGGGGCGCCTGGAGCGCAGCGTCGATGCGGTCGAGATGCAGTCCGGCCGGCTGCGGCTGGTGCATGGCTCCTTTGCCGCCGCACACGCCCTGCTGGTGGGCGTGGAAGCCGTGGCGATGGTCGAAACCATCGAGCACCTGGCGCCGGGCGAACTGTCGGCACTGGAACACCAGGTGTTTGCGGTCGTGCGGCCTGCGCTCGTGCTGATCACGACGCCGAACGTGGAATGCAACGGCCTGCTCGGCATGGCACCGGGCCAGTGGCGCGAGCCCGGGCACCGTTTCGAATGGCCGCGCAGCCGCTTCCGGGCCTGGGCTTGTGGCGTGGCACAGCGCCGGGCTTATGCCGTGCACATCGGCGGCATCGGCCCCGAGGACCCTGAAGCCGGCTGCCCGACGCAGTGGGCGATGTTCGAACGTGCAGACCGCTTGCGAGCGGCGCCGACCGACCCAACGCCAACGTAGCGGCCGATGGCGCGGCTTGACTCAAGGGCCGCGACTTGCCGCTGTTCGGCAGCGCACGGACGTTTCGGCGGCCGGCGCGGACCATGCTGCCGAAGGCGCCCACTTCGGGCGGAACTGGCCATCAGCACCATGAGCGAAATCCGCACCGGACAAGCCCCAGCGCCGCTCACCCGCGCGCAGTTCCAGGAACGCTTCCAACTGCGCTTCTACGACCCGGCGTTCGAGGGCGAGCGCGAGGCCATCACCAGGCTCGAAGCCATCGCATGGGAAGCTTTTCAGGAAGGCCGCAAGGCCCCGGTCACGCGGCCCGGCGGCAGCGAGTTTGCCGACCCCAGCTACCCGCTGTCGGTGCAGTGGCTGGACACCCGGGAACGGCTGAAGGCGGCGCAGCAGCACTGGGGCGACAGCGCTTCGCCATCTCGGATGCTCCTGGTTTGCGGCAGCGCGCGCAATGACGGCACCTGCCCGGGCGAAGTGTCGAAGACCTGGCGCCTGACCCAGATCGCCCGGCATGTGGTCGAAAGTGCAGGCATGCAGGCCGATGTGCTGGACCTGAGCCTGCTCACCTCGGAATACGGTCGCAACATCCACCCGTGCAAGGGCTGCGTGTCCAGCGCGATGCCGCTGTGCCACTGGCCCTGCAGCTGTTACCCGAACCACGCGCTGAACCAGGCCGACGACTGGATGGCCGAGATCTACGAGCGCTGGGTGGCGGCCCACGCGGTGCTCATCCTGGCGCCCACCTACTGGTACCAGTCGCCGAGCCCCTTGAAGCTGATGATCGACCGCCTGGTCTGCGCCGACGGCGGCAACCCCGATCCGACCACGACACACGGCAAACACGTGGCCGAGGCCAAAGCCATCGAAGAACGGGGCTGGCACTACCCCAAGCACCTGGCTGGCCGGGCCTACGGCGTGGTGGTGCACGGCGACGTGGCCGGGGTCGAGGTGCACAGGCGCAACCTGACCGACTGGCTGGATTGGATGGGGCTGATCGACGCCGGCGCAGCCGCCAAACTCGACCGTTACATCGGCTACTACGAACCCTACTTCAACAGCCACGATGCGCTGGACAGGGACCAGGCCGTTCAGGAAGAGACTCGCAACGTGGCGCACTCGCTGGTCCAGGCCGTCACGGCACTGCGCGCCGGACGGCTGAGCCAGCCGGACGGGCAAGTGACGCGGCCCCGCGCGAAGTAGCTGCCACCGCCTTGAAACGCCAGGCCGGCCACGCGCACGGCAGCAGTGGCCGGCTGGGCACCGTTCACCCAGGCGCTAGAACACCCGGTAACGAAGGTAGGCCGCCTGCGGGTCTTCGCCGGCGCGGATGGCTCGCACCATGTCCCCTTCGGTGGCCATCTTGCGTTCTGCGGCGGCCACCACGGTCTCGACCGCGGCGGCACCGATCAGGATGACGCCGTCGCGGTCAGCCAGCACATAGTCGTCCGGCAAAACCTGCTGGCCGCCGATGGCCACCGGCTGCTCAAAGGCCTCGGCTCGCCAGGCGCACACGATGTCGATGGGCGTGGCGTAACGCGCAAAGACCGGGAAGGCCTGGTCTGCGATGTCCTGGATGTCGCGGCAGCCGCCATCGACGATGTAGCCACGCACACCCTTGAGCTTCAGCGCCTCGGCCGACAGCCCGCCAAACAGCGCACGTGTGTCGTCCTGCGGCTGGCACACCACCACGTGCCCGGTGGGCGCGCGCGACAGCAAGCCGGCCCACTCGAACAGCGAGGTGTGTTTGTCCATCGTCGGGTCGGGCCGCCCGCGCACGGTGAACACCGGACCGGCGGCCCGCATCGTCGGCTCCAGCCCGACGATCGTGCGGGGCAGCACACGCAAGGGCAGGCCCAGGTCTTTCATCACGTCGTGCACCACCGAGCTGTGGCAGGCGTGAAGGCGGTCGGCAAGGGTCATCGAGATACCTCCGGGGGATTCAAGTTGCTGGGCGCGGCGATGTTCATCTGCGGCCATTCTGCGAGTGACCGGCAGTGGCGCGCAACTGCCGGCCGCTCGACGTGCTCGGGCCCAGCGATGCGGCAATTGCGCTCTTTGCGCTGCGCCCGCGGCAGCAGGCCTTCGCGTTCGTGGCGGCGCACGGTGTTCTTTTCCGGCAAACGCTGCGCAGCTGGCGGCTCGGCGGCAAAAGAAGCGATATGCGCGTTGCCACACAGTGACGCGCCGCAGCAAGCCCTACCCTTGGTTTGTCAGCCCGCCAACCAGCGCCCCCCAGCGCCCCCCAGCGCCCACCCGCCCCCAACCAAAGCGGACCCGCAGCGGCTGCTGTGCCTGCTTCCTCCCACCAGCCAAGCGGACTCCACCCGTGCATCCACCTGCCAAGTTCTTGGCCGCGACCCATGTCTTGACCGTCGACGACGACGCCTTCATGCGCGAATTGGTCCGTCGGGTCCTGACACGGGCCGGCATGCGGGTCGAAACCTATGGCTCGGCTGCCGAGTTGCTCGTGGCGGCGGATCCGGCCTCGGCGCAAGTTCTGCTGCTCGACGTGCAGATGCCGGGCATGTCGGGCCTGGAGTTGCAGGACCTGCTGGTCAACCGTGGCATCGCGGTGCCGGTTGTGTTCCTGAGTGGCACGGCAGACCTGGCGATGGCCGTGACGGCGATGCGCAACGGCGCAGCCGACTTCATCGAAAAGCCCTTTGACAGCGAATCCCTTATCGAGCGCATACACCAGGCGGTGCAGCGGCGCGGTGGCAAGGCCGCGACACCCGAGCCGCCAGCGGATCCGCAGGTCATGGCCCGTTTCGAGACATTGACACCGCGTGAACGTGAGGTTTTCGAGCTGCTCGTGACCGGCATGAGCAGCAAGCTGATCGCGCGGGCACTCGGTGGCAGCCACCGGACCGTCGAGATCCACCGCGCACAAGTCATGCGCAAGCTGCAGGCGCGCAACCTGCCAGAACTGGTGCGCATGAGCATCGAGTCGCTGCCAACGGTCGCTGTCCACGGCTTCTAGGTAAGCGTACGTATGGGATGTTCTGCGCACTTTCCCTAAGGTGACCTGAGCCCCGTTGAGTCGCACGTGGCGCCGCACGCCCGGCCATTGGCAAGACACATGGCCGGGCGCTCCTTTGCACCAGATAGCCCCAATCAACTTGCCATGACGGCCCCGTCTACCGCCCCCACCCCTGTCCCCCCACCCGTCGTGGCCTGGCCGTTGCTGCCGGCGCAGCGTCTGGCAAACGCGGTGCCGAACTGAAATGGACATGTCGGGCAGTCCCACATTCAACTTCCGGCTCTACGTCGCCGGCGAAGCCGTGAACTCGGCGCGAGCGCAGGCCAATCTGCTGGCGCTGTGCCAACACCACCTGGCCGGGCGCCACCACATTGAAGTTGTCGACGTCTTCCTGCAGCCCGCCCGTGCGCTGGCCGACGGGATCTCCATGACACCGACACTGATCAGGCTGTCACCCCAACCGATGCGAAAGGTTGTCGGCACCCTCAGCGACACCGCCACGCTGATGCAGGCACTGCAGTTGCCGCCTGCCGATGGTGCGCAAGGCGAGCAGCGATGAAGTCCGTGGCACGCGGCGCCTTGCAAAACACTCAGCAACACATCGCAGCGCTGATTGAGGCGCTGCACGATACCGAGCAGCAACTCGAAGACTTGACTGCCGGCGAGGTCGACACCGTGGCCAACCGGGCCGGCCGAACCTTCCTGCTGCGCCGTGCCCAGGAACAGCTGCGTCATCAGGGCGCGCACAAACAGGCAGCGCTGCTCGACGCGCTGCCCGCGCATGTGGCGCTGTTGGACGCAAAGGGCGTCATCGTCGCCGTCAACGCGGCCTGGCGCCGCTTCGCCGACGACAACGGCCTGCGCGATCCCGGTCACGGCGTGGGCCGCAACTACCTGGATGTCTGCGGCGTGGCCCCTGGCACCGGCGCGGCACAGACCTGGGCCGTCGCAGCCGGGCTGCGCGCTGTGCTGGCAGGTGACCGCAGCAGCTTCGCAACCGAGTACGCCTGCGACTCGCCGCTTGAGCAGAGGCACTTCCTGCTGACCGCCGCGCCCCTGCAAACAGGGCAGCGCGCGGGCGCAGTTGTCATGCATGTCGATGTCAGCGAGCGAACCCGCGCCGAACAGGCCACGCGGCGCAGCGCAGAGTTGCTGCAGGCCGTGGCCGATGGCACGCCCGACGTGGTGTACGTGAAAGACATCCAGGGCCGCTACCTGCTGTGCAACAACGCCCTGGCGAGCTTCACGGGGCGCTCGATCGACCAGATCCTGGGCTGCGACGACCTCGCACTCTTCGGCCAGGCCGAAGCCGGGATCGTCATCGCCAACGACCGGGCGTTGATCGCCGCAGGCGAAACACAGGCCTCGGACAAGTGGCTGACCGGGGTGCAGGGCCGACGCCTCTTCCACTCGACCCGGGCCCCCTACCGCAACCCGCAGGGCGAAATCACCGGTGTCATCGGCATCGCCCGTGACGTCACCGACACAAAACTGGCCCAGCAGGCCCTGCGCGACAGCAAGGCCATGCTGGACATGGCGGGGCGCATCGCCAAGGTGGGTGGCTGGACGCTGGACATCGACAGCCGCCGCCTGTACTGGTCTGACGTCGTGGCCGACCTGCACGACGAACCCACCGGCTTTTCACCTTCGCTGGAAGCGGGCCTGGCGTCCTTCGCCGCCGAGCACCGGGATGTCGTGCGCCTGGCCGTCGAGCGGTGCATGACCAGCGGCGAGCCCTATGACCTGGAAGCCGAAAAAATCTCGGCCACGGGCCGCCGCTTCTGGGTGCGCACGATGGGCGAGGCGGTCCGCAACGCCGAAGGCCGGATCGTGCGCATCCAGGGCGCCCAGCAGGACATCACCGAACGCAAGCTGGCCGCGCTGGAGACACACAAGCTGACCACGCGGCTGAGCAACACCCTCGAGAGCATTGCCGAAGGCTTTTTCACCGTCGACCGGGACTGGCGCTTCACCTACGTCAACCGCAAGGCCGAGCAACTGTTGAGGCGGGCCCGCGATGCGCTGCTGGGACACATCTTGTGGGACATTTATCCCGAGGCCGTGGGCACCGCATTCGAACAAAGCTACCGGCGCGCGATGGGCGGGGAAAAGGGCCTGAGTTTCGAAGCACTCTACGCGCCGCTCCAGATGTGGTTCGACGTCGACTGCCACCCGTCGGACGAGGGCCTGTCGGTGTACTTCCGCGACATCACCGGCACACGCGCGGCGCGCCAGCAGCTGATGTTGATGGAGGCCAGCGTGGCGCAGCTCAACGACGTGGTCGTGCTGACCGAGCCGGCGCCGGAGCTGCCACAGGGTCTGCGCATCGTCTTTGTCAACGACGCCTTCGTGCGCCTGAGTGGCTATGCACGGGCCGACGTGCTGGGCCGATCGCCCGAGCTGCTTTGCGGCCCCCTGACCGACACGGCCACGCTGGCCCGCATCCGCGCCGCCATCGACCGTTTCGAGCCGGTGCACACCGAGTTGATCGAGTACACCCGTTCAGGGCAGCCACACTGGGTTGAACTCGACCTCACACCGATTGCCGTCACCGGCGGGGCCTGCACCCACTTCATCGCCATTGAACGCGACATCAGCGATCGCCGCCACAACGAGAAGGTCTTGCGCGAGATGAACGCAGGGCTCGAAGACCGCGTGCGCCAGCGCACCGGGGAACTGCAGCGTGCACGCGAGCTGGCCGAACAAGCCAACCGCGCCAAATCGTCCTTCCTGGCAATGATGAGTCACGAGATCCGGACACCGATGAACGGCGTGGTGGGCATGATCGACGTGCTCGAGGAAAGCCGCCTGCTGCCCGACCAGCGCGAGATGGTGAAAACTGTGCGCGAGTCGGCCTACGCTTTGCTGGCCATCGTCGATGGTGTGCTCGACTTCTCGAAGATCGAGGCCGGGCAGTTCGAGGTCGACCGGGAGCCGATGGATGCCAGCAGCGTCGTCGAGGGTGTCTGCGACGCCTTGCACCAGTTGTCCGGCAGCCAGGGCGTCGGCCTGCATCTGTACACCGATCCCCGGCTGCCGCCCGCCTTGCTGGGCGACGCACCGCGGCTGCGCCAGGTCCTGATGAATCTGGTTGGCAACGCCATCAAGTTCAGTCACGGCCGGCCCGTCCCGGGACGGGTTTCGCTGCGCGCACTGCTTGTCGTGACAGACACGGGGCCGGACAGCCTGGCGCTGGTCGTGGCCGACAACGGCATCGGCATGGATGCCGACACCCTGGGGCGTCTCTTTTCGCCCTTCACGCAGGCCGACGCCAGCACGACGCGGCGCTTTGGTGGCACCGGGCTGGGGCTCAGCATCTCGCACCGTCTGGTGGCACTGATGGGCGGCGAGATCACGGTGAACAGCGAACTGGGCGTGGGATCGACCTTCACGGTGCGGTTGCCGATCGAACTGCCTGGCGTACTGCCTGACGGACCGCCGGGCGCGCTGCCGATCGGGGCTGATGGCGAAGCGCCGGCTCCGGTGCCGAAGCTGCTTGCCGGGCTGGTCTGCCTGATCATCGACGGCTCCGCCGGCTTGGCCCTTGACCTGGCCGACTACCTGAGCCACGCCGGGGCGGCCGTGAACGTGCAGACGCTGCTTGAGTCGCAGGCCTGGCTGAGGGTGGCTGAGCCGGGCCTCTGCGTCGTCCTGGTCTGCGGACCGGTGGAAGGGGTCGGCCCGGTGCTGGCCAGCTGCCGCGCGATCGCTGCCGAACGCGCAGGATGGACGCTGGAATTTGTCGTCATCGAAACCGGCCGGCGGCGCCGGCCACGCCACCAGCTGCCGGACCAGATCGGCCTCGACGGCGAGTGCCTGCACCGTGCCGAGTTCTTGCAGTGTGTGGCGCTCGCGGCCAGGCGGGGGCGACTCGATGGGCGCCCCGAAGCCGCCACCGACGACGACGCCCAGGCGGCACAGCCCCACGTGGCGCCGCGGCTCGGGGCCGACCCGCTGATCCTGGTGGCCGAAGACAACGAAATCAACCGGCGTGTGCTGGCCAAGCAGCTGGCGCTGCTGGGCTACCGCGCAGAGATGGTCGCCAACGGCTCGGAAGCGCTGCTCACCTGGCGACAGGGTGGCCACGCGCTGCTGTTGACCGACCTGCACATGCCCGAGATGGACGGCTACACCCTGGCCGCGGCGGTGCGCGCAGAAGAAGCCGGCGGCCCGCGCATGCCCATCATTGCCTTGACCGCCAATGCGCTGCGCGGCGAGGAATCGCGTTGTCGCGACGTGGGCATGGACGCCTACCTGAGCAAGCCCGTGCGCCTGGAACAGCTGAAGGCCGCCATCGGCCACTGGCTGCCGCTGGCAGTGCAGACAAACGGGCCGGCCAGCGCGGTCCAGTCCAGCGTCGCATCGCCGCCCGCGGACCTGGCCGTGCTGGCCGAACTGCTGGGCAACGACACGCAGGTCATGCAGGAAGTGCTGGTGGCGTTTCGCACCAACACGGCGCCTGCGGCGGCCGATCTGAGGCGGGCCCACGCGGCGGCGGCCACACAAACCATCGCCGACATGGCCCACAAGCTGAAATCGGCAGCCCGCGCCATCGGCGCCGCACGCCTGGGGCAGCTGTGTGCCGACCTCGAAAAACTCGCGGTCAGCTCCCCACACAGCCCGGCGCTGCTGCCACTGATCGAAGACTTCGAGGCCGAGCTGACGGCTGTCCACCACTTTCTGGCCAGCCCCTGAGGCGTTCATGGCGAAACGCGACACCCCCATCTGGCCGCCCAGCGAAGACACCCTTCCCCTGGGCTTGGGGCCGGCGGAACCGGCCGCGTCGCCCACTGAAGACAGCGCCACTCAGCGCCAACCCGGCCTGCTGCTCGTCGATGACGACCCGTTCATGCTGGGCATGCAATCGCGCATGTTGCGCAGCATGGGCTATTCGAAGATCGGCACCGCCGCCAGCGCCGACGCGGCGCTGGCGCTGGTGCTCGCAGGCCGCGCGGCGGTCGACGTCGTCGTCTGCGACCTGAACATGCCCGACGTGGACGGCATCGAGTTCCTGCGCCGCCTGGGTGACAGCGGTTTTGCCGGCAACGTCATCCTGCTCAGCGGCGAAGGGCCGCGCATCATCCATGCCGTGCAGAAGCTGCTGGCCGGCCGCCCTCTGCGGATACTCGGGGCGCTGGAAAAACCCGCCGGGCGTGCGGCACTGCGCGCGCTGCTGGACCGCTGGCACCCTGTGGCACCGGCCCAGGCCACGGACGAGGCACGGGTGCCGGCCTGCACCGCCGATGAATTGCACGCCGCGCAGCTGGGCGAACAGTGGGTGCTGCACTACCAGCCCAAAGTCGACCTGCAGACCGGCGCGCTGACGGGCACCGAGGCCTTGTTGCGTTGGAACCACCCGGTGCACGGGCTCGTCTACCCCGACCGCTTCATTGGCCTGGCCGAAGACTGCGGCGCCATCGACGCACTGACGGACTGGGTGCTGGGTGCCGCGCTCGCGCAGTTGTCACGCTGGCATCAGCAAGGCCTGCTGATCCACATGGCCGTCAACGTGTCGATGGAGAACCTGCGTTCCCCGGGTTTTGCGCGCAAGGTGGGTGCGTTGGTGCGCCACAGCTGCCTGTCGCCGCAGGACCTGACGCTGGAGGTGACCGAGAGCCGCGTGATGGCGCTTGCGCCAGAGCCGCTGGAAACATTGGTGCGCCTGCGCATGCAGCGCTTCGGCCTGTCGATCGACGACTTCGGCACCGGCCACTCTTCGCTGGCGCAACTGCGCGACGTGCCCTTCACCGAACTGAAAGTGGACCGCGGTTTCGTGCACGGTGCGCGCCAGAGCCCGCTGATCCGGCCGATGCTGGAAGGCAGCATCGGCATGGCTCAGCGTCTGGGGCTGCAGACGGTGGCTGAAGGTGTCGAAACCGAGGACGACTGGGCCCTGCTGCGCGAGCTTGGCTGCGACATTGCCCAGGGCTATTTCATCGGCCGACCGATGCCTGGCGACCAGCTGCATGCCTGGCTGGCCGACTGGCAGGCCCGGCGGCCGCGAGAGGTCGCCGGTTGAAACACGCCATGAGCAGTGCCAAGGTGCTGGTGCTGGCCTTCGACAGCCTGGACAAGGCCCAGGGCTACTACCTGGGCCTTTACCGATTGGGCCGTGTGCTGCAACAACATGCGCACCGCACGGTGATCCTGTGCAACAGGGACGAAGTGCAGGCAGTTTTCGATCTGTGCAAGAAGGCTTGTTGCGACGACTACGTGCTGTATTGGCCCCACAGCCACGACGGGCCCCGCCTGGTGCGAACCCGCACTGGCCGGCACCCGCCTGCTGGCCGAACAGCTGCGTGGCGTTCGCTCCGTGGTGAAGGTGGTGGAAGGCGACAAGTTCGCGCGGGAATCGATGGCGTGGCACTGACTCAGCGCTTGAAGGCGTCGCCCCATCTGGCCAGCATCCCTGTGGTCATGATGACCGGCGACGCCAGCAAGGCGGCACTGCTGAGCAGCCTGGAGGCCGGCGCCGCTGCCTTTGTGGTCAAGCCTTTCACGCGCGAGTCACTGACGAGCAAGATGCAGGCTGTGCTGTCGCGCTAGGCCCGGCATCGGCCTGATGCCGCAGGGCCGGTTGTGTGCGGCCAAAGGCCGCCGCAAAAGGGCCGCCCGCGGAATGCGCCTTGCGTGCAATACTGTTGTTTTGTACAGTTCACGCCTGCCCTCGGCACACCCCAGCCCATGTCCTCATCTGCGCCGAGCAGGGCGCCCCTTTCCCCCATGCCCGACGTCATGCTTGCGCCGCTGGAAACAGTCGAACCTTCTCTGCCACTGGCCAGCGACGGTGTGCGACGCTGGGTCTGGCACAGCCGCTACGGCGCGATGCTGATCGAGGTCATCGGTGACGAGGTCTACGTCAACCAGCAGCGTGTCGAACCCCATGCTGCGTGAGCGCCAGGTCACGTCGGCTTCCACGCCGCGCACCCGCGTCGCCATCAGCTTCGGCTCGCCCGCGGGTGACAGCGGCGTCACGCGGCTCGACCTGAACGACATCCTGATCCGCCATCCGCAGGCGGCCTTCCTGATGCACGTGGCCGGCTCGGCCATGCACGAGGCGGGCATCGACGATGGTGACCTGCTGTTGGTCGACCGCGCCCTCGACGCCAGCCACGGCCAGGTGGTCATCGCGGTGCTGCGCGACGAGTTTGTCTGCCGCCGCTTGTGCCGGCAGGCCGAGCAGCTGGGCCTGGAGGCCACCGACCCCGCGGTGCCCACACACTGGGCCAGCGAAGGCGACAGCTTCGAGGTCTGGGGCGTCGTCACACACGTGATCAAGCAGGTGTCCATCTAGGGCCGGCCATGTTCGCACTGGTCGATGTGAACAACATGTACGTCAGCTGCGAACGGGTGTTCCAGCCCGCCTTGAACGGCCGGCCGGTGGTGGTGCTGTCCAACAACGACGGCGCCTGCATCGCCCGCAGCAACGAAGCCAAGGACCTGGGCGTGAAGATGGCCCAGCCCTGGTTCGAGGTGCGGCACCTGGAACGCAGCGCGGGGCTCATCGCCCTGTCGGCCAACTTCGAGCTCTACGGCGACATGTCCAGCCGCATGATGTCGCTCGTGGCCGGCTTTGCGCCACGCCAGGAGATCTACAGCATCGACGAGTGCTTTCTGGACTTCGGCGGTGTGCCGGCCCATCGCGTCGAAGTGGGCCACGAACTGCGCCGACAGGTGCTGAAGTGGACCGGCTTGCCCACCAGCGTGGGCTTCGGGCCGACCAAGACCCTGGCCAAGTTGGCCAACCATGTGGCCAAGATGGCCGATCGAAAGCCGGGCACCTATCCGCCACAGCAGGCCCAGGTCTGCGACTTCGGCAGCCTGCTGCCGGCCGAGCTGGATGAACTGATGCGGCTCACCGACGTGGCTGCTGTCTGGGGTGTGGGCCGCAAGACGGCGCCCAGGCTGCAGGCAGCCGGCATCGGCACGGTGCTGGACCTGAAACGCGCCGATGCGGCCACGCTGGGCCGGCAGTTCAGCGTGCTGATGCACAAGACGGTGCTCGAACTGCAGGGCACACGCTGCCTCGAAGTCGACGACGCCCCGGCGGCCAGCCAGCAGATCATGTGTTCACGGTCCTTCGGCCAGCCGGTGACGGAATTGCCGGACCTGATCGAGGTGGTCAGCGGCTTCGCCAGCCGCGTGGCGCTGCGCCTGCGCGAACAGCAGGGGGTGGCCCGTGCCATCCACGTGTTCATTGCGACCAGCCCGCACCGAAAAGACGACCGGCAGTTGTCGCCCACCGCCACCTTGCCCTTGCCCCGGCCCACGGCCGATACCCGCTTGCTGGTGAGTGCCGCAGTGCGTGCGCTGCGCAGCATCTACCGGCCCGGTTACCGCTACGCCAAGGCCGGCGTGATGCTGGTCGACTTGCAGAGCGACACGCAGGACCCGGCGCAGCTGGACCTGTTCGACGAGCCCGAACCCGTTCAGCCCGACGGCCGGCGTGACCTGATGCAAACCATCGACGCGCTCAACGAACGGTTCGGGCGCGACTCGGTCGGCGTGGCCAGTGCCAGCCACCGGGCACCACGCAGCGCCCATGCGTCCCGGCAGGCCCGGCGTTCACCCCGGTACACCACCCGCTTCGACGAGATCCTGAGCGCAAAGGCTTGAGGCTCACGCAGCGTCGATGACCTCGGCCCGTGACCCTGCTGCGCGGCCCCGTCGTGCACCGTCAAGCCGCTCGTCGCCGAGCCGATGAGCAGGTTGACGGGCTTCGGGGCGACGGCCTTGACCACGGCAGCGATCTGCTTGCGGGTCTTCAGACCTGGTGCACACAGGCAGTCAGCGCCGGCCAAGGCATAGGCCTGCAGGCGGGTGATCGTCTCTTCCAGATCGGGCCGGCCCTTGTCGCTGCGGATTGGCGCTGTTGGCATTCAGTGTCGGTCCAGTTCATCGGGGTGCTGCGGCGCCCCGTGCGCTTGCAGGCAGGCCGGCGAGGCATACAGCGCCCACGCATCGAAGCGGGCCCGATCGAAGCCGCCACCCGCCACGCGCACGAACTGCGCAATCAGGCCATCGACGACACACTGCGTCGGCTTGGCCAGTGCCTGAGTCGGCCAGCCAAGCGCTGGTGGCGGTGGGCGTGCCGGTGACCGACCGCTTTCAGCGCGTGCTGGCGCTGACGCCCGCGGACCTGGTCTTCGATCCGCACGACCCCGAATCCGCAGGCAGCCCGCAGGCGCGTGACACCAGATTTGCCAGCGCCGAGGTGCTGTGGTCAGCCGGGCGCAGCGTCAAGGTCAAGAAGCAGTTTTTTCAGCACCCTGGCGAAGCGATGCGCGATTCAGACCTGGAACCCGAGCGGCTGTTGCTGGTCTTCAAGGAGACCACCTGGGAGAACTGGTCGTTCGCCGGCGGCAGGTTGCCGCACGTGTGAAGGCGTTGGCCGGGTGAAGCGCTGGGGTGCAGTGGGGTGGCTGATGGGACTCGAACCCACGACGACCAGAATCACAATCTGGGACTCTACCAACTGAGCTACAGCCACCGCAGAGAAACGAAATTATAGACCGCGAAGGATCAGCGCCCCGGAGCCGATGCTGCACCCGTTGCCATCGTGGCGCCGACTTCGACTTCGGCCTTGAAACGTTTCTTCAACGCGGCCAGGTAGGCGTCGCTTTCGGCCACGGCCCAGGCCTGTGCAAACTGCGCGCGCAAGGTGTCTTCGCCACCCGGCGCTTCGGCACGCGGCAGCACCCGCGTCACACGCATCACGATGAAGCCCTGCTCCTGCAGGTCGACACCCACCACGGCGGGCAGTTTGTCGGCATCGGCCTGCATGATGGCGTCGACCACCGACTTCGGCGCGCCCTGCGCCTGCGCACGCGACACCGTGATCGGCGCACCCAGCGACTCGGCAGGTGTCAGCTTCAGGGCCGCCACGCGGGCCTGGCCCTCGGTGCGCGCAAGGTCGGCGCTGAGCTTGGCCACCAGCCGCTCACGCACCTGGCCCTTGACCTCGGCCAACGGCAAGGTGCGCGCCGGCGTGTGTTTGACCAGACGCGCCGACACCAGTTGGTTGGGGCCGGTTTCGACGGCATCGGTGTTGCGCTTGTTGGTGAGTGTTTCGCTGCCGAACACCGCGTTCAGCAGTTTCGACGAAGCCAGCGGCCCCGCCGCACCCGGCGCTGCGGTGCGCTGCACAGTGGCCGTCAGCTTGTTGAGCTTGAGCTTGTCGATGACCGGCTGCAGGCTGTCGGACTGTTCGTAGACGGTGTTGGTGAAGAGCTCGGCCACCTTGGCCCATTCGCTCTTCACCTGCGACTTGCGCAGTTCGTCTTCGATCTCGGCCCGCACGTCGGCCAGCGGCTTTTTCTGGCCGCCACGAACGCCAGTGACGGTCAGGAAGTGGTAACCGAAGTCGGTTTCGAAGACGTCGCTGATCTCGCCCTGCTTCAGCGCAAAGGCAGCGGTCTCGAAAGGCTTGACCATCGCGCCGGGGCCGAAGAAGTCGAGGTCGCCACCTTGGGCTGCCGAGCCTTCGTCCTGCGAGTTCTTGCGTGCCAGTTCGGCAAAACCGGCCGGGTTCTTGCGCGCCTGGGCCAGCAACTCTTCGGCACGTGCCTTGGCCTTGGCCTTGTCGGCGGCGGATGCATCGGCCTCAGCCTTGATCAGCACATGGCTGGCCCTGCGCTCTTCGGGCGTGCCGAAGCGCGCGCCGTTGTCGTCGTAGAACTTCTTGATCTGCTCTTCACTGACGCTCACGCCCTTGCTCATGGATTCCAGGTCGAGCATCACGTATTCGATGTCGGCCAGCTCGGGTGCCCGGAACAGCGCTTGCTGGCTGGTGTAGAAGGCCTCGACTTCGGCATCGCTCGGGTTGACCTTGGCGCGGTAGATGGCCGGGTCGAAACGCTGCACCTGCACTTCTCTTTGTTGCAACAAGGGGTCCAGGGATGCGGCAGCGATGGCCGGCGGCGCGATGGCCGTGCGCGCCACGCCAGTCAGCACCTGCTGGGCGGCAAAATCCTGCCGCAGTTGCTGCGTGAACTGCTCGGAGCTCATGCCCTGCATGCCCAGCAGTTCGCGGTTGACGCTGCCATCGGGGTTGCGCAGGCCGGCAAACTGCGGGTCACTGACAAACAGGCGTTGCAGGCGGGCGTCGGTGGGGGCCAGTTGCAGGCTGCGTGCCGCGGCCATCACCACCCGTTCGCGCACCAGCGCGTCCAGTGTCTGGGCCCGCATCTCGGGGGTGTCCAGGCTGCTGGCATCCTGATCGGGGTTTTCGCGGCGCTGGCGGTCGATGACGCGGCGGTGCGCGGCTTCCCATTCACCACGGGTGATGGACACCCCGTCGACACTGGCCACCGACGCATTGCCGCCGTCCTGGAAGCGGGTGTAGCCATCAACGCCGAAAAAGACGAAGGACGGAATGATGAGCAGCAGAAGAAAGCCCAGCACCAGGCGGGTGTGGCTGCGGATGAATTCGAACATCGGGTCGGACCTCGGTGCTGCCGCGCGGCAAGGCGCGGGCATGGCAGGGCTGCGGGAAGATCGGGCCTTGACGAGGCCCGATCAGGGCCAGCGAAAACAGCCCCTTGAAGGGGCGCAATTCTAGCCGAGGGGGTGGTGGGTGCTGACGGGCTCGAACCGCCGACCTACGCCTTGTAAGGGCGCCGCTCTACCAACTGAGCTAAGCACCCGGCTTCAAACGCGCTCAGAGCGCGTCGCGCAGGCCCTTGCCGGGTCTGAACTTGGGCACCTTGGCGGCCTTGATCTTGATGGCCGCGCCGGTGCGCGGGTTGCGGCCGGTGCGGGCCGCGCGCTTGGGCGCCGTGAAGGTGCCGAAGCCGGTGATGGTGACGCTGCCACCCTTCTTGAGCGTGGTCTTGACCGCACCGATGATCGCTTCGAGCGAACGTGACGCCGCCGCCTTGGAGATGTCGGCCTGATTGGCGATGTGTTCGATCAGTTCACTCTTGTTCACGTCGCGGTTCCCCTCTCAAGGTGTGTCGGTGTTCGTTGCTGTCCAGCGCGGTGGCTGCAGGTGCATGACGGGGTCGGCAGCTGCTGACCCAGTGCCGAACCATTACATCCCCGCGCCAGAAGCGGTGTCAAGCGGAGGCGGGATTCTAGGCTCATCTCTTCAGTGCAGACGGGCCCGTTTGCGCCCTGTTGCAGCGTGTTTGTTCGCTTGACAAGGCGGTGCCGCTGAAGCGCGGTGCGGCGTTCAGGCGCGCAGCAACTGTTCGGCCAGCGCACGGCCCACGTCGCTGGTGCCGGCCTGGCCGCCCAGGTCGCGGGTGCGTGGTGCGTGGTGGTCGGACAACAAGGCCTCGATGGCCGCCAGCACCGCGTCGTGTGCGTCGCGGTGGCCCAGGTAGTCCAGCATCATCGCGGCGGACCAGGCCTGGCCGATCGGATTGGCCCAGCCCTTGCCTGCGATGTCGGGCGCCGAACCGTGCACGGGTTCGAACAGGCTCGGCCACTGCCGCGTCGGGTTCAGGTTGGCCGACGGTGCGATGCCGATGGTGCCGGTGCAGGCCGGGCCCAGGTCGGACAGGATGTCGCCGAACAGGTTGCTGGCCACCACCACGTCGAAGTGTTGCGGCCGCTGCACGAAGTGTGCGGTCAGGATGTCGATGTGAAACTGGTCCACGGCCACGCCGGGGTAGTGCGCCGCCATCGCCTGCACCCGTTCGTCCCAGTAGGGCATCGTGATGGCGATGCCGTTGCTTTTGGTGGCCGAGGTGAGCTTCCTGCGCGGGCGCGACGCCGCCAGTTCGAAGGCGAACTTCAGCACACGGTCGACACCGTGGCGCGACATCACCGTTTCCTGCACCACGAACTCGCGATCGGTGCCTTCGAACATGCGGCCGCCGATGCTGGAGTACTCCCCCTCGGTGTTCTCGCGCACGATCCACATGTCGATTTCACCGGGCTTCAGCGGCTGGCCCTGGCGGTCGACCAGCGGCGAACGGATGCCCGGCATCAGGCGCGCCGGCCGCAGGTTCACGTACTGGTCGAACTCGCGCCGGAACTTCAGCAGGCTGCCCCACAGCGAGATGTGGTCGGGCACGGTGTCGGGCCAACCCACGGCGCCGAAGAAGATGGCGTCGTGACCGCCGATCTGGTCTTTCCAGTTGTCGGGCATCATCTGGCCATGACGCGCAAAGTGCGCGCAATTGGCGAAGTCGAAGGTATCCACCTGCAACTGAACGCCGAAGCGCCGCGCCGCGGCATCCAGCACACGCAGGCCCTCGGGCATGGTTTCCTGGCCGATGCCGTCACCGGCGATCACGGCAATGCGATGGGGTTTCATGTCGTCTCCTTTTTTGCGGTGGGTGGGCGCACCGCCAGCGCCACGCCGGCGGCGGCCAGGGCAAGACCAGCCAGCACGCTCAGGCTGAGTGTTTCATCGAACAGCACCCAGGCCATCAGGGCCGTGGTGGGTGGCACCAGGTACATCAGGCTCGTCACCGCGGTCGCGGCGCCGCGCTGGATCAGCATGTACAGCAGCGAACTGCCGCCCAGCGTCAGCACCAGCACCGACCAGACCATCGCGCCCACCAGCTCGGGGTGCATCTGCACAGATCCTTCTTCCAGCAGGGCCAGCGGCAAGGTGACTGCCAGAGCGGCCATCAGCTGCACGGCATTGGCGGTGCGCACGTCACACGGCTGCACCCAGCGTTTCTGGTACAGCGTGCCGGCAGTGATGCACAGCAGCGCAAACAGGCCCGCGGCCACGTTGGGCAAAGAAGCTTCGCCCAACTGCAGCTTGTGGCCCACCACCAGCACCAGGCCGGCCAGCCCGAGCGCCAGGCCCAGCCAATGGCGGCCGCTGACCCGGTGTTCACTGCCGGTGGCACTGACCCACAGCGCGGTCAGCAGGGGTTGAAGACCCACCAGCAAGGCCACCAGGCCGGCACCCAAACCGCCTTTCACCGCCACCCAGACACCACCCAGGTAGCCGGCATGCATCAACACACCCGACACTGACAGGTGCAGCCATTGCGCGCGGCCTTGCGGCCAGGCCGCGCGGGCCCACGCCACCCAGGCGCAAAAGGCCAGGATCGACAAGGCGTAACGCACGCTCAGGAAACCCAGTGGCGGTGCATGCGGCATGCCGAAGCGCGCGACCACGAAGCCGGTGCTCCAGATCAGCACGAACACGGCCGGCATCATGCGCAGCAGCGCTGCGTCGTCGGTTTTCATGCGGCTTCGGGCGCAGGCCGATGCACAGGGGACACTGGCGCTCGTCAGCGTGCCTTGGCACGGATTTCCGGGATTGCCTTGCGCAGGTAGTAGGCCATCGACCACACGGTCAGCACCGCGGCCACCCAGATCAGTGCCGTGCCCCACAGGCGGGTGTCGATGAAACCGAACAAGCCACCGTCGTACAGCAGGAAGGGGATGGCCACCATCTGCGCCACCGTCTTCAGCTTGCCCAGCATGTGCACCGCCACGCTGCGCGAGGCGCCGATCTGCGCCATCCATTCACGCAGCGCGGAAATGGCGATCTCGCGGCCAATGATGATCAGTGCCACCACGGCACCCACCCGCCCCTGTTCCAGCAACACCAGCAGCGAAGCGCAGATCAGGAACTTGTCGGCCACCGGGTCCAGGAAAGCCCCGAAGGCCGAGGTCTGGTTCAGCTTGCGCGCCAGGTAGCCATCGAGCCAGTCGGTGGCCGCAAACAACACAAACAGCGAAGTGGCGACGATGTTCTTCGTGGCCATCGGCCAGTCCAGGTAGAACACGCCGATGATGAGCGGAATCGAGGCGATCCGCGCCCAGGTCAGCAGAGTCGGGATGGTGAAGAACATGCCGTGGAGCTTACTCGGGTGTGCGCTCAGTCCAGCGAACGGGGCTTGAACTGGCTTTTCTCGTTGAAGAGGAAGACTTCCGTCCACTTCCAGGGCCTGGGCAGTTTCGTGACATCGCCATAAGGCGCGCCACGACGGACGGCTTCCTTGGCCAGCTCGATCGTGTGGGCGGCGGCGGCATTGGCGGGCGCACGGGTGACCGCGATGTGGCGCACCGAGCCGTCGGCATTGATCTCGATTTCCATGATCGGGATGCCGAACAACATGGGCGGTGGTTTGCCCATGTAGCTGCCCTTGGGGCTGGCGGCCACCATGCGGCGACCGGCCATCTTCTTGAACTCGTCCCAGTTGCGCACGACCGTTGCACGTGGCAGGGCCACGGCCGGGCCCAGGTCCACCCCGGTGGGCACGGTTGCCTGCGTTGCAACGGGCTCTGCGGGCGCGGGCCTGGTTGAGGGGGCCGGCGCAGCGGACGTCGGCGCTGGCGGCCTGCCGGGTGACGCAGCGGGTGAGGCAGCGGGTGAGGCAGCGGGTGACGGTGCCGGACTTGGCGCTGCCACCGGCGTGGCGCAGCCAGCGGCCACCAGGGCCCAGGCAGTGAGTGTTCCCAGGATGGCCCGTCTCTGTGCGAGCTCTCCCGGACTTTCAGTGCAATGCACGATAGATTTCCTCCGCAAGTTCACGACTGATTCCCTCCACGGTGGCCAGGTCGTCGACACCTGCACTGGCCACACCCCTCAGACCACCAAAGCGTTGCAACAAACGGGCCCGCTTGCGCGGTCCGACCCCTGCAATGTCTTCGAGCTTGCTGCCGCCGGTGCGCACGCTGGCGCGGCGGGCGCGCATGCCGGTGATGGCAAACCGGTGCGCTTCGTCACGGATCTGCGCCACCAGCATCAGCGCGGCCGAATCATGCCCGAGATAGACCTTCGGCCGCCCGTCCGCAAAGACCAGTTCTTCGAGACCGACTTTGCGGCCTTCGCCTTTTTCCACGCCCGTGATCAGCGACACGTCCAGGCCCAGTTCCTCAAACACTTCGCGCGCCATGCTGACTTGCCCACGCCCGCCGTCCACCAGCACCAGGTCGGGCAGGCGGGCCAGGCCGCGCCGCGGCCGTGCGACCGGCGCCAGGCCTGCGCCTGCGTCTGCTTCTTCGACGACAGCCGTCGCGGGTTCTGGCACCACTTCGTCGGACTTGCCTTGTGCCATGGCCTCGGCCAGCCGTGCGTAACGCCGTGTCAGCACCTGGCGCATGGCTGCGTAGTCGTCGCCACCCGTGATGCCCTCGATGTTGAAGCGGCGGTACTGCGCGCTCTGCATCGCATGGTTTTCGTAGACCACACACGAAGCCTGCGTCGATTCACCGGCCGTGTGGCTGATGTCGAAACACTCGATGCGCAACTGCGCCGGTTCCGCCAGGTCCAGGTCCAGCGCCTCGATCAGCGCACGTGTGCGCTGTTGCTGCGAACCTTCTTCGGCCAGCAGCCGTGCCAGCGACAGCTCGGCGCCCTTGGCCGCCATCTCCAGCCAGATGCGGCGCTGTTCGCGGGGCTGGTGCTGCGCACGCACCTTCACGCCGGCGGTTTCGCTCAGCGCTTCGATCAGTGAAGTGTCCACCGCATGGCTGGTCACCAACTGTGGTGGCACCGCCTGGCCGATGTAGTGCTGCGCGATGAAGGCCTCAAGCACCGCAACTTCGGGCATCACGGCTGCGCTGGCCCCGGCTTCGTCGGCCTCGGCCACCGTCAGCGCCGCACCTTCGTCGACATGGGTCGGGAAGTAGGCGCGATCACCCAGGTGCCTGCTGCCCCGCACCATGGCCAGGTTCACGCAGGCGCGGCCGCCCGCCACCTTGACGGCCAGGATGTCGACGTCCTTGTCGCTGGCACTCAGGCTGCTGGCTTCGACCGACTGCTGGTGCAGCACCCGAGACAGCGAGCCGATGCGGTCGCGCAGCGCGGCGGCCTTTTCGAACTCCAGCGCTTCGGCGTAGACCATCATCTGCGATTGCAAATCGTTGATGACCTCCTGCGGCTCACCCAGCAAGAACCGCTCGGCGTCGCGCACATCACGGGCATAGTCGTCCTGCGCGATCAGGCCCACACAAGGGCCCGAGCAGCGCTGGATCTGGTACAGCAGGCAAGGCCGCGAGCGGTTGTTGAACACCGTGTCTTCGCAGGTGCGCAGCTGGAACACCTTCTGCATCAGCTGGATCGTCTGCTTCACGGCCCAGGCGTTCGGGTAAGGCCCGAAGTAGCGGTGCTTGCGGTCGACGGCGCCGCGGAAATAGGCCATGCGCGGGAAGCGCAGCGGCAGCGGACCCGTGGCGGCTTGCGCTGGCGTTCCAGTGATCTTCAGGTAGGGGTAGCTCTTGTCGTCGCGGAACAGGATGTTGAAACGCGGCGACAGCGTCTTGATGAGGTTGTTTTCCAGCAGCAGCGCTTCGGCTTCGGTACGCACCACGGTGGTCTCGAGCCGCGCGATGCGGGCCACCATCTGGCCGATGCGGGTGCCGTCGTGGTCACGCTGCAGGTAGCTGGACACCCGCTTCTTCAGGTGGCGCGCCTTGCCCACATAAAGCAGATTGCCCTGCGCGTCGAACCAGCGGTAGACACCGGGCAGCGCCGGCAGGCCGGCCACTTCGGCCAGCAGCTTGTCGCGGGCGGCGGTGTCCGGCACCGTTTCTGGCGTGGGCAGGGGTTCGGCAGCGGGGTCGCTCATCGGCCGCCATTTTGTACGGCTTCGATAATCGGCCGATGGCGCACCCCATCACTCCCCCGGGCCCACGCTGGGACGTGTTCTGCCGCGTCGTCGACAACCACGGCGACGCCGGTGTCTGCTGGCGGCTGGCCACGCAGCTGGCGGCGCGCGGGTTGGCGGTGCGGCTGGTCATCGACGACCCGGCACCGCTGGCCTGGATGGCGCCGCCGGGCCAGGCGGGTGCGGCAGACGCGGCAGATGCGGCGGGCGTGCAGGTGCTGGCGTGGCCAGGGCCGGCGGATGCCGCAGACGTGGTCATCGAAGCCTTCGGCTGCGATCCACCACCGGCCTACGTGCAGACCATGGCAGCGCGCCCGGTGCCACCGGTGTGGATCAACCTGGAGTACCTGAGCGCAGAAGCCTACGTCGAACGTTCGCACGCCCTGCCGTCGCCGCAGCAGGTGGGCGCTGACACCTGGCTCGACAAGTGGTTCTTCTACCCGGGCTACACGGCCCGCACCGGCGGGCTGCTCCGTGAAACCGGCCTGATGGCCGCGCGGGAGAAGTTCGACCGCACACGGTGGCTGCAAGGCCTGGATCTGGCACTCCAGCCCGGCGAACGGGCGGTCAGCCTCTTCTGCTACGACAACGCCGCGCTGCCTCGCTTGCTGCAAGACCTGGCCCGCCAGCCCACCCTGCTGCTGTTGACGCCGGGCCACGCCCAGCGCCAGGTCATCACCGCCCCGCCTGGGGTGCGCCTGGCGCGGCTGCCTTTCCTGAGCCAGACGGACTTCGACCACCTGCTGTGGTCATGCGACCTCAATGTCGTGCGCGGCGAAGACTCGCTGGTGCGGGCCATCTGGGCCGGTGCGCCTTTTGTCTGGCAGGCCTACCCGCAGCACGACGGCGCGCACCTGGCCAAGGTCGAAGCCCTGCTCGAACAGGCGGCACTGCCAACGTCGGCCCAGTTGGCCTGGCGCGCCTGGAACAGCAGCGGCGCCCTGCCCTGGCCATGCCTTGAAGCCAATCCCGATGGCCTGGCCAGCTGGCAAACGGCCACCGTCGCCCTGCGTGAACGGCTGCTCAGCCACGCTGACCTGGTGACCCAGCTGCTGGCCTTCGTGGCCAGCAAGTCAAGCCAGGTCGCTTGACCGCCTGCTAGAATTGCGGGCTTTGCGCCCGGCTGGCAGCCTCGACAAACATCGATTGCAAGCACAAAGGCGCGCCCGGCCGGCGCTGACCCTGCAAGACCCCCCAGCGCGCCACCACCACCCACGGAACACGTCATGAAACTCGCTCAGGAAATCCGCGCCGGCAACGTCATCATGCAGGGCAAGGACCCGATGGTCGTGCTCAAGACCGAATACAGCCGCGGCGGCCGTGGTGCCGCCACGGTGCGCATGAAGATGAAGAGCCTGCTCAGCGGCTTTGGCGCTGAAACCGTCTTCAAGGCCGACGACAAGATGGACCAGATCATCCTGGACAAGAAGGAGTGCACCTACTCCTACTTCGCCGACCCCATGTACGCCTTCATGGACGCCGAGTACAACCAGTTCGAGGTCGAAGCCGAGAACATGGGCGACGCCATCAACTACCTCGAAGACAACATGTCGGTCGAAGTGGTGTTCTACGACGGCAAGGCCATCTCGGTTGAATTGCCGACCACCGTGGTGCGCGAAATCACCACCGACCCCGCCGTCAAGGGCGACACCTCGGGCAAGGTGCTGAAGCCGGCCAAGCTGGTGGGCACGGGTTTCGAGATCAGCGTGCCGATCTTCGTGGAAAACGGCGACAAGGTCGAAATCGACACCCGCACGCACGAGTACAAAAAGCGCGTCTGAGCTTGCATCGCATCACAAAGGGCACCTTCGGGTGCCCTTTGTTTTTGGCGGCCGTTTTTGACGGCATGATTGCCGGTGATGCACTTCGACTTCGACGCCGCCGTCGGCGCCCCCTTCCGCATGCAGCCGGGCCTGCGCCGCCTGGCCGCCGGCAGCCCGCAACTGACACCGCTGGCCCCCGGCTCGCGCCACCAGCGTGAGAAGCTGGCCGTGCTGACCGCCTTCTGGCCGCAGGCCCTGGTGCAGGTCGAAGGCTTCGATGCACACCCTGCGCTCGGTGCGCTGTGCACCCACGCGGCAGCAGAACACCCCGGCGCCTGGCAATGGGACGGCACACGCGCGCACGCGCTGCACCTGGGCACGGCCACCGACGTGCACGGCACCGTGGAACAAACCGCCACCGGCGTCTTTGGGCTGGGCGACGAAGTGGCACGTTGCCTGCAGGTGCTGCCTGCCAACTGGCGCCTGGCCGGGCTTTTGAGCCTGGCTTTCGCCGAAGACTTCGCCGTTGTCGACGGCCGCCACGGCACGATCCCCTGGCTGGCGGTGGCGCTGCCCAGCCATTGGGCACCCGAGGCCAAGGTGGGCCACCACTTTGCCACCGTGCATGCACCGGTGGCCGACAACACGCTGCTGCTGAAAGCCGCTGATTCGCTGACCCGTCTGGTGTGTGGCGAAGACCGCTGGGAGCGTTTTGTCTGGAACGTCACCGACCAGCCACGCCTGCATGCACACCCCGCTCGCATGGGGGCCGAACGCTGGCACCAAACCCGCGTGCAGCAGGCCTGGTGGCGCACCGAAAGGCAGACCTTCATTCCGGTGCCGGCGCCGTCTGCACACGCCGCTGCCGCACCGCAGGCGGTGTTCACGATTCACGTGCAGGTGCAAGCGCTGGTCGATGCCCTGGACACGCCGGCACGCGCGCAAGCCGTGCACGACGCGATCGCCAGCATGAGCCCCGCCGTGCTGGCCTACCGCGGCCTGCAGCCGGTGCGCGAAGACCTGTTGCAGTGGCTGGCCGAACGGGCCACCGCGCCGACGTTGCCCGGTGCCATCACCAGCCGGTGAGGGCCCGGCGGTGACGGCAACCCATCTTTGCCTGGCCGGCAACGGCTTGCCCGAGCGTTGGACCCATCGCAACCGGTTCGTGGTGCTGGCCACCGGCTTCGGCCTGGGCCACGCCTTCCTCAACATTTGGCAGGCCTGGCGCGAAGACCCGGCGCGCTGCGAACGGCTGCATGTCGTGGTTATGGCAGAAAGGCCCCCTGCGGCCACCGAGCTGGTGAACGCGCACCAGGGCTCGCCGCTGGCCGCTCTGGCGCAGACCTTGGCCGCCGCCTGGCCACCGCTGACGCGCAACCTGCACCTGCTGGACTTCGAAGGTGGCCGTGTGCAGCTCACCCTGGCCATCGGCGAGCCACGGGCCCTGCTGCCCACCTTGCGCCTGGCGGCCGACGCCATCTGGCTGCCGAAACCACCCGCTACCGGCGAGCACACACCTTGGACGCCGCAGTTGCTGAAGGCGGTGGGCCGCTTGGCGGCAGCGGAGGCCACCGCCTGCAGCGACAGCGGAGCACCCGAGCTGCGGGCGGCGCTCACGACGGCCGGCTTCGAAGTCGAACTGGCGCCCGACGCCGACCCTCGCGGCGTGGCCACCCGGGCCCGCTGGTCACCCCGTTTCGTGGCCCCTCGGCTGCCGAACCCTGCGGTGTCGACCGCCGATGCGCTGGTGGTCGGCGCCGGGCTGGCCGGCGCTGCGGTGGCACAGGCGCTGGCACAACAGGGCCTGAAGGTCACGGTGTTCGAAAGCGCCACGGCGGTGGCCCAGGGCGCGTCGGGCAACCCGGGGGGTCTGTTCCACGGCACCGTGAACGCCGACGACGGGCCCTACGCCCGCCTGTACCGCGCCGCTGCCCTGGCCGCCGCCAGCATCTACCGCCGGTCGCTCTCGCAGGGCGGGGTGGCCGGGCAGGTGAAGGGCCTGCTGCGCCTGGCCGAGCACGCCGACGGTCTGGGCGGATTGCAGCAACTGCTCGCACACACGGGCTTGCCGGCGTCCTACGTGCAGTTGCTGAACCAGGAAGCCGCGTCGGCGCTCGCCGGTGTGAAGCTCAGCGGGCCCTGCTGGCACTACCCCGACGCGGGCTGGCTGTCGCCGTCACCGTGGGTCCGGCAGGCCCTGGACACACCTGGCATCACGCTGCACACGGGCACCGCCGTGCAGGCACTGTCGAAACAAGGTGGCCGCTGGGTGCTGCACGGTCACGGCGGGCACGAGCTGGCGCGGTCTCCGTTGCTGGTGCTGTGCAACGCACTGCAGGCGCAGGGACTGCTGCTGCCCTTGGGCGCCCAGCCCTGGCCGCTGTCGCAGACCCGGGGCCAGGTATCGCAATTCAGCACCGCCGGCCGGCCGCCTTTGCACTGCCCCGTGGCAGGAGACGGTTATGCGCTGCCGCTGCCCGACGGCATCCTGTGCGGCGCCACGCGGCAAGCCGATGACGACGATACCCGCGTGCGAGATGAAGACCACCGCCACAACCTGGAGCGTTTGCAGCGGCTGACCGGGCTGGGCCTGCAAGTTGGGTCGCAGCCGCTGCAGGGCCGTGTCGGCTGGCGCCTGCACAGCGACGACCGCCTGCCGGTGGCCGGCGCGTTGCCGGCCCTGGCCATGCCCGTGGGCCAGCGGCTGGACCAGGCTCGGCTGCTGCCACGGGAAGCGGGTTTGTTCGTGCTGACGGCGCTGGGTGCGCGGGGCCTGACGCTGGCCCCCTTGCTGGGCCGGCTGGTGGCCGCACAGGCCACCGGCACGCCGTGGCCGCTGGAACAAGACTTGGCCGATGCGGTGGACCCGGGCCGCTGGGTCGTGCGCGCCGCTCGGCGCGCCACGGCTCAGCCCGGCTGAGCCGGCGGCTCGGGGTCGTCGGAATCGTCGGCGTCGTCAGCGATCGGCGGCAGGCCGGCGGCCTTGCGGGCGGCCTTTTCCTTTTCTTTCTCTTCTTTCTTCTTCTTCTTGGCCAGCTCGCGTTGGCGCTTTTCGAACGAATAGTTGGGTTTGGCCAAAGCGCTTCCTTGGGTGTCGCGGGGAAATTGGAACAGACTGCCGATTAGAACACCAGCGTCTGCACCCCTTGTGCGGTCGCCAGCAGGCACAGGCTGGCCTTGTGGCGCGCAAAGATGCCCACGGTCACGACACCCGGCCACTGGTTGACTTCGGTTTCCATCGCCAGCGGGTCGGTGATGGACAGGCCACGCACGTCGAGGATCGGATTGCCGTTGTCGGTCAACACACCTGCGCGCAGCGTGGCGCTGCCACCCAGCGCGGCAAAACGGCGGCTCACCTGCGCAGCGGCCATGGCGATCACTTCCACCGGCAGCGGAAACGCCCCCAGCACCGGCACCTTCTTGCTGTCGTCGGCGATGCAGACAAAACGGGCCGCCAGGTCGGCCACGATCTTCTCGCGCGTGAGCGCAGCGCCGCCGCCCTTGATCATGAAACCGCGGCCGTCGATTTCGTCGGCGCCGTCGATGTAAACCGGCAGCGATTGCACGTCCTGTGCGTCGAACACCGCAATGCCATGGGCCTGGAGCCGCTCGGTGCTCTTCACCGAACTGCTGACCGCACCGCGGATGTCGCCCTTGATGCCGGCCAGTGCGTCGATGAAGTGGTTGACCGTGCTGCCGGTGCCCACACCCACCAGTTCACCGCGCACCACGTGGGCCAGCGCGGCGCGGCCGACCAGGGCCTTGAGTTCTTCTTGTTTCATGGCCGGGATTATCGGGGCCACCCTGTCGCCCAAACAGCCCGACCGGCCTGAGACAATCGGCGCCATGTTTGCTGATCCCTATTTGCTGACGCGCCCCTTCCTGTTTGGCCTGGACCCCGAAACCGCACACGACCTGACGCTGGGCAGCATTGCCCGGCTGCAGAACTCGCCAGCCCAGTGCCTGTGGGCGCAGACCCGGGTGGCCGACCCGGTCACCGTGGCCGGTCTGCTGTTTCCCAACCGCATCGGGCTGGCTGCCGGGCTGGACAAAAACGGCCGCTGCATCGACGGCCTGGGCGCGATGGGCTTTGGTTTCATCGAGGTTGGCACCGTCACACCCAAGGCGCAGGCCGGCAACCCGAAGCCTCGAATGTTCCGATTGCCGGCGAAAAACGCGCTCATCAACCGGCTGGGTTTCAACAACGAAGGCCTGGACGCCTTTCTGGCCAATGTGCAGCGTGCCAAGACCTTCCGCGCCGGTGGTGGCATCCTGGGCCTGAACATCGGCAAGAACGCGGCCACGCCCATCGAAAAAGCGGTGGACGACTACCTGCTGGGCCTGAGCGGCGTCTACCCCCACGCCGACTACGTGGCAGTCAACATCAGCAGCCCCAACACCCGCAACCTGCGCGACCTGCAGGGCGACATGGCACTCGACTTTCTGCTGACCATGCTGCGCAAGCGGCGCGAAGAACTGGTGCAGACACACGGCAGGCGGGTGCCGGTGTTTGTGAAGATCGCGCCCGATCTGGAACCCCAGCAAGTGGACGTGATTGCAGCGCTGCTGCGCAAACACGACATCGACGGCGTGATTGCCACCAACACCACGGTGGCACGTGACGCAGTGCAGGGCCTGCCCCACGCCAGGGAAGTGGGCGGCTTGAGCGGCGGCCCGGTGTTCGACGCCAGCAACCGCGTCATCCGCCTGCTGCGGCACAGCCTGGGCGCCGGTTTCCCGATCATCGGCGTGGGCGGTGTGATGAGCGGTGACGACGCCCGAGCCAAGATCGAAGCCGGTGCCGACCTGGTGCAGATCTACACCGGGCTCATCTACCAGGGCCCGGCTCTGGTGGGCCAGGCCGCACAGGCGCTGCGCCGAGGCTGAGCGCGGCTGAGCGCCGCTGCGGGCCGCTCAGGCCGTCTGCGCGAGCAGGAAACGTTCGACTTCGCGGTTGACTTGCGCCGCGTGGGTGACCGGGCCCATGTGGCCCAAGCCCGGCAGCAGCACCGACTGCGCTTGCGGCCAAGCCTGGCGCAGCAGGCGCAACACCTCTTGTGCCGACGCGGGCGACGTGGCGCCACCCAGCAGCAGCACCGGCATGTGCAGCCGGGCCAGGTCCTGCAGCGTTGCCGCTTCGGCAAACAGTGCCGCAGCCCAAGTGGCGATGGGCCGCATTGCGTCGGCCACCGTGGCACGGCGCTCGGCGGGCATCAACAGCCAACTGCCAGCGCCCATCCAGTAGTCGATGAAGTGACGGCCTGCGGCATCGAGGTCGCCCCGCGCCGCAGCCTGTGCGGCGGCTTCGGCTGTTCGTGCAATGGCGGCCGCGGCAACACCGCCCGGCTGCGCCTGTTCCAGCAAACCGAACATCGTCGGCTCGTACAGCGCCAGGGATGCCACACGCTCGGGCATGGCCAGGGCCAGGTGCAGCGCCAGCGCGCCGCCATAGGAATGACCCAGCAGGTGAAAGCGTGGGCCTGCACTGGCCAGCACCGGTGCCAGCAGTGCCACTTCATCGTCCAGGCGCCCGGCGCCGTCACGCCGCGCAGCGGGCCAGGGCGGGCTGCGACCGGCACCCAGCTGGTCGGGTGCCAGCACACGGAAACGCGGCGACAAGAGCTCCATCAGCGCACGCCACTGCGTGGAAGAACTGGCGTTGGAATGCAGGCACAGCAGCGTCGGGCCGCTGCCGGCCTCACGCACGAAGGCCCTGTCAGGCGTCGATTCATTCACCTCGCACCTCGCCTTCACGCCTGGGATCGGCACCGCCCGCCCAGCCGGCCGGTGTGCGCTGGATGGCCTGCAGGCCGCTGGTCAATTCCATCTCCACCACCCGATGACCGCGTTCAAGCAGGTCAGCCAGGGTGGCGGCCGGGAACCGGCCTTTTTCCAGCAGCGTGGGGCCGTTCAGGCTGCCGAAGTTGGGCAGGTCGATCGCGGCCTGCGGGTTCAGGCCCCACTGCAGCGTGCCGATCAGCGTCTTGGCCGTGAAGTGGATGATGACCGGGCCCCCTGGCGAACCCAGCGTCATCAGCAGCCGCCCGTCGCGGCTGTCGAAGACCAGCGTGGGGCTCATGCTGCTGCGTGGGCGTTTGCCGGGCTGGATCCGGTTGGCCACCGGCCGGCCCTGGGCATCGAAGGGTGTCACGGAAAAGTCCGTCATCTGGTTGTTCAGCAGGAAACCACCGGGCAGGCCGTTGCCGCCGTTGGCCATCAGGCGCGCGCCGAAGGCGGCTTCGATGGTGGTGGTCATGGCCACCGCGCGGCCCTGCGTGTCGACCACGCTGATGTGGCTGGTGCCGTGTTCGGGCTGCTCGGGCATCGGCGCCAGCGCCACGGGCGTCGGAGCCGGCTGGCCAGCTGTCGCGGTGCCCATGCTGCGGGGGCCGATCAGCGCCGCACGCTGTTGCAGGTAGGTCGGGTCCAGCAGGCTCGTCCAGCGGCCTGCAGGTGCGCTGACGAAGTCGGGGTCGGCGACAAACAGCGCGCGGTCGGCGTAGGCCAGGCGCGAGGCTTCGGTGTACAGGTGCAGCCAGTCCGCATTCGGCACGCCGGCTTGCAGCGGGGATGGCTGGGCAGCGGCGGGCAGCTGTTCCAGCAGCCCCAGGATCTGCATCACAGCCAGGTGGCCCGACGAAGGTGGCGGAAAGCCGCAGACCCGGTAGACCACCCGCCACGGCGTGCAGATCGGCTCGCGCAGCTTGGGTGCGTAACTTCTCAGGTCAGCAGCACTCAGGCGGCCCGCCACGGCATGGCCCTGCACCCGCGCGACCAGGTCCTCGGCCACCGCGCCGCTGTGCAGCGCATCACTGCCTTGGGTCGCCAGCAAACGCAGCACCGCCGCCAGCGCCGGGTTCTGCATCAAGTGGCCCACCGGATGCGGCTCACCGTCGGGCTTGTAGAAATAGGCCCGTGCCAGCGGGTCCTGCTGCAACGCGGTTTCGCCTTGCAGCTGGCGGTGCAGGCGCGGGCTCATCGCGAAGCCACGTTCGGCGAGGGTGATGGCCGGTTCGAAAAGATCGGCCCAGGGCAGACGGCCATGCTGGCGGTGTGCCGCTTCGAGCATCTTCACGACACCGGGTGTGGCGACGGCGCGGCCGCCGGTCCGGGCCTGGGCAAAGGGCAGCGGCTTGCCTTGGCCATCCAGGAAGAGCCGTTCATCGGCAGCGGCGGGTGCCGTCTCGCGGCCGTCCCAGGCCTGCACCTTGCCCGGCTGGCCGCCGTCGAAGTGCATCAGGAAAGCACCGCCACCGATGCCGCTGGACTGCGGCTCCACCAGCGTCAGCACCATCTGCACCGCAATGGCGGCATCCAGTGCCGTCCCACCCCGCTGCAGCACGCGGTAGCCGGCATCGGTGGCCAAGGGGTTGGCCGCCGCGACCATGAAACGCGTGGCGGTCTTGCCGGCCTTGGCGGTCCAGCCCGAGGCCCCTTCGGGCACAGGGCTCGGCGCAGGCGCTGCGCAACCGGCCAGGGCCAGCGTGCAGCTGATCAGGAATCGAAGTTGCATCGGGGGGCTGGCCTTGTCGCCAAGCCCCGCATCTTAGAGAAGCTAGAGAAGGGGAACACCCGTCTGGCTTTGCAGTTCTTCAGCGGTGACACCCGGTGCACGCTCCACCACCTTCAGGCCCTGCGGCGTGACGTCCATCACCGCCAGGTCGGTGATGATGCGGTTGACGACACCCACGCCGGTCAGCGGCAGCGTGCAGGCCGGCAGGATCTTCAGGTCGATGCTGCCGTCCTTCTTCTTGGCCACGTGTTCCATCAGCACCAGCACCCGCGAGACACCGGCCACCAGGTCCATCGCGCCGCCCATGCCCTTGACCATCTTGCCGGGGATCATCCAGTTGGCCAGGTCACCCTTTGCGCTGACCTGCATGGCACCCAGGATCGACAGGTCGATCTTGCCGCCGCGGATCATCGCAAAGCTGTCGTGGCTGCCGAAGATGCTGCTGCCGGGAATGGTGGTCACGGTCTGCTTGCCTGCGTTGATGAGGTCGGCGTCCACCGCGTCGTCGGTCGGAAAGGCACCGATGCCCAGCATCCCGTTTTCGCTTTGCAGCCAGACGTCGATGTCGGGGCTGACGAAGTTGGCCACCAGCGTGGGCAAGCCGATGCCCAGGTTGACGTAGAAGCCGTCCTGCAGTTCCTGGGCCGCGCGGGCGGCCATCTGCTCGTGTGTCCAGGCCATGGTCAGGCTCCCACTTTCTCTGTGATCGTGCGCTTTTCGATGCGCTTTTCCGGCGTCGCGTTGAGCACGATGCGGTCGATGTAGATGCCCGGCAGGTGGATGGCGTCGGGTTCCAGCGCGCCCAGCGGCACGATCTCTTCGACTTCCACGATGGTCACCTTGCCCGCCATCGCCGCGGCCGGGTTGAAGTTGCGCGCCGTCAGGCGGAACACCAGGTTGCCCGAGGTATCGGCCTTCCAGGCCTTGACCAGGCTCACGTCGGGCACCAGCGAGCGCTCCATGACGTAGGTGTGGCCGTCGAATTCGCGCAGTTCCTTGCCGTCGGCGACCACGGTGCCCACACCCGTGCGGGTGAAAAAGGCCGGGATGCCGGCACCGCCGGCACGCAGCTTTTCGGCCAGCGTGCCCTGCGGTGTGAACTCCAGTTGCAGTTCGCCGGCCAGGAACTGGCGCTCGAACTCCTTGTTTTCGCCCACGTAGCTGCTGATCATCTTCTTGATCTGGCGTGTTTCCAGCAACTTGCCCAGCCCGAAACCGTCGACACCGGCGTTGTTGGAAATGACGGTCAGGTCTTTTGTGCCGCTGTCGCGCAGCGCGTCGATCAGCGCCTCGGGAATGCCACACAGGCCGAAGCCGCCGACGGCCATCAGCTGGCCGTCCTGCGTCACGCCGGCCAGCGCGGCGGCGGCGCTGGGGTAGATCTTGTTCATGGGCTTATGGTCTCCTGGTCGGCGCGGTGGGTGTGCGGATGTCGTCGTGCAAACGCCGAAGCCGCGCAGCGTACTACGTAAGCCATTAAGTAGGCATTACGTAAGATCGCCTAAGCACACTCCGCAAGAGGCCCCACCATGTCAGAACCCCAAAGCCACGATCCATCGGTCGCCGACCTGCCCACCTTGCAAGAGGCCCTGTCGCGCGTGTTTGCGCCATGGGTGCAGCAGCTGGGCCTGCAAGTGCAACACGCCCAGGCCGGCCAGGTGACGCTGGCCTTGCCGGTGGCACCGCAACACGTGCACGTGGGCGGTGTGCTGTGCGGTCAGACCCTGATGGCCGCCTGCGACACCGCGATGGTGCTGGCGGTGATGACCCGTCTGGGCGCCTTCAAGCCCATGACCACGGTGCAGTTGCAGACCAGCTTCCTGCGCCCGGTGCCCGGCGACAGCGGCAGCGTGCAGGTGGTGGCGCGGGTGCTGCGGCTGGGCAAGAACCTGGTCTTCGGTGAGGTCGAGGTGCTCACCGCCCAGGGGGAACTGGCAGCCCACGCCACCACCACCTACGCCCTGTTGTGAGCCCAGCTTGAGCCCTGCCGCCCTCGACTACCGCAGTGCCTTCGACTACGCGCCGGTGGGCCTCGTGCTGTCGCGTGAGCGGCAGATGATCGACTGCAACCAGGAACTGCTGGCCATGTTCGGCGCCGAACGTGAGCAGATCATCGGCAGCAGTTTCGAGATCCTCTACCCCACCGCCGACGAGTTCGAACGCACCGGGCGGCGCATTGCCGCGCAGCTGGACAGCAGCGGCCGCTACGCCGACGAACGGGTGATGAAGCGCCTGGGCAGCGGCGGCGACATCGGACGTGGCAGCCTGTTCTGGTGCCATGTCAGCGGCCGCGCGCTGAACCCGCAGCTGCCACACGCGGCGGGCATCTGGGTCTTCGAAGACCTGTCGTCCAAACGTGTGCTCTCGGTCGAACTGACACCGCGCGAACGTGAAGTGGCGGCGCTGCTGATCCAGGGCCTGACCAGCAAGTTGGTGGGCCGCCGGCTCGACATCAGCCCACGCACCGTCGACGTCTACCGCGCCCGCCTGATGCGCAAGACCGGCGCTGCCACCACCACCGAACTGGTTCACAAGCTGCTGCAGGGCCAAGCCTGACCGGCAAGCGCCAGGCACTGTGGCGCCGCAACAAATGCAACCCCACTGCCATACCCCGGTATGGGTAGCGACCTAACCCCCAAACCTAACATCTTTGCGGACCTCCGATGGACACCTTCACACGCCTGATCGACGCTGCCACCACTGCCATGGGCCCCTTCGTGCCGCGCGTTCTGGCGGCGCTGGCGATTCTGGTGGTGGCCTGGGTGGTGGCGCGGCTGGTGCGGGCAGCGGCCCTGGGCGGCGGCGCCCGCGCGCGCATCGACGAAAGGCTGCACAGCCCCGGCCTGGTGGCCACGCTGGCGGGTGTGGCAGGCGCGCTGGTCTGGCTGATGGCGCTGCCGGCCCTGCTGGGCACGCTGGAACTGCAGGGCCTGCTGACCCCCGTCAACGCGATGCTCTCGCGCCTGATGGGCTTTGTGCCGAACGTGTTCGGTGCGCTCGTGGTGCTGGCCGTGGGACTGCTGCTGGCCAACATCGTGCGCCAGATCCTCAGCGGCGTGCTGCGGGCCGCTGGCTCTGAAAAAGTCGCAGAACGCCTTGGCCTGGCCACCGCGCTGGGCAAGGACGGCCTGGCCGGCATGGTCGGCAATGCCGCTTATGCCTTGCTGCTGCTGCCCACGCTGGTGGCCGCGCTGCAGCCGCTGGGCCTGGACGCGGTGACGCAGCCCTTGTCGCGCCTGCTGGACACCGTCATCGGCCTCATTCCCAAGCTGCTGTCGGCGGCCATCGTCGTGGGTGTGGCGGCACTCATCGGCCGCGCCTTGTCGACGATGGTCACGGCCCTCTTGGCCAGCACCGGCCTGGACACCCTGCCGCAGCGCCTGGGCGCCGCACCGCTGCGTGTGGCTGGCCGCTCGCTGTCCGAACTGGGCGGCACGGCGGTGATGGTGGCCGTGGTCATGGTGGCCATCACGCAGGCCAGCGAGATCATCGGCCTGCCGGTGCTGACGCAGATGCTCAGCAGCACTGGCTCGACGCTGGTGCGCGTGGGCGTGGCGCTGCTGATCGTGGTCGCCGCGCTCATCCTGGCTTCGATGGCGGCGCAGGCCATCCTGGCACGGGCACCGCGCAACGCGCAGTTGCTGGCCTGGGCGGCGCGCGCGGCGATCCTGTTTTTCGCCGCCGCGCTGGCCTTGCACCAGGCGGGCCTGCCGGCCGAGATCGTGACCATTGCCTTCGGCGCCGTCGTGGGTGGCATCACCATCGGCCTGTCGGTGGCCATCGGCGTGGGCGGCCGGCATGTGGCCGGGCGGGTGCTGGACAAGGTGGCACTGAGCTTCGAAACGCCGGCGGCGGCCCCAGCGCCCGCCGACGCTGGCGCACCCGCTCCGCGCTCGCAACCCTGACCCACCGCGCCTGACCCCGCCATGCAAGCGCTGCGACGCCTGTTCGAACAACTCACCCTGCCCTGGCAGTGCTTCGCGCTGGGTGGGGGGGTCGGTGCCGTGGTGCTGTTGGCAGCGCTGCGCTGGGGCCAGTTCGACCCTTCGGCATTGGCCTGGCTATTGGCCATGGCGGTGCTGGTCAGTTCGGCCACCAGCTGGCCGGCCTGGCGCGCCGCACGCGCGCACCAGGCGCTGACGCTGTCGGCTCGTGGCCTGGCCCAGGAGTCGGCCGATGACGAAGCCAACCTGCCCTACCTGGCACCCTGCGAAGACCTGCACCACACCACATTGGCGCTGCGGCGGGTGGTTGACTTGGCGCGACTGCGGCGCAAGGAACTGCTGGCCCGCAATGCGCTGCTGGGCGCGCAGTTGCAATCGCGCACCCAGGAGCTGAGCTCGCTGCAGGACTTGTCGGTGGGCCTGGCGCAGCACACCGAGATCGGCGCGCTGGTCAGCGAAGCACTGGGTGCGCTGGAGCAGACCATGGCCTATTCCAGTGCCTCGGTGTGGGCGCGCAACGGCCTGGACCCGCAGCAGCCGGTGGTGCTGATGGGCTACCGCAGCCACGAAGGTGAACTGGCGGGCAAAGACATGGGCACGCTGACCGGCCTGCGCTTGTCACGCGCCAACTTGCAGCGTTACGAACAGATCGAAACCGAGGGCCAGCCCATCGTCGAAAACCGCCCGCGGCAGAGCCTGCTGAACTGGCTGTGGGCCATGGTCACCGACGACGCGCGCACTTCGTCGCTGTACCGCAGCACCCGCGCCTGGATGGCGGTGCCGCTGAAGGTGCGCGACCGTGTGCTGGGTGTGCTGCGGGTGGACCACGGCGTGCAGGACTTCTTCGACCCTGAACGGGAACGCCTGCTGGCCGCCGTGGCCGGACAGACCGCGCTGGCCATGCGCCACGCCCACCTGCTGGCGCAGCAGCGCGACCAGGCCGTCACGGCCGAGCGCAACCGCATCGCGCGCGACCTGCACGACGCGGTGTCGCAGACCCTGTTTGCCGCCAACCTGCTGGCCGGCACACTGGCCCGAGCCGACCACATCGACGAAGCCACGCGCGGCCAGGTGCAGACGCTGGAACGGCTGAACCGCAGCGCGCTGGCCGAGATGCGCATGATGCTTTTCGAACTGCGGCCCGACGCACTGGAAGGTGTGCGGCTGCCCGAACTGCTGCAACACGCGGTGGAAGCGCTGGCGGGTCGCGGCGGTGTGCAGGTCACGACGGATTTCGCCGCTCAAGGCGGCCCGCCGACCGCGAAGCGGATCGAGGTCTACCGCATCGCGCAGGAAGCCCTGTCCAACATCGCCCGCCACAGCGGCGCCAGCCACGTGCACGTGGGCTGGACCATCGGGCCGCCGGGGCAAGGCCGCCTGCACATCGTGGACGACGGCTGCGGCTTCGACACCAGCACCCCGCACCCGGGCCACTTCGGCCTGGACAACATGCAACAGCGCGCCGCAGCAGCCGGCGCTGAACTGACGATCAAGAGTGCGCCAGCCGAGGGCACCGAACTGCTGCTGAACATCCAATGGAGTTGAGGGACAAGATGCAAACGATTCGTGTATTCGTGGTGGACGATCACCCCATGATCCGCCACGGCCTGAGAGCCATGCTGAGCGCCGAGCAAGATCTTCTGTGGGTGGGCGATGCGGCCGACGGCAGCGACGCCGTGCGCGCGGCCCCCGCGCTGCAGCCCGACGTGGTGCTGATGGACCTGGTGATGCCGCGCATGGACGGCGTGGCCAGCATCGCGGCACTGCGCCCGCTGTTGCCCAAGTCACGTTTTGTGATCCTGACCAGCCTGCTCGAACCCGCCGAAGTCAGGCGTGCGATGGACGCCGGTGCATCGGGCTACCTGCTGAAGAACGCCTCGTCGCAGGAACTCGTCACGGTGATCCAGATGGCGCACCGCGGCCACCGCGTGCTGGCACCGGAAGTCACCGACGCGCTGGCCGCCAGCCAGAAAGAAACACCACCCGGCACCGACCTGACCCACCGCGAACGCGAACTGCTGGCGCTGATGGCCCGGGGCTTGTCCAACCAGGACATTTCCACGGCGCTGTCCATTGCCATGCCGACGGTGAAGTTCCACGTCACCAACATCCTGGCCAAGCTGCATGCCGACAACCGCACCGAAGCCGTGCTGGTGGCGCTGCGTCACAAGCTGGTGGCGCTGGAATGAAGCACAGGCCCGGCAGCGGCTACCTGTGCAAAGAACTGCACGGCCACACACCTTCCGACGGGTGACGCTGCCGGCAAGCCCAGGCAGCATGCACAGATGGCCGGCTACTACCAACTCATCGAAGGTTTCGACGGCGGTTTTGCCTTTGCCCTGCGCGCCGGCAACCACGGCTGCATCTTCGAAAGCCGCGTCTTCTGGAGCCGCCAGGCAGCCCTGGACGCGGTGGAGCGTTTTCGCACCCTGGTGCACGACGACCGCCACCTGGTGGCCGTGCGCAACGAAAAAGACCAGCACGTGCTGGAACTGCGCGACACCGACCAACGCACGATAGGCCACGGCAATGCCTGCAATTCCGCTGCCGGGCTGAGCGCCAGCCGGGCCGCGCTGCGGCGCAATGCACCCGCGCCCGACTTTCGGGGCCTGGTGCGGCGGACCCTGGTCCTGCCCTGATCGCAGCCCGGCTGCCGCGGGCCGACAATGCGGCCCATGATCACCGTTCACCACCTTGAAAATTCACGCTCGCAGCGTGTGCTGTGGCTGCTGGAAGAGCTGGGCCTGCCATACGAGGTGAAGCGCTATGCGCGCAACCCCAAGACGCTGCTGGCACCCCCCGAACTGGCCGCCGTGCACCCGCTGGGCAAATCACCCGTCATCAGCGACGGTGACCTGGTGGTGGCCGAGTCGGGCGCCATCGTCGAATACCTGCTCGACGAACACGGCCAGGGTCGCCTGCGCGGCGCACCGGGCACCAGCGAACGGCGCCTCCTGAGCTATTGGCTGCATTTTTCCGAAGGCAGCCTGATGCCGCCGCTGGTGATGAAGCTGGTGTTCGACAAGGTGCGCGAGGCGCCGGTGCCCTTTTTCATCAAACCCGTGGTGCGGGGTGTGGCCGACCAGGTGATGCGCAGCTACCTGGGGCCCAACATCACGCGGCTGCTGGCCTTCATGGAAGCCGAACTGGCCCGGCGCCCGTGGTTTGCCGGGCCCGAGTTTTCAGCCGCCGACATCCAGATGAGCTACCCGGTGGAAGCCGCAGCCGCCCGCGCCGGCCTGGACGCCAGCCAGCACCCCAGGCTGAGCGAATGGTTGCAGCGCATCCATGCACGACCAGCGTACCAGAAGGCCCTGAAGTCGGGCGGGCCGTACAGCCCCATTCCCTGACGCGGCGACAGACGCCTCAGCTGCCCAGCAGGCTGCCCGCCAGCCGCCACTGCCGGCGCAGCACCTCGGGCCAGCGGCCGTGTTCGACCAGGGCTTCGATGGCGTCGCTTTCCGCGCCGCAGTCCAGGCCCTGCTGCTGCAGCCAGCTGTCGTTGTAGTAGCTGTGCCGGTAACGTTCGCCGCCGTCGCACAGCAGCGTCACGATCGACCCGCCCTGCCCTGCGTCCACCAACTGTTGCGCGCAGGCCAGTGCCGCCACCAGGTTGGTGCCGGTGCTGCCGCCCACGGGGCGGCCCAGGCGCACGCTGAGCGCGTGCATGGCGGCCAGGCTCCACAGGTCGGGCACCTTGACCATCGCGTCCAGCACACCCGGCACGAAAGAAGCCTCGACCCGCGGCCGGCCGATGCCTTCGATGCGCGAGCCTTGTTCGATGGTCAGCTCTGCATCGCCGCCGACGAAGTGGTCGAAAAACACGCTGCGTTCGGCGTCCACGCCGCACACCCGGGTGGCATGGCGGCAGTAGTGCACGTAGCGGCCGATGGTGGCCAGCGTGCCGCCGGTGCCGGCGCTGGCCACGATCCAGGCCGGGCACGGATGCAGTTCGCGTTGCAGCTGCGAGTAGATGCTTTCGGCGATGTTGTTGTTGGCACGCCAGTCGGTGGCCCGTTCCGCATAGGTGAACTGGTCCATGTAGTGGCCATGCCGTTCCTGCGCCAGGCGCTGCGCTTCGGCATACACCGCATGCGGGTCGTCCACCAGGTGGCACAGGCCGCCCTGGAAGGTGATGGCCGAAATCTTCTGCGGGCTGGTGGCGCGTGGCATCACCGCGATGAAAGGCAGACCCAGCAGGCGCGCGAAGTAGGCTTCGCTGATGGCGGTGCTGCCGCTCGATGCTTCGACCACGGTCGAGCCTTCGTGCAACCAGCCGTTGCACAGCGCGTGCAGGAACAGGCTGCGTGCCAGCCGGTGTTTCAGGCTGCCGGTGGGGTGGCTGGACTCGTCTTTCAGGTAAAGGTCGACACCCGAAAAACCGGGCAGCGGCACCGGTATCAGGTGCGTGTCACTGCTGCGCTGGCCGTCGGCTTCGATGCGGCGGATGGCTTCGTGGGCCCAGGCGCGTCGCTGCTTCACCGGCTCAGTCCAGGTGGGCCCGGAACCAGCCGGGCATGGGCACCGACTTGCGCGCCTGGTAGTCGGTCCAGACGGTGGTGGCGCCGCCTTCGGCGTAGACCACACCCGGGTCGTCGCAGCGTTCGATGGTGTGGAAGGTGTCGAAGCTGCTGCGCCCGGGCTGGGCCACCGACAGCGTCACCCGAACGTCGCCGGGGAATTCCAGCTGGCGCAGGAAGTTGCAGAAGGCATTGACGATGACCGGGCCTTCGCCCGTGAGATTGGTGCTGCCGCCGACCTTGAAGATCCAGTCCAGCCGGCAGATTTCCATGTAGCGGAAATACAGCGTGTTGTTGATGTGGCCCATCGCGTCCATGTCGCCCCAGCGCAGCGGCACGGTCACTTCGTGGATCAGCTTGCGCCCGGCCGGCAGTTCAAACCGCATGGGGCGCTTGCGGGTCGATGCCCAGTTCTCGGGCCATGCGGTGCACCAGCTGGCGCAAGTCGGCCACTTCGGCGGCCAGGCGCGTCTGCTCGGCACGCAGTGCCGCGAGCTCGCCGATGCTGACACCGTCGTCGCTGGCGGCCACACGCCCGGCGGGCAAAGTCACTTCGCCGCACAGCAAATGCGCCCAGCGCGCTTCGCGTTCACCGGCCGCGCGCGGCAGCTTCACCACCATGGGCGTGGCCTTGTTGGCCAGTTCGTCCAGAAAACCTTCGACCGACGAGATGTCGGCAAAGCGGTGCAGCCTTTCGCTGTTCAGGCGCAGCTCGGCCGCCGTCTGCGGGCCCCGCAGCATCAGCACCGCCAGCAGCGCCACCGCCTGGCTGGGCACCTGCAGCACCCGCGCGGTGTTGTGTTCGAACTTCACGACGCGGCTGCTGCTGCCTTCGAACACCAGGCTCAGGCCCTTCAGACCGTCCAGCGCCGCCAGCACGTCGGCATCGGTGGCTTCGATGACCGGGCTGCGCGCCGTCTTCTGGTTGCAGCCACCCAGCAGCGCGTTCAAAGACATCGGGTAGGTGTCAGGCACCGTGTGCTGCTTTTCGACCAGCACACCCAGCACGCGGGCTTCCAGGGGGCTCAGCAATCGCAAGCTGTGGTCCTCGGTCAGATGGCCTGGCCGTCGTCGGCGGAGATCACCGCGCCGTTCAGGAAATGGCTTTCGTTCGCACACAACATCATCAGCACCGCGTCCAGGTCCTTGGGCTGACCGACCCGCTTGCGCGGCATCGCCTGCACCAGCTTCTGGCCGGCTTCGGTTTGCCACACGTGATGATTGATCTCGGTGTCGATGTAACCCGGGCACAGCGCGTTGACGTTGATGCCGAAGCGGCCCCACTCCAGTGCCATCGCACGTGTCATGTGCACCACCGCCGCCTTGCTCATGCAGTAGACGCCCAACTGCGGAAACACACGCAGCCCGGCCATCGAGGCCACGTTGACGATACGCCCGCCAATGAAAGTGCCCGGCGCTTCGCCTTTGCTGCGCGCGATCATGCGTTTGGCCACTTCCTGCGCCACGAAAAACGCGCCGCGGGTGTTGACGCCCATCACGTGGTCGAAGTCTTCGGGCGTGACGTCGGTCAGCTTGCCCGAACTGCCGACACCCGAGTTGTTGACCAGGATGTCGATGGCGCCCATCTCGGTTTCGGCGTGCGCCACCGCGGCCTTGATGCTGCCCGTGTCGCTGACGTCCAGCGTCACGACGTGGGCGTCACCGCCTTCGGCTTCGATCTCGGCGCGCAGCGCCTTCAGGCGGTCGATGCGCCGCGCGGCCAGCACCACACCTGCGCCCGCTGCCGCCAGCGTGCGCGCAAACTGCGCGCCCAGGCCGCTGGATGCGCCAGTGACAAAGGCCACGCGGCCAGACAGATCGAGGGTGTATGCCATGGTCTTGAACCTGCTTGCGGCACCGGGCCGCTGAAACTGCTGAAGGCGCCAGGCGCCGGGGTCTGCAGGAAACGATAGCACGCACCCCTGAAGGGTTCGAAGCCAATGGGGCATCATCAAGCACAGCCATGATGCAACTCAAGAATCTGCACAAACACTATGACGCCACCCCGGTCTTCCAAGGCGTGTCGCTGCACCTGGCCCGGGGTGAGTTCGTGGCGCTGCTGGGTGAATCGGGGGTCGGCAAGTCGACGCTGCTGAACTGCATCGCGGGCCTGGACGAAGCCGATGGCGGCCAGGTGCTGATCGACGGGGTGCTGCTGTCAACCTTGGACGACACCGCTCGCGCGCGCCTGCGCCGTGTGCAGCTGGGTTTTGTGTTCCAGGCCTTCCACGTGCTGCCGCACCTGACGGTGGCGCAGAACGTGGGACTGCCGCTGCGGCTGCTCAACCGGCTGGACGACAAGCGCGTGATGCAGGTGCTGCAGGCGGTGGGCCTGCGCGAGCTGGGTGAACGCCTGCCGGCACAGCTGTCGGGTGGGCAGCTGCAACGTGTGGCGATCGCCCGCGCCGTGGTGCACGCACCCGGTTTGATCCTGGCCGACGAACCCACGGGCAACCTCGACCCCACCACCGCCGACAAGGTGATGGCCGTGCTGCGGCAGCAGGTGCGGGAAGCCGGAGCGGCCTGCCTGCTGGTCACGCACTCGGTGGCAGCAGCGGCAGCGGCCGACCGTGTCTTGCGCCTCACGCCCACGGGCATCGAAGACGCCACACCGCAGCCGGCTGCATGAACTTCGCCCTGTTGCGCCTTCTGGTGCTGCGCGAGTGGCGCCACCACCCCTGGCGCCACGGCGCGGCGCTGATGGCGGTGGCGCTGGGTGTGGCACTGGCGTTTTCGGTGCACCTGATCAACAGCTCGGCGCTGGCCGAGTTTTCATCGGCCGTGCGTGCGGCCAATGGCGAGCCCGACCTCAGCCTGCGCGGCCAGCGCTTCGACGACAGACTCTTCGAACGGGTGGCTGCCGACACAGCCGTGCAGATCGCCAGCCCGGTGCTGGAGATCGACACCTACGCCCGAGCCAGCGACGGCCGCCGTGTGCCCGTGCGTGTGCTGGGCATCGACGCACTGCTGGCCGCGCCGATGGCCCCTGCGCTGTGGCCACAGCCTGCCGACGGAGAACAAAGGCTGGTGTTCCTGGACCCCGACGTGGTGTTCCTGAACGCGGCCGCACAGCAGGCGCTGCAGTTCACCGCAGGCCAGCCGCTGGAACTGCAGACCGGCCCCGGCTACACGTCGTTGCGCGTGTCTGGCAGCGTGGCTGCCGCTGGCCCGCCAGTGCTGGTGATGGACCTGGCCGGGGCGCAGGAACGTTTTGCCGCGCTGGGCCAGCTGTCGCGCATCGACCTGCGCCTGCAGCCCGGCACCGACGTGCAGCAGCTCATCCGCCGCCTGGCCCTGCCGGCCAACGTGACCGCCGTGCCTGCGGGTGTGGCCGAGCAGCGGGTGTCGAACCTGTCCCGCGCCTACCGCGTGAACCTGACCGTGCTGGCGCTGGTGGCGCTCTTCGTGGGCGCCTTCCTGGTGTTTTCCGTGGTCTCGCTGTCGGTGGCGCAGCGCACACCGGCCTTTGCGCTGCTGGGTGTGCTGGGCCTCTCGGCGCAGGAACGCCGTCGCTGGGTGCTGGCCGAGTGTGCACTGCTGGGAGCCGCCGGCAGCGCCATCGGTCTGCTGCTGGGTGCAGGCCTGGCGGCCGCCGCGCTGCGGCTGCTGGCCGGTGACCTGGGCGGCGGTTACTTCCCCGGCATCGTGCCGCCGCTGCAGGTGGGCTTGGCGGGCACGCTGGTGTTCGGCGCGCTGGGCGTGGCCTCAGCCGTGGTCGGCGGCTGGTGGCCGGCGCGCCAGGCGCAGCAGCTGGTGCCGGCGCAGGCGCTGAAAGGCCTGGGTTCGGCCAACGCCGTGGCGGCCCCAGCCTGGCCCGGCGCTGCGCTGCTGGCCCTGGGCGCCGTGGCGGCGTTTCTGCCCCCCATCGCCGGCCTGCCGTTGGCGGCCTACGCTGCCGTGGCCTTGCTGTTGTTTGGGGGCGTGGCCTTGATCCCGGCGCTGGTGCACGTCCTGCTGGCAGCCGCGCCGGCAGTGCGCGGCGCGCTGCCGCTGCTGGCGCTGCAAAGGGCCCGCTTCCAGCGCCAGACGGCCACCGCCGCCGTGGCGGGTGTGGTGGCCAGCCTGGCACTGTCGGTGGCGCTCACGGTGATGGTGGCCAGCTTTCGCGTCGGTGTCAGCAGCTGGCTCGACAGCGTGCTGCCGGCTGACCTGTATGCACGCAGCGCCGGCAGCAGCAGCGCGGCCGACCAGGCCTGGTTGACACCCGACTTCGTGGCCCGCGCGGCGCAGGTGCCGGGCGTGAGCCGGCTCGAAGCTTCCCGCCTGCAGCCGCTGCAACTGTCACCCGAGCGGCCGGCCGTGACGCTGATTTCACGCCCGCTGTCCGACTCCGCCGCCCAGCTGCCTTTGCTGCAGGCGCCCCTGCCCGCACAGGCCGGCGAAACGGGTGTGTTTGTCAGCGAAGCGATGGTGTCGCTGTACGGCGCTGCAGCGGGCAGCCTGATCGACCTGCCCTTGCCCAGCGGCCCGGTGCAGGCCCGGGTGCGCGGTGTCTGGCGCGACTACGCCCGCCAGTTCGGCGCCGTGGTCATGCACGATGCCGACTACCAGCGCCTGAGCGGTGACCTGCGCCTGAACGACCTGGCCCTGACGCTGGCGCCCGGCACCGCACCGGCGACCGTGCAGCAGGCGCTGCGCGAGCTGCTGCCCGACCCCGCACTGCTGGAATTTGCGTCCAGCGCCCAGTTGCGCCAGCTGTCGCTGCGCATCTTCGACCGCAGCTTTGCCGTCACCTACTACCTGCAGGCGGTGGCCATCGCCATCGGCCTGATCGGCATTGCGGCCAGCCTGTCGGCGCAGGTGCTGGCGCGCCGCAAGGAATTCGGCCTGCTGTCGCACCTGGGCCTCACCCGGCGGCAGGTGGTGGTGGTGGTGGCCGGTGAAGCGGCAGCCTGGGTCGCTGCCGGTGTGCTGATGGGCATGCTGCTGGGCCTGGCCATCAGCATGGTGCTGGTGTTCGTGGTCAACCCGCAGAGTTTTCACTGGACGATGGACCTGGTGCTGCCGTGGGCCCGCCTGCTGGCCCTGTGTGCGGCGGTGCTGGCCGCCGGTGTGGCCACCGCGGCGCTGAGTGCACGCCAGGCCGCCGGGCGCCAGGCCGTGATGGCCGTGAAGGAAGACTGGTGAGCCCGCTGCGCCGCGCCTTGTTGCTGGCCGCACTGACCGCACCGGCTGGCGCCCGTGCACAGGCCGACGACACGGTGCGCCGCGGCCGCAGGCTGGACTTTCCGCGCGACCACGGCGCGCACCTGGCCGCGCGCACCGAGTGGTGGTATGCCACCGGCTGGCTGGGCAGCCCCGAATCACCCCAGCTGGGTTTCCAGCTCACCTTCTTTCGCAGCCGCACCGGCCTGGCTGCGGGCAACCGCAGCCGCTTTGCCGCGCGCCACCTGCTGTTTGCCCACGCCGCGCTGACCCGCCTGGGGCCGGGCGGCAGCAGCCATCAGCATGACCAACGCATCAGCCGCTGGTCGGGCGACGGCCTGTCGGCACTGGGCGGCGCGCGCACCGACGACGCTGACGTGTCGGTCGGCAACTGGCGCCTGCGGCATCAGGCCGGCTTGTGGACGGCCGACCTGCCGGCTCAGGGCTTTCAACTGAAGCTGAAACTGCAGCGCACGCAGCCGCTGCTGCTGCAGGGCGACGCCGGTTTTTCGCGCAAGGGCCCTGAAGAAGCGCAGGCCAGCCACTACTACAGCGAAGCGCAACTGGCAGCAGAAGACGTCTCGCCCCAGGCTGCCGCCGCTGCCCGCACCGGCCGCGCCTGGCTTGACCACGAGTGGAGCAACGAGATCTTGCACCCCGACGCGGTGGGCTGGGACTGGATCGGCATCAACCTCTTCGACGGCAGCGCGCTGACCGCCTTCGTGCTGCGCCGCGCCGATGGCAGTGCACTGTGGGCCGGCGGCAGCTGGCGCAGCCCCGGCGCGGTCGCACAGCCGTTTTCGCCGCAGGACGTGGCATTCACCGCCGGCCGGCGCTGGGCCAGCCCTGCCAGCGGCGCCAGCTACCCGGTGCAGTGGCAGGTGCAGACACCGAATGGCCGCTTCGAGGTGCAGGCCCTGCTCGACGCCCAGGAAATGGACAGCAGTGCCAGCACGGGCGCCATCTACTGGGAAGGCTTGAGCGAACTGCTGGACGCCAAGGGCCAGCGAGTCGGGCTGGGCTACCTGGAGATGACCGGCTACGCCAGGCGGCTGCGCATGTGAAACGGCAGGCCTCGCCGCGTGGCGGCGCGGGCGGGCTTACTTCGGGCGGGCCCGGTTGTCGTCCAGCCAGGGGCCGGCTGCGCTGAGCAGGCCGGCGTCCACCGGCGCAGCGCGCACGCAGTTGCCACCGGCCTGGCGCGCGGCCAGCACGGCGTCTTGTGCGTCGTCGATCAGCGACTGCAGGTTCAGGTGCGCGGGTCGCAGCTGCGACACACCCACGCTCACCGTCACGCGCAGGCGGCGCGGCGAGGACTCGTGGTGGAAAGGCACTTCCATCTCTTCGGTGCGTTCGCGGATGCGTTCGGCCACGTCCAGTGCGCCCGTGGCGTCGGCATGGGCCAGGAAGACGGCCATCTGCGAATCGGAGTAACGCGTCAGCAGGTCGGCGCCACGCAGCGTGGGCGATGTCTGGCGCAGCATCTCGGCCAGCACGGCGTCTGTCGCAGCGCCACCGCGCGATTCGAGCAGGCGCGCAAAACGGTCCACGTCCACCAGCAGCAGCGCAGCACCCGAGCCGTAGCGCCGGGCACGCGCCCATTCACGTGCCGACAGCTCCAGGAACAGCGGCCGGGTGGTGCCCACCGGGCTGTTGACCGCACCCGTCACCAGGGCACCCAGCCCGCGCTGGCGGTTGAAGCGGATCATCAGTGCGGCCACCGGAATGGCCGCCGCGGCCACTGCCAGCGCGGCTGAAGCCGGCGCCAGCCACCAGCGGTCAGTGCCAAAAGCCAGCGACAGCCCCCAGGCCAGCCCGGCGGCCAGCGTGGCAGCCGCGAGCATCAGGCCCGCTGCCAGCCACGGCAGTGCAATGCGCGTGGCAACGGGCTGACCGGTGGTCGGCTCGTCTGCAGCTGCGGTCAAAGGGGAAAGGGGATGGCTCATCGGGCGGCGAGGGAACCCCTTATTCGACCACAAGCGCCGGCAACTGAAAGGCCATTCAGTTGCGGGGGTGTGACAGCCTTGTCACTCGGACGCCACGGCGGCACAGACAGCCGCCACAAACCGCCCGCATAGACTCCTGCGGATGGCCAACGACGACAAACAGCGCGAAGCTGCACGCTCCCCCCGATCGCTTTCCGGGCTGCTGCCCTTCATCCGCCCCTACAAGGGCCGGGTGGCGCTGGCGGGGGTGTTCCTGGTGCTGGCGGCCGTCAGCACACTGGCCTTCCCGGTGGCGCTGAAGGTGTTGATCGACCAGGGCCTGGTGGCCACCGACCCGGGTGCCCGCGCGATGGCGCTGCGTGAACACTTTCTGGCGCTGTTTGGCGTGGCCGCCGCGCTGGGCATCTTTTCGGCGGCACGCTTCTACATGGTCAGTTGGCTGGGCGAGCGCATCACCGCCGACCTGCGCAACGCCGTCTACGCCCACGTGCTGCGCCAGAGCCCGGAATTTTTCGAGAGCACCAAAACCGGCGAAGTGCTGTCGCGCCTGACCACCGACACCACGCTGGTGCAGACCGTGGTGGGCAGCAGCCTGAGCATGGGCCTGCGCAACATGGTCATCGGCATCGGCGCGCTGATTGCGCTGATCGTCACCAACCCGGTGGTCATGACACAGGTGCTGGGCATCCTGGTGCTGGTGGTGCTGCCCAGCATCTACTTCGGCCGCCGGGTGCAGAAGCTCAGCCGCGCCAGCCAGGACCGCGTGGCCGACAGCAGCGCCATCGCCGCCGAGGTGCTGGGCGAGATTCCGGTGGTGCAAAGCTACGTGCAGGAAAGTCGCGAGGCGGCGCGTTTCGACCGCAGCACCGAAGACGCCTTCATCACCGCGCGCAAGCGCACCGCCGTGCGTTCGTTGCTGGTGGCCTTCATGATCACCGCCACTTTCGGCGCGCTGTTGTGGGGCGTGTACCAGGGCACACAGGCCGTGATTGCCGGCAACATCAGCGCCGGCCACCTGGGGCAGACGGTGGTCTTCGTGATCATCTTCGTCAGCTCGGTGGCGGTGCTGTCCGAGGTCTACGGCGACCTGCTGCGTGCTGCCGGCGCCACCGAAAGGCTGATGGAATTGCTGGCCGCCACCTCGCCCGTGGCCGACCCCGCCCAGCCGCTGCCTTTGCCGCAGGCGCAGGGTGGCTCGTCGGTCAGCTTCGACCAGGTCGGCTTCCACTACCCCTCGCGCCCCAAGCAGGCCGCGCTGAGCGACTTCACGCTGCAGGTGCGCCCCGGCGAAACCGTGGCCCTGGTGGGGCCCAGCGGTGCCGGCAAGAGCACGGTCTTCCAGCTGCTGCTGCGTTTTTACGACGCCCAGAGCGGCACCGTGCAGATCGACGGCGTGCCGGTGCGGCAGCTGTCACTGCAACAGCTGCGCCAGCGCGTGGGCATCGTGCCGCAGGACAGCACGGTGTTTTCCACCAGCGCGCTGGAGAACATCCGCTACGGCCGACCCGAAGCCACCGACACCCAGGTGCATGCCGCCGCCAAGGCGGCCTTCGCCCACGACTTCATCAGCGCGCTGCCCGAGGGTTACAACACCTACCTGGGCGAACGCGGTGTGCGCCTCAGCGGTGGCCAGCGCCAGCGCATCAGCATTGCACGCGCGATGCTGAAGAACCCGCCGCTGCTGCTGCTGGACGAAGCCACCAGCGCGCTCGACGCCGAGAGCGAACGTGTGGTGCAGGCCGCGCTGGAAGCTGCGATGGCCGACCGCACGACACTGGTCATCGCGCACCGCCTGGCCACGGTGCTGAAGGCCGACCGCATCGTGGTGCTGGACGGCGGGCACATCGTCGACGTGGGCACGCACCACGAGCTGGTGGCACGCGGTGGCCTGTACGCGCGCCTGGCTGCGATGCAGTTCGAACTGCAGCCCGCACTGGCCTGAAACCGGAGCCGACGCGCCGTGGCGCCTGTTCATAATTCCCGCATGCAGCCCGCCATCCCCAGCCCCTACGAAGACCTGATGCGCCATGTGTTCACGCACGGCGTGGCCAAGACCGACCGCACCGGCACCGGCACCCGCAGCGTGTTCGGCCACCAGATGCGCTTCGACCTGAACCAGGGCTTTCCGCTCATCACCACCAAGAAGGTGTTCTGGAAGGCGGTGGCGCTGGAACTGCTGTGGTTCCTGCGCGGGGACAGCAACGCCAAGTGGTTGCAGGAACGGGGTGTGACGATCTGGGACGAATGGGCCGGCCCCGACGGCGACCTGGGCCCCGTGTACGGCGTGCAGTGGCGCAGCTGGCCCACACCCGACGGTGGCCACATCGACCAGATCGCGCAGGTGGTGCAGCAACTCAGGAGCAACCCAGACAGCCGCCGCATCATCGTCAGCGCCTGGAACGTGGCCGACCTGCCGAAGATGGCGCTGATGCCGTGCCACGCGTTTTTCCAGTTCTACGTGGCGCCGGGCGCCACACCCGAAGCCCGCGGCCGGCTGTCGTGCCAGCTGTACCAGCGCAGTGCCGACATCTTCCTGGGTGTGCCCTTCAACATCGCCAGCTACGCGCTGCTGACCCACATGCTGGCGCAACAGTGTGACCTGGACCTGGGCGACTTCGTCTGGACCGGCGGCGACTGCCACATCTACAGCAACCACGAAGAACAGGTGAAGCTGCAGCTGTCGCGCGAACCTCGTGCCTACCCCAGGCTGCACATCAAGCGGCGGCCGGCGTCGATCTTCGAGTACGGCTACGAAGACTTCGAGGTGCAAGGGTATGACCCGCACCCGCTGATCAAGGCGCCGGTGGCGGTCTGAAAGGGCCTTCCGCCATGTCCCCTGCATCTTCATCTGAACTTGAAGTGGTCCTGATCGCCGCCGTGGCGAGAAACGGCGTCATCGGCGGTGGCAACCAGTTGCTGTGGCACCTGCCGGCCGACAGCCAGCACTTCCGCAAGACCACCGCCGGCCATGCCGTGATCATGGGTCGAAAGACCTGGGACTCGCTGCCCGAACGCTTTCGCCCGCTGCCGGGCCGACGCAACCTGGTGGTCACGCGGCAAGCCCAGTGGCAGGCCGCTGGCGCAGAAACCCAGCCTTCACTGCAGGCCGCGCTGGCTGCGGTGGCGGCCAGCACTGACGCGCGACGTGTGTTTGTCATCGGCGGTGGAGAGCTGTACGCGCAAGCGCTGCCGCTGGCCCACACGCTGGAGCTGACCGAGATCGACCGCGACTACACCGGCGACACCGTGTTCCCGGCCTTCGACCGCCAGCTGTTCCGCGAGGTTCAGCGCGAGGCCCATGCCAGCACCGCGCCCGACACCCCAGGCTTTGCCTTCGTGACCTACCGCCGCTGAAGCTGCTCGCACAGCGCCAAACGGGCGGACCCGAACAACCACTGAACTGAAACGTCATGCAGCTTGCCACCTGGAACGTCAACTCACTGGCCGTGCGCCTGCCGCAGGTGCTGGACTGGCTGGCCGCCAACCCGGTGGACGTGTTGGCGCTGCAGGAAACCAAACTGACCGACGACAAGTTTCCGGCCGCCGCGATCCAGGCTGCGGGATATTCGGTGCAGTGGTTCGGCCAGAAAACCTACAACGGCGTGGCCCTGCTCAGCCGCACACCGGCCGAGGCGGTGACCAAGAACCTGGTGGGTCTTGATGACGTGCAGGCGCGGGTCATTGCCGGCACCGTGGCCGGTGTGCGTGTCATCGGCGCCTACTTCCCCAACGGCCAGGCGCCCGACAGCGACAAGTTCGTCTACAAGATGCGCTGGCAGGACGCACTGCACGACTGGGTGCGCGAGGAACTGGCGCAGCACCCGCAGCTGGTGCTGATGGGTGACTTCAACGTCGCGCCCGACGACCGCGATGTCTACGACCCCATCGGCTGGATGGGCCAGATCCACTGCACCCCCGAAGAACGGGCCCAGTTCCAGCGCCTGCTGGCACTGGGTCTGACCGATGCCTTCCGCCTCTTCGAGCAGCCCATCAAGAGCTGGAGCTGGTGGGACTACCGCAACCTGGCGTTCCGCAAGAACCAGGGCCTGCGCATCGACCACATCCTGGTCAGTTCAGCGCTGAAACCCCGCGTCACCGCCTGCCTCATCGACAAGCTGCCACGAAAGAACGAAAGGCCCAGCGACCACGCGCCGGTGGTGGTGACGCTGGAGGAGGTGTAGAAGAAAGGAAGACCGACCCGGATCCGGGTCTCCCGGTCCGGGTCGAGCTCCCTCGGGGGGTGGCGAACGCAGTGAGCCTGGGGGCCCTAATCCGGAAGACCCAGTTCCTGAATCTTGCGCGTGATCGTGTTGCGTCCGATCCCCAGCCGCTGCGCGGCTTCGATGCGGCGGCCGCGGGTGATTTCCAGCGCGGTCTGGATCAGCGTGGCTTCGAACTGCTGGGTCAGCGATTCCCAGACCTCGGCTTCGTGCGCATCCAGGCGCTTGCGTGCATCGCGGCGCAGGTCGGCCAACCAGCCCGGTGGCGGCGCAGGCACGGGCGCTGCGCTGCCTTCAGGTGCCGGTGAACGCAGCGGCACACTGGCCGCGGCGGCCATGCCAGCCGCATGGCCCGACGTGTCCGTCGCGGCCACCGCAGCAGGCGTGGCAGAACCGGCCGATGCGCCGGCGTCCAGCAACTCGGCCGGCAGGTCCTTCGCCTCGACCACCTGCGCGGGTGCCATCACGGTCAGCCAGTGGCACAGGTTCTCCAGCTGGCGCACATTGCCCGGAAAGTCGAAACCGGCCAGGCGGGCCAGCGCTTCGTCGGTGATGCGCTTGGCGTCCACGCCCAGTTCACGCGCGCTCTTGCCCAGGAACAGGCGCGTCAGCATCGGGATGTCTTCGCGCCTTTCGCGCAGCGGTGGCAGGCGCAGGCGGATGACGTTCAGGCGGTGGTACAGGTCTTCGCGGAACACCCCCTGGCGCACCCGCTCTTCCAGGTTCTGGTGCGTGGCGGCGATGACACGCACATTGCTCTTCAGCGGCTGGTGGCCGCCCACACGGTAGAACTGGCCGTCGCTCAGCACCCTCAGCAGACGGGTCTGCAGGTCGAAGGGCATGTCCCCGATTTCGTCCAGGAACAGCGTGCCACCGTCGGCCTGCTCGAAGCGGCCGCGCCGTGTGGCCTGCGCACCGGTGAAGGCGCCTCGTTCGTGGCCGAAGAGTTCGCTTTCCAGCAGGTCTTTCGGAATGGCCGCGGTGTTGATCGCCACGAAGGGCCCGTTGCTGCGCGGGCTGTGTTTGTGCAGCGCGCGCGCCACCAGTTCCTTGCCGGTGCCCGATTCGCCGGTGATCATGACCGTGACGTTGCTCTGGCTCAAGCGGCCGATGGCACGGAACACGTCCTGCATGGCCGGCGCCTGGCCCAGCATCTCGGGGGCTTGCGCCGACGAGGTTTCGACCACTTCTTCACGCAGGCTTTCCTGCACCGCGCGGCGGATCAGTTCCACCGCCGCGGTCACGTCGAAAGGCTTGGGCAGGTACTCGAAGGCACCGCCCTGGAAGGCGCTGACGGCGCTGTCCAGGTCTGAAAACGCCGTCATGATGATCACCGGCAGCCCCGGCAGCCGCTGTTTCACCTGGGCCAGCAGGTCGATGCCACTGCCGCCGGGCATGCGGATGTCGCTGACCAGCACCTGCGGTGAATCGTCTTCCAGGGCCTTGACCACGTCGCGTGGGTTGGAAAACAGGCGCACGCTGAACTGCTCGCGGGCCAGCGCCTTTTCCAGCACGAATCGAATGGATTGGTCGTCGTCGACGACCCAGATGGGTTTCATGCGTGGTGCTGCGCCCGGTGAAGGGCTCGTCAGGGCAAGGGAATCAAGATCTTGAACACCGTCCGTCCAGGGACGCTGTCACATTCGATCGTGCCGTGGTGCTGTTGCACGAAGGTCTGCGCCAACGTCAGGCCGAGCCCGGAACCGCCTTCGCGCCCACTCACCAGCGGGTGAAAGATGCGATCTTGGATGTCCTCGGGCACGCCTGGACCGTTGTCCTCGATATGCAATTCCAGTGCCAGACGAAAGCGCTGGCGCCCGAAGGTGGCCTGGCGGGCCACCCTTGTGCGCAGCGCCAGCCGTGCGTCGCCCCTGGCGATGCGCCCGGTGTAGGGCGAATCGTCCGCCAGGCTGCCACCAGCCAGGGCCTGGGTGGCGTTGTGCGCGATGTTCAGCACCGCCTGGATCAGTTGCTCGCGGTCACCACGGAACTCGGGGATGCTGGTGTCGTAGTCGCGTGTCACGCTCAGCCCGCGCGGGTATTCAGCCAGGATCAAGGAGCGCACCCGTTCGCAGACCTCGTGGATGTTGACGTCGGCCACCACGTGCGGGCGCCGGTGCGGCGCCAGCAGACGGTCGACCAGGGCCTGCAGGCGGTCGGCCTCCTGGATGATGACGCGGGTGTATTCGGTCAGTTCCTTGCTGCTCAAGGCCCCCTGGTTCGTCGCTGCGCGACGAACCGCCCCCGGAGGGGGTTCGGGCTGGTCGGCAGAGCCTCCCCTGCCCGACAACTCCATCGCCAGCAGCTGCGCCGCACCACGGATGCCACCCAGCGGGTTCTTGATCTCGTGCGCCAGGTTGCGCACCAGGTCCTTGTTGCTCTGCGCCAGCGTGTGGGCGCGTTCTTCGCGGTCCAGGCGTGTCTGCTGTTCGATTTCGATCATCTCCACCAGCACACGTTCGGGCCATTCGGTCTGGCTCACGATCACATGCACGGGCAGTTCACCGCTGGCCGACGGGCGGCGCATCGCGGCGTCGAAGCGGCTGGTGGCCACGTGGTTGCTGGACACGGCCAGCAGCGTCTCGCGCAGCGGCGCGGCATCGTTCAGCCAGTCGAAGACCAGGCTGCGCTTCAGTGCCCGGCGTGACAGGCCGAGTGTGTTTTCGAGCGCCGAGTTGGCGGTCAGGCAATGGCCGCTGGGGTCGATGAGCGCCACCATCGTGGCCAGCTGGTCGAAGGCCTCGAAGCCGGCGGCTGCGCCTTCGGCATGGCCGGGCGCAACAGCCGCCACAGGGTCGCTCATGAAGGCAGCTTGGCGATCTCGCGCCGGATGGCGGCGATGTCGGCTTCCTTGCGCTGGATGGCGGCTCTCATCTCGGCCACGCGCTCGGTGTAGCGCGCGAAGTTGCGTTCGTCGCCACGGCGCTCGGGTTCACCGCCGTTGAACTCGGCCTGCATCGCGGTCAGCCGTTCTTCTTCACGCCGCAGCTCGTCGGACAGGATGCGGCGTGCATCGTTGTCGCGCGCCCGCTGCGCGGCAGGGTCGACACGCGAGTCACCGGGCCGTGGTGCCGAAGCTGCCGAAGCCGTCGGGCGCGGCCGCGGCGGCGCCTGCACGATGGTGATGGGCGCGCCTTCGATGGTGCGGCAGCCTTTGTCGCGTGCGTCTTGCGGCGACAGCGCGTCGGTGTACAGCACCGGCGGGCCGGGGCAGCGGTAGACCGGTTTGGACCCGTCCTGGGCCTGCGCGGGCCCATGACTCAGCGCCAGCAGAGATGCCAAGAACGGCGCCAGGAGCAAAGTCGAGCGCGACGCGGGCCGCGGTCGCCGGCAAAGGCAGGGGTTTTCAGCCATGGGCGCATTGTGGCGCAGGCCATTGCCGCACCGCAAAGAGGCATGCGCCCACGCCGCGCAGTGCCCAGGAAAAAGGGCAACCCCCTGTCGGAAGTTGCCCTCTGGACGAAGCCTGCTGCAGGCCGGGCGGCCTGCACGCTTCACAGCGTGTAGTACATGTCGAATTCCACCGGGTGCGTGGCCATGCGGAAGCGCGTCACTTCCTGCATCTTCAGTTCGATGTAGGCGTCGATGTAGGCGTCGGTGAAGACCCCACCCTTGGTCAGGAATGCACGGCCCTTGTCCAGGTATTCCAGCGCCTGGTCCAGGCTGTTGCAGACGGTGGGGATCTTCGCGTCTTCTTCGGGCGGCAGGTGGTAAAGGTCCTTGGTGGCAGCTTCGCCGGGGTGGATCTTGTTTTCCACGCCGTCCAGGCCGGCCATCAGCAAGGCCGCAAAACCCAGGTAAGGGTTCATCAAGGGGTCGGGGAAACGCGCTTCCACGCGGCGGCCCTTGGGGTTGGCCACGTAGGGGATGCGGATCGAGGCCGAGCGGTTCTTGGCCGAATAAGCCAGCTTCACCGGTGCTTCGAAGCCGGGCACCAGGCGCTTGTAGCTGTTGGTGCCGGGGTTCGTGATGGCGTTCAGCGCACGGGCGTGTTTGATGATGCCGCCGATGTAGTACAGCGCAAAGTCGCTCAGGCCGGCGTAGCCGTCACCGGCGAACAGGTTCTTGCCGTCCTTCCAGACGCTCTGGTGCACGTGCATGCCGCTGCCGTTGTCGCCGACGATGGGCTTGGGCATGAAGGTGGCTGTCTTGCCGTAGGCGTGGGCCACGTTGTGGATCACGTACTTCTGCAGCTGCACCCAGTCGGCGCGCTGGACCAGCGTGCTGAACTTGGTGCCGATCTCCATCTGGCCGGCGTTGGCCACTTCGTGGTGGTGCACTTCAACCGGGATACCCACCGACTCCAGGATCAGGCACATCTCGGAGCGCAGGTCTTGTCCGCTGTCCACCGGCGGCACCGGGAAGTAGCCACCCTTCACGCTGGGGCGGAAGCCCGTGTTGCCGTGTTCGTATTCCTTGCCCGTGTTCCAGGCCGCTTCTTCGCTTTCGATCTTGCTGAAGCAGCCCGACATGTCGTTGCCCCAACGCACGCTGTCGAAGACAAAAAACTCCGGTTCGGGGCCGAAGAAGGCGGCGTCGCCCAGGCCGGTGCTCTTCATGTAGGCCTCGGCGCGCTTGGCCAGCGAACGCGGGTCGCGCTCATAGGGCTTGCCGTCGGCGGGGTCGATGACGTCGCAGGTCAGGATCAGCGTGGGCTCTTCGAAGAAGGGGTCGATGTTGGCGGTGTTCGGGTCGGGCATGAGCTGCATGTCCGAGGCTTCGATGCCCTTCCAGCCGGCAATCGAAGAGCCGTCGAAGGCATGGCCGTCGGTGAACTTGCCTTCGTCGAAGTGGGACACAGGCACGGACACGTGCTGTTCCTTGCCGCGGGTGTCGGTGAAGCGGAAGTCAACGAACTTGATTTCGTTGTCCTTCACCATCTTCAGCACGTCGGCGACGGTTTTTGCCATGCAGATCTCTCCTAGCGGGACTCGGGGGTGGTTGTTGGGTGTTTTGCAGCCTGGGCACTGCCCCGGGCTCGAACAAATTTAGCAGGTTCCATGCCGACGCCTCGGGCTGCCAAGCCGGCCCGATGCCGGTGGCAGCCAGACGCAAGACGCATGAGCTTGGTGCAGCCCAACGCACCAAACAGGCTCGTTACCGCCGCGACTATCGCACCAATTCAGGGCCCAACTTCGCACCAACTCGTTCCAGGCCTTGTATCAGGGCGGCAAACGCAGCCACGCCGTCGCCCGCACCCTTGACACCCAGTTCGATGTGCCGACCCCAGTGCGGGTGGTCGACGCTGGGCAGGCTGAAAACCTTGATGCCCAGGAACTGGCGTTCGATGTCTTCCATCAAGGGGGTCAGGGTGGCTTCCATGGCGCCGAACACGATCACCGAGCGCTCGAGCACCCGCTCGCTGCGGTGCAGATGCGCGTACTGCTGGTCCAGCACCCATTCGATCATCGGCCAGGCCATCACCGGGAAACCCGGCACAAAGTGCACGTGGCCCAGCGAGAAGCCGGGAATCTTGTTGTACGGGTTGGGCAGGATGCGGGCACCGGCCGGGAACACGCCCATGTTCAGGCGGTGCAGGTTGTCGGGCCGCTCGGGCTCGAAAGCTTGTCCCTGTTCGGCGGCCACGTCGCGCATGCGGTCCAGGATCAGTTCGCGGGCCTGCGGGTGCAGCTGCAATTCGACGCCGGCCGCGGCCGCCGCACATTGGCGCGTGTGGTCGTCGGGCGTGGCACCGATGCCACCGCAGCTGAACACCAGGTCGCCACTGCCGAAGGCATGTTGCAGGTCGGCCGTGATGCGCGGCCTGTCGTCGCCCACGTAACGTGCCCAGCTGAGCGACAACCCACGTGCACCCAGCAGTTCGATGACCTTGGGCAGGTGTTTGTCCTGGCGTTTGCCCGAGAGGATTTCGTCGCCGACGATGATGAGGCCGATGTTCATGAAGGGGATCCGGTGGGCAGGACGCTGGCAGCTTCAAGCGGGATGGCGGCGGCTTGCGTCGCCATGGACGCGGCCACACCTTGCCGGATGCGCTGCAGTTCACCCAGGCAGAAGTGCGCAAACCAGCAGGCCGCAAAAACAAAGACCACGGTGTACAGCCACACCGCCACCAGCGCCAGCAGCGGCGCCAGCACAAAGGCCACACCGCCTGCGGCCCAGATGAGTGAAGGCAGCGCGCCCAGATAACCACACAGAATGCCCATGGCCAACAGGCTCCAGCGGCGGCTGCGCAGCACCTGCCGCCTTTCGCCCGCGCTGGCGTGGTGGCTGAGCACGTCGAAAGCCATCACGCGGCAGGTGAGCCAACCCCAGATCAGTGGCGGCAGCACCATCACCAGCGGCGGCACCAGCCACAGCGGCACGCTGAGCGCCAGCGCCAGCAGCGCGGCCAAGGTGCAGGCCAACGACCACAGTACACCTTGCGCCCAGCTGGCACCCTGCAGGGCTTGCAGGTCGGGGTAGTGGCGTGCCGCGACCAGGCGCACCACCGCCGGCGCGGCCAGTGCAGCCACCAGCAGCAGCGTGAGCAGCAGCACCACCGGCACCGCCAGCACCACCACCACCATCGGCGCCACCATGACCCGCAGCTGCGGCGCGCCCACCGAGTGCAGCCACTGGAACACGGTCTGGCTCATCGACCAGCTGTCCATGGCGGCGCGGATGCCATCGATGGCCGTTTCCCAATAGGCCCAGCCCAGCAGACCCACGGCCGCCGCGGCCACGGTCAGCGGCAACAAGGACCACAGCAGCACACGCGGGTGCAGGCAGGTGGCGATGGCGCGCCAGAAAGGCGGCCAGATCGTCATGACGGGTCTCGCCGGGCGCTTGGCTTGGCGCTGAACAAGCCCGCCAGAACCGCAACGCGGTGTTCAAGCAGGTGACCGAAGGTAAGCGGCATCACTCGTCGTCACCGCCCAAGATGCCACCCAGCAAGCCGCCGCCCACGGCCAGGCCCCCGAGTGCACTTTCTTCGCGCCGGCCGCCCATCTGTGGTGCGGCCGCAAACACACGCGATGCCAGTCGGCTGAAGGGCAGGCTCTGCAGCCAGATCGTGCCGGGGCCGGTCAGCTTGGCAAAAAACAGCCCCTCGCCGCCGAACAGCGCGGTCTTGACCTTGCCCACGTACTGCACCTCGAAGTTGACGCTGGGTGTGTAGGCCACCACGCAACCCGTGTCCACCAAGAGCGTCTGGCCGGCATGCAGCTCGCGGCGCAGGATGGAGCCGCCGGCGTGCACAAACGCCAGGCCGTCACCTTCAAGCTTCTGCATGATGAAACCTTCGCCGCCAAAAAATCCGGCCGTCAACTTGCGCTGGAAGGCGATGCCCAGCGACACACCACGCGCCGCGCACAAAAAGGCGTCGCGCTGGCAGATCAGCGTGCCGCCCAGGTGGCGCAGGTCCATCGCCAGGATCTTGCCTGGGTAGGGTGCACCAAACGCCACTTTCTGCTTGGCAGAGCTGTTGTTGGTGTACACGGTGGTGAAGAGCGACTCGCCGGTGACCAGGCGCTTGCCGGCACCCAGCAGCTTGCCCAGCAGACCGCTGCTTTGGCCGCTGCCGTCGCCGAAGACGGTGTCCATCGCGATGCCGGCTTCCATGTAGAACATGCTGCCGGCTTCGCCGACGGCAGCCTCGCCGGGGTCGAGTTCGACCTCGACGTACTGCATCTCTGCGCCCTTGATCTCGTAGTCCACCACATCCATGCCCATCGCCGCCCCTTCATGGCTCATTTGCTTCACCCGGCATGGTACCCAAGGGCCGTAGCAATACGTTGCAATGCAGCGTCGCCGGGCGCGGGCGGCAGGCAGCGCGAACAACACAATCCCGGCCATGGCTTTCATGGTGGACATCACGCTGTTTTCGGCCGCTGCGCTGGCCGTGGCTTCGGCATCGTTGACCGCTTTCGGCCGCCGCCGGCAGCGTTATGGCGGCTGGTCCTGGTGGGTCGGCGCGATGTGGGTCACGACAGCCGGTACAGCCCTGGCCGCCGCCCTGCCCTGGCGCGCAGGTGGCGGGCTCGCGACGGCGGGCGCGGCGCTGGCCGGCCTGCTGCTGATGGCCTGGCCGGTGCTCACGCTGGTGGGGCTGAGGCGCTTTCACCCACGCCAGGCCTTGCCCGGGGGCGAACGCTGGGACTGGCTGGCGCTGGCTGGCGCCACCGGGATCGTCGTGCTTGGCACTTGGGCCACCGCAGCTTCAAGCACCGTCGCCAGTGCCGGCAGTCAGGGCAATGGCCCCTGGATTGCCACTGCCGCTGCGATGGCCGTGCACCTGTATGCCGCGTTGCTGCTCTTGTTGGGCCCCGACAGCCGTGAATTCAGGCCCGCGCGGGGTCTGGCGGCGGTGATGGTGCTGGTGGCCCTGGCACCGGCGCTGGCAGCCTGGCTGGCGCCCGCCGCACAGGCGCCGCTGCCGGTGCAAGCCGCCGCCGCCGCCCTGGGCGGCGTGGTCTTGGCCTTCATGGCACTGACCCTGGTGTGCGAACGCACCGAGCGCCAACTGCGCGATTCCCGGCGGCGCCTGCGTGTGCTGGCCAACCAGGACACGCTGACGCAGGTGCCCAACCGGCGCCACTTCCAGGAACTGGCCGACCAGGCGCTGCGGCAGGACGAACCCGGCACCTGCGTGCTGCTGCACTTCGACATCGACCACTTCAAGCGCATCAACGACCTCTTCGGCCACGCCGCCGGCGACCGCGCGCTGTGCCTGGTGAGCCAGGCGATGCTGGAGAACCTGCGCGCGCACGACGTGCCGGGCCGCCAGGGCGGCGACGAATTTGTGCTGCTGCTGCGCCGCACGACACCCCGCGACGCCGTCGGCGTCGCCGCACGCATCGTGGCTGAAGTGCAGCGGCGTGCGCCGGGCCATCAGCTGCCCACACTGAGCCTGAGCTTCGGTGTCGTGCAGATCGCCTTCGGCGAAGGCATTGCGAGCGCGCTGAGGCGTGCGGACCAGGCCATGTACGAAGCCAAGCGGCAAGGTCGCTCGCGGGTCGTCACGGCAGGTGGCAACGAAGAAGAGCCGGTGTTTGCCGAGAGCCAGCGCCTGGGATTGCTCGCCGCCTGAGCCACGTTCGCCCCCTGGCAGAGGGTTGGGGCCGACCACGTCGTGATCGCCCGGTGGCAGTTGTTGGGCGGGCGGGACCGTCACCGGCGGCCATCGCCTCGAAGCCGCTCAGGCCGCTGTCCTGCACGGGCGCCGCACGGTCGGTGGCGCTGCCATCACCGCCGGCCATCGCTGGTCTGGCCCATGGCCCGGACGCCGCCACCGTCGATCACATCGATCGTGTCACTTCGGTCGGTTTCGTCCTGGCAGGGCGTTCACCGCGCGCGGCGAGCCCGGCGGCACGACAGGTCGATGTCGCCGATGTGAATGCCCCGTCCGAGAAAGCTGGCGCAGATCCGGTGCGAGGGCGGGGCGTTGCGGGGTGCGCAGCGTGATCGTCGACGCGCAGCCCGCTGCCCGGGGGTGGCGCTACATCGCAGCCGGGCCGCGCTGCCGGTGCAGCGCCGGGTCGACCACGCGCACCATGGCCGCGGTGTCGAGGTTCAGCCCCAGGAAGTTGTTCAAGGCCTCGGCCACTGACTGCGGCTCGCGCAACACCTGGTGGTAGGGCACCGGCATCACGGCGATGCTGGCCTGCGCCGCGAGCCAGGTGTCGAGCTGCAAAAGCTGGCTCGCGAATGCCTTCTTCAGCAGCTCTGCGTCTGCTGGCGCCGCCTTGCCTTCGCGCTGCAGCATCGTGCGCTGACTCGCCAGCACTTCGTCCAGAGGCCGCTGCATCAAGACGATGCGGTACTGCAGTGAGCCGTCGAGCAGCAGCTCACGCAGCAGCAGGTGGATGATCTTGACCGCATGGCCGCGGGCCTGGGGCAGCCAGGAGCGGTCGCTGCGCAAGCGCTTGACGGGTTCAAACTCGAAGTAGCCACGTTGGTTGTTTTCGTCGGCCGTGCGCAGACCGTCGCTCAGCACCGGCAGGCCGCCCGCGTGCAGCATCTGCATCATGAGCGAGGTGCCCGAGCGCGGCACGCCGCTGACAACGGTGATGAACTGGGTGGCCTGGTCCATCAGTCGAGCGCAGGTTGCGGCAAACCTTCGGCCAGCACGCGCTTGGCGGCTTCGCGGTGCCGGGCCGACCTCTCGGCCTGGCCCAACTTGGCGGCCACCTGCGACACGTAACGGTGTGCGATGGCAAAGTTCGGCAGGATGGCCAGGCAGAGTTCGAACGCCTGCAACGAGCGTTCGTACCAGCCCATGCGCGAGAGCACCGCGCCGAGTTGAAAGTGCGCGAGCGGAAGGTCGTGTGCCAGCGCGATGGCCCGCAGGCCGCTTTGCACCCCCTCTTCCAGCTGCCCCTGCCGCGGCAGTGCCACGCTCAGGCCGTAGTGGGCCTCGGCGTTGTCATTGTCGAGCGCCAGCGACTTTCGAAACGCCTCTTCGGCCCGGCGCCACAGCCGCAGGCGCAGGTAAGCACGGCCGATGCGGCACTGCAGCCAGGCGTTGTCGTGGCCCTGCTGGGAGGCCAGCTCGAAGTTGTTCAGGGCACCAATCACATCGTTCGTTAGCCAGCAATGGAAGGCGCGGAACATCGGCAGCTGCTTGTGCCCGGGCTGCAAACGCTGCAGCGCGTCGGTCACCGGGCCGAGCGCCTGCGCGTCGCCGGCCGAAATGGCAGCCTGGCCGGCAAAGACCAGGTAGGCAGGTTCTTCGGGAAACTGCTGCACCAGCTCCATCGCCAGTGTCAGCGCGCGTGCCGGGTGTTTGCCGTCGATGCAGGTGCAGGCCAGGTTGAACTTCTGCGCTGCGCGCGCACGCACGATGTCGCGCTGAACGTCCTCGCCCGGAGCCTCGATGTAGCCGAGCTCGACCAGCTGCTGCATCGAGGCTGCGGCGGCCTCAGGGTCGTCGTCGACGTTGTCGCGCACACGTGCGTCGTAGACCGGATCGGGGACGTTTTCCCAGGAGTCGATGCGCTCGAATGGGGGTGTCTCTTCAAACGCGTTGACCAGCACCCTGCCTTCCATGTCGCGCCCCACCGGTAGGCCGAACAAGGCCAGCACCGTGGGTGTGATGTCCAACAGCGTCGCACCTGGAACCGTCGCGTCTTTCTTGATGCCCGGGCCGGCCAACAACAACATGCCGAAGTTGCGGTGCCATGACTCCGGGCTCACCAGCTCGGTGGGACGCGAAGCGCCGTTCAGGAAGCCGTGGTCGGAGACGATCATCACGTGAGCCTGCGGCCCCGCCAGTTCCACCAGTCGGCCCAGCATCTGGTCGTGGAATTCGTAGATGGCGTTCATCACGCCCTTGAAAGGCTCGAACAGATCGTGGCGCACGTTGTTCATGCGTGGCGGATGAAAGACCATGAAGTCGTGCCCGACACGGTCGATGGTGTCGTAGTACGCAGTGCAAAAGTCCCAGGGCTGCTCTTCCATCAGCGCCGTCGTCAGCGCGTGCAGTGAGACACACTCGGCCAGCCGCCGGGCCAGCGAGTTCAACAGCCGCAGCACCTCGGGATCGCGCTGGTCGAGTTGCGCTGCCGTCGGCACGAACTGCAGCAGCATCTGCGCCGTGACCTCGGCCGGATGGAAGCGCAGCTCGGCAAGCTCATCGGCCAGCTCGGCGGGAAAGACGCTGTGCGGCTGCGGCGGCCAGTTGTCGGGGGTGGCCGAGGCCGGGGCAACGTGGAACAGCTGTGAGACGCAGACGCCGTTGATGTTTTCAGCCGGATGGCTGGCGTACCAGCCCAGCGCCTGGCAGCGCTTGCCCGACTGCGCCAGGATGTTCCAAAGCGCCTTGCACTGGCGCGTGCTGCTGGCGGTGGGCCGCAGCGCCGTGCCGTCGGGTGTGGGCTCGACGAAGCCGTGCACGCCGTGCAGGTAGGCTCGTTTGCCGGTGGCGATGGAGGTCCACAGCAATGGCGAAAGCACCGGCTGCAGGGTCGCCAGGTTGCCGATGCAGCCGCTCTCGACCAGGCGCTTCAGGTTCGGCATGCGGCCGGCGTCGATCAGCGGATGCATCATCTGCCAATCGGCAGCGTCCCAGCCCACGAGCAAAAGTTTCCGGGCAAGGGGTTCGATCATGATGGTCGAGGGTGCAAGGGCCATGCCTGATCATGGCATTCGCTTCAGCGTGCTGGCCAAATGAAAACCGCGCCCGTGCCGAGAGCCGGCGCGAGCGCGGTGCAGGGTCAGTTAGCGTTGGCGACGATGGGCTCAGCTGGCCAGCTGGCGCCGTTCGCGGCGCAGCCGACGCAGATTCAGCGCACCCAGGGCCAAGGCGCCCATCGAGAGCAAGGCGCCGGTCGCGGGCTCTGGTACGACCGTGATGGCCGCACCGCTGTTCTCGAAGCTCCAGCCGGTGACCGTCGCGGGGAAGCCCGACGGCCCGTTTGTCTCCATGGTCAGGTAGCCGTAGTTGATGGCCGCGGTGGACTCGTTGAAGAACCTGAAGCCCAGGGTATGGGTTCCGGTGGTCTGGAACGCTGCAGCTTGCACTGATGCAGCGGACGCGCTGAACGTCGAGGCTGCGGAAATGACCGTGCCCACTGCGAGGTCGAGGTAGGGGCCGGTGGTGGTGCCTGCCACGCCGCCGTTTGAGCTGGCCGGCGTGCCGTTCCAGAAGAAACTGAGCGTCCCGCTGGACCCCCAGGGGCCGAAGTCCCAGCCGGGCACCGAGGCCGGCGTGACGCCATTTGCGCCAGTCAGAAGGTTGATGTAGACCCCGGCGAAGGTGTTGGGTACGGCGATCGGAGCGCTGAACGTGACGACCACCGCGTTGGCGTCGGTCACCGTGGCAGCCGTACCGGCCAGCGCAGCCGCGCACATGCCCAGGCGCAAGGCGACGGACGAAGAGTCGAGGCTTGAAGTTTGTGTTCTCATGCTGATTTGAAGGTTGGTTGGGAACGTTGAAGGATCCCGCTTCAGCACAAGCCGAGTCTGCTGGGGGCCCCCACGGTCCCGAACCGCCTGCATTCCTACCGAGGTCCGGGCAGCCTCTGCAAAACCACAGCCTTGCCGCCAATTTGAGCGGTAAGTCGACCGTACTATCGGGTCAGGGGCAGGTCAATTGCCCACCCCCATGATCAGGGGGGGTCTGACCCCGAGTGAGATATTCAAACGGGAGAAGTGAGAAAAAGGGTCCGGAAGAGATCGGACAAGGCAGGAAGAAAACGGGCGCCGAGAAAAGCGCTTGCGGGGAGAGAAAAAGGCCCGTCGGGCCCTATTCTGGGCTGTCGAAGCCAGGCAGCTGGCTCTGGCGCCGGGCCATTTCGGCGTGCTTCATGACCGCCAGGATGCTGTAGATCTGGCGCGTCGTGAGCTGGTACTCAACGGCCAGCTCGGCCACCCGGTCCTGGGTGAAGGCCGAGGCGGTCTGGCTGTTTTGCTGGTACTTGTCCCAGATGGCCTTGTTGCGCGGCCCGAAGCCTGCGGGCACGTACATGGTGGTGCGGGCGTACAGCGTCACGATCTGGTCGGTGATGCTGGCCATCACCACCCGGCAGTCGGCCTCGGGCAGCTTGAACTTGCCGTTCAGCTCGGCGGTGCCGATGCGCACCAGGTCATCGACGAACTCAGCCAGTTCGCGGGGCTTGGCGGTGTCTTGGTTCACCTGTTGCCCCCGTCGCCGCTTCCAGCGGGCCCGTGGCGGCTGGCAAGCCACAGCTTGAGACTCTCGATCACCAGCTGCTGCTGGTGCCCGTTCAGCCACCTCATGGTCTCCACCCCGGTTTGGCGTCTAACCCAAGCGTTGATCGCCGTTGTGTGACGATGATGCACCATCCCGCGGTCGGCGAGCTGCATCCAGAGCGACCAGATCTTCCTTTCGTGTGGCAAGAGGGGCTGACGCTTGGTCGGCTCGTGCGCCCGCTGGCATGCCTGCAGATGGGCCCGGAAGCGGGCGCGGCCGGCGGCGTCCAGCTCGCCGGCGGAACGGATGCCGCCGCACACGGTGGACATGAGGTCGCGGTATTCGTCTTCGCTCAGGCCGAGCGCCTTCTTGGCCACGTGGATGGCGGCCAGGTCGGTGTTGCGCTGAGCAGTGCCGCGCTTCATGAGCGAGGGAGGGGCCCGAAAACCACCCCGAAGCTGCCGCGCTGGCCGTTGCGCGGCGCACGCCAAGCCACCCAATCCATCAGCGCGGTCATGCCCGCTTCCTGGTTGGGCGCTTCGGGCACCCCAGGCACCAGCAGCGTACCGCTGCTTCTGGGCTTGGCGTGCCGGGCTGCAACCTCCACCACTTCGCGCAAGGCGCGATCGGGGCCTGTGGCGAACACCACGGCACCGTCTGGCTCTTCGGTGCCGAAGCCGATGGTGCCGCAGGCAAAGCACCAGGCCTTGATGTTGGCATCCGCGGTGGCCAGGAAGGTGCTGTGAACGCCAAGCTGGGCCTGCAGCTGCACTTCCTGCAGCGCCGAGCCGAAGAGCTTCTCGGCAAGCCGCCGGGCAGCCAGCTCGGCTGAACTTGTGCTGCTGCACGACATGCCGCGGATGCGACTGGTGGTGAAGGCTTGGTTTCTGTCCCGCACTTGAATCTGCAACGAATTCAACTTCATGGTGCTTGCCCTCCTGGTCAAACCAGCCCGGCCCACAGCGCCAACAGCGCCAGCGCCAGCGTCCCTGCAAACCCTGCCGCCGCGTCGCGCCAATTCGCGCCGTACATCGGCAGCAGGCCCATCTTCACCAGGGTGCGGTTGTTCAGCCTGTCAGTGGCTTCCTTGGACAGGTGCACGCACAGGCCGGCGTTCAGCACCGCAAAGAAGGCGGGGTGCGCGGCGTAGAACGCTGGCCAGGCCAACTGCTGCACCACCATGAACAGCATCGTGGCCACCGCCACCACGATGCCGGCGGCCAGGTGCTTCCACTTGTCTGCGGCCATCAGTCGCAGGGCGTACTCGGTGATGATGTTCAAGGGTTCGCTCCTTTGCTGGCGCTGGCCAGCTGGTCCTGAATCCAGTCTTGAGCCGCCTTGGCAGCGGCCACGTATTCGCGGCTGGGCAAGCCGGTCTTCTCTTGGCCTGGCGCAAAGGTCTTCCAGATGCGCGTGCGCAAGGCCAGGGGCAGCGAATACCAGTGCGGGCGGCAGCCCCACATGGCAGGCGGCACCTGCTGCGTGCAGCCAGGCCAGTGGCAGGTGTGGTTGCGCGTCTGGGCCTGGCGCTTGACGTAGGCCACCTTGGGGCCGACCGCGCTCAAAGCTGCCCCCGCATTGCCCTTGCCCGAGCCTTCAGACGCGCCTCGTGCCACTCGGCCTTGCGCCGCGTGGCGGCCTTGCCGCCGTGCTCGCCGTAGGAAAGGTACTTGGTCAGCGGTGGCACGCCCTTGGCCACGTAGGCGCGGGCCTGCAGGCCGCAGCTGCCGCACTTGTTGCTGTGGCATTCGACGATGCTCATGACACCCTCCACACACCGCCGGTGTCGTCGGCGAGCCTGCGCATTTCCACCTTGATGCCCAGCTTGCGGGCCTTCGATGTCAGGCTCTTGGCCTGCTGAAGTGGCAGCACCACCCGTTGGCCGGGCTTCATGCGTTCCAGCAGGATGCGCGAACGATCGGGGGCGCCGCGCCCAACGGCGGGCGGGATGGGAATGCCGCTCTCGATGGGCACTTCGTTCGGGTCGAACGCTTCCAGCCGCGTGGGGCTGCGGCGCTTCGTACCCCCCCCCCGCAACAGCCGTGCCAGCGGCAGCGGCGGCACTCGCACCACTGGGCCGCGCCAGGTCGAATGCACTGACGGGCCCGCCGATGTGCGGGCGGCCGGCGCTGCGGGCAGGCACCGTGCTCTGGCGCACCGGCAGGTCGGGGTCGATGTAGCTCTCGTGCTGCCGCTTCATTGCCCCAGCTCCCTGCGCAGCCGCTCGATGTCCTGGCGCATTTCCTGCACCTGGCCAGCGGGCACGGGTTGGGTGGACAGCAGCGTCTGGGCCAGGCGCTTTTCTCGCTCGGCCAGCGCCATGCGCAGCCCGGCTTCTTCGCGTTGAGTCAACATGGAACGATCTCCTGTGCTGGGTGAAAGGTGCCGGTGTTGCGCACACCGGCTGAAGCGGCGTGTGCCGCAGGTGGTGGATCACCCACCTATCGGTTCCATCGGGCGTCGCTGACCCGGGGGAACCCGCTCACACGCTGCGGCAGTTACTTTCTGGTGGGTCCACACGCCGCATACAACCCGGCCGGCTACGCGCCCCAAGGCGCCGGCTGCGCGTCCTGCTCACTGCTGCTCTGCTGCTTCTTCCTCGGCGCCCTTCAGCAGCGCCTTCACCAGCTTGTCCACGTCGCTGTCGACGGCGCGCACCACCACCTGGTCGCCGGTTTCTTCAACCGTGCAGCCCACGCTTTTCAGCTGCGCCACGGTCAGCTGCTTCAAGCCGCCCTTCAGCGGCTTCTCTTCGGTCTTGACCAGCTGGTCCAGCAGCTCGGGCAGCTTCTTCTTCACCAGCTTGACCACCTGGTCGGCGTCTTCGAAGCTGATGGCGCCCTTGCCCTTCTCGAAGCCCACGCGAATGCCGTGCAGCACCAGGGTGCGCGGCTTCTGGAACAGGTCTGGGTGCTGTTCCACCAGCGCGCGCAGTTCGCTTTCGGCCTCGGCAGCCCGGGCCAGGTTGCGCTTGATGGCGGGCAGGTTGTTGCGGCGCAGGTTGTCCAGGCCTTCCTGCAGCTGGGTCACTTTCTCGGCCAGCTTGCCGCGGGCCGCGGCGTAGGCGCGCGCGGCGTTTTCGATGGTTTCGATCTGGGTGGTCATCGTGGGCTCCAGTGGATGGGTGTGTGGTCAGGCCTGGTTCAGCAGCAGCTGCCCCAGCAGGATGGGCAGGGCCACCTTCTTCATCTGGCTCAGCGTGCGCAGGCTGTGCATGGCTCGGTGCTTCAGGAAGTCGCAGCTCTCTTCCAGCTCTTCGGGCGTGGTGGGCATGAAGTAGCCCGAGCTGGGGTGGCCGCAGATGGCGATGCCGTCTTCCCGCGCCTGGCTGATGTGCTTGCGCAGCTGCCGTGGCGACATGCCCAGCTGCTGCGCCAGGCGGTCGCCGCTGATGCCGCTGGCGGCGCCCTGGTGGGCCGCCAGGGCGTTGAGCAAGGCTGTGGTGGTGGTCATGCGGTGGCTCCTTGGGGCGGGTCTTCGCTGCTGCCCGCGCCGGCCTGGTGGCGGCGCAGCGCGGCTTCGATCTCGGCGCGTTTCTCACGCGCCGCACGGCTGGGGCCTGCGTACCCTGGCCGCGGCGGCGCGATCGCTGGCACCACGGCCGCGCCGGCGCTTGCGGTGCCCAGGTCGTGCGCCACGTCGGACAGGTCGCGCGGGCCGGTGTCGGCTCCCGTGGTGCGGCGCTGCCTGCGCTGCTGTTCCTGGTCGGCCTCGGCGCGTGCTTCCACCTTTTCAGCCAGGCCGGCCAGCACTTCGTACAGCAGGCCGTGGCTGGTGAGTGGCAGGGTCAGCGTGGCCTTGTCGCGCTTGTTCAGCACCACTTCGATCGCAGCGCGCCAGGCTTCGACCGGGGCATCCCAGTCGCGGCCCTTGCGGGTGATGGCGCGGCGCTCGATGTCGGGCAGCAGCTCGTCGATGAGCCGCACCATGCGTTCGATGCTCAGGCCGCGTTTCTCGGGCCTGAACAGGGCCATGTAGCGCAGCGTCAGCGCGCCGAAAGGCAGGCTGACGGCGGCCAGCCGCGCCACGGCCTGGCGCGCGGCTTCGTGGCTGAGGATGACTTCCAGGCTCAGCTCGGCGTGACAGGCGGGGCAGCACATGCGCATGGTGGTGGTCGCGGTTCAGCGGTCTTGGGTGGGCTGCGGCAGGCGGCAACCGCTGACGGCCAGGCCGGCGATGCGCTGCACGCGCACGCCGTGGCTCACTTCAAGCGAGTCGAGTGCGGCTTCGATCTCGGGGTCGGCCACGCACAGGTGGTCGGCCAGTTCGCGCACGCCCACCTGGTGGCCCGTGCGGCCTTCCAGGTAGATCAGCACCAGGGCGGTAATGGAAAAGCTGGTCATGGCTGGGGCCTCACCTGAGACATGCGGTGCGCCATGTCCCACACCGAGTTCGGCACGCCGTTCATGGCGTGGCAGAAGCGGTCGCTTTGCAAGGCGGCAAAGGGCTGGGTCAGGGCACTTTCGCCGCACTGCTGGCCGGCGCCAATCTCGTCCAGCTCGCCATCAGGTACGCGCAACCCACCGACCCAGCGCACGGCGTGGCGGTCGCCAATGCGCGTGATGTACTGGCGCTTCTGCATGGACACCAGGCGGGTCTGAAGGCTGTGCGAATCGCGGTCGGCGCACAGTGCTTCGGCTATCTGTTCCAGGAACAGACCACGCTCGCCTGCGTCGCGCACGGCGCGGTAGATCAGCCTCACGTGGGGGTGCATGAACCCGCTCATTGCCGCACCTGCTTTCCCTGCGCGCAGCGAAACTCACCTTCGGTGATGGCCGCCTGCCAGGCCGCGCGGGCCGTGTCGATCATCTTGGCTTCGCCCGCCTGGCGGCCTTCGTGGAAGGCGTCGTAGCGGGCCTGGGCCAGTTCACTGGCGCGGTTTGCACGCTCGATGTCGTCCAGGTTGTCCAGGTGAGCCACCAGGCCGTACAGCGCGATGACGGCCGCCACCGCGTTGGTGGGCCACAGCCAGGCCGGCCAATTGAAGCGCTTGGTGGGGATGGGCTTCATGCTGCCCTCCGGCCGCAGTCGCGCACGATGTCGGCGGTGACGGTGGGTGACCCCACGTCGGCCGCGTCGTTCATGGCCATCACCAGCAGGTTGCTCACCGCCAGCGGGTAGCACATGCTCACCGCGGCGCGGCCGGTGCCGCGCGTCAGGCGGTCGCGCAGGGCCTGGATGCCGTCTTCGTCAACGATGCGCGCCAGCGGCACGCCGGCGGCGCTGGCGCGGCGTTCAAGGTAGGGCTTGATGCAGCCGTCCAGCGGCAGCAGCTCCACCACCTCGCATCGCTGCGCCACTTCGCGCAGCGTGCCGTCACGCAGGCCGTCGGCCAGGCGGCGCTTCAGCTCGGGCTGGCCCAGCAGCAAGATGCCCAACAAGCTGCGCCGGCCGTCGCGCAGCTCGTTCATGCGCTTGAGGTGCTTCAGCGTGGCGTCGGGCATGCAATGCGCTTCTTCGATCACCACCAGGTGAGCGTTGCCCATCGCGGCGCTGGCGATCAGCAGCTTCTTGGCGCGGTCGCTGCGCGCGCGGTCGGTCTGGGGAACGGGCCGGTCTGGCTGCAGCCGCGCGACGATGGCGTGCATCACGTCGGCGCTCTTGAGCGTCTTGCCCTTGTTGTCGTCTTGCTCCATGCCCACCACGCTGGGCTTGATGAGGATGATGCGATCACTGTTGGCCTGAAGGCGCGCCTCCATGTCTTCCAGAACGGTGGTCTTGCCGGCACCGCTTTCGCCCACCACGGCCACAAAGCCGCTGGTCTGGGCGCACTGCCAGGCGCTTTCGCGCACATAGACGAAGTCATCGCCCAGGTACATCTGCTCTTCGCTGTTGACCGGGCCGTCGAAGGGGTTGCGGAAGATGGCGAAGTGCTTGCGCGCCTTGGGCGTCAGCACGGCTTTGAGCGGCAGCATGTCGTTGTCCTCTGGGTTGGTGCCGTTGGGGTTGCGGCTGGGGGTGGTGGGCGCCTGGGGGGCGCGTTCATCGGGGCCGCGTGGCTGCGCCTTGCCGGCGGTGCCGGTCTGGCGGCCGAAGGCATGGAACAGCGTGGCCAGTTCGGTGTCGGTGGCGCCGCGCTCTTCCATCAGGGCCAGCAACTTGGCAGTCAGCTCTTCACGCGGGGTGTGCACCGGCCAGTTGTTGCTGAGCAGGTTGGCGATGGCCGTGCGGCTGATGCCGGTGTGTTCGGCCATCACCGTCACGCTGACGCCCACGCGCGAAGCCACCACGCCAAGGGTGAGCTTGGTGTTGGGCGGTGGGGTGGCGGGGTCGTAGCTGGGCCCGGCGCGACGCAGCGAATCAAGGCGCCGGCTCATGACTGCCCCCCGCGTGCGCCACCCACGGCACGCAGGCCGGTGAAGCTGTTGTCAACAACAGGCTGTGCCGGGGTGAACAGCGCGCTGATGGCCTGCAGCTGGTCTTCAGGCACGCCAGGGTCGGCTGGGTCGGCATAGGTGGCGTGCACGTGCGCGTACACCTGCGGGCTGTAGCGGTCGCCCAGCAGCACCATCAGCTGCTTGCAGGCTTCCACCACCGTCAGGCGGCGGGCCACCACCTGGCGCTGCGGCAGTTCAAGCGGCGTAGACCGGCGCGGCAGGAAGCTGGGCACGGGCGTGGCCTTCACGTCGGCCATCGAATCCACCGTGCCGGCGTAGGCGGCGGCGTGCGCCTTGCGCGCGGCGTCGGCCTGTTCCACTGTGGGCAGTTCGTCGCCCACCTTGTAGGCGGCGCGGGTGATGGCGTTGCGGTTGCGGTCCACGTCGCTGAAGCCGGCGCGCTGCATCTGTTCGCCCCACACCGGCGCGTCCACCGGAAAGCCGCCTGCGTCAGTGGCCTCGGGTTCCACCACGTGCCAGCTCTGCTCGCCGGTGTCGGGGTTGGTGAAGAGCACGTCCACCGCCGGGGCGCGGAAGGGGTTGCTCTGCACGGTGACCTTCAGGCCCGCGGCCACGCCGGGCACCAGGTTGAGCAGGTAGGTGCGGCTGGGGCTGCCAAAGGTGATGCGCTTGCTGTTGCTGACGCGGCGCTCTTCGGGTTCGCGTACCGCGGCTTCGCGCAACGCTTCCAGGCTGGCCGGCACGCGCAGCTGTTCGGCGGTGATGGTCATCCAGCAGCCGAAGCGCATTTGCTCGTGGCGGCTGTGCACGTTGTGCGAACAGTAGGCCACGCTCCAGCTCTCGATGTCGGCGTTCAGCTTGTCCAGCGTCACGTCGGCCGGGTCGCGGAAGCGGAAGCGCGTCTCGAAGTGCATGCGCGCCAGGTCGTGCGCCTTTTCCACGCTGCCGGTGACACGGGCTGCACCGGGGGCGTGCCACATGGCCTCTATGCCCACGCGCTGGCAGAAGGCGCGCAGCAGATGGCCCTTGTTGGCGGCGCCTGGGTCCATGACCAGCAGGCGCGGCACGCCGTGGAACGGGTTGCCGGGCTGCTGGCACATGGCCCAGGTCAGAAAGTCCAGCAGGTTCTCGGCCGACTCGCCGCCCAGGTAGTAGCGGAACTTCAGCGCGTGGCTGTAGTGGTCGGCCACCGCGTAGCGGGTCAGCAGGTCCGAGCTGGCCTTCACCAGGTTGGCCACCTTGTTCTTGTAGAACTGGTCTTCAGGCATCCAGCGCAGGCGGCCACCCGGCAGGTAGTAGTAGGCGCCGGTGGTGCTGTCGCATTGCCACACGTGGTTGGGGTGCAGGCTGCGCATCACCATGTTGGGTTCGGGCAAGGCCATCTGCTCGGGGTGCAGCTGGCGGGCGTAGAGCTGGCGGCTGACGGTGCTTTCGTGCACGGCGGTGGCCAGCCGGCCGCTGGCCTGCAGCATGTCCAGCGCCGTGCGCACGGGCATGCGCTGGCCCTTCTTGTTGAGGCTGGCGCGCAGCACGCCGGCCACCAGCACCAGTTCGTTTTCGCTGAGCACGCTGCTGCGCGCGTCTGACCGGCGCTTGCGCTGGGTGCTGAAGCCGGCGCTGCTGAGCTTGCGGTAGGCGGTGGGCACGCTGCACCCCAGGGCCTGCGCCGCACGCTCCACGATGGGCGCGCGGTGGCCCCGCGGCGCGCGCAGCAGTTCTTCGCGTGCGCGGCCCAGGATGTCGTGTTCTGTGGCTGTGAGCATTGGGTGGGCTTGGGGTGGCGTCTGCTTGGCGTGGGCTTGGTGCTTACTTGCGGCGGCCCTTGCCGCGCCCTTCGGCGTTGGCCGCCGCGGCGTCTTCCAGCGGCTTGGCCCAGATGGGCGACACGCGGTCGGCCAGGTCAACCGTGATGCCGCGCGCCAGGCAGCCGTCCACCACGCGCTGCACCAGGTAGTCCAGGCTGTGGCGGGCGGCCACGCTGGTGGCTTCGGTGGCTGGCATGCCCATCACGTCGTCCACCAGCACCAGCACGCGCTGCAGGGCGGTTTCAGCGTCCAGCGTGGCGGTGCGCAGGTCGGTGAGCTGCTGCTCTTCCACTTCGTCCAGCGGGGCGGCGTCGCGGCCGGCCAGCTCTTCTTCGAGCTTGTCCACCTTGGCGCTCTTGGACTGGATGACCTTGTCCTTGGCGGCCAGGCTCTTGCGGGCGTCGGTCAGGGCGGCTTTCAGCTGCCGTGATGTCATCGTCTCGATCTCGTCGAGCGTCTTGCCGGCCAGCGTGCCGCCGGCGGTGAGCTGGGCGATGTCGCCGTCAGTCTCGGACATCAGGTCAAAGAGCTTCGCCTTGCCCAAAAGCGAAAGCGTTTGCGCTTTTGCCGCCAGGGCGGGTGACAGGTACTTGACGGACGCGGCCATCATCAGCTGGGCGCTGCGCGGGCTGATGCCCAGGCGCTCGGTCACGATTTCGCAGAACTCACCGTGGGGTTCGTTCTCCTTCAGCTGAATGAGCCGCTTGCCCAGCTCCAGCATGGCCTCGGCGCTCTGCCCCATGTAGAAGCGAGCCTCGTTCACGATGCGGCTGCGCTCGTAGGGCGAGCCGTCGCCGAAGCGCTCGGAGACCTCTTTGCTGCGGGCTGACAGCTCGGTCAGGGCCGCGGCGTCGCCGGTGAGTGCCGTGTTGTCGAGCACGTCTGTGGGTGCTTCTGGTGTGGGGCTGGGCTTGCGGGGCATGGCTGCGACTTCTCCTGTGGGTTCAGCTTTCGCTGCGGCTGTAGCGGTTGTTGACTTCGGCCAGGCGCTGGCTGGCGCGGGCCAGGGCGGTGGCGTGGCGGGTGCTGATCTGCACGATCTGCGGGCCCAGGCGCCAGCGGCCGGTGGTGGGGATTTCTTCGGCCCAGCCCACGTGCTTGAGGTTGGCCAGGTCGCGGGTGACCTGGCTGGGCAGGCAGGGCAGCAGCTTGGCAATCTGCCCCGGCGCCAGGCCTTCGATTTCGTTGCCTGCCAGCGTGCGGATGAGCTGCAGCAGGCGCTGCTGCTGGTCGCTGATGTACTTGGCTTCGGTCACGCCGGCACCCCGCTGTCTTCGTCGCTGGTCAGCGGGTGCATGGCGTTCAGCAGGCGGGTGCCCAGGCCGGGTTGCACGCGGTCGATGGCTTCCAGCAGGTCGCCGATGAGTTCGGCGCGGTTGTCTTCCAGCGTGCCGAAGGGGATTTCCACACCGGCGTCGTGCTGCTGGCGCAGCTGCGCGGCGCGGCCGTCGGCCTTGTCGGCGGCCAGCAGCAGTTCAGTGACCAGGGCGTTGTAGGGGGTCATGCGGCTTTCCTGGAGGGGGGTGAGCGGCGCAGGCGCGAAGCCCGTACCTGCGCTTCTTCGAGTTGCGGGTAGCGGCCGGGCCACAGCTGGCCCACGGGAATGCCGGTCAGTTCGCTGATGCGCTGGGCGATGCGAGCCGACGCCATGCGGCCCGACACCACCAGGTGCACAGCGCCGTGCGAGATGGGTTCGCCGTCGGCTCGGGTGAGCGAGCGCGCGACCTTGGCCTGGCTGCTGCCGACCTTCTTTAGTGCTGCGCTGATGTCCGCCGGATGCATAAACGGTAAGCTAGGGGTGGTATCGGATGTGAATTGCAGCCGATACTAGGCACGAAAACAGACCGCGTCAAGCGGAAAGATGCAAATTCAATCCACCCTCACCCCCGACGGCCGCTCCATCGTTGAGCGACTGATGGAGATCTACGCCGTCACAACACTGCCCCAGCTGGCCCTTTCCATGCTGGAGAACCTGTCGACGGTGAAGGGGTGGAAGCAGCGCGGCTCTGTGCCGCTGGAGCACTGCGTCCGGGCGGCGCAGCAGAAGAAGTGCAGCCTGGACTGGCTGGTGCTGGGTGAAGGCCCGGTCCGAAAAGAGACCTTCGAAGAGGTGCGTAATGCATCTGGCCAGACCGCCCGGGAAGAGCCGGCGCTCTATGGCGACGTGCTGCACTTCCGCCGCGGCGGCCAAGACGTGAACTTTGTGTTGGTGCCGCGCTACTCCGCTCCTGCGTCGCTGAGCCTGGCGGAAGACGCCGCCGGCCAGGTCGAGTCTGTGATCGGTGAGATTGCTTTCGAAGCCGGCTGGATGCGCGAGCACTTCGGCAGGGCCGGCGCTGGCTTTGCCCTGCTGGACGTGTCAGGCAACAGCATGGAGCCCACCTTGTGGGATGGCGAGACCATCCTGGTCGATCTACATTTGCGAGAAGTTGCGAGCGGTGGTGTTTACGTGCTGCGGGACGGCGAAGAGCTGCTGGTGAAGCGGCTGCAACGATTGATTGGTGGTGGCGTTGGAGTTGTCAGCGACAACTCCAACTTCAGGAGCCAAGAGGTCGAAGACCCAGCTCAGCTGAACGTCATAGGGAGAGTGGTATGGCCAAAGGTGCGTTGATTGCCGCTTTGTCGGTCGTGGCTGTGCTGGCCGGCTGCGCCAGCGTGCAGACTGAAGAAGTCAACAAGGACCGCGCGATGCGCGTGCCGCCAGAGCGCGTGCTGGCAGCTGAGCCACCAGACGCCAACGCGAGCATCATCGTCGTGCGCGACTGGGCCATGCCCGCGGCCAGCTGCTACTGGGGCCTGTACGTCGACGGCCAGCTGGCCGCGCGGATCGGCAACATCGAGCGCGTGGATCTGCGCGTGAAGGCGGGCGAAGTGAAGATCTCCACGGCGCGCGACCCTATGGGCAAGGGCTTGTGCGGCAACGTGCTGGGGGCGCAGGAAATCCAGCGCAGCACCACCATCGAAGCTGGCGCCACGAAAGTGTTTCGCCTGATGATGCTCGGCACGGGCGGCCTGGACATCGTGCGCGCAGACCAGTAGCGCGCACCGGGCCGGCGCCTGCCGGCTCTTGAAGTTCTTCAACTACCGGTAAGTCCGCGCGGGCGCGAAAGTGCCCGCCATGTCGCCGAACCCGGGTGCTGACCCGACTTACCCCGCCGCTGTAGCGCGCGCTGTCACGCAAGTGGTGGTGCACTGCTCGGCCACGCCTTCGGGCCAGTGGCTGAAAGGCTGCGCGCCGGTCACCATCGACAGCTGGCACGCCGCCCGCAGCTTCCGCCGCCAGGTGGCAGCGCGCCGCGCGTTCAACCCCGACCTGGGGTCCATCGGCTATCACTTCGTCATCGACCTGGACGGCCGCGTGTGGACCGGGCGGCACGTCGACGAAGTGGGCGCGCATGCCGCCGGCCACAACCTGCAGAGCATCGGCATCTGCCTGGTGGGCGGCGCTGAGCGCGAAGCGCGCTACACAGCCGAGCAATGGGATGCGCTGGCCACCCTGGTGCGCCGCCTGCTGCCGCTGGTGAAGCCTGGCGCCGGCGTGGTGGGCCACCGCGACCTGAGCCCCGACGCCAACGGCAACCGCGTGGTGGAACCGGCCGAGTGGCTGAAGACCTGCCCCGGTTTCGAAGTGGCGCACTGGCTGGCACGCGGCATGAAGCCGCTGCCGTATCACGTGCAAGCCATGCCGGTGGCCGCATGAGCGACGCCATGCCCCACGGTGTGCCTGTCGTGCATGTGCAGCCGCCCACCAAGCTGTGGTGGAAGAGCCGCACCCTGTGGCTGAACGTGCTGGTGCTCGTGCTGGCCGCAGCCGAGACACAGCTCAACGTGCTGCAGCCGCTGCTGCCGGTGAACGTGTACGGCCTGGTGGCCTTCGGGCTGCCGCTGCTGAACGTGCTGCTGCGCGCCGTGACGGCTGCGCGGCTGACGCTGACCCAGCCACCCACCGAACCCAAAGGGCAGTAGCCATGCAGCGCATCGAATCACCCCGTGTCGACGACGCAGCTATCGAAGCCGAGATCCGCGAACGTGCCAGCGTGGCCGCGCGTGTCACGCCAGAGGATGTGGAAGCGGCGATCGCCAGCGAGTTCTACTTCACCGCCGCCGATGGTGTGCGTGGTGAGTCGCAGATGGGCACGAGCCCGGCTGGCCTCGCCAGTTCGCTGGAGCGCCTGACCTTGTGCGTGCTGGTGCTGCGCAACGGCTTCACCGTCACGGGCGAGAGCGCCTGCGCCAGCGCCGAGAACTTCAAAGCCGACATCGGCCGCAAGGTGGCGCGCCAGAACGCCGTGAACAAGGTGTGGCCGCTGCTGGGCTATGCCCTGGCCATCGCCCTGCACCAGCTGGAGCAAACCAAGTGAACCCGCAAGGCTTGGCCATGCGTGCGCTGGCCTGGCTGGGCGCCGCAATGGCGCTGCTGCTGCTGGGCGCATGGGGCGGCTACGAACTGGCCAAGACCCAGGCCGACGCCAAGGCCAGCCGCCAGCACAAGGCCGACCTGGCCACCTACCAGCGCCAGGTTGCCGAGGGCAACGAACGCGCCGAATCGCTGCGCGAGCAGCTCAACTTGCAGGGCCGCTACGTGGCCACCCTGCATGAAAGGACGCAGCATGCTGCCCCTCTTGCCATTGTTCGCCCGGCCAAGGCGCCCGTCCGCACTGCTGCCCAGGCGGCCCCTGCTTGCCCAGGTGTGCAGCACCAGGGCGCCGCGGCGATCGCAACCGACGAGGCGACAGCTGAGCTGGCCGGCGGTGCTGACCTTGTCGTGCTCAGCCTTGCTGCTGTCAGCCTGTGGAACAGCGCCCTTGCAGGGCACGACGTGTCCGCCGGTGCCTGCGCAGCTGATGACCCCGCCAGCCCAGCCTGTGCTGCTGGTGCCGGCATCGGGCTCGGCCAGCTCTGGGCCAACCACCAGCTCAACGCCGCCAGCTGCGCCGCCGACCGCGCGCGCCACGCAGCGCTGATTGACCACCTTCACCGCACGCGCCCATGACCGCTGAAAACTTCAAGTACCTGGGCCCCGTGCTGGACATGCTGCAGTGCCTGGTGCTGGTGGTGCTGTGGCTGCGCAAGCCGGGGCAAGACGCCGGCCAGAAGGCTCAGCAGGCGCTGACAACCGCGGCCGAGCTGGAAGGGCGCCTGAACGTTATCGAAGAGCGCATGAAGCACATGCCCAGCGACGGCGAGCTGGCCGACCTGGCCGGCACCGTGAAGGCCATCGAAGCCACGCTCGAATCGCTTCAGCAGGGGCAGGAAACCATGCGCAAGAGCACGTCGCGCATCGAAGACTTTCTGCTGCGCCGGCAAGGCTAGGTCATGACGATGAGCTACGCCGAGTTTCAGCAGCAGAGTCGCCGGCTTGAGCTGCTGCGCGCCCTGAAGGAGGCCGCCCAGTACCGCGCCAATGCGCTGCTGCTGAAGAGCTTCTGCGACGCCGTGGGCCATGCCGTCAGCACCGACAGGCTGCAGGCCGACCTGGCCTGGCTGGCCGAGCAGAGCCTGGTGACCCTGGAGCAACACGACGCCACCACGGTGGCCACGCTCACCACCCGCGGGCTGGACGTGGCCAACGGCAGCGCACACGCCCCCGGCGTGGCCCGCCCGCAGCCGGGGGGCTGACGCGCATGCCACCGGTCAGCAAGATTGCCAAGCTGCCGCCTGCGCTGCGCGAGCAGCTGCACCAGGCCTTCGTGGCGCACGCCTATGGCGACATCGAGGCCGTCACTGCAAAGCTCAACGCCTGGCTGCAGCAGGCCGGCATCGACATGACCATCGGCAAAAGTGCGGTGGGCGAAGAAAGCCAGCGCGTGCGCCGCGCCCAAGAGGCGATGGCTGCCACCACCAAGGCCATGCAGTTTTTTGCCGACACCGCGCCCGACGAAGCCGACAAGCGCGGCGAAGCGCTGAACGCCATCGTCAGCACCGGCATGTTCGAAGCGCTGGTCGACGCCAGCCAGGCCGGCGAAGAAAGAGACCCCGCCAAGCGCATCGCGCTGCTGAACAAGGCCGCACTGGCCGCGGGCCGGCTGACCACCACCAGCGTGCGCCAGCGCGCCTTTCGCCACCTGGTGGAAGAGCGCACCAAGGCCGCAGCCGACGCCGTTGAACGCATCGCGCGCAAAGGCGGCATGAAGCCGGCGCAGGTGCAAGAGATCAAGGCACGAATCATGGGCATTGCCCAGGTTCCGCAAAGCGCAAGAGCCAATGACGGGGGCTCACCAGAAGACCCGTTGACCCAGGCACAAGGAGCCACAGCATGAAGAACTTTCTGACCCACACCCGCGCGGTGCTGCTTTGCGCAGCGCTGGCCCTGGCGGCAGCGTTTGCCCTGATCGCACCCACGTCGGTGTTCATGAGCACCGGCAGCGATGCTGCGCTGAGCCTGAGCACCACCACGCGCACGGCGCGGGCCCAGGCCATCATCACCACGGCCGGCAGCGGCGCCAAGCTGAAGATCTACAACGGCACGCGACCTGCAGCGGTGGGCGCGATCAGCGGCGGCAACACGCTGTGCGCGCAGGGCACCTTTGGCAGCACCATCGGCACCGCCACCAGCGGCGCGCTGGACTTCGACGAAGCCGGCTTCACCCAGAACAGCGCCACCTTCACCAGCTGCACGCCCACGTTCGTGGACATCACCACCAGCGGCGACGTGGTGGTGGCCCGCATCGACATCGGCGCCGGCGCTGGCAACTGGCAGTTCACCGGCACGGTGACCACGGGCCAGAACATCACGTTGACCACGCTGGTGATCACTGAAGGCAACGCGAGCTGAAGGCCCAGGCACAACTGCAGCAGAACTGAAGCAGCGGCATGGACGCGAAGCGGGCAATTCTGTCGGGGCCGGTGGGCGTGCGGCTGTATGGCGGCACGAACGCGCCAGGCAGCGGGGGCACGCTCACGGGCTTGTTCTTGGCCGCGGCTGAGGCTGTGGCGAGTGGGGCGATGGGGAGTGCGGCGCCGCCGCCAGCGCCTTCGCCGCCGCCCTCCGGCACGATCGTCAGCACCGGCGTCACCAGCGCTGTCGGCGGTGCCGCCACCGAATTCGAGTTCGGCCAGGTCTTCGTGCAGGGCCATTTGCCCACGGGCACGAACCTGGCCGGTGTGCAGACCGACGTGCTCACGCGCTGGCCTGACAACAGCGCACAGTTCGCGCGCATCAGCGGCACTGTCAGCGCCACCGCCGGCACTGCTGCGGCGGTCAACCTGGCCGCTGGCACGGCCATTGGCGGTTCGACGCTCACCACGACGCAGCTGAAAGCGGCACTGTCGAGCCCCGTGACGGTCACCTTCGGCGCGTTTGGTTCGGCCGCGTTCAGCGGCACCGACTTCGACGCCCCCATCGAGGTGGTGGCCACAGGCCCGGGTTCCAGCAAGTGGGTCTTCCGAAAGGCCATCGGCAGCGACGCGCACCTTACAGCCAGGCTCACGCTCACGCTGTGGGCCAGCGGCAATGTGTCGTGCAAGGCCCGCATCGAAAACTGCACGATGGCCGTGGCGTCGCCCGCAAGCAAGAGCGCCATTGCCACGCTCACGATGGGCGGTGTGCTGAAGTACACCAGCACCACCGCCATCGACATCCCGCATCACGGCTGGATCGACCTGCTCAACGCCACGGAAACCAGCCACTGGCTGACGACGCAGCACCACAACAAGTACAAGCACGATCAGGACTACCTGCAGCAGACCGGCATGGTCCCGGCCTACATGGCCAAGACGCCAGCCAGCGCGGGCAGCATCACGGGCCTGCCCAGCACCTATGTGCCGTTGGCCCAGGGCAGCTATCCGACCGGCATGGGCGGTGGCGGCTACAGCAATTCCATCGGCCTCATCCCGGAATGGGACGTGGTGCACCTGACCGGCGAGGGCGCCGACACCTACCGCCAGGTGCTGTGGATGGCCAGCAACGCCGGCCGCTACGGCCTTGGCTACCGCGACGAGGCGGCCAGCGGCGCAGAACAGCACCAGCCTGCGCTGGTGAAGAACTACGCGCAGCTGACGATCAAGCTGCCAACGAGCAGCACCCACCCTGGCTGGACGGTGCCGCCTCAGACCAGCGGAACGGACCCCATCAGCTGGGCACCGTCGCACCACCCCAGCGTCGGCTTCCTGGCCTATCTGCTCACGGCGGACCCGTTCCACCGCGACACGGTTCAATTCGCCAACGCCTACAACTCGCTGTTCGAGCCCTACACGCAGCGCGATGGGGTCGCGGGCGTGTTCAAGACCACGACTGCGGGCGCTACCCGGCATGTGGCCTGGAACCTGCGCACGCTGGGCCAGGCCATCGCGGCCACGCCCGACGCACACACCGCCATCAAGGCGGCCTTGCGCGACCAGTACGAGGCGAACATCGACTACTACTGGGGCCGGTACATCAACCAGGCTCACAACCCGTTCGGCTTTGTCACGCCCTACAGCGACTACAGCAACCGCACGCCGGTGGCAGCAGCAGGGGCCACGACGACGGTGATTCCTTGCCAGGCGGGCCAGCTCGGCGGCGCTCCGTACACGCTCGCCCAGGACGGTCAGTACGTCGGCATGACGCTGACCATTGGTGCCGAGACTCGCACGATCAGCGCCTACGACGCGGACACCGAAACGCTCACAGTCTCCACGCCGTTCAGCACTGCGCCGACCAACGGCACAAACATGCTCGTCAACGACGACTTGTGTTTCGACGGCCCGTGGATGACGGACTTTCTGAACGCCAGCCTGGGCTACGCCAAAGACCTGGCCCTGCAGCTTGACGCGACGCACACCGCGCGCTTCGAGGCGTTCTACCAGTGGAAGACCCGCAGCACCATCGGGCGCATGGGTGGCGCGGGCGCCGACGAATTCTCGGTTCGCAACTACGCTCAGTACACCATCGCCGTCGCGCCATTCGACTCGCCCGGCGCCATCCCCGGCAACGACTCGCGCTGGAACACGGGCACCGGCCCGTGGTTTGCGAACTGGGGCGAAGTGTGGGCCGCCACGTTCAGTGGGGTAAACGACGCCAACGCGGATCGCTACGCGCCCTATGGCGACCCCGGCCCCAAAGGCGACGGCTCGCTGCGCAACAACCTGAGCCCTGAGTTCCCCGCGGCCGAGGCCCTGCCGGCCCTCATGTACGCAGTCAAGCACGGACATACAGGCGCGCAGGATGCGCTGACGCGCTTGTGCAGCGCCAGCAACTGGCCAGCCTTCACCGCCGCGCTGGACCTGCAGCCTGTGTGGGCGGGCTGGTGGCACGCCACGCCCAAGGCGCTGCGCGGCCAGGCCATCAATGAGTGGCGGTCCATTCCGGGCACGACTGTCCTGGCCCTGCTGCCGACCAACACGGCGTGGAACATCGCCCAGCCGACAACGGCAACGGACGGCGCCATCGCAGCGCACACGCTGCAGCGGACCAACGGCGCGAATTTGCACGCCAACCGGGTCAGCTACGGGGCAGTGGCCCCGGACACCCGGCGCTCTTGTCTCTACACGTCGGCCAGCGGCGGGCACGGCGACTTCTGGCAGAACGAGGTCACCGAACTGGACCTGCTGAGCGACACACCCGGCTGGGTGATGGTCCACGCGGGCAGCAATGGCGACGTGGTGTACATGAGCGAGCCTGTTGGCGGCTGGGGCACCATCGACCAGCGCCGCTACGCCACCGATCTGAACGGCCAGGCCCTGCCGTGCGCCCGACACACCTACGGGCAGACCCAGTTCATCGAACGTCACGGCCGACTTGTCACCACTGGCGGCTCAATCTCCCCCAACGGCAGCGGCTTTCAGGACATCGAGGCTTACGACGTTGAAGTCCGGGACGGCTCGGATGGATGGGACCCCGTGGGAACCTACCCGGGCGCGCAGGGCGGCACCAGCGGCGGCACCAGCACCGGCGGCAGCGCGGTCATCGCCGCAACCTGCGTCAAAGACCCGCGCACCGAGATCATCTACACCTTCAGCAGCAACACGATGCACAAGGTGACGCCTTCGCTGACCGGGCCCACAGGCGCGGCCGGTTCTGGCGGCACTCACAGCACGTCGGCGCTGTCGTGGAACGACGCCTATCCGTGGAGCAACGGCGCGGCTGCAGTTGACACCAACCGCGGCAAGATTCTCTGGACGCACGGGTATGGCGACGACGCAGCAACACGACCGTACACCTACGACATCGCCACTGACTCGCTTGATGCTCGGCACACCTACTCGGGCGCAGCGGCGGCGGCATTGGCCGCGGTGCCGCCCTCCTGCGGCGTCATTTTCCCGCCGCGCCTGGATCGCTATCTGCTGCGCAGCGGCGCGGCCGGCGGCGGCGTGTTCTCGATCCACCCGACAACCTTCGAGGTGACCGCGCTCACGACCACGGGCGGTTCAGGCGTGCCCGCTCAAACAGGCTCTGGCAACAGTGGCCCGGGGGTGTTCACCAACTGGGCGTTTCTACCCGCCCTGCGCAGCGCCGTCTACCAAGCCGGGGCTGAGCACGACCTGCGGGTCTTGAGGCTCTACTGATGACCCAAGATCATTCGACACATCCCCTGCGTGTTGCTGGCTTCGACAGCCACGGCGCAGGAAACGTAGGCGGCCGACCAGCCGATGGCGACGGCGGCGCAGACCCACAAAGCGATGTCGTGAAGGCGCTTCATAACGCCAGTGTGGCATGCAACGGCTGCACCGCATGCTGCCGCCACGACCAAGTGCGCCTAACTGCGGCAGAGCGTGACAGATTTCACTGGCACTTCGAGTGGCAGAACGCCCAGCAGATCGCCGTGCTGGACCGCAAGGACGACGGCTCCTGCGTGTACCTGACTGCTGAAGGCTGCGGCATCCACGGCAAGGCGCCCGGCATCTGCCAGCGCATGGACTGCCGCAAGCTGCTGCAAGACACGCCAGCTGAAGTTCGGTCGGTTCGCGTTCGCCAGAACCCGCAGATGCTGCACATCTACATCGCAGGCGCCGAGCGGCTGCACACTCTGAAAGCCTGACATGGCCGACTCCTACACGCTGCCAAAACCCAATGAGACAGCTGCAGGCGTGCCGCCTGCATGGTTCCAGAAACAGTGCGCCCAGCGTCGCATCGTGCCGACCGGGAATCACTCGGTGTACGAGATGGTGGTTCACACGCCTATGGGTGAAGTCCTGGCCGACTCCGGCGACACGATCACCCTGGGCGATGACGGTGCCTTGACCGTGTCGAAGGACTGAGCGATGACTATCTCACTCGTAGCCACGCTGCTTCGCGCAGACAGCCATTCGCCGCTGATCTCGGCAACCGGCACCACGACCGGCGCCACGCTTATGTGGCAGGCGCACACCGTCGACTCCGGCGCGCTGGTCGATGACATCAACGCGACCAGCCCTGTCAACACGTATACCGCGCTGACCCAGGCCCAGGAAAACACCGGCCCTGTTGTGGTGCGCTCTGGTTACAACGCAGCGCCCACGGTGGGCGCTCTGCACTCTGTCGTAGCACCGATCTTCTTCGCGGGGCTTGGTGGATTGGCCTTCAGCGGCACCCACGCAGCGCCTTTGGACGGCAGCCCTACCGTAGCCACGGTTGCATCAAGCGGAACTTCACTCGCAACAGGGTCGAAGACGCCAAGCGTCGGCGGCTGCCTGGTGATCTCGAAGATCGCGTGGTTTGGCAGCCCCGGCACTGTCACGCCACCGGCCGGCTATACCCTGGCCCTTGACCTGTCAGCGTACTCGAACCTGAACAAGATGGCCGTGGCCATCAAGTTCAAAAGCGCGGGCGACACGTCGTCAGAGAACCCGACTTGGGGCTGGACAAGTGCGACACAGGCTGCGGGTGGCACGCAGGTTTTCAAACCTGAACCCGTCGCGCCCGTTCTGACAGGCGACATCACCACCGCCGAAGCCGCCGCCAGCGGCGCCCTGTCCACCGGCGCTTCACTGCTCACCGGCGACGTCACAACCGCCGACGCCGCCCCCACCGGCACCCTGGGCTTGCAGTTCAGCACTGTGGCCAGCCTGCCGTTCACCCGCAACCCGGGCAACGGTGGCCGCCTGGTCAACCTGCCCAACATCGCGGTGGCTGTTCTTGCCGACGACGCCAACCTGGCGCGACTGGCAGGCTCTGCAGGTTTGCTGATGGCCGGCGATGGTCGGGTCACCTTTGCCAACGGCGTTCCGGTTCCGCCAGGCTCCAGCGTGATCCTGGTCACCCGTGAACCGGGCGCCGGCGGCGCGCTGGGCATCGACCGCCTCATCACCACATGAGCCTCACCCACCGCTCAGACGGCCCGCTGCTGCCGGGCTACCACCACAGCGGTGACCGCGGCCTGGGCGTGCTGGGCAGCACCATCTCTGGCTCGGGCACGCATGGCCCGGCCATTCCTTACCCCAGCCTGCAGCCAGGCGACGCGGGCAAGGAAATCATGATCCGCATCGACGTGGTGCCGCCGCTGCTGACGCTGTTCGTGGTGGACGAAGCAGGCAACGTGCAGGCCGAAGGCCCGCCGGGCATCCACGAAGGGCAGTTCACCGGCTGGGCCGACGGCGAGCTGGCCACGCCCACGCCTTCGGGCGCGTTCTTCGTGCTCATCGGCACATCAGGCTTCGCCACGGGCAGCCTGATGGCTGACGACGCGGTGGCCAGCGGCGCCCTGTCCAACACCCCGCAGTCCATCCTGGCCGGCACCGTTGCAGCCGATGACGCCGCAGCCAGCGGCAGCCTGGCCACCAACCCGCCTTCGGTTTTGACCGGTGGCCTGGTGGCCGATGACGCCGCACCAATCGGCACCGTTCAAGGTTACGTGGCCCCCGTGGCCATCATCGGCCGGCGCGTGGTGCTGGTGGGCACGCGCACCACGCCCACGCGGCTGGAAGGCCTGAACGTCAGCGAGATCGACGACATCGCCTGCCGCTTTGGCGGTGTGCTGCGCGAAGGCGAGATCGTGCTCAGCTACAGCGTGACGGCCGAGCCGGTGGTGGGGGTTGACCCCACGCCCGTGCCGCTGCTGGCCGCGCTGCCGCAGAACTTTGGTGCTGACTGCATCCAGCGTGTGGACGGCGCCATCGGCGTGCCGGGTGTCACCTACCTGGTCACGTTCGTGGCGGCGCTCAACAGCGGGCGCACTGAGGTGGGCGAAGCCTTCCTGCGCATCGTGCGGCGCACCACATGAAGAAGCGCCTGGTTGCTGCAGCTGCAGCTGCTGCCACTGCCGTGGCGGTGGCCTCCGGCGCGCCGGCGGCCGACCCCACCGACTTCCTGAAAACCTCAGCGGCCCAGGCTGACGAACTGCCGCCGGCGCTGATGCCATACCAGCAGCGCTGGGTGGCCGACGAAGCCCAGCTGAAGGTGGCCGAGAAGGGCCGCCGCGTGGGGCTGACCTGGGCCGAGGCGGCAGACGACGTGCTCATCGCCGCTTCTGAGGGCGGCAGCAAGGTTTTCTACATCAGCGCCACGCAGGACATGGCGCGCGAATACATCGAAGCCTGCGCGCTGTGGGCCCGCGCCTTCAACGTGGCCGCCAACGAAATGGGCGAGGGCCTGTTCGACGACGGCGACGACGCCGAAGGCAACCGCCGCTACATCAAGACCTACGAGATCGTCTTCCCGCGGTCGGGGCAGCGCATCGTGGCGCTGAGCAGTCGGCCCACCAACCTGCGCGGCAAGCAGGGCGTGATCGTCATCGACGAAGCCGCCTTTCATGGTGACCTGGACGCGCTGCTGAAGGCCGCAATGGCCATGCTGCTGTGGGGCGACAAGGTGCGCATCATCAGCACCCACGACGGCGTGGAGAACCCTTTCAACCAGCTGGTGCAAGACATCCGCGCCGGCAAGAAGGGCAACGTCACCGAAGCCAACGTGCACCGCATCACCTTCCGCCAGGCCGTGCAGGAAGGGCTGTATCGCCGGGTGTGCTTGCGCAAAGGCAAGGTGTGGACGCAGGCCGACGAAGATGCGTGGGTGGCCGCCGCCTACCGCTTCTATGGCGACCATTCAGCAGAAGAGCTGGACGCGGTGCCCAGCGCCAGCGCTGGCGCGTACCTGAGCCTGACGCTCATCGAGCAGCGCATGGTGCCCGCCTGGCCGGCTGCGGCCGACGGGCCGGCCATCGTGCGTGGCAAGTGGGACGACGCCTTTGCCTACCTGAGCGAAGACGTGCGCCGCCACGCCATCAACGGCTGGCTGGCCGAGAACCTGGCGCCGCACCTGGCGCGCTTGCACAAGAACCGGCGCCATGTGTTCGGCGAAGACTTTGCGCGCAACCGCGACCAGGCGGTGACCGCCATCCTGGAAGAAGACACCGACCTGACGCACCGGCCGCTGCTGACCTTCGAGCTGGCCAACTGCCCGTTCTCAAGCCAAGAGCAGATTCTTGAGTACGTCATCCGCCGCCTGCCGCGCTTTCGAGGTGGTGCGATGGACGCCACCGGCAACGGCGCTGCGCTGGCCGAAAAGATGGCGCAGCTGTTCGGGGTGGAGATGATCGAACAGGTGAAGCTGAACGACGGCTTCTACCTGGCGCACATGCCCAAGCTGAAGGCCGCGCTGCAAGACGGCACGCTGCTGGACCTGGCGCGCGACAGCCAGCACCGCGACGACCTGCGCGCCATCAAGCTGGTGCAGGGCATTCCCAAGGTGCCGCGCCAGACCACGCAAACGGCCGGCGGCAAGGCCGCGGCGGCCGAAGGTGGTGAACGGCTGCAGCGCCACGGCGACTTTGCCATTGCCCTGTTTCTGGCCGAGTACGCCTTTCACCGCGAAGCCGGCGAGGTGGGCTGGACGCCGGTGCAGTCGGGTTCCCGGTTTTGGGAAGGCGTGGCCGACGAAGCGACCGTCAGGCGCTGGAACTCGAAGCCCAACAACCGCGCCGCCGACCTGGTCGGCGGCCTGGGCGGTCCCGATTCCGGCCGCAAAGCCGGCTGGTAGGGGGTGGCCTGACATGCCCCACACCCCCAGCAAGCCGTTCATGAACGTTCAAAACGCATTTTTCGGGCGCCCCAGGCACCAGCGCAGCACCCCCCCCGGAAAAAATCGCTCTACGGGCCTGTTTTCCAAACCGAGGTTTGCCACGTCATGACCACCATCCTGGGCCCCGACGGCCGGCCGCTCGACGTGGCGGCCGTCATGCGCGGCATCGACAGCCAGCCGCAGACCGCCGAGCTGGGTTCCATCCGCCGTGAATTCGACAAGCACCCCGCCAAGGGCCTGACGCCGGCGCGCCTGGCCAGCCTGATGCAGGAGGCCGAGCAGGGCAACCTGGTCACCCAGGCGCAGCTGGCCGATGACATGGAAGAGCGCGACGCGCACCTGTACGCCGAGCTGGGCAAGCGCCGCGGCGCCATCACCGCGCTGGAATGGAGCATCGCCCCGCCCGAGAACCCCACCGCGGCCGAAGAGAAGCTCACAGACCAGGTGCGCGACTGGGTGGACATGCTCACGGCGCATGCCAACGGCGTGGACGGCGGCATGGAAGTGCTGCTGGGCGCCATGACGGCGGCCGTGCTGCCCGGCTATGCACCCATCGAGTTGGAATGGCGCCTGGTGGCCGACAGCACCGGCCGCCAGGTGCGTGTGCCGCACTGCACGCTGCAGCCGCAGACCTGGTTCACCACCAGCCCCGACCGCCGCAGCTTCTTGCTGCGCAGCGAAAGCAACCTGGTGCAAGGCTACGACGGCCTGCCGCCGGTGATGGGCACCGCGCTGCGACCGCTGGCCTGGCTGATGCACGTGCACCCGGCGCGCAACGGCTACCTGGCGCGCATGAGCCTGGCGCGCGTGCTGTTCTGGCCCTACCTGTTCAAGAACTATGCGGTGCGCGACCTGGCCGAGTTCCTGGAGATCTACGGCCTGCCGCTGCGCCTGGGCAAGTACCCTGCCGGCGCCGGCGACGAAGAGAAGCTGACGCTGCTGCGCGCCGTTACCGACATCGGCCACAACGCGGCCGGCATCATCCCGCAAGGCATGGCGCTGGAGTTCGAGGCCGCCGCGGCCGGCACCGAGGTGCCCTTTGCGGCCATGTGGGACCGGCTGGACGCGGCCGAGAGCAAAGCCATCCTGGGCCAGACGCTGACGGCCAGCGAAGGCAGCCACGGCACGCAGGCACTGGGCAACGTGCACAACGACGTGCGCATGGACATCCGCGCGGCCGACGCCGAGCTGTACGAAGGCAGCTTCACGCGGCAGATCATCGGGCCGATGTGCATGCTGAACGTGCCGGGCGTCAACATGCGACGCCTGCCGCGCCTGGTCATCGACACCGGCGAACCCGAAGACCTGCAGGTCTACGCCGACAACCTGCCCAAGCTGGTGAAGATGGGCATGAAGATCAGCAAGCAGTGGGCGCACGACAAGCTGAAGATTCCCGAAGCCGAAGACGGCGCCGAGCTGCTGGCCGAGCCGGAACCGGTGGTGCCACCAGGTGTTGCACCGGGTGTGCCGGGTGTGCCTGGCCAGCCCGTCGCAAAGCCGGGGGCCAAGCCCGCCGACCAAACGGCCGCCAAGGCCCGCGAAGCACTGGCCGCCGCGCTGGCCGCGGCGCTGGCGGGCAAGGCCACCGCAGCGCCGGCGCCGCCGCGCGACCTGGTCGATGACCTGGTGGACGAACAGGCCGCCCAGTGGCAGCCGCTGCTGGGCCCGCTGGTCGAGCCGCTGCTGGCCGAGCTGGACAAAGCCGTTGCTGCAGGTGAAAGCCTGGCCACCTTCACGGCGCGGCTGCCCGACCTGATCACGAAGCTGGACGCGCAGCCCATCACGCAAGCGCTGGCCAGGGCCGCGTTCAGTGCGCGGCTGGCGGGTGAAGCTGACATTGAACTCTGACTGCTGAATGCCAGTTGCAGCCCCCGCCGGCTTCGCGCTCGGCGCCATCAAGCCCGAAGACGCCATCGCCGTCTTCCAGCAGCGCAAGCTGCTGCGGCCCAGCTTCCGCTGGCAAGAGGTCTGGCACGAGGAACACACTCGCAGCTTTGCGGTTGCGGGGGTGATGCGCTTGGACATCCTGGCCGACATTCGGGCTGCGGTTGAGAAGGTGGTGGAAGAAGGCGGCGACCTGGCTGCCTTCAGCCGCGAGCTGAAGGGAACACTCATCCGCAAGGGCTGGTGGGGCAACCTGGAGATCACCGACCCCAACACCGGCGAGCTGCGCAAGACGCGCTTCAACGACGCGCGGCTGCGGCTGATCTTCGACGTGAACATGCGTCAAAGCCACGCGGCCGGGCGGTGGCAGCGCATCCAGCGCGGGCGCATGCCCTACATCGTGTACCGCACCATGCGTGACGAACGTGTGCGCGCCAGCCACAAGCCCTGGGACAACGTGGTGCTGCCGAAGGACCACCCCTGGTGGGACACGCACTTTCCGCCTTGCGGCTGGCGCTGCCGCTGCACCGCCTTTGCCACCGACGAACGCGGCCTGGCCAGCCTGCGCAGAACTGCACCGGCCGATTCGCCCGTGAAGACCGAGCCCCCGGCCACCACGTGGGTGGAGTTCTTCAACAAGAGCACCGGCAAGGTGGAACGTGTGCCGCGTGGCATCGACCCCGGCTTTGCCTACAACCCGGGCAAGGCGCACCTGCCGCGCGGCATCGAGCTGCTGGAGCGCACGCTCAGCAGTGTGCGGCCCATCACCGTGCCCGGCATGACCCCAGACGCCGGCAGCGCGCTGCGCGTGGTGCGTGCCACCGTGGCCCGCACGCGCAGCGAGAAGACCTTCAAGGACTTTCTGGCCACGCCGCCCATCACCACCAAAGGGTACCCGCTGGGCATGCCTGTCGCGGCCTTGCCTTCGATGGGTGGCGAGCCGGTGATTGCCAGCGTGGCCGCGGCCGACTTGCGAGCGCAAGCCGGCGCTGCCGACTACCCGCGCCTGCTGCCCACCACCAGCTCAGGCTGGGCAATGGCGCAGGCCGTCGTCGACCAGGGTCAGCGCCTGGCGCTGCCTGGCGGTGGCTTGCTGTGGTGGTGGGCGCGTGGCAGCGGCGCGCAGCGGCGCGTGCACACGCTGGAGCTGCAGCGCGGTGAGCTGGTGTGGTGGGTGCAGCGCCTGGTCACCCTGAGCGTGGACGAAGCCGTGCAGCGTTACCCGGCGCTGGGCGCGGTGCTGTAGGGGGCAACATGGCAGACCGCTTTCAGATCGAGCTGCAGGACGCCGACGCGCTGGCCGCCATCGACCGCGCGATCGCGCTGCTGCAGCAGCCGGGTGAGCTGTTCGCTTCCATCGGCGAACGCATCGAAGCCAATGCGCAGCTGCGCTTCGACGAGAAGGTGGACCCGACCGGTGCCGCCTGGGCGCCGCTGTCGCCCGCCACGCGGGCCATCTACGAGAGCGAATGGTTCATCGAACGAAACCCCGCCTTCCGGGGTGGCATACCCGGCACGCTGCTTGAGCGCACGCGCCAGCTGCGCGACAGCCTGGCCTACAACGCCGGTGTGGACTACGTGGAAATCGGCACCAGCCGCCAGGTGGGCAAGAACGCCTGGCAGGTGGGCGCGCTGCACGAGTGGGGCACACGCACCATGCCACGCCGTGGCATCCTGACGGCCGACCCCAAGGCCGGGCAGCTTGGCGCCGGCGACCAGGCCGACGTGCTGGCCATCGTGAATGACTACATCAGCGGCGCTTTCGACTGAAGCCCCTGCCCACGCGCGCGCGTGCCCTGCGCGCAAGGCGTGTCTTGAAATTCTTCAACTACCCGGCATGACGGTGCGCCACCACAGTGCGCTTCGTTATGCGACTCCTTACCGCACTTCTTGCAGCCACCTTTGCCCTTGCGGCCGACGGATGGGTGCAGTTGTTGCCGACGGGTGAGTTCGCTGCCCGTGACGGCCGACCAGGCCCGGGCAAGAAGTGGAGCGTCGACGACACCAAGGGCCAGGCGCTGGCTGCGCAGTTGAACGCGGCTGCATCCAAGTCGGCCGTCGTGATCGACTACGACCACCAGACCCTGTACCTGCAGCAGCACGGCCAGAAGGTGCCGGCCGCCGGCTGGATCGAAGGCAACGCTGCCGAGTGGCGCCCCGGCTCTGGGCTGTGGGCCAAGGTCAAGTGGACGGCCGCCGCGGCAGAGCACATCGAGCGCGGTGAATACCGCTACGTGAGCCCGCTGCTGCTGTACGACGAAAACACGCTCGAAGTCAGCGCCGTGGCAATGGCCGCTCTCGTCAATTACCCGGCGCTGCTGGGCATGCACCCGGCGCAGGCCGCTCTCGCAAACCAGTTTCAACAGGAGCAACCCACCATGAACCCGATTCTTGCCGCCCTGCTGGCCGGCCTGGGCCTGGCCGAAACCGCCACCCAGGCAGAAGCCACTGCCGCCCTTTCCGCGCTGCAGCTGCGCGCCGACAAGCCCGCCGCCATTCCGGCCGCGCTGGCCACGGCGCTGAAACTGCCGGCCACCGCCAACGAAGCCGCCGCGCTGGCCGCGGTGACGGCACTCACCAACACCGACACCGCGGGCCTGCAGGCAATGGCCGCGCTGCAGGGCCAGGTGGCCGAGCTGACCGCCAGGCTGAACGAAGACACGGTGACCAAGACCGTGGACGCCGCGATCGCGGCCTGCAAGCTCACGCCGGCGCAACGCGACTGGGCCCTGGGCCTGGGCAAGAAGGACATGGCTGCGCTCAGCGGCTACATCGCCAGCGCACCGGTGATGGACCTGAAGAGCCAGACGCAGGGCAAGGGTCCCGGCGAAGGCGGCCAGGTGGCCGACGCGCTGTCGGCCCAGGTGGCCAGCCAGTTCAGCCTGACCCCCGAGCAGATGGCCAAGGGCAAGCCCAGCGCCGCGGCCTGAAACACCGCCTGAGCCACCACCACACACCGCCTGGAGCCACACCATGACAGCTGCCACCAAGGACCGCGACACCCAAGAGGTGCCCGGCCGCTTTCGCGCCTTTCCCATTGCCGCCGGCGTGAAGTGCCATGCCGGCACCATCGCGTGCGTCGATGCGTCGGGCAACATGACCAAGGGCATCACAGCCACCACCCTGAAGACCGTGGGCGTGTTCCAGCAGCCCTACGACAACACCGGCGGCGCCGCTGCGGCCTTCATGGCCGAAGCGGCCATCGGCATCTTCGGCCCGTTCGCCAACAGCTCGGCCGGCGACCTGATCGCCAACGCCGACGTGGGCACCGACTGCTTCATCGTCGATGACCAGACGGTGGCCAAGACCAACGGCAGCAGCACGCGCAGCGTGGCCGGCAAGGTCCACATGGTGGATGCCGCCGGCGTGTGGGTGCGCTTCAGCTGACCACGCCGCCAAGCCAAACACCGCCAACACCGAACCCGCAGGAGAGAGCTTCATGCTGATCAACTCACAAAGCCTGGCCATGCTGACGCAGGCCGTGAATGCCGCCTTCATGGTGGGCATCGAGAAGAAGACCGCACCGTGGGACGTGCTGGCCATGCAGGTGCCGTCGATGACGGCGCAGAACGTGTACCCCTACCTGAAGAGCATCGGTTCGATGCGCAAGTGGGTGGGCGACCGCGTGAAGCAGAACCTGGCCAAGGGCGAGTTCATCGTGGTGAACGAGGACTACGAACACACCGAGGCCATTCCGCGCAACGCGCTGATGGATGACCAGTACGGCCTGTACGGCCCGCGCTTCGAGCAGATGGGCCGCAACGTCACCAACCTGCCCAGCAAGCTGGTCTATTCGCTGCTGAAGAGCGGCTTCACCGCGACGGGCCCCGACGGCCAGTACTTCTTCGACACCGACCACCCCGTGGGCAAGCCCGGCGCTGAAGTGAGCGTGAGCAACTTCATGGGCGGCTCGGGCGAGGGCTGGTACATCGTGGACGCCAGCCAGGCGGTCAAGCCGCTCATCTGGCAGCCGCGCAGCCCGTTCAAGCTGGTGACGATGTTCAACGAAACCGACCCCAACGTGTTCTACCAAAAGGAATACGTGTACGGGGTGGACGGCCGCTGCAACGCCGCCTTCGGCCCGTACTGGCAGCTGGCGTTTGCCAGCAAGCAGACGCTTGACGCTGCGGCAGTGAAGGCCACGCTGACCGCGATGGCCAGCCAGAAGGACGACGACGGCACGCCGCTGGGTGTGACCGGCACGCACCTGGTCTGCAGCCCCACGCTGGCTGAGCAGGCAATGGACATCTTCAGCGCGCAGCTGCTGGCCAACGGTGCCAGCAACACCCTGAAGAACCGCCTTCAGGTGGTCTCTTCGCCGTGGCTGCTGTAAGGCCGCGCCGCTGACCACCCAGCCAACAGGAGCACACCACATGGCCAAGACCCCCCGCGCAGCCGGCCCCGCCACCAAGGGCCTGCGCGTCACCACCAAGCGCGACGGCTTCCGCCGCGCCGGCATCGAGTTCACCGGCACGCAAACCTTGCCGCTCAGCGAGCTGACCACCGACCAGGTCGAGGCCATCAAGGCCGAGCCCATGCTCATCGTCGACGGAGTCGATGTCGAAGCTGCGAAGGCCTGATGCGATGGCCACCGCTGCAACCGCCAAGCCGAAGGTGAAGTTCATCCGCGTGGACTCGCCCGCCCCCGACCAGGCCGTGGACTGCGCCGGCGCCCGCTGGGCCGGCCGCAGCGAAGTGCCGGCCAGCACGATCACCGCCGCGCAGCTGGACCAGCTGAAGGCCCACAAGAGCCTGAAGGTGGAAGAGATCGAGCGCGACGCCGAAGAGCCCGACGCGAAGGCCACGGCCAGCTGACCCCACAACCCCCGCCGCGAGAAGGCCCGACCGCAAGGAGGGGCCCGGATAGGCCCCCAGCAGACCCGTTCTTGCTGGGGGCCGATTCCAAGCGGCAGGCACACCCAAGCCCATGCCCTACGCCACCGTCACCGACCTGCAAGACCGCCTGGGCGAAGCCCGGCTGCAGCAGCTCACCGACCTGAGCGACCCGCCCCTGGGGATTCCTGACCACGCGGTGGCCAACAAGGCGCTGGACGATGCCACGGCCGAAATCGACGGCTACCTGGCCGGCCGCTACACGCTGCCGCTGAACCCGGTGCCGCCCGTGCTGAAGGTGCACGCCATCACCATTGCGCACTACCGGCTGCTGGGCAACGCCGCCGGCGAGGTGGAGCGCGAGGACTACAAGGCCGTCACCAAGTACCTGGACGCCGTGGGCAGCGGGCGCATTGCGCTGATGCCGCCCAAGGACGTGCCGCCCATGCTGGGCGCCGGCAGCGTGCTGTTTGCGCCGGGCAGCAAGGTCATGGGCCGCGAGGTGGCATGACATGGGCCTGGCCGCGCTGCTTGACGACTACCTGTTCGTGGGCCCGCTCATGAAGCGGCGCCTTGAACTGCAGGTGCCCGACATCCCGGTGGATGTGTGCGAAACCGCCGATCAGATCCTGGCCGCCGACAAGCGCGCGCAGCTGCTGCAGGTGATGTACGCCGGCGACCGCTTCGTGGAGTCCGACGACGGCCGCGCCAGCCGCGCCAGCCAGGTGGTGCACCAGCGCTACCTGGTGTGCGTGGCGCTGAACCACGTGGGCCAAGAGAAGGACAGCCGCCATCTGCGCGCGGGCCCGCTCATGAGCCTGGTGCACAAGGCCCTGGCCGGCTGGACGCCCGACGGTGCCGCCAGGCCGTTCGTGCGCGCCAACGCGGCGCTGCGCCCGCAAATCACACCCCAGAAGGCCATCTACCCGATGGGCTTCGAGATCTCACTGACTCTGTAGGAGGCACCACATGCCCGGCTTTTCTGGACAAGGCAAGGTTCTCATCGGCGCGCGCCAAAGCAACGGCTTGCCCGGCATTCTGCGATGGATCGGTAACGCCAGCGTGTTTCGCGTTGCGCAAAACGAAGACACCGTGGAGCGCAGCGAAAGCTACACCGGCAACCGGCTGCCCAACCGGCGTATGACGCGCAGCCGCGGCGGCGAGATCACCATCGTCTTCGACGAGTTCAGCCCGGAGAACATGGCCATTGCGCTGCTGGGGCAGAACACCCTGGTGGCTGCCGCTGCGGCAGTGACGAACTACGGCTTTCCGACGGGCGCGGTGGTGGGCGACTCGCTCATCATGCCAGCCAAAAACGTGACGGCAGTCACCGTGGTGGACAGCACCGGCTCGCCCAAGACGCTGGTGGCCGGCACGAACTACGAGCTCGACGCCTTTGCAGGCCGAATCGACATCCTGAACCTGACGTCGGGTGCGCCCTACGTGCAGCCGTTCAAGGCCAACTTCACGCCTGGCGCGCACAACGTGCAGGGCGCCTTCAAGCTGCTCAGCACCGAGCTCTACATTCGCATGGATGGCATCAACACCGACGACAACTCGCGCGTCATCTGCGACGTGTTCCGCAACCGGCTGAGCCCCGCCCGGCAGCTGGACCTCATCAATGAGGACTTCAATGACTTCGAGCTAGCCGGCTCGGTGCTGGCAGACCTGACGCGCAGCGCTGCCAGCGCCGGCGGCCAGTTCTACAGCCTGACCACGCCCTGATCGGCCTGCGCGACACCACCGAGCAACCACCCATGAAGCACGAAGCGCCGGCATTCATCACGCCGCTGTCGATCACCTTCCCGATGGACGGCCGCGACATGACCGTCAGCGCCGCCAACGTGGCCACGCTGGCAGCCATGATGGACACCGTGGCGCCGGTGCTGGAAGAACTGGTGCTGCTGCCGGCCGAGATGCTGGCCAGGCTGACCGGCGACACGGGCCCCACGAAGGCCGACCTGGTGGACCTGCTGCAGCTGTTGCAACGCAAGGCCGGCGCGCAGGCCGCCATCGAGCTGGTGGCGCTGGGCGTGGGCATGCCCGAGGCAGAAGCCGGCCATCTGCTGCCCGACCGCTTTGCCTATCTCTTCGCCCTGGTGCTGCAGGTGAACGCCGATTTTTTCGGCCGCGCGCTGCCGGTGCTGGCCGTCGCCGCAGCAAAGCTGCAGGCGCTGGCGCCGGCGCCCGGCGCGACCACCAGCACGACATCTGGGCCCGCCTCTTCGGCGAGCTAGTCGCCGCTGGCCACCGGCACAGCGACGCAATGGGCTACACCTGGAGCCAGTTCACCGCGTACCTGCGCCTGGCGCGCGCCGATCGCGCCCGCCGCCGCGTTGAACACCTGGTGGACACCAGCAACGCCTTTGCTGGTGGTGAAGGTGCGAAGAAGGCGGTTCGCTCACTGAGCGAACAAGCTGACGCAGAAGGCTGACGGCCGTGGCCAACAAGGGCAACACGATCGAAGCCAAGCTGCGCATTGCAGCCGAGGTGGCCGAGGCCATCACCGCGCTGCAGAAGGTGCGCAAGGAACTGGCCGACACCAGCAAGGCCGCCAGCACGGCCGGCAAGGGCAATTCAGGCAAGGGCGCCGGCGCAGCCGCCGCGGCCGAGACCGACCAGGTGGTGGCCCAGGTCAAGAAGCGCACCCAGGCCGAGAGCCAGGCCGCCGCGGCCAAGAAGCAGCAGGACAAGGAAGAGGCCACCCGCCAGCGCGAGCTGGTCAAGGAACGCAAGCGCGTGGCCGACGAAGAGGAGCGCGCCCGCAAGAAGAAGCAGACCGCGGATGACCGTCAGCGCCAGCTGGACGAAGCCGCCCGCCGCCGCACCGAACGCCAGGCTGTCTACAACAAGGCCGCGCTGGCGCCGCAGGTGAACGACATCTTCGTGGGGCTGACCACCGGGCAGAGCCCGCTGCAAGTGGCGCTGCAGCAGGGGCCGCAGATCACGCAGATCTACGGTGGCGTGGCCAACACCTTCAGGGCCATCACGGCCGCTCTGACGCCCATGCGGGTGGGCCTGGGTCTGGCGGCCGTGGGCTTTGCAACGCTGGCGGCCAACATTGCAGCGGGCTATCGCGAGAGCAGTCAGCTGAACAAAGAGCTGGCGCTCAGCGGCAACATCGCCAACGCCAGCCAGGGCCAGATCAACGGCCTGGCCACCGACATCAGCGCGGCCACGGGCCAGAGCATCGGCTTTGTGCGCGACGCGCTGCGCGAAGTGCTCACGCTCAGCGGCCAGACAGACACCACGATTGGCTCAACAGCCCGTGCTGCTGCGGCTCTGGCCAAGCTGAACGGACAAAGCGCCGAAGAGGCGGTGAAGGGCTTCGAGAACCAGGCCGACGGCATCACCCAGTGGAGCGTGAAGGCCAACCGGGCCTACAACTTCCTGACCGCCGGCCAGGTGGCCTATGTGCGCGCGCTTGAACAGCAGGGCCGCATTGCTGAAGCCACGCGCTTTGTCAACGACCAGCTGGCCGACACGCTGCAGCAGCGTGGGGTGGGCGCCATCGGGCTGATCGAACGCGGGTGGAACGCGGCTGGCCGCGCCGTTTCGTTCTTCCTGGACCAGCTGAAGAAGGTGGGCCGCGACGAGACCACCGAAGAGCGCCTGGCCAGCCTGGCGCAGCAGCTGAAGACGGTGGAAGGCCGCATCGACCTGCGCGCACGCGGCCTGCTGCGCGACGGCCGCAGGGGCGAGGCCGACACCGCTGAACGCGACCGGTTGCTGGGCGAAATCCAAGCCACCAACCGCGAGGCCGTGCGCCGCAGCGAAGATGCCGCCGCCCTACGTGAAGAACAAGAGCGCATCAAGCGCGAGGCCAAAGAGTTTCAGCAGATCCTGGCCAGCCAGCGCGCAGCCGGCGCACAGCGCACCCTGGCGCAACGTGAGGCCGAGCTGGACGCCGAAAAGGCCCTGGTGGACCGCGCGCATGCGCAAGAGCTGCTTTCTGCCAGCGACCAGGCGCTGAAGCTCAACTCGATCGACCAGCGCCGTGCCCAGGCGCAGCAAGCGCTGGCTGAACGGTTGCTGCAGGTGGAAAGCCAGCGCACCCCGTCGCTTGAAAGCAAGAGTGAGGTTGAGGCGCAGAAGGCGCAGCTGACCCAGCTGCAAACCCAGGTGATTGCGGCGCGGTCGCGCGTGGCCACCGCCGTGGGCGAAGGCCAGCGCCTGATCGACGCCGAGATATCCCGCCTGGCCGAAGCCGTGAGCCGCAGCCAGGCCGAAAACCAGCGCCTGACTGCCGCCCGTTCACGTGACCCGGCCGAGCGCACGCGGCTGGAAGCTGAAGCCGCTACCACCGAGGCTCGCCGGCAGCTGGAGCTGATTCAGCGCGACATCAGCAGCCGGCAGCGCACCGCCGCCGGCCTGGCTGGCAGCGAAGGCATTCAGCAACGGTTGCAGCAGCAGCTGGACGAAGCGCGCAAGACGCTGGACGAATTGACGCGGCGGGCCCAGCTGGACTCGGTGGCCGGCCAGATCTCGGAGGCGCAGCAGGCCCTGGCCACACAAGAGCGTGCGATTGACCTGCAGGTGGAACAAGGCGCCACCACCACCGAAGAGGCCGAGCGCCGCAAGTTCGAAGCCCGCGAAAAGGCCTTGCCCCAGCTGCGCCAGCTGCTGGTGATACAGCAGGCTTTGGCACAGACGCCGGGCGAGCAGAACGCGGTGGCGCAGCTCATCCAGCAGCTGGACCAGCTGCAGGACAAGAGCACCGAGGTGAGCCGCACCGTGCGCAGCTCTTTCAGCCAGGGCTTCGGCGAACTGTTCCGCAACGTGCTCAGCGGCAGCAAAGAGGCCGGCGAGGGATTCAAGGACTTCGTGCGCGGGATAGCGCAGCAGATGCTGAGCCTGATCACCGCACGCTGGGGCGAGAAGCTGGCCAACAGCCTGTTCGGGCCCAACGCCGGCACCAATGGCGCCAGCGCCAACGGCGGCCAGGGCTTCAACTGGGGCGCGTTCCTGCAAAGCATTTTCGCCAGCGTCAACCACACGGGTGGCGTCATTGGCGCAGCCGGCAGCACCATGCGCGCCGTGAGCCCGCTGGTGTTTGCCGGCGCTCAGGTGCTGCACAGCGGCGGCCTGGTCACCGAAGGTCAGCGCAGCCTGGGCCTGCGGCCCACCGAGGCCGCCGTGATTGCCGAGGTGGGCGAAGAGATGCTCACCGAAGACAACCCGCGTCACATCAAGAACTTCAAGGGCGGCAACGGGGTGGTGGTGCAAAGCAGCATCACCGTGAACGGCGCCAGCGGCACCGAACAGCAGCAGCTGGCCGAAGCCGAGCGGCTGCAGCAGATGATGCGCGCCACGGTGGAACAGTGGGCGGGCGAACAGCGCCGGCAGGGCGGCATCCTGGCGGGAGTGCGCCGTGGCTGACTGGGTGTGGACTGAAAGCGCCGGTTCGGCGCTGGAAGAAGAACCCCGCATCAAGAGCGTGCGCCTTGGCGACGGCTACGAACAGCGCTCGCCCGACGGCATCAACTTCATGCTGGAGGTGTGGAACCTGGTGTTCGACGGCGTGGACGACGCCGAGGGCGACCTGATGATTGCCTTCCTGCGCACGCACAAGGGCCACCTGCCTTTCAGCTACGTGCCCATGCGCAGCACCACGGCCAAGCGCTACATCTGCCGGGCCTGGAGCCGCACCCCCACCGCGCCGGGTGAGTGCAGCATCCGCGCGCGCTTCGAGCAGATTGCCGAGCCATGAAGGGCCGCGCATGACCATCGCACAGGAACTGCAGTCGCTGACCCCCAGCGCGCGCCTGGTGCTGTTTGTGGTGGACGGCACAGCCATCGGCATGCCTACCGTGCTGCGCTTCCACAACGGCACCAATGCGCTGAGCCAGGCGGTGGTGTGGCAGGGCCAGACCTATCAGTACATCCCGGTGGAAGCGCGCGGCTTCGAGCTGCGCGGCGACGGCCCGCGACCGCGGCCTTCGCTGGTGGTGGGCGACGTGGACGGTGTGCTGGCCGCGCAGCTGCGGCTGTACGGTGACCTGTCGGGCGCCAAGCTCATCCGCAAGCAGACCCATGCCCGCTACCTGGACGCGGTGAACTTTCCCTTCGGCGTGAACGCCGAGGCTGACCCCACCGCTGCGCACGTCGACGAGCTGTGGATCTTCGACCGCGTGAAAAGCCGCGACGGCTGGCATGTGCACTGGGAACTGGTGAGCCCGCTGGACCTGGAAGACGTGATGCTGCCGGCGCGCCAGGTGAGCAACAGCATCTGCGGCAGCGTGTACCGCAGCAGCGAATGCGGCTACACGGGCGGCCCGGTGGCCCAGGTGGACGACACGGCCACCAGCAACCCGCTGCTTGACGACTGCAGCCGCCGCGTAAGCGGCTGCAAGCTGAGGTTCGGCGCCACGGCCGAGCTGCCCATCGACTTCTTTCCGGGGGCGGGCCTGATCCGTTCGCTGTGACCATGATCGAACTTCTCACCGACGAACTGCGCCAGGCCATGTTGGACCACGCCGCAGCCGAGCAGCCGCGCGAGTGCTGCGGCCTGCTGCTGCGCGACGCTGTAGATGGCACGCTGCGCTACCTGGCCGCACGCAACACCGAGCCCGGTACCGGCGGGGAAGACCGCTTCCGCCTGCACCCTGAAGACTTTGCCGCGGCCGAGGATGCGGGCGAAGTACTTGCCGTGGTGCACAGCCACCCCAACGCCAGCGCCAACCCCAGCATGGCCGACCGCGTGGGCTGCGAAAAGAGCGGCCTGCCCTGGGTGGTGGTGGGCTGGCCCAGCGGCGTGATGAAAGAGATCTCGCCAGAAGGCTGGCAGGCGCCGTACCTGGGGCGCGAGTTCGTGCACGGCGTGCTGGACTGCTACACCCTGGTGCAGGACTGGTACCGCCGCGAGCTGCAGCTGGAGCTGCCCGACTTCGAACGCGAAGACGACTGGTGGCTGAAGGGGCAAGACCTGTACATGCAGGGCTTCGAGCAGGCCGGCTTCGTGCGCGTGGCAGGCCAGCCCCAGCGGCACGACGTGGTGGCCATGCAGGTGAAGGCCAACGTGGCCAACCACGGCGCCATCTACCTGGGTGACGACAAGCTGCTGCACCACCTGTGGGGCCGCCTGAGCTGCGAAGACGTGTACGGCGGCTACTGGCACCGGCACACCGTGGCGCTGCTGCGCCACCGGAGCCTGGCATGAGCACGGCCGCAATGCCGGCGCAGCCGGTGCTGCGCGAGGTGCGGCTGTACGGCCAGCTGGGCCGGCGCTTTGGCCGCGTGTTCCGTCTGGCGGTGGCCACCCCGAGCGAAGCCGTGCACGCGCTGAAGGCGCAGCTGCAGGGCTTTGAGCGGGCCTTCCTGGGGGCAGACGGCAAGCAGGCCTATCACGTGTACGTGGGCCGCGGCGAACATCGCCGCACCATCGGTGAAGACGAAGCCGCGGCGCCGGTGGGCAACGCTGAGGTGATCCGCTTCGTGCCCGCGATCGCGGGCGCCAAGCGCGCAGGTGCCACGCAAACCATTCTGGGTTATGTGCTGTACGTGGCGGGCGTGGTCCTGACAGCCTATGGCTTTGGCGCGGTGGGCGTGCCTCTCATGCAGATGGGCTACGCCATGATGCTGGGCGGTGTGATTCAGCTGCTGAGCCCGCAGCGCCAGGGCAAGCAGAACCGTACCGAGAACCTGCCCAGCTACGCCTTCGACGGTCCGGTGAACAACACCGAGCAGGGCGGCCCAGTGCCGCTGCGCTACGGCCGCGTCATCTGCGGCAGCACCGTGGTGAGCCAGGGCTTGAGCACCATCGAGATCTACGTGCCGCCACCGCCGGCCCTGCCCGAGCCCGAGCTGCCGGCCTACGAAAGCGGCGGCCCGGGTGACGACGGCGGCACCGGCGGTGATGGGGGGCCCGGCGGATGAAGCTGCGCGAGCCGAGACGCGACCCCATACGCGGCGCCGGCGGAAAGGGCGGCGGCGGTGGTGGCCAAGAGCTGCCCGACAGCATCCGCAGCACCCAGATGGCCGACGTGCTGGACCTGCTGGGCGAAGGCGAGATCGAGGGCCTGACCTTCGGCCTGCGCAGCATCTACCTGGACGGCGTGCCGCTGCAGAACGCCGACACCACTTTCAACTTCGAAAATGTGCAGGTGCAGGTGACGGCCGGCACGCAGGGCCAGGCCGCCATTGCCGGTGCCGACGGGGTGCTGAACGAAGTGGGCGTGCAGGTGGCCGTGGTGGCTGCCACGCCTGTGGTGCGCACCATCAGCAACGCTGCGGTGGACACGGCGCGGGTGACCATCGAGGTGCCGCAGCTGACGCGGCAGGACGCCGGCAGCGGCGACCTGGTGGGCAGCAGCTTTCAGTGGGCCGTGGACCTGCAGAGCGCCGGCGGCGGCTTTGTGCAGGTGTTCACCGACGTGGTGGAAGGCAAGACCACCAGCCGCTACACCAGAAGCAAAGAGTTTGCGCTGACGGGAAGCGCGCCGTGGGACATCCGGGTGCGGCGCGTCACGCCCGACAGCACCAGCCAGCTGGAGGTGAACGCCTTCCGCTGGGGCAGCTACACCGAGGTGCAGAGCCTGAAGCTGCGCTACCCCAACAGCGCGCTGGTGCGCCTGCGGGTGGGTGCCCAGCAGTTCAGCCGCATCCCGACCCGGGCCTACGACCTGATGGGCCTGCGCGTGCGTGTGCCCACCAACTACAACACCCGCACCAAGGTCTACACCGGCGTGTGGGACGGCACCTTCAAGGTGGACTGGACCGATTGCCCGGCCTGGATCTACTACGACGTGGTCACCAGCAACCGCTACGGCCTGGGCCGCTACTTCGACACCGGGCCAAACCTGAAGTGGCTGATGTACGGCATCGGCCGCTATTGCGACGTGATGGTGCCCGACGGCCGCGGCGGCACAGAGCCGCGCTTTCGCTGCGGGCTGAACCTGGAAACGCGCGAGCAGGCCTACAAGGTGCTGAGCGACCTTGCGGCCATCTTTCGGGGCATGGCGTACTGGGCGGGTTCTGAACTGCGCGTGATGCAGGACGCACCCAGCGACCCGGTGCACATCTTCACCAATGCCAACGTCGAAGGCGGCAAGTTCACCTACACCGGCGCCAGCTTCAACAAGCGGCCCAGCCAGGTGGTGGTGTGGTTCAACGACCTGCAGGACTTTGGCCGCCTGGTGCCCGAGGTTGTGGTGGACCGCGAGCTGCAGAAGCAACGCGGCATTCGCAGCCAAACGCTGAGCCCGCTGGGCGTGTGGAGCCGTGGCCAGGCGCACCGCATCGGCAAGTGGGTGCTGAACAGCGAAAGGCTGGAAGGCGCGGGCGTGAGCTTTGGCGTGGGCCTGGACGGCAAGCAGGTGGCGCCTGGCCAGACCTTCCTGATTGCAGATTCGAACGAGGCCGGAGAACGCCTGGGTGGGCGCGTGCGCAGCGCCACCACCTCGGCCGTGACGCTAGACGCCCCGGTGACCATTGCGCCAGGCGAGAGCTATGAGCTGAGCGTGATGCTGCCCGACCCGGCAGACAACACCCGCCTGGTGGTGCAGAAGCGGCCGGTGACCAACGCGGCCGGCCCGCACCAGGTGCTAAACGTGTTCCCGGCTTTCACGCAGGCGCCGGCGGCGGCCACGGTGTGGCTGCTGCAGAGCAACGCCATCGAGCCCACGATGTGGCGCTGCCTTGGCGCGGCAGAGAAGGACGGTGCGCCGGGCTACGACTTCGTGGCCGTGCGGCACTACCCGCAGAAGTACGACCTGATCGAGCAGGGCGTGGAGTTTGACCCGCCGCCTGTGAGCCGCATGCGCCGCACGCCGCTGACGCCGCACAGCCTGGTCTTCACGGAAACCGTCTACGCGCTGGGCCTGGAACGGCGCAGCAAGGTCACCCTGAGCTGGCCCGAGCCCGAGCCCGGGCTGAGCTTTCTGGTGGCCTGGCGCATTGCCGGCGGGCCCTGGACCGACATGCCGGCCACCAGTGAGAACTGTGTGGACATCGACGCGCTGCCGCCTGGGCTGCTGGAAGCCAGCGTGAAGAGCCGCAACGCCATCGGCCTGGTGTCATCGCCCAAGGTCGGCAGCTTCACGGTGGTGGGCAACCAGGTGCAGGTGGGCGCCAACCTTATCGACCCGAGCTGGTGGCGGCCGGGGGCTGCGTTTGAATGGGTGGTGCGCAACCCCGGCGCCAGCACCAGCGCCATCGTTTGGGGCGCTGGGCCGCGAGGCGGCCAAGAGGCGCTTTGGCTGGGCACCGTAACGGTGCCGCCTTCTTCTGGCGGCTGGGATACGGGCGACCCGAACATCAGAGCCTTCTTGAAGAACGAAGCCCGGATCGACCCTAGCAAAACGTATCGCTTCTCTTTCCCCGCCAGGGGCGTCACGGGCACGCCCTATGCCAGCTTCGGGCCGCAGTATCAGGACGCGGGCCTGCCGACCTGGCAGCGGGTGTGCGCCCTGAACAGCGCCGTGCCTGCAGTTGATCCCCGGTTCTACAACGGCATCCTGCCGCAGAACGGCCGCTGGTACCTGGTGGTTGCCTACGTGTTCCCGGCCGGGTCCACAGGCGTGGCCGCCGGCGCCGGCGGCGTCTTCGACATGGAAACGGGTGAGCGTGTGGCATCGACCACCAGCTTCTGCTGGATGGCCAGCGCCACCCGAGTGCGAACGCGAGGCCTGCACTTCGATGTGGTTGCCGGCTCCAGCATGGTGTTCGGCCGACCCGCCGTCGAACTGGCTGACGGCACGGACGGCGCGTGGACGGCGGGCCCGGCTGGCCGCAATGGTGCCAGCAGCATCACCCTGGTTCCCAGCGGCAACTGCGACACACCCGGCCCCGACCGCATCCGCAAGTCCGGGGGCGTGGCGGCGTGGGACAGCGACTGCCGCAGCCTGGAGAGTTTTGTGGGTGGTGCCTGGGTCAGCTGGCAGTGTGAGTTCACAGACAAGAACGTCTTCATCGGCCTGAACACCGACCCTGCGAGTTCGCCCGGCTACACGTCCATCGACTACGCCTTCTTCTGTTCGGGGGCCGGGCTGTTGGAGATCTTCGAGAGCGGCAACTTCGTTCAGACGGTGGGCGCCTACAACACGCTGACCTTGCCGATGGTTCAGTACGACGGCCGGTTTGTGCGCTACCTGGTCGACGGCGTGCTGATGCGCCAGGTGGCCGCAGCTCCAGGCCTTCGTCTGTACCTGGATTCAGCCTTCAACAACCCCGGCGGCGAGGTGAGAAACGTTCGCTTCGGGCCTGTTGGCTCGGCCGGGGCTGACGGCGCACCGGGCACCAACGCCCAGCTGCTGACGCTGTTGGCCACCGCGCAGGCTTTCACCTTCGACAGCGCCGGCGCCGCGGCACCCAGCAGCCAGACCATCACCCTGACGGCTTTGCTGGCCAACATTGCCGGCACTGCCACGTTCACGGCCACGGGCTACAACGCGGCGGGGGCGTCGATTGGCGCGCTCACTCTGGGTGGCACGGGCAACAGCCGCACGCTGGCTCTGGCCGCCTTCGGTGCCGCCGCACGGGCCGTGGTGACGGCCACTTCAGGCAGCTTCAGTGACCAGGTGACCATCGTGCGGCTGCGCGACGGTGCTGCAGGCTCGAATGGCCAGAACGCTGTGACGGGCTACCTGACCAACGAAGCGCACACCGTGTCGACGGCAGCCGACGGCAGCGGCGGCAGCTTTGGCAGCGCCGGTGGCGACTTCAAGGTGTTCAACGGCCTGAGCGAGGTGACGACGGGCGTGGCCTTCAGCGTTGTTGCGGGGTCTGTGACAGGCATCACCGGCCTGGCCATCGACGGCAACGGCATCTACAGCCTGGGCGGCATGACGGCCGACGTGGGCACCGCCACCCTGCGCGCGGTGTGGGGCACCGTGACGCTGGACAAGGTCTACACCATCAGCCGCAGCCGCCAGGGCGTGCAGGGCAACCCGGGTGCCAACGCCCAGCTGCTGGCGCTGCTGGCCAGCGCGCAGGCCTTCACCTTCAACGGCGCTGGCGTGGCCACACCTGGTGGCCAGGTTGTGACGCTGAGCGCCGTGTTGTCCAACCTGGCGGGAACCGCCACTTTCTCTGCCACGGGCTATGACGCCAGCGGCACGTCTTTGGGTGCGCTGAGTCTTGGAGGCAGCGGCAACAGCCGGACCTTGAGCGTTGCTTCGTTCGGTGCCGCGGTGCGGGCTGTGGTGCAGGCCACCTTGGGAGCCTTCAGCGACCAGGTGACGCTGGTGCGACTGCGCGACGGCACCGCGGGCAGCGATGGTCAAAACACGCTGTCGGGCTACCTGACCAATGAGTCGCACACGGTGGGCACAGCCGTGGACGGCACGGGCGGGAACTACGCCACCGCGGGTGGCGACTTCAAGGTCTTCAACGGCACCACGGAATTGACCAGCGGTGTCACCTTCAGCGTGGTGGACGGCACGGTGGTGGGCATCACCGGCTTGAGCATCGGCAGCGACGGTATCTATAGCCTGACCGGCACAACGGCAGACGTGGGCACCGCCACGCTGCGGGCAGTGGTGGGTGCGGTCACCATCGACAAGGTGTACAGCATCAGCCGCAGCAAGGCAGGGGGCGGCCTTTTCACCTGGGTGGTGAGTGGTGGCTGTCAAGGGGATGGCACGACGCTTCGCCGGGTGGCGGGCGCCGGTGCTTGGGACTCGCAGGGCTACAGCGCCGAAAGCTACGTGGGCGGCGCCTACGCCTCGGCCCGCGCAGGGCGCACTGACGGCTCGATGATGTTCGGTTTGAACAGCGACCCAGCCGCCGACGCCAGCTACACCAGCTTGGACTTTGCGTGGTACTTCACTTCAGGCGGGTCGCTTGACATCTGGGAGAGCGGCACCTTTGTCGCCACCTTCGGCAGCTACACCACCGACACGGTGCTCTCGGTTGTCTACGATGGAAAGACTGTCCGCTACCTGAAAGACGGCGTGGTGGTGCGGGCACTGCCGGTGGCACCAGGCCTGCGCTTGCACCTGGACACTTCGCTCTTTGAACTCGGTACCGTTCTGAACGGGGTGGTGTTCGGGCCTTCAGGTGCACGTGGCGACGATGGGTTGCCGGCGAACAAGCTGGTGCGCGCCTACATCCGATCGGCCACGCCGCCCAGCACGCCAACTGGGGGCGGCATACCCAGCGGCTGGTCGGCAGCGCCGCCGGCGGCCAACGGTCTGCCGCTGTACATGAGCGAGAGCACCCAGACGCCTGCCGACGTGCTGGTTGTGAGCTGGAGCGACCCCGTGAAAGCCGACGCCACGGCGGCGCCTGGGCCTGTGGCTCAGATCGGCACGCTTGCCGTGGTTGCCACGTCAGGAAGCTCCACCGCATTGGCGTCGCTGGCTTTCAAGAGCAACGGCACCATCACCGGCGTGCGCAACAGCGGCGGCCCCGTCGTTCAGGCGCACTACTACTTCCCCACCACCGTGGGCATCGGCACTGGCCTGTACGTGAACGTGGTGCGGGAGAGCGGCAACACCCTGGACGGTGCCAGCTCGGCCCTGAACACCTGGCTGGAGCTGACCAGCGACCGCACCTACCAGCTGTCTCGATCGACCACCGCCATTGCACGCACGTCGCTGTCGTTCCTGATCGCATCAGACCCTGCAGGCGTCAACATCGTGGGCGCTGGCAACATGACCCTGGACGTGGTGCGCGAATGAGCCTGGCCACACGGAAGTACTTTGCGCTGCGCGACATCGACGACGCCGCCGGCGAAGCACGGCTGCGCTACATCACCGACGTGCCGGGCCAGCAGGCCGTGTACCTGGTCAAGCTGCAAGAGGCCCAGGCCTACCTGGTGGCCCACACGGCAGACCCGCTGACGGCTGTGGCAGGCCCGCACATCGCAGCCCAGGCCACGCGCACCGCCAAGAGTGCGCTGGTGGTGGCCCAGGAAGTGGTCGACACCGGCGGGCTGTGGCTGGGCACGATGAGCCCAGCGATCGAAGCTGAGCGGATGGCTGGGAAGGAAGCAGTCGCAGACGCTCAAACGAGCGAAGAGCTGGAGTCCGTTCTGGCGGCTGCGATGTCGGCCCTGCAGGCGCTGTAGCAGGGCCCAAAAAACCCTTGGGGGGTCAGCCTGCGGGCTGCAGTGCGGCCCAAGCCGAACGCACGTCGGCCGTGTCAGCCAGGCCCTGGTCGATGCGCCACAGGTTGAACGCCCGCGCGTCGAAGGCCACCAGGTGCACAGGCTCAGCGGCAGGGTCTGCAAAGCAGCTGGCCAGCGCGCTTTGCGCCGGGCGCCACAGCACGGGGGCGTGGGGCCAGTCGTCGACCTCGGCGTACCAGATGAACACCAGCGTTTCGGTCTGGCCAGCAGAGGCACTTGCCTGGGCCAGCTGCGCGCACATGGCTTCGATGGCGCTGGCACGGTATTGCACAGCCTGGCGCACGGTGGAGGCTATGTTGGCGGGCACGGGCACCTTGCCCGCTTCCCAGCGGTTCCAGGTTCGCTCTTCCACGCCGCTGGGGCGCTGTTCGTCAGCGGCCAGGTAGCGCGCGGCCTCGGCCACGCTGAAGAAGAGCAGCCGGCGCAGGGCCTGCAGTTCGGGGGCGTTCATGGTGTGTCTCCTGCTGGTGCCAGCAGCTCATGGGCCAAAAAACCCTTGGGGGGTCGAGCCGGGTGTCGAGCTGCTGCGGCGCGGCATCGTAGCGCCGGCGCGCCCGGCTGCGCCCGGCCCAGCTACGCCGAGCGCTGCCCCAGCATGTCAGCCAGCGCCCAGCCGTCGTGCGCCAGGCGGAAAAGCCGCACTCGGTCGCGTGGCCCGTGCGTGCACACCACCACCCAGTGGCCTTGCGGGTGCAGCAGGTTCAGGCCGCACAACATGCCAGGGCCGGCCTTCATGGCTGGTCGCCGGTGCAGTCCCAGTCCACGCCATCACGCAAGGTGGCCACCCAGCGCGGCACGACAGGCTGGCCGGTGTCTGGGTCGATCAGCAGGTGCACAGCCTCTGGGGGCTTGCAAGGCGGTTGAATGGGCGCCTGGCTGCAAGCGGCCAGGGCAAGGAAAAGCACGGCCGCGGCGAAGGCGGCAAAGGTCCTGGCCATGTGGTGGCCTCCCTTCAGGGTTGCCGGCGGCCCCGTGCCGCCGGCGATGCGCAAGCGCACCCCATAGGGCCCAGGCCTGGGCCCTAGACGGCTGCGCTCAGGCGGCGATGCCGGCCAGCTGGGCCACTTCGGCCGGGGTTTCCACCTGCCACCGTGCACCCGCGCGGCCGGGCAGCGACTTGCACAACGCGGCCAAAAGCTGGCTGCAGTGGCCGCAGGCGTCGCTTTCGGCAAAGCCGGGGGCGTCTTCGCTGTTGTAGAGGTACGAGGTAAGCAGTTCGTACACCTGGCCCACTTTCAGCGACGCGGCGCAGGGCAGCAGCTCGGGCCGGAAGGCTTCGGGTTTCACGCGCTCGCCATAGGCTGCGGCGAAGGCTTCGGCGTTGACGCGGTGCAGCTCCTGGGCGATGCGCGCGCGATCAGTGCCGAACTTGACCCAGTGGCCGCCCACGTGGGCCGGCTGGTCTGGCGCGCGCAGTGCGGCCCAGCTGGTCAAGGCGTTGATCTGCGCGGCAGAAATGAGCATGACGGACATGAAAGGCCCCTTGAGGGTGGCCCCTGGCCCAGTGCCGGGGGCGATGCTGACGGCATCCCATAGGGCCCGCGAGGGCCCTAGACGGATGCCGTCAGTGTGCTGCCTTCAGCTTGCGCATTTCCTCGGCCAGGGTCCACAGGGCGCGGTTCAGCTTCACGTCCTGGTCAATGCCGGTGACCGCGCGGGTGGCCTGCCGCCCGCCGTTGGCGTTGCGGCCACGCAGGCCGCCACGGACCACGTTCTCCTGCACCCGGTTGAAGGTGGTCCACAGGTCGGGCGCCTGGTCATCCATGCGCCGCGGGCGGTTCACCTGTTCGGGTGTCACGGGCAGGCCGGCACCCTCGGCCGGTTCGAAGCGCAGCAGCGCCGCAGCGTGGGCAAAGGCGCGCTGTTCGCCCTGATTCAGGGTGAGGGCGCGCATGTCGTCGCGCGACTCGATGACGCGGGTCAAGCCGTCCAGAACTTCGAAGGCGCCTTCAATCACCCGGTCTTGAATCTTGCCGCTGTGCTGCACCTTGATGGTCTGGCACACGCCATCGGGCACCACCAGGCCGTTGTTGCAGGCCAGGCGGTACATGCCGCCCATCATCTGGTAGCTGCTGCTGCCGTCGTGGCTGTTCACCAGCACGATTTCGGGGGCTGAGTCACCCACGGCGCGCATCTGCAGCGACCGGTGGCGCAGGCGCAGCATGTGCTTGGTGTGGTCGCGGCGGTCTTCGTGGCGGGTGCGGGCCTGGGTGGCCGAGTAGACCTCGAAGCCCTCACGTGCCAGGCCCTGCAGGATGTCGACAGTGGGGATGTAGGCATAGCGCTGGCTGCGGCTGTCGTGTGCGGCCTCAGCGAACACCGACGGCGCCAGCTTGCGCAGTTGGTCGACGCTCAGGGGCAGCTGTTGGCGGCGCAGGGCTGCGCCAATGGTGAAGTCGTGTGCATTGGTGGAAACAAACATGGTGAAGCTCCTTGGGAGTCCGCCCGGCCCAGCGCCAGTCGGTGCACCGATGATGGATGCGTTTTGCATCCCTGTCAAATTCTTTTTGTGTCGGGCAAACCCGATGGGGTGCGCTTTATCTCACTTGCGCGGTGCGAATTTCGCGCGCGGCATCAGGGGTCGGCGCAAATGGCGGCGACTCGCGCAGCGAGCAGCGACACAGCTGCGCTCCCGCCCTGCGTGCAGGTGGCAAACCCGGACCGCTGGCCATAATCCGCCGCCATGTGGACCGCCGTCATCGCCATTGCCCTGGGTGCGTCCATCGGCGCGTTGCTGCGCTGGTGGCTGGCGCTGGGCATGAACCACCTGTTCCCGGCCTTGCCCATGGGTACCCTGGTGGCCAATCTGGTGGGCGGCTACCTCATCGGTCTGGCGCTGGCGCTGTTTGCGCAGATGCCGCAGCTCACGCCGGAATGGCGGCTTTTTGTCATCACCGGTTTCCTGGGTGGGCTGACCACCTTCTCCGCCTTTTCGGCTGAAGTCGTGGCGGCGTTGAACCAGGGCCGACTGGGCTGGGCTGCGGCCACGGTCAGCGTGCACGTGATGGGCTCGCTGGGCCTCACGCTGCTGGGCCTGGCGACGCCTGCACTTCTCAGGCGCTAGCCGCTGACCCAGCCCAGGCCCACCTAGGCGCTTGGGCCTAATCGCGGCCCGGGCTGCACAGGCTGCGACTCGTAGAATCGCGGCGCCTCTTGCGCCTTCTGCGACACCGTGCAGTCCCCTCGGAGACATTTGATGACCCCTGCCGAAATCCTGTCCACCCACGGCCCCCGCGAGGCCATGGAATACGACGTGGTGGTGGTCGGCGCCGGCCCCGGCGGCCTGGCCACCGCCATCCGACTGAAGCAGATCGACCCGGCACTGACGGTGGTGGTGCTCGAAAAAGGTTCCGAGCCCGGTGCCCACATCCTGTCGGGCGCAGTGATGGACCCGCGGGCCATCACCGAGTTGTTGCCCGACTGGAAAGAACGCGGCGCACCGCTGAACCAGTCGGTGACACAGGACGAGGTGCTGTTCCTGCACGAAGACTGGGCCCGCACCACACCGCAGTGGTTGATTCCCGGTTGCCTGCACAACCACGGCAACTTCGTCATCAGTCTGGGTGCCTTCACCAAGTGGCTGGGTGAACAGGCCGAAGCCCTGGGCGTGGAAATCTTCCCCGGCTTTGCCGCCGCCGAGGTGCTGTACACCGAAGACGGCCGCGTGCGCGGCGTGGCCACCGGCAACCTGGGCATCGGCAAGGACGGCCAGCCGCACGGCGGCTTCCAGCTGGGCATGGAGCTGCTGGGCAGATACACGGTGTTCGCCGAAGGCTCACGCGGTCACCTGGGCCGCCAGCTGATTGCACGTTTCGAACTGGACAAAGGCCGCGACCCGCAAAGTTATGCCCTGGGCGTGAAAGAACTGTGGGAAGTGCCGGCCGACAAAGCCAAGCCAGGTCTGGTGCTGCACAGCGCCGGCTGGCCGATGGACGAACACACCTACGGCGGTGGTTTCCTGTACCACATGGAAGGCAACAAGGTCACGCTGGGTTTTGTCACCGGCCTGGACTACCAGAACCCCTGGATCAGCCCCTTCGAAGAAATGCAGCGCTGGAAAACCCACCCGGCCATCCGCGCCCACATCGAAGGTGGCAAACGCATCGGATACGGCGCAAGGGCCATCACCGCCGGTGGGTTGCTCAGCATTCCGAAGCTGGTGTTTCCGGGCGGCGCGCTGGTGGGCTGCGAAGCCGGCATGTTGAATGCCGCGCGCATCAAGGGCAGCCATGCCGCCATCAAGACCGGCATGCTGGCGGCAGAAGCCGCCGCCGCCGCGCTGAAGGCCGGCCGCAGCCACGATGAACTGACGGCCTACCCCGAAGCCTTCGAACAGAGCTGGCTGCACGCAGAGCACAAGCTCAGCCGCAACTTCAAGCAGTGGTTCAAGCAGGGCAACACCATCGGCACGCTGATGACCGGCGTCGAACAATGGCTGCTGCCCAAGCTGGGCATCAAGAGCCCGCCGTGGACCCTGCACCGCCACGCCGCCGACCACACCCGGCTGCACGCGGCCAGCCAGGTGGAGCCCATCGTCTACCCGCGGCCCGACGGCAAGTTGACCTTCGACCGCTTGAGCAGCGTCTTCATCAGCAACACCAACCACGAAGAAGACCAGCCCGCGCACTTGACGCTGAAGGACGCGTCGGTGCCGGTGGCCATCAATCTTGAACGTTATGCCGGACCTGAAAGCCGTTACTGCCCGGCTGCCGTCTACGAGTTCGTGAACTCTGGCGGCGAAGACAAGCTGGTCATCAATGCACAGAACTGCGTGCATTGCAAGACCTGCGACATCAAGGACCCGACGCAGAACATCGTCTGGGTCACACCCGAAGGTGGTGGCGGGCCCAACTACGCCGGCATGTAGGCCAGGCACAGGCGAAAGGGGGTTGCTGCAGCAGGGTCGCGCTGGCGTTGGCGGCCAGTGCGTTGCTCGAAGGGCTGCAGTCTGCGCTGCAGGCACCGCTGCGCATGGTGGCGCACAGTGTTTTTGTGCTGTGGCGCTGACGGGCCTGAAGCTGGAATGGAAGTCACCGCCGCGCCAGGGTCATGGTCTGAGCTGGCGCGACGGCACCACTGAAGGGGCCGTTGCGCTAGTCGGCGATGCGGCTCGGCGCTTGCTCAAGATCCGGCAGCTTGCCCAGCACCAGCACACGCACCGGCTTGCGATAGGACACACTGGCCCGCTGCATCTGGGCAAGTGACCGCTGCACGGCTTCCAGCGGCAAGCCGTTCAAAACGATGAAGGTCGGGCGTCTTGGCCGAAAACGCTCAAGCGCGGCCCAGGCAAGCGGCTCGTCGGGCACCCAGCCGCTGTCCCAGATGTCGTCGGCTTGCACATCATGGCCAAGCCGAATGTCCTGCAACTTCACACGCAAGCGCAGCACCACGCGCTGGGCCGTGCCGCTGCGCGCGTGCAAGGCGTGGCTGCCATCGAGCTGCAGCGCCAGGGCGGTTGCACGCGCGGCCTTGAGTTCGCTGGGCAGCGAATGCGCCACAGCCAGTTGCAATGAAGGTTCCGCCAGGCACCAGGTGCGCAAGGCCGGCCAGTCGCCGGCATCGGGTGCAGGCCAGGCAAACGGCCGCAGCGCCACCGCATCGAAACGTGCGCCCAGGGTACGCAGCCACAAGCCTGTCATTGCGCTGGTGCAACAGGGCTTGGCGCCGACACGAGCAGACCTGCGGGATCAGCGCCCGGCCAGCTTCAGCAGCGCGCGCCGCGTGCCACCGCCTGTCACTCCAGAACCCAGCGGAATGCCCTGCGCTTCCAGCGCCGCTTCCACCGTGGCAAGCGCGCCCAGCACCTGCGCCGGGTTCTGGTCACCCAGGTGGCCGATGCGAAAACCTCGCCCCTGAAGCGGCCCCAGCGCGCCGGCAAAGGCCAGTTGGTACTGTTCGCGCGCCAGTGCACGCAGGCCGTCGACATCGGTGCCGGCCGGCACCGTCACGGTGGTCACGGCGTTGGACCGGCTGGCCGGGTCGCGCGCAAAAAAGCCCAGCGCGCCACCTTCGCTCCAGCCCTCGACCGCGGCGTGCACCAGGCTGGCCAGCAGCTGGTGCCGTGCCAGCACGTTGTGCAGGCCTTCGCTCTGAATGAGACCCAGCGACACCGCCAGCGCACCCATCAGGTTCTGCGGCGGCGTGCCGCAGAACTTGCGGTAGCTGAGCTCGCTCTTGCGCCTGACGATGTCCCAGTAGAAGCGCGGTGCCGGGTTACGCTCGGCAGCGGCGAATGCTGCGGCGTTGCAAGCCAGGAAACCCACGCCGGGTGGGCACATCAGGCCCTTCTGCGACGCGCCCACGGCCATGTCGACCCGTTGGCCGTCGAAGTCGAAAGGCTCGGCGCCCAGCGACGCCACCACGTCCACCACAAACAGCGCCGGGTGGTCGGCGTCGTCCAGCGCAGCGCGCAGCGCAGACACATCGCTGGTGATGCCGCTGGAGGTGTCGGTGTGCACCACGAACACCGCGACGATCTCGTGCTGCTTGTCGGCGCGCAAGGTTTCGGTGACCACCGCCGGGTCGATGGGCAGGCCTTCGATCCACGGCGTGCGCACGACACGCCGGCCCAGCGCCTCTGTCTGCACGGCCCACGATTCCGAGAAGTGGCCGGTGCCCGGAATCAACACCGAGCCGCCCGGCGGCACCAGGTTTTCGATGGCCGCCTCCCAGGCGCCGTGGCCGTTGCAGGCGTAGAAGAACACGTCGGCCGACTGTGTCTGCAGCACCTGTTTCAGACCGGCCTCACAGGCCGCGATGGTTTCGTCGTTGCGCGGGTCGCCCATGTCCATGGGCTGGCGCATCAGCGCGTGCAAGACCTCGTCGGGCAGCGGCGTGGGGCCGGGGGAATGCAGCAGGCGGCGGCCGGGAATGCGGGTGGGGCTTTTCATGCGGGCATGGTAAGGCCGCAGCCACCAGAATGCCCGATGCTGCGGACCCGCCAGGAACCCACTGCGCGTGGACAATCGACGCCGCCAGAACCCGGCACCTGCCGCCAACACACCAGGAGACTTCAGCCATGGACCGCCGCCACTTCATCACCGCGCTGGCCGCCGCCAGTGCAGCCGCATCGGGCGCGGCCCAGGCCCAGACGCCTGCCGGCACCGTTCGCATCATCGTGCCCTTTGCACCCGGTGGCCCCATCGACGTGACGGCCCGTGTGCTGGCCGAACAAGTCAAGGCGACGCTGGGCAACGTGGTCATCGAAAACCGCCCGGGTGGCGGTGGTGGCATCGGTGTCAACCTGGTGGCCAAGGCGCCGCCCGACGGCTTGACGCTGGGCATCGCAGCAGTGGCCATGCAGGCCATCAACCCGTGGCTGTTTGCCAAGCTGCCCTACGACCCGATCAAGGACTTTGCGCCGGTGACGCAGATGGTGCGCATCCCCAATGTGCTGGTGATGAACACCGACACCGCCAAGCGCCTGGGCATCGGCAGCCTGAAGGACTTCATCGCCTACGCCAAGGCCAACCCGGCCAAGCTGAACTACGGCAGCGGCGGCAATGGCAGCGCGGGGCACCTGGGCGGCGAGATCCTGAAGTCACGTGCCGGCTTTTTTGCCGTGCACATTCCCTACAACGGCGGCGCGCCGTCACAGCTGGCGCTGTTGTCGGGCCAGGTGGACTACAGCCTGGACAACCTGGCCAGCGCCGCGGCCAACATCCGCGCCGGCAAGCTGCTGCCGCTGGCGGTGACCTCAGCCCAGGCGAGCCCGCTGCTGCCCGGCGTCCCCGCCATTTCCGAAGTGCTGCCCGGTTTCGAGATCGACACCTGGTGGGGCCTGATCGCACCCGCCGGCACGCCCAAGGACGTGCTGGCCCGGCTCAACACCGCCTTCGTGGCGGCGCTGAATTCGGCCGAAGCCAAGGCCCGCTTTGCACAGCTGCTGGCCGAGCCGGTGCCCAGCACACCCGAGCAGTTTGCCGGCCTGATCCTGCGTGAGTACCAGCGTTACGAAAGCGTGGTGAAAGCCAGCGGCGCGAAGGCAGAGTGAAGGCATGACCTCAACCCGACCATGACGCCGCAACAACTGCTTCAGCACATCGACAGCGGACAGCTGTGGCCCGCCGGCGCGGGCGAGGCCATCCACCATGTCGGTGCCGCCTACCGCACCGCGCTGGCCGTTCGCGCCCTGCGTGTGGCGCGTGGCGAACGGCCGGTGGGCTACAAGGTGGGCTTCACCAACCGCAGCATCTGGCCGCGCTACCAGGTGTTTGCGCCCATCTGGGGCAGTGTGTGGCACAGCACGCTCAGCTTCGCGCGCGACGGCGGCACGGTGTCGTTGGCCCAGGCTTGCCAGCCGCGCATCGAGCCCGAAGTTGTGTTCGCCTTCAAGTCGACACCGCCGCCCGGCGCCACGCTCGACCAGCTGTTCGACGCACTGGACTGGCTGGCCCCCGGCTTCGAAGTCGTGCAGTGCCACCTGCCCAACTGGAAGTTCTGCGCCGCACAGACCGTGGCCGACAGTGGCCTGCACGCACACCTGCGGGTCGGCGAAGCCCTGCGGGTGGCCGACCTGGCAGGTGATGCCAACAACTTGCACCGGCTGCTGTCTGGCGCGCGCGTGGCACTGGCGCGTCACGGGCAGACCGTGGAAGAAGGCAGTGGCCAGATGGTGCTGGACAGCCCACTGCTGGCGCTGCAGCACTTCGTCAGCGAATTGCGGGCCTGCCCCGGCGCACCCGACATCCGCGCTGGCGACCTGGTGACCACCGGCACCTGGACCGACGCCTGGCCGGTGCAAGCCGGGCAACGATGGTCGGCCAGCTACACAAGCGGGCTGGGCAGCCTGTCGGTGGACTTCAGCTGAGACGCAGGCTCACCACTTCGGAGGCCGCTTGTCGATGAAGGCCTGCACCCCTTCCAGCGCACTGCCGTCCATCATGTTGCAGGCCATCGTCTGCTGCGCATCGGCATACGCGGCTTCGATGCCGGTTTCCAGCTGGCGATAGAACAGGCCCTTGCCCATGGCGATGGCGGCCCGCGGTTTGCCGACGATGCGCGACAGCAGCTGTTCCACTTCGGCACCCAGCTGCCCCGCATCGACAACACGGTTGACCAGCCCTTTTTCCAGCGCCTGCTCGGCGCTGATGAAGTCGCCGGTGACCAGCATCTCGAAGGCCGCTTTGCGCGACAGATTGCGTGACAGCGCCACGCTGGGCGTGCTGCAGAACAGGCCCAGGTTGACGCCGCTGACGGCAAAACGCGCTTCGCGCACGGCCACCGCCAGGTCGCACATGGCCACCAGCTGGCAACCTGCAGCGGTGGCGATGCCCTGCACCTTGGCGATCACCGGCACCGGCAGCTTCTGAATGCTCATCATCATGCGGCCACACTGCGCAAAGAGGCGTTCGTAGTAGTCCAGCGAAGGATCGGCCCGCATCTCTTTCAGGTCGTGGCCGGCGCAGAAAGCCTTGCCGGCGGCGGCGATGACCACGGCACGCGCCGTGTCGTCGGCGGCCACGCGGTCCAGCGCGGCTTGCAGGGCTGCGAGCAGGCCCTCGCTCAAGGCGTTGAAGGCCTGCGGACGGTTCAGCGTGAGCGTGACGACGCCACGTTTGTCCTTGTCGTGCAGCACCAGGGCTTCGGTGTCCATGGGCACGCCTATTCGATGGCGGAAGCGGACCGGGCCCGCTCGCGCAACTGGAACTTCTGGACCTTGCCGGTGCTGGTCTTGGGAATGGCCTCGAAGCGGATCTCGCGCGGCACCTTGTAGCCGGCCAGCAGGCCCTTGCAGTGGGCGATCAGGTCGGCCGCTGACACCAGCGCGTCGGCCTTCGTTTCGACGAATGCCACCGGCGTTTCGCCCCACTTCTCGTCGGGCCGCGCCACCACTGCGCAGGCCAGCACGGCCGGGTGGCGGTACAGCGCATCTTCCACCTCGATGCTGCTGATGTTTTCGCCGCCGCTGATGATGATGTCCTTGCTGCGGTCCTTGATCTTGACGTAGCGGTCAGGCTCGATCACCGCCAGGTCACCGGTGTGGAACCAACCACCCTCGAAGGCCTTGTCGCACGAAGCCGGGTTCTTCAGGTAGCCCTTCATCACGATGTTGCCGCGGAACATGATTTCGCCCATGGTCCGGCCGTCGGCCGGCACGGGCTGCATCGACCCGATGTCGAGCACGGTCATGCCTTCCTGCAGCATGTAGCGCACCCCCTGGCGGCCGTTCAGCCGCGTCTGTTCCGACAGGTCGGCGTCGGCCCAGGCGCTGCGCTTGACGGCCACGCTGGCCGGGCCGTAGACCTCGGTCAAGCCGTAGACGTGCGTGATGTCGAAACCGATGCGGGCCATGCCTTCGATCATCGAAGCCGGTGGTGCGGCACCCGCCACCATGCCGCGCACTTTGTGGTGGATGCCTTCGCGCAGCACGGGGTCGGCATGGATGATGAGGTTGTGCACGATGGGCGCGGCGCAGTAGTGGTCGGCGCCATGTGTTCGCATGGCCTGCAGGATGGCCGCGGCTTCCACGCGGCGCAGGCAGATGTGCGTGCCACCCAGCATGGCCACCGTCCAGGGGAAACACCAGCCGTTGCAGTGGAACATCGGCAGCGTCCACAGGTACTTGGGGAAGTGCGGCATGGTCCAGGTGGCCGCGTTGCACACTGCGTTCAGGTAGGCGCCGCGGTGGTGCGTGACCACACCCTTGGGGTCACCGGTGGTGCCGCTGGTGTAGCTGACGGCGATGGCGTCCCACTCGTCGGCGGGGCCTTGCAGTAGCGCCAGCGGCTCGTGTGCCGCCAGCAAGGCTTCGTACTCGAAGGCGCCCAGTTGTTCTCCGGCACCGGTGTATTCGCTGTCGCAGACGTCGATGACCACGATGCCGCGCCCGTGGTCACCCCTGAGTGCCGACAAGGCGTGGGACATCACCGGCGCAAACTCGCGGTCGGTGATCAGCACGCTGGCTTCGCAGTGGTTCATCTGCCAGGCCAGCAAGGTGGCGTCCAGCCGTGTGTTCAGGGTGTTCAGCACGGCGCCCAGCGCTGGCACGGCGTAATGCGCTTCCACCATTTCCGGCGTGTTGGGCAACATCACGCTGACGGTGCTGCCACGTTTCACGCCCAGCGCCAACAGTGCGGCAGCCAGGCGCGCACTGCGCTCGCGCGTCTGCGCCCAGTTGTAGTGGCGGCTGCCGTGCACCACGGCCGGCAGGTCGGCAAACACCTCGGCACTGCGCTCGACGAAACTCACCGGCGACAGCGCCACGAAGTTGGCCGCGTTTTTGTCCAGGTGCTGCTCGTAGATGTTCACCGGTAGGCTCCGAAGCGAATTCCGGCTTGATGGTAAGCGGATGCTCAGCGCTCCCAGCCCCGGTCGCGTGCGGCGCGCTCGGCCGCGGCATCCAGCACCGGCCCGGCGGCGCGCTGATCAACGGCCGACAGGATCGCCGGCGGCACGGCGCTGGCGGCCTGGCGCAGCCCGCCCGCGACACTGACGTCACCGGCCTCTGCCGCCGCCAGCGCCTGCACCCGCCACTGCCCGCCCTGCTTGCAGGCCAGCCCCGACACCGCGGCCATGCTGAAGGTGCGGCAGTAGTTGCCGCCGGCATCGGCAAAGCTCAGCTGCACCGCCACCAGCGAGCCGGCTTCGGGCGACGAGGCCAGCGCGGAACCGAGCGCCTGTGCCAGCCGGCCCTGCGCCACCACCGCGCCGGCAGGGGCGCTGAAAGCCAGTTCCGCGCCGGTCGGCGCGGTGCTGCGGCCGACGACGACACCCAGCACCGCAGCCAGCGCGAGGCTGGCTGCGATGCCCCAGCCCGGTTGCCAGGCGCGACGCGCGCGCTCGGCCGGCGCCAGCCCGGGCCAGGCAGCTGCCTGAGCGGCGCGCGCTGTGCGGGCCGCAGCGAGGTCGGCCACGGGCGCCGCCACCTGGGGTGCGGCAACCGGCGGCGCGCCGGTTTCTTGCGACGCCGCCAGGCGCGCCGCCAGCGCCGCCGCGGCCTGCTGCAGCGCCGGCGGCAGCGGCTCGTCGTCGGCGGGCCAGGCGGCAGCCAGCCGCGTGCGCTGCTCGCGCAGCACGTTCACGCGCTGCGCCAGGTCGCCATCGCGGTCCAGCGCACGGGTCAATGCGGTGCGGCGGGCGACGTCGAGCTCGCCGTCGGCGTAGGCCGCGATCTCGCTGTCGCTGAACGGGGCCGTATCGTCGTGCTTCGTGTTCATGCCGTGTTTTCCATGCCGCCCAGCCGCGCCTGCAGCGCCTCGCGGGCGCGTGCCAGGCGGCTGGTCAGCGTGCCGATGGGAATGTCCAGCACCTCGGCCGCTTCCTTGTAGGCCAGGCCCTCGACCAGCACCAGCGCGACGACCGCACGGTGCTCGTCGCTCAGCGTGGCCAGGGCCTGGCGCACCGCCAGCGCGTCCTGGTGTGCGGCCGCGCTGTCGACGCCCACGTGCTCGCCTTCTTCCTCGGCCACGAAGGTGGCTTCACGGCGGCGGCGCGAGCGCAATTCGTCGATCCAGGCGTTTTGCATGATGCGGAAGAGCCAGCTGTCCAGTCGGGTATCGGGCTGCCATTGCGCGGCGTGGTTCAGCGCACGTTCCAGTGCCACCTGCACCAGGTCGTCGGCGTCTTCGCGCGTCCCGGTGAGGGTGCGCCCGAAACGCCGCAAACGCGGCAGCAGGGCGACGATCTCGCGCTGCATTCTCTCGCTCGGCAATGGCATGTTCAGAAGGTACAACGTACGGGAGGCGGATTTTCTTCCCTGTGCCGGTCGTTATGCTCTGCATGATGATCTTCGATGTGTGGCGCTTTGCGCTCTTGGGTCCCTTGCTGACCGCCGCACTGCCCTTGGTGGCGCAGGCGCAGCTGCGGCTGCCGGGCGGCCTGCCGCAACTGCCGGCGGTGGTCGAGCGCCCGCTCGACCGCCTCCAGCGCGGCGCCGAAGGCACACTGGGCACGACGACCGGCACCGCCGTCGAGACGCTGCGTGGCGCGCGCCGTGCGGCCGAGCAAAGCCTGCTGCGCAACTGGCCGGGCCGCGTCGAGGCCGACCCGAACGGCGCGCCGGTGCGGCGCGGCGAACTGCTGCTGGTGGACCCTGGCGAGGCGCTGCTCCAGGCCGCACAGGCCCAGGGCTTCACGCTGCTGCGCAGCACGATGCTCGAGGGCCTGGACTTGCGCCAGGTCGTGCTGGCCCCTCCCAACGGGCTGTCGCTGGCCGACGCGCTGGCGCGACTGCGCGCGCTCGACCCCGGGCTGGAGGCCGACTACCACCATCTTTATCGGCCCAGCGGCGCCGCGGCTTCGACGGCGCGCGGCGCATCTGAAGGCCCGCCCAACGAGCCCGCTGGTTCCCCGGGGGCCGCGCCGGCGGCACCGGTTGTGGCCCGCGTCGGCCTCATCGACGGCGGCGTCGATGCACAGCACCCGTCGCTGCGGTCCTCGGTTTTGCAGCGCTGGGGCTGCGAGGGCTTGCCCGCCGCCGCCGACGCGCACGGCACCGCGGTGGCTTCGTTGCTGGTCGGCCGGGACGCAGACTTCACCGGCGCGCTGCCGGGCGCGACGCTCTTCAGCGCCGATGTCTACTGCGGCGCGCCCGATGGCGGCGGCGCCGAAGCGGTGGCGCAAGCGCTGGCCTGGATGGCACGGCAGCGCGTCGGCGTCGTCAACATCAGCCTCGTCGGGCCGGCCAACCGCTTGCTCGAACGTGTGGTGGACCGGCTGGCCGCACGCGGCCATCTGCTGGTGGCGGCGGTCGGCAACGACGGGCCGGCCGCGCCGCCGCTGTACCCGGCGGCTTACGCAGGTGTGCTGGCCATTGCCGGCGTGACACCGTCGCGGCGTGTGTTGCCCGAGGCCGGCCAGGGGCCGCACGTGGCCTTCGCGGCGCCGGGCGCGGACATCGCCGCCGCCCGTGCCGGCAGTGCCGGCTACCGTGTGGTGCGTGGCACCTCGTTTGCAGCGCCGCTGGTCGCGGGTGGCCTCGCCGGCGGCTTGCCCCAGCCCGACATTGCGGCCCGGCAGCGCCTGCTGCTGGCCTTGCAGGCAGTTGCACACGACCTGGGCGCCCGCGGCCGAGATCCGGTCTACGGCCACGGCCTTGTTGCCGAGGACCTGCGCGTGCCGCCGCAACGTGTGCAGGCCGCGGCGCCGTGAAGCGTCGCACGGCGTTGCATTTGATTGCAACTTTGCAGCAGCGTGGTGGAAGAAGTGGCGTGCGGCCCTCGTTGTGATCACTGAGGACGCCGGAATCGGTCCGGCTCCCAGAACCCATCGCAAAGGAAGCACCATGAACTCAGCCCAAGTCACCTGCCCCATCCGCCCTGCCGGCCGTGCCCACCGCCGTGCTTCGCTGACGCTTGTGCCGCTGGTCGCGGCGCTGATCGGCCTGGTGGTGCTGAGCCAGCCGGCGCAGGCCCAGTTGCTGGGCGGCGCCAGCGGCATGATCGGCGGCGCTGGCCAGGGCGGCCTGGGCCCACGCGGCCTGGATCTCGCCGGCAGCAGCCGCGCCCAGGCCGACAGCTTGCCGCGCCGGCCTGCAGCGCGTCCGCTGGAGAGCGTGAAAGACAAGGCGCAGGGCGCCGCAGCCGCGAGCGGCGAAGGGGTGCAGGCCGGCAGCAACAGGGGCGCCCGCGCGGCCGCCCAAGGCGCGGCCCACGCCGAGACAGCGCGCGGCGGCGCCGCCGAGGCGGCTTCGGAGACACGCGGCGGCACGGTGGGTGCGATCACCGAAGCACGTGGCCAAGCCGCAGCGGCCCGCAGCAGCGCGGCCGACACACGCGGCGCAGCCACCGACAGCGCGCGCAACGAAGCGCGCCAGCCCACCAGCGCCAGTTTGGCCGGCAGCGGTGAGGCCAGTGCCCAGCCGCGGCGGGCCGACACGTCCGGCACCGGCAGCGCCGGGGTCTCGCGCGGCGACCGTTCGGTGCAGGCCGAAGGTGCCGGTGCGGCGTCGGTCCAGCGTCAGTGAGCCTCAGGCGCTGGCTGCGGCCAGCGCCTGGTCGATGTCCCACAGGATGTCGTCGATGTGCTCCAGCCCGACGCTGATGCGCACCATGTCGGGCTTCACACCTGCTGCCAGCTGCTGCGCTGCGTCCAGCTGACGGTGGGTGGTGCTGGCCGGGTGGCTGATGAGGGTGCGGGTGTCGCCGATGTTGACCAGGTGGCTCATGAACTGCGCGGCCTCGATGAACTTTACGCCGGCCGCCTCACCGCCATCGACACCGCCATCGACACCGCCCTTCACCCCGAACGCCAGCAGGCCCGACGCACCACGCATCTGCCGCATCAGCAGCGCATGTTGCGGGTGGTCGGGCAAGCCGGGGTAGTTGACGTAGCCCACCCGCGGGTCGGCCTGCAGAAACTTCGCCACCGCCAGTGCATTGCTGCAGTGGCGTTCCATGCGCAAGGGCAGCGTTTCCACGCCCTGCAGGATCTGCCAGGCGCTGGTGGGTGACAGCGCGGCGCCGAAGACGCGCAGGCTTTCCATGCGGCAGCGCATGCTGAAACCGAAGTCGCCGAAGGTCTCGAAGAACTTCACGCCGTGGTAGCCAGGGCTGGGTTCGGTCATGCCGGGGAACTTGCCGTTGTCCCAGGGGAACTGGCCGCTTTCGACGATGACACCGCCCAACGTGGTGCCGTGGCCGGCCAGGTACTTGGTGGCGCTGTGCACCACGATGTCGGCACCCAGGGCCAGCGGGTTGCACAGGAACGGTGATGGCACGGTGTTGTCGATGATCAACGGCACGCCGTGGGCGTGTGCCACGTCGGCGATCGAGCCGATGTCCAGCACCACCAGGCTGGGGTTGCCCAGGCTTTCGGCAAACACCGCGCGGGTGTTGGGGCGCATCGCGGCGGCAAAGGCGTCGGCGTTGGTGGCATCGACGAAGCTGGTCTCGATGCCGAACTTCTTCAGGCTCACGGCCAGCATCGTCACGCTGCCGCCGTACAGCGCGCCGGCCGCCACCACGTGGTCGCCGGCTTGCAGCAGCGTCATCAGCGCCATCGCTTCGGCGGCCATGCCGCTGGCACTGGCCACCGCCGCGCGGCCACCCTCCAGCGCCGCCACGCGTTCTTCCAGTGCAGCCACGGTGGGGTTGCTCAGGCGGCTGTAGACGTTGCCGAAGGTCTGCAGGTTGAACAGGGCCGCGGCGTGGGCAGCGCTGTCGAAGACGAAGCTGGTGGTCTGGTAGATGGGCAGCGCCCGCGCGCCCGTGGCGGCGTCGGGAATCTGGCCGGCATGGATGGCCAGGGTTTCGGGCTTGAAGCGGTGATCGGCCATGCTCGGGGTGGACATCTTCAGACGGGTCGCCGCGCGCTGATGACGCCAGTGTTGACCCCAGCCCAATGCAGGCCGCCGAACAGTCGCGCGTGTTCGATCTTCACGCAGCGGTCCATCACGCTGTCCAGACCGGCCTGCCGCACCAGCGCATCGGCCTGGAGGTTCACCACCCCGAGCTGTTGCCACAGACACTTGGCGCCGATGGCCACCGCGCTGAGGGCGATGGGCAAGACATCATCCGCCTTGCGGAACACGTCCACCATGTCGACCGCGACGGGAACGTCCTCTAGCCGGGCATAGCTGGTTTCGCCCAGGATGCGGGGGTAACGCGGGTTCACCGGCACGATGCGGTAACCCTTGCCCTGCAGGTAACTGGCGGCAAAGTAACTGGGGCGATTCCAGTCGGCCGACAGCCCGACCACCGCGATGGTGTGGCAGCCCAGCAGGATGCGCCGCAGCGTGGTGATGTCGTCGGCCATGCCGGCATGCTACGGCCGCGCCGCTTCGGGGTTAACCCGTGCGGGTGATCCATCTGATCAGCAATCCTGATTGGCAAGTGCCGCGGCGCACCGCTATCGTGCGTCGCATTCCAAGAACCGAACGCGGAGACTCCACATGCAACAGACCTCGATAGCCCTGGCCACCGTTTTGCTGTTGGCGGCCCTGTCCACGCCCGCCCTGGCCGGCACGGTGACCGTCGTCACGTCCTTCCCCAAGGAACTGACGCAGGCCTACAAGGCGGCCTTCGAAAAGGCCAACCCGACGATCAAGGTCGAGATCCTGAACAAAAACACCGTGCAGGGCATTGCCTACGTACGTGAACTGCCGGTGGGCCAGCGGCCTGACATCTTCTGGGCCAGCGCGCCCGATGCCTTCGAAGTGCTGGCAGGCCAGAACCTGCTGCAAAACGTGGCCGACCTGGCCAACAAAGCCGCACCGGCCAAGGTGGGCGCCTACCCCATCAACAGCCCGCAGGGCCTGTACCTGGGCCAGGCGCTGGCCGGTTACGGCCTGATGTGGAACACCCGCTACATGGCCGCCAACAAGCTGCCGGCGCCCAAGCAGTGGGCCGACCTGATCAAGCCGGTGTACTTCGGCCACGTGGCCATGAGTTCGCCGTCGCGTTCGGGCACCACGCACCTGACCGTGGAAACCATGCTGCAGGGCGAAGGCTGGGACAAGGGCTGGAACCAGCTGCTGCAGATTGCCGGCAACAGCGCGGCCATCACCGAACGCAGCTTCGGCGTGCCCGACGGCGTGAACAACGGCCAGTTCGGCATCGGCCTGGTGATCGACTTCTTCGGCCTGGCCGGCAAGTACAGCGGCTTCCCGGTCGAATTCATCTACCCCGACGTGACGGCCGTGGTGCCAGCCAACATCGGCCTCGTGGCCGGCGGCAAGAACCCCAGCGAAGCCCGGCAGTTCATCAGCTTCACGGTGTCCACCGAAGGCCAGCAACTGCTGTTCGACCCGAAGATCAGCCGCCTGCCCATCCTGCCGCCCGAGCAGCTGAAGGCCCCGGCCGGTTACCCCAACCCCTTCGAGATTGCCAAACGCGCCAAGGTGGCCTTCAATTCCGCACTGTCCGAAAGCCGCTACAACGTGGTGTCGGCGATGTTCGACCAGGCCATCACCTTCCGCATCAAGGACCTGCAGGCCGCCACCAAGGCCATCCATGCCGCTGAAGCGGCACTGGCCAAGAAGCCCAACGCACAAGCCGCCGCGCTGGTGAAACAGGCGCGTGAAGCCGCCTTCACGCCTGTGGTGGCCAGCGGCATGGCCGGCAACAAGGACTTCCTGGCGCTTTTCACCGCCAACAAGAAGGAAGCCTCGGTGAACAAGCAGATCACCGGCCTGGAAGACCGCTGGAACAGCGGCGCACGCGACAACTACAACCGCGCCAAGACGCTGGCCGAACAGGCGATGGGCCTGGTCCGCTAAGAAAGCCCGGGTCATGAAGTCACGCGCCGGCGTGTGGCTGGCGGGTGGGCTGGTGCTCGCCTTCCTGCTGCTGTTTTTTGTGCTGCCCGTGGGCCGTGTGTTCATCACCGCCTTCCTGGACGGCGACGGCACCTTCACGCTGGGCCACTTCAGCGCGTTTTTCAGCCAGGGCTTGATGCGCGAGGCGTTTTTCAACAGCCTGTACGTGGCCGTGATGTCGGCCGTGTTCGCGGCGCTGATCGCCGTGCCGCTGGCCTACTTCACGGTGCGCTTCGACTTTCGCGGCGCCATCCTGATCCAGACCCTGGGTGTGCTGCCGCTGATCATGCCGCCCTTCGTGGGCGCGGTGGCGCTGCAGCTCATCTTCGGTCGCAGCGGCAGCATCAACCTGCTGCTGCAAGACCACTTCGGCTTCACGCTGCCCATCATGGAAGGCCTGAACGGCGTCATCTTCGTCGAAGCCATCCACTACTTCCCGTTCATCCTGATGAACCTGACGGTGGCGCTGCGCAACATCGACGGCGCGATGGAAGAAGCGGCCATGAACCTGGGCTGCAAGGGCTGGCGCCTGTTCTGGCGCGTGATCTTTCCGCTGGCCGCACCCGGCTTCGTGGCCGGTGCGTCGCTGGTGTTCGTGAAGGTCTTCGACGACCTGGGCACGCCGCTGGTGATGGGCCAGACCAACCTGCTGGCACCGCAGGCCTACCTGCGCATCACGCAGGTGGGGCTGGAAGACCCGATGGGCTACGTCATCAGCGTCATCATGATCGCCTTCAGCATCGGCGCGATGGCGCTCAGCGCGCGGGCGCTGAAAGGCCGCGACTACAGCACGCTGCAAAAAGGCGGCGGCAGCATCCAGCGCCGCAAGCTGGGTGCCGGCGGCTCGGTGGCGGCCTATGCCTGGATCATCTTCATCCTGCTGCTCACGCTGTCGCCCCACATCGGCGTGTTGCTGCTGAGTTTTGCCAAGGTGTGGAGCTTCGCGCCGCTGCCCGACGCCTACACGCTGGAGCACTACGCCACCGTGTTCCAGGACAGCAGCGGCATGATCAAGAACACGCTGCTCTACTGCGGCCTGGCGGCGCTGTTGGATGTGGTGCTGGGCGTGACCATCGCCTACCTGATCCTGCGCACGCAACTGCCGGCGCGGCAGTGGCTGGACTGGATTGCCACCGCGTCGCTGGCGGTGCCCGGCATCGTGCTGGCCATCGGCTACCTGCGTCTCTTCAAGGGCGTGATGCTGCCCGAATGGATGGCCGGGCCGGGTGTGCTGCTGACCAGCACCTGGGTCATGATCATGCTGGCCTACGCGGTGCGGCGCTTGCCCTATGCGCTGCGCAGCTGCGTGGCGGCGCTGCAGCAGGTGCACGTGAGCCTGGAAGAAGCGGCCGAGAGCCTGGGCGCGACCAAGCTGCGCACCATCCGGCGTGTCGTGGTGCCGCTGATGGCCGGTGGCATATTGGCCGGCTTCGTGACCAGCTTCATCACCGCGGCGGTGGAGCTGTCGGCCACCATCCTGCTGGTGTCGGCCGATTCCAAGGCGCCCATGAGCTACGGCATCTACCTGTACATGCAGAGTGTCTCGGGCCGCGGGCCCGGCGCGGCGCTGGGTGTGCTGGCGATCATCGTGGTGGCCATCGGCACCTGGCTGTCGCACCTGGTGGTGGAACGCACGGGCCAGCGTTTTGCCGCGCGCCCGGTCGACGACAGGCTGCCGCCGCTGGCACTGGCTGCCGCAAGACCTGGAGAAGGCAAGTGAAAAAAGTCAGCGTGCAATGCCGCAACGTGCGGCTGGCCTACGGCAAGACCGAGGTGCTGAAAGACGTCAACCTGGACGTCGAACCCGGCGAGTTTTTTGCGCTGCTGGGGCCGTCGGGCAGCGGCAAGAGCACGTTGCTGCGGCTGATTGCGGGTTTCAACCGCCAGCAGCACGGGCAGGTGCTGGTGGACGGGCAGGACGTGGGTGCGCTGCCGCCCTGGCAGCGCAACATCGGCATGGTGTTCCAGAACTACGCGCTGTGGCCGCACATGACGGTGTGGGACAACGTGGCCTTCGGTCTGGTGGAACGCAAGGCCAGCAAGGCCGAGATCCAGAAGAAGGTGGGCGCCGCACTGGAACTGGTGGGCCTGGGCAGCTACGCGCAGCGCAGGCCCAACCAGCTGAGTGGCGGCCAGCAGCAGCGCGTGGCGCTGGCACGCACCATCGTCATCGAGCCGCAGGTGCTGCTGCTGGACGAACCGCTGTCCAACCTGGACAAGACCCTGCGGGTGCAGATGCGCCAGGAACTGCTGGACATGCAGCGCCGCCTGGGCCTGACCACCCTCTTCGTCACGCACGACCAGGAAGAAGCCATGACCACGGCCGACCGCATGGCCGTGCTCGACCAGGGTGTGGTGCAGCAGGTGGGCACGCCGACCACGTTGTACGACTACCCGGTGAACACCTTCGTGGCCGGTTTTGTGGGCACCATGAACCTGCTGCCCGGCAAGGTGCGCGCTCGCCGCAGCGACACCTTGACGCTGGACGTGGAAGGTGTCGGCGAACTGCACTTCCCGACCCCGGCCGACACGCCCGATGCCGACACGTTGATGGTCAGCTTCCGCCCGCATTCGCTGCGCGTGGACGTCGCCGATGCGGCGCATGACGCACGTTATGTGTGGATGCCCGGCACCATCGAGGCCAGCGAATTCCTGGGTGAGTTCACGCGCTACCGTGTGCGTGTGGGCAGCCACAGCCTGGCGGTGGACCACCCACACCACGTGGGCCTGAGCAAGTTCCCGGTGGGTGGGGCGGTCAGCCTGGGGCTGGAGCCTTCGCAGGTGCGTCTGTTCAGCGCCTGAAGCATCGATGGAGCTGTACCAGGTGCGCGCCTTTGTCACCGTGGCCCGCCTGGGCCACGTGACCAAGGCCGCCGAGGCACTGTGTGTCACGCCGCCGGCCGTCACGGCGCAAATCAAGGGCCTGGAAAGCAGCCTGGGCGTGGCCCTGTTCGACCGCAGCGGCGGCCGCCTGACGCTCACCCGCGCCGGCGAACAGCTGCTGCCGCAGGCTGAAGCGCTGCTGGCCGCCGGCAACCACCTGCTGGGCGCCGCGCGCCGCATGCAGGGTGAACTGACCGGGCGCATCGAACTGGGCATGCCCGGCGAAGCCGCCGAGTTCCTGCGCCTGGGTGCGGTGGCCGCCGGTGTGCAGCGCGACCTGCCGCTGGTGGAACTGGCCACGCGCAGCGGCCCGGTGGGTGCGCTGCTGGACCAGGTGCGCGGCGGCACGCTGACGGCGGCGTTGTCGATCAGCGTCAACCCGCCACGTGACCTGCAGTGGCAGGCACTGCGGTCGGTGTGTTATCGCGTCGCGATGCCCATGCACCTGGCGCCGCAGATGCAACGTGGCGGCTGGCGGGTGCTGGCCAGCCTGCCCTGGGTGGACGGCGGTGTCGAGTCGCACATCCACCAGCTGCTGCGTGGCCTGTTCGAACAACAGGGCCTGGCGCCCAACGTTGTGCTGCGCAGCGAGGACACCCATGGCCTGGACGTGCTGGTGCGCAGTGGCAATGCCTGCGCGCTGCTGCGCGAAGAAGTGGCGCTGCCCGGTGTCGAACGTGGCGACTGGGTGGTGTGGGGCCATGCCCGCGTCGACGCACAGCTGTTTTTCAGCACCGCTGCGGACCGCAGCGGCGACCCATTGGTGGTGGCCTTGAACTCGGTGGTGCAGGCAGCCTGGGTCTGAGCCACTTTCGGTCCGCGCCGTGACGCTGATTCAGGCGCTGGCGGTCGCTGCAGCGGTTGACGGCGCCACCGTGGGCGCCACCACCGCCTGGCCCGCCCGGCGCTGGTTCACGAAACGTCGCTGCGGCTCATACGGGAACACATCGAGCATCGCACCCGCCAGCACGCGCTGCTTGTGCAGGTCCCAGTAGTCGGCATTCAGCAGGTTGGCGTGGTGTTTCATGAAGGCCTGGCGCACCTTGGCGTTGCCCAGCAGGAAAGGGCCGAAGGTCTCGGGGAAGACGTCTTTCGAGCCGACATCGAACCACACCCCGTCGGCCCGCGGCACGTCGTCGTCCTGCCGCGGCGGCACCTTGCGAAAGTTGCAGTCACTGAGGTACTCGATTTCGTCGTAGTCGTAGAACACCACCTTGCCCTGGCGCGTGAGGCCGAAGTTTTTCCACATCATGTCGCCCGGGAAGATGTTGGCGGCCACCAGGTCCTTGATGGCGTTGCCGTACTCGATCGTCGCGCGCTCGATGGCGTCGTTGTCACCAGAGGCTGTGGCGTCCTTCAGGAACAGGTTCAGCGGGATCATCCGGCGCTCGATGTAGGCGTGGCTGATGATGATTTCCTGCTGGCCGCTTTCACCGGTGATCTCCAGCAGGCTGGGGCAGAACTTCTGCATTTCTTCAACCAGTTCGGGCTCGAAGCGAGACAAGGGCAAGGCCACCTTGCTGTATTCCAGCGTGTCGGCCATGCGGCCCACGCGGTCGTGCCGCTTGACCAGCAGGTACTTGCCCTTGATCTGCTCGCGCGTGGTTTTTTTCTGCGGCGGGTAGAAGTCCTTGATCAGCTTGAACACATAGGGGAAAGACGGCAGGTCGAAGACCAGCATGACCATGCCCTTGATGCCCGGTGCGATGCGGAAGCGGTCGCTGCTGTGGCGCAGGTGCACCAGCAGATCGCGGTAGAAGGTGTTCTTGCCCTGTTTGTGCAGGCCCACCGCGCTGTAGATCTCGGCCCTTGGCTTGCGGGGCATCAGGGTGCGCAGGAACTGCACATAGGCGCTGGGCACCGGCATGTCGACCAGGAAGTAGGCACGGGCGTAGCTGAACAGCAGCTCCATGTCGTCTTCGGTGTACAGCACGGTGTCCACCATCAGCTGGTGGTCGGCGGTGTGCAGCAGCGGCAAGGCAAATGGCGTCTGCTGCGCGCCATTGATGATCTTGCCCACCACGTAGGCGCCCTTGTTGCGGAAGAACAGGTTGGACAGCACCTGGACCTGGAAGTTGGCGCGGGGCTGGAAGGGCCCCAGGCAGCGCTGCAGTTCGGCCACCACGTCGCCGGCATCGCGCTCCAGGTCTTCGAAGGGCAGCTGCAGGCTGAAATCGCGCACCAGTTGCACCCAGGTCTGGCGCCAGTTCTCCATCGTCGGGTAGTAGACGCGGTAAGTGGTGGGCCCGAGCGCTTCGTCGAGCTCGATGTAGGACGTCGAGATTGCCGGGCGGACGAAGATGAAGCTGTTGTGGAAATAGCTGCGGTGCAGGATATGGGTGGTGACCGAGTTGAAGAAGGTCTCGGCCAGTTCTGGCTGCCGGTGGTCGATCAGAAGGCCGATGTACAGCAGCTTGACCTGCTGCCACACCTCCATCGGCAGCGTGTCGGCGGCAAACTCCGTCAGCAGCCGGGTTTTGGCCTCGTGCACACGCTGGTCGTAGAACTCGATGCGTTCGCGCATCGCCTGCTGCTGCCCTTGCCAGTCGGCACGCTCGAAGCGCTGCTGGGCGGCGCGGTTGGTCTCGCTGAACAGCCGGTAATGTCGGTCGAAGCCCTCGATCAGGGCTTTGGCGATCTTCAGCGCCTGGGTATGGCCACCGGGGGCATCGTCCAACATGCAATATCCTCCTGTTCAGGCCCGAATCGATCAACCCCGCAGGCGGCCCCAGGGCCGCCGCGCCCGTCAAGCAACTCGATCATGACACTTCAGGACCTTCTGCAAGCTGGCGCCGACGCGGCCATTGCCATCGCGGCCCCGGGCCGAGCGCCGCTGGACTACCGCGGCCTGCGGGCCTTGGTGGCCGACACCACGGCACAGCTGAACGGCGCCGGCATCGGCCGCAACGACCGGGTCGCGATCGTGCTGCCCAACGGCCCCGAGATGGCGACCTGCTTTCTGGCCTGCGCCAGCGCAGTGGCCAGCGCGCCACTGAACCCCGCCTACCGGGTCGACGAGTTCGAGTTCTACCTGGTCGACCTGCAGGCCAAGGCGCTGATCGTCGAGCAGGGCAGCAAGTCGCCCGCGGTCGAGGCGGCGCAGAAGCTGGGGCTGCGGGTCATCGAGCTGCAAGTGGCCGAGGGTGCACCCGCTGGCCACTTCAGCCTGGGTGAACTGCCCGCCGCAACTTGCGCCAGCGGCGGGCCGGCGCAGGCCGAAGACGTGGCGATGGTGCTGCACACCTCGGGCACGACCTCGAGGCCCAAGCGGGTGCCGTTGTCGGGCGCCAATCTGTGTGCATCGGCCGGCCATATCGCCAGCACGTTGCAGCTGGTGGCGGGTGACCGGGGCCTGAACATCATGCCGCTGTTCCACATCCACGGCCTGCTGGCCGGCCTGCTGGCGCCGCTGTCGGTGGGCTCGCAGGTCTTCTGCACACCCGGCTTCAATGCGCTGCGCTTTTTCAAGTGGATGGACGAGGCGCACCCGACCTGGTACACGGCCGTGCCGACCATGCACCTGGCCATCGCCAGCCGCGGCAAACACAATGCCGAGGTGCTGTCGCGCCACCCGCTGCGCTTCGTGCGCTCCTCTTCGTCGCCGATGCCGCCGCAGCTGATCCTGCAGCTGGAAACGATGTTCAAGGCGCCCTTGATCGAGTCCTACGGCATGACCGAAGCGGCGCACCAGATGGCGTCGAACCCGCTGCCGCCGCTGGAGCGCAAGCCCGGCTCGGTGGGCCGCGCGGCAGGCCCCGAGATCGCCATCCGCGGCGAAGACGGCACGTTGCTGGGCGCCGGTGAAGTGGGCGAAATCGTCATCCGCGGACCCAACGTCACCGCCGGCTACGAAAACAACCCGAAGGCCAATGACGAAGCTTTTGTCGATGGCTGGTTCCGCACCGGCGACCAGGGCGTGAAAGACGCCGAGGGTTACCTCAGCATCACCGGGCGGCTGAAGGAGATCATCAACCGGGGTGGCGAAAAGGTCAGCCCGCGCGAGATCGACGAGATCCTGCTGGACCATGTCTCGGTGGCGCAGGTGGTGGTGTTCGGCGCGCCGCACAAGCGCCTGGGCGAAGAAGTGGCCGCCATGGTGGTGCTGCATGAAGGCCACGAATGTGGTGAACGCGAGCTGCAGCAGTTCGTGGCGCAACGCGTGGCCGGCTACAAGGTGCCGAAGAAGATCCTGTTTGTCGATGAGCTGCCCAAGGGCGCCACCGGCAAGCTGCAACGCATCGGCCTGGCCCAGCGCATCGGCCTGGGCTTCGGCTCCTACGTCTCGGGCGAGTTCTGAAGCATGAAGTACGCAATCGTCGGCGCCGGCGCCATCGGCGGCTACTTGGGCACGAAGCTGGCCCTGGCGGGTGAGCAGGTCACCTTCATCGCCCGCAACAAAAACCTGGCGGCCATCAACGCCAATGGCTTTGGCCTGCAGCTGCCCGACGGCAGCACGCAGCACAGCAGCGCCGTGCGCGCGGTGCAGGACCCGGCCGAAGCGGGCCCGCAAGACGTGGTGCTTCTGACCACCAAGGCCCACCAGGTGGCCGAACTGCTGCCGGGCCTGCGTGCGCTGTTCGGCCCCGAGACGGTGGTCGTGACCATGATCAACGGCGTGCCCTGGTGGTACTTCCAGCGCCTGGGCGGGCCCTTCGACGGCTGCACGCTGAGCAGCGTCGACCCCGACGGCCGCCTGGCCGCCGGCATCGAGGTCGAGCGCATCATCGGCAGCATCGTCTACCCGGCGGCAGAACTGGTCGAGCCGGGCCTCGTGAAGGTCATCGAAGGCAACCGTTTTTCGCTCGGTGAGCTGGACGGTCAGCGCACACCGCGCATCGAATCGCTCAGCAAGTCCTTGATGGCGGCGGGCTTCAAGGCGCCGGTGTCACGCGACATCCGCAGTGAACTCTGGGTCAAGCTGTGGGGCAACCTGAGCTTCAACCCGATCAGCGCGCTGACCCACGCCACGCTGGAGGACATCTGCCGCTTCCCGCTGAGCCGCGAGCTCGCAGCCCGCATGATGAAAGAAGCCCAGGCGGTGGGTGAAAAGCTGGGCGTCGAATTCAAGATCTCGCTGGACCAGCGCATCGCCGGCGCCGAGGGCGTGGGCGCGCACAAGACCTCGATGCTGCAGGACGTGGAACACGGCCGCGGGCTGGAGCTTCAGGCGCTGGTGGGCAGCGTTGTCGAGTTGGCGAAGATCACCGAGACCCCCACGCCGACCATCGACGCCATCTACGCGGCAGCGGCCTTGCTGACCAAGGTGCTGGCCGATCGAGGCGGCCGTCTCGAAGTGCAGCCCGCCTGAGCGCTGCGGCGGCCGCTTTGTCGCCCGGTCAGCCGTAGCGGTTGGCCAGCACACCCAGCCCGTCGATCTCGACTTCGATCTCGGTGCCGGGCCGCATCGGCAGCGCGCCCACCGAGGTGCCGCACAGCACCACGTCGCCGGGTTCCAGCGTCATGTCATGCGACAAGCGTGACAGCAGTTCGCCGGGCTCGAAGATCATGTCGGCCAGCGGGTAGTTCTGGCGCTCGCGGCCGTTGACACGGGTGCGCACCGAAGCGCCGGTCCAGTCGAACTCGGTGTCGATCCAGGGACCGATGACACCGAAGGTGTCGAAGCTCTTGGACCGTGACCACTGCGCAAAACTGGGGTCGCGGGCGATGAGTTCCATCGCGGTGACATCGTTGGCAATGGTGCAACCCAGCAGGTGGGCCCGCACCGCCGCCGGTGCGACGGCGCGCATCGTCTTGCCGACGACCAGCGCCAGTTCACCTTCGTAGAACACCGCGCCGTCGTAGCTGGCGGGCTTCAGCACCGCTTGTTTGTGCGCGGCCAGGCTGCTGGGCGCACGCAGCGCGTACAGCGGTTCGGTGGGCACGGTCTGCTGCTGCTTGGTGGCCAGCGCGTGGAAGTTCTTCCACAGCGCGATCACCTTGGACGGTTGCACTGGCGGCAGCCAGCGCATCGCGTCCAGCGCGACGGTGTCGCCTGCGTCCTGCCATTCACCGAAGGGCGAGCCTTCGATGGGCTGAGCCCGGTCACCGTCGACGCGGGCGAAGTGGGCGCGCCCCTCAGGGTCGCAAAATCGAATCCAGCGCATGGCGCGATGCTACAGGGCGATCAGCGCTGATGGCCTTGGCAGCTCAGCTGCCCATGCCGACCAGAAAACCCCGCTCGCGCAGCAGCGCCTCGATCTCGTCCGAGAAGCCGACAAAGCGGTCCGGGTCGTACTTGATCTTGCTGGTGTAGTACTGCGCCAGCGAGGTGATGCCGTGTTCGGCCCACCTGGCCGCCATCTCGGGGCCCATCGACAGGTAACGCTCGCGGCCGCGGGTTTCGCGCTCGGCGAAGTGGGTGTCGATGTCGGCCGGCGTGGGGCGCTGGTAACGTTCTTCGTGAATCCACGCCGCTGGCGGCAGGCGGTCGCGCTGCGACGGCGCTTCTGCCGGCCAGCCCACCACCAGGCTGGTCACCGGCAGGCAGTTGGCGGGCAGTTCCAGGAAGTCGGCAATCGCGCGCATGCGGAACAGCGTGGTGCCCATGTAGCAGATGCCCAGGCCGTGGCTTTCCAGCGCCAGTGCGGCCGTCTGCGCCAGGATCATGGCGTCGAAAGAAGCCGTGTGCCAGCTCACGAAGTCGGCAAAACCCAGGCGCGCCTGGCGTTGTGCCAGCCATTCACGGGTGCGGAAACTGTCGGCACAGAAGGTCAGCACCAGCGGCGCCTGCAGCACCATGGGCTGGCGGCCGTGCAGTTCGTGCAGCGTCGCCTTGCGCGCCGGGTCCTGCGTCTTGACCACCGACACCAGGTTCAGGTTGCCGCTGGACGAGGTGCCGGCCAGCGCCTGCTCCAGCACACGGTCCACCAGGCCGGCTTCGATGGGCCGGTCTTCGTACTCGCGAATGGACCGGTGGGACTGCATCAATTGGGCAAAGGCATCGGCTTGGGTCATGGGGCTGGGCTCCGTTGAAGGTCGCGCATGATGCCAAGGCGTCGGGGGCTGCTGGAAGGCCCCGGGCCGCTGATACACTGAAGCCGTCAGGAGAGAGCTTCTTCGCGAAGCCGCCGAAGGCGCAGAGGCATGACCTTCACCGGTGCCTCGAACGCTCAGGCAAAAGGACTGACTTCTTTTCCTCACTGGAGAGTGGCCCGGCGGCACCAACGCCTGGCCCACCGAAGGGGCAAGGCCAGACAAAGGGTCTGGCTGAATCTCTCAGGTACCAAGGACAGCGAGGGCCCTCCATGCACCGCCAGCCGGCGGTGTTTGTGTCGACGCCCTTGCCGAGTACTCGCTCATGTCCACACCTGCCGCCCCTGCCGCCCCTGCCGATTCCCTGCAACAGACCCCGCTGCACGCGCTGCACCTGCAACTGGGCGCCCGCATGGTGCCTTTTGCCGGCTACACGATGCCGGTGCAGTACCCCGGCGGCCTGATGGCCGAACACAAACACTGCCGCGATTCGGCTGCGCTGTTCGACGTGTCGCACATGGGCCAGTTGCGGCTGGTGGGCAGCGACGCAGCGGCGGCGCTGGAAACGCTGGTGCCGGTGGACGTCATCGACCTGGGCGTGGGCAAACAGCGCTACGCCTTTTTCACCAACGCAAGCGGCGGCCTGCTCGACGACCTGATGATCGTCAAGCCCGACACACAAGCCGCGGGCCGAGGCTTTGGTGACCTGTTCCTGATCGTCAACGCGGGCTGCAAAGCCGCCGACATCCGGCACCTGCAAACCCACGTCGGCCACCGCTGCCAGGTGGTGCCCATGCCCGAACGTGCGCTGCTGGCGCTGCAAGGCCCCCAGGCCGTCGATGCCCTCTCGCGGCTGAACAGCAGCGTCGCCGACCTGGTGTTCATGAGCGGCGGCCTCTTCAACCTGGCCGGTGCACTGTGTTTTGTCACACGCTCGGGTTACACCGGTGAAGACGGCTTCGAGATCAGTGTGCCGGCCGACGATGCCGTGGCCCTGGCCGAAGCCCTGTTGGCGCAACCGGAAGTGCAGCCGGCCGGCCTGGGCGCACGCGACACGCTGCGCCTGGAAGCCGGCCTGTGCCTGTACGGCCACGACATCGACGAAACCACCAGCCCGGTCGAAGCCGGCCTGACCTGGGCCATCCAGAAGGTGCGCCGCCCCGGTGGTGCACGTGCCGGGGGCTACCCGGGTGCAGCGGCCATCGAAAGGCACCTGCACGGTGGCGCGCCCAGCAAACGCATCGGCCTGGTGGGCCTGGAACGTGTGCCGGTGCGCGAGGGCACAGCCATCGTCGACGCCCACGGCCACAAGCTGGGCACGGTGACCAGCGGCACGCTGGCACCCACCGTCAACCAGTGCATCGCGATGGCCTACCTGCCCATCAACCACGCGCTGCCGCAGCACGAGGTGTACGCCGAAGTGCGTGGCAAGCGGCTGCCGATGCGGGTGTCGCCGATGCCTTTTGTACCCCATCATTACAAACGTTAGCCACACGCTGACTCTCAATTCGTCAACCAGGAGCCCGCCCATGACCACCATGTACACCCCCGATCACGAGTGGATCAACATCGAAGACCACGAAGCCGCCGTTGTCGGCATCACACACCACGCGCAAGACGCGCTGGGTGACGTGGTGTTTGTCGACCTGCCCGAGGTGGGCCGCACTTACACCAAGGGCGAAGTTGCCGGTGTCGTGGAATCGGTCAAGGCCGCGGCCGACCTGTTCATGCCGGTCACTGGTGAGGTGGTCGAGGTCAACGAAACACTGCGTGCCGACCCATCGCTGGCCAACACCGACCCGCTGGGCAACGGCTGGTTCTTCAAGGTGCACGTCACCAAGATGGAAGAGTTCGAACAGCTGATGGACCCGCCGGCTTACGACAAGCTGCTGAAGACGCTGTGACCTGCCCTTGCTGAAAGCCGCACCATGTTGATGTCTGCCCTGAAGCCGCTTGGCGAGCTGGAAAACAGCACCGAGTTTGCCGCCCGCCACATCGGACCTTACGACGATGACGAGCGGCACATGCTGTCGGTCATCGGCGCGGCCAGCCGCCGTGCGCTGATCGAAGCCATCGTGCCGCGCAGCATCGCGCGCAGCCAGCCCATGGAGTTGCCCGCGCCGCTGACCGAAGCGCAGGCGCTGGCGGAACTGAAGGCGCTGGCATCGAAGAACCAGGTGCTGAAGAGCTTCATCGGCATGGGCTACCACGGCACGCACACGCCGGGCGTTATCCTGCGCAACATCCTGGAGAATCCGGCCTGGTACACCGCCTACACACCTTACCAGGCCGAGATCAGCCAGGGCCGCATGGAAGCGCTGGTGAACTTCCAGACCATGGTCTGCGACCTCACCGGCATGGCCATCGCCAACGCCAGCATGCTCGACGAAGCCACCGCCGCGGCCGAGGCCATGACGCTGGCCAAGCGCAGCGTCAAGAGCAAGAGCAACACCATCGTGGTGGCCGGCGACTGCCACCCGCAGACCATTGAAGTCATCCAGACCCGCGCCGCGCCTTTGGGCCTGAGTGTGGCGCTGGCCAATTCCGCGCAGGAATGGGACAGCCTGATTGCCGCTGGCGACTACTTCGCCGTGCTGGTGCAAATGCCCACCACCGATGGCAGCATTCACGATGTGCGCGAAGACGCCGCGCGCATCCACGCGCACCAGGCGGCTTTCATCGTGGCGGCCGACCTGCTGGCGCTGACGCTGATCACACCACCCGGTGAACTGGGTGCCGACATCGCGCTGGGCACCACGCAGCGCTTCGGTGTGCCGATGGGTGGTGGCGGCCCGCACGCGGCTTACCTGGCCTGCCGCGACGAGTTCAAGCGCAGCCTGCCCGGCCGCCTGGTGGGTGTGAGCGTGGACACCCACGGCAAGCCGGCCTACCGGCTGGCGTTGCAGACACGTGAACAACACATCCGCCGCGAAAAGGCCACGTCCAACATCTGCACCGCGCAGGTGCTGCTGGCGGTGATGGCCAGCATGTACGCCGTGTACCACGGGCCTGCGGGCCTGAAGCGCATCGCCCAGCGGGTGGCCAGCTACACCGCCGTGCTGGCGCAGGGGCTGCGGGACATGGGCGTGCCGGTGCGCAGCGAAAGTGCCTTCGACGCCATCATCATCGACAGCGGTGCCGACAGTGGTCTCGATACCGCCAGCATCGCCGCACGCGCCGTGGCTGCCGGCATGAACCTGCGCCGCTTCCCGGAATGGGGCGATGTGTTCATCGGCATCAACCTGGATGAAACCACCACGCGCGACGACATCCGGGCGCTGTGGGCGCTGTTTGCGAAGCCGGGGCAGTTGCTGCCCGACATGGCGGCTTTCGACAAGGGCATCGAGCCGATGATTCCCGAGCCGCTGCGCCGCACGTCCAGCTTCCTGACACACCCGGTGTTCAACACCCACCACAGCGAAACCGAGATGCTGCGCTACATCCGCTCGCTCAGCGACAAGGACCTGGCGCTGGACCGCAGCATGATCCCGCTGGGCAGCTGCACGATGAAGCTGAACGCCACCAGCGAGATGATCCCCATCACCTGGCCCGAGTTTGCGCAGGTGCACCCCTTTGCACCGCGTGAGCAGCTGGCCGGTTACTGGGCGCTGAACGATCAGCTCTGCGCCTGGCTGTCGCAGGCCACCGGTTACGCGGGTGTGAGCCTGCAGCCCAATGCCGGTTCACAGGGTGAATACGCCGGCCTGCTGGTCATCAAGGCCTGGCACGAAAGCCGGGGCGAAGGGCAGCGCAAGATCTGCCTGATTCCGGAAAGTGCCCACGGCACCAACCCGGCCAGTGCCCAGATGGCCGGCATGACGGTGGTGGTGACCAAATGCGACGCACAAGGCAACGTCGACATGGACGACCTGAAGGCCAAGTGCGAACAGCACAGCGACAAGCTGGCCGCGGTGATGATCACCTACCCCAGCACACACGGGGTGTTCGAGGTGCGCGTGAAGGAACTCTGCGCGCTGGTGCACCAGCACGGTGGCCGCGTCTACGTGGACGGTGCCAACATGAACGCGCTGGTGGGCGTGGCCGCACCCGGTGAATTCGGCGGCGACGTGAGCCACCTGAACCTGCACAAGACCTTCTGCATTCCACACGGCGGCGGCGGGCCGGGCGTGGGGCCGGTGGCCGTGGTGGCCGACCTGGTGCCTTTCCTGCCCGCACACCGCACGGCAGGCGTGGGCGGTGAACACAGCGTGGGCGCGGTCAGCGCCGCGCCGCTGGGCAATGCCGCCGTGCTGCCCATCAGCTGGATGTATTGCCGCATGATGGGCGCGGACGGCCTGCGTGACGCCACCGAAGTGGCCATCCTGTCGGCCAACTACATCGCGGCGCGGCTGTCCGAGCACTACCCCGTGCTTTACAGCGGTGGCAACGCCGGCCTGAAAGGCGGCGGTGTGGCGCACGAGTGCATCCTGGACATCCGCCCGCTGGCCAAGAGCAGCGGCGTTGGCGCCGAAGACGTGGCCAAGCGGCTCATCGACTACGGCTTCCACGCGCCGACACTGAGTTTTCCGGTGGCCGGCACGCTGATGATCGAGCCCACGGAAAGTGAACCGCTGGCCGAGCTGGACCGTTTCTGCGACGCGATGATCAGCATCCGCCACGAGATCGCGAAAGTGGAAAGCGGCGCCTGGCCGCAGGACGACAACCCGCTGAAAAACGCGCCGCACACGGCCGAGGCGCTGCTGAAGGCCGACTGGCCGCATGCCTACTCCCGTGAAGAAGCGGCCTACCCGGTGCCGGCGCTGCGCCGGCAGAAGTACTGGTCGCCGGTGGGCCGCGTGGTCAACGTCTACGGCGACCGCAACCTGACCTGCAGCTGCATCCCGATCAGCGCCTACGCAGACGAAGCCGGCGGGGCTTGAATCATGGCCGTGTCGGTCTTCGACCTCTTCAAGATCGGCATCGGCCCCAGCAGCAGCCACACCGTGGGCCCCATGCGCGCGGCGCGGCTGTTTGCGCGCCACTTGCAACACGATGGGCTTCTGTCTCGCACGGCGCGGGTGCAGAGCCATCTGTACGGGTCATTGGGCGCCACCGGCAAGGGCCACGGCACCGACAAGGCAGTCCTGCTGGGCCTGTGCGGGCACGAACCCGACACGGTGGACGTGGACAACGTGCCGGTGCTGCTGGCGGCCATGCGCAAGGCTGCCAGCCTGTCGATACTGGGCGAACACAACATCGTGTTCAACGAAAAGGACGACCTCAAGTTCTACCGCCGAGAGACTCTGCCCTTCCACGCCAACGGCATGCGTTTCATCGCCTTCGACGCCGACGGCCAGGAACTGGACAGGCGCACCTGGTACTCGGTGGGCGGCGGTTTTGTCGTCAGCGAAGAAGTGGCGGCCGACGGCGCGCGGCAGAAAGTCATCGCACCCGACACCACGGTGCTGCCCCACCCTTTCCACAGTGGCGAAGAGCTGCTGGTGCGCAGCCGTGAAATCGGAGGCTCGATCGCCGACGTGATGCGCCGCAACGAACGCCACTGGCGCAGCGACGCCGACATCGACGCCGGCCTGCTGAACATCTGGGCCGTGATGCAGGCCTGCGTGAAACGCGGCTGTGCCACCGACGGCATCCTGCCCGGCGGCTTCAAGGTCAAGCGCCGTGCCGCGCCGCTGTACCGCGACCTGATTGCCAACCCGGAGGCCGCGCTGCGCGACCCGCTGCAGGTGATGGACTGGGTCAACCTGTATGCCCTGGCCGTGAATGAAGAAAACGCGGCCGGCGGGCGTGTGGTGACCGCACCCACCAACGGTGCGGCCGGCATCGTGCCGGCGGTGCTGCACTACTACGCGCGCTTCGTTCACCACAGCACCGACAAAGGTGTCATCGACTTCCTGTTGACTGCCGCTGCCATCGGCCTGCTCTACAAGGAAAACGCCAGCATCAGCGGCGCCGAAGTGGGCTGTCAGGGTGAAGTGGGTGTGGCCTGCAGCATGGCCGCAGGTGCGCTGTGCGCGGTGATGGGCGGCACACCCGAACAGGTAGAAAACGCCGCCGAGATCGGCATGGAACACCACCTGGGCCTGACCTGCGACCCGGTGGGCGGCCTGGTGCAGATTCCCTGCATCGAACGCAACGCCATTGCGTCGGTCAAAGCCATCAACGCGGCGCGCATGGCTTTGCGCGGCGACGGCACGCACTTCGTGAGCCTGGACAAAGTCATCAAGACGATGCGCGAAACCGGCGCGGACATGATGAGCAAGTACAAGGAAACGGCCCGTGGCGGGCTGGCGGTGAACATCGTCGAGTGTTAGCGGGAAGACAGCGGCCGGCGCCCTCAAGTTCACGCCGCGCAGGCCGATATCCACGGCATACCGGTGTCCCGCCGGTGATCCGATTTCCCGCGCCCCATGTCCGACAGACGACCGCCGCCTCGCCTGAGCCTGCGCTTTGCACTCCTCGCGGCGCTTGGCGGCCTGATGGTTCTCCTGCCCTTCGGCGAAGTGCTTCGCCACCAGGGTGCAGAGCTCCGCGAGCTGATGACCGAGCGTGCCGCGCTCGACCCGATGTTGCGGGCCCTTCAGGTGCAGCGCGGCTTGCTGGGCCATGACGAAGTGGCCAGCCGTGTGCTGGCTGGCCGCCATCAGCTGGAAAACGAGCGGCGGCTGCGGCAGGCCGACGTCGACGGTGCCATCTGGAACCTCAAAGGCACCCTGTCGAGCGGCTTGTGGATCAAGGCCCTGGCCGAGACCGATGCGCTCACCGACAACTGGCGCGACCTGGCCCGCCGCATCCACCTGCGGCTGGTGGACAGCCAAGCCAGCCGGGCCGCGCACCAGTTGCTGGTCGAACAATCGCTGCAGGTCATGGACCTCGTGACAGCAGCCGCTGCGCCAGGACCTGCACAGGCCTTGGGCCAGCTGCTGCCCCCGGCTCTGCTCAGCCAAGATGCCACCGACGAAGACACCACCCGGCGTCAGCGGCTGCATCGCATCGACGCCGCCCAAGCCTCCCTGGCAGCGCACCTGAGCCGGCTGGACGGCCAGCTGGCCGCCCGGCAATCGGCCCGCCAGGCCCAAGCCTCGGGCATGGCACTGATGGGCCTGGTCCTGGCGGCGGCTGTCTTGTGGTACTTCCTGGTGGCCCGCCGAATGCCGGCACCCTCACCCGAGCCGACCAGGGCACGCAGCCACGACGATGTGCGCCGGGGCCACGGCCGTCGCATCACCGACGCACAGCGCCAGGCCGACGAAACCGAGCGCCTGATGTGGCAGCTGCGCCAGGGCGCGGCGGACACCGTTCCACACCCTTCGGACACCTTGCCCCCGGGCGTGGACAAACCCTGAGGCTGTTGAAGGCTCAGTGCCGGTCGGCCGGTGTCGGCAACGGTCCTGCTGCACTGCCACCCAGCACGTCGGGCTGCGCGGCCGGCTCTGCCTTGACCCGCTTGTCGCGTGCCAGGTAGCTGTAGAGCACCGGCACCACCACCAGCGTCAGCAGCGTGCTGGTGATCAGGCCACCGATGATGGCGCGCCCCATCGGCGCCTGGATCTCGCCGCCGTCGTTCAGCGCCAACGCCAGCGGCAACATGCCAAACACCATGGCCGCGGTGGTCATGATGATGGGCCGCATGCGGATCTGACCGGCCTGCAACAGCGCGTCGGCCACTGTGGCGCCGGCCTTGCGCGCGTGGTTGGCAAAGTCCACCAGCAGGATGGCGTTTTTGGTCACCAGGCCCATCAGCATCACGAGACCGATCATGCTGAAGATGTTCAGCGTGCTGCGCCACATCAGCAGCGCCAGCATGACCCCGATCAGCGCCAGCGGCAGGCTGGCCATGATGGCAATGGGCTGCAGGAAACTGCCGAACTGGCTGGCCAGCACGATGTAGATGAAAATCACCGCCAGCGCCATGGCCGCCAGCAGGCCAGCGAAGGCTTCGGCCTGTTGCTGCATCTGGCCACCGATGTCGAAGCTGTAGCCGGGTGGCAGCGTGGTTTCCTTGATCAGCTTCTGCACGTCGTTGCCCACGTCGCCCGGGCTGCGGTCCTTGACCCCGGCAAACACGGCCTCGCGGCGCTGCAGGTTCTGGCGGCGGATGTTCTGCGGGTTGAAGACCTGCTCGATGTCGGCCACGCTGGACAGCGTGATCGGCGTGCCGTCGGCGGCAAAGGCCACCGGCAAACTGCGCAGCTGGTCGACCCGTTCGCGCTGGCTTTCGTCCAGGCGCAGCACCACGTCCACCTGGTCGCCATCGGGCGTGGTCCAGTAGGTCGCGGTTTCACCGTTGACGTAGGCCCGCAGGCTGCTGCTGACCTGGTTGGGCGTGAGGCCCAGTTCGCGCACGGCCCCGGGCTTCAGGCGCACGGCATAGGCAGGCATGCCGGCCTGCACCGAGGTTTCGACATCCACCGCGCCAGGGATGTTTTTCACCTTCTCGGCAAACTCGGTGGCCACCCGGGCCAGGCCCGCGGCGTCGTTGCCCAGGATGGCCACGTAGATGGGCCGGTTGAAGCCCACGCTGGCGTCGGTGCCGGGAATGCGCGCGATGGTGTCGCGGATGGCGTTTTCCACTTGCTTCTGCGTGCGCTTGCGGTCCTTGCGGTCGACCAGCGCGATCTCCAGCCAGGCCTGGTTGCGCTGGCCCGCACCGCCCACCCGGGTGCTGATGTGCTTGACCTCGGGCAGCGCCTGCACCAGCGCTTCCACCTGCGCCACCTTGGCGTTGGTGCGCTCCAGGCTGCTGCCCACGGGCATCTTCAACGCCAGGCGGGTGAAGCCCTGGTCGGTTTCCGGCGCAAACTCGCTGCCCACCAGCGGCGCCAGGCCGATGGCGATGACAAAGCTGGCCACCCCGCCGGCCAGGACCACACCGCGGGGTGTGATCGTGGCGCTGCGAAAACCGCGCTTGCCGGTTTTCAGGCGGCTGCCGTCGGCGCCAAAGCGGCGGCCATAGGCCGGCAGCCACACACGCCAGCGGCGCGCGCTGAAGATCCAGTGGATGGCCCTGGCGTAGGCGCCGTGCAGCCAATCCATGCCGCGGTCAACCGCGCGAATGGCGTGGCCGATGACCGGCACACGCATCAAATGCGTGGCCGGCGGGTCCTTCCACACCGAACTGAGCATGGGGTCGAGCGTGAAGCTGACGAACAGGCTCACCAGCACGGCCACCACGACGGTGATGCCAAACGGGTAGAAGAACTTGCCGATGATGCCGCCCATGAAGGCCACGGGCGCAAACACCGCCACGATGGCGAAGGTGGTGGCCATCACCGCCAGGCCGATCTCCTGCGTGCCTTCCAGCGACGCGCGGTGGTGGTCCTTGCCCATGTGCACGTGGCGCACGATGTTCTCGCGCACGACGATGGCGTCGTCGATGAGCAAACCGATGCACAGGCTCAGCGCCATCATCGTCATGAAGTTCAGCGTGAAGCCAAACGCGTAGACGGCGATGAAACTGCTGATCACCGCAATCGGCAGCGTCAGCCCGGTGATGATGGTGCTGCGCCAGCTGTGCAGGAACAGGAAGACGATGACGATGGTCAACAGCGCACCTTCGATCAGCGTGCTGCGCAGGCCGTCCAGGCTGCCCTTGACCCAGTCGCTGCTGGCGTTGATGAGGCGCATCTCCACATCGGGTGGCAGCTGTTTTTTCACCTCTTCCATCGCAGCCTTGACGGCGTCGCCGGTGGCCACGATGTTGGCGTCCTGCTGCTTGAAGACGTTGAAGTTGATGGCCCGCTGGCCGTTGACACGTGCCACCGAATCGGGCTCGCGTTCACGTTCGGTCAGCCGGCCCAGGTCACCCAGCTTCAGCGCCAGGCCGTTTCGGTGTGCCACCACCACGTCAGCAAAGGCGCGTGGGTCTTTGACGCGACCCTCGACACGCACCAGCGCATCCTGGGTGTTGTCGGACAGCAGGCCCACCGGCTGATCGGCATTCGCTTCTTTCAGCGCCGCGGCAATCTGCGCCGGTGTCACGCCATAGGCCCGCAGGCGCGCCGGGTCCAGGTCGATGCGCACCTCGCGTTTGCTCATGCCGTTGATCTCGACCCGCGCCACGCCTTCCACACGCTGCAGTCGCTTGCCAATCTGGTTGTCGGCCAGGATCGACAGCTCGCGCGGGCTGCGTGTGGGGCTCAGGATGGCCAGCGTGACCACCGGTTCGCTGTTGTCGTTGTTCCAGCGCGCCAGCGTGGGCGCGCGTGCATCACGGGGCAAGGCAGACTGCACCGCCGACACACGGTCGCGCACCTCTTGCATGGCGCGGTCCATGTCGGTGTCCAGGCCGAACTCCACGCTCAGGTCGGCACGCCCTTCGAAGGCACGCGAGGTGATGCGCTTGACGCCGGCCACGCTGTTGATGGCTTCTTCGAGAGGCTTGAGCACCTCGCGCTCCACCGCTTCCGGCGTGGCGCCCGGGTATTCGACGTTCATCCAGGCGCCGGGGAAGCTGATGTCGGGCATCTGCTCGACGCCCAGCTTGGCGTAGCTGAACAGACCCAGCACACACAGCGCCACCATGACCATGGCGGCAAAAACGGGGTTGTTGATCGAGACGCGGGTGATCCACATGGTTTGCTCCTGCTCGACCTACTTCAGCACCGGCGTTGAAGCCGCTGCCGACGCCACAGGTGCAGACTTCACCGCCACCACCGACGCCTTGGCACCTTCGCGCAGGTTGTCGAAGCGCGCCGCCAGCACCTGGCTGGCGGGTGTCACGCCCTGCAGCACCTCGACGCGGCCTTCGGCCTCGTCGCGCCGGCCCACGGTGACCGCGCGGCGTGCCAGGGTGCCGTTTTCGATCACCCACACATGATCCTGTCCGCTGGTCTGGCCCACCGCGGCCACGGGCAGCGTCAGCCTGTCGGTGAGGTCGGCCAGCGTGGCACGCACCATGGCGTACTGGCCGGCTCGCAGCGTTTCCTTGGCATTGGGCAGCTCGATCGTGACGCCGATGCTGCGTGTGCCCGGTTCGGCCGCCGGCGCGATGCGCGCCACGCGACCCGGCACCGGCTGGTCCACACCTTCCACGCGCACCTGCACCACCATGCCCGGTGTGATGCGGCTGACCTCGTGGGTGCCCACCGTGCCCGCCAGTTCCAGGCGCGCCAGGTCGACGATGGTCAGCAGTTCCTGTTCGACGCTGACCTTTTCACCCGGCAGCACGTGCCGCTTGGCCACGATGCCCGAGATGGGCGCCTGCAGCGAAGCTTCACGCAGACCCACCCGCGTGGTTTCGAGCGACGCCTGTGCAGCGTTCAGGTTGGCGCGCGCCGTATCCAGGCTGGACCGCGAGGTCTCCAGCGCGTTCGAAGAGATGAACTGCTGCGCCGCCAGCCTTTCGTTGCTGGCGTGGGTGCGCTCGGCCTGCATCAGGCTGGCACGCATTGCTTCGACATTGGCGCTGCGCTCGGCGACACGGGTGTTCAGCTCGGCCAGTTCGATGCGGCCCAGCACCTGCCCGGCGCGCACGCGGCTGCCTTCGGCCACCGACAGCGCCAGCAGCGTGCCGCTGGCCTTGGCACGCACCAGCGCGGTCTGCGGCGCCACCAGCGGGCCCGAAAACTCCACCGATCCCGACAGCCGGGCCAACGCCGGCTGCACCACTTCCTGGGGCACGAACTCCAGCGGCACATCGGGTTTCTTGCCGTCCTTGCCGGCCTTTGGCTTGCCGGCATCGGCATCGGTCTTGGCCATGGCCTGGCCACCCGGCAGCTTCAGCGCCCCGCTCACCACCGCGATGCCCGCGCCTGCCACCACCACCAGCGCCAACCCGCTCAGCAGCCACTTCTTTTTCATGACGTCGACCCTCTTGTGCCCGGCCTGCCCCCCTCTGGGCAAACGACCGGCGGCAGTTTAGGGACGCCCGCCAGGCGGTGGACAGGGTTGCGATGAAGCGCGGTTTGCGGGTGACGAACTGCAGCGACCGTTGACGACCCGCAGCGCCTGGCGGGCCTCAGGCGTGCTGCAGGTGTTCGGCGTGCAGCCAGGCTTCCAGCGCCTGCGCTTCCAGCGGGCGGCTGAACAGATAGCCCTGACCGCGGTCGCAGTGCAGCTCCAACATCAGCGTCGCCTGCCCTTCGGTTTCGATGCCCTCGGCCACGGTGGTCATGCCCAAGGTGCGGGCGACCCGGATGGTGGCTTCGATCAGCACCCGGTGGTATTCAACCGACTGGGCGTGTTTGACGAAGCTGCGGTCGATCTTCACCGTGTCCACCGGCAACTGGTGCAGGCAAGCCAGTGAAGAGTAGCCGGTGCCGAAGTCGTCGAGCGCCAGCTTCACGCCCAGCGCCTTCAGCTGCCGCAGCGTGGCCTGCACCTGTTCGTCCTGCGCGGCCAGGCTTTCGGTCACTTCGAGCTGCAGCCACTCGGCGCGCATGCAGCAGGACTGCAAGACCCGCTGCAGTTCGTCCACCGCACCCGCTTGTTTAAGCTGGGCCCGCGACAGGTTCACCGCCAGCATGCGCGGGGCTCGCTCGCCCAGGTCGGCGCGCCAGCGCACGAACTGCTGGCAGGCCTTGCGCAGCACCACCGCGCCGACGGCGTCGATCAGGCCCGACTCTTCGGCCACGCCGATGAATTCGGCCGGCGGCACCAGGCCACGTTCGGGGTGGCGCCAGCGCACCAGCGCTTCCACGCCCACGACGGCACGGCCAGGCAGGTCGACCACCGGCTGGTAGACGACAAACAGCTCGTCTTCCTTCAGCGCGCGGCGCAGGTCCTTTTCAACCTCCAGCGTGCGCACCACCCGTTCGTGCATCGAGTCGTCGAACATCACCCAGCGGCCACGACCGGCACGTTTGGCCTCGTACATCGCGGTGTCGGCATTGCGCAGCACGTCTTCGGCACTGGGCGGTTCGGCACCTTCGTGGCCCAGGTGCAGCACGACGCCGATGCTGACGCTGCTTTGCAGCGGTGCGCAGCCAATCGTGTAGGGCTCGCTCAGTTCCTTCAGCACCCGCTCGGCGATCACCTTCACCGTGTCCTGGTTGGCCACCGCTTCCAGCACGACGACAAACTCGTCGCCGCCGATGCGCGCCGCCACATCGCCAGTGCCACCTTCGGCCGGCTGCAGGCGTGCCAGCGCATCACCAGGCCGCAACAGCAGCTGCAGGCGTTGCGCCACCTGGCGAAGCAGCTCGTCGCCGGCGGCGTGGCCCATGGTGTCGTTGACCTGCTTGAAGCGGTCGAAGTCCATGAACAGCACGGCAAAACCATAGCCCGCGTGGCGCCCGGCGTGGGCAATGGCCTTGTGCAGGCGTTCCATCACCGCGGTGCGGTTGGGCAGTTGCGTCAACGCGTCGGTGTGGGCGTGGTGGCTGAGCTGGTTCTGCAGCGCGCGGCGGTCGGTGACATCGCTGGCCACGCTGATGTAGCCGGTCAGGCGTCCATCCGCGTCGCGCAGCGGGCGCAGGTCGACATCGGCCCAGAACTCGGTGCCGTCGCGCTTCAGGTTCAGCCATTCCTGGCGGATGCCGATGCCGTTGACCACCGCCGCACGCACCTGGGCCAGCACGGTGGGATCGGCACGGGGCGCGTACAAAAAGTCCTGGGGCCGCCGCCCCAACAGCTCGTCAAAGCTCCAGCCCGTCAGGTCGCAGAAGGCCTTGTTGGTCCACTGGATGCGGGCTCGTGGATCGACGATCAGCACCATCGCCGATGTGTGTTCGGCCACCAGGGCCAGGCGCTGCAGCACGGCGGCCTGCTCCATCTGGCGCCTCACCTGGCGCGCGACGGCACGTGCCGTGGGCTCCACCACCCCCAGCGAAAGCAGTCCGAGCAGCGCCAGCAGCGCCGCCATGCCCCACAGCAGTTCGCTGCGCAGCCGTGCCATGCGCTGCTCGGCAGCCGCGCGCAACTGGCTGACCAGCGCCTGCGCGGCATCGGATGCGGGCTCGACCTCGGCCTGCAGCGCGGCGAAGGCGGTTGCCAGGGGCTGGCCGTCGGCGGCATCCAGCTTCAGCGCCAGCAACTCGGCGCGGTACCACAGGCGCTCGCGCTGAGTCTGCCAGGCATCGAGCGCGCGGCCGACCCCGGATGCCCCATGGCCAGCCACCGAACCCTGCTGCGACAGCAGGTCTTCCAGCCGCAGGGCACTGACAGAAAAGCGGCGCAGCATCTCGGTCAGTGTCTGGCCGTGGGCAGCGGGCGCTGGAGCGGCGGCCATGTTCACGGCCTGCGCCAGCAAGGCGGCCTGCCGGCCCAGTTGTTGGGCAAGCTTGCGTTGCTGGCCCGCCAGGACCAGCAGTTCGGCGTCGACGGCACGCACACTTTCCAGTCGCAGCGACAGGAAACCCTGCAGCGCCACGGCCAGCGCCAGCGCCAGGAAGGCCAGGTACATGGCCACCCGCACACGCTGCGCGGCGCGCAGGTCGCCGGGACGCGCCGACGCCTCGGCCCAGGGGGGCGAAGCTCGGGGCATAGGAGGAGTCACGTGGGCGATGGGCATGCCGTTGCAGCAAGGGGCGGGGCTTGCGGCACCCGGGCTTGCCGTCTTATCGGCTGCACCGGTGGGTTCTGAAGGCCGCCCGACCGGAGCCATCGCATCGGCCTGGGCGTGACCGGCGCCGCAGCGCACGGCCGGCGCCAGACTTCAGGCTGGTGGCGGTCCGCCGCCTGGGGGCTTCAGCGCAGGCCGCTTGCTCGCGCCGACAGCACCGCGCAGCCCAGGCCCGCCAGCGCACTGAGCGTTGCGGCCCAGAACACGGCGGCAAAACCCAGCTGCGAAATGATCCAACCGCCGCCCACCCCACCCAGCACACCCGACACGCCGTAGCCCAGCATCGTGTACAGGGCCTGGCCGCGGCCGCGCAAACGGCCCGGAAACAGGCGGTGCACCAGCGCGATGCAGGCGGCATGGTGCGCGGCAAAGGTCACCGCGTGTGTCAGTTGCGCCAGCACCAGCACCGGTGCCCAGGCGCCGCCCGCCGCGGTGGCCGCAAAACGCAGCACCGTGACACCCGCCACCACCTTCAGCCAGCCGTGGGGGCTCAGGCGGCCGAACCAGCGGCCCTGGGTCCAGAAAAAGGCGATCTCCACCGCGACGCTGACGGCCCAGAGTGCACCGACGGCACCCTTGCCGTAACCCAGCGACACCAGGTACAGCGAAAAAAAGGCATAAAGGCTGGTGTGGGCCAGCACCGTGAAAAAGATGCTGGCAAAAAACCAGGCCACCTCGGGCCGGCGCAGCAGGGGCAGCACGGGCGGCGCAGCTTCCTGGTGCACGGCGTCTTCGCGCGTGGCCGGCAGTCGCAAAGCGGCCAACAGCATCAAGGCGTTCATCGCCGCCACGAAGGCCGGAAAGATGCCGATGCCAAAACGTTCCAGCAAAAAGCCGAAGGCGGTGACGGCCAGGATGAAGCCGACCGATCCCCACACCCGCACGCGGCCGTAACGGCGTGCGTCGATGCTGCCGTCGGGTGTGTGCAGCAGGTTGGCCAGCAAGGCCTCGTACAGCGGCACGACACCGCTGTTGGCGATGAACAGCAGCGCGGTCATGAAGGCCACCGAAATCATCAACTCCGAAGCACCGGGCATTTCCAGGTAAGGCACCGCCAGCAAACCCAGCGCCGACAGCAGCGCACCCATCGAAGCCAGGCGGATGAGCTCGACCCGGCGGCCGCTGTGGTCGCCGCCCCAGCTCCAGGCGTACGGCGCCACGATCCGCGTCCAGCTCTGCAGCGACGCGATGGCGCCAATCACCAGGGTCGAAAACCCCAGGCTCTGGAACCACAACGGCGCATAGGGGTTGAACAGCCCGATGGCCGCGAAGTAGGTGAAGGTGAGCGCGCCGAAGCGCTTCAGGCCGCTGACGTGCGGCTGCGGCGCAGCCGTCATTCGGGGCTGGATGCCGCTGATGCGGCCGCTGCAATCGCCGGTATCGGCAGCTGAACGTCGCCACATTGCGCGCGGTGGCGCAGCACGTGGTCCATCAGCACCAGCGCCAGCATGGCCTCGGCGATGGGCGTGGCGCGGATGCCCACGCAGGGGTCGTGGCGGCCCAGCGTTTCCACCACCGTGGGTGCGCCCTGGCGGTCGATGCTGGCCTTGGGTGTGCGGATGCTGCTGGTGGGCTTGATGGCGATGCTGACCACCAGGTCCTGCCCGGTGCTGATGCCGCCCAGCACACCGCCGCTGTGGTTGCTGGCAAAGCCCCCCGGCGTGAGCTCGTCGCCGTGTTCGCTGCCACGCTGCGCCACGACGCCGAAGCCGCTGCCGATTTCCACGCCCTTGACGGCGTTGATGCCCATCATCGCGTAGGCGATGTCGGCATCGAGCTTGTCGAACAGCGGTTCGCCCAGGCCCACCGGCACCTGCCGCGCGCGCACCTCGATGCGCGCGCCGCAGCTGTCGCCGGCCTTGCGCAGCGCGTCCATGTGCGCTTCGAGCTGCGGCACGATGGCCGCATTGGGCGCAAAAAACGGGTTCAGCGGAATCTGTGTTTCGTCGTCGAAGGGAATCGCGATCTCGCCCAGCGCGCTCATCCAGCCGGTGAAGGTGGTGCCGTGCTGCTGCAGCAGCCACTTCTTGGCCACCGCACCGGCGGCCACCATCGGCGCGGTCAGGCGCGCCGATGAACGCCCGCCACCGCGCGGGTCGCGCAGGCCGTACTTGCGCCAGTAGGTGTAGTCGGCGTGGCCCGGGCGGAAGGTGTCCAGGATGTTGCCGTAGTCCTTGCTGCGCTGGTCGGTGTTGCGGATCAGCAGGCAGATCGGCGTGCCGGTGGTCAGGCCCTCGTAGACACCCGACAGGATCTCCACCGCATCGGGCTCGTTGCGCTGCGTGACGTGGCGGCTGGTGCCCGGGCGGCGGCGGTCCAGGTCGTGCTGGATGTCCGCTTCGTTCAAAGCCAGGCCGGGCGGGCAGCCGTCGATCACGCAGCCGATGGCCGGGCCGTGGCTTTCACCGAAGTTGGTGACGCGGAAAAGCTCGCCGAAGGTGCTGCCGGACATGGCGCTGGGGTGCTGGAGTCGAGCCGGCGATTGTAGAGAGGCCGTAGAGATGCCAGCCCTGCCGTTTCACCGCCGCGGGGCGCGTCGGCGGTGGTGGGTGTGACGGCCGGGGAGCTCAGCCGCCGGGCAGCGGCGAGCCGTCGGCCGGCCAGTCGCGGATGTAGGCCTTGAGCATTTTGTTCTCGAAGTCCTGCGCGTCGACCACGGTCTTGGCGACGTCGTAGAACGAGATCACGCCCATCAGCGTGCGGCGGTCCAGCACCGGCATGTAACGCGCATGGCGCAACAGCATCATGCGGCGCACTTCGTCGATTTCGGTTTCGGGCGTGCAGGTCAACGGCGCGTCGTCCATCACTTTGCGCACCTGGCGCGTGCCGATGGCACCATTGCCCGCCACCACGGCCTGGATGACTTCGCGAAAGGTCAGCATGCCCACCAGGTCGCCATGTTCCATGACCACCAGCGAGCCGATGTCGAGTTCGGCCATGGTCTTGACGGCTTCGGCCAGCGGCAGGTCGGGCTGCACCGTGAAAAGGGTGCTGCCCTTGACACGCAGGATGTCGGTGACTTTCATGGCGGCTTTCCAGACAGCGGGGCAAGGCCGGCAGACACCACCGGCGGCACAGTCAATATAGCCCACAATGCCCGCCTTTCCACCGCAAACGGGCCAGCCATGGCAGGTGCTTCAGACCCCGGCTTCGACACCCTGGCCTTGCACGCTGGTGCCGCGCCCGACCCCAGCACGGGCGCCCGTGCGGTGCCCATCGTGCTGTCCACCAGCTTTGTGTTCCAGAACAGCGAACACGCGGCCAGCCTGTTCAACCTGGAGCGTTCGGGCCACGTCTACAGCCGCATCAGCAACCCCACCAACGCGGTTTTCGAAGAACGCATGGCGGCGTTGGAAGGCGGCAGCGGGTCGATCGCCACGGCCAGCGGCCAGGCTGCGCTGCACCTGGCCATCAGCACGCTGGCCGGTGCCGGCAGCCACGTCGTGGCCAGCAGCGCGCTGTACGGCGGCAGCCACAACCTGCTGCACTACACGTTGAAGCGCTTCGGCATCGAGACCAGCTTCGTCAAGCCGGGTGACATCGACGGCTGGCGCGCGGCCATCCGGCCGGAGACGAAGTTGCTGTTCGGCGAAACGCTGGGCAACCCGGGCCTGGACGTGCTGGACATCCCCACCGTCAGCGCCATCGCGCACGACGCTGGTGTGCCCTTGCTGGTGGACAGCACCTTCACCACGCCGTGGCTGATGAAGCCCTTCGCACACGGTGCCGACCTGGTCTTCCACAGCGCCACCAAATTCCTGTGCGGCCACGGCACCGTGGTGGGCGGTGTGCTGATCGAAGGCGGGTCCTTCGACTGGAGCCGTGCCGAACGATTCCCCGAACTGAACCAGCCCTACGCCGGTTTCCACGGCATGGTGTTCAGCGAAGAAAGCACCGACGGCGCTTTCCTGCTGCGTGCCCGCCGCGAAGGCCTGCGCGACTTCGGCGCCTGCATGAGCCCGCACACGGCGTGGCTGATGCTGCAGGGCATCGAGACACTGCCGCTGCGCATGGCACGGCACGTCGACAACACGCGCAAGGTGGTGGCCTTCCTGGCCGCGCATGCGATGGTGGCCGGTGTGGGCTACCCGGAACTGGACGGCCACCCCAGCCAGGCTCTGGCGAAGAGGCTCTTGCCGCGCGGCTGCGGCGCGGTGTTCAGCTTCGACCTGAAAGGCAGCCGCGCACAAGGCCGTGCTTTCATCGAAGCGCTGAAGATCTTCAGTCACCTGGCCAATGTGGGTGACTGCCGGTCGCTCGTCATCCACCCGGCCAGCACCACGCACTTCCGCATGGACGACACGGCGCTGCAGGCCGCGGGCATCACGGTCGGCACGATCCGCTTGAGCATCGGCCTGGAAGACGCCGACGACCTGATCGACGACCTGAAGCGGGCCTTCAAGGTGGCCGAGAAGGCCGGCTGAGCCCAAGCCAATGCTGAACCCACCGGTGCTCATCGAAGGCGTGCGGCTGCGCCTGAAACGTGCGCTGCCCGACGACGCCGCGGCGCTGTTTGCGCTGGTCGACAACGCCGAGGTGATGCGGTTCATGGACTGGCCCCGTGCGGCCAGCGAGGCCGAGACACGCTTGCATCTGGAAGACGTGGCGCGGCGCTGGGACGCCGGCACCGAACACCAGTACCTGATCGTGGCCAAGGCCTGCGGCGCTGCAGTCGGTTCCCTGTCGTTCCGGCCACACGGCCACGCGGTGGATTTCGGCTACCTGATGGGCCGCACGTTCTGGGGCCAGGGCCTGGGCAGCGAAGCTGCCTCTCTGCTGGTGGGCTGGCTGCGCCGGCAAGCCAGCGTCATCCGCATCTGGGCCACCTGCGACGCGGACAACACACGCAGTGCCGCGGTGCTGGCTGGCGCCGGCCTGCAGTTCGAAGGCCGCATGCGCCGCGCCACGCTGCGGCCCAACATCGGCCCACCCGGGCAGGCCAACCCACGCGACACCTTGCTCTACGCCTGGGTGCGAGAGGAAACCCCCGCATGAAACTCACCGTGCAAGGCCTTGAAGCCTTCGCCTACACCGGCGGCAAGCCCTTCGACCCCAGCCTGCCCTGCGTGGTGTTCATCCACGGTGCCGTCAACGACCACAGCGTGTGGACGCTGCTGGCGCGCTGGTTTGCGCACCATGGCCATGCGGTGCTGGCGCTTGACCTGCCCGGCCACATGCGCAGCGCGGGGCCGGTGCTGCGCAGTGTCGAGGCGCTGGCCGACTGGACGCTGGCGCTGCTCGACGCCGCAGGCGTGCAGCGTGCTGCCCTGGTGGGCCACAGCATGGGTTCGCTGATCGCACTGGAAGCGGCGGCGCGCGCGCCCGAACGCATCAGCCACCTGGCGATGATCGGCACCACCGTGCCGATGCCGGTGCCGCAGGCGCTGCTCGACCTGGCGCTCAGCGACGTGCAGGCGGCCATCGACCGTGTCGTGATGTTTTCCTTTTCGACGCTGGCCGCCAAGCCTTCGTTTCCCGGGCCGGGCACCTGGCTGCGCGGCTGCGCGCGCGGCATGATGCGGCAGGTGGTGGCCCACGGCGAGCCGCAGCTCTTCCACACCGAGTTCTCGGCCTGCAATCGCTACGTGGGCGGACTCGATGCCGCCGCGCACGTGAAGGCACCGAGCCTGATGGTCCTGGGGCAGTTCGACCAGATGACGCAGCCACGCGGCGCGAGCGCGGTCGCCCGCAAGCTCGGCGCCGCGGTGCACAACCTGCCTTGCGGGCATTACCCGATGCAGGAAAGCCCCGACCCGGTGCTCAATGCCTTGCGCGAATTCCTGCGCTGAAGCCGGAAAGCCGATGAACACCGACACCACCGCTCACGTCAGCTCCACCGTCGACGCCAAGGCCTTCACCACCTTCGCCGAGTTCTACCCCTTCTACCTGGGCGAACACCGCAACACCACCTGCCGGCGCCTGCACTTCGTGGGCAGCACGCTGGTGCTGGTCTGCCTGGCCATGCTCATCGCCACCGGCCGCCCGCAGTACCTGCTGTATGGCCTGCTCTGTGGCTACGGCTTTGCGTGGATCGGCCACTTCGTGTTCGAGAAGAACAAGCCCGCCAGCTTCAAGCGCCCCTTGTACAGCTTCATGGGCGACTGGGTCATGTACAAGGACATCTGGATCGGCAAGATCCGGTTCTGAGTGGCTGTTGTCGGCGCAGACCGCGCCGACGCTCAAACCGCCAGCGCCTGCCTCAGGGTCATGTCTTCCATCCGGCTGGCCGCCACGAAGCTTCGGGTCACGGGGCCCGGCATCAGCAGCGTGCGTTGCAGCAGCGGCGCCAGCAAGGTCAGGTCGGGGTCGCACAGCAGCACGTGGCGGGGGTCGGTGCTTTCGTCCAGCACCGAGACCCAGTCCAGCTCCTTCAGCAGCTCCAGGATGGGCTCCAGTTGCAGCGGGTCGGCACGCAGCCTCGTCGCCAGTGTGGCCAGCGGCAGGCCGCGTTCGGTGCCCAGGCGCGCCGCGTCCAGCAGCCGCAGCACCGACAGCGCCAGTTCGAAGCGCCAGCCCGGTGTGGCCGGGCGCGCGGCCACCCGCATCTGCAGGCTGGGCGCGTAGGCAGCAATCACCGCGCCCAGCAGCACGATGACCCACACCAGGTAGACCCACAGCAGCAGGATCGGCACCGCGGCAAAAGCGCCGTAGACGGCGCTGTAGGTGGGCACACTGTCCAGGTACCAGGCCAGCAGTTGTTTGGCCACCTCAAAAGCCATGGCCACGAACAGGCCACCGGCCCAGGCATGGCGCCAGCGCACGGCGGTGTTGGGCACGTAGTGGAAGAGCCCGGCCGTGGTGGCCGCCAGCAGCAGGAACTGCATCACTTCGAGCAAGGGCGTCAGGCCGTCCGGCAACACCGCCACCCAGCCGCGTGACGAAGACACGATGAAGGACGTGAGCGTCAGGCTCATGCCCAGCGCCAGCGGGCCCAGCGTCATCGCGGCCCAGTACACCAGCACCCGCTGGCCCAGGTGGCGCGGCTGGCGCACCCGCCAGATGGCATTCAGCGTGCGGTCGATCGTCAGCACCAGCGCCAGCGCCGTCACCACCAGCAGCACCAGGCCCAGCGTGCCCATGCCACGCGCCTTGCCGGCAAACTGCGCCAGCCCGCGCAACACCGGCTTGGCAATGCCTTCGGGCACCAGGTTCTGCAGGAAGTAGGTCTGCAGCGCGTTTTCGAAACCCGCGAACATCGGGAAGGCCGTGAAGACGGCCAGCATCACGGTGACCAGCGGCACCAGCGCGATCAACGTCGTGAAGGTCAGGCTGCTGGCCGTGAGGCCCAGGCGGTCTTCGCGGAAGCGCTGTTGCAAGGTGCGCAAGGTGTCGAACCACGGCCAGGCACGCAAGGTCGCCGGCAGCTCGCTCACCATCTCCTTCAGGCGCTGCCATGCGCCTGTTTCCGCGTCGGGCGCTCGCTGGTCCATGCTGGCTATGATGCCAGCATGACAACTGCCGAAGCCCCCGCCCGCGAACCCGATGCCGTGGTGCGGCGGACCCGCGCCGCCGCTCTGGCCGGCCTGCTGGGGCTGATCGTGCTGGGGCTGGCCTGGGAACTGTGGCTGGCGCCCACCGGCAGCGGCACGCTGGCGCTGAAGGTGCTGCCCCTGGTGCTGTGTGTGGCCGGCCTGTGGCGTCACCGCATGTACACCTTCCGCTGGCTGAGCCTGCTGCTGTGGCTGTACTTCATGGAAGGTGTGGTGCGTGCCACCACCGAAAGTGGCATCTCGCAGGTGCTGGCGGTGCTGGAGATCATCCTGTGCATCTGGCTCTTCACGGCCAGCGCGCTGTACATCCGCTGGCGCCTGCGGCACCCCTTGCCTGGGGCGGCAGCTGAAGCGGTGCGGGACCCGGCATGAGCTTGCTCGACAGCTTGCGCAGCCACGTCGGCGCGGCCAACGTGCTGAACAGCGGCGACCTGTCGGCCTGGGAACACGACTGGCGCCGCCGCTGGCATGGCAAGGCCCTGGCGGTCGTGAGGCCGGGCAGCACGGCCGAAGTGGCCGCCGTCGTGCAGGCCTGTGCGGCACAGGGCGTGAGCCTGGTGCCCCAAGGTGGCAACACCGGCCTGGTGGGCGGCGGTGTGCCCGACCGCAGCGGCACACAGGTCCTGCTGAGCCTGCAGCGTTTGAACCGTGTGCGCACAATCGATGCGGCCAACCTCACGCTCACCGCCGAGGCCGGCTGCGTGCTGCACCACGTGCAAGCCACCGCCGCCGAAGCCGGATTCCTGTTCCCGCTGAGCCTGGCCGCCGAAGGCAGTTGCACGCTGGGGGGCAACCTGGCCACCAACGCCGGTGGCACGCAGGTGCTGCGCTGGGGCAACACCCGCGACCTGTGCCTGGGGCTGGAGGTGGTCACCGCACAAGGCCAGGTCTGGGACGGCCTGAGCGGCCTGCGCAAGGACAACACCGGCTACGACCTGCGCGACCTGTTCATCGGCAGCGAAGGCACGCTGGGCATCATCACCGCAGCGACGATGAAGCTGGCCCCGAAGCCGGCGGCCACCACCACGGCGCTGGCGGCCTGCGGCACGCTGGCCGACTGCGTGGCGCTGCTGAACCTGGCACGCACCCGCCTGGGTGCAGGGCTGACCGGCTTCGAGGTCATGGGCCGTTTTGCGCTGGACCTGGTGGCGCTGCACTTCCCGGCCCTGCCCAAACCGCTGCCCGGCGCGGCCTGGACGGTGCTGCTGGAGCAGAGCGACGTGGAAGGCGAAGCCCAGGCCCGCGAGCGATTCGAAGGTTTGCTGGGCGCCGCGCTGGAAGCCGGCTGCGTGAGCGACGCCGTGGTGGCCGAGAGCCTGGCGCAAAGCCGCGCGCTGTGGCATGTGCGCGAGTCGATTCCGCTGGCGCAGGCCCAGGAAGGCCTGAACATCAAACACGACATCTCGGTGCCCGTCTCGGCCATTCCGCGGTTCGTGGCAGACACCGATGCCGCGCTGCAGGCAGCCTATCCTGGCGTTCGCCTGGTCAACTTCGGCCACCTGGGCGACGGCAACCTGCACTACAACGTTCAGGCGCCGGCGGGTACCGACGGCAAGCGTTTCCTGGACGAAGAAGAACACCGGGTCAACGGCATCGTCTTCGACGCGGTGGCGGCCTGCGGCGGCAGCTTCTCGGCCGAACATGGCATCGGTGCACTGAAGCGCGATGAACTCGCGCAACGCAAGTCGCCGGTGGCGTTGCAGATGATGCGCGCCATCAAGGCCGCGCTGGACCCGCAAGGCCTGATGAACCCCGGCCGCGTGCTGTAAGACGCGGCCGGCGGCGGCCTACTGCACCGGCCCCTTCAGCGCAGCCGGCACGGGAATCGACACCGTCTCGATGCCCTCTTCCTGCAGCGCCGCCCGTTCCTGCGGCGTGGCCTGGCCGCGAATGCCCCGGGCCGGTTCTTCGCCGTAATGGATGCGGCGTGCCTCTTCGGCAAAACGTTCGCCCACGTCTTCGGTGCGCTGCATCAGCGCACGCACCGACTCCATCCAGGCGGCCTGCAGGTCGGCCGCCTGCGGTTGAGACAAGGGTTGCGGATTCGGCTGCGCCTGCGGCTCACGCGCGCCCGAGATGTTCAGGCGCGGCGCCGAAGGCACCCGTGTCACCACCTGGTCGGCACACAGCGGGCATTCCACCAGGCCGCGGCCGTTCTGGTCCATGAACTCGGCGTCAGAAGCAAACCAGCCCTCGAAGCCGTGGCCATTCGCACAACGCAGGTTCAGCACTTTCATCGTGGGCGAATGATAGGTCGCGGCTTCAAGCCCCGGCCTGCCAGGCCCATTCACGGCGCCCGGCCAGGCATTCCTGCAGCCAGCGCAAGCCAATCAGCGTTTTCACGTCGAACAGCTCGCCCCGGGCGTCGAGGGACTGCAGTTCGGCCAGCGGCAGGGTGACCGTTTCGACGAACTCGCCTTCGTCGGGGCTCACCGCACCGGGCTGCAGGCCACGGGCGAACCACAGCCAGATGCTCTCGGACGAATAGGCGGCCGCGTTGTGGATTTCGCCGGCAAAAGCCCACTCACGCGCGCTGTAGCCCGTTTCTTCACGCAGTTCACGCTGCGCGCAGGCCAGTTGTGCTTCTCCGACTTCCAGCTTGCCCGCAGGCCATTCCAGCAGCACACGGGCCACCGGGTAGCGGTGCTGGCGCACCAGCACCACCTGCGGGTCGGGGCCGTCGTCGAGCAAGGGAATGATGGCCACCGCGCCCGGGTGCTGAATGAATTCCCGCGTGGCCGTGCTGCCGTCGGGCAAGCGCACGGTGTCGCGCCGCACTTCGAGGAAGCCGCCCGACAGCAACAAGCTGCCGCCGATGTGCTGCTCGATCAGGTGGCTGTCCGGCCCCCGCTCGGGGCCTTCAGGCATCACCCGTCTCCGGGCTGGGCTGGCGCCGCAGGTAACGCCAGACGAAACCAGGGAAGGCGAAGGTCAGGAACAGAAAGCCCCCGGCCACGAAAAACTCCCACTTCTGCGTCTGCGGCTGGCCCAGCCGGGCTTCCATCAGCGCGCCCAGGCCAAATGCCAGGCTGGCCATCAGCGCCAATTCAAGCAGTCGCCAGCCCAGGTGTTTGGGCGAACGTCGCGGCCCGACGATGAACAGGCGCTCGTTGATGAAGGGCAGATTGGCCGCGACGAGGGCAAACACGATGACGAGCCAGACTTCGGCAGCGTGGACCATGTTCGGCTTGCGCTCAGCTGCCCAGGGCCTTGACGATGGCGTCGCGGCACATGGCCATCAGCCCACCCGAAAAGGGGCCGAACAGCAACACGGCTGCACCGTTCAGCGCCAGCAAGGCCGTGACACCCTGGGTGCGCTGGATCAGCACACTGGCCACCGGGGCGTCGAACCACATCACCTTGACCACACGCAGGTAGTAGAAGGCGCCCACCAGCGAAGCCATCACCGCCACCACCGCCAACACGATGTAGAGCGTGACATTGGTCGACACCAGGGCCTGGATGACCGCGAGCTTGGCAAAAAAGCCCACCATTGGCGGCAGACCGGCCAGCGAGAACATGAAGATGGTCATGACACCGGCCACCCAGGGGCTGCGCTGCGACAGGCCGGCCAGGTCGGAGATCTCTTCGGCTTCGAAGCCCTGACGCGACAGGAACATGATCAGGCCGAAAGTGCCCAGCGTGGTCAGCACATAGGCCACCAGGTAGAACATCGACGAGCTGTAGGCGTTGCCCGCACTGAGCGTGTTGCCGCTGACAACACCCGCCGACAGGCCCAGCACGATGAAACCCATCTGCGCAATGGTGCTGTAGGCCAGCATGCGCTTCAGGTTGGTCTGCGCGATGGCCGCGACATTGCCCACCACCAGCGAAGCCACGGCCAGCACGATGAACATCTGCTGCCAGTCGATGGCCAGGCCCAGCATGCCTTCCACCAGCAGGCGGATGGTGATGGCAAAGGCTGCGAACTTGGGCGCGCCGCCGATCAACAAGGTGACCGAGGTGGGCGCGCCCTGGTACACGTCGGGCACCCACATGTGGAAGGGGGCGGCGCCCAGCTTGAAAGCCAGACCGGCGACCACGAACACCACACCGAAGGTCAGCACCTCCTTGTTGATGCGGCCGGTGGCAATCTGCTCGAAGACCCGTGGAATCTCCAGGCTGCCGGTGGCGCCGTACATCATGCTCAGGCCGTAGAGCAAGAAGCCGCTGGCCAGCGCACCCAGCACGAAGTACTTCATTGCGGCTTCGGTGGCGACGGCGTGGTCGCGGCGCAGTGCGGTCAGCGCATACAGGCTCAAGCTCATCAGCTCCAGGCCCAGGTAGACCACCAGGAAGTTGTTGGCCGAACACATGACCGAGATGCCCAGCAGCACAAAGAGCGCGAGCATGAAAAACTCGCCCTTCAGCATGTCGCGACTTTCCAGCGTGGGCCGCGCGTAAGCCAGCGTCACCAGCACCGCCAGTGCCGCAAAAAACGCCAGCAGGTGGCCCATGGGGTCGACCACCACCATGCCGTTCATGCCGTAGGCGGTGGCACCCTGTTCGTGGAACCACAGGTGCATGGCGGCAAACACCGCGATGCCACCCTGTGTGAGCCAGAAGGTCAGACGGCGCTGCGGGTCGGTGGAAAACAGGTCGACCAGCAGCACCGTGCAGGCCAGCAACAGCAGCCAGATCTCGGGGTAGACGACGGGCCAGTTCATCGCGCTCATGTCGTGTGTTCTTTCAGGGGCTCGCGCGTGTTCATCAGCTGGGGATCTTGCTCAGCGCCACGTGCTTGAGCAGCTCGACCACGGAAACGTGCATCACGTCGGTGAACGGTTTGGGGTACAGGCCCATCCACAGCACCGCGATGGCCAGCACCGACAGCATCAGGAATTCACGGCCGTTGATGTCGGTCAGGGCCTTGACGTTTTCGTTGGCAACATCGCCGAAGTACACACGCTTGACCATCCACAGCGTGTAGGCTGCACCGAAGATCAGCGTCGTGGACGCCAGCGCGGCGATCCAGAAGTTGTATTGCACGGCGCCCAGGATCACCATCCACTCGCCGACAAAGCCGGCGGTACCCGGCAGGCCGCAGTTGGCCATCGCAAACAGCACCGCAAAGGCGGCGAACTTGGGCATGGTGTTGGCCACACCGCCGTAGCTGGCGATCTCGCGGCTGTGCATGCGGTCGTACAGGACGCCGATGCACAGGAACATCGCACCCGAGACAAAACCGTGGCTGACCATCTGCACGATGCCGCCGGCCACGCCCAGTTCGTTGAACATGAAAAAGCCCAGCGTCACGAAACCCATGTGGGCAATCGAGCTGTAGGCCACGAGCTTTTTCATGTCCTGCTGCACCAGCGCCACGAGGCCGATGTACAGCACCGCCACGAGGCTGAGCGTGATGATCAGCCAGTCGAACTCACGCGCTGCGTCGGGTGCGATGGGCATGCTGAAACGCAGGAAACCGTAAGCACCCAGCTTCAGCATGATGGCCGCCAGCACCACCGAGCCGCCAGTGGGCGCTTCGACGTGGGCGTCGGGCAGCCAGGTGTGCACGGGCCACATCGGCACCTTGACGCTGAAGGCCGCGAAAAAGGCAAAAAACAGCAGGGTCTGCGCGCTCAGCGGCAGCGGCAGCTTGTGCCAGGTCAGGATGTCGAAGCTGCCACCGCTCTTGAAGTACAGGTAGACCAGCGCGATCAGCATCAACAGCGAACCGAGCAGCGTGTACAGGAAGAACTTGAAGGCCGCGTAGACGCGGTTGGGGCCGCCCCAGACACCGATGATGATGTACATCGGAATCAGCGTGGCTTCGAAGAAGACGTAGAACAGCACGCCGTCGAGCGCACAGAACACACCCACCATCAGACCGCTGAGGATCAGGAAGGCGCCCATGTACTGCGCCACCCGTTCTTCGATGACCTGCCAGGCGGCAATGACCACGATGACCGTGATGAAGGCCGTCAGCGGCACGAACCACATCGACAGGCCGTCCACCCCCAGGTGGTAGTTGATGTTGAAGCGGTCGATCCAGGGCTGCTTCTCGACAAACTGCATCGCCGCCGTGGCGGTGTTGAAGCCGCTGATCAGCGGCAAGGTGGCGACGAAGGACACCAAGGCACCCACCAGGGCAATGGCGCGCACCGTGCCGACGTTCTGGTCGCGCCCCAAAGCCAGCAGCAGCGTGCCAAACGCCACTGGCAGCCAGATCGCGATGCTCAGCAGACCCATCTCTTGTTCTCGCTTCTTGTTATTGCAGGTGCCGGGCCGTTCAGCGGAGGAAACCGCTGAAGTACGGCCACAACTGCCAGGTCAGCAGGCCGAAGATGCCCAACAGCATGACCAGTGCATACGTGTAGAGACGCCCCGTCTGAGCTTGCCGCAGCACACCGGCGAAGCCACCCATGGCACGCGCCGATCCGTTGATGGCGCCGTCGATCACCGCCTGGTCGCCACCCTTCCACAGGCCCATGCCGAGCATGCGTGCACCGGCGGCCAGCACGTGTTCGTTGAACCAATCCAGGTAGTACTTGTTCTCGAGCACCTTCACGACCGGGCTCAGCGCACGGCCGATGGCCACCGGGATGGACGGCTGCTTCAGATAGAACCACCAGGCCGTGACCACACCGGCCAGCGCCAGCCAGAAAGGCAGCGTCTGCAGGCCATGCAGCGCCATCGCGGCAGCGCCGTGGAAGCCCTTGGCCAGTTCGGTGATGGCCGGGTGCTTGACGGCGTCGACGAAGATCGCGTCCTTCATGAAGTCGCCAAACAGCATGGGCTGGATGGCCATGAAACCGATCAGCACCGACGGCACGGCCAGCAGGATCAAAGGCGCGGTCACGACCCACGGCGATTCGTGCGGCGTGTGCGCGTGGTGGTCGTCACCATGGCCATCGTGCGCATGCTCGTCTTCGGGCGGGAAAGGCTTGTGGTGGAAGCGCTCTTCGCCGTGGAAAACCAGGAAGTACATGCGGAAGCTGTAGAAGGCCGTGACAAACACACCGATGTAGATGGCCACCATCGCAAACGTGGCACCCGGCAGGCTGCTGTGGTGCGACGCGATCAGGATGCTGTCCTTGCTGTAGAAGCCGGCAAACAGCGGTGTGCCGATCAGCGCCAGCGAACCCAGCAGCGAGGTGATCCAGGTGATGGGCATGTACTTGCGCAGGCCGCCCATGTTGCGGATGTCCTGATCGTGGTGCATGCCGATGATCACGCTGCCGGCCGCCAGGAACAGCAGCGCCTTGAAGAAGGCGTGGGTCATCAGGTGAAACACGGCCACGCCGTAGACCGACAGGCCCAGCGCCACCGTCATGTAACCCAGCTGCGACAGCGTGGAATAGGCCACCACCCGCTTGATGTCGTTCTGGATGATGCCCAGGAAGCCCATGAACAGCGCAGTGATGGCGCCGATGATCAGCACAAAGTTCAACGCCGTGTCCGACAGCTCGAACAGCGGCGACATGCGCGCCACCATGAAGATGCCGGCCGTCACCATCGTGGCGGCGTGAATCAGCGCGCTGATGGGCGTCGGGCCTTCCATCGAGTCGGGCAGCCACACATTCAGCGGGACCTGCGCGCTCTTGCCCATGGCACCGATGATCAGGCAGATGCACGCGACGGTGATCAGCATCCAGTCGGTGCCGGGGAAGGTCAACTTGGCCAGTTCAGGCGCCTTGGCAAAAGCCTCGGTGTAGTTCAGCGTGCCGCCATAGGCCACGATGAGGCCGATGCCCAGGATGAAGCCGAAGTCGCCGACCCGGTTGACCAGGAAGGCCTTCATGTTGGCGAAGATGGCGGTCGGCTTCTTGAACCAGAAACCGATCAGCAGGTAGCTCACCAGGCCCACCGCTTCCCAGCCGAAAAACAGCTGCAGGAAGTTGTTGCTCATCACCAGCATCAACATGCTGAAGGTGAACAGGCTGATGTAGCTGAAGAAACGCTGGTAGCCCGGGTCGCCTTCCATGTAGCCGATGGTGTAGACGTGCACCATCAGCGACACGAAGGTCACCACCACCATCATCATGGCCGTCAGTCCGTCGACCAGGAAACCGACTTCCATGACCAGATTGCCCAGCACCATCCATTCGTAGACAGTGGCATTGAAGCGGGCGCCACCGGCCACCTGGCTGAGCACCACGACCGAGCCGATGAAGGCGATCAGCACACCCAGGATGGTGAAAAAGTGAGCACCGCGCTTGCCCACCCATTTGCCGGCCAGGCCGGCGATCAGCGCGCCGGCCAGCGGGGCCAGCGCCACGGTGAGCAGAAGGCTTTGAGAGATTGCCATGTCAGCCCTTCAACTCGTCGAGTTCTTCGACGTTGATCGAAGCGCGGTTGCGGAACAGCACCACCAGGATCGCCAGGCCGATGGCCGATTCGGCCGCCGCCACGGTGAGGATGAAAAACACGAACACCTGGCCGGCCATGCGGTCGGCTTCAACCGGCAGGTAATGCGAAAAGGCGATGAAGTTCATGTTGACGGCCAGCAGCATCAGCTCGATGGCCATCAGCAACACGATGAGGTTGCGACGGTTCAGGAAGATGCCCACGACCGACATCGCAAACAGGATGCCACCCAGCGACAGGTAGTGGCCCAGGGTGATCGTGCCCATCACGCTTTCCCCTCGGTCTTGGGTGCGTCGGCCGGCGGTTCTTTGGGCAAGGACGGTGCTTCGATGGTGGGCGCCATCTTCACCAGCCGCACGCGGTCGGCCGCCTTGGCGCGCACCTGCACCGAGGGGTCCATGCGCTTGCTGTCCTTGCGTTCACGCAGCGTCAGCGCAATGGCCGCGATGATGGCCACCAGCAGCAGCACAGCCGCCAGCTGCAGCGGGTACAGGTACTGGGTGTAGATCTCGATGCCCAGCAGCTTGGTGTTGCCGATCTCGATGTCCTTGGCCGTGGGCACCGGCGGCTGCAGCTGGAAACCGCGCATCAGCACCAGCGCCATTTCCAGCGCGATGAGCGCGCCCACGAAGCCGGCCAGCGGCAGGTGTTTGTAGAAGCCCTCTCGGAAACTGTCGGTGTTGATGTCCAGCATCATCACCACAAAGAGGAAAAGCACCATCACCGCGCCCACGTAGACCAGCACCAGCGTGATGGCCAGGAACTCGGCGTGCAGCAGCATCCAGATGCAGCTGGCGCTGAAGAAGCTGAGCACCAGGAACAGCGCGGCATGCACGGTGCTGCGCGCCGTGATGACCCGGAAGGCCGCCAGCAGCAGCACGGCCGAAAAGACGTAAAAAAGTGCGGTTGTCGAATTCATGTTGTTGGGCCCCCAAGCTCGCTGGCGCTCGCTGCCCCCCGAGGGGGGTGTCCCCCAGCGGTCCGGCAGAGCCGGTCCCGCGGGGGGAAACTTGGTCGCGGAACGCTTCGGCGGGGTGTCATCGGAAAGGTGCGTCAGCCGCGCGCGCGGCGGCGATCTCTTTTTCGTAGCGGTCACCCACGGCCAGCAACATGTCCTTCGTGAAGTACAGGTCGCCGCGTTTTTCGCCGTGGTATTCGAAGTGGTGGGTCTCGACGATGCTGTCCACCGGGCAGCTTTCTTCGCAGAAGCCGCAGAAGATGCACTTGGTCAGGTCGATGTCGTAGCGCGTCGTGCGGCGGCTGCCGTCGGCACGCACGTCGGATTCGATGGTGATGGCCATCGCCGGGCACACCGCCTCGCACAGCTTGCAGGCGATGCAGCGCTCTTCGCCGTTTTCATAGCGGCGCAGCGCGTGCAGGCCGCGGAAGCGCGGGCTTTGCGGCGTTTTTTCTTCCGGGAACTGCACCGTGATGTTCTTGGCCAGGAAGTGTCTGCCCGTGACGCGCATGCCCTTGAGCAGCTCGGTCAGGAACAGGCTGGAAAAAACTTCGCGGACTGCCGTCAATGTGCTCATGGCGTCACTTCCAAATGCTCAGTGGCGACTGAATCCACAGACCCACAACCACCAGCCACACCAACGTGATCGGAATGAAGATCTTCCAGCCCAGGCGCATGATCTGGTCGTAGCGGAAGCGCGGGAAGGTGGCACGCACCCACAGGAACATCGTCGCGACCACGAAGACCTTGGCCGCGAGCCAGAACCAGCCGTCGGGCAGGAAACCCACCGGACTGAGCCAGCCGCCCAGGAACAAGAGCGTGGTCATCATGCTGACCAGGATCATGTTGGCGTACTCGGCCAGGAAGAACATGGCAAAGCTCATCCCCGAGTACTCGATCATGTGGCCGGCCACGATTTCCGATTCGCCTTCCACCACGTCGAAGGGGTGGCGGTTGGTTTCGGCCAGGCCCGCGATGAAAAAGACCACGAAGATGGGCAGCAGCGGCAGCCAGTTCCAGCTCAGGAAGCCCAGGCCCATGTCGGCGAACATGCCCTTGCCCTGCACGGCCACGATTTCGCTCAGGTTCATGCTGGCCGACACCATCAGCACCACCACCAGGCAGAAGCCCATGGCGATTTCGTAGCTGACCATCTGCGCCGATGCACGCAAGGCACCCAGGAAGGCGTACTTCGAGTTGCTGGCCCAGCCGGCGATGATGACGCCGTAGACCTCGAGAGAGGTGATGGCCATCAGGAACAACAGGCCGGCGTTGATGTTGGCCAGCGCCACGTCGGGGCCGAAGGGAATGACGGCCCATGCGGCCAGCGCCGGCATGATGGTCATCACGGGCCCCAGGAAAAACAGGCCCTTGTGCGCGGCCGTGGGGCGGATGATCTCTTTGAAGATCAGCTTCACCGCGTCGGCAATCGGCGTCAGCAGGCCGTAGGGGCCGACGCGGTTGGGGCCGGGTCGGATCTGGCTCCAGCCGATGGCCTTGCGCTCCCACAGCGTGAGGTAGGCGACGCAGCCCATCAAGGGCAGCACGACGGCCACGATCTTGATCAGCGTCCAGAGCACGAGCCACAAGGTGGGCCCGAGTGCGGCGTTGGCGGCTTGGTGAAGGGGCTCGAACATGATCTCAGGCCTTGTCCACGGTCACGGTGCCGAACATCGCGCCCAATGCAGCGGTGCTGGCGTGGCCCGCTGCGACACGCACGGTGTTGTCGGCCAGCGATGCGTCTTCCCGCGCCTGCAGCGTGGCATGACCCTCGCCTTGTGAGATGCGCACGAGGTCGCCAGCCTTCAGGCCCAGTTGTTGCCACAGGGCCGAGGGCAAGCCGACCTGCGGCAGATGTGCATCGGCCGTGAGTTGCAACGGCGGCGAGCGACGCACCACCGAATCGGTGGCGTAGATCGGCACATCGGCCAACCGCTGCAGGCCCTGCACGGGCTGGCCCAGCGACAGCGCGGCTGTGCTGCTGTTGTCCAGCCGTGCGGCCAAGCCGGCCACATCACCCAGCGCTTCGTCGCGGACCTGCTCGGCGGTTTCCTGGCTGAAGCCTTCCAGGCCCAGCAGATTGCCCAGCACACGCAACACCTTCCAGGCCGGGCGGGTGTCGCCGCGCGGCTTGACCACGCCGTGAAAACCTTGCACACGCCCTTCGGCGTTGACGAAGGTGCCGGCGGTTTCGGTGAAGGGCGCGATGGGCAGCATCACATCGGCCACGTCGGCACAGGTGTCCTTGAACGCTGTCAGGGCCACCACCAGACCCGAAGTGGCAAGCGCTTTGTTCGCAGCGGCCGCGTTGGCGCTGTCCAGCACCGCTTCGGTGTTCAACAGCAGCAGCGCCTTCATCGGCTGGCTCAGCATCTGCCCGGCGTTCAGACCACCGGCACCCGGCAGCGCGTTGACGAGTTGCGCGCCCACGCCGTTACCCAGTTCACCCAGGTAACCGACGCTGGCACCGGTGTGGCTGCCGATCCATTGCGCGATGGCGAGCAAGGCGCCAGCTTGCGGATGCTGCGCGGCGGCGTTGCCCAGCAGCACCGCCTTGTGTTCGCCCGACAGCAGCGCAGCGGCCACGGCCTGCGCATGGGGGCCCGGGTCGGCCGGCAACGGCGCGGGCACACCCGCTGACTTGGCCACTGCGGCGGCCACGTCGGCCAGTTGGGCCAGCCACTGCGAAGGTGCTGCGGTCAGTGTGGCGGACAGCGGCATCGCCCAGTCGTCGTGCACGGCGTGCAAGCTCATCACCTGCGCGCCATGGCGCACGGCTTGGCGCAGGCGCTGCGCCATCAGCGGATGGTCCTTGCGCAGGAAGCTGCCGATGACGAGCGCCCGGTCCAGCTTGGACAACTCGGCAATGGGCAAGCCCAGCCAGCGCGCAGAGCCCACCGGAGCGGTGTTGCCGAAGTCGGCGTGCCGGGTGCGGTGGTCGATGTTCTCGCTGCCGATGCCACGCACCAGTTTGGCCAGCAGGTGCAGTTCTTCGACCGTGCTGGTGGCATGGCCGATGGCGCCGATGTGGCTGGTGCCAAACTCGGCCTTCACCCGCTTCAGGCCGTCGACCACGTAAGCCAGCGCGGTGTTCCAGTCCACCGCCTGCCACTGGCCGCCCTGCTTGATCATCGGCTGCGTCAGACGGCTGTCGCTGCCCAGTGCTTCGTAGCTGAAACGGTCGCGGTCGGAGATCCAGCACTCGTTGACGGCTTCGTTCTCCAGCGGCACGACACGCATCACTTGGCCTGACTTGACCTGCACGATGAGGTTGGCGCCAGTGCTATCGTGCGGCGAGACCGACTTGCGGCGCGACAGTTCCCAGGTGCGGGCGCTGTAGCGGAAGGGCTTGCTGGTGAGTGCACCGACCGGGCAGATATCGATCATGTTGCCCGACAGTTCGCTGTCGATGCTGCGACCGTCGATGGTGGTGATCTCGCTGTGCTCGCCGCGGTGGATCATGCCCAGTTCCATCACACCGGCCACTTCCTGGCCAAAGCGCACGCAGCGGGTGCAGTGGATGCAGCGGCTCATTTCGGCCATGCTGACCAGCGGGCTCACGTCCTTCGGAAAGACGACCCGCTTTTCTTCGGCGTAGCGGCTGCTGCTGGCACCGTAGCCTACGGCCAGGTCCTGCAGCTGGCATTCACCGCCCTGGTCGCAGATGGGGCAGTCCAGCGGATGGTTGATGAGCAGGAACTCCATCACCGACTGCTGCGCCTTGGTGGCCTTGTCGCTTTTCGTGCGAACGATCATGCCGTTGGTCACCGGCGTGGCGCAGGCGGGCATGGGCTTGGGCATCTTTTCGATGTCCACCAGGCACATGCGGCAGTTGGCCGCGATGGACAACTTCTTGTGATAACAGAAGTGCGGGATGTAGATGCCGGCCGCATCGGCCGCGTGCATGACGACGCTGCCATCGGCCACCGTGACCGTCTTGCCGTCGATGTTGAGTTCAGCCATGTCTGTTTTCGCTCGACCGTGTGGCCGCACCAAGCGGCAGCCGCGGAACCGGCTTCGCCGGGCCGCTGGGTGCGCCCCCTTGAGGGGGAGCGCCGAAGGCGCTACGGGGGTGGGTCATGCTGTCTGGGGGACCATGCAGGTCTTGTGTTCGACGTGGTGCGCAAACTCGTCGCGGAAGTGTTTGAGCATGCCTTCCACCGGCATCGCGGCGGCGTCGCCCAAGGCGCAGATGGTGCGGCCCTTGATGTTGAAGGCCACGTTGTCCAGCAGCGCCAGGTCGTCCGCCCTGCCCTGGCCGTGTTCGATGCGGTGGATGACCCGCCACAACCAGCCGGTGCCTTCGCGGCAGGGTGTGCATTGGCCGCAGCTTTCGTGCTGGTAGAAATAGCTCAGACGCAGCAGGCTCTTCACCATGCAGCGGCTGTCGTCCATGACGATGACCGCACCCGAGCCCAGCATCGAACCCGCCTTGGCGATGGCGTCGTAGTCCATCGTCAGGTCCATCATCGTGGCGCCCGGCAGCACCGGCGCAGACGAACCACCGGGAATCACGGCCTTGAGCTTGCGGCCCGTGCGCACACCACCGGCCAGGTCCAGCAGCTTGGAAAACGGTGTGCCCAGCGGGACTTCGAAGTTGCCGGGCCGGTTGACGTCACCCACCACGCTGAAGATCTTGGTGCCGCCGTTGTTGGGCTTGCCACATTCCAGGTACTTCTGGCCGCCGTTGTTGATGATCCACGGCACCGCGGCAAAGGTCTCGGTGTTGTTGATCGTCGTCGGCTTGCCGTACAGGCCGAAGCTGGCCGGGAACGGCGGCTTGAAACGTGGCTGGCCCTTCTTGCCTTCCAGCGATTCGAGCAGCGCGGTTTCTTCGCCGCAGATGTAGGCGCCGAAGCCGTGGAAGGCGTGCAACTCGAAGCTGAAGCTGCTGCCCAGGATGTTGTCGCCCAAAAAGCCTGCGGCGCGCGCTTCTTCCAGCGCGGCTTCGAAGCGTTCGTAGACCTCGAAGATCTCGCCGTGGATGTAGTTGTAGCCGGTCTTGATGCCCATCGCGTAGGCGGCGATGGCCATGCCTTCGATCACGATGTGCGGGTTGTAGGCCAGGATGTCGCGGTCCTTGCACGTGCCCGGTTCACCTTCGTCGCTGTTGCAGACCAGGTACTTCGGGCCCGGGAAGGCACGGGGCATGAAACTCCACTTCAGGCCGGTGGGAAAGCCGGCACCGCCACGGCCCCGCAGCGCGCTGAGCTTGACCTCGGCGATCACCCGGTCCTGCGTCATGCCTTCGTTGCCGGCCACGCCGTCCTTGGCCAGGATCTTCTTCAGGGCCGAGTAGCCGCCGCGTGCGACATAGTCCTTCAGGCCCCAGTTCTTGCCGTCCAGACCCGCATAGATCTGCGCACCGATGTGCCGGTCGTGGAAACAGGTCTCGTCGCCCTTGGCCTGGAACTTGGAAAGGTCAAGCATGGAACTTCTCGCTTGCGTTGGCCTTCAGCAGCGCCAGCAGTTCGTCGAGCCGTTCGCTCGTCATGAGGCTCAGCATCTGGCGGTCGTTGACCAGCAGCACCGGCGCATCGGCGCAGGCACCCAGGCATTCGCTGGGTTGCACGGTGAACACACCATCGGCCGTGCTGCCGTAAGGTTCAACACCCAACTTCTTGCAGACATGGTCCAGCGCCTTGTCGCCATCGCGCAATTGGCACGGCAGGTTGGTGCAGATGTTGAGCTTGTACTGGCCAACAGGATGCTGGTTGTACATGTTGTAGAAGGTGGTGACCTCGTGCACCGCGATCGCCGCCATGCCCAGGTGGGCGGCAATGGCGTCTTCGGCTTCGACGCTGACGTGGCCCTGCTCTTGTTGAACGATGGCCAGACAGGCCATCACGGCAGAGACCTTCTGATCGGCCGGGAACTTGGCCACTTCCTTGTCGAAGCGCGCCTTGGTGGCGTCGGAGAGTTGCATCATCGATCGATCTCGCCAAATACGATGTCCATGGTGCCGATGATGGCCACCGCATCGGCAATCATGTGGCCACGGCTCATCTCGTCCAGCGCGGCCAGGTGCGCAAAACCCGGCGGCCGGATCTTCAGGCGGTAAGGTTTGTTGGCACCGTCGCTGATCAGGTAGATGCCGAACTCACCCTTGGGGTGTTCCACCGCCGCGTAGGCCTCGCCTTCGGGCACGTGCATGCCTTCGGTGAAGAGCTTGAAGTGGTGGATGAGCTCTTCCATGTTGGACTTCATGTCGACACGCGAAGGCGGTGCCACCTTGTGGTTGCCGGTGATCACCGGGCCCGGGTTGGCACGCAGCCACTTCAAGCACTGCTGCACGATGCGGTTGCTCTGGCGCATCTCTTCCACACGCACCAGGTAACGGTCGTAGGTGTCGCCGTTCACGCCCACCGGCACGTCGAAATCCATTTTGTCGTAGACGTCGTAGGGCTGCTGCTTGCGCAGGTCCCAGGCGATGCCGCTGCCACGCAGCATGGCGCCGGTGAATCCCAGGTTCAGCGCACGTTCGGGCGAGACCACGCCCACGCCCACGGTGCGCTGCTTCCAGATGCGGTTGTCGGTGAGCAGGGTTTCGTAGTCGTCGACGTTCTTCGGGAAACGCTCGCAAAAGTCTTCGATGAAATCGAGCAGCGAACCCTGGCGGTTTTGATTCAGCGCCTTGATGGCCTTTTCGTTCTTGATGCGCGACACCTTGTACTGCGGCATCTGCTCGGGCAGGTCGCGGTACACACCACCCGGGCGGAAGTAGGCCGCGTGCATGCGCGCGCCCGACACCGCCTCGTACATGTCGAAGATGTCTTCGCGCTCGCGGAAGCAGTAGATGAGGATGTTCATCGCACCGCAGTCCAGGCCATGCGCACCCAGCCACAACAGGTGGTTCAGCAAACGGGTGAGTTCCGCGAACATGACGCGGATGTACTGCGCACGTTCGGGTACCTCGATGCCCACCAGCTTTTCGATGGCCAGGCAGTAGGCGTGTTCATTGGCCATCATCGACACGTAGTCGAGGCGGTCCATGTAGGGCAGGCTCTGGATGTAGGTCTTGCTCTCGGCCAGCTTTTCGGTGGCGCGGTGCAAGAGGCCGATGTGCGGGTCGGCGCGCTGGATGACTTCACCGTCCAGTTCCAGCACCAGGCGCAGCACACCGTGCGCGGCGGGGTGCTGGGGCCCGAAGTTCAGCGTGTAGTTCTTGATTTCGGCCATGTCAGTGCATGCCACCGTAGTTGTCTTCGCGCACCACACGCGGCACGATCTCTCGCGGCTCTATGGTCACCGCCTGGTAGATGACCCGCTTTTTCTCGGCGTCGTAGCGCATCTCGACATGGCCGGTGACCGGGAAGTCCTTGCGCATCGGGTGGCCGATGAAACCGTAATCAGTCAGGATGCGGCGCAAGTCGAGGTGGCCTTCGAAGATGATGCCGAACATGTCGAAGGCTTCGCGCTCGAACCAGTTGGCCGCGTTCCAGACCTCGTTGACCGAATCGACTGACGGGAAGTCGTCGTCGCTGGCAAACACCTTCAGCCGCACGCGCCAGTTTTTCGACACCGACAGCAGATGCAGCACCACGGCGTAGCGCCGGCCTTCGGTGCCTTCGTTTTTGTAGTCGGACCAGTCGACGCCACACAGGTCGATGAGCTGCTCGAACTGGAGGTCGGCATGGTCACGCAGGGTCTTGCCCACCTTCAGGTAGTTGGCGGCGGCAACCGCAAGGGTGATCTCGCCGCGCTCGCGCACCAGCAACTGGATGGCATCGCCCAGCACGGACTGCAAGGCGGCCTGAAGGTTGTCGAGCTTCTGCGTCATTGAAAGGTCGGCTGTTGTTGGCTCTTGTTCTTCAGCGGGCGATGGTGTTTTCGCGCCGGATCTTGGCCTGCAGTTGCAGGATGCCGTACAGCAGCGCTTCGGCCGTGGGCGGACAGCCCGGCACGTAGACGTCCACTGGCACGATGCGGTCGCAGCCGCGCACCACCGAATAGCTGTAGTGGTAGTAGCCGCCGCCGTTGGCGCACGAGCCCATGCTCAGCACCCAACGCGGCTCGGCCATCTGGTCATAGACCTTGCGCAGCGCAGGCGCCATCTTGTTGCACAGCGTGCCGGCGACGATCATCAGGTCGCTCTGTCGCGGGCTGGGCCGAAACAACATGCCGAAGCGGTCGATGTCGTAGCGGGCCGCGCCCGCATGCATCATCTCCACGGCACAACAGGCCAGCCCGAAAGTCATCGGCCACAACGACCCGGTCTTCGACCAGTTGATGAGCGTATCGACGCTCGTCGTGACGAAGCCTTCCTTGAGAACGCCTTCAATGCCCATGCTTCATCACTCCCAGTCGAGAGCGCCCTTTTTCCACTCGTACACGAAGCCGACGACCAGGATGGCCAGAAAGATCATCATGGCCCAGAAACCTGACGCGCCGATGTCGTGCAAGGCCACGGCCCAGGGGAAGAGAAAGGCGATTTCCAGGTCGAACAGGATGAAGAGAATGGCCACCAGGTAGTAGCGCACGTCGAACTTCATGCGCGCATCTTCGAAGGCCTCGAAGCCGCATTCGTAGGGGCTGTTCTTGGCCACGTCGGGCCGGTTGGGGCCGAAGATGAAGCCCAGCACCTGCGGCGCGATGCCGACACCGATGCCCACCAGGATGAACAGGATCACGGGCAGGTACGGTTGCAGTTCCATGATGTTGTCAGCATTCCGTCAGGTCGGTTCCAGGCACAAAAAAGCGCGCTGGCCAAGCATGGCCCCGGGCCCCCCGGGGATACAGCTTTTGCGAAGCGCGCCCATCGAGCGTGAGCTTGTCAGGCAGGTCTTCAGAAGGTCTTGGTGCCGACGGCGAGACTCGAACTCGCACAGCTTTCGCCACTACCCCCTCAAGATAGCGTGTCTACCAATTTCACCACGTCGGCACGGAGCATCTCGGTTCCGCAGCATGCCCGGCTTGCATGAGGTACTTGCTTGCCGAACAGCTGAGAATTCTATCCCGAAAACAAGGGGTTCTCCCTTGTGGTGGGCACCCTTCGAGGTGACTTCCCCACTACTTGGAAGCAGCCGACGCAGGCGCCGGGATCGGGGCCGGCACCGACAGCGTGGCAGGGGCAGGAACTGCGCCCGGCGCGGCCGAAGGAATCGCACCCGGATCCGCTGCACTGGCTGATGGCGCTGCGCTGTCGAGCACGCTGCTGCCACCGGTGCTGCTGCTGCCGCGGTTGCTGATGCTTGCACTGCCCAGGTAGGTCAGGGCCAGCGTGCTGACGAAGAAGATCGTGGCGCAGGCCGCGGTGGAACGCGACAGGAAGTTGGCGCTGCCGGTGGCACCGAACAGGCTGCCCGAAGCACCGCTGCCAAACGAGGCGCCCATGTCGGCGCCCTTGCCGTGCTGGATCAGCACCAGGCCGATCATCGCCAGCGCGGACAGCAGCTGCACGGCCAGGATCAGGGTCATCCAGATTTGCATGATGTGTGGAACTCCAGGGGTCTTTGTTCAGAGGATTCGGGTGACGGTCGGGTGGTGCTGAGCGCGCCGCTGCGCGCTCACTGGGCCGCCCTGCAGATCGCGATGAAGTCGGCGGCTTTCAGCGAAGCTCCGCCAATCAAGCCGCCGTCGATGTCGGCCTGCGCAAACAGCGTGGCCGCGTTGTCGGCCTTCACGCTGCCGCCGTAGAGGATCTTCATGCTGTCGCCGCGGCCGGTGGCGGCCTGCAGCTGAGCACGCAACACGGCATGCACCGCTTGCGCCTGTTCGGGGCTGGCAGTGCGGCCGGTGCCGATGGCCCACACCGGTTCGTAGGCCACCACCATCTCGGCCGCGCAATGCGCCAGTTGGTGGATCACGGCGGACAGCTGGCGCTTGACCACGGCGTCGGTCTGGCCGGCTTCGCGTTCGGCCAGTGTCTCGCCAACACAGACGATGGGCGTCACGCCTTTGGCCAAGGCAGCCTGGGCCTTCTGTGCCACCAGCTGGTCGCTTTCAGCGTGGTAGGCGCGGCGTTCGCTGTGGCCCACCAGCGTGTAGCGGCAACCCACTTCCTGCAGCATGGCGGCCGAGAGTTCGCCGGTGTAGGCGCCCTGCTCGTGGGCCGACACGTCCTGCGCACCCCAGCGGATGTCGCTGGCCGCCAGCGAGGCCGCGACTTCGCTCAGGAACACCGCCGGCGCACACACCGCCACGTCGGCCGCGAAGGGCCGCGCGGCCAGCAGCGCCGCCAGCAGTTCGGCATTGGCCAGGCGGCTGCCGTGCATCTTCCAGTTACCCACCACCAGTTTGCGCCGCATGCTTTGCCTCACTGCCACGTCAGAACGATCTTGCCCACGTGTGTGCTGCTCTCCATCAGCGCGTGGGCCGCGGCCGCCTGGTTGGCGGGGAAAACCTGGTGGATCACCGGCTTGACCTTGCCGGCTTCGATCAGCGGCCAGGCCGTGGCGCGCAGTTGCTGCGCCAGCACGGTCTTGTAGGCCACGCTGCGTGGCCGCAGGGTTGAGCCGGTGATGCTGAGCCGCTTGCGCAACACCAGGCCGCTGTCGATGGTGCTGGTGTTGCCACCCTGCGTGGCGATGATGGCCAGGCGGCCCTCTTCGGCCAGGCACTCGATCTCGCGACCCACGTAGTCGCCGGCCACCATGTCCAGCACCACGTCGACCCCCTTGCCACCCGTCAGGCGCTTGGCCTCGGCCACGAAGTCCTGCGTGCGGTAGTTGATGGCGTGGTCGGCACCCAGGGCCACACAAGCGGCGCACTTTTGGTCGCTGCCGGCGGTGATGATCACCGTGGCACCCAGGGCCTTGGCCAACTGGATGGCGGTGACGCCGATGCCACTGCTGCCACCTTGCACCAGCAATGTTTCGCCGGCCTTCAAGCCGGCGATGGCATACACGTTCTGCCACACCGTGAAGAAGGTTTCGGGCAGGCTGGCGGCCTCGATCATGTTCAGGCCCTGCGGCACCGGCAGGCACTGGCCTGCAGGCGCGACACAGAACTCGGCATAACCGCCGCCGGCCACCAGTGCACACACGGCGTCACCGATCTTCAGCCCGGCCATGGCCAGGTCAGCGGCAGCGCCGCCAGCCACGGTGCCGGCGATCTCGAGCCCCGGCAGGTCCGACACACCGGGTGGCACGGGGTAACGCCCCTTGCGTTGCAGCACGTCGGGCCGGTTCACACCGCTGGCCTGCACCGCGATCAGCAACTCACCCGGGCGCGGCTCGGGTGTGGGCCGCTCACACGGCACCAGCACCTCGGGCCCGCCCGGGGCCGTGATCTCGATGGCGCGCATCGTCACTCGGTGGGCTTGGGCGCTTCGGGCGCAGCGGCTTCTGCCGGTGCGGCGGCCGGGGCCTCGAGGCCACCTTCAGAGGGCGCAGCGTCACGGCGCGGGCGGTCGTCACGGTCGCTGCGCTCGCGGCGCGGGCGGTCGTCACGGTCACGGCGCGGCGGACGGTCGCCACGAGGTTCGAAACGCTCTTCCGGCATGCCCTCGGGTCGTTCAAGCAACGCCTTCATGCTGAGCTTGATGCGGCCCTTTTCGTCGGTCTCCAGCACCTTGACCTGCACGATCTGGCCTTCCTTCAGGAAGTCCTCGACCTTCTCGACCCGCTGGTGGGCGATCTGGCTGATGTGCAGCAGGCCGTCCTTGCCGGGCAGGATGTTGATGAGTGCACCGAAGTCCAGGATCTTCGTCACCGGGCCTTCGTAGACCTTGCCGATTTCGGCTTCAGCCGTGATCTCGGCGATGCGCTTCAGCGCAAAGGCGGCCTTGTCGGCGTCGGTGCTGGCAACCGTGATGGTGCCGTCTTCACCGATGTCGATGGTGCAGCCGGTTTCTTCGGTCAGCGCACGGATGGTGGCGCCGCCCTTGCCGATGACGTCACGGATTTTTTCCGTGTTGATCTTCATCGTGTACAGGCGCGGTGCGAACTGGCTCACTTCAGCTTTGGCGCCGCCCACGGCTTCGACCATCTTGGCCAGGATGTGCAGGCGTGCTTCCTTGGCCTGCGCCAGGGCCACCTGCATGATTTCCTTGGTGATGCCCTGGATCTTGATGTCCATCTGCAGCGCGGTGATGCCTGCGGTGGTGCCGGCCACCTTGAAGTCCATGTCACCCAGGTGATCTTCGTCACCCAGGATGTCGGTCAGCACGGCGAAGCGGTTGCCGTCCTTGATCAGGCCCATGGCGATGCCGGCCACGTGGGCCTTCAGCGGCACGCCGGCGTCCAGCATGCTCAGGCAGCCGCCGCAAACGCTGGCCATCGACGAAGAGCCGTTGCTCTCGGTCACTTCAGACACGATGCGGATCGTGTACGGGAAGTCTTCATTCTTCGGCAACACCGCAATCAGCGCCCGCTTGGCCAACCGGCCGTGGCCGATTTCGCGCCGCTTGGGCGTGCCGAAGCGACCGGCCTCGCCAGTCGCAAACGGCGGCATGTTGTAGTGCAGCATGAAGTTGTCGGTGAACTCACCGGACAAAGCGTCGATGCGCTGCGCGTCGCGTGCGGTGCCCAGCGTGGCCACCACCAGCGCCTGCGTTTCACCGCGGGTGAACAGCGAAGAACCGTGGGTGCGCGGCAGCACGCTGTTGCGGATTTCGATGGCACGCACGGTGCGTGTGTCGCGGCCGTCGATGCGCGGCTCGCCGGCCAGGATCTGGCCACGCACCAGGCGCGATTCGATCTCGAACAGCAGGCCTTCGACCTTGACGCTGTCGAAGTCCACGCCTTCGGCCTTCAGTGCCGAGAACACGGCGGCGTAGGCGTCACGCGTGGCTTGGGTGCGGGCCTGCTTGCTGCGGATCTGGTAGGCCGCACGCAGCGGCTCTTCGGCCAGCGCGGTGACCTTGGCGATCAGCGGCTCGTCCTTGGCCGGGGGTGTCCACTGCCATTCCGGCTTGCCGGCGTCACGCACCAGTTCGTTGATGGCGGCAATGGCGATCTTGCCCTGGTCGTGGCCAAACACCACGGCGCCGAGCATGATTTCTTCAGACAACTGGTCGGCTTCAGATTCCACCATCAGCACGGCCGATTCGGTACCGGCCACCACCAGGTCCAGCTGGCTGCCGGCCAGTTCGGTCTTGCCCGGGTTCAGCACGTACTGGCCGTCGACGTAACCCACACGTGCCGCACCGATGGGGCCGTTGAAGGGGATGCCGCTGATGGCCAACGCGGCGCTGGTGCCGATCATCGCGGCGATGTCGGCCTGCACCTCGGGGTTCAGGCTGACGACGTGGATGATGACCTGCACTTCATTGAAGAAGCCGTCCGGGAACAGGGGGCGGATGGGGCGGTCGATCAGGCGGCAGGTCAGCGTCTCCAGCTCACTGGGCCGGCCTTCGCGCTTGAAGAAGCTGCCGGGGATCTTGCCCGCGGCGTAGCTCTTTTCGGTGTAGTCCACGGTCAGCGGGAAAAAGTCCTGCCCGGCCTTGGCGTCGGTCTTGGCCACCACGGTGGCCAGCACCACGGTGTCGTCGATGTTGACCAGCACGGCGCCACTGGCCTGACGGGCGATTTCGCCGGTCTCGAGCGTGACGGTGTGGGGACCCCACTGGAAGGTCTTGGTGACTTTGTTGAACATGCTCATGCCTTGTCGTCCTCTGGGATGTTGGGCAGCGCAATGCCATTCCAGCGAGACCCTGCGTCGTGTGACGGTGGATGCCCTTGGAATGACACAGCTCTTGCGGCCCGGTTGTTGAGTTGGCTGAAAGGGCCAGGGGGCACCGGCAGCCGGCGCCCCCTGGGTGGAACTTACTTGCGCAGGCCCAGCTTGGCGATCAGCGCGGTGTAGCGGTCGGCGTCCTTGGCCTTCAGGTAGGACAGCAGGCGCTTGCGCGCATTGACCATCTTCAGCAGGCCGCGGCGACCGTGGTGGTCCTTGGCGTGTTGCTTGAAGTGCGGCGTGAGTTCGTTGATGCGCGTGGTCAGCAGTGCAACTTGAACTTCGGGGCTGCCGGTGTCGGCAGGGCCGCGGGCGTGGGTCTTGACGACTTCGGCCGTGGTGGCGGTGGTCAGGGGCATAGATTTCCTTGGTTTTTTGGAAACCGCCCCGCGCAGGCACGCCAACGTGAGCCGCTGCGTCGCGAGGGTTTCCGGGTGGACTTGCGGACGCCAGTGAAACCGACCGACGCCGTGCTGTTCTTCAGCCTGACGGCCAAAGAGCTGGTGATTATAGCCTGATGGCGCCCGCCAGCCGGTTCAGACCCAGGTCCAGCCGTGCCGGGTCCTGCGAAGCAAAACACCAACGCAACCAGCCCTCGCCCTCATCGCCGAAGGCAGCACCCGGTGCCAGGCCCAGGCCGTGATCGGCCACCAGGCGTTTGGCCAGGGCCAGGGAGTTGTTGGAATCCGGCAGGCCTTCGACGCGGAAAAAGGCGTACAGCCCACCCGGTGGCGTGGCCACGGTCACACGCGGCAGAGCCTGCAGGCCGGCGATCAGTTGGTCGCGGCGGGCCTTCAGGTCGGCCACGATGCGCGGCACCAGGGTGTCGGCCATGGCCAGTGCTGCCTGGGCACCCCGCTGCACAAAAACCGGGGCGCAGGAGCTGTTGAACTCCAGCAGCTTGCCGGCGGCGTCCAGGTAGCCATGGGCCGGCGAAGAGGCCGGCAACACCAGCCAGCCCAGGCGCCAACCGGTCATCAGAAAACTCTTGCTGAAGCTGTGAGCGATGAGCAGGCGGTCGTCGGGCGTGGCCACGTCCAGGAAAGACGGTGCGCAGCGTGCGCCGCCGAAGTGGATGCGCTCGTAGACCTCGTCGGCCACGATCCAGGTGCCCGTGCGGCGGCAGTGCAACAGCAAGGACTGCTGCTCTTCGCGGCTCAGCGTCCAGCCGGTGGGGTTGTTGGGGGCGTTGAGCAGCAACACCCGCGTCTTGTCGGTGACGGCGGCCAGCAGTTCGTCCAGGTCCAGCTGCCACAGGCCTTCTTTCGGACGCAGCGACACGCGCTTGACCTTGGCGCCCAGGATCTGCGGTTGCGCCGTGAGGTTGGGCCAAACCGGCACCACGGCGACCAGTTCGTCGCCTGCGTCCAGCAGCATCTGCATGGCCAGCATCAGCGCGGTGACACCCGACGAGGTGACCGCCACGCGCTCCACGTCCAGCGGCCCGTGCAGGCCGCTGGCGTAGGCCGCGATGGCTTGGCGCAGCTCGGGCAGGCCCAGGTTGTGCGAATAGAAGGTTTCGCCGCGCAGCAGCGAGTCGGCGGCGGCCTGTCGGATGGGCTCGGGCGTGACCTCGTCGCTTTCGCCAAACCAGAAGGCCAGCACGTCGCTGCGGCCCAGGCCGGCGTTGGCCACTTCGCGGATCTTCGAACCGGGCAGGTTCTGGATGGCGGTGCGCAAGGGGGTTTCTCCGGCTTCGGTGTTTGACGGTCAATCGGGCCGCGTCATGCGGCAGCTGTGGCCTTGTGCCACGGCCTCGGGCGCCAGCCGGCGCACGGTGCGAAAGCCGAAACCCGATCCTTCGACGTCGTGCACCACACCCGGCGTGCCCACCCGTTCCATCTGGCTCACGACCAGCGGCTGCTGCAGCTGGTGGTCGGCGGCGCGCATCGTCGCCGGGTGCCAGGCGCCCATCGACGTGCCGGCGGACGTGGCACCTTCCAGCGCCCGCGCCACATCGGCGGCTTCCGTGCTGCCAACCTTTTCGATGGCCGCGGCCAGCATCTCCACCAGCAGTTGGATGCGCACGTGCACGTAATCGTCCTGCGGCTGCACAAAACGTTGACGAAAGCCGGCGTAAAACGCGTCGGACGCCGCGCCGCCCAGGTTGGGGTGCCACTCGGCCACGGCCAGCACACGGCCGACACCGGCTTCGCCAATGGCCGCCGGTGCGCCCAGCGCGTTGCCGTAGAAGGTGTAGAGCTTGGCGTCGCTGCCCACGTCGCGCAACGCGCGCACCAGCAGCGTGAGATCGCTGCCCCAGTTGCCGGTCAGCACCGCCTGGGCACCGCTGGCCTTGATCTTGGCGGCATAGGGCAAGAAGTCGCGCACCTTGCCCAGCGGGTGCAGTTCGCTGCCGACGATCTGCATGTCGGGCCGCTTGGCGGCCATCATCACGCGCGCCTGCGCCAGCACATGCTGACCGAAGCTGTAGTCCTGGCCGATGATGTAGAGGCGTTGCACGCTGCGGTCGTCGCGCAGCACGTCGGTCAGTGCGGCCAGCCGCATGTCGGCGTGGGCGTCGAAGCGGAAGTGCCAGAAGCTGCAGCGTTCGTTGCTGAGCACCGGGTCGACCGCCGAGTAGTTCAGGAACAGCGCGCGATTCTGCGGTTCCCGCAGATTGTGTTTGTCCAGCGTGTCGATCAGTGCCGCCGCAACGGCCGAACTGTTGCCCTGCAGGATGAAGCCGACGCGCTGGTCCAGCGCGGCGCGCAGCGTCGACATCGCCTCTTCGGTGTTGCCCTTGCTGTCGAATCGCTGCAGCAGCAGTGGCCGCCGCACACCGCCCACCCGCACACCGCCGGCGCGGTTGACCCGCTCGGTGGCCAGCACCAGGTTGCGGAAGACGGCCTCACCGGCATTCGCGAAGGGCCCGGAAAGGGCTTCGACCAGCGCCAGGCGGATCGGCTCGGCAGATGTCTGTGCGGATGTCTGTGCCGAAAGGCGGCTCGTGGCCAGGGCCAGCGGCAGCGCCAGGCAGGCGCGTCGGTTCAGGTTCACGTGGATGACAGGGGGGTCTTGAAAGCTGAAGTGCGGAGCGCATCTTCTGTGCACGGGCCCCGCAGGGGTGCGGAGCCAGCCAACCGATTGTAGGAGTCACCATGTTCGTCGTTCCCGTCAGCCGCGATTCACGCCAGTTTTCCCGCCTGTTCGACGACACCGTCGAACGTTTCCTGTCCACCGTGGCCGCGCCCGAAGCCGTGGCCGCCCGCAGCCCTGCGCTGGACGTGGCAGAAACCGAACAGGCCTACACCGTGAAGCTGGAAGTACCTGGTGTTGCCAAGGAAGACGTGAAGATTTCCGTGGAGGGCCGCCAGGTCACGGTGCAGGCGCAGAGCCAGCACACCGAAGAGAAGAAGGACGGTGAACGCATCGTCTACCGCGAGCGCTCGGCTGCGCGATACGCCCGCACCTTCACGCTGCCGGTCGAGGTGGACCAGAGCGAAGCCGCGGCCAAGCTGGACCATGGTGTGCTGACACTGACGCTGCCCAAGCGCAGCGCGCGTGCTGCAGCACAGATAACAGTCAACTGATCTCGGCCAGCGGCCATCGCGGCCGCACGTCGAAAGCGCCGCCATGTTCCAGCGTGGCCAGGCCGTGTTGCCAGCGCAGCGCGGCGGCCAGCGCGATCATGGCGCCGTTGTCGGTGCACAGAGCCAGCGGCGGGTAGTGAACCTGCGCACCGATGCGTGCCGTGCCGGCGTTGAGCATGGCCCGCAGGCGCAGGTTGGCGCCCACGCCGCCGGCCACCACCAGGCGCTTCAGGCCCGTCTGTTTCAGGGCCTTCAGTGACTTGGCGACCAGCACGTCGACGATGGCGGCCTGTGTGCTGGCCGCCAGGTCGGCGCGCGCCTGTTCGGTCACCACCGCGCCCAGCTTGCGGTGCTGCGTGAGCACGGCGGTTTTCAGGCCGGCAAAAGAAAAGTCCAGGTCCTTGCTGTGCAGCAGCGGTCGTGGCAAGGCAAAGGCCTGGGCGTCGCCCTGGTCTGCCAGCCGCGCCAGCGCCGGGCCACCGGGGTAGCCCAGGCCCATCAACTTGGCACTTTTGTCGAAGGCCTCGCCAGCGGCGTCGTCGATGGTCTCGCCGAGCAGTTCGTAGCGACCCACGCCCGCCACCGCCATCAACTGTGTGTGGCCGCCCGACACCAGCAAGGCGACGAAGGGGAACTGCGGTGCGTCGTCGGCCAGAAAAGGCGACAACAGGTGACCTTCGAGGTGGTGGATGCCCAGCGCCGGTTTGCCCAGCGCAGCGGCCAGCGCCACGGCCACACCGGCGCCCACCAGCAGGGCGCCGGCCAGCCCGGGGCCGCGGGTGTAGGCCACCAGGTCGACATCGGCCAAGGTGCAGCCCGCCTGCTGCAGCACCTGCGTGGCCAAAGGCAGCACACGCCGGATATGGTCGCGCGATGCCAGTTCAGGCACCACGCCGCCATACGCCGCGTGCATGTCGACCTGGCTGTGCAAGGCCTCGGCCAACAGGCGCGGCTGGCCTTCTGATCGGGCTTCGACCAGGGCCACTCCGGTCTCGTCGCACGACGATTCGAATCCGAGCACTTTCATCGCGGTGGAGTCTACTGGCGCACTTCGCGCCGGCGGCTGGCGCGGAAGTTGCACTCGGGGCCGAGGTGCCTGCCACCGAAGCCACCCGCATCGTCATCGTCGCGCCCGATTCGCTGGTCACCGAACCGGGCGACGACGCGGCCGAGCTCGAAGTGGAACGGTCCCGCAGCCTGCGCATCGGTTTGCTCGAGGCCGGCTACAACATCGTGGCCGTGCTGCCGGTGGACACCTTTCTGCCCGAACGCCTGGCGCAGCTGCAGCCCGACATGATCATCGTCGACGCCGAGAGCCAGGCGCGCGACACGCTCGAACACGTGGTGATGGCCACGCGCGACGCGCGCCGCCCCATCGTGCTGTTCACCGACGACAGCGACACCACGCATGTGCGCGCGGCCATTGCCGCCGGCGTCACGGCCTACGTGGTGGCCGGGCTGGCGCCAGAGCGCGTGAAACCGGTGCTGGACGTGGCGCTGGCCCGTTTCGAACACGAAGAGACGCTTCGCAAGGAACTGGCCGACGCACGCAGCCAGCTCGCCGACCGCAAGGTGGTCGACCGCGCCAAGGGCCTGCTGATGCAAAGGCACCAGATCGGCGAACCCGAGGCATACGCACGCATCCGCAAGGCGGCCATGGACAAGGGGCTGAAGATGGCCGACATCGCGCGGCGCATCGTCGATGCGGCCGACTTGCTGATGTAGCGGCGGACGCAGGGCCTGCATGCACCAGCGCCGCGCGCGCTGCCGCTGCTTGGTGCAAACCCTGGCGCGAAAACGCCTTCGAGTCTTGATTCCGGCCACCTTTGACTGGCACGGCGTTTGCGTAACTTCAAACAGAGAGAGATCAGAGCCGATTTCTCGCCAGCGCCGGACTTGTGCAAGGTTTGTGCAGGGCCGGCGGGACAAGGGCGTCCTCACGACGTGTGCCGTTTTCGGTGCACCGATGTGCGGACGCTTTTTCTTTTGTCTCGGCCACTTTGCTTCTTGGCATCTGTTCGCCCAACGCTTTGCACAGGACTTGCTGAACACCATGAACACCACACCCGCAGGACACATCGACATGGCACGCCGCACCGTCGTCAAGGCCGCCACCGCGCTCACGGCCACGGCCACGGCCGGGCTCGTTCCCGGCTTGCAGGCCGCGGTCTACGCCGCGGGCAGCGACAAGCCCGAGAAGGAAGAAGTTCGCATCGGCTTCATCCCGCTGACCGACTGCGCCAGCGTCGTGATGGCCAGTGTGCTGGGCTTCGACAAGAAGTACGGCGTGAAGATCATCCCCACCAAGGAAGCCAGCTGGGCCGGCGTGCGCGACAAGCTGGTCAACGGTGAACTCGACATGGCCCATGTGCTGTACGGCCTGGTCTACGGCGTGCACCTGGGTGTGGGCGGGCCCAAGAAGGACATGGCCGTGCTGATGAGCCTGAACAACAACGGCCAGGCGATCACGCTGTCCAAGGCGCTGGCCGACAAGGGTGCGGTCGACGGCCCGTCGCTGGCCCGGCTGATGGCCAAGGAAAAGCGCGAGTACACCTTTGCCGGCACCTTCCCGACCGGCACCCATGCGATGTGGATGCACTACTGGCTGGCAGCTGCGGGCATCAACCCGCTGTCGGGCGCCAAGCTCATCACCGTGCCGCCGCCGCAGATGGTGGCCAATATGCGGGTGGGCAATATGGACGGTTTCTGCGTCGGCGAACCGTGGAACCACCGCGCCATCATCGACGGCATCGGCATCACCGCCAACACCACGCAGGACATCTGGAAGGACCACCCCGAGAAAGTGCTGGGCACCACCGGCGACTTCGTCAAGAAACACCCCAACACCGCACGTGCGGTGATGATGGCCGTGCTCGAGGCCGGCCGCTGGATCGACGCCGGCCTGCAGAACAAAAACAAGATGGCCGAGACGATTGCCGAGAAGAGCTACGTCAACACCAGCGTGGATGCGATCAACCAGCGCATCCTGGGCCGCTACCAGAACGGCATGGGCAAAACCTGGGACGACCCCAACCACATGAAGTTCTTCAACGACGGTGCGGTGAATTTCCCCTACCTGAGCGACGGCATGTGGTTCCTGACCCAGCACAAGCGCTGGGGTCTGCTGAAGGCCCACCCCGACTACCTGGCGGTGGCCAGGCAGGTGAACCAGATCGAGCTGTACAAACAAGCCGCCAGTGCCCTGAAGATCAGCGTGCCGAAGGACGTGATGCGCAGCAGCAAGCTCATCGACGGCGTGGTATGGGACGGCAAGGAACCGGCGAAGTACGCCGACGGTTTCAAGATCAAGGCCGCCACGGCGGCCTGAGGGGGCACTGCCATGGTTGCCGCCGTGTTTCACAGCTCACTCGACAGCGGACCCGCGGGCGCTGTCGTGGCCGAGGCTGCCCGCCCTTCCGCCCTGCCCGCGCAAACCATCGCACACCAGGCCGCCACACCTCGCATGCCTTTCGACTGGCGTGCCCTGTGGCTGGCCGTGCTGCCGCCGGTCATCGGCGTGGTGCTGCTGGTGGCCATCTGGGCGCTGCTGACGATGAACAGCAACACCTTCCCCACCCCGCGGGCCACCTACGAAGCCGCGGTGAAGCTCTTTGCCGACCCCTTCTACGACAAGGGCCCCAACGACCAAGGCATCGGCTGGAACGTGCTGTATTCGCTGCAGCGGGTGGCCATCGGCTTCGGCATGGCAGCCGCCGTGGGCATCCCGATGGGCTTTTTGCTGGGCCGCTTCACCTTCCTGAACCGCATGGTCAACCCGCTGGTCAGCCTGCTGCGACCGGTGTCGCCGCTGGCCTGGTTGCCGATCGGCCTGCTGGTGTTCCAGAGCGCCAACCCGGCTGCCATCTGGACCATCTTCATCTGCAGCATCTGGCCCATGATCATCAACACCGCCGTGGGTGTGCAGCGCGTGCCGCAGGACTACCTGAACGTGGCGCGGGTGCTGAACCTGAGCGAGTGGAAGATCATCACGCGCATCCTGTTCCCGGCCGTGCTGCCTTACATGTTGACCGGTGTTCGGCTCAGCGTGGGCACGGCCTGGCTGGTGATCGTGGCCGCCGAGATGCTGACCGGCGGTGTGGGCATCGGCTTCTGGGTCTGGGACGAGTGGAACAACCTCAACGTCAAGCACATCATCGTGGCCATCTTCGTGATCGGCATCGTGGGCCTGCTGCTGGAACAGCTGCTCGTCACCATCGCCAAGAGGTTCAGCTATGACGACTGATCAGCCCGCTCACGCACCCGACTTCATCAAGGTCGAAAACGCCGAGATGGTGTTCGAGACCAAAAAGGGCCGCTTCCATGCACTGCGCGACATCCAGCTGAGCGTGGCGCAAGGTGAATTCGTCACCCTCATCGGCCACAGCGGCTGCGGGAAGAGCACGCTGCTGAACCTGATCGCGGGCTTGCTGAACCCGACCAGCGGCGTCTTGTTGTGCGACCGGCGCGAGATTGCCGCGCCGGGGCCCGAGCGTGCGGTGGTGTTCCAGAACCACTCGCTGCTGCCGTGGCTGACCTGCGCCGAAAACGTGCACCTGGCGGTCGAACGGGTGTTCGCAGCCAAGGAAAACAAGGCGCAGCTGAAGGCCCGCACCCTGGCCGCGCTGGAACTGGTGGGCATGGGCCACGCTGCCGCCAAGCGCCCGCACGAAATCAGCGGTGGCATGAAACAGCGGGTGGGCATTGCACGCGCGCTGGCCATGGAGCCCAAGGTGCTGCTGATGGACGAGCCCTTCGGCGCGCTGGACGCCCTGACGCGGGCCCATCTGCAGGACGAACTGCTGAAGATCGTGGCCCGCACCCGCAGCACCGTGGTCATGGTCACGCACGACGTCGACGAAGCCGTGTTGCTGAGCGACCGCATCGTGATGATGACCAACGGGCCGGCGGCCACCATCGGCGAGATCCTGCCCATCACCCTGCCCCGCCCGCGCAACCGCGTGGCCCTGGCCGAAGACTCCACCTACGTGCACTGCCGCAAGGAGGTGCTGGACTTTCTGTACACCCGCCATGGCCATGTCGAGAAGGTGGCGGCCTGATGTCACGCACCAGATCATGGGCATTGGCTTCGGCGTCACGTCGCTGCGCGACATGAGCCTTCACCGAAATCACCTTCAGTGATTTTCGCGCGCGTGGTTGATCGTGTACTTCGGTATCTCGATCGTCACGTCCTGATTGGACAGGATGGCCTGGCACGACAGGCGTGACATCGGCGTCAGGCCCCAGGCGCGGTCCAGCAGGTCTTCTTCGCTTTCGTCCATCTCGCCCAGCGAGCCGAAGCCCTCTTTCACGATGACGTGGCAGGTGGTGCAGGCGCAGCTCATCTCGCAGGCGTGTTCGATGGCAATGCCGTTTTCAAGCAGCGCTTCGCACACCGACGTGCCCGTCGGTGCCTCGATGGTGTCGCCCTGGGGGCAGAGCTCGGCGTGGGGCAGGATGCGGATGACTGGCATGGTGGGGATTGGTGCCTCAGACGTCTTCGATGCGGCGGCCGGCCAAGGCCTGACGGATGCCCTGGTTCATGCGGGCCGCGGCAAAGGCTTCGGTGCCCTCAGCCAGGGCCTTCAGGGCGGCTTCGATGGCGGTGGTGTCGCCAGTGCGGGCCGTGGTTTCGGTGCTGGCCAACAGGGCCAGCAGCGCGGCCTGTTCTTCCGCCGACAGCAGCTGTGCGTCGACGGCCAGGGCAGCGCGGGTGGCCAGCACCAGGCGTTCTGCGTCCACCTGCGCTTCGCGCAAGGAACGGGCGACCATGTCGACCTCGGCGTTGGCAAAGCCGTCTTTCAGCATCTGCGCAATCTGCTCGTCGGCCAGGCCGTAGCTGGGCCTGACGACCACCGCCGCTTCCACGCCCGAGCCCGTCTCACGTGCCGACACGCTGAGCAGGCCGTCGGCATCGACCTGGAAAGTGACACGGATGCGGGCGGCACCCGCCACCATGGGCGGAATGCCACGCAGTTCGAAACGCGCCAGCGAGCGGCACTCGCTGACCAGCTCACGTTCACCTTGCACCACATGGATGGCCATCGCCGTCTGGCCGTCCTTGAAGGTGGTGAACTCCTGCGCCTTGGCCACCGGGATGGTGGTGTTGCGTTCGATCACCCGCTCCACCAGGCCACCCATCGTTTCCAGCCCCAGGCTGAGCGCGATGACGTCCAGCAGCAGCAGTTCGCCGTCCTGCGCATTGCCGGCCAGTGCATTGGCCTGAATGGCCGCGCCGATGGCCACCACCTCGTCGGGGTTGACGTTGGTCAGCACCTCTTGGCCAAACAGTTCGCCGACTGCCCGGCGCACCAGCGGCATGCGTGTGCTGCCACCCACCATGACCACGCCCTTCACCTCGTTGCGCGCCACCTTGGCGTCGCGCAGCACCTTGCGCACGGCAACCAGGGTTCTGTCGACCAGCGGCCGGGCCAGGGTCTCGAGCTGATGCTGCGTCACCTCGACACACACCGCAGCGCCCGCGACGTCGGCTTGCCAGGCAGCGCTGTCGGTGTCGCTCAACCGTTCTTTGGCGGCGCGGGACGCCACCAGCGCGGCGCGTTTGTCGTGCGGGCTGCCGGCGGCCAGGCCCGCCTGGGCCAGCACCCAGTCGGCCAGCGCCTGGTCGATGTCGTCGCCGCCCAGCGCCGCGTCGCCGCCGGTGGCCACGACCTCGAACACCCCTTGGGTCAAGCGCAGCAGGCTGATGTCGAAGGTGCCGCCACCCAGGTCGTAGACGGCGTAGAGACCTTCGCTGCCGTTGTCCAGCCCGTAGGCCACCGCCGCGGCCGTGGGCTCGCTGATCAGGCGCAAGACGTTCAGGCCAGCCAGTTGGGCGGCGTCTTTGGTGGCCTGGCGCTGCGCGTCGTCGAAGTAGGCCGGCACGGTGATCACGGCGCCGAAGATCTCGTCGGTATCGAAGGTGTCTTCGGCACGTTGGCGCAGGCTGGCCAGGATTTCCGCGCTGACTTCGACCGGTGTCTTGTCGCCATCGCGCGTGGCCAAGGCCACGGTACCGGGCTGGTCGACAAAACGGTAGGGCAGCTTGTCCGTGCCGAGCATGTCGGCCAGCTTGCGACCCATGAATCGCTTGACCGAGACGATGGTGTTTTCCGGGTCTTCCGCTTGTGCGGCGCGGGCATCGAAGCCGATGCTGCGACGGCCGCCTGGCAGGTAACGCACCGCGGAAGGCAGCAGCACACGGCCCTGCGCATCGGGCAGGCATTCGGCCACGCCGTGGCGCACGGCGGCCACCAGCGAGTGGGTGGTGCCCAGGTCGATGCCCACGGCGACCCGCCGCTGGTGCGGGTCGGGCGCCTGGCCGGGTTCGGAAATCTGCAGCAAGGCCATGGCGTGTTTATCGGTCGACGTCCAGCAGGTCCAGGCGGCGTTCGATGTCCTGGCGGAAACGCGCCACGAACATCAAGGCGCGCACCTGGGCGGCTGCCGCGGCGGTGTCTTGTTGTTGGTCGAGTTGGTCGGTCAGCGTGGCGAGCAGCTGACTTTCTTCGGCCGCGATCTGCTCGTCCAGCGCCTGGACTTCGGCGGCCGTGTTGGCTTCTTCCAGCGCCTCGCGCCAGTTCATCTGCTGCATCAGGAAAGCCGCGGGCATGGCCGTGTTGCGTTCGGCATCGACTGCAACTCCCCGCAGTTCGCACAGGTAAGCGGCACGGCCCAGCGGGTCTTTCAGACGCTGGTAAGCCTCGTTCACCCGCACGGCCCACTGCATGGCGATGCGCTGAGCGGCGGCACCTTCGGCCGCAAAGCGGTCGGGGTGCACCTGGGCCTGCAGGTCACGGCGACGCGCATCCAGTTCTGCCCGGTCCAGCTGGTGTTGCCGGGGCAGCCCGAAAAGCGTGAAGTCATCGTCCGAGAGTTTCACAAGACCTTGCTGTAGTAGACCGACAAGCCATTGTCCGGGTACAGGCCGAACACCGGCCGCTGGGTGTAGCCGCAGTTTTCATACAGCCGCACGGCGGCTGTCTGTTCGGGCCCGGTTTCGAGCAGCGCGAGCTTGCAGCCCAGCGCACGCAAGCGCTCTTCCATCACCGCCAGCAACTGCACACCGATGCGTTCACCACGCCGCGCCGGGTCGACATACATGCGCTTGATCTCGCCGTAGGCCACGCCGCCCGTGGCCGCCTCGCCCTGCATCAGCCGGAAGGCCCCGGTGCCCACGGCCTGCTGGCCATCACGCGCCACGAAGAAGCTCACGTCGGGTGCCAGCAGCGCTTGCACGTCGAGGATGAAGTTGGCCTCGGGCGGGTACAGCGACGCCAGGTAACGGTCCAGGTCGGCCAGCAGCGTCACCACCTCAGGCTGGTCGGGTCTTTCGCAACGAATGTTCAGGTGAGACATATCAAGGATCGGCGAGGTCCGCACCGATCAAGCTTCCCGCCGCGGATCCGGCTCCGCCGGTCCGCCAGCGGACACCCCCCTCGGGGGGCAGCGAGCGCTAGCGAGCTTGGGGGCTCAACTAAACGCGGAAAGACTCCCCGCACCCGCAGCGGTCTTTCTCGCGCGGGTTGTGGAACTTGAACCCTTCGTTCAAGCCTTCGCGCACGAAGTCGAGTTCGGTGCCGTCGATGTAGGGCAGGCTCTTGGGGTCGACCAGCACCTTCACGCCGTGGTCTTCGAAGATCACGTCATCGGGTGTCACGTCGTCGGCGTACTCCAGCTTGTAGGCCAGGCCCGAGCAGCCGGTGGTCTTGACGCCCAGGCGCACGCCCACGCCCTTGCCGCGGCGGCCCAGGTAACGCGTGACATGCCGCGCGGCGGCTTCGGTCAGGGTGACGGCCATGGCAGGTCAGTGGGTCTCGGTGGATGCAGGGGCGTTGTGCTTGGTCTTGTAGTCCTGCACCGCGGCCTTGATGGCGTCTTCGGCCAGGATCGAGCAGTGGATCTTCACCGGCGGCAACGCCAGTTCCTGCGCGATGTGCGTGTTCTTGATGGTCATGGCTTCGTCCAGCGACTTGCCCTTGACCCATTCGGTGACCAGCGAACTGGACGCGATGGCTGAACCGCAGCCATAGGTCTTGAAACGTGCGTCTTCGATCAGCCCGGTCTCGGGGTTGACCTTGATCTGCAGCTTCATCACGTCGCCGCAAGCCGGCGCGCCGACCATGCCGGTGCCCACGCTGTCGTCGCCCTTGTCGAAGCTGCCCACGTTGCGCGGGTTTTCGTAGTGTTCAACAACCTTGTCGCTGTAAGCCATGGTGTGTACTCCTTGAGATTCAGTGTGCGGACCACTGGATCGTGCTGATGTCGATCCCGTCCTTGAACATTTCCCACAACGGGGACAGTTCACGCAGCTTGGCCACGCGGTCTTGCAGCGTGTCCACCGCGTAGTCGATTTCTTCCACCGTGGTGAAACGGCCGATGGTCATGCGCAGGCTCGAATGCGCCAGTTCGTCGCTGCGGCCCAGGGCACGCAACACGTAGCTGGGTTCCAGACTGGCGCTGGTGCAGGCCGAGCCTGAGGACACGGCGATGCCCTTCACGCCCATGATCAGCGATTCACCTTCGACGAAGTTGAAGCTGGCGTTCAGGTTGTGCGGCACGCGGCGTTCGAGGTCGCCGTTGATGAACACCTGTTCGATCTTGCCGATGCCGTCCAGCAGGCGCGTGTGCAACATGCGGATGCGTTCGATCTCGGTGCCCATCTCGGCCTGCGCGATGGCGAATGCCGTGCCCATGCCCACACACTGATGGGTGGGCAAGGTGCCACTGCGCATGCCGCGTTCGTGGCCGCCGCCGTGCATCTGCGCTTCCAGGCGAACACGTGGCTTGCGACGCACGTACAGCGCGCCGATGCCCTTGGGGCCGTAGCTCTTGTGGCTGGCCAGACTCATCAGGTCCACCGGCAGCGTATTCATGTCGATGCTGATCTTGCCGGTGGCCTGCGCCGCATCGACGTGGAGCACGATGCCACGCTCGCGGCACAGCTTGCCGATGGCGGTGACGTCCTGAATGACACCAATCTCGTTGTTCACCAGCAGCACCGACACCAGGATGGTGTCCTTGCGCAGCGCGTCCTTGAACTTGTCCAGGTCGAGCAGGCCGTTTTCCTGCACGTCGAGGTAAGTCACCTCGAAGCCCTGGCGTTCCAGCTCGCGCATGGTGTCCAGCGTGGCCTTGTGTTCAGTCTTCAGCGTGATCAGGTGCTTGCCGCGGCTGCTGTAGAAATGCGCGGCACCCTTGATGGCCAGGTTGATGGACTCGGTGGCGCCGCTGGTCCAGACGATCTCTCGCGGGTCGGCGTTGATGAGCGCAGCCACCTGTTCGCGTGACTTCTCGACCACGGCTTCGGCCTCCCAGCCCCAGGCATGGCTGCGGCTGGCCGGATTGCCGAAGTGTTCGCGCAACCAGGGCACCATGGCGTCGACGACGCGCGGGTCACAAGGCGTGGTGGCGCCGTAGTCCAGGTAGATGGGGAAATGCGGGGTCATGAGGTGTGCCGAATCAAAAGGTGCCGGGCTTACCGGTTGAAGTTGTTCACGTTCAATCAGGTCGTCACTGCGCTCACTTCGTGAACGCGTTGCCCAGGGCAAACACCGAATTCGGTGCCGTCACCTTGATGGGCTTGACCACCGGCACGCTGGAGATCGCGCGCTTGACCGGCGCTTCGTCCACCGACACACCCTTAGCCAGCTGTTCGTCGACCAGTTTCTTCAGCGACACCGAATCCAGGAACTCGATCATCTTGGCATTCAGGCTGGACCACAGGTCGTGGGTCATGCACTTGCCGGTGTCTTCACCCATGCAGCCCTCGGCACCGGCGCAGCCGGTGGCGTCGATGGGCTCGTCGACAGCGACGATGATGTCGGCCACGGTGATCTCCGCAGCGGAACGGCCCAGCGAATACCCGCCGCCGGGCCCACGGGTGCTTTCCACCAGTTCGTGGCGGCGCAGCTTGCCAAACAGCTGCTCCAGGTAGGACAGGGAAATCTGCTGGCGCTGGCTGATGGCGGCCAGCGCAACCGGGCCGGCGTTGGAGCGCAGCGCCAAGTCGATCATCGCGGTGACGGCGAAGCGGCCTTTGGTGGTCAAACGCATGGGGAAATCCTCCTGACGCCAGGGCGTCGACGGGGTGGAAAAGGGGCTGCCAGGTTGCAATTCGGGCCTGCTGAACAGGTCGAATGTTGATCCCGACTGAATTGCTCAACTATACCAGAAGCCGAGCAAATCCTTCAGCCTTTGCCCTGCCTGGCCCCTTGCTCAGTGCCCTGCTCTCGCCCTCCTTGCGCGGGCCCATGCGCAGTCCCATCCGCAGGAAATTGCCCCCCAGGCGGCTGGGACAGCAGGGGCTGCCCACCCTGCAGACGGGCCAACACACCCTCGCAGGCCGCTTCGACCAGGTCCAGCACGTGCTCGAAGCCGGAAGGACCGCCGTAGTACGGGTCGGGCACTTCAGTGTGCGCTTGCGGCAATCGGGCGTGTGGCATCAGCAGGGCCAGCTGCGCCTTGGCGCCGGCCGGGGCGCGCTTGCGCAACCAGTCCATGTGGGTCTGGTCCATGGCCAGCAGCCAGTCGAACTGCCCGAAGTCTTCGGGCCGCATCGGGCGCGCCCGAAGGCTGGCGATGTCGTAACCCCGCTGGGCCGCTGCACGGATGGCCCGCGCGTCGGGAGCTTCTGCGGTGTGGTACCCCTGGGTGCCCGCCGAGTCCACCAGCACCTGATCGCCCAGGCCGGCCTGCTGCAACTTGCGTCGCAGCACCCCTTCAGCGGTGGGCGAGCGGCAGATGTTGCCGGTGCAGACCATCAGGATGCGGGTGCGTGGCGCGGCTTCATTCACCGGACCCCGTCCGCCGATCCACTGCCTGAGCTTGCCGATCATGCCCGTGTCCCCTTCCCTGCCACGGCCACCAGCGGCACGACGTCGGCAACGCTGGCGCCAAAAGCCTGCTCGCGCAGCAAGGCCAGTTGGTCGCGCACCCGTGCGGCCTTCTCGAATTCCAGGTTGCGGGCGTGTTCGAGCATCTGTTTTTCCAGCAGCTTGATGCGTTTGCCCAGGTCTTTCTCGCTCAGGCTCTCGATCTCTGCCGCCGCTTTTGCGTTGGCCAAATCGTCCTTGGCCGCCTTGTCCGAGACCACGCCGTCGATCATGTCGCGGATGCGCTTGGTCACGCTCTTGGGTGTGATGCCCATGGCCAGGTTGTGCGCAATCTGCTTGTTGCGCCTGCGTTCGGTTTCGCCCATGGCCGCCTTCATGCTGTCGGTCATCTTGTCGGCGTACAGGATGGCGCGGCCGTTGATGTTGCGCGCAGCACGGCCGATGGTCTGGATCAGGCTGCGCTCGGCACGCAAAAAACCTTCCTTGTCGGCGTCCAGGATGGCCACCAGGCTCACCTCGGGCAGGTCCAGCCCTTCGCGCAGCAGGTTGATGCCTACCAGCACGTCGAAGGTGCCCAGGCGCAGGTCGCGCAGGATCTCGACCCGCTCGACGGTGTCGACGTCGCTGTGCAGGTAGCGCACTTTCACGCCGTTGTCCGACAGGTACTCGGTCAGCTGTTCGGCCATGCGCTTGGTCAGCGTGGTGATCAGCACGCGTTCGTTGATGTCGACGCGGATGCGGATCTCCTGCAGCACGTCATCCACCTGGGTGCTGGCGGGGCGCACTTCCACTTCGGGGTCGACCAGGCCGGTGGGGCGCACCACCTGCTCCACCACGGCGCCGGTGTGTTCCTTTTCCCAGTTGCCGGGTGTGGCCGACACAAACACCGCCTGGCGCATCTTGCGTTCGAATTCCTCGAACTTCAGCGGCCGGTTGTCCAGCGCGCTGGGCAGGCGGAAGCCGTACTCCACCAGCGTGGTCTTGCGCGCGCGGTCGCCGTTGTACATGCCACCGAACTGGCCGATCAGCACATGGCTTTCGTCCAGGAACATCAGCGCGTCCTTGGCCAGGTAGTCCACCAGTGTGGGCGGCGGTTCGCCCGGCTGCGCACCCGACAGGTGGCGGGTGTAGTTTTCGATGCCCTTGCAGTGCCCCACTTCCTGCAGCATTTCCAGGTCGAAGCGGGTGCGCTGCTCCAGGCGCTGCGCTTCCACCAGCTTGCCGCCCTTGACGAACTGGTCCAGGCGCTCGCGCAGTTCGTCCTTGATGGTGGCGATGGCGTCCACCACCCGCTCGCGTGGCGTCACGTAGTGGCTGCTGGGGTAGACCGTGAAACGCGGAATCTTCTGCCGCACACGCCCCGTCAGCGGGTCCAGCAGCGACATCGACTCGACCTCGTCGTCGAAGAGCTCGATGCGCAGCGCCAGTTCGCTGTGTTCGGCCGGAAAAACGTCGATGGTGTCGCCGCGCACGCGGAAGCTGCCGCGCCCGAACTCGATCTCGTTGCGCTTGTATTGCATGCGGATCAGCTGCGCGATCACGTCGCGCTGGCTCATCTTGTCGCCCACCCGCAGCGTCATCACCATCTTGTGATAGTCGCTGGGGTTGCCGATGCCGTAGATGGCACTGACGCTGGCCACTATGATCACGTCGCGCCGTTCCAGCAGGCTCTTGGTGGCGGACAGGCGCATCTGCTCGATGTGCTCGTTGATCGCGCTGTCCTTTTCAATGAACAGGTCGCGCTGCGGCACGTAGGCCTCGGGCTGGTAGTAGTCGTAGTAGCTGACGAAGTATTCGACCGCGTTGCGCGGAAAGAACTCGCGGAACTCGCTGTACAGCTGCGCGGCCAGCGTCTTGTTGGGCGCAAACACGATGGCCGGGCGTCCGGTGCGCGCAATCACGTTGGCCATCGTGAAGGTCTTGCCGGAACCCGTCACACCCAGCAGGGTCTGGAAGGTCAGGCCGTCGCTGAGGCCCTCGACCAGCAGCTCGATGGCCTGCGGCTGGTCGCCGGCAGGTGCGTAAGGCTGGAAGAGCTGAAAGGGCGAGTCCGGGAAGCTCACGAACTCGCCAGCGTGCGGCGTGTCGGCATCGGATGGCGGGCTGGAGGGAACTTCGGCAATCGCGCTCATGCAGGGGTTTCCCGAGGTCAGGCACTTAGAATCGGGCTCGCCGTGCAGCAGCTGTGGCTGATGCGAGCAACCCCACAGATTAACGCAGCGCGCCGCCGCCCGCACCGGCCAGGGCCGCCGCTGCAGCCTAACGCAGGATCCCCCTTCCATGTCCGCTTCGTCCGCATCGCTGTTCACCGACGTCCAGATGGCCCCGCGCGACCCGATCCTGGGTCTGAACGAGCAATTCAACGCCGACCCGAATCCGAACAAGGTGAACCTGGGCGTGGGTGTCTACTTCGACGACCAGGGCAAGCTGCCGGTGCTGCGCTGCGTGGCCGCGGCCGAGAAGCAGTTGCTCGAAGTGCCCAAGGCCAAGGGCTACCTGCCCATCGACGGCATCGCCGCCTACGACAAGGCCGTGCAGGGCCTGGTGTTCGGCGCCGAGCACCCGGCCGTCACCGGCGGCCGCATCGCCACCGTGCAGGCCCTGGGTGGCACTGGCGGGCTGAAGGTGGGGGCCGACTTCCTGAAAAAACTGCAGCCCGGCGCCAAGGTGCTGATCAGCGACCCCAGCTGGGAGAACCACCGCGCGCTGTTCACCAGCGCCGGTTTCGTGGTCGAGGTCTACCCCTATTACGACGCCGCCACCCGTGGCATCCGCTTCGACGCCCTGCTGGCCGCGCTGAGAGCTGCAGCACCGGGCACCGTGATCGTGCTGCACGCCTGCTGCCACAACCCCACCGGTTGCGACCTGGACACGGCGCAGTGGGAACAGATCGCTGCCATCTGCAAGGCCGGTGGCCTCGTGCCCTTCCTTGACATGGCCTACCAGGGCTTTGGCAAGGGCATTGCCGAAGACGGTGCGGCCGTGCGCCTGTTCATGGCGCAGGACATGTCGTTTTTTGTCGCGACCTCGTTTTCGAAGAGCTTCTCGCTCTATGGCGAACGGGTCGGCGCACTCAGCGTGGTGTGCAGCAGCGCAGAAGAATGCAGCCGCGTGCTGTCGCAGCTGAAGATCGTCATCCGCACCAACTACAGCAACCCGCCCACCTTCGGCGCCCAGATCGTGGCCACGGTGCTGACCACGCCCACGCTGCGCGCCACGTGGGAGGAAGAACTGGCCGGCATGCGCGAACGCATCAAGGCCACCCGCGAGCAATTGGTGGCGAAGTTGAAGGCGGCCGGTGCACCCGGTGAACTGGGCTACATCACGCAGCAGATGGGCATGTTCAGCTACTCCGGTCTGTCGGTCGCGCAAATGCATCGCTTGCGCAGCGAGTTCGGCGTTTACGGCGTCGATTCGGGGCGCATCTGCGTGGCGGCCATCAACAGCCGCAACATCGACGCGGTGGTCGCCGCGCTGGCACGGGTGATGTAGTTGCGCAGTGCCGGCTGTCGCGAAGGCGACAGCCGGCAGACCGGAAAATTGCGATTAGCCGGTCGCGATACGTGTTTTCGCGCTTTTGCGGTCGGCCTGCGTGGGTGAACATACAGACGGAAACCCGCGCTTTGTGGTGAAATTGCTGCATCGCAGCAAACTTGGTGTGCACTGTCAGCGCATTGCCGGGTTTGGGCCGGCACCATCAGCCTCAGGCCACCGCACCATCCCCGGAGAACACAGATGCTGTACCAGATGTACGAAACACAACGCGCGCTCATGTCGCCGTTTTCTGAGTTCGCCAGTGCCTCGGCCAAGCTCTACGACCACCCGCTGTCCCCCTTTGCCCACACGCCGATGGCGCAGCGGGTGTCGGCCGGCTTTGACCTGCTGCACCGCCTGGCCAAAGAGTACGAAAAGCCGGCCTTCAACATCACCGCAGCCAACGTGAACGGCGTGACGATCGCGGTGCAGGAACAGGTGGCCGTCGCCAAGCCCTTCTGCCGCCTGCTGCGCTTCAAGCGCTTCACCGACGACCCCAAGGCGCTGGAAATCATGAAGTCCCAGCCCACCGTGCTGGTGGTGGCGCCGCTGTCGGGTCACCATTCCACGCTCTTGCGTGACACGGTCAAGAGCTTGCTGCACGACCACAAGGTTTTCATCACCGACTGGACCGACGCACGCATGGTGCCGCTCAGCGAAGGTGCCTTCCACCTGGACGACTACGTCGCGTACGTGCAGGAGTTCATCCGCCACTGCGGGCCCGACGCCCACGTGATCTCGGTCTGCCAGCCCACGGTGCCGGTGCTGGCTGCGGTGTCGCTGATGGCCAGCCGCGGCGAGGCCACGCCGCGCACGATGACGATGATGGGCGGCCCCATCGACGCCCGCCTGAGCCCCACCGCCGTCAACAACCTGGCGATGAACAAGAGCTTCAACTGGTTCGAGACCAACGTCATCTACCGCGTGCCGCAGAACTTCCCGGGCGCAGGCCGCGCCGTCTACCCCGGCTTCCTGCAGCACACCGGCTTCGTGGCCATGAACCCCGACCGCCACCTCACCAGCCACTACGACTACTTCCGCGACCTGATCCGCGGCGACGACGACAGCGCTGAATCGCACCGCCAGTTCTACGACGAATACAACGCCGTGCTGGACATGCCCGCCGAGTACTACCTGGACACCATCAAGACCGTGTTCCAGGACTTTGCGCTGGTCAACGGCACCTGGCACGTCAAGGGTGAACTGGTCCGGCCGCAGGACATCACCACCACGGCGCTGCTCACCATCGAAGGCGAACTGGACGACATCTCGGGCGCGGGCCAGACCAAGGCCGCACACGACCTGTGTTCGGGCGTGCCGCGCAGCCGCGCCTTCCATTACGACGCTGAAGGCGCGGGCCACTACGGCATCTTCTCGGGCCGCCGCTGGCGCGACAAGGTCTACCCCGAGGTGCGCGGCTTCATCAGCCGCTTCGACAAGCCCGCCGTGGCCAAGAAGGTGCCCGCCAAGCGCGCCCGATAATGCGGCGGTGACCCCGCCCGCCCCCATTGCGCTGCTCGCCGAACGGCTGAATGCCGCCCTGCCGCAGACGCAGTGCACACGCTGCGGCTACCCTGACTGCAGCAGCTACGCCCAGGCCATGGCCGCGGGCGACGCACCCATCAACCGCTGCCCGCCGGGTGGTGCCGAAGGCATCCAGCGGCTGGCGGCCATCAGCGGCCACCCGGTGCTGCCGCTGGACCCGGCCTGTGGCGCTGAAGGCCCACGGGCGCTGGCCGTCATCGACGAAGCCTGGTGCATCGGCTGCACGCTGTGCATCAAGGCCTGCCCGGTGGACTGCATCGTGGGCGCGCCCAAGCTCATGCACACCGTGATCGACGCACTGTGCACCGGCTGCGAACTGTGTGTGCCGGTGTGCCCGGTGGACTGCATTTCGATGCCATCCATCACGCCGGGCCTGGCCGGTTGGCAGGCCTGGAGCCAGCCGCAGGCCGACGAGGCACGCGAACGTTACGCCTTCCACCAACTGCGCCTGCAACGCGACCAACACGAAAACGACGAGCGCCTGGCCGCCAAGGCACAAGCCAAACTGGCCGACATGGCCAGCCACAGCCAGATCACCGACCCCGAGACCCTGGCCGCCAAACGGGCGGTGATCGAAGCCGCGCTGCAGCGCGCGCGTGCCCTGCGCGCAGCCAAGCCCTGAGCAAGCGCCGACATGCAGCCAGAGAGCATCGAACCTTTTTTCGCCACGCTGGCCAAGGCCAACCCCCACCCGCAAAGCGAGCTGCAGTACAGCAGCGTGTTCGAACTGCTGGCCGCCGTGTTGCTGTCTGCGCAGGCCACCGACGTGGGTGTCAACAAGGCCACGCGCCAGCTGTTTGCGCTGGCGCCCACGCCGCACAAGATGCTGGCGCTGGGTCAAGACCGCCTGACCGAGCTGGTACGCACCATCGGCCTGTTCCGCACCAAGGCCAGGAACCTGCTGGCGACCTGCCGCATCCTGATCGAACAGCATGGCGGCCAGGTGCCCCGCTCGCGGGCGGCACTTGAGGCGCTGCCGGGTGTGGGACGCAAGACCGCCAACGTGGTGCTCAACGTGGCCTTTGGCGAGCCCACGATGGCCGTCGACACCCACGTCTTCCGCATCAGCAACCGCACCGGCCTGGCGCCGGGCCGCAACCCGCTGCAGGTGGAAGAACGGCTGCTGCAGCGTGTGCCGGCGCACTACGCGGTCGATGCGCACCACTGGCTCATCCTGCACGGCCGCTACGTCTGCCTGGCGCGGGCGCCGCGCTGCGCCGCTTGTGCCGTGCGAACTTGGTGCGACGAGGGCCGGGCCTGGGCAGCGAAGTCCGCCGCCGGTGCCACGGCCGCTCCTACAATGAAGCCAGGGACGAAGCAGGTGAACAACGATGGCGAAGCTGGATGACCTTGCGGAACGTGTCGATCGCCTGGTGCTGCGCCACCAGGAGTTGAAGCGCACCAGCACTTTGATCGAGCAGCAACTGGCCGCCGTCACCACTGAACGCGACAGCCTGCGCTCGCGGCTGGCGGCAGCACGTGCGCGCATCGACGCGCTGCTCGAACGCCTGCCGGCGGAATCCGCCGCGTCGGGTCACAAGGGGGAATCCACTTGAAGCAGGTCGAGGTCTCGATCCTGGGCCAGGTCTACATGCTGGGCTGCCCTGAAGGGGGCGAAGCGCTGCTGGCCGCTGCCGTGGCCGCGGTGGACAGGGAAATGACAACCATCCGCGACTCGGGCAAGGTCAAGGCCCGTGAGCGTATTGCGGTGCTGGCAGCGCTGAACCTGGGCTACCAGCTGGCCGAACGGGGCCCCGGGCCCACGGCGACAGCAGCCAGCAAAACCACGCCGGGCGACGGCGCGGTCAACGGCGGCAATGTCGACCTCGACACGCTGCTGCGCCGCATCGATGCGGCCCTGGGTGAAGACGGCCAGTTGCTGTGAACAAGGGCTCAACTGCAGCCTGCCCGCAGGGTCATGTTGCAGGTCTAGAATGATCTTGTCCGCTGTGTGGTGTGAGCCAATATGTCCTTGAGCCGATGGTCTATGACCACGGGCTTGGAACATCGCCAAGTAGGTGTGAGCGTCTCGCGTCAGATGAACCCGAAGCTTGGCTGACCTCGCCCACCTGAACTTCCCCTTGGTTCAGGCAAACGGTTCGCTTCGCACGGCGGACACCTTATCTTTCCGTCCCCGCCCATGCCGTCGCCTGAACCGACCCCGCAAGCTTTCTGGCTCATGAAAAGCGAGCCGCAAGAGGCCTCGATCGACGACCTGGCGCGTGCACCCCGCAAGACCCAGCCCTGGACCGGCGTGCGCAACTACCGCGCGCGCAACTTCATGCGCGACGCCATGCACCCCGGTGACGGCGTGCTTTTCTACCATTCGTCCTGCCCCGAGCCCGGCATCGCCGGCCTGGCCACCGTGCTGGGCGGTCTGGCGCCGGACGACACCCAGTTCGACCCGGCCAGCCCTTACTTCGACCCCAAGTCGCCGCTCGACAAGCCGCGCTGGCTGAAGGTGGACGTGAAGCTCGATCGCAAGACACCGCTGCTCAGCCTGGCCCGCATGCGCCAGGAACCGACTTTGGCCAGCATGTTGGTGCTGCAGCGCGGCAACCGCCTGTCCATCACCCCCGTCACCGCGCAGGAATGGCATGCCGTTCTGGCCTTGCTGGGCCGCTGAGTGCCGGACATCCCGCTGCTGCTGATCGCCGAACTGTTGGGCCTGGGCATGGCCGCCGGTTTCCTGGCCGGCCTGCTGGGCATCGGCGGCGGCATGATGATGGTGCCGGCCATGACCTGGCTGCTGGCGCAGCGCGGTGTGGACAGTGGCATGGCCGTGAAGATGGCCATCGCCACCAGCATGGCCACCATCCTGTTCACCAGCATCTCCAGCGTGCGTGCGCACCACCGGCTGGGCCACGTGCGCTGGGCCGTTGCCGGGCAGCTGTCGCCGGGCATCGTGCTGGGCGGCCTGGTCTCGGGCGCGGGCGCTTTTGCGCTGCTGAAGGGTCAGGGCCTGGCGCTCTTTTTCGCGGCCTTCATCGGCTACATGGCCTTGAACATGCTGCGCGACAGAAAGCCCAAGCCGGGCCGGGAGATGCCCGGCGGTGCCGGCACCACCGCCGTGGGCGCGGGCATCGGATTCCTGTCCGGGCTGGTGGGCGCCGGTGGCGCCTTTCTTTCGGTGCCGTTCATGATGCGGTGCAATGTGCCACCCCGGCACGCTGTGGGCACGAGTGCGGCACTGGGATTCCCCATCGCGTTGGCCAGCACGACGGGCTATGTGGTGGCGGGTTGGCATTTGCCCCCCGCCCTGCCCGGCGCCCTGGGCTACCTTTACCTACCGGCCTTGGCCATCGTGGCCGTGGCCAGCATGAGCCTGGCTCCGCTGGGTGCACGTGTGGCGCAGAAGGTCAACGTCGCATCGCTGCGGCGCATGTTTGCGGTGATGCTGCTGGCCCTGGCGGCCAGCATGCTTTACCGGGCGTTTGTCTAGTGCGTGGCAGGTAGCCGGCTTCAGGTGTCGAAGCGGATCGCTGCCAGCGTGACCTGGTTGCCACCGCGGCGCTGCGCTTCAGCCAGCGCCGCGTCGCATGCGCCCATCAGCCCGTCCTGCGTGTTCGCGGTGTGCGGAAAGCTCGCCACCCCCATCGAGACCGTGAACCCCAGCTCCTGCCCTTCGTGCACGACGATCTGGGTCGCACACTTGCGGCGCAGGCCCTCCATGCGCGAATGGGCGGTGGCCAGGCCAACCCCCGACAGCAAGACCGCGAAGCGCCGGCTTTCGTAGCGGCTGGCCGCGTCCATGGCGCGGGTGCCGCCACGCAGCAGGCGGCCCATCGCTTCGAGCACCACCCTCTCACCATCGGCACCCAGGGCCACCACCTTGGCACTGGGCGCGTCGAGTTCGATGAAGACGATGGCGAACTCGCGGTGCTCGCGGGTGGACAGGTCGACCTCGCGGCGCAACTGGTCTTCGAAGTGCGCCCTGCGGTGCAGCCCCGACGCCGGGTCCCGCAGCGCCTGGTCGGCGATCTCGCGGCGCAAGCGGTCGTTGGCCTGCTGCTGCTGTTCGATCTGCTCAAGCGCCGCGCGCAACTGCTGGCCACGTTGGCGCTCGGCGCTGTTGTCTTGCCACACGGACGTCAGACATCGGGTGCCCTGTGGGTCGGGTGGGCTCAGCACGCGCAGCACCGAATATTCATGGCGGCTGCCCCGCCATTCAAACTGATGTTCGCTGAGCAGCGGCGCACCTTGCGCGCAGGCCGTTTGTTCGGCGGCGCGCAGTGCACCGGTCAAGGGGGCGTCGAACCAGTCGGCGTCGACGTGGCCAAGCACCGCGCCCTGCCCCCGACCCAGAAACGAGGCCATGGCTTGGTTCAGGTGCAGATAGCGGCCGGTCTGCGCGTCTTTCACCGCCAACAGCGCTTCGCGCTGGTCCACCCAGGCAGCCAGTGCGTCGCCCAGCACCGCCTGCAGCGCCGGGCTGGGCAGCGGGGTGGGCACCACGGACTTGTCGGATGCTTCCAAGGCGGGCAGGTCTCGGTTGGGGTGGATGGACAGGGAGCAGCTGGCCTTTGCGGGCCATTGCCTTTGCACCAAACTGCAACGCGCGCCCTATCTTGGTGGCGCGCCGCAGGCAGATCAAGGACAGGAACGATTCTGGCCCCTAGTTTGGGGGCAGCGGCTGCCCGAAAAGGCCAGGCAAGGCAGCGCTGATCCAGCGGCACGAAACATGCTAGTTCTCACCGACGGGCGATGACGTCCGACGACACGGGCCAGTTGCCCGGGTCGACCCGAGTGCACAGCGACGTGCGCAGCAAGCCAATTGCTCAGGTTCCGCCAACAGGTTCATCCAGCCACGGCGGGCCGCATGTCCGCACGGAGGTCTGTGATGAAAAAACTGCGTCTGGTGATGGTCGGCAACGGCATGGCCGGTGTCCGCACGCTGGAAGAACTGCTGAAGATCGCGCCCGATCTCTACGAGATCACCGTCTTCGGCGCCGAGCCCCATCCCAACTACAACCGCATTCTGCTCAGCCCCGTGTTGGCCGGTGAGCAAACGATCGAGCAGATCGTGCTGAACCCGCTGGCCTGGTATGCCGAACACGGCATCACGCTGCACCTGGGCACCAAGGTGGTGGCCATCGACCGCACACGGCGCCTGGTGACAGCCGATGACGGACAAGGCGGCCAGGTGCAAGCCGGCTACGACCGCCTGCTGATCGCCACCGGATCGAACCCCTTCATCCTGCCCGTGCCCGGCAAGGACCTGCAGGGGGTCATCGCCTACCGCGACATCGCCGACACGCAGACGATGATCGACACGGCCACGAAGTACCGACATGCGGTGGTCATCGGCGGCGGCCTGCTGGGCCTGGAAGCGGCCAATGGCCTGGCCAAGCGTGGCATGCAGGTGACGGTGGTGCACATCATGCCGTGGCTGATGGAACGCCAACTCGACGACGTGGCCGGCAAGCTGCTGCAGAAGTCGCTGGAAGAACGGGGGCTGAAGTTCCTGATCGGCGCGCAGACCGAAGCCTTGCTGGGCAACGAAGAAGGCCGTGTGCGCGCCGTGCGCTTCAGGGACGGCACCGAGGTGCCGGCCGACCTGGTGGTGATGGCCGCGGGCATCCGACCCAACACCGACCTGGCACTGAAGATCGGCCTGCTCTGCGCCAACGACGGCCGCGGCGGCATTGCCGTCACCGACACGCTGCAGACCGTGACCGACCCCCGCGTCTACGCGGTGGGCGAATGCGCAGCGCACCGCGGCATCGCCTACGGGCTGGTGGCGCCGCTGTTCGAGCAGGGCAAGGTCTGCGCCACGCACCTGGCGCAATTCGGCATCGGCCGCTACACCGGCAGCCAGACCAGCACCAAGCTCAAGGTCACGGGCATCGACCTGTTCAGCGCCGGCCATTTCAGCGGCGGCGAAGGCACCGAAGAAATCGTGCTCAGCGACCCTTATGCCGGCATCTACAAAAAGCTGGTGATCCGTGACGACAAGCTGATCGGCGCCTGCCTGTATGGCGACACCGTGGACGGCAGCTGGTACTTCAAGCTGCTGCGCGACGGCCGCAGCGTGGGCGACATCCGCGACAAGCTGATGTTCGGCGAAAGCAACATCGGCGCGAACTTTGGAAACCCGGTCCACGAGGGCCACAGCAAGGCTGCGGCCATGGCCGACAGCGACGAGGTCTGCGGCTGCAACGGCGTCAACAAGGGCAGCATCTGCAAGGCCATCAAGGACAAGGGCCTGTTCACGCTGGAAGAGGTGCGCAAACACACCAAGGCCAGCGCCTCTTGCGGCTCGTGCACGGGCCTGGTGGAACAGCTGCTGATGTTCACGGCCGGCGGTGACTACTCCAGGGCGCCGGCCAAGAAGGCGATGTGCGGTTGCACCGACGTCAGCCACCAGGAAGTGCGCGAAGCCATCCGCAAGGACAAGCTGCTGACCATCGACAACGTCTACCGCACCCTGGGCTGGCGCACACCCAACGGCTGCGCCAGCTGCCGGCCGGCCATCAACTACTACCTGCTGAGCAGCTGGCCCAAAGAGGCCAGGGACGACCCACAAAGCCGCTACATCAACGAACGCAGCCACGCCAACATCCAGAAAGACGGCAGCTACAGCGTGATTCCGCGCATGTGGGGCGGCGAGACCACGGCCGATGAGTTGCGGCGCATTGCCGACGCGGTGGACAAGTACAAGATTCCCACCGTCAAGGTCACCGGCGGTCAGCGCATCGACCTGCTGGGTGTGAAGAAGGAAGACCTGGTGTCGGTGTGGAAGGACATCGGCATGCCCAGCGGCCACGCCTACGCCAAGGCGCTGCGCACCGTGAAAACCTGCGTCGGCAGCGAGTGGTGCCGCTTCGGCACGCAAGACAGCACGCAGATGGGCAAGGACCTGGAACGGGCGCTGTGGCGCATGTACGCACCGCACAAGGTGAAGCTGGCCGTCAGCGGCTGCCCGCGCAATTGCGCCGAAGCCGGCATCAAGGACGTGGGCGTGATCGGTGTCGACAGCGGCTGGGAAATCTACGTCGCGGGCAACGGCGGCATCAAGACCGAGGTGGCGCACTTCTTGTGCAAGCTGAAGACCGCCGAAGAAGTGCTGGAGTACAGCGGCGCCTTTTTGCAGCTGTACCGCGAAGAAGGCTGGTACCTGGAACGCACGGTGCACTACGTCAACAGGGTGGGCCTGGAGGTGGTGAAGAAAAGGATCCTCGAAGATCACGACGGGCGCAAGGCGCTCTGGGCACGGCTGCAGTTCAGCCTGGACGGCGAACCCGACCCGTGGTTCGACTTCGACAAGGCCACGGTGGACACGCGGCAGTTCAGCCCCGTGGCGGTCACTGGAGCTGCGGCATGAAGAACTGGACCCGCATCTGCCGTGTCGACGACATTCCCGTGCTGGGTTCACGCCGCGTGGCGCGCCAGGCCGGCCCCGAAGTAGCGGTGTTCCGCACTGCAGACGACCAGGTCTTCGCGCTGCTCGACCGCTGCCCGCACAAGGGCGGCCCGCTGAGCCAGGGCATCGTGTTCGGCCACAGCGTGGCCTGCCCGCTGCACAACTGGACCATTGCGCTGGCCGATGGCAACGCGCAGGCACCGGACCACGGGTGCACGGCACGGTTTGCGGTGCATGTCGATGATGGCGTCGTGTACCTGGACGCCGAAGAGCTCGCCACACGCGCCATCACCACCGAGACGGCCGCGCCGTGAACGAAACCAAGTCCACGTGTCCGTACTGCGGCGTGGGCTGCGGGGTGCTCATCGAAAGTGACGGCGCACAAATCACCGGCGTGCGTGGCGACCCCGACCACCCCGCCAACTTCGGGCGTTTGTGCACCAAGGGGCAGACGCTGCATCTAACCGCCAGCGCGCCCATCACGCTGCACGCACGGCTGCGCACGCCCCGCCTGCACGGGCAGGCCGTCAGCTGGGACCACGCGCTGGACACCGCAGCCGACACCTTCGCGCGCATCGCCACCGAACACGGCCCCGACGCACTGGGCTTCTACGTCAGCGGCCAGTTGCTGACCGAGGACTACTACGTCTTCAACAAGCTGGCCAAGGGAGTGCTGGGCACCAACAACATCGACACCAATTCGCGCCTGTGCATGAGCAGCGCGGTGGCCGGCTACAAGGCCACGCTGGGGGCCGACGCACCACCGGCCTGCTACGACGACATCGAGCACGCGCAGTGCCTGTTCATCGCTGGCAGCAACATGGCCTGGGCGCACCCGGTGCTGTACCGGCGCCTCGAAGACGCGCGGCGCAGGACCCCCGCGATGAAGGTCATCGTCGTCGACCCGCGCCGCACCGAAACTGCCGAACAGGCCGACCTGCACCTGCAACTGCAACCCGGCACCGACGTGGCACTGTTCCACGGCATGCTGCACCTGATGCTGTGGGAAGGCCTGACGGACACACAGCACATCGCCGATCACACCCACGGCATCGAGGCGCTGAAGGCCATCGTGCGCGAGTTCACGCCCCGCGAAACGGCACGCATCACGGGGCTGAGTGAAGACCAGATCGTGCAGGCCGCACGCTGGTTCGGCGGCTCGACCGCCACGCTGTCGCTGTATTGCCAGGGCCTGAACCAGAGCAGCAGCGGCACCGACAAAAACGCCGCGCTGATCAACCTGCACCTGGCCACGGGCCAGATCGGCAAACCCGGCGCCGGCCCGTTTTCGCTGACGGGCCAGCCGAATGCCATGGGCGGTCGTGAAGTGGGCGGCATGGCCAACCTGCTGTCTGCCCACCGCGACCTGGCCAACCCGGCACACCGCGCCGAAGTGGCCCGCCTGTGGGGCCTGCCCGAGGTGCCGGCCAAACTAGGCAAGACAGCCGTGGAGATGTTCCAGGCCGCCGCCGACGGCGAGATCAAGGCGCTGTGGATTGCCTGCACCAACCCCGCGCAGAGCCTGCCCGACCAGGCCACCGTGACACGCGCGCTGCAGCGTGCCGAGTTCGTGGTGCTGCAGGAAGCCTTCGACCACACCGCCACGGCCAACTTCGCGCACCTGCTGCTGCCGGCCAGCAGCTGGGGCGAAAAAGAAGGCACGGTGACCAACAGCGAAAGGCGCATCACACGGGTGCGTGCCGCCGTGCCAGCGCCCGGTGAATCGCGTGCCGACTGGGTGATCGCGCGCGACTTCGGCCAGCGGCTGGAAACACGCCTGCGGCCTGGCCGGCCCACCTTGTTGCCGTGGACCACACCCGAAGCCGTGTGGAACGAACACCGCGAAACCACACGCGGGCGCGATCTGGACATCAGCGGACTGAGCTGGCAACTGCTGGACCACGCGCCCCAGTGCTGGCCCTACCCTGCGGGCGCCACCAGCGGGCAAGAGCGCCTGTACACCGACCGGTGCTACGCCACCGACGACGGCCGCGCACGTTTCGCCGCCGTGCCCTACCGCGCGGTGGCCGAAGCTCGTGACGCACGTTTCCCGTTTTCGTTGAACACCGGCCGCCTGCGTGACCAGTGGCATGGCATGAGCCGCAGCGGCAGCATCGGCCGCCTTTTCGGTCACACGCCCGAGCCTGCGATCGACCTGCACCCGCAGGACATGGCAAGGCTTCGGCTGCAGGACGGTGACCTGGCCACGGTCGCTTCCCGCCGCGGCTCTCTGGTGCTGCCGGTGCGCAGCAGCACCAACTTGAAACCGACCCAAGCCTTTGTGCCCATGCACTGGGGGCCCGAGCTGGTGACGGGCGGCGTGAACACGCTTGCCAGCCCGGCGCTGTGCCCGCAGAGCCGCCAACCCGAGCTGAAACACGCGGCGATCAACATCGTGCGTGCCGACCTGCCGTGGCGCCTGGTGGCCATGGCCTGGTGCGACGAAAGCCAGGCCCTGCAGTTGCGGCAGCAGCTGCGCAGTCTGTTTGGCGGCTTTGGCTACGCCAGCTGCGTGGCCTTTGGACACGAACGCAGCGGCGTGCTTTTCCGCGCCGCTGCGGCCGGGCCCGCATCGGCAGCCACGCTGGCGCAGGTGGCCGCGCTGTTCGGTCTGCAGGGTGAACGGGCCTTGCACTACCAGGACGTGCGCCGGGGCCAGCACCGCAGCGTGCGGCTGGGCATGGTGCAGGGGCAGCAGCAACTGCAAGCGGTGCTGCTGGCCGGCAACACCCGGGCAGAAGCCTGGCTGGCACCCTTGCTGCAGCAACAGCTGCCCGCCCAGACCTACGGCCGCGCGCTGCTGTCCGGCAGCGCCACGCCACCGGGCCCGGCCCCGGTGTGCAGCCGGCAGGTCTGCAGCTGTTTCGATGTCAGTGAAGCGCAGATCCTGCACGCCCTGACCGCCAGCACCGGGCCCGCGGACACACGGCTGGCCCGGCTGCAAACCCAGCTGCGCTGCGGCACGCAGTGCGGTTCGTGCCAGCCTGAGTTGCAGCGCCTGGTGACCTCGCAATCTCTTGCAGCCTAGGGGTTCGGCATGCACCGTACAGGCCCGCATCTTGCAAAGCTGCCTGCAGGAGACCCGCTGCAGATGAGCATTTCCACCTATCTCAAGGACATCGGCCGCGGTGCAGCCGGCGCTCGTGCACTCAGCACCGAATCGGCCCGCACCTTGATGCGCGAAGTGCTCGATGGCCGTGCCACGCCTGCGCAGACCGGTGCCTTCGTGATGGCCATGCGCATGAAGGGTGAAACCCTGGACGAGCTGTGCGGCTTTCTCGATGCCGTGCACGAACGCTGCGTCGCGGTGCCCAGCACACAGCCGGTGGTGCTGATGCCGTCCTACAACGGCTCCCGCAAGCTGCCCAACCTGACACCGCTGCTGGCCCTGTGGCTGGCGCGCGAGGGGCTGCGTGTGCTGGTGCACGGTCCGCTGGCCGACCCCAAACGCGTCACCACGGCGCAGATCCTGCAAGACCTGGGGCTGGCCGCGGCCTTGCAGCCGGTGGACATCGCGCAGGCCTGGGCGCGGCGCGAGCCGGCTTACGTGCCCACCCGGCTGCTGTGCCCGCCGCTGCAGGCGCTGATGGACCTGCGCCATGCGCTGGGTGTGCGCGGCCCGGGGCACACGGTGGCCAAGATGATCAACCCCGTGGTCGGCGCGCCGACCTTGCGCATCGTCAACCACACCCACCCCGAGTTCGGTGCGCTGATGACGGCCTGGGCCCATCGCAGCGGCGCCGACGCCATGCTGCTGCGGGGCACCGAAGGTGAACCGGTGGCCGACCCGCGCCGTCAACCCCGGGTGGACACCTGGCTGGCCGGCAAACTGCACCCGGAACTGTCACTGGCCGCCCAGGAGGGTGTGCTGACCGAACTGCCCCTGCTGCCGCGCGAGACCGACGCCGCCAGCACCGCGGTTTATGTGCAGGAGGTACTCAGCGGCATGCGACCGGTGCCGCCGCCGCTGGCGCACCAGGCCAGCCAGATCATCGCCAGCGTGAAATTGCTGCGGCAGCGCCTGCCCGTGGGCAAAACGGCATGAGCGGCCCGCCGCGCCGGCCCGTTCGCCCGCCGTCCTGTGCACTCGTCGGCGCCGGCCCCGGCGACCCCGAACTGCTGACCCTGAAGGCCCTGCGCCTGGCACGCCGTGCCACGGTGCTGCTGGTCGACGACCTGGTCAGCGACGCCGTGCTGGCCGCCGTTCTGCGTGGCCGCACGAAGCCGCCGCGTGTGGTGCACGTGGGCAAACGGGGCGGCTGTCGCAGCACGCCACAGGCCTTCATCGAGCGCCTGATGGTCAAGGAAACACTGGCCGGCGAACGGGTGGTGCGCCTGAAGGGCGGTGACCCCTTCATCTTCGGCCGTGGCGGCGAAGAAGCCCAGGCGCTGCGGGCGCAGGGCATCGAAGTCGAGGTGGTCAACGGCATCACCTCGGGCCTGGCCGCCGCCACGGCGCTGGGTGTGCCCTGGACCCACCGGCAGCACGCACAGGGGGTGATGCTGGTCACTGGCCATGCCCAGGACGGCGCCGCAGGGCCCGACTGGGCGGTGCTGGGCGCCGCCGCGGCGCAAGGGCTCACGCTGGTCATCTACATGGGCATGGCACGCCTGGCGGCCGTGCAGCAGGGCCTGTCCACGGCCATGCGGGCCACCACGCCCGCCGCGGTGGTGCAACATGCTGGCCTGCCGCAGGAACGGCGCCTGCTGACCACCCTGGGCCGCCTGGCCGTCGACGCCCGGGCAGCGGGCCTGGGCAGCCCCGCCATCGTCGTCATCGGCGACGTGCTGCAGGGTGTGGCTGCCGCGCACCAAACTGGCGCAGTCGGCACTTTGTTCGCCGCCTGAGCGCGTCCAGCCCCTGCGCGGCATTTCCCGGTCTATAATTTCGGGCTTTGCTGGCAAACCAGCGTGTCGATCTTGCCCAGGCGCTGCCTGGGCCTGCTGCAGCCGGGTCATGACCGGATCGCAGCAGGCAAGCTCCAGGGACATCTCCAAGGGGCTTCGCAAAACCTGGCAAGACACCGAGCGCAACCTCAATTTCGGGACCCCGACCTACATGACCACCATCCGCGTCAAAGAGAACGAGCCTTTCGATGTGGCCCTGCGCCGCTTCAAGCGCACCATTGAAAAGATCGGCCTGCTGACCGAACTGCGCGCACGCGAGTTCTACGAAAAGCCCACCGCCGAGCGCAAGCGCAAGAAGGCCGCCGCCGTGAAGCGCCACTTCAAGCGCGTGCGCAGCATGCAGCTGCCCAAGAAGCTGTACTGAGCTTTTTTGCCGCGCAGCTTCCGCGCCTGACCACACAAGCCCGCTCGGGACGCCGCAGCGGGCTTGTTTCATTCTCGACCGGCTCTTCCTGAAAGGCCCCCGATGAGCACCCTCAAAGACCGCATCACCGACGACATGAAGGCCGCCATGCGCGCCAAGGATGCCGACCGCCTGGGCGCCATCCGCATGCTGCTGGCCGCCTGCAAGCAGCGCGAGGTGGACGAACGCATCGTGCTGGACGACACCGCGGTGGTGGCCATCGTCGACAAGCTGATCAAGCAGCGCAAGGACAGCATCACCGCTTTTGCGGCTGCCGCACGCACCGACCTGGTGGACAAGGAAACGGCCGAACTGAAGGTGCTGGAAGCCTACCTGCCGCAGCGCCTGTCGGCCGACGAGGTGAACACGGCCGTCGCAACCCTGGTGGCCGAACTCGGCGCTGCCGGCCCGGGCGACATGGGCAAGGTGATGGGCGCAGCCAAGGCCCGTTTGGCCGGCAAGGCCGACATGGGCCTGGTCTCGGCGGCGGTCAAACAAGCGCTGGCCCAGTAGCCACATGAACATCCCGCCGAGCCTGCCCGCGCGGGCCATCGCGCCGGACGTCTGCGTGGCCCCGCAACTCACGCCCGAAGCGATGGCAGTTGCTGCTGCCGCCGGCTTCAGGAGCGTCGTCAACAACCGGCCCGACTTCGAGCACGGCCCCGACCAGCCCACCAACGCGCAGATCGAAGCCGCCGCGCTGGCCGCAGGCCTGCAGTACCGCCACCTGCCGGTGGCGGGGAACTACCAGTCGCCCGAAGAGATCGCCGCCTTCGCCGCGCTGCTGCGTCAACTGCCGCGCCCGCTGCTGGCCTTCTGCCGCAGCGGCGCCCGTTCGACCCGGTTGTTCAGCGCCGCGCAAACGCTCTGAAAACCCGCTGATCGCAGGCCCGTTCAGCGGGTTTTCAGCGCCTGACGCCTAGAGTGCGCTGCATAGAATTTGAAAGCGCCTCCCGCTCGGGCGCCAGGAGACAAGATGGGTGCATTGCTGAAGCTGTCGGGCCTGATCGACACCTTGAACGAATGGATAGGCAAGTTCATCGGCTGGCTGGTCTTGGCCGCGGTGCTCATCAGCGCCGGCAATGCCATCATGCGCAAGGCCTTCGACGTCGGGTCCAATTCGTTCCTGGAAATCCAGTGGTACCTGTTTGCCGGGGTCTTCCTGCTCGGTGCCGGTTATGTGTGGTTGAAAAACGGCCATGTGCGCATTGACTTCATCGCGGGGAAGCTCAGCAAGCGCACCAACACCATCATCGACATCGTCGGCATGGTGGTGTTCACCATCCCGCTGACGCTGATCCTCATCAACCTGTCGTGGCCGGTGTTCGAACGTGCCTGGGTCTCGGGCGAAATGAGTCAGAACGCGGGCGGTCTGATCCGTTGGCCCGTGATGCTGCTGATCCCGGTGGGTTTCAGCCTGCTGCTGCTGCAATGTGTGTCCGAGTTGACCAAGCGCGTGGCCTTCCTCACCGGCCACCGCAGCGAACCCTTCAGCAGTGCCGACGACAAACACGAAGAACAGCGTCTGGCCGAAGAACTGGCCGCCGAGGCGGCGCGTCGTGAAGAGGCCCTGCTGGCCGGCAAGGCGAACTGAACATGATGGCCTTCATTGCACAGAACTTCGTCCCGCTGATGTTTGCGGGGCTTCTGCTCTTTCTGCTCACCGGCATACCGGTGGCTTTCGGCCTCGCGGCCACGGGGCTGCTGTTCGGCTTCATCGGCATGGAAGCGGGCCTGTTTCCGCTGAACATGTTCCAGGCGCTGCCGCTGCGGGTGTTCGGCATCATGCAGAACGACACCCTGCTGGCGATCCCGTTTTTCACCTTCATGGGCATCATCCTCGAACGCTCGGGCATGGCCGAAGACCTGCTCGAAACGGTGGGGCAGGTGTTCGGCCCGCTGCGGGGCGGCCTGGCCGTGGCCGTGGTGCTGGTGGGCGCGCTGCTGGCGGCCACCACGGGTGTCGTGGCCGCTGCCGTCATCAGCATGGGCTTGATCTCGCTGCCGATCATGCTGCGCTACGGCTACAACCGTACCATCGCCACCGGCACCATCACGGCCAGCGGCACGCTGGCGCAGGCGATTCCACCGTCGCTGGTGCTCATCGTGCTGGCCGACCAATTGGGCCGTTCGGTGGGTGACATGTACGCCGGCGCACTGATCCCCGGGCTGCTTCTGATCGGCCTGTACCTGCTCTTCATCGCCGCCGTGGCCTTCATCAAGCCCAAGTGGGTGCCTGCACTGCCGGCAGAGGCCCGCATCTACCGCGAAAGCAGCGGGTCCAGCGGCCACCGTTCGCTGTTGGTGCTGCTGGTGGTGTGTGCCGCCGCGGGCTTTGCCTGGTCGCAGGTTCACCAGTCGATCCTGAATCCTTTGCTGGAACGTGAGGTGCCGGCGCCTGGCGACGAACGTTTCATCCTGTCGATGACCGTGGCGTCCTTCCTGGCGCTGGGCCTGGCCATCGCCAACCGCGTGCTGCGCTTCGGGCTGCTGTCCAAGCTGGCCGAGCAGGTGACGTTTGTGCTGATCCCGCCGCTGGTGCTGATCTTCCTGGTGCTGGGCACCATCTTCCTGGGCGTGGCCACGCCCACCGAGGGCGGCGCCATGGGCGCGGTGGGCGCGCTGATCATGTCGGTGGCACGGCGCCGGCTGGGCTTGAACCTGATGAAGCAGGCACTGGACAGCACCGCACGGCTGTCGGTGTTCGTGATGTTCATCCTGATCGGCTCCACCGTCTTCAGCTTCACCTTCAATGCGGCCGACGGCCACTACTGGGTCGAAGCCCTGTTCGACAAGCTGCCGGGTGGTCAGCTGGGCTTTCTGCTGGTGGTGAACCTGCTGGTGTTCATCCTGGGCATGTTCATCGACTTTTTCGAGATCGCCTTCATCGTCGTTCCCATCCTGGCGCCGGTGGCCGACAAGATGGGCATCGACCTGATCTGGTTCGGTGTCATCCTGGCCATGAACCTGCAGACTTCGTTCCTGACACCGCCCTTCGGCTTTGCGCTCTTCTACCTGCGCAGCGTCGCGGCCAAGGTCGACTACAAGGACCGCATCACCGGCAAGTTGATTCCGGCGGTGACCACGACCCAGATCTACAAGGGTTCGATCGCCTTCATCATCCTGCAGCTCATCATGGTGGCCGCTATCGTCTTCAACCCCGAACTGGTCAGCGGTGGCATCGAGAAGGTGGAGCAGATCGACGCCGACAAGGCGCTGGAAAGCATGGGCATCGACCCGCCCGACGAAGCGGCGTCCGAACCTGAGAGTGACGTCGCGCCGGCGGAAGATGGCGCCAGTGCACCTGAAGGTGGCGAGGACGCCAACGACCCGATGAAGGCGCTGGAAGAATCGATGAAGAAGGACGCCGCGGGCACCAAGAAGCCCTGACGCTGTGGTGCCATCTCGGCCGTCGACACCTTGTCGACGGCCACAAAAAAGCCCCGCAGTTGCGGGGCTTTTGCCTTGGCGCGGTGCGCTTACAGCTTCACGCTTTGCATGTAGCTGTCGAAACGCGCTTCGGTGAAGCGGAACCACAGGTTCGAGTCGCGGCGGAAGTTGCTGTAGTCGTCATAGATCTTCTTGAACGCCGGATTGGCGGCGCTGATCTCGCTGTACAGCGCCATGGCTTCCTTGAAGGCGGCGTCGAGCACCGGCTTCGGGAAGGCCACCAGGCGTGTCTTGTTGGCCACCAGTTGCTTCAGTGCCCCCGGATTGCGGGCGTCGTACTTGGCCTGCATCTCGGTGTGCGCAAAGGCGGCTGCGCTTTCGATGATGGCCTTGTACTCGGCGCTCAGCGTGTCGAAGGCCTTCTGGTTGACGTACAGGTCCAGCTGCGGGCCACCTTCCCACCAACCGGGGTAGTGGTAGATGGGCGCGACCTTGTTGAAGCCCAGCTTCTGGTCGTCGTACGGACCCACCCACTCGGCGGCGTCGATGGTGCCCTTTTCCAGCGCCTGGTAGATCTCGCCACCGGGGATGTTCTGCGACACCGTGCCCAGGCGGGCCGTGACCTTGCCGGCAAAACCGCCGACGCGGAACTTCAGGCCCTTCATGTCGGCCACGGTCTTGATTTCCTTGCGGTACCAGCCACCCATCTGTGCGCCGGTGTTGCCCATCGGGAAACTGGTGAAGCCGTAGTTCGAATAAAACTCGCGCATCAGCTTCAGGCCGTTGCCGTCGTATTGCCAGGCCGTCATCTGGCGGCTGTTCAGCCCGAAGGGAATGGCGCAGCCCAGCGCAAAGGCGTCGTTTTTGCCGAAGTAGTAGTAGGGCGCCGTGTGGCCCATTTCGACGGTGCCGTTTTGCACCGCGTCAACCAGACCGGGCATTGGCACCAACTCACCGGCCGCGTGGACGGAGATCTCGAACTTGCCGCCGGTCATGTCCTTGACCTTCTTCGTGAAAGTCTCGGCAGCACCGTAGATGGTGTCCAGCGACTTCGGGAAAGCCGAGGTCAGGCGCCAGCGGATATTGGCTTGTGCATGCACGATGGCCGGTGCGGTGCCGGCAGCCAGCACGCCCGCCAAGCCGGCGCTGCGAACGAAGGAACGACGTTCCATGTGTGTATCTCCTGTCAGGGACCAGTGGTGAAATTGAAGGGTCAACGGCGCGCGATTCTAGGAGTCGGCCTTGGCCAGTTCGGGCGGGTTTACCCGCTCGGCCCAGTGCACGCCGCTCCCTGCAAACGAATTGCCAGTCGCAGTGTGCGCAGGGCAGCTAAACGGAAGCTGAAATCAGGGAAAGCACCATGCGGGTCGCCCCGCAAACCAGCTTCAGGAACCGGCGAGCTTCATGCGGGAGACGAGCACCGAACCCACCGTCTTGCTGCCCTGGGTGTAGGCATCGGCGCCGATGGCGGTGATGTCCTTGAACATCTGCCGCAAGTGACCGGCGATGGTCACTTCATGCACCGGGTAGGCAATCTGGCCATCTTCGACCCAGAAGCCGGCAGCCCCGCGCGAGTAGTCGCCGGTGACGTAGTTGACACCCTGGCCCATCAGCTCGGTGACAAACAGGCCACGGCCCAGCCTGGCCAGCATCTTGTCCAGCGTATCGCCGGGCCGTGTGCGGCGGCTGCTCATGCGCAGGTTCTGCGAACCGCCGGCATGGCCGGTGGTCTTCATGCCCAGCTTGCGCGCCGAGTAGCTGGACAGAAAGTAACCCTGCACCACACCGGCGTCGACGACACGGCGGGCACACGTGCGCACACCCTCGTCGTCGAAAGGTGCGCTGCCCTTGCCTTTGGCTTCGTGCGGGTCTTCGTCGATGTCGATGTGCTTGGCCAGCACGGGTTGGCCCAGGCAATCGACCAGGAAACTGGCCTTGCGGTACAGCGCCCCACCCGAGGTGGCCTGCACGTACGCACCCAGCAGGCCCGCTGCCACGGTGGATTCAAACAGCACCGGCACCTGCCCCGTGGGCACCCGGCGCGACTTCAGCCGCGACAGTGCACGTTCGGCGGCGTAACGCCCCACCACCTCGGGGCCGGCCAGGTCGGCGGCGTCGCGCATGCTGGTGTACCAGCCGTCGCGCTGCATGTTCTTGCCCTTGCCGGCAATCGGCGACACCGAGATGTAGTGGCGCGAACTGGCGTAACCGCCGCGAAAACCGCGGCTGTTGCCGGCCCAGAAATGCGCCTGCTGCGCCGACACACCCGCGCCTTCGGAATTGGTGATGCGGCGGTCCACCGACAGCGCCGCGTCTTCGCAGCGGCGTGCCAGTTCAGCGGCCTGCGCGGCGTCCACGGCCCAGGGGTGGAAGAGGTCCAGTTCACGCGCCACCTCGGCCGGTGAAGCCAGGTCGGCCGCTTCAGGCAGGCCGGCGGCCGGGTCTTCAGCGGTGAAACGCGCGATGTCGTAGGCCGCTTGCACCGTCTGCTTCAGCGCCGCCGGCGAAAAGTCGGACGTGCTGGCGTTGCCGCGCCGCTGCCCCAGGTAGACGCTGACGCCCAGGCTCTTGTCGCGGTTGCGCTCGACGTTTTCCAGCTCGCCCATGCGCACCGATACCGACAGCCCCACCCCTTCGGAGACCTCGGCCCCGGCGTCGCTGGCACCCAGCTGGCGGGCCAGCGACAGCGTGTCTTCGACGATCTGCTGGAACTGCTCGGTGCGGAAGGCAAAACCGCTGTCGCGGCTGGAAGATACGCTGGAATTGGCGCTGGAAGGGGAAGTCATCGGCAGGGGCGCCTTCGGCAGATTTGGCTGGCGGGAATGCGCACTTATGATACCGGCCACCTCCAACGCAGACGGAAAACACAGCCCCATGGCCCGCAGAGCCGCACCGCATCGCGGCATCGACGTTCACTACGGCGAGCCGCTGGCCTTCGACGAAGACGGTGCACCCACGCGCCCCAGCCGCACGCGCCTGAAGCAGCAGTCGCAAGACCTGCAGACACTGGGTGTGGCGGTGGCCGAGCTGTCGGCCGACCGGCTGGCCGCCATCGACATGCCCGAGGCGCTGCGCGAGGCCATCGAACAGTTCCGCCGCACCAAGAGCTTCGAAGGCAAACGCCGCCAGATGCAATACGTGGGCAAGCTGATGCGCAGCGCCGACGAAGAAGCGCTGCGTGAAGCCGTGGCCGCCGCCACGCTGGGCAGTGCCAAGGACACGCTGGCGCTGCACGAAGCCGAACGCTGGCGCGCCGAGCTGATCGCCGACGACGAAGCGCTGACCCGCTGGATGCTCGAGCACCCGCAGACCGACAGCCAGCAGCTGCGCAGCCTGGTGCGCGCGGCGCGCCGCGACAGCGCCGGCCTGACCCCCGAATCGCGCCAGCCCAAGAGCCACCGCGAACTCTTCCAGCTGATCAAACCCCTGCTGCAGGCATGAACCAGAGCCTTGAGACCGTTCGCATCGGCCTGGTGTCGGTCAGCGACCGCGCCTCCAGCGGTGTTTACCAGGACAAAGGCATCCCGGCCCTGAAAGACTGGCTGGGCCGTGCGGTGCAGAACCCCATCGAATGGCACGAGCGGCTGATTCCCGACGAAGAGGCGCAGATCAGCACCGCGCTGATCGAACTGGCTGACGCGGCCAAATGCGATCTGGTGCTGACCACAGGCGGCACCGGCCCGGCCCTGCGCGACGTGACGCCCGAAGCGACCTTGGCCGTGGCCCACAAGGTGATGCCGGGTTTTGGCGAACAGATGCGGCAGATCAGCCTGGCCTTCGTGCCCACGGCCATCCTGTCGCGCCAGGTGGCGGTGGTGCGCGGCTCATCGCTCATCATCAACCTGCCGGGTCAGCCCAAGTCGATTGCGGAAACGCTGCAGGGCCTGCCGCAAGCCACGCCGCCAGTGCACGGCATCTTTGCCGCCGTGCCCTATTGTGTGGACCTCATCGGCGGCGCCTACATCGAAACCGACGAAGCGGTGTGCAAGGCCTTCAGACCGAAGAGCGCAATCAGGCCACCGCCGGCCTGACCCGCGGCGCTCGGCCGCCGTACTTCCCGCCCTACTTCACCAGCCGGTTCAAGCCTTCGGCGTCGAAGACCTCGGTGGTCTGGGCGTCTTGCGGCACACAGTCGCCCAGCGGCAGTTCGCGCGAGCGGGCCGACAGCTTTTCGATCGCCTGCCACAGCAGCATGATCTGGTGTTCGTGCCCCGAGGCGTTGTCGATCAGGCCTTTCATGGCCTGCGACACCGGGTCGTCGCCCTGCGTCACACCGTAGGCCGAAAAACCCATCTTCGCGGCCGCCGCCTCACGCGCAGCGTCCACGCTGGCCACGATGATGCGCGCCGGGTTGCCCACCGCCGTGGCCCCGGGCGGCACCGGCTTGACCACCACCGCACTGCTGCCGATGCGCGCGCCGTCGCCCACCGTGAAACCCCCCAGCACCTGCGAATTGGCGCCGACGATCACGTCGCGGCCCAGCGTCGGATGGCGTTTGGCGCCTTTGGACAGCGAGGTGCCGCCCAGCGTCACGCCCTGGTAGATGGTGCAACCGTCGCCGATCTCGGCCGTTTCGCCCACCACCACGCCCATGCCGTGGTCGATGAACACCCGCCGGCCGATGGTGGCGCCGGGGTGCAGTTCGATGCCGGTCAGGAAGCGGCCGATGTGCGAGGTGAAACGGGCCAACCAGCGCCAGCCTCGTTGCCAGAACCAGTGCGCGCGGCGGTGCAGCACCAGCGCGTGCAGACCCGGGTAACAGGTCAGCACCTCCCACGTCGACCGCGCGGCGGGGTCGCGTTCAAGGATGCAGCTGATGTCTTCACGCAGTCGGGCAAACATGGAAAGGTCCTTCACAGGCCAGGCCAGTGTACCCAGCGACCTTCAATCCTGCTGGCCACGGCCACGGCCGCCCATCTTGCGGGCTATGCCACGCAGGATATGCACCTCTTCCTGCGTGAGCTGCGCGCGGTTCAGCAACTGGTTCAGGCGCGGCATCAGCTTCTTGGGCGCAGCGGGGTCGAGAAAACCGATGCCCTCGAGCATGCCGCGCCAATGCTCCAGCAAACCGTGCACGGCCGCGCCGTCGGCCAGTTGCGCGTCCACCGTGCGCGACAACACCGCAAAACCGCCCAACGCCTGGCGCCATTCGTAGGCGATGACCTGCACCGCCTGCGCCAGGTTCAGCGAACCGTAGGCGGAGTGCGCTGGAATCGACAGGCAGGCGTGGCAACGGTAGACGTCGTCGTTGGACATGCCGGTGCGCTCGGGCCCGAAGACCAGGGCCACGCGGTGCGCGCTGGACGCCAGGGCCTCGAAGTGCGGGCGCGGCGCAAAAGTGGGCGGGCCGAAATCACGCGGGGTCATGGCGGTGGCGCAGGCCCAGGTGATGCCATCCAGCGCATCGGCCAGCGTGTCCACGACCCGTGCTTTTGCCAGCACATCGGTCGCGCCGCTGGCCATGGCCAGCGCTTCGTCGTTCACCAGCACGTCGGCAAAACGCGGCCGCACCAGCACCAGGTCACCGAAACCCATCACCTTCATGGCCCGTGCCGCGGCGCCCACGTTGCCGGCGTGGCTGGGCTGGACGAGCACAAAACGGGTGCTGTCGGGTGTGAAATCGGGTGTGGGATCGGGTATGAATGCGGGTGTGGGATCGGGCATGGACCTGTGGCGCAGCTTCGGGGGCGCTCCAGCTAAAATGCGTGGCTTCTCGCGTGGGGGCCATTGTCGCCGCGCCGCTCTTTACCCACTTCAACGCACCCAGCCCCAGGCCGCCCATGTCGCAAGCGCTCCATCCCATGCTCAACATCGCCATCAAGGCGGCGCGTGCAGCAGGTTCCATCATCAACCGCGCGGCGCTCGACCTTGACGTGCTGAAGGTGGGCACCAAGGGCCCCAACGACTTCGTTTCGGAAGTCGACCGCCGGGCTGAAGAAGTCATCATCCAGACCGTGCTCGAAGCCTACCCGGGCCATGGCATCCTGGCCGAAGAGTCGGGCCGCGAACACGGCGCCCGCGACAGCGAATACGTCTGGATCATCGACCCGCTGGACGGCACCACCAACTTCCTGCACGGCTTCCCGGTGTATGCCGTGTCCATCGCACTGGCCTACCGCGGCCAGGTGCAGCAGGCGGTGGTCTACGACCCCACGCGCAACGACCTGTTTTTTGCCAGCAAGGGCCGCGGCGCCTTCCTGAACGACCGCCGCCTGCGCGTGAGCAAGCGCACGCGACTCAGCGACGCCCTCATCGGCACCGGCTTTCCCTTCCGCAAGGGCGACAACTTCAAGCGTTATGTGAAGATGTTCGAAGAGGTCATGCAAAGCTGTGCCGGCCTGCGCCGGCCCGGCGCGGCCGCGCTGGACCTGTGTTACGTGGCCGCCGGTTACTACGACGGTTTCTTCGAAACGGGCCTGCAGCCCTGGGACGCCGCCGCCGGCTCGCTGATCATCACCGAGGCCGGTGGCCTGATCGGCAACTTCACCGGCGAAAGCGACTACCTGTACCAGCGCGAGGTGGTGGCCGGCAACCCGAAGGTCTACGGGCAACTGGTGCAGATCCTGGCGCCGTACACCCGCGTGATCAAGGAAGAGCCGGCTGCCGACAGCACGGCTGCCCCGCAGGCCGCCGCGCCCGACGCCACACAAGCGTTTGTGCAAAGCGCGGCCGAGCCGCCGGCCAGGGTTGCACTGCGCGTGCGCAAGGCCGTCACGCCGGGCGAGGACGATGCCCCGATGTGACGCAGCCGGCCGCGCGCTCCCTGCGCCATCATGCTGGCGACACTCGCGGGCACGTGCTGGCGCCTGAATCGGGCTGCACGGACGTCATGTTCAGGACGCGGAAGTGATGATGCTGGCAGGCCGCAGGCGAAGCGCATTCACGCTGTCACCTACTCGGGGCAGCCTGAGGCCCAGCATTTGAGTGTGTACTGCGCCTGCACTGCGATCGGCGCATGAAAACCGTCGTCATTTCTCAAGTGGGTGTCGAGCCGGAGTTGCGTGCTGATCTGATTCCATGCTGCGGCCTGGCGAGACGCTGAGCGATTTTGTCGAGGCATCGGTGCGTCGCGCAGTGGGATACCGTCGAGTGCAAACCGACTTCGCCGCGCGCTGCGAAGCCTCGTTGGCAGAGCACGAGCGCACCGGGGTTTCAGTCCCGTCGGACGTCGTTCTGTCGAAGCTGGAGGCGAAGGTCGCCGCACGGGTGAAACAGCTACGCAAATGACGCTCAAGGTCGAGTTCACCCCTGAAGCGGCCGCGGACCAGGATCGACTGTTCGACTTCCCGCTTCAGCGCGCCGAGACAGTCGAAGAGGCAACGCGCGCCCACGAGACCTCTCGCGCCATTCGCCCACGATAGCCTTGTACCAGCAGGTGACTTGGCAGGCCACTCAGAACCTGGGGATCACCGCGCAGTTCTCTCCACCAGTCCCCCGGGAGTCCCCGTGGTGCTTGGCGGCACTTGAATGCAGGTGACGGCACCTGAACTGACCGCGCGGACGATGGGTTCAGGGCGCCGAAATGCTGATGCTGGAAAGCAGCTCAAGGCCCTCAGCGCGCATCTTGGTCGCGCGTTTGAACGTCAGCCATCTGGCGGACAACCGACATCGGACTTGCACTGTTGTGAATCCGGTCCCGGCCATCAAGAGTCGGTCGCAGCCGGCAGCTTCCGGGAGGCGCCTGCGCCAAGTGCGCTCGCTCAAGGCACCGCACCGATGCGGGCGAACGCCTGTGCCAGTGCCAACCATGCTTCGGTGCGTGCGATCGTGGGCGCCACCAGCGGCCCCGGTATCGACGCCGCGAGCAGAAGCGTCCAGGCGCGCGAGCGCATCCCTTCGCGCTGGTCGCGCCAGATCAGGGCCAGCAGTAGCAGCCATACCGCTGCGGGCCCGGCATAGGGCAGTGCCGGTGCGGGCAATAGCGGCCAGGCCAGGCGGGCAAGCACAGGGTCGACCATCACGACCAGCGTACCGGCCATGGCCCGCGTGTGTTCCCCGCGCTTGCCGCGCCACCACCAGCCGGCTGCGAGCGCCAAGGACCACAGCGCGCAGGCGTTGAACTGCACCAGCAGCAACCAGGCCCGGAAGGGATCGGGCCCCAGGCGCAGCGCCACCGCGTTCTGGTGCGCCAGCGCCAGCGTCACCCACAGGAACAGCAATGCCACCGCAATGGCCAAGCGGCCCATGAGTCGATGCGCGTCCAGGCGGCGCAAACGCGCCAACGTCGCTTGCGCCGCCACCCACATCAACCAACCGACCGCAAGCGCGACGTGCAGATGCACGAGCACACTGCTGGCGGAAACAGGTCGAGCGAGGTAGCTGGGCCAGAAGGCGACGACCGACGCGCCGGCCAACAAGGCGATCGCAGTCAGCCACCCCCGAAGCCCGGACAGCGCCGGTGCGGCGACCGGCGCGAGAGCGTTCACAGTGGTCGCCCTTGTGCGTCGACGGCGTTGAGCTGCAGCGTGTCGGGGGCTTCTTGCGCTGCCGGGATCCACTTGCCGATACAGCTGCGCGTCTTCAGGCAGGGGTCGGTCAGCGCGTGCATGAACGCCACCAGCCGCGGCGTGTCCTCGGGTGAGCCCAGTGCCAGGTTGACGAGCGGCATGCCGCCCGCCGGGTCGGCCAGGCGAATCGCCTCCATGCGGGCGAGCGCCGCGCGCGTGTTGCTGTCCACCGTGGCGGCGTCGCCGCCGCAGCCACCGAGATCCGCAAACTGGGGCAGGGCACACCACTGCCGGCCACTCAGGAACGCATTCACCGTGTCCTGCGGCAGGATGTAGTGCTCCACCACCTGGGTGAGCGTGGCGTAGCTGCCGGCATGGCCAAAGGGTGCCGTGAGCTCGACGTTGAGCAGCGAAGGCGTGCGGAATGCGCCGCGCTGCGCGCTGTTGCCGCTCTGGCGTTCACGCCCGAAGTCGTCGCGCGTGCCGTTGTCCATGCCGGGGCCGATCTGCGGGAACCCCAGCGCGTGGAATTTCTCGTCGGTGAAAAAGTCGCCCTTGTGGCATTGCACGCAGGCCGCGCCGCCCTGCGCCACGGGCTTGTAGAACACCAGCGCGCCGCGCTTGGCGGTATCGCTGATGGCGCTCAGGTCGCCCTGGACGTAGCGCCGCCACGGCGTGTCGACAAAAGTGGCCGAACGCTGGAACTCGGCAATGGCGCGCATGATGTTGTCGAAGGTGATGAGTTGTTCGGCCGTGCCGGTGGGCTGACCGAAGCCAGTGCGGAAGCGCGCCAGCCAGTCGCTGGGCGCCAGAGCGCCAGCGCCGCTGCCATAGTTGCCCAGCCGTGCTGCCACGTGATCTCGCACCTGCGCCGCGCTCAGACCCGGCAAGCCGTCGCCGCGCATTTCCCCGGCGACCGTGATCGGGAAGCGCGCCTGTGCCGCCAGCAGGTTGGGCCCGGCCAGCGCGTCGGCGCTGCCGAAGGCGCTGGCCGGGGTGCGGATGCCGCTGGCGCTGCCGCCGGCACCCGGCTCCTTGCCGATGCTCTCGATGCGACCGTCCCAGAACAGCGCCTGGTCGAACAACCCGGTGTTGAAAAAACTGTTGGCGTTGCGGCCGACCAGGATCTGCGCGTCGGCGCGGCGCCGGCCGGGGCCCATCACGTCAGGGAGCGCGGCGCCGGTGCCGATCGAAAGCGATAGGCCATCGGCGCCGCCCAGTGCCGGGTGGTGGCAAGAGGCGCAGGCGGTGTCGCGGTTGCCTGACAGGGCCTTGCTGAAGAAAAGCAGCTTGCCCAGCTGCGGCAGCGGCGCTTCGACGGTCGGCAGCACGCGGCTGCCGCGCGCGTCGCCCGTCAGCCCGTTTGTGGTGATCAAGCCGCGCAGTTCGGTGTCGAGCGCGCTGGGTGCGGGAGGCGTCGCTGGAGCTGGGGCCGGGGCCGGTGCATCTCCGCCGCCGCCGCCGCCACAAGCGGTGACGGCCAGCAGCGACATCAGCGCGCCGATACGGGACAGTGTCGGAACAAGGTGGGTGGGCAGGGGCATGGTGTGGTCCTGAAGGCCGTGGATGACGGCCCCGAAGGCTCCCCGAATCCCGGCCCCGAGTCGTGACCGAGCGCTGATCAAACCCTGATCTTGCGTGGTGCTGGCGTGCGGTCGGCCCGCACGGTTGCCGTGGCTCAGGGTTTGCCAGCGGGCGCCGGCAGGACCGCGGCCAGTTCGGTGTCGCCGCTCGCGGCCCGACGCAGGGCTTGCCCACGTTGCGCCGCTGCGTCCGCCGCGGCGGCGTCCAGCAGCGAGCGGAAGCCGGATTGCTCGCGCACCCGGCCCCACCGCGGGTCGTTTCGTACCCAGCGGTGGTCGTTCCAGCCCGCGGCTCGGGCCGCCTGCAGCTTGGCCAGTGCGTCGTCGTCACGGCCGGACATGGCCAGGGCCAATGCGTGCAGGGCCATCGCCTCCGGGTTGTTGCGCCCCAACTCGCCAGCCTCGCCCTGGTCGACCACGCGCTGCAGTGCCTCGCGGCTGGCGGCGGATGTGGCGGGGTCGCTTTCGCCGCGCCGCGCCCAGGCCTGGGCCAGCGCGAGATCGGCGAGTTCCCGAGTGCTGTGGATGTTGACACCCGGCGCCATGGCCTGCAGCGCCGCCATGCCCTCGCTCACCTGCCCCTGCAGAAAGAGTGCCTGAGCGCGATGCACCGGCCACCAAGTCGGCATTCGCGCGCCGCGTGCAACCAAGGCCTGGGCCACAGCGTCGGCCTGGCCGTGCCGACCCAGACGCAACAGGGCGTCTGACAGGGCGCGAAAGACGGCCGGCGGCAGCTTGTCGTACGGCAGCGCGGCGAGCCGGCGTTCTGCTTCCTGATCCAGGCCCAGCCGCACCAGCACGGGAAGCAAGGGTACCTCGGCCAGCGTGCCCCATCGGGCGGCGCCATCGCGGGCGATCGCCGCCGTCCAGCGCAGCGCCTCGACCAGTTGGCCGCGATCGAGTGCCAATTGCGTCAGGCTGTAGTAGGCCCCGACAGGCCGCGCCGGCAACTGCAGCATGCGCTCGAAGGCGCGCTGGGCGTCATCGAGCTGGCCTTCACGTTGGAGCGCCACGGCCCGGTTGCCCAACAGCACCGGGTTCAGGGGATCGAGGCGCAAGCCGGCATCGATCTGGGCGTCGGCCTGCGCCATACGGCCCAGGGACAGAAGTGCGATCGCGCGCCAGTTGTGGGCCGTCGTGAACAACGGATCGAGCGCCAGCGCGCGCTGCAAGGCGGCGTCGGCACCGACGGCATCGCCGGCGTTCATCAGCAGCAGTCCCTGGGCAGCATGCGCCAGGCCAAGGCGGGGGTCGATCTGCAGCGCGTGCTGCACGGCGGCCTGCGCCGCGCCAGGTGGGCGGTCTTTGTCGACGCGCCCTTCGGACAGCGCGAGCACGATGCCCAGCAGCGCCTGCGCACGGGCGAAGTCGGGCTCGCGCGCTACGGCGCGCTCGAGGGCGTCGAGCGCCCTCGCCCGCCAGTCCTGCGTGCGGCGATGAAACAGCTCACGCGCGAGCATGAAGTCCTGCCAGGCATCGACACTTGCACTGCGATGCGCGTCTGGCAGGCTGGTGTCGGGATCGATCTTCTGCAAGACCTGCGCCGCCACACTGCGCGCGATCTCGTCCTGCAGCTCGAAAAGGTCGGCCAGCGCGCGCTCGTAGCGGCCCGTCCAGGCCCGGTAGCCGCTGCGGGCATCGACCAGTTGCACGTTGACGAGCAGGCGCGAGGCGTCGCGGCGCACGCTGCCTTCGAGCACCCAGACCACGCCCAGGGCCTGCGCGATGCGCTTGATGTCCTCTTTCTCGCCGCGGAAGGCGAATGACGACGTGCGCGCCACCACCTGCAGCCGCGGCAGTTGCGCAAAGCGTTCAAGCAGATCCTCGGCCAGCCCGTCGGCAAAGGCTTGTGCGTCGTCGCCGATGCCCAGGTTGTCGAACGGCAGCACGGCGATGCTGGCGCTGGGCAGGGGTGGGCTGCGGCCGACCAGCGCCACCAGCAGGGCGGCGACCAGCGCCAGGGCGCCGAGCGCCCAGGGCCAGGCGCGCCGCAGGGTGATGCGTGGCGGCAGGGATGTATCGGCGGCCGACGCATGGGACACAGCTGCTGCTGAGGCCATGCCGGCGGCGGCGTGGTCGGTGGCGGCAGCGAGCTCCGTCGCGGCGGCGGTTTGCTTCGGTTCGGCCGCCCGGGCCTGCGGTTGCACCAGCATGCGGTAACCGCGCCGCGCCACGGTCTCGATGTAGCGCGGCGCGCCAGCGTCATCGTCCAGGGCCTTGCGCAGATCCTTGATGCAGCGCGTGAGCGAATGCTCTGTGACCACGACGCCGGGCCACACGGCGGCCAGCAACTCATCCTTCTCCACGACGCGGTCCGCGTGGCGCAGCAGATGATGCAGCAGGTCGAAAGTCTTGGGCTGCAGGTGCAGCAGGTCCGGTCCCCTGTGCAACTCGAAGCGGCGCGGGTCCAGCGTGAAGTCGCCAAACTGCAGCACCCCTGGTGCAGCCGCGGCGCTGGCGTGGTCGTCGGGCTGGCGCGTCATCAACAGGGACCCAAGAACGCCGGACCGGTCAGGCGCCCTGCGAGGCCGAGCAAAGGAGCGAACGGTGGCCCGCAATCCGCACGCGCATCTGCCCGGCCGCGCGGCGCCCCTTCGTTCTTCTCTCGACTTTCATGCCGCAAGCCATCTCAGCCATCATACGCAGCGCTTCAACCGGGGGCGCCATGTCTTCGAGGAGTGACTCATTGTCTGCCGGGCCTGTCTTCGCTGCGAGTCAGCGGCCAGCCCTTCATGAGCGCGGCTCGGCCCCTCACTCAAGGACCGGCGCTTCGAACGCGGCTCTCGCAACGTTGGCGACAGACCCGGCACGCGAGGGACCGGTCGCGACTTTCAGGGTCACCACGGGTCTGAGACGAGCCGCCGCCACGTCGCCCGCTTGACACCGGCCATCGAGCGCGTGCAGACCCCCGCCGCCATTCTGATGCTGCTGAAGTTTAAGACTTGCTGGTGCGACGGCACGGCACACCTGGTGATATCGCCGCTGGAGTTCAAGCAACTACCCATCGAGAGGCCGGTTTTCGGCGGCCGAATTCACTGGTTCTAGGTCTGCAGTGGGTCGAGGCTGTGTGAAAACCCCCTCACGGTCGCGGCGGACGATGTCTAGAGTTCATAGGCATATCGAGCGCAGGAGCCGGCATGCCGCGATACATCGAGGGTCGAGACCGAAGCCAGACTGTCTTGCTTCCCGAGTGTC